>CAVZTF010000003.1:0-667500 GCA_963778185.1 uncultured Gammaproteobacteria bacterium | reverse complement strand
CGCTTGAGAGAACTCGGGTTAAGGAACTCTGCAAATTGATACCGTAACTTCGGAAGAAGGTATGCCTTCGATCGTGTATGGATTTACTCTAGAAGCGAACGAAGGTCGCAGGTAATCGGTGGCTGCAACTGTTTATCAAAAACACAGCACTCTGCTAACACGAAAGTGGATGTATAGGGTGTGACGCCTGCCCGGTGCCGGAAGGTTAAGTGATGGGGTCAGCCGCAAGGCGAAGCTCTTGATCGAAGCCCCGGTAAACGGCGGCCGTAACTATAACGGTCCTAAGGTAGCGAAATTCCTTGTCGGGTAAGTTCCGACCTGCACGAATGGCGTAATGATAGCCACACTGTCTCGACCCGAGACTCAGTGAAGTTGAAATCGCTGTGAAGATGCGGCGTACCCGCGGCAAGACGGAAAGACCCCGTGAACCTTTACTATAGCTTTACACTGAAATTTGAACCTTCTTGTGTAGGATAGGTGGGAGGCTTTGAAGTGCGGTCGCTAGATCGCATGGAGCCAGCCTTGAAATACCACCCTGGAATGTTCGACTTTCTAACCTAGGCCCGTTATCCGGGTCGGGAACCGTGTATGGTGGGTAGTTTGACTGGGGCGGTCTCCTCCCAAAGAGTAACGGAGGAGTGCAAAGGTACGCTCAGCGCGGTCGGTCATCGCGCTCTAGAGTGCAAAGGCATAAGCGTGCTTAACTGCGAGACGGACAGGTCGAGCAGGTGCGAAAGCAGGTCTTAGTGATCCGGTGGTTCTGTATGGAAGGGCCATCGCTTAACGGATAAAAGGTACTCCGGGGATAACAGGCTTATTCCTCCCAAGAGTCCACATCGACGGAGGAGTTTGGCACCTCGATGTCGGCTCATCACATCCTGGGGCTGTAGCAGGTCCCAAGGGTATGGCTGTTCGCCATTTAAAGTGGTACGCGAGCTGGGTTCAGAACGTCGTGAGACAGTTCGGTCCCTATCTGCCGTGGGCGTTGGAGAATTGAGGGTGAGCTGCTCCTAGTACGAGAGGACCGGAGTGGACGTATCTCTGGTGTTCCGGTTGTCACGCCAGTGGCACTGCCGGGTAGCTAAATACGGACGGGATAACCGCTGAAAGCATCTAAGCGGGAAGCCCCCCCCAAGATTAGTTCTCCCTGGGGACTCGATCCCCCTGAAGGGCCGTCGAAGACTACGACGTTGATAGGCTGGGTGTGTACGTGCAGTAATGCATTTAGCTAACCAGTACTAATTGCCCGTGAGGCTTGACCATATAACACCCAATCGGCCTGGTGATCACCGGCCCATTGGAGTCGATCAGCGAGGTATCGCTGCGACTGCGACACGCTTGTCATACCCGATTCAAATTCATTGCGCCGCGGATACGCGCGCGTGAGCCAGTTTGCCTGGCGGCAATGGCGAGCGGGAACCACCCGATCCCTTTTCGAACTCGGAAGTGAAAACGCTCTGCGCCGATGGTAGTGTGACCTTTGGTCATGCAAGAGTAGGTCACTGCCAGGCTCTTGAGCCCGAAACCCCCGGTGGAGAAATCCACCGGGGGTTTTTCTTTTCAGGCGGCGCGTTCGTACCAGCCCTTGCTCGCATTGACCACGCGCACGACCAGCAGCATCACCGGCACCTCGATCAATACGCCGACCACGGTCGCGAGCGCCGCGCCGGACTCGAAGCCGAACAGGCTGATGGCGGCCGCCACCGCGAGTTCGAAGAAATTGGAGGCGCCGATGAGCGCCGACGGGCAGGCGACGCTGTGCTTTTCGCCCACGGCGCGATTGAGCAGGTAGGCGAGCGACGAATTGAAGAACACCTGGATCAGGATCGGTACCGCCAGCAGCGCGATGACGAGCGGTTGCTGCAGGATCGCCTCGCCCTGGAAGGCGAAGAGCAGCACCAGCGTGACCAGCAGGGCGCCGATCGACCACGGCCCGATCCTGGCCAGCGTGGCGTCGAACGACGGCTGGCCCTTGCGCAACAGCGAACGCCGCCAGACCTGCGCGAGAATCACGGGGATGACGATGTACAGCACGACCGACGTGAACAGGGTGTCCCACGGCACGGTGATGGCGGAAATGCCGAGCAGCAGGGCGACGATCGGCGCGAAGGCGAAGATCATGATGACGTCGTTCAACGCCACCTGGGAGAGCGTGAAGTACGGGTCGCCGTTGGTGAGCCGGCTCCACACGAACACCATCGCGGTGCAGGGAGCGGCGGCGAGCAGGATCAGACCGGCGACGTAGCTGTCGATCTGCTCGGCCGGCAGCAGCGGCGCGAACAGGTGCCGGACGAAGATCCAGGCCAGCAGCGCCATGGTGAAAGGTTTCACCAGCCAGTTCACGGCGAGCGTCACGCCGATTCCCCTGGTGTGCTCCCTGACCTGGCCGAGGGCGCCGAAGTCGATTTTCAGCAGCATCGGAATGATCATCACCCAGATCAGCAGGCCGACCGGCAGGTTGACCCTGGCAATCTCCATCGCGCCGACCGCCTGGAACAAGGCGGGGAACAGTTGCCCGAGGACGATGCCGGCCACGATGCACAGGAACACCCAGATCGTCAGGTACCGCTCGAAGAACGCGAGCGGCGCCGCCGCGGCGCGCTTGCCGGCGACTTCGCGCTGCGCGGACACGGCTAGGACTTCCCGATCTCGGAGACCTTGCGGGCGAGGGCGAGCTGGTCGAGGCTGCGGATCGGCAGGCTGACGAACAGGCTGATGCGCCGCTCAAGCACGCGCAACGCATCGTCGAACGCCTTGCGCTTGTCGACGTCGGTGCCGTCCACCGCGGCGGGATCCGGGATCCCCCAGTGCGCCGTCATCGGCTGGCCGGGCCAGATCGGGCACACTTCCCCGGCGGCGTTGTCGCAGACCGTGAAGACGAAGTCGAGCGGCGGCGCGCCGACCGCCGCGAATTCGTCCCAGCTCTTGCTGCGCAGTCCATCGGTCGGCATGCCCAGGCGCTGCAGCAGGTCGAGCGCGAAGGGATTCACGCGACCGTTCGGATGACTGCCGGCACTGAACGCCCGGAACCGGCCGTTGCCGCGCCGGTTCAACAACGCTTCGGACAGGATGCTGCGCGCCGAGTTGCCGGTGCACAGGAACAGCACGTTGTAGACCTTCTCGCCTTCATTCATCGCTCAGCTCCCAGGCAACCTGCCCGCAGGTCGCATCATGATTTCTTTCGCCTCGGGGTCGTCGTCGCAATCGGCGCGCAGGAGCGACCGCCGCAGCAGTTGGCGGTGAGGTAGCCGACCAGCTCGTTCATCGCCTGGAAATTCGCCGAGTAATAGATGAACCGGCTCTCGTGCCGCGCCTCGACCAGGCCCGCGTGGGCCAGGGTCTTCATGTGGAACGACAGCGTGCTGGCCGGGATGCCGAGGCGCCCGGCCAGGTCGCCGGCCGTCAGGCCCTCCGGACCGGCCTGAACCAGCAGGCGATAGGCCTGCAGGCGGCTGTCCTGCGCCAGGGCGGCGAGCGAATCGACGGCGGCCTCAGTATCCATAATTCCAGAATCATAGAAATATAGACGCCTGTCAACCCCCACGCATTGCGCAAGCCAGGCTCAGAGGAGCAGTCGCTTGGCCTCGTCGAGCGACGGCACCTTGCCGCTGGCCTTGACGATTCCGTCCACGACGAGCGCCGGCGTGAACATCACGCCGAAGTCGGCAAAACGCGCCACATCCGTGACCTTCTCGAGTTCGTACCCGAGACCCAGGTCTTTGGCCGCCTGCTCCGCCACCGCGGCGAGGGCGCGGCATTTCGCGCAACCGGACCCGAGAATCTGCAATTTCTTCATGGGGATACTCCTGTGCGCATCGTGCCGTCAGCCGACCGCGAGGCCGTACATCCAGCCGGTGACGGTCGCCATGAGGACCACCAGCCCGACGTAGGTCACGGTCTTCTTCAAACCGAGGATCGAGTTCAGGACCAGCATGGCCGGCAGGCTCAGCGCCGGGCCGGCGAGCAGCAGCGCGAGTGCCGGTCCGGGGCCCATGCCGCTGCCGATCAAGCCCTGCAGGATTGGCACCTCGGTGAGGGTGGCGAAATACATGAATGCTCCCGCCACGGCGGCGAACAGGTTGGCGCCAAACGAGTTGCCGCCGACGAGGCCGCTTATCCAGCCCGAAGGGATGAGTCCTTCATGGCCGGGACGTCCGAGCAGGAATCCCGCCACGAGCACGCCACCCAGCAGCAGCGGCACGATCTGCTTGGTGTAGCTCCAGGCCTGGTTGAACCATTCGCCGGCTTCGTCGTCGCGACCGGCCGTGAGCCACGCCAGCCCGAGCATCGCAACCAGGAACGGCCAGGTCGGGTGGCCGGGGAGAACGAAGGCGACGCCGATCGTGGCGGCCGTCACCACGGCGATCCGGCGCGGGTCCAGCTTGAACCAGCGCCACAGCAATGACGCGAGCACCACACCGAGCCCCGATGTGAGCGCCCACTTGACGGAGTGGACGGCGGCGAAGAATCCGGTCGTCTGCGAGGCGGCGCCCCAGTTGGCGAACACCAGGATGCCGACCAGGACGGCGAAGAATGCGGCCGTCTGCCCCAAAGGCCGGCCGGCGTCCGCGTCCGGCAGGGCAAAGGCGGCGGCGGCTTTCGTCCGTTCTTCGCTGCGAAAGATGAGCGCCATCGCAAGTCCGATGACGACACTGAATGCCACGGCACCGATGGCCCGTGCGGCACCCAGCTGCGCCCCGAGCACCTTCGCCGTCATGACGATCGCGAGCACGTTGATGGCTGGACCGGAGTACAGGAAGGCGGTGGCCGGCCCGATGCCGGCGCCCATCCGGTAGATGCCGGAGAAGAGCGGCAGCACGGTGCACGAGCACACCGCGAGGATCGTGCCGGAAACCGATCCCACGCCGTAGGCCAGCGGCTTCGGCGCCTGCGGCCCCAGGTAGCGCATGACCGACGCCTGGGAAAGGAACGCAGCGATGGCACCCGCGATCCAGAACGCCGGCAACAGGCACAGCACGACATGCTCGCGCGCGTACCACCTGGTGAGCTCCAGCGCCTCGGTCACGGCCCCGTCGAAGCGTGGCTGGCCAACGGGCAGGAAATAGATGAGCGCGAACACGGCCGCGAGCAGACCGAAGGTCTTGAGTTCGTGCCGGGCTTCCGAATCGAGGGTGAGGGTCGTCATGCTCATCTCCGCGCTCAGGCGCAGTCGCAAGCAATGCGCCGCGCGGATCTTTCGAGGTGCACCCCGTCGAGGCAGGCGATGAACTCGGCGACGCAGGCGAGCTTCAGGCGATAAAAGACCCGCTGCCCGCGCTTCTCACTGTCGACGATGCCTGCCTCGCGAAGGATTTCGAGATGACTGGATGTGGTGGACCAACCGAGGCCCACCGCTCCCACGAGGTCGCACACGCAGTGCTCGCCACCCTGCAACGTCCTGACCAGTGTCAGCCGGGCCGGATGGCCCAAGGCCTTGAAGACGGCATCCGGGGCAGGCGCGTTCGACCTGGGTTTCACGCCGACAGTATTTCGCAGAATGGCGAAATATCCATCGGGAGGTTCCGCAATCGATAGCATCGAGCGAACCATGCGCGATCCTGTCCTGGAATCTGCGCTGACCTGCCCCGCCTGCGGGTACGTTCAGGTCGAGACGATGCCGACGGACGCCTGCCTGTTCTTCGGCGAGTGCCGGAACCGCCATGCGCTGCTGCGACCGAAACCGGGCGACTGTTGTGTGTTCTGCTCGCAGGGTTCCAGCGAGCCAGAGAGGCCTCATCGAGTCGCCTGGTCTCGAGCGACAGGCCATCCGCCACGAGTGACATCCGGGGTGACGGCGGGGCTGATCGCAGAGCGGGCGATGCCGGCGAGGGACCGTGCCGGAACCGCCGCAAGGGACCTGACTTATCGAGATCGTCCCCGCTTTGCGTCGCGCACGGCTTCCTCCAGCGCCTGCAGGAAGCGCGACCGGTCCCTCGGTCCGAACGGCGGCGGTCCGCCGCCGACGCCGTACGCGCGCAGGTCCGCCATCAACTCGCGCGTGGCGAGCGCATTGCCGATGTTGTCGCCGGTGAACGGCTTGCCCGAGGGCCCGAGCACCAGGGCTCCGGCCTTCAGGCATCGCGACGCCAGGGGGATGTCGGCCGTGACGACGACGTCGTGCGGCTGCAGCTGCTCGACGATCCAGTCGTCGGCTGCGTCGAACGAGCCGGAGACGACCTGCAGCCGGATCCGCGGGCCGCGCGGGACCTGCATCGAAGCATTCGCGACGTATACCACCGGCAGCCCGTGACGCTCGGCGACCTTCGCCGCCTCGGCTTTGACCGGGCATGCGTCGGCATCGACGTAGACGTGCGGATCGTCGCTCATCGGGAACCCTGGCGGCGGGCGCAACGCATCAGCGCGCGCCCTGCCGGGCGGCGGTCGCCTTCGCGTCCAGGATTTCCCAGCGCTCGTATGCGGCGGGCAGCAGCGCCTCGATCGCGTCGATGCGGGCCGCGTCGGCTTTCATCTGTGCGGCTCCCTGCTTGTGATAATCGGACTGGCTCATCTTCGCGGTGAGATCGCGCTGCTCACGCTCGAGCGACTCGATCGTCGCCGGCAGCTCCTCAAGCTCCCGCGTCTCCTTGTAGCTGAGCTTGGTGGCGGCGCGGACATCGCCGGCCCTGGCGGACACAGATGACCGACCGCTCGCAGCGGGGCGTTGCGACGGCTCGGCGGTGGATGATGGCGCGGGCGCCGGCTTCGCCGCGGGCCGTTGCTGCAGCCAGTCGCTGTAGCCGCCGACATACTCGCGCCAAGTGCCATCGCCCTCCGCGGCGAGCGTCTGCGTCACGACGTTGTCGAGGAAGGCCCGGTCGTGGCTCACCAGCAGCACGGTGCCCGGGTATTCCTGCAGCGTGGACTCGAGCAGCTCGAGCGAGTCGATGTCGAGGTCGTTGGTCGGCTCGTCCAGCACGAGGATGTTCGCGGGTCGTGCGAAGAGCCGCGCGAGCAGCAGGCGATTTCGCTCGCCGCCCGACAGCATGCTGACCGGGGAATCGGTGCGCTGCGGCGGGAACAGGAAATCGCCGAGGTAGCTCACGACGTGCTTGCGCTCGGTGCCGATCTCGACCCAGTCCGAGCCGGGAGAAACCGTGTCCGCGACGCTGCGCTCGGGGTCGAGCTGCTCGCGCATCTGGTCGAAGTACGCGACCCGCAGGTTGGTGCCGAGCCGCACCGTGCCCGCTTCAGGCGTGAGCTGGCCGAGGACGAGCTTGAGCACCGTGGACTTGCCGGCGCCGTTCGGCCCGACGAGGCCGAGGCGATCGCCGCGCATGATGCGCAGCGACAGGTCTTTCACGACCGTCCGTTCCCCGAAGCGCTTGCAGACATCTTCGAGTTCGGCGACCAGCCTGCCGGAGCGCTCGCCGGCATCGAGCGTGAGACGCACGCTGCCCACTCGCTCGCGCCGCGCGGTGCGCTCCCTGCGCAACTGCTCGAGCCGGCGCACCCGGCCCGCGTTGCGGGTCCGCCGCGCCTCGACGCCCTTGCGGATCCAGACCTCTTCCTGTGCCCAGAACTTGTCGAAGCGCCGGTGCTCGGTGGTTTCCGCCGCGAGCTCGTCGCTCTTGCGGCTCTCGTAGGCCGCGAAGTTGCCTGGATAGGAGCGCAGCAGGCCGCGGTCGAGCTCCACGATGCGGGTCGCGACGCGGTCGAGGAATGCGCGGTCGTGCGTGATGACGATGCATGCCGGACCCTTGAGCAGCAGTTCCTCGAGCCGGTCGATGCCGTCGATATCGAGGTGATTGGTCGGCTCGTCGAGCAACAGCAGCTGCGGGTCGAGTGCCAGCGCCAGCGCGAGCGCCGCGCGCTTGCGCTCGCCGCCCGAGGCGGCCTGCGGGCCGAGGCCCTCGTCCAGCTCGAACCGATGCAGGAACTCGACGAGGCGCACCTCGGTGCGCCAGCGCGCGCGGTCGTCGGCGATGTGCTCGAAGCGGCCGCGGAGCGCAAGGCTCTCGCGCAAGGACCCGGCCTCGGGCAACCCGGGTTCCTGCTCGACGAGCACGACGCGCAGGCCGTCCCGCCGGCGGATCTCGCCGCCGTCGAGCGTCTGCTCGCCCGCGATCACTCGCAGCAGGCTCGACTTGCCCGTGCCATTGCGGCCGATGAGCCCCACGCGCTCCCCGCCGCGCACCGTGAACGAGGCGCGGTCGAGCAGGGGATGCAGGCCGAAGGCGAGTTCGGCGTCGAGCAGGGTCAGGAGCGGCATCAGGGCGCGCAGCATCGCACAGGTCGCGCGGGCCGGGCAGTGTGGCCGATGCAATCGAAATGCACGCCGGTCGGCCGAATCGTGTATAGTGCCGCCCGGGTAGTGACCCTTCTCCTTTCCGTTGCTGCGGGCCCGCGCCTTCCCGGCGCAATCCTGGCCCCAAGTTCCCTAAGCCGAAGAGTTTCCGATCCTCGTGGCGATACCGCTACGATCGTGTTTGTTTCTATTTCAGTAGTGAGTATTTTTTCAAATGAGCAAGATTTACGTTGGCAACCTTCCCTTCACGGCCGATGAAGCCGCTGTCCGCACCCTGTTCGGGACCCATGGCACGGTGGAATCCGTCGCCCTGATCACGGACCGCGACACCGGCCAACCGCGTGGCTTCGGCTTCGTGGAAATGTCGAATGCCGATGCCGCCCGCGCCATCCAGAGCCTCAACGGCCACCAGATGGACGGACGCGCGTTGAAGGTCAACGAAGCACAGCCCAAGACCGACCGTCCGCGTCGGTCCTGGTAAGCACTGCCGGGGGCTGCTGGCAGCCCTACGGCACGTGACGACGACGCCCCGGCAACGGGGCGTCGTTTTTTTTGCTCCTCCAGTCGCATACGGCAAGCCCTCATGAATTGCTGCGGCGCACGCTGGTGTGATCGGGCGCCGACAGCCAGATGATCAGGCCGGGCGCGAACCGCGCATGGCGCAGAACTGACAAGTTGCGCGGGGCGGGGGAGATATCGTGGACGATCGCATCGCTCGTCTCGAATCCACCATCGAGCGACTCAGGTCAGCCGTCGAGTCGCTGCAGCGGCGCGTCGAACTGCTGGAAGCGCACCCCCGCGGTGTGGCGGTTCCTGCAACCGATGTCAGCGCCGGCGAGGCGACCAAGGCGCGGCCGAAGGCCACGCCGACCGGTCTTGCCAGGAGAGACCCTTACGATCCAATCGTGATCCTTTCGCTGATCGGTCGGCTCTTCCTCGTGCTCGCCGGTGGATTCTTCCTGCGGGCGATGACCGAGGCAGGCGCTGCTCGCAGCGGAACTGGTCGGCATCAGCCTGGCGTTCGTGTACGGGCTTGCCTGGCTCGTCCTTGCAGACCGGGCCGGCCGGCGCGCGCAGGTGACGAGCGCCGTGTTCCATGCGCTCGCGGCGGCGATGGTCGCATTCCCGTTGCTGGTCGAGGCAACGACCAGGTTCGAGGTGTTGACCGGTCGCGGGCGGGGCCCTCGGCCTCGCATTGCTGACCGTCGGGCTGCTCCTCGTCGCGTGGCGCCAGCGACTGCACGCGGTCGCGTGGGTCACGATCGTTGCAGCGCTGCCGACCAGCCTCGTCCTGCTGGTCAAGACCGGGGTCGTCGTGCCGATTGCGCTGCTACCTGATCGCACTTGGCGTGACGACCCTGTGGCTGGCGTATGAACTCGGTTGGACGGTGCTGCGCTGGCCGGTGGCACTGACCGCCGACCTCGTCGTCGCTGGCGTGACCATGCGCGCGTTGGCGCCGGAGCACCCGGTTACGTCCCCATGTCGCGATGCTGCTGCAGTGGGCGCTGATCGGCGCCTACCTCGTCGAGCATTGCGATCCGCACCCTCGTCCGCGGTCGCGAGGTGACCCCGTTCGAGATCGTGCAGACCGTCGCCGCACTGCTGGTGGGATTCGGTGGTACCGTCTTCCTCGCGCGGGCCACCGGAGTGATTCCTGCAGCGGTCGGGTTGGCCAGCCTGGTCCTCGGCACGGCCTGCTACGGCGTCGCTCATGCTTTCATCGGCCGGCGCGAGGGCCCGGAGCGGAACCTGTATTTCTACACGTCGCTGGCGCTCGTGCTGGTGCTGGCGGGCTGCATGCTGGTCCTGCGCGAGCAGTGGCTCGGCGTGGTGTTCGCCGTACTCGGCGCGGCGGCCGCAGTAACCTGGTCTCGCGGGGGACGACTCTACATGCTGCTCCACGGCGCGACCTACATCGTGGCGGCCGGCATCGCGTCCGGCGCGCTCGGCTACAGCGCCTGGGCACTGGCGGCCGCGGCGGTCGAGCCCTGGGCCGTGCCGCGCGTCGTCATGTTTGTCGTGCTCGTCGCCGCTGCGTCGTCCGCATGGCTTGCGGCCGCACGGCCGCATGGCCGGACGGCGCTGTGTTCGCGAGCGGGTTGAGGCTCGTCATCGCGCTCTGCCTCGTTCTGCTCGCCATCGGCTGGGTCATTGGCTACCTCGCCCCGGTCACCGCCGGGCTGGCCGATCGCAGACGTGGACCTCGGTGCGCTTGCCACGGTCCGCACGAGCGTGCTCGCCATTGCCGCGCTCGTGATCGCGTGGGTCGGCTGGCATCCCCGGTTCCGCGAGTGGGCATGGCTGGTCTATCCGCTCCTGGTCGCGGTCGGCCTCAAGATGGTGGCCCAGGACTTCAAGTACTCGCGTCCCGCGACACTGTTCATCGCGCTGGCCGTCTACGGTGCGGCGCTCATCGTGGCGCCTCGCCTCCGCAGGGGCGGCCCCGCTGCGACTGTCCGAAACACGCCTGCACAAACCCCTTAGATCGCCCGGCCGGCAGAAAAACTAACATCGGGCAAAACCAGCCTGCGTCCTGGCCGATGCGACCAGGGGGAGCGCGTGCAACTCGACCGCACTTCGATGCGTGTGCATCGGCCGTCGTCCGGGGAGGCCGGCCAGTGAAACTGCCTGAACAGGTGACGCGCCTCGGCATCGTCATCGGCGTCATCGTCGCGATCGTCCTGCTGCTGCGCTTCGTGATCCTGCCCGAATCGCTGTTCTCGGCCCGGCCGCACCAGGCGGCGACGGTCGTCACGGGAGATGGCGAAGCCGGCTGCACCACGCCGGCGTGGCGGCCTGCCGCGAGTGCCACGAGGAGCAGTTCGAGCTCAAGTACGGCGGCAAGCACCGCAACATCGGCTGCGAGAACTGCCACGGCCCCGTCGGCCGCGCACGCCGCGGACGAGAACGCCGAGATGCCGCCGCTAGCCGCGCGAGCGGGAGTTCTGCCTCGCCTGCCACGGGTACGATTCGTCGCGGCCCAACGGCTTCCCGCAGGTCGATCCGCAGCAGCACAGGCCGCGCAAGAACTGCGTCTCCTGCCACGACCCGCACGATCCCGTGCCGCCCGAAGACGCCCAAGGAGTGCGCGGGCTGCCACGGCCGCATCGAGCAGCACCAAGGCCCTGTCGACGCACGCGCTGCTGCCCTGCGCGGACTGCCACACGGTCGACGAGCAGCACATGATCGAGCCGCGCATCGGCGCTGCCGACCAAGCCGGACAGCCGGGAGGTCTGCGGCCGATGCCACGCGCCCGGCTCGACCGATCCGGCCGCGTCGAAGGCCACGGTCGACATCGCCTCTCACGGCGGCACCTACGTGTGCTGGGAGTGTCACTACGCCCACCTGCCCGAGGGACGCAAATGAACAAGCGCGAGTTCCTCAAGGACGCGATCCTGTTCTTTCCCGCCGCGGGCGTGCTGCAGGCGCTCTCGGCCGAGGCCGATGGGAAGGCCGCCGCGGCACCGGCCGCGACCGGCTACGACGCCGACGAAGCACTGGTACGGCATGGGCGTCGACGTCGACAAGTGCATCGGCTGCAATCGCTGCGTCGAGGCGTGCAAGGCCGAGAACGGCGTGCCGGACGAGCCGTTCTACTTCCGCACCTGGATCGAGCGCTACCAGCATCCACAGAATGGCGAGACCACGGTCGAGTGCATCAGCACGCGCCCGGCGCCGCCAGAGCAGGTCGCGCCCGAGGACCCGACCGTCGTGCGCACGTTCTTCGTGCCGAAGCTCTGCAACCAGTGCGCGCACCCGCCGTGCGTGCAGGTCTGCCCGGTGGGCGCGACCTTCCAGACGCAGGACGGCGTGGTGCTGGTCGACGAGAAGCGCTGCATCGGCTGCCGCTACTGCATCCAGGCCTGTCCGTACGGCGCCCGCTACCTGAACCCGCACGACGCGCACGGCCGACAAGTGCACCTTCTGCTACCACCGCATCACCGAGGGCCTGCTGCCGGCCTGCGTCGAGGTGTGCCCGACGGAGGCGCGGATCTTCGGCGACCTGAAGGGCACAGGCCGACCGCCTGGTGCGCTTCCAGCGCGTGAACCAGATCAGCGTGCTCAAGCCCGACCTGAACACCGAGCCGAAGGTGCTCTACGCGCACCTTGACGGAGAAGTGCGATGAGCGGCGCCATGCCCGAGAGCCTGCTACGAGCAGCTGAGCCACCAGCTGAGCCAGGTGGTCGGCTTCATCTACCCGAACGAGGTCGAGACCCAGTGGGCGATCCTGATCGTGGTGTATCCGTACCTCACGGGAATCGTCGCCGGCGCCTTCATCCTCGCCTCGCTGGTCAAGGTGTTCAACGTGGTCGAGGTGCAGCCGATCTACCGGCTGGCCCTGCTCACGGCCCTGTCGTTCATGCTGGTCGCGGGCATGCCGCTGCAGTTGCACCTCGGTCACCCCGAGCGTGCCTACGAGATCTTCGTCACGCCGCAGCCGACCTCCGCGATGGCCATGTTCGGCTTCGTGTACCTCTGGTACCTGCTCGGCATCCTGCTGATCGAGATCTGGTTCGAGTACCGGCACCAGCTGATCCTGATGGCGCAGAAATCCCGCGGGCTGATGAAGGGGATCTACGGCGCGCTGTCGCTCTACTCGAAGGACGTGAGCCCCGAGGCGCTGGCCTTCGACCACAAGGCGAGCAAGATCATCACGATCATCGGCATTCCCTCCGCGTTCCTGCTGCACGGCTACGTCGGCTTCATCTTCGGTTCCGTGAAGGCGAACCCCTGGTGGGGCAGCGTCCTGATGCCCATCGTGTTCCTGATGTCCGCGATCGTGTCGGGCATCGCCATGGTGATGTTCCTGTACATCCTGCTGAGCCTGCTGCGCAACGAGAAGCTCGACATGCGCTGCCTCGACAAGATCGGGCTGTTCCTGCTGGTCGCCATCATCGTGGACTTCGCGCTCGAGGCGCTGGACTACATCCACCGCCTGTACCAGAGCGAGGAGTCCATCGGGATCCTCGCGCAGCTGGTGTCGTCCAGGCTGTTCACGAGCCTGGTCGTCGTGCAGCTGATGCTCGGCATGCTGCTGCCGCTGCTCATCCTGGTGCTGGTGCGCAGCGTTCGCTTCAACGAGGAACTGCGCAAGCTGCTCTACTTCACGTCGTCGCTGCTGATACTGCTCGGCATCTTCAGCATGCGCTGGAACGTGGTGATCGGCGGCCAGCTGTACTCGAAGAGCTTCCGCGGCCTGATGGCCTACAAGATGGAGATCACGGGCATCGAGAGCCTGATGACGGCGCTGGCTGCTGCTCGCGCTGCCGTTCATCATCCTGACCGTGCTGTTCCGGCTGCTGCCGCCGCGGTGGATGGAGCGCGCAGCGCCATGCCGCGCTGCGGCGCCGGCGTGGACCCAGGAGAACTGCGATGAACGTGATGCCTCGATGCGCCGGTGCACTGATGCCGGCCGGGCATGCCGCGGAGCCGCCGGGCAAGGCGCAGGCGAGGACCTGCGTCGACTGTCACGGCGATGGCGGTAGTCGACGATGACTCGCCGACTCGCGGCACGGCGATGACGAAGTTCGCGGGCGATGCAGGACTGTCCAGACGGGACCCGCACGAAGAGCCCGAAGATGACCAAGGAGGCGAAGAAGCTCAACGCGGCGGACGTCGCCAACCTGGCGGCCTACTACGCAACGCTGAAGTAGCGGTTCGACTCCCGTCGCTGGCAAGGGGTTGCCGTCGCTCAGGTATCCGTTGCGGCAGCCGCGGCATCCGGTGCCGCACCTTCCTCTGCAGCCGGCGGCTCCGGCGGCGCCTCCTGCAAGCCGAGTTCCTGCAGCAGCTTCGAATCGCTTTCCTCGTCGGCCACGATGTTGTGGCAGGTGCCGCACTTCTTGCCGACCTTGTCGCCGTCGTCGGTCTTGTGCTTGTTGTCGTGGCAGCGGAAGCAGCCCGGCGAATCCTTGTGGCCGATGTGGTTCGGGTACAGGTTCCACGTGACCTTCATGTGCGGGAAGTTGTTCCAGCAATACGCGTCGCCCAGCGTCTTGCCGGCCTGCTCGACCGCTTCGGCAACCGGCGAGGTCCGGGTACTCCTGCGCATAGAACGCCTGCACGGCGGCCGCGATGCCCTCGCGCGCCTCGTCGTGCGACGGGTATTCCTTCTCCGTCAGGATGCGCATGCCCTCGCGACGGATGTAGGGCAGCGACTTGTCGATGCGGCCTTCCGACAGCGCGAGGTCCACCTCGTACTGCGGGCTGCGATAGTTGTGGGCCGGCCGGTTGTGGCAGTCCACGCAGTCCATCGTGCGCCACTCGGCGCCTGCGGGCGCGGGCTCCTCGGTCTTGTAGAGCTTCGTGGTGCCCGCGTCCGCGTCCGTGAGCTCGATGTCGTAGATCTTTTCGCGGCTTGGATCGGCGAGGTAACGGATCGTGTGGTTCGGGTCGACGTGCCAGTGGATGCCGTGCGACTCGCCGCCCGCCGAGCCGCCGACCTTGACCATCAGCGCCGTCTTGATCTCCGTGTTCGCCTCGTCCTCCTGGTAGTGCGTGCGCACCTTGAGGCGCTCGCCCACGAACTTCGTCGGCCAGTGGCACTGCTCGCAGGTGCCGTTCGCCGGCCGCAGGGAGTGGACCGGCGTCTCGATCGGCCGCGGGTAGAGGTCGAACATCACCGCAATCAGCTGCCAGGAGCCCGAGATCTTGGCCTTGACGAACCATTCGGCGCCCGGGCCGATGTGGCAACCGGCGCAGCCGACGCGCACGTGCGGCGAGCGCTGGAACGCCGTGTACTCCGGCTGCATGACCTTGTGGCAGGCCATGCCGCAGAACTCGGTCGAATCCATGTAGTGGACGGCCTTGAAGGTCAATCCTGCCCCCAGCGCGATGATCGGCACCGCCAGGGCCACGAAGCCGAGCAGCACGCCCCGGGTGCTTTCCTTGTTGAGGTCGACGACCGGGAGGTGACCGACCGGCCGGCCCTCGGCGGCCGCCTTCGCGTCGCGCCGCTTCTGTATCCAGATGCCGACGGGAACGATGATGACCCCGGCGAGGAATCCCATCGGCAGCACGACGAACGTGATGATTCCGAGGTAAGCGCCGCCCTCGAATCCCATCGCCTGCATGATCAGCAAGGCCCCGATGAACAGCAGGCTCAGCGCGATCATCAGCGTGCCGATCAGGCTGATGACGTTGCCGGTGATTGCGGCGAAAAAGTGTTTCATAGTCGATTGACCCCGAGGCTGCGCCTGCTGCTGTCGTGATTTACCGGCGTGGCCCGCGGCCCCCGCCGCCGGCGTGCGCCAGCATACCGCCGGTGCGCCTTACCCTCCACCTCGAACGGAAACGGCCGGTCCGGGGCCATGCCCCGGACCGGCCGCTGTTGCGGACTTTCGCACCTAGAACAGGTGCAGCGCACCGCTGGCGATCGCCCTGAAGATCAGGATCGCCAGCCACACGCCGATCGCGACGGCCGCGAAGCCGAACACGTGCGCGAGCTGGATCTGCGCCTTGGAGGGCGGCGGCACGAAGTACTGTTCGAGCGTGCCGGCGTCGACCAGGCGCTGGTACTCCACCGGCCGCTCGTGCTTGAAGCGCTCGAGCGTCTGGCTGCCCGTGAAGATCACCGGATCCATCGGGAAGCTCTCCGGCCGCAGGTGCGTGTGGAAGAAGTGGAACAGGAAGATGAAGCCCGTCGCGAGCAGGGCCTCGTCGCTGTGGATGATGTAGGCGGCGTTCAGCGCCCAGCCCGGCAGGATGGCGGTGGCGATGCCCGGGAACCACAGCAGCAGTCCCGACACGCCGATCATCGCGACGCCCCAGAAGACCGCGAGGTAGTCGAACTTCTCCCAGTACGCCCAGCGGTCGAGCGCCGGTCGCGGCCCGAGGTACAGGAAGTACTTCACGTTCGCGATCAGGTCCTGGAGGTCCTTCAGGTTCGGCGTCATGGACCGCCAGCCCCAGAAGTAGCCCTTCTCCTTCTTGAGCACGACGTCGCGGAACAGCATCGACAGGTGCACGGCGAAGTAGCCGAACGTGACGACGGCCGCGAAGCGGTGCAGGAAGCCCGCGACCTCAGGGCCTCCCAGCGCGCTCATCAGGCCCGGGGCCCACGGGGCGGAGGCGAACTTGAGCGGCAGGCCGGTCACCGCGAGCAGCAGGAAGCTCAGGATGATGGAAACGTGCAGCCACATCTGCGTGGTGGTGAAGCGCCGCACGTACGGCCCCGGGCCGAAGTGCTGCACCTTGAACTCGCCGCGCAGTCGGCCGACCAGCGTGCGCTGCAGCCACAGCGCCGCATGGATGCCGAAGAACCCGAACACGCCGAGCAGCAGCAGGGTCATGAACAGGTAGATGTAGTGCACCCAGGGGTTCTGGTCCTTGTCCATCGGGTCGCTGTGCGGCATGAAGGTCAGGAACGCTTCGTTCACCTGACCTTCGTGGCAGCTGCTCGCGCCGCAGGTGGCGGCGAGGTTGTCCGGGTGGATCGACGAATTCGGGTCGCTCGCCGGCAGGTTGTGGTGCGGCGTGTGGCAGTCCGAGCACATGGCCGCGGACTCGTGGCCGACGCCCGTGGCCTTGCCGTGGAAGCTGTCGTGGAACGTCTTGTAGAGATCGGCATGGCAGTTGCCGCAGTCGCTCGGCATGTGTTGCCGCATCGCGACCGAGGTCGGATCCTGCACGGCATGCGCTTCGTGGCAGGTGCTGCAGACCGGGCCTTCCTTGCCGTCACGCCACAGGGCGCCATGCGCGCTCTCGTCCCATTCCTTGAGGATGCCCTTGTGGCACTCGCCGCAGGTCTCCGGGCTCTTCGCGTGCGACGTCCGCGCGCCGTCAGCGTCGTGCCGCTGGATGTCGTGGCTGCCGTGGCAGTCGCTGCACGCCGGCGAGGCCTCGGTGAGGCCGGAAACGAACAGCGCCTTGGCGTGCACGCTCGAGAGGTAGCCCTCCATCATGTCCTCGTGGCAGACACCGCAGTTGCGGACCTGGTTCACGTCGGACATCGGCGCATTCGGGTTGTTGCTGCGCACGACCGTGTGGATGTTGCCGTGGCAGCCCTGGCAGGACTCGGGCTTGGCGCCCTTCACCTTGGCGTGCACGCTGCCCTGGAACGGCGTGACCTCTTCCTCGTGGCACTCCATGCAGACATCGAACGACACCGGGCCGAGCGCATTGCGCGGGTGCTTGGTCGTGGCGGCTGCCGCGTGGCACTCCACGCAGTCGACCCGCTTGTGGGCCGAGGCGCCGAACTCCGCCTCGTGGACGGCCAGCGACTTGCCGGCGTCGTCCTTCATCTCGGCATCGTCGTGGCAGTTCAGGCACTTGGAATTCGGGATCGCCGGCGCCTCGACCGCGGGCTCCGTGGCGGCCTCCTGGGCGGAGGCGGGGATGGGTCCGGCGAGCGTCAGCAGCAGCGCGGAGAAGCCCAGGGCGGGAACGATGAGGCGCAGATCGCGGATCCGGAACATTCGACGGCTCCCTTTGTAAGGTCGACGCGCCATCGCGGACGGCACGCACGCGAATTTGACCCCAAGATGCCCGGCGAGGGCTGCACGCATTTACCGAAGCCGGTGACGGCATTCGCGAGATGACGGGCCCGGCGCAGGCCTGTTGATCAGTGCTGCGGGTCCTTCCCGGCCGGTGCCCGGGGCGGCTGCGCGGAGCTGCAATCGCTGCAGCCGCCGAGCCGCGCGCGCGCCGCGCGCTCCGCCCCTGAGGCGGCGCGGCCGAGCCAGGCGGGTCGACCGGGACGCTTCGCCCAGGCGCCGAACCGCTGGGCGAGGCGCAGGCGCAGGGTGGCTGGCACCAGCGCCCAGACCGCGTAGGCGGTCGCGCCCGTGACGATCGCTCCGACGAGCAGGCCTTCGAACATGCGCGGCTTCCTCAGAGTCCGAACGCGCTCGCCACACGGTAAGTGACGAACGCAGCGAGGTAGGCGAGGGCGAAGAGGTAGCCCGCCATGATCAGCGGGTAACGCCAGGAGTTCGTCTCGCGTTTCACGACGACGAGCGTGGAGAGGCACTGCGGCGCAAATACGTACCAGGCGAGGAGCGAGAGGGCGGTGGCCAGGCTCCAGGAGTGCGCGATCATCGGCGTGAGCGTGGCAGCCACGTCGTCCCCGGTCGCGGAGAGCGAATAGACGGTGCCTAGCGCGCCCACGGCGACCTCACGCGCGGCGAGGCCCGGCACCAGTGCCAGCGAGATCTGCCAGTTGAAGCCGATCGGCGCGAACACCACCTCGAGCGCGTGTCCCAGCATGCCGGCGAAGCTGTACTGGATCGCCGGTCCCGTGGCGCCTGCCGGTGGGGCCGGGTAGCTGCTCAGGAACCACAGCACGATCATCAAGGCGAGGATGATCGTGCCGACGCGCTGCAGGAAGACCTTGGTGCGTTCCCACAGCCCGATCGCGAGGTTGTTCAGGTGCGGCCAGTGGTACTCCGGCAACTCGAGCAGCAGCGGGTGGTAGCTCGAGCGCATCGCCGTGCGCTTCAGCGCGTACGCGACCGCCATCGCGGCCACGATGCCGCTGACGTAAAGCGTGAAGAGCACCAGTCCCGGCAGGTTGAACGGCCCGACCGGCCGGTTGGGAATGAACGCGGCGATTACGAGCGCGTACACCGGCAGCCGCGCGGAGCAGGTCATGAGCGGCGCGATCATGATGGTCGCGAGCCGGTCACGCAGGTTCGGGATGGTGCGTGTCGCCATGATGCCCGGCACCGCGCAGGCGAAGCTCGACAGCAGCGGAATGAACGCCCGGCCGGACAGGCCCACGCTGCCCATCATGCGGTCGAGCAGGTAGGCGGCGCGTGGCAGGTAGCCGCTGTCCTCGAGCACGAGGATGAAGAAGAACAGGATCAGGATCTGCGGCAGGAACACCAGCACGCTGCCTGCACCGGCGATCACGCCGTCGACGAGCAGGCTGCGCAGCGCGCCGTCCGGCAACGCGTCGTGCAAGTGCTGGCCGACCCAGGAGACACCGGCGTCCACCCATTCCATGGGCAGGGCCGCCCAGCTGAACACCGCCTGGAAGACGAAGAACAGCAGCACGGCGAGGATCGCGGGCCCCAGCACCGGGTGCATCACCAGCTCGTCGAGGCGCTGCAGGGCCCGCTTGCGTGCCGGCTCGACGTAGTCGATGGCGCGCAGGATGCGGCGCACTTCGCGCTGTGTCTGCTGGATCTGCTCGAAGGTCGGCTCGCGCCACTCGTTGGCCGGCCGCACGCCAGGGGCGGCGATGCCCTCGAGCGCCTCGAGCAGCTTGCGATGGCCGCCATGCTCGACGGCGACGGTCTCCACGACCGGCACGCCCATTTCCTGCTGCAGGCGCTCGCGGTCGAGCTTGTATCCACGGCCGCGTGCGAGGTCGCTCATGTTGAGCGCGACGATCATCGGCACGCCGACGTCGCGCAGCTCGAGCACCAGCCGCAGGTTGAGCCGCAGGTTGGTGGCGTCGACCACGCAGATCACGAACTCGGGCGCAGGCTCGCCGGCGAGGCGACCGAGCAGGAAGTCGCGCGTGATGGCTTCGTCGAGCGTGGTCGGCGTGAGGCTATAGGCACCGGGCAGGTCGAGCACGCGGTACTGGCGCTGACGCGACGGACCCAGGAATGAGCCTTCCTTGCGCTCGACCGTGACGCCCGCGTAGTTGGCGACCTTCTGCCGGCTGCCCGTCAGGCGGTTGAACAGTGCCGTCTTGCCGCTGTTCGGGACGCCCACGAGGGCGAGACGCAACGGATCGAGCGCTTGGGCCTGGGCCGTCATTCGCGGACTCAGCGCTTGTCGACGGCCACCAGCACGGCGCCCGCTTCACGGCGCCGCAACGCGAACGTGGTGTTGCCGAGGCGGACCGCCATCGGGTCGCCGCCTGGCCAGATTTCCCCGATCACCTCGATCCTCTCCCCAGGGATGAATCCCAACTCGAGAAGGCGACGGCTGACGGTCGACTGCGATTCGTCGCCGAGGCTCTGGGCATCGTCGCTCACGTCCGCCACGACGCCGCGGACACCTTTGCCGAGCGTAGCGAGACTTACAGGAGGCATGGGGGCTCTGGGGAACTACTGGACCGATCGGGAGTCTGGCCGTAATGAGAATCGCTTGCAACCGGAGATACCCCTAAACAAGACGATGGGAGCGCTAGACGCTCGACCAATAATGTATATAATTTGCACAGGCATTTGCTGTACATATATAGTACGTTCTAATAGACTCCCGATTGGTCGTGGGAAAAGAGGACAGAAGTAATGAGTCATTCGGTCTTGGAGCGTATCGCTGCGGGTGATTCCAGCGCCGTCAGCGCCTGTATCGACGAGTTCGGCGGACTGGTGTGGGCGATCGCCCGCCGCATGACCCGCTCACGCGCGGACGCCGAGGACGCCGTGCAGGAGATATTCGTGGACGTGTGGCGCTCGGCGGGCCGTTTCGATCCGGCCCAGGGGTCCGACAAGGTCTTCATCTCGACGATAGCCCGGCGGCGGCTCATCGACCGCATCCGGCGCTCGCGCATGAACCAGTTCCACGACGGCGTGGAAGCGCTCGACGACGTGCGCTTTGCAGAACCGGGAACGTCCGGTGAGATCGCGGTCGAGGCCGAGCGCGCGGCCGCGGTGGTCGCAAACCTCCGGCCCGATCAGCGCAAGGTGCTGCGCATGGGACTGCTCGAAGGCATGACGCACTCCGAGATTGCCCGCGCGACCGGAATGCCGCTCGGTACGGTCAAGACCCAGATGCGGCGCGGCCTGATCCAGGTTCGCAAATGGATGGGCATCGACGTTCCCGCGCGTATTGGTGAAGCCATGGCCTGACGACGGGCACGGGGACCGTACAATGCGGCATGCCTGACGATCCCCGCCGAGACGAGCCCCGGCAGAGCGCCGATGCGGTGCTCATGGTTCGCCCCGCCGCGTTCGGTTTCAATGCCGAGACCGCGGACAGCAATCGTTTCCAGCAGCCCAGCGCCGTTTCGGGCGCGACGCGCGAGCGGGCAATTGAAGAGTTCGACGCGCTCGAGCGGTCGCTGCGGGAGGCGGGCGTACAAACCCTCGCGCTCGAGGACCGGTCCGAGCCCGCCAGCCCGGATGCCGTCTTTCCCAACAACTGGGTCAGCTTCCACGCCGACGGCACGGTGGTGCTCTACCCCATGCAGGCGCCCAGCCGCCGCCAGGAGCGGCGCATGGACCTGCTGCTGGCGCTCGAGGAGCACGGCGCCTTCGAAGTGGCGCGCCTCGTCGACCTGACGCACCACGAACTGTCCGGCCGTTTCCTCGAGGGCACCGGCAGCGTCGTGTTCGATCATGTGGGCCGGATCGGGTACGCGTGCCTGTCGCCACGCACGGACGCGCGGGTGCTTCGCGAACTCTGCGACGAACTCGGCTACGAGCCCTGCACGTTCGCGGCGGCCGACGCGTCGGGCGTGGCCGTGTACCACACCAACGTGATGCTCGCCATCGGCCGCCGCTGCGCAATCGTCTGCGCCGAGGCGGTGTCGCCCGCCGATCGCGCGATGCTGCTCGAGAGCCTCGGCCGCAGCGGGCGTGAACCAGTGGCCATCGACCACCGGCAGATGGCGAGCTTCGCGGGCAACGCGCTCGAGTTGCGGACGCGCGGCGGCTCGAGCGTGCTCGCCATGTCGTCGCGCGCTCTGGCGAGCCTCGCTGGCGGGCAGCGCGAGACGCTGCATCGTGCCGTCGATCGCATCGTCGCGTTGCCGGTCCCGACGATCGAGGGCGCGGGTGGAGGATCGGTACGTTGCATGCTGGCGGAAGTGTTCCTGCCGCGCCGGCCGGGGATTTGAGGTGACGGAGGGCGTGGCATGACGAACCTGGCGGACGCGCTGGTGGGCGCCTGGCGGCTGGAGCGCTGGACGATCGACTGTCCGGGGACGGATCGCGTAACACGGCCCTTCGGGCCAAAGCCGCAGGGCCTGCTCGTCCATGCGCCGGTCGATGGCACGTCGACGACGAAAACGTGGTGCACGCCGTGGACCATGCGATGAACCCGAGTCTCATCGGGACGACGCAGCTGCGCCGCGTTTCCCTCGACGGAGATGCAATGGTGCTCGGCGCCGAGGAGGCGCTCGAATCCCCGGGGCGGGTCCGTCGCCACCGCATCTACTGGCGGCGCGCAGAGGCCGCGGCGCCCGATGCTAGAATCGCCCTGAGGATAGACGCGTGCTCGAACTCGGTATCAAGACCCTGGTCGCCTACCTGCTGGGATCCGTGCTCGGCAGCCTGGTGGTCGGCCGACTGCACGGCGTGGACATCCGCAATCAGGGCAGCGGCAATGCGGGCGGCACCAATGCGCTCAGGACGCAGGGCTTCATTTTCGCGCTCGGCGTGATTGTGATCGACGTCGGCAAGGCGCTGCTCGCGGTCGGCATCGTGCCCGGTCTCGAACTGCCGCTCGTCGGCATCGATCCGGCGGTGCGCCGCGACTGGCTCGCATGCACCTGCGCTGCAGCAGTCGTCGTGGGCCACGTCTACCCGGTGTGGTACGAGTTCCGCGGCGGCAAGGGCATGGCGACGCTCATCGGCGCAGTGGCCATGCTCGAGCCCATGGCCCTCGTGCCGGTGATCGTGGTGTGGCTCTGCAGCGTCATGGTCACGGGCTACGTCGGGCTCGGCACGATGCTCGGCGCCGCCGCGCTGCCGGTCTACTTCGTTGCGACACGTGGCCTGGGCGACCCGCTGTTTCTCTACGGCCTGGTCATGGCCGCGTTCATCGTCTACACGCACCGCTCGAACATCGATCGCATGCGCCGCGGTGTCGAGAACCGCGCACGGCGACTCTGGCTGCTCGCCCCCCGATGAGCCCGCGCCCGAGCGAGGGGCTGCTCGCGCTGCTCGCCGACGGCGAGCTGCACTCCGGCGAGGCCCTGGCGGGGCATCTCGGCGTGAGCCGGACCGCGGTGTGGAAACTCGTGGCGGAACTGCGGCGCCTCGGCATCGAACTCCAGAGCATCGAGCGGCGCGGTTATCGCCTGGGTCGGCCCGTCGAGCTGCTCGACCTCGGGCGCATGCGCGAGGCCGCACGCGAGGCCGGGGCGAGCCTGCCGGACGACCTCGAAATCCATTTCGAACTGGGCTCGACGAACGACTACCTCTACGCCGCGCCCATGCCGCCGGACGGATCTCCGCGCGTCGTGTTCGCGGAGCTGCAGAACACGGGCCGCGGGCGCCGCGGGCGAACCTGGCTTGCGCCCTTCGGCTCGGGCCTCACGTTCTCCATCGCCTGGACCTTTGCGGATTTCCCGGCCGACCTGAGCGCGCTCAGCCTCGCGATGGGCGTGACCGTCGCCGAGACGCTGCGAGCCGCCGGGGCCGTGGAAACGATGCTCAAGTGGCCGAACGACATCGTGTGGCGGCAGCGCAAGCTCGGCGGCCTGCTGATTCAGCTCAAGTCCGAGGCGGGCGGCGCCGCCTGCGTCGTCGTCGGTCTCGGCGTCAATCTCGCGCTTCCGGCAGCGTCGCGCGCGGAACTGGTGGTGCCCGGCGCGCTACCGGTGGCCGACCTCGACGAGGCCCTCGGCGAGCGCCTCCCCGGCCGCAACGCGCTGGCTGCGCGGCTCGCGATCGCCATGCTGGTGGGACTCGAGGAGTTCGCGTGGGCAGGCTTCGCGCCGTTCGAGGCACGCTGGCGCGCGCTCGATTCCCTGGCAGGGGAGGGCGTGCGCATCACGCAAAGCGGCGGGCCCCTCGAGGGCATCGCGCTCGGTGCCGATCGCGACGGCGCGCTGCGCGTGGACGTCGGCGGACGCATCGAGCGCGTGCTCTCGGGTGACGTTACCGTGCGACCCGCCGAATGGGCGACATGAAGACCCTGCTCGTCGACATCGGCAATTCGCGCGTGAAGTGGGCGGTTCTCGAGTGGGGCCGCCTCGGCGAACAGCAGGCGGCGGCGCATGCCGACTGGGGACCCGACGAGTGGCGGCACGAGTTGTTCAAGGTGGCGGGTGTGGAGCGCGTGATCGCCGCCACGGTCGCAGGCGGCGCAGGCGCGGACGCGTTGCGCGCCGCAGCGCTGCACGTAATCGGCCGCGAGGCGACTTTCGTGACGACGGCACGCGAGGCGGCCGGAGTGCGCAACGCGTATCGCGATCCGGGCCTGCTCGGCATCGACCGCTGGCTCGCCGTGATCGCGGCGCACCACGCAGTGCAGGGACCCTGCTGCGTGATCGACGTCGGCACGGCCGCGACGCTCGACGCGGTGAACGGCGCCGGGCAGCATCTCGGCGGGTACATCGTGCCGGGCCCGGAACTCATGATGCACTCGCTGTGGCGAGGCACGAGTGAACTCGCGGCGAAGACGGCGGGCAGCGGTGCGGGTGCGGCGAGCCTGTTCGCCGACAACACCCGTGATGCCATCGAGCGTGGCTGCTGCCTCGCGATCGCCGCGCTGGTGGACCGCGGTGTCGCCGAAATTTCGGAGGCATTGGGCGCAACGCCCGAGCTGCTGGTGACCGGCGGCGCGGCGGGCCGGGTATTGCCCTACGTCAAGGCGGACGCCAGGGTGGTTCCGGACCTCGTGCTGAGAGGTCTCGCTGTGCTTTCCGAGGCGACCACCGCCTGAAACTATCGGCTTGATTTCCACTCCAAGTATTCGGACGGTGTCAGGTATGATCGCCGCCCGGGGCAACCGGCCATCCGGCAACGGTTCCCCGCCGGTTTATAGTCAGGAGAAAAATTGATGAAGATCAACAAGTTGGCACCCGTGGCGCTGGCCGTGGCCGGTCTGGCGGGCTATAGCGGCGCGGCGCTGGCAGCCAATGCTGGCGGCAAGGCGACCTTTGATGCCATTTGCTCGGAATGCCACGAGACTGCGGACTTCGAGGGCGAGGACGCCAAGGAAGTCGGCGCCACGATCAAGAAGATCGTCGGCGGCCAGATGAAGCACAAGAAGGCCCTGAAGCTCAGCGACCAGGAAATCACCGACGTCGCGGCCTTCATGGCCAGCGGCGGCAAGTAGGCCGGGATCGTCCATCCGCAGGATCACGGATGTGGGCTGCGGAATCCACGATCACGGCGGACGGCATGGGCCGCTAGGATGAACGAACTTTTGGATCGGGCCGGCCAGTGCCGAACCCGGATTTTCGTGAGGAGGTTGCGATGAAGATTACCCGGTTGTTTGTCGTCACGATGGCGACCATCGGCATGGCTGGCTTCAGTCTTTCGGCAAGCGCCGACGCGGCCGCCGGCAAGGCGAAGTTCGCAGCGGCATGCGCCGAATGCCACGAGGCGGCGGACTTCGAGGGCGAGGATGCCAAGGGTCTCGCGGACTCGATCAAGAAGATCGCCGCAGGCCAGGTGAAGCACAAGTCCGCGATCAAACTCACCGAGGCCGAGATCGCCGACGTGGCCGCGTACATGGCGGGCGGCGGCAAGTAACCGCAGCCGTATCCGCGCCAGACCCAGGGCCCGCCCCGAAAGGGGCGGGCCCTGCTTTTTCCGGCTAACATCCCGCCATGCGTGCCCTGTTCCTGCTGCTGCTGCTTGCCAACATCCTGTTCCTCGCCTGGTCCCGCTGGATCGCGCCGCCGTCGCAGATGGCCGGCCATGCGACGCCCTCGGGCTCCGATACGGGCGCGATCCGCCTGCTCCGCGAAGCGCCGCTCGCCCAGGAACTGGCGAGCGACCCGCTGCTGGGGCAGGGCGTGGGCTGCGTCAGCGCCGGTCCGTATACCGACCGTGCCGCGGCCGAGCAGGCGGCCGCACGACTCACCGCACAGGGATTCACCTCGCGCCTGCGGGAATCGCGCGACGAGGTGTGGGTGGGACAGTGGGTCCGGATCGAGGACCTGGCCACCCCGGAGGACGCGGCGAATGCGCTGGCGGCCCTGCACGCCGCCGGGATCACCGATGCCTACGTGCTGAGCGACGAGACCCCGGGGAACGTGGTCTCGCTCGGCGTCTTCGAGACCCCGGCCCGGGTCGAGCAGGTCTCCGCCATCGCGCGGCAGGCCGGATTCAGGCCGCAGGCGGTGGACCGGTTCCGCGCCTCGGACGTCGTCTGGCTGGACGTCGATCGGCGCGCGAACGCGGGGCTGCCCGGGCCCGAGATGCTGCAGGGGAGCGGCGAGCCGCGCGGGCGCCTCGAGCTGCGCGCCTGCCCGGAGGCGGCTGTGACGCAGGACTCGGCGCCGGCCGCGGAGGGCGCACAGGCGGGCGACGGCGGTTAGAATCCCGCTCACGCGCCGGCTTAGCTCAGTTGGTAGAGCAGCGGTTTTGTAAACCGCTGGTCGGGGGTTCGAGTCCCTCAGCCGGCACCATTGCCGCCGCGCGGCCGTTACCTGGAGGATGACTCAATGGCACTGTGGAAAGACCCTTCGGCGAAGGATTACGTCCCTGGCGCGGCCGAGCCGGCGCCGCAGGCCGCGGAGCCCGCGAGCCGACCGGCCGCTCCCGTCGGCCTCGCATCGGTTGCCGAGCCCGTGCGCCGCGCGGCCCCGGCGGCATCGAGCGGTCCGGCCAAGGAGTCGCTGATCGCCGCCGACGTCACCATCGAGGGCAAGATCGAGGGCGCCGGCCACGTGCGCATCGCAGGCCGCTTCAAGGGCGACGTCAACGTGCAGGGCAACGTGACCATCGAGCACGGTGCGCACGTGACCGGCCAGGTCAATGCCGCGACCATCGTCGTGAGCGGCGAGGTGCAGGGCAACATCAACGCGAGCGCGCGCGTGGAACTGCTCGAGACCGGCATCATCAACGGCGACGTCAAGGCTGCCGTGCTCACCGTGGCGGCGGGTTCGCGGATGCGCGGCCAGGCCGACTTCGGCTGGGGCGAGCAGGGTCCCGGCAAGAAGTGATGCTTGACGGAGCCTGAATGCTCCCCGGGCGCATCACCGCAGGGAACGCCGGCCGGACGAGGGTCTGCCCGCACTGCAAGGCCACGATCCTCGAGAGCGCGGTCATCTGCCCGCAGTGCCGCCACCACCTCAAGTTCGGCGCGGCGGCGGTGCCGCAGAGCAGGGCGGACAGCTTCTCCGCCCTGCAGGTGCAGGGCGAGTTGCGCCACCCGGAGCAGGGCGGCGACTGGGAGTATTCCGTGGTGATGTCGATACGCAACGAGCGCGGCGAGGAAATCTCGCGGCAGGTCGTCGGCGTGGGTGCGCTGCGCCCGACGGAGCTGCGGACCTTCACGTTCTCGGTCGAGGTGCAGGCTCCGGGAGGCCGCCCGCGATGATCGGCCAGTTCATCACCCGGTTCGCCGCAGGCTTGCGGTTCCCGACGCTCTTCATGCTCGTGGCGGGGCTCTTCGTCGTGGACCTGCTGGTGCCGGACCTGGTGCCGTTCGCGGACGAGATCCTGCTCGCGCTCGGGACGCTGCTGGTCGGTTCGCTCCGCAAGCGCGGCCCGCCGGGGCCGGTGACCTGAGGACTAGCCGCTCGCGTTCTCGCTCACCGCCACCGCGAGTGTCCCCGCTGCGTCGCCGCCTGCCACGTGCACCGCGCAGGAGATGCACGGGTCGAAGCTGTGGATGGTGCGTAGGATCTCCACCGGTTGTGCCGGGTCGGCGAGCCGGTGGCCGGCGAGCGCCGCTTCGTAGGCGCCGGGCTGGCCCTTCGCGTCGCGCGGCCCTGCGTTCCACGTGGTCGGTACCACGGCCTGGTAGTTGGCGATCCTGCCGTCCTCGATCACGATCCAGTGCGCCAGCGCGCCGCGCGGCGCCTCCATGAAACCCGCGCCGCTGGCTCTTGCAGGCCAGTGGCGCGGGTCCCAGCGGCTCTCGTCGAAGGTGTCGCTGTCGCCCGCCTTGATGTTGGCGATCAGCTGGTCGTACCAGCCCTGCATCGCATCGGCGACGAGCTTGGTCTCGAGCGTGCGCGCGGCCGTGCGACCCAGCGTCGAGAAGAGCGCGGCAGTCGGGAGACCCAGCTTCCCGAGTGCCATGTCGACCAGCGCCTTCGCCTGCTCGTGCCCGGTTGCGTAGAGCATCAGCATGCGGGCGAGCGGGCCCACCTCCATCGACCGCCCCTTCCAGCGCGGCGACTTGAGCCAGCTGTAGCTCTTGTCCACGTCGAGCTGCTTGTACGGCGGCCGCGGGCCGTCGTAGTGGAACCGTGTTTCGCCGTCGAAGGGGTGCAGGCCCTGGTCCTTGCCCGCGTCGTATTCGTACCAGGAGTGCGAGACGTACTCCTGGATCTGCTGCGGGTCCTTCAAGTCCACCTCGTGGATGGTCGAGAGGTCGCGGCCCAGGATCGCTCCACGCGGGAACAGGAAGTCCTGCGGGTCGTTGAGGCCGCGCGCCGGAAAGTCGCCGTAGCACAGGAAGTTGCCGAGTCCTTCGCCCTGCGTCGCCCAGTCCTTGTAGAACGATGCGATGGCGAGCGTGTCCGGAAGGTAGACCTGGTCGGTGAACGCCGTCATGCGACGAATGACGTCCTGCACCTGCGAGAGGCGCTTCTGGTTGATGGCGGAATCCGAGTTCAGGTCGATCGCGCCCGGCGTGCCGCCCACCACGAAGTTCGGATGCGGATTCTTGCCGCCGAAGATCGTGTGCAGCTGCACCACGTCGCGTTGCCAGGCGAGCGCGTCGAGGTAATGCGCCACCGCCATGAGATTGGCCTCCGGCGGCAGCCGGTAGGCAGGGTGCCCCCAGTACGCCTTGGCGAAAATGCCGAGCTGGCCCTGCTCGACGAAGCCCTTCACCTTCTTCTGCACGTCCGCGAAGTAGCCGGGCGAGGACTTCGGGTAGCCCGACAGGCGCTGTGCCAGCGTCGAGGTGGCGGCGGGATCGGCCGACAGCGCGGCAACGATGTCCACCCAGTCGAGCGCGTGCAGGTGGTAGAAATGCATGACGTGGTCGTGCACGTACTGCGCGCCGATCATGAGGTTGCGGATCAGCTGCGCGTTCCTGGGCACCTCGATGCCGAGCGCGTCCTCGACGGAGCGCACCGACGCGATGCCGTGCACGACGGTGCACACGCCGCAGATGCGCTGTGCGAACGCCCAGGCGTCGCGCGGGTCGCGTCCCTGCAGGATGATCTCGATGCCGCGCACCATGGTGCCGGACGACCAGGCGCTCGCGATCACGTCGCCGTCCATCTGCGCCTCGACGCGCAGGTGTCCCTCGATGCGCGTGATCGGATCCACCACGACTCGCGGGTTCATCGCTCTTTCCTCGCCTGGTCCTGCTTGACGCGGGCAGCGACCGTCGTCGCCACGCCGATCGCCGCGCCCGCGGCGGCAGCGACGCCGAGG
The DNA here is from genome assembly GCA_963778185.1 of uncultured Gammaproteobacteria bacterium. GTDB lineage: Bacteria > Pseudomonadota > Gammaproteobacteria > Steroidobacterales > Steroidobacteraceae > RPQJ01. Next base: position 638,113 of record CAVZTF010000003.1, on the reverse strand, counting down.
GCCTTCCAGCCGCCCCACCGTCCCTGCGACAGCGGCTTGTAGAAGCCGCCCCAGTCCCAGAAGCCCGGTTCGCTGCAGCCGAGGCAGCCGTGGCCGGCCTCGATCGGAAAGCCCGCGCCGTTGTTCCACTTGATGGTCGCGCAGGCGTTGTAGGTGACGGGGCCCTTGCAGCCGAGCTTGTACAGGCACCAGCCCTGCTGCGCGCCCTCGTCGTCGAAGGTCTCGGCGAACTCGCCGCGCTCGTAGAACGGGCGGCGATAGCAGCGGTCGTGGATGTTCTGGCCGAAGAACGCCTTCGGACGACCGAGGTGGTCGAGTTCGGGCAGCTCGCCGAAGGTGAGGTACTGCGCCAGCACGCCGGTGATCGCCGTCGGGATGGGCGGGCAACCCGAGATGTTGATGACGGGCTTGTCGATCCCGGCCTCCTTCAGCACCTCCTGCGCCGAGGCCGCGCCGGTCGGGTTCGGCTCCGCCCTGGGGATGCCGCCGAAGGCGGCGCAGCTCCCGATCGCAATGATCGCCTTCGCTCCCTGCGCGGCCTCGATGAAGATGTCGTAGTTGCTCTCGCCGGCGATGCAGGAGAACGCCTTCTCCTTCATCGGGATGGAGCCGTCGACGGCGAGGAGGTACTCGCCGAAGTTCTCCGCCATCGCCTCACGGCGTGCCTCCTCGGCCCGGTCGCCGGCGGCAGCCATGATCGTGTGCTGGTAGTCGAGCGAGATGGTGTCGAAGATCAGCCCCTCCAGCGTCGGCGCATGGGAGCGCGTGATCGATTCCGTGCACCCGGTGCATTCCTGGAACGGCAGCCAGATGACCGATGGCCGCCTCGCCGCCTCCAGTGCTGCCGCGAGACGCGGGACCATCGACGGCGGCAGCGCCATGAGCGTGGCCGTCGAGGCGCAGAACTTCATGAAACCGCGGCGCGACACTCCCCGCGCGACGAGGGCCTCACCCAGGGTCTGCTGCGTTCGCATGCGCGCCAACCTCTCTGCTTGCGTCGTCCTGGCCCGCGAGCGCCTGCTGCAGCCCGTCCAGGCCCTGGCGCATGTCGGCGTCCTGGGCCAGCAGGATGGCAGGCATGCGCGTAACTTCGATGTAGTGGCCCATCAGCTCGCCGGCCGCGTTGCGATGGGTCACCAGCCACACGCCGCTGTAGCGCGTCTCGCGAATGTCGCTCGGGCCAAGCGCTTCCAGAACGGCACTGACCTCGCCCTGCCCGAGGGTCTCTGCGATGCGGTCGAATTCGCCCGGGGCCAGCGGCAGGCCGCCGAGGTCGATGGTCGTCTCCTCGCCGGTCGCGAGCAGGCGCTCGAGTGCGTGGCGTACCTCGTGCAGCAGCGGCAGGACGTTGCCCGTGAACGCGCTCATGCGGCCTCCCCGGCATCCCAGCGGTCGAGCAGGTCGAGGGCGAGGCGGGCGGCGTGGTCCAGCGCGCCGCTGACCGCCTCCGACGGGGAGTCGCTCCAGGCCACCGGCCCCGGCTGGATGCCGATCAGGGCGCGATGGCCGGGCAGGAGACCCGCGAGTCGCGCCATGTCCATCAGGTCGCAGAGCCCGACCTCGTGGGCGCTGCGCCGAGGCTGACCCAGGAAAGCGTCCATCCGGGAGGATTCGAAGCACTGCACGGCCCCAGGTGCCGCGCCGAGCTGGGCGGCGTCCAGGACGATCAGGCGGCCATGGTCCTCGAGCCTGGGGAGCAGGGTGAAGCCCAGGGTTCCCCCGTCGAGCAGTTCGATGCCTGGCCGGTCCGCGGCAAGCTCGCCGAGCCGACGCGCGGCATGAACGCCGGCGCCCTCGTCGCCGAGCAGCGTGTTGCCGACCGCCAGGATGAGGGTTGTGGGCAAGAACTCGACCCCTGCTGCCCGGCCGCCGGATCGACCCGGCCGCCACGGCGGATTATGCTGCGGTTGCCGCATCATGGAAGGCGTCGCCCGGGGACGCCCTCAGGGTATCTACGGATTCGTGTGCGGCGCTGTCTTTGCGAGCCTGCGGCGCATTCCGCGGGAACGTGTCCGCGGGGGAGGATCAGCGATGTGTCTGGCCGTGCCAATGAAGGTCCGGTCCGTCGACGGCTTCAATGCCGTCTGCGAGGCCAAGGGCATCGAGCGGGAAGTCAGCCTGTTCATGCTGCAGGGCGACGAGGTCGCCCCCGGCGACCACGTGCTCGTCCACGTGGGCTACGCCATCCAGAAGGTGAGCGAGGAGGAAGCACGCTCGTCGTGGGAACTCTTCGACCAGATCGAGCATGCATGAGCTCTCGGTCTGCCAGGCGCTGATCGAGCAGGTCGCGCGCGTCGCGCGCGACAACGATGCGAGGCGGGTGGTCTCCATCGTCATCACGGTGGGTCCCCTGTCCGGCGTCGAGCCCGAGCTGCTCGAGCACGCCTATCCGCTTGCGGCGGCGGGCACGCTCGCCGAGGACGCGAGCCTGGTGATCGAGACGGTGGCGGTGCGCGTGCGCTGCCGCAGTTGTGCGGCCGAGACCGAGGCGCAGGCCAACCGCCTGGTGTGCGGGGCCTGTGGCGACTGGCAGGTGGACGTGACCGCCGGCGAGGAAATGCTGCTCACGCGCGTCGAGATCGAGACGGACGCCACGGCGATCCATTGAAGGCGGGAGGAGAATCACCATGTGCCGCGATTGTGGATGTTCCCTCGGGCCTGAAGCGGCGCGGGCGCCGCTTGCGGCCGCGAAGGGCTCGCCCCTGAAGATCGAGACGATCGAGGTCATCACGGCGATACTCGGCGAGAACGACCGGGTCGCCGCGCACAATCGCGAGCACTTCGACGAGCACGGCGTGCTCGCGCTCAACCTCATGTCCTCGCCGGGCGCCGGCAAGACCTCCCTGCTCGAGGCGACCATCCGCGCGCTCGGCGGCCGCTTGAAGGTGGCCGTGATCGAGGGCGACCTCGCGACCGAGAACGACGCCGACCGCATCCGTGCCTGCGGCGTCCCGGCGGTGCAGATCACCACGGGCAACGCCTGCCACCTCGACGCGAAGATGGTGCACGACGCCGCGCACGACCTGCCGCTCGCCGGCCTCGACGTGCTCTTCATCGAGAACGTCGGCAACCTCGTCTGCCCGGCGAGCTTCGACCTCGGCCAGCACCGCAACGTCACGCTGCTGTCGGTGCCGGAGGGCGACGACAAGCCGGCCAAGTACCCCGTGATGTTCCGCGCCGCGGACCTCGCCCTGCTCACCAAGACCGACCTGCTGCCCTACATCGGCGAGTTCAGCCCCGAGCGGGCGCGGGCCGCGCTGCGCCGGGTCGGCTTCGCCGGCGAAACCATCGAGCTCACGAACCGCGGCGGGGCCGGGTTCGAGGCATGGCTCGACTGGCTCGATCGCGAAGTGGCCGCGCAGCGCGAGCGTGCGGCGCGTGGCGAATCGGTCCGCCCGCACGTGCAACCCGAGGGAGCCGTCGCGCACGCGGCGGGCTCGCAGCCGCAACGCTGAGGAGGCCCTCATGACCACCGCGACCGAATGGCTCGATCGGATCCGCGCGCTGCCGTTGCCGCCGCGCATCAAGGTCATGAACGTCTGCGGCGGCCACGAGCGCTCCATCACGATGGCGGGCCTGCGCAAGGCCATCCCGTCCAACATCGAGCTGGTCCCCGGGCCCGGCTGCCCGGTGTGCATCTGCCCCGAGGAGGACATCTACGAGGCGATCCAGCTTGCGCTGCACGAGGGCGTGATCCTGGTGGCCTACGGCGACATGCTGCGCGTGCCGGTCAACGCGCCGAAGAGCGAGCCGCGCTCGCTCGAGCAGGCGAAGGCCGCTGGCGCGGACGTGCGCCCCATCGCGAGTCCGACCGAGGCGGCCGCAATCGCGCGTGCCAACCCGTCGCGGACGGTCGTCTTCCTGGCGGCGGGCTTCGAGACGACCACCGCGCCGGCCGCGGCGTTGCTTGCGCAGGGTGCGCCGGACAACCTGCTGTTCCTGATGTCGGGGCGGCGTACCTGGCCGGCCGTCGCGATGCTGCTGGAGTCCGGCGAGCCCGGCTTCGAGGCGCTGATCGCCCCGGGTCACGTCGCGACCGTGATGGGTCCCGAGGAATGGGAGTTCGTGCCGCGCGACCACGACCTGCCGACGGCCGTCGCCGGCTTCGCGCCGGACTCACTGCTCGCCGCGCTTTATTCCGTGCTGCGCCAGAAGCTCGAGGGCAGGTGCTTCCTCGACAACTGCTATCCGCAGGTGGTGCGGCCCGGCGGCAACGCGACGGCCCGGCGCTACATCGACGAGACCATGGACGTCGTCGCCGGCAACTGGCGCGGCATCGGCCCGATTCCGGAGTCCGGCTACGTACTCAAGGCCGCGCATGCCGCGCACGATTCGCGCACGCGACTGCCTTCCTACACCGAGGTTGCGCGCAAGCGCGCCGGCGAGATGCCCCCGGGCTGCGACTGCGCCAAGGTGGTGCTCGGCAAGATCTATCCCAACGAGTGCCGCCTCTACGGGCTTGCCTGCACGCCGCGGCATCCGATCGGGCCCTGCATGGTCTCGGACGAGGGCGCCTGCCGCATCTGGTGGGCCGACGGCGTGCGCGAGAACGTGTGGGCGGGACGCAAGGCCTCCGGTTCGGCGTGAGCGGAATCCCGGGATCGCGGGTCGCCCGCCGGATCGTGATGACCGGCCGGGTGCAGGGGGTCGGCTTTCGTCCCTTCGTCTACCGCCTTGCGCACGAGCACGGCATCGCGGGTCATGTGCGCAACCTGCGCGGCGACGTGGAAATCGTCGCCGCGGGCAGCGCCGCCGGCCTTGCGGCCTTCACGCTCGGGTTGGTGGAGCGAGCACCACCCCTCGCCCAGCCGCGCATCCGCGAGGCCGCCGATTGCGCGCCGCCGGTCAGCGCCGCGTTCGAGATTGCGCCGAGTGACGCCACCGATGCGCCACAGGTGTCGGTCCCGCCGGATTTCTTCGCCTGCGACGATTGCGTCGCCGAGCTCGCGGATCCGGCGAACCGGCGCTACCGCTATCCGTTCATCAACTGCACGCAGTGCGGGCCGCGCTACACGCTGATCGAGGCGCTGCCCTACGACCGACCCAACACCAGCATGGCGCGGTTCGTGCTGTGCCGCGAGTGCCGGCGCGAGTACGAGGATCCGCTCGACCGGCGCTTTCACGCCGAGCCCGTCGCCTGCCCGGTGTGCGGGCCGCACCTGAGCTTCGTCCGGCCGGGCTCGCCGCTGGTAACGGGCGACGAGGCGGCACTGTCCGCGGCGATCGAAGTGTTGCAGCGTGGTGAAGTGCTCGCCGCGCGCGGCATCGGCGGTTACCACCTGGTCTGCGATGCGAGGAGCGAGGCGGCCGTGCAGCGGCTGCGCAGCCGCAAGCGGCGACCCGACAAGCCGCTGGCCGTGATGTTTCCCCAGTCCGGGGCGGATGGACTGGCGGCGGCGCGGCGTGACCTCGACATCGGCGATGAGGAGCGCGCGGCGCTGCTCGATCCGGCGCGACCCATCGTGCTGGTCCGCCGTCGGGCCGACTCCGGGCTCGCGCCATCCGTCGCGCCCGGGCTCGCCGAGGTGGGCGCCTTCCTGCCGTACAGTCCGCTGCATCACCTGCTGCTCGCGGGCTTCGGCGGGCCCGTGGTCGCCACGTCCGGCAACGTGAGCGGCGAGCCGGTGCTCACCGAGCCGGCCGAGGTCCAGTCGCGGCTGACCGCGGTCGCCGATGCATTCCTGCACCACGACCGGCCGATCGTGCGCCCGGCGGACGATTCCGTCGTGAGAGTGATCGCGGGCCGGGCGCGACCCCTCCGCCTGGGCCGTGGCAGGGCGCCACTGGAACTCGAACTGCCGGCCGCCTTGCCCGAGCCGGTGCTCGCGGTCGGCGGCCACCTGAAGCTGGCGGTGGCGCTCGCCTGGGACCGCCGGGTCGTGGTGTCGCCGCACGTCGGCGACATGGGCACGCTGCGCAGCGAGCAGGTGTTCGAGCAGGTCGCGGACGATCTGCAGCGGCTCTACGACGTGCGTGCGACCCGCTGGCTCTGCGACGCGCACCCCGGCTACACGACGACCCGCTGGGTGCAGGGCTCGGGACGGCCGCACGAGACGGTGCTGCATCACCTGGCGCACGCCTCGGCCATCGTTACGGAGCACGCCCTCGACGGGCCGGCGATCGTCTTCGCCTGGGATGGCGTGGGCTATGGCGCGGACGGGACGCTGTGGGGTGGCGAGACCTTCGTCGGGCAGCCGGGCCGCTGGGAGCGTCGCGCCAGCCTGCGGCCCTTCCGGTTGCCGGGCGGCGACAAGGCGGGGCGCTCGCCTTGGCGCAGCGCGGCTGCGCTGTTCTGGGAGGCGGGCCTCGAGTGTCCCGTGGCGGTGCCCGACCCGATCGTGCGTGCGGCCTGGGAGCGCGGCCTGAATGCGCCCCAGTCGAGCGCCGCCGGCCGCCTGTTCGATGCCGTGGCCGCGACGGTGCTCGGCGTGACGGAGACCAGCTTCGAAGGGCAGGGGCCGATGTGCCTCGAGGCCGTCGCGCGGATCGAGGACGAATTCCCCAGGCTGCCCATCGTGCCGGATGCACAGGGCCTGCCGCGAATCGACTGGGCGCCCTTGCTCGAATGGCTGGTGGAGCCGGGCCGCGCCGAGGAGACGCGCGCCGGGGCCGCGCACGCGGCGCTGGCCGAGGCGATCGAGCGCATCGCGCGAGCGGAGCGCGAGCGCACCGGGTCGTCGGTCGTCGGATTCACGGGCGGCGTGTTCCAGAATCGCCTGCTGTCCGAGCTCGCCGCGCGGCGACTCGAAGCGGCGGGCTTCCGCGTGCTGCTGCCCGCGCGGATTCCCTGCAACGACGGCGGCTTGAGTTTCGGCCAGGTGGCCGAGTTCCTCGGTCGGGTCCGGTAGACTGCAACGATGCTCTGGTTCGAACGCCCCTTCCTGCACGTGCTGCACCGCGAATATTCCGCGGCGATGCGCTTTGCGGAGGACGAAGTGGTTCGCGCGCCGCCGCCGGCGCCGTCGCGTCCCTGCCAGCTCTACGTGCACGTGCCTTTCTGCGAGGTGTTGTGCCCGTTCTGCTCCTTCCACCGCGTCCGCTATCGCGAGGAGAAGACCTCGCGTTACTTCGAGGCCCTGCGGGGCGAGATCCGCCTGTACCACGAGGCCGGCTTCCGCTTCGGCGACGTCTACGTGGGGGGCGGCACGCCGACGGTCGACCCGGAGGAACTGCTGGCGACCCTCGCGCTCGTCCGTTCGCTGTCGCCGGTGCACACCGTCTCGATCGAGACCAACCCCAATCACCTCGAGCCCGAGTGGCTGCGGCATTATCGCGACGCGGGCGTGACGCGGCTCTCCGTCGGCGTGCAGAGTTTCGACGACGGGCTGCTGCGCGGCATGGATCGGCTCGACAAGTACGGCAGCGGCGCCGACATCCGCGAGCGGCTCGTGGCGGCGCGCGGGATCTTCCCGACGCTGAACGTGGACATGATCTTCAACCTGCCTGGGCAGACGCTCGCGATGCTCGAGCACGACCTCGACGTCCTGTGCGAGCTCGACGTGGACCAGGTGTCGTTTTATCCGCTCATGACCGCCCCGACCGCGCGCCACAAGATGGAGAAGACGATGGGGCGGAACGACCCCGCGCTGCGCCATCCCATGTACGAGCGGATCCTCGACCGGCTGCTGCCGCGCTACCGCACCTCGTCCGCCTGGTGCTTCTCGCGCGGCGCGGGCATGTTCGACGAGTACATCATCGACCAGGACGACTACGTGGGCGTCGGCAGCGGCGCGTTCAGCTATGTCGACGGCGCCATGTACTCGACGACGTTTTCGCTCAATCACTACTGCAGGCTCGTCGAGAGCGGGCACACCGGCGTCACCAAGCGCCGCGAGCTCGGCGCGCGCGAGCGCATGCGCTACGACTTCCTGGTGCGCCTCTTCGGCGGCGAGCTGCGCCGCGACTACATCGCCGAGCGCTACGGCCGCGCGTTCTGGCTCAAGCTCGCGCCCGAGCTCGCGGCCATGCGCGCGATCGGTGCGACCCGCCACGATGCCGACGCCATCCGGCTCACGCGCCGCGGCCACTACTGCTGGGTGCTGATGATGGCCGAGTTCTTCAATTCGGTGAACGCCGTGCGCGAGCACATGCGCGACAACATCCGCGCCGAGCTCGACACGTGGAACGAGGAGGCGACCGTGCCGGTGGGTTCCATCGGCCGGCGGCCTCGGGAGTCGCGATCTTGAGCATGGAAGATACCCACGTCTCGCTGGCGCACGGCAACGGCGGTCGCTACATGCGCGAGCTCATCGCCGAGGTCTTCGCGCGCCACCTCGCCAACCCCTACCTGCACACCGACACCGACGCCGCGATCCTGCCCTGGGACGCCGCCGCGGGCGAGCTTGCGTTCACGACCGACAGCTTCACGGTGCAGCCGATCGAGTTCCCCGGCGGCAACATCGGCTCGCTTGCGGTGCACGGCACCACGAACGACCTTGCCGTGGCTGGAGCAGTCCCGAAGTACCTGAGCCTCGGCGTGCTGCTCGAGGAGGGGCTCGAGTTCGCAGTGCTCGAGCGCATCGTGGCCGGCATCGCCGAGGCGGCGCGCGAGATCGGCGTCGTCGTCGCGGCCGGCGACACGAAGGTGGTGCGCCGCGGCGAGGGCGGCGGCATCTACCTCAACACCGCCGGAATCGGCGTGAAGGATCCGGCGCTCAAGCTCGGCATCGACCGCATCCGTGCGGGAGATGCGGTGCTCGTGAGCGGGCCCATCGGCGACCACGGCATCGCGGTGATGCTCGCGCGCGAGCAGTTCGGCCTGCGCGGCGACGTGCGCTCGGACGCGGCGAGCGTGCTGCCGATCACGCGCGAGCTCGTGAAGCTGCCTGGATTGCGCTTCATGCGCGATCCGACACGCGGTGGCCTTGCGACCGTGGCGCACGAGATCGTGCAGGGCAGCGGCTGCGGTCTCGTGCTCGAGGAGTCGCGCGTCCCCGTGCGGGATGCGGTGCGCTCGGTGTGCGAAATGCTCGGCTATGACCCGTATTACCTCGCGTGCGAAGGGCGCGTGGTCGCGGTCGTCGCGGAGGAGATTGCCGATCGCGCGCTTGCTGCGTTGCAGCGATTGCCGTCGGGCGCAGGCGCGCAACTGATCGGTCGCGTCCGGGAACTACCGCGGCGCGTCGTGCTCAAAACAACGGTCGGCGGCGAACGCGTGCTCGAGGAACTCGAGGACGATCCGCTGCCGCGGATCTGCTGAGTTCCAGCATCCGTACGGACTCGTCCGTGACAGGGGTGTCGACGGATGTTGCTGTGCAACAACGAATGCGACGGTCGTGTCCGAGTAGATAAGAATCGCTCGCAATAACGCCGCCCGACCTGCAACAGGGCGCGAAAAGTCTGCGGCAATCCGCAATTTAGACCCTTTCGACTCACGCATAGCATTGCCCACGATTCTTCAGCCATGCGCCGAAGATCGAATCCGCAACGTGCGTTGACAATTGAAAGGGAGTCAACAATGAAATTCGCAGGCGCCCGAGGCATCACGCGATCGCGTGTGCCATTGATTGCGATGCTGGCGCTCGCCGCGACAATCGGCCTGGCCGGTTGCGAAGGCGACGACGGCAAGACAGGAGCACAAGGCCCGCCGGGAACACCGGGAACTCCGGGAACACCCGGAACACCGGGAACTCCGGGGGCTGGGGCAGACATTCTCGCCGCCACGCGGGTCGAGACCTGCAACACCTGCCACAACGACGCAGTCGCGCGCAGTGGCCAGAGCCACCAGAACCTCTACGACGACTACACCGACGCCAGCAACCTGGCGATCGAGGTGACGAATGTCGCAGGTGTGGCTGCGGTTCCGGGACCCTTCTCGGTCACGGTGACCTTCAGCCTCACGCGCAATGGAGCGCCGGTGACCGACCTGGCGACGCTCGCAGACCGCTCGATTGCCTTCTACGGAGCCCTGTACGACAGCGCGACCAACACGTTCCCGACGGACAATCCGGCCGCGTCCGTCAGCGGCTATCACTCGCTGACCGTCGGCACGCCTTCGCACCTCGGGGGCGGCGTGTACCAGTTTACCGACGCAACGTTCCCGTTCGACCCGGACGCCACCGACGCGTTGGTGTGGGGCAAGGTTGCCTCGGACCGGCTGGCGATCGGCGGCGAACGCAGGAGCGGCCGCGTCACGATGTATGACAACCTGGCCGCGGACTCCGTGGTGTTCGGCGACGCCGGCACGTACGAGTCCGCTGCAAACGTGGAAGGCTGCGTGGCCTGCCACGGCGACCCGTACCTGAAGCACGGCAACATTCCGGCGCAGGTCAGTGGCCTGCCGGACTTCGCCTCGTGCCGGGCCTGCCACATGGACGGCATCAATGGCGGTCACAGGGACTGGCAGCAGATGGTCGACGACCCGCTCGCCTGGGCGACTGGCGTTGCGATTGAGCCCGACGAGTACCTGTACACGGCCAGCCTGATGAACGACGTGCACATGTCGCACGCCATGGAATTCCCGTATCCGCAGACCATGGCGAACTGCGCCACCTGCCACGCGGGCAAGCTCGACGTCGTGCTGGCGACTGAGAAGTTCACCGCCTACACCTGCAAGAGCTGCCACGCGGTGCAGGCGCAGGTGGGCACGGAGAACGAGCCATACATCGACGACAAGCGTGCGCCGTCGATGGTCGACATCTGGACGGAACAGGGCCTCGAAGGGTTCGCCTTCCACCCGGCCGACCTGTCGAGCAACTGCGAGACGTGCCACAACGGCACGGACGCGGTTTCGTTCGCCGAAGTGCACAACGGCGGCTACGACAAGCAGATCTACACCGCCGCTGGCGAGCGTTACTCGGACATGTACAGTGTCGCGATCGACAGCGTCACGAAGACCGGCGACGTGGTGAACGTCACGTTCAGCGCCAGCGACCCGGCGATCGTGCCGGAGCTGATCGTGTCCTTCTACGGGTATGACACCAAGGACATGATCGTCAGCAGCCACACGCGCGGCAGTGCCCCGATGTGCGGCACCAGTGGATGCCGCATGGAGTTCGTGGTCGGTTCGACCAACGCGCTGTTCACGGAAACGGCGACCGGTACGCCTGGCGAGTGGGATGTCAGCCTGAACCTCGCGGCCTACGTTCCGCTGGCTTCGACGGGCCTGCCGAGCATCCCGGCGATGATCGCGGATGGCAGGATCAAGCGGATGGAGGTTTCCATCCTGCCGGCCCTGGAACTGGCGATCGGCGGCGAAGACGTGGAGGTTCCTGTCACGGGTGCGTCCGAGACCTACCTTGTGACGGCGACCGACGCGACGGCCGTCGCCGCCGACGAGCCCTGGTTCAAGGGCGACAACGCCATCGCCGAAACGGCGAAGTGCAATGCCTGCCACGACACGCTTGGCACGACGTTCCACAGCCCGGACTACGGCAGTGTCGGCGTGGCCGGCTGCCGCAACTGTCACGTGACCACGTCGGCCGGCGGCCACCTGGAGATGCAGTCGCGTTCGATCGACTCCTACGTCCACGCGATCCACAAGTTCCAGGCCTTCGACACGGGTTGCACCCCGGATGCCAGCACCCTCGATCCGAATGATTGCTCCAGCGGCACCAACATGCTTGACCCGGTGGAAAGGGCGCGTTACGAGCTGCACGTCAGCCACACGTTCCCGCTCTTCACGGCCAATTCATGCGAGGGATGCCACAGGGCAGGCACGTTCAACTTCGCGAACAACGAAACGTCCATGCCTGGCCTGCATTCGGCGTCGGCCAACAACTGGAACATCCCCAGGGCGATCGGTCCTGAGCCTTCGTACGTGACCGGGCCGGGAAGCCGGGCGTGCGGTGGTTGCCACAGGGCGACTGCGATCAACGACGACGACGCCTACAGGTTGGCCTGGTTCAACTCGCACATCGCGACCCAGGGCTATCTGATCGACGCCAATACGGCCCTGCCCGACGACCAGACGACGACGTGGATCTATCGGGTAATCAACAAGATCATGGCGTCGGTGGACTGAGTGCACCATGCGAGGTGGGCCTCCGGGCCCACCTCGACCCCTGATCCGAGGACTGTTCAGAGGTGGGCCATCGGCCCACCTCTTTTTTTGGCGCGCTGTTCAAGGCGGATGCGTACCCGCACGACGAATAAAAAGGCCGGGCACGTGCCCAGCCTTCAGGTTCTCCTGGATGCGGCCGGCAATCCCGGCCGTCCGCAGTCGCCGCGTGCTCAGGAGCCCGTGGCCTCCACCGTCACTGCGGCGTCTTCGATGAGGACAGGGTACTGATAGCCCATGCCGAAATCCTTGTTGACCGAGACCGGCCCGGTAACGACCACGGTGTCGCCGACCTTCGGCAACTCGCCTTTGGTCGTCACCGTGAGATCGTTCGACGTCTCGTCGCCGGAGCCGTCACGGACGTGCAGCCAGTTGCGGTCCATGATGCCGGCATTGGTCTTCACGACCTTGCCTCGGACGGTGACCTGCGTGCCTGCCAGTGCATCCTTCCCGGCAAACAGTTCCGCAACTGTCTTGCCACCTTCCGCCTTCGCGATGCCGGTCAGGTCGACCATCGATTCCGCCAGGGCAGTTGGTGCGGGGTGAGTCACGGGGACCTGTTGCCCCGCCGCCGGGGCCTCGGGCGCCGCGGCGGTTTCGGCCGGCGGCGGCTGCTTGCTGCAGCCGGCAAGAATCACGAGGATGGTCAGGGCGAGCGTGCGGCCAGTGGTTGCCTTCGACACAGGGGGGTTCTCCGGGGTCCGTGGAGGGGATAGGGTGTGCTGCGAATCGGCGAGTCTAATGGACTACACCTCGGCTCGCATGCGGTTCAAGTGACCCGCCGCTGCCACGCATACGGACATATACGTGTACGAGAGGATTGGACCGGGTCCTACCATCCGTTCCAGCTTGCCGGTTCAGCCGGCCGGTCCTGAGGAATTGTCGACCAACGGTCGCTGTGTATCTTCGAACTGGCGAGGGAGCTACTCATGAAGTCCTTTAGCACACGGGGTATTACGCGGTCGCGTGTGCCACTGATTGCGTTGCTGGCGCTCGCGGCGATCGGCATGGCCGGTTGCTCAGGCGAAGACGGCAAGACCGGCGCGACCGGACCCCAGGGCCCGGGCGGCGGCACCGGACCGACGGGTCCGACGGGCCCCGGCACGACTCCTGGACCCTCCATCGAGCAAGGCGGCACCGTCATCATCGGCAACGGCAGCACGCTCAGCGAGGAGACGATAGCGGCGATCGGCGGCCTGGTGGCGACCATCGACAGCGCGTCGATCTCCGGCAACCGGCCCGTCATCGAGTTCACGGTCAAGACCGCCCATGGCGGCGGGGCGCTGGGCCTGGCACCGAGCGTTCTCAACTTCATGGCCGCGAAGCTGGTGGTCGATCCCGGTGTCGGGCTCCCGGCGCGCTGGCAGAGCTACGTGAACCGCACGCAGACCGCTTCGGCGAGCGGTCCCCAGGTCCTGCCGTCCGCGGTCCAGGCGACCACCGAGAACGGGGCGGCCGGCACGCTCACCGAGCTCGATGCCGACGGCGACGGCGCCCTCGATGACGGGAAGTATCGCTATACGTATGGCGTGGACCTCTCGAACGTGACGACCCCCATCGCGGTCGCCTACGAGCCGTCCCTCACGCATCGACTGGGTCTGGAGATCCGCCTGTCGGGCGGGGCCGGGGCCCTGGCGCCCGACAATCCGGTCGCTGACATCGTGCCCGACGGCGGCGCCGGCTCCGGTCACAAACTGGTGGCGGCGACCGAGAACTGCGAGAAATGCCACGAGCGCTTCGACCTGCACGGCGGCCCGCGTCGCAGCGTCGAGTACTGCGTGACCTGCCACAACCCCGGTTCGGTCGATCCGGACGGTGGCGAGGACATCGGCATGGCCTACATGGCCCACTCGATCCACAGCGGCGAAGGCCGCGGCGAGGACTACGACTACGTCATCTACGGTTTCAACGGCGAGCCGCACGACTACAGCGAAGTCACCTACCCGCAGCCGACGCTGTTCTGCGAGAACTGCCACACGGCGTCCGCGGCGTCGCCCGACGGCGACGCGTGGATGGTCAAGTTGTCGGCCTCCGCGTGCGGCGGTTGCCACGTCGCCGGTCTCAACAAGGCCGGTCCGGACGCGGCCACGGGCCTGTACGCCTACACGTACACGCACGAAGAGTCCGGTTTGACCGTGAGTGACGGTGACTGTGTGGCATGCCACCGGGCCGGCGGCAGCGGTGGCGACGTTCTCGAAAGCCACCAGAAGCCGGTGTTCGGCTCGGGCAACCGGAATGCGAGGTACACCGTCGAGCGAGGCCGCGATTTCACTTACGAGATCCTCAGCGTGACGAACGCCGTGGCCAATCAGCCGCCGACGGTGACGTTCCGGGTTCTCGACGGTGGGGTGCCGGTTGACGTCACGAGCCTGACGTCCGCCCAGTCAAACCTGTCCCTGGGCATTGCCTGGAACACGCGGGACTTCCACACCGTGTCCGATACATCCTCGCCGACGTTGCCGTTGGCAGGGGTGCGAGGCCGGTCCATGGTGGTCAGCCTCATCGCCAACGCGGCGGTCACCGCCGGTCCCGATGGCAGCTACATCTACACGGCGGCGAGTCCATTGCCGCCGGGCGTCGATGGCGACGTCATGGTGACGTTGTATGGTCGGTGGTCGTTCGTGGACGGTTCGCGAGCCGCTCCCGAGGCCGCGGTCTTCTTCACGGGTGAGGAGCGGCAGGCCCTGGTCTCCCAGGAGAAGTGCGAGAACTGCCACGAGTTGCTGTCGATCCATGGCAATGGCAGAAGCGGCGACCCCATGATGTGCACCGCATGCCACAACTCGAGTGGCGGCTGGTCGGACGAAGGCTTCGGCCCGATTGCGCTCGGTGCGTTCGTCCACAACATCCATGCCGCCAAGGGTGACGTCGTCGTGGAATTCGGTGGGGTCACGTATCCGCAGCGCCTCGCAAACTGCGAGGCGTGCCACCTCCCCGGCAGTTACAACACCGCTCGCACGGATGCGTTGCCGATCAGCACGGGTCCGGGTCCGGACCAGGACCTGGTTGCAGACGATGTCCAGAACCAGATCCTGTCCGACGACACCTGGGATTCCGCGACAGCTGGCACTTGCGGTACCTGCCATGACAGCGATCCTGCAAGGGTCCACATGACGCAAAATGGCGGCGTGTTCGAGCGGGTGGGTGGCAAGACGCTCGTCCCGTCGTCGGCCACCGAATCCTGTGCCGTTTGCCATGGCCCGGGCCGCGCGGCGGACACGGTGACGGCGCACGCCGAGTGATGTACGACCCGGGCGCCCGTGCAGGGCGCCCGGCCTCCTCTTTGGTGACCGCCGTTGATAATTGCGGATAGCCGTAAGGACGCAACGATGATGATGGGGGTTGGAGTCATGAAATCGCCCGATGCATGGGAGCCTGCCCGGTCCAGCAAAGCATGGCTTGCGCTGCTCGCTTGCGCCGCACTTGGGCTGGCCGCCTGCTCGGGCGATCGCGGCAGGTCCGGCTCGGAAGGTCCGGCGGGACCCGGTGGCCCACCCGGCGCGCCGCCCGGTGGTGGGGTGCCGTACGCAACGGCGAACCTGATCAAGGCGTCGATCGTGAGCGCCACCGTTCCGGACAACGGCCGGCCCGTCATCGAAGTCCGACTGACAAATGAGCTGAACCAGCCGCTGGTGGGCCTGCCCGCGAGCAGCATCCGTTTCGTGCTGGCGCGCCTCGAGCCCGTGGTCAACGGAAAATCGAGCTCCTGGCACGCAATCACGCGTCGCACCGAAGCCTTCCCCGGCACGCCTGCGCCGATCCCAGCCGACCGCGTGACCGGGACCGGCCCGGCAAACCAGGGTTACACGGAGACCGCCACGGCCGGCACCTGGGTCGAGAGTGCGCTCGGCAACGGCGTGTACACCTACACGTTCCTGCAGAGCCTGACCGGCGTCGCCGACATTCCCTACGATCCAGGCCTCGTCCACCGCGTGGGCCTCGAGATCCGCACCTCGCCCACGGCCATTCCCGCGAACAACGCCGTGTTCTCGTGGCTGCCGGGGCTCGGCACCCCGGTCGTGCAGTCCGGGCGCGAGATCGTCGACAACGACACCTGCAATGCCTGCCACGACAACCTGGCGTTCCACGGCGGCGCGCGCTTCGACCTGCAGTACTGCGTCATGTGCCACGAGTCGTACTCGTTCGATGCGCAGACGGGCAACACCCTCGACCTGAAGGTGATGATCCACAAGATCCACTCGGGTGAGACGCTCCCCTCGGTGGAGGCCGGCGGCTTCTACGGCATCTTCGGCCACGGCAACGAGTTTCGCCGACTATAGCCACGTCGTCTATCCGCAAGACAAGAGAAACTGCCAGACCTGCCACGAGGAGAACGACGCCGACACGCCCCAGGCGAGCAACTGGCGCGTGACGGTGAACCGGGAGACCTGCAGCGCGTGCCACGACAACGTCAATTTCGACTCGGGCGCGAACCACGGCGGCGTCGCGGCCACCGACGACCAGTGCGTGGCCTGCCACGGTCCCAACTCGAACGTCGAGGCGCTCCGGGTGCAGACGGCACACCTGATCCCCGAGCAGGAGGCCGCGAAGGACTTCAGGTTCGAGGTCGTCAAGGTCGAGGCCGTGCTGGCGGACGGATCGCCGGGCGCGACGGCCTGCGCCGCCGCCGCCAGGTCCTGCACGGTCCTGCCGGGCGAGTTCCCGAGGGTGACGATCAGGGTCAGCAACCCGAACGATCCCGCCACGCCCTGGGAGCTGACGGATGCGCCGTTCACGAACGTGATTCCGCCGGCAACGCCCGGCGGCCGGTCCACCCCCGCGAGGCTGCGAGTGCGAGTGGCGTACACCACCCAGAACTACACGAGCCCCGCGAGCGGGAACAACCCCGGCCAGCCGATACAGATCGACTACCTCGCGGAACCTGCACCGACCTTGAACCCCGACGGTACGTACACCAAGACCGCGTCGGTCGCCATTCCCGCCGGATTGATCGGCGGATCCGGCGTCGTGTTCCTCGAGGGACGGGTGATTCCGGAGTACCAGGGCGAGCTCCTGGAGTCCGGCATCAAGTCGACCGATCCGCTCTACTTCGCGATCACCGACAGCACGCCGCAAGCGCGGCGCGCGATCGTCGACATCCGGAAGTGCGACGACTGCCACAAGCAGCTCTCGTTCCACGGCGAGAGCCGCAACGACCAGACCGAGCTGTGCTCGACCTGCCACAATCCCGAGTTGGCCGAGTTCGACGCCGACGAAGGCGATACCGTCGGCCGACCCTTCGATTTCAAGGTCATGGTTCACGCCATCCACGCAGGCAAGATGCTCGGTAACCTGGACTTCACGGGATTCGAGGACCGCTACCCCGGCAAGGTCAACAACTGCGAGGGTTGCCACGTCGCGGGCTCGTACTACCCGGTGGATCCGACCGAGGTGTTTGCGACCTCCGTGAATCCCGGCGCCGATCTCAGCACCCCGTCCGATGACACGGCGTGGACGCCCAATGCCGCGGTCTGTGCCTCGTGCCACGACGCGCCCGTCGCGAGGCTGCACATCGAGCAGAACGGTGGCGCGTTCGACGCCACCAAGAACGCGGACGGCACGAGCAACGAAGCGACGCTCGAGACCTGCGGAACCTGCCACGGCCAAGGCCGCATCGCCGACGTGATGGTTGAGCATGGCGTCGGCGAGTTCAATTACAACTGAGGCGGACATGAATCACTCGAACCCGCTGTTCTACCGCCTGCTTGCGTTCGCAGCGCTCTGGCCGGCGGTCGCGCTCGCCCAGGACCCGGCGCCGGCAACGACTCCGGCCGCCGCTCCCGCCGCCGCGGCCGAGACCGTCGAGTTCAGCAAGAAGGGCGCCGACACGTGCCTGAGCTGCCACGACGACGAGGTGGCACTTGGCGTGTTCCACACCAGGCACGGCCAGCCGGCGGATGCCCGCAGTCCCTTCGGCAAGGGCCAGTTGCAGTGCGAGGCCTGCCACGGCCCCGCCGGCAACCACACCAAGCGTGTCAAGAAGGGCGAGACCCGGCCGCCGGTGATCCGCTTCACCGCCGACTCGGTCACGCCGGTCACCGTGCAGAACGGCATGTGCCTCGCCTGCCACGAGAAGTCCGCGGCGGTCGCCTGGCACAGCGGGCCGCATGCTGCAAACGACGTTTCATGCGCCGCTTGCCACGACAGCCACTCGCGCAAGGACGCTGTCCTTTCCACGCGCACGCAGGCGGACGTCTGCTACACCTGCCACGTCGCGGAGCGCAACCAGTTCCACAAGCCGTTCGCGCATCCGGTTCGCCAGGGCCAGCTCGCCTGCAGCGACTGCCATGCCCCGCATGGCACGACCGCCGAATCGCAGCTCGTCAAGGCGACGCTGAACGACACCTGCTACGAGTGCCACGCCGACAAGCGCGGCCCGTTCCTGTGGGAGCACGCGCCGGTGTCCGAGGACTGCTCCACCTGCCATGACCCGCACGGCTCGGTGAACCCGGGCATGGTGAGCATGCGCGGCCCGCTGCTCTGCCAGTCCTGCCATTCGCAGGCGGGGCACCAGAGCTTCTCCTACGGGCCCTCGGGCCTGCCGGGCGGCGGCGGTCCACCGTCGTCGTCGCTCGCGCTCGGCAACTGCATGAACTGCCATTCGCAGGTCCACGGATCCAACCATCCGTCGGGCTCGACGCTCACACGGTGATCGCCATGGAAACCCGCAGCCTGTTGCTCTCCGTCACCGTCGCCGCCATCCTCGCGTCCGCCAGCGCCGCCGCCGAGCCGGCCGCGCCGGACACCAGCGAGTGGACCTGCAGCAAGTGCCCGTTCGACAAGGGCTACCGCTCGGCCGTGGAACTCGGCGCGGGCTACGTGGACGACGCCTCGGCCAAGTTCGGCGACTACACCGGGCTCGACGAGGACGGCGCGTACGTACTCGCCGGGGCGGAGGGCAAGGCCTCGACCGATTCCGGGTACACCCTGTCCTACGAGCTTACCGACCTCGGCCTCGATTCGCGCGAGGCCAGGATCGACGGCGGCAAGCAGGGCCAGTATGAGTTCGGGCTGTTCTACGACCGCATCCCGCACACGATCTTCGACACGACCTCGACCGTGTTCGGCGGAGTCGGCAGCCGCAGCCTTACGCTGCCCGCCGGATGGGTCACTGCAGGCTCCACGGGCGCCATGACTGCGCTCGACGACAGCCTGCGGCAGGTGGACGTGGGCGTGGACCGTGACCGCTATGGGGCCTATGGCGGGTTCTGGTGGGGCCAGAACCTCGCTTTCTCCCTCGACTACCGTCGCGACGTGCGCGACGGTGTCCGCTCGCAGCTGGCCGCCATCGGCAGCGTCTCGACCGAACTCCTGCGGCCGGTGGACGACACCACGGACCGTCTCGACGCCAAGGTGCGCTACCAGGGCTCGCGCTGGTTTGCGGAAGTGGGCTATTCGGCATCGATCTACGAGACCAATGCGTCGTACCTGCGCTGGCAGAACCCCTTCAACCCGATGGCACCGGGCGCCGAGGACGGGCAGATGGCGCTCGCCCCCGACAACGACTACCACGAGCTGGCGCTGTCCGCCGGCTGGTACGGAATGCCCGGTAATACCGCCATCACGCTGTCGGCGGCCACCGGCACGGGGTCGCAGGACATGAGCCTGCTGCCCTACACCGTCAATCCGCTCGTCGCGACGGACGCCCTCCCGGTCTCCAACCTGGACGGCGACATGACGGTGATGCGCGCCGGACTGACGATCACCTCCCGTCCTCTCGACCGGCTGCGCCTGCGCGGCGCCGTCACCTACGACGAGCGCGAGAACGACAGCAAGCAGGCCGTGTTCACCTCGGTGATACACACGGATGCATTCCCGGTCGCCGACGACCGCACGAACCCGGTCTACGGCTACGACCGCACGCGAGTGCTCGGCAGCGCGGATTACGAGGTGTACGACGCGCTGACCCTGGGACTGGGCGGCGAGTATCGCGACACCGGGCGCACCGGCACCGCGCGGGAGGTCAGCAGCGAGCAGGTGCTGGACGGCTGGGGCCGCCTGCAGTACCGCCCGAACGGCTACCTCGGCTTCGTCGTCAGGGGCGGCGCCGAGGAGCGCGACCCGGACAAGTACGACACGGACGTGGGCGACGCCTACGGCCAGAACCCGCTGATGCGCAAGTACTACATGGCCTACCGGTACCGCAGCTACGGCGAGTTCCTGGCCAACGCGACGTTCGGCAAGCTGCCGCTCGCGTTGAGCGCAAGCGCGTTCTACGCCGACGACGACTACACGCAGTCCGAGCTCGGGCTCATCTCCGGTCTCGACCGTCGCTACGCGCTGGACCTCACGTGGACGGTCAATGAGAAGGTGACCGCGTACGTGAGCGCCGGCCAGGAAAAGATCGATTCCGACACGCGGGGCAGCACGACGTTCTCGACGCCCGACTGGCACGGCGACGTGGCGGATGATTTCAGGACGTACGGCGGCGGGATCACGGCGCGGCTCGGCGGGAAATCGCGCCTCGACCTGAGCTACACGCGTGCGGAAGGCGAATCGGACACGACGATCACAGGAGTCGCGGGCGGCGGATTCCCCACGGTGACGAGCGAGCTCGACAGCTTCGAGGCCGATTTCACCTACAGCTTCTCCGACCGCCTCGATCTCGTGCTCGGGTGGCAGTACGAGAGCTTCGACAGCGACGACTGGGCGTGGGCCGGCATCGACCCTGACACGCTGCCAACCATCCTGTCGCTCGGCGCCGACCCGTACGAGTACGACGTGAACTACGTGACGGCGACCGTCCGCTACTTCTTCGGCTCGCGCAAGATCGCGCTGCCCGAGTGATCCAGGGCCGACGCGCGCCGCAGTATCGCGCGCGTCAGCCCCTTGAACAGGAACCGGTGCGCGGGTTCCAGCGCGTACCAGTAGGCGAGCCCCAGCACGCCGGCCGGGTGCCAGTAGGCCGTGGCGTTCACGCTCGACCCCGGGCCGTCCGGCTGCGGCTTCACGACGAACTCGAGCACCCCGGCCCCAGGGCCTTTCATTTCCATGAGCAGCGTCAGTCGCCGCCCCGGCTCGAGCGCGATCACGCGCCACGAGTCCACGACGTCGCCGACGCGCAGTTCGCTCGGATGTCGCCGGCGGCGGCGGAAGCTCGGGCCGCCGACCGGCCAGTCGATCGCGCGGCGGATCCACCACAGGCTGTTCGCGAAGAAATAGCCCTCCGTCCCGCCGATGGCGCAGACGACCGCGAAGGTCGACTCGGGCGCGGCCGGGCCCGACGCCGTGGCACCGGCGCGTTTCGCGTAGAAGCCGTATTCGGGGCGGAAGTTGCGGCAGGCGATCGCGCCCTCGACCCAGCGGGCAGTGACCTCGTGACGGCGGTCCGCGTCGATCGCCTCGCACACGGCTTCCTCGAGATCCATGAGACGGCGCGGAACGAGCGAGCGGATCTCCCTGTCGTCCGCGACGAAGTCGTGCTCGAGGCCCTCCACGAGCGCGCGGGCGACGCTGGTCGGAACGGAGGTGACGAACCGGAGCCAGTACGACGACAGGCGCGGCGTGAGCACCGGCACGGCAAGGATCTGCACGCGCCGCCCGACCAGGCGCCCGTAGCAACGCATGATGTCCTCGTAGGTGACGGCGTCCGGGCCGCCCGCGTCGAGGATGCGTCCCGACGGTACGCCGGGGTCGCCGACCGCGACGAGGTAGGCGAGCAGGTCGGGCAGGGCGATCGGCGTGGAACGCGAGCGCACCCAGGCCGGCGTGATCATCACGGGAAGGTGGTTGACGAGGTCGCGGATGACTTCGTAGGCCGCCGAGCCGGGGCCGATGATCATGCCGGCCCGTACCTCGGTGACCGGCACCGGGAATTTCCTCAGCATTTCCCCCGTTTCGGCGCGCGAGCGCAGGTGCCGCGAGCGGGCGCCGGGCGGGATGAGGCCCCCGAGATAGACGATGCGTCGCACCCGGGCCGCGGCGGCGGCCCTGGCGAAGTTTTCCGCGGCGACGCGATCGATCGCGTCGAAATCGCTGCCGGCCGCCATCGAGTGCACGAGGTAGTAGGCCACGTCGACGCCGGCGAGCGCCGCGGCGAGCGTCGCCGGATCGAGGGCATCGGCCTGCACCAGCTCGACGCCGCGCCAGCCCCGGCCCCCGAGGACCTCGACGTTGCGCGCGCTCGCGCGCACGCGATGGCCCGCCGCAAGGAGCGCGGAAACCAGGTTGCTGCCGATGTAGCCGCTGGCCCCGAAGACGAGACGCGGCGCCTCAGGCGTGGGCGGCATTGCGGACCCGGATGGCCTCTTCCTGGTCCACGGCGTCGAGTTGCTCCTCGATGAACTTGAGCGAGCCGTCGATCTCGGGCAGCACTACGTTCTCCAGCGCACGCGCGCGTCTTTCGGTCCGCACGTATTCGCGCACCAGCCGCCGCAGGTTTCCGACGCAGGCCGCGATGGGCGCCTCGACCAGCAGCATCCGGTAAAAGGCCGCCTCGCAAGCCCGCGCCTCGGGGGTCGGCAGCGGTGGAGGGGTCGGGGACGCCCCCGGCGGCTGCTCGATTGCGGCCTCGAGCAGGTGCAGGCCGAGGAAGGTCTGCGTGTCGGTCCTGAGCAGTGCCGTCTCGAGGCTGCGCTTCGGCATGACGGTCAGGTCATCGAAGCCGTGCACGCCCACGGCCGCCTCGAGCGCCCGGCGCGCTTCGGTGTCGAGCTTCGCGCGTTCCTCGCGCAGCGTAGCCAGGCGCCGTAGCTGCCGCATGATCTCCGCGGCAAGCAGCATGCGCTTCTCGTCGAGCAGCTCGTAGCCTTCCTGGATGAGCCGCCGCTCGTCCTTGAGCTCGAGGAAGGCGACGCGCGTCGCGATGATTTCCGTGCCGGACTCAGGCATTGCCCGCTTCGCCGAGATGGTGCTTGATCTGGGCGTCGGAGAGCCGTGAGAGCTCGGAGTGCGGCAGGCCGCGCAGCGCCGCCCAGCCGGCCTCCATGCTTTCCTCGAGCGTGCGCGGGTTCGCCTGGCTCAGGAACTGCTCCTCGAAGCGCTGGCCGAAGGCGAGGAACCTGCGGTCGTTCTCCGGCAGGCCCTGCTCGCCCATCACGCTCGCGAGCGTGCGCACCCGCACGGCGCGCGCATACGCCGCGAAGAGCTGGTGGGCCAGCGAGGGATGGTCGACGTGCGTGTAGCCTTCGCCAGTGCCCGAGTCCATCAGGCGCGACAGGCTCGGCAGGACCTTGATCGGCGGGTAGATGCCGCGTCGGTCGAGTTCCCGGTCGAGCACGATCTGGCCCTCCGTGATGTAGCCGGTCAGGTCCGGGATCGGGTGGCCGATGTCGTCGCCCGGCATGGTGAGGATCGGCAGTTGCGTGAGCGTGCCGGGCCGGCCGTGGATGCAGCCCGCGCGCTCGTAGAGCGCCGCGAGGTCGGAGTACATGTAGCCGGGGTAGCCCTTGCGACCTGGAATCTCGCCGTGGCTCGCCGAGACCTCGCGCAGCGCCTCGCAGTAGTTCGTCATGTCGGTCAGGATCACCAGCACGTGCCGCCCTTCCACGAAGGCCAGGTATTCGGCCGCCGTGAGCGCGTAGCGGGGCGTGAGCAATCGTTGCATGCCGGGCTCGTCCGCGAGGTTCAGGAACAGCACCGTGTGGCCGAGCGCGCCGCTCGACTCCATCGCGCGCCGGAACTGCTCCGCCGTGTCGTGGGGGACGCCCATGCCGGCGAAGACGACGGCAAATTCCTCGGCGCGCCCGCCGCGCAGGCGCGCCCGCTGCGCAATCTGCGTGGCGAGGCGGTCGTGCGGCAGGCCGCCTGCGGAGAAGAGCGGCAGCTTCTGCCCGCGGACCAGGCTGTTCATGAGGTCGATCGCCGACACGCCGGTTTCGATGAAGTCGCGTGGCAATGCCCGCCACGACGGGTTGATGGCGAGCCCCTCGATGCGCATGCGCGCCCGCGCCGCGACCGGCGGGCCGCCGTCGATCGGTCGTCCCACGCTGTCGAAGCTGCGGCCGAGCAGGTTCGGCCCGACGCCGAACAGCAGCGGTTCCGGACGCAGCCGGATGCGCGTCCCGGTGAGACCGAGGCCGGCAGTGGACTGCAGCACCTCGATGACCATCGACTGCTCGTCGAGCGCGGAGACGCGCCCGAGGCGCGTCGCTCCGTCCGTGCCGATCACCTCGACGGCGGAATTGAGGCCCACGCGCGCCTCGCGCTTCGCGAAGAGCAGCGGCCCCTCGATGCGGGTGACGGCGCCTTCGAGCAGGAGGTCAGCGAACATGGCTCTGCACCGGTTGGAGCGCGTCGAATTCGTAGTCGAGCTCGCGCGCCAGCAGCGCGAGCTTGCGCAGGTCGCCCTCGCCGTACTCCTCGCCGAGCCGCTGCAGCTGCCGCAGGATCTTCATCTCGGCGAGCCGGCTCGGGTGGATGCCGCCCTGCACCGCGGCTTCGGCGAGGTCCATGAAGTGCAGCAGGATCGTGAGCATCGCGACCTGGCGCGCCGGCGAGCAGTAGCGGTCCATCTTCGAGAACGAGGACTGGCGCAGGAACCCGTCGTTGACGAGGTCCGCGCAGAGCAGCTTCAGCTGCTGCTGCGCGGGGAGCGCGTCGCGGCCGACGATGCGCGCCATGCGCTCGAGATGCGCCTGCTGCTCGAGCAGCGAGAGCACGCGCTGGCGCTGCGCCAGCCAGTCCGGGTTGCCGGAAACCTTCCACCAGCTCGCGAGCGCGTCCGAGTCGGCGCTGTAGGACAGCAGCGGGTGGATCGCGGGATAGAAGCGCGCTTGCGCGCGCCCGCGGTCGAGCGCCCAGAAACAGCGCACGTAGCGCTTGGTGTGCAGCGTCACCGGCTCGGAGAAGTCGCCCGCCGGCGGGCTCACCGCGCCGATGATCGTGACCGAGCCTTCCTGCCCGCCGAGCGTGGTGACGCGCGCCGCGCGCTCGTAGAACTCCGCGAGTCGCGAGCTGAGGTAAGCGGGGTAGCCGGCCTCGCCGGGCAGCTCGCCCAGGCGCCCGGAGACCTCGCGCAGCGCCTCCGCCCAGCGGCTGGTCGAGTCCGCCATCAGCGCCACGTGCTGGCCCTGGTCGCGGAAGTACTCGGCAACCGAGATTGCCGTGTAGATGCTCGCCTCGCGTGCCGCCACCGGCATGTTCGAGGTGTTGGCGATGATCACCGTGCGCTCGGCGAGCGGCCGGCCCGTGCGCGGGTCCTCGAGCTTCGGGAACTCGTCGAGCACCTCCGCCATCTCGTTGCCGCGCTCGCCGCAGCCCACGTAGATGATCACGTCGGCGTCGCACCACTTGGCGAGCGCCTCCTGCAGCACGGTCTTGCCGGTGCCGAATCCGCCCGGCAGGGTCGCGCGCCCGCCACGCGCCACCGGGAACAGCGTGTCGAGGATGCGCTGGCCGGTGATCATCGGCGCGCTGGCCGGCAACCGCCCGGCGACCGGGCGCGCGGTCCGCACGGGCCAGGTGTGCCGCATCGCGAGCTCGCGTCGCGTACCGTCGTCCGCCGTGACGACCGCGAGCGGCTCGTCCTCGGAGTATTCGCCTTCGCCACCGATGATCCACTCCAGCCGCCCGGACACGTCGGGCGGCGGCAGGATCCATTGCTGCCGGGGCACGGCGACCGTCCCGATGGGCTGGCCGCGCTTCAGCTGCGTGCCCGACTCGACCGTCGGCGTGAAGTGGAAGCGTTGCGACGCGCGCAAGGCCATGCCCGGCTGGACCTCGTAGTCGTCGGTGCCGGTCAGCGGGCGCAACAGGCCGTCGAAGATGCCGCCGAGGAGCCCCGGCCCGAGCATCACGGACAGGGCGCGACCACGCCCTTCGACGACCTCGCCGGGCTCGAGCCCGGTGGTGTCCTCGTAGACCTGCGCGACCAGTTCGTCGTTGCGCAGTTGGATCACCTCGCCGAGCAGCTGGCGCGGGCCGACGGAAAGCGCCTCGTAGACGCTGAAGGGCCCTTCCATGCGCGCCCGCAGCACGGGCCCGCCGATCCACGTGATGCGTGCCTGGCTCACGACTGGCCTCCCCGCTGCTCGATCAGCTGGCCGAGCTCCGCGAGCAGCTCCGCTTCGACGCGCTCGCACGAGGCCAGCAGGCCCGCGATCGTCGCGTCGACGCAGGCGAGGCCGCCGCGGATGCGCAGGCCCGCGCCAAGCTTGTCCACTCGTCGCAGGTCGACCCTGGGGGCTCCGGCCGCCGCGAGGCTCTCCAGGACGACCTTCACGGCGTCGTCGGGCGCCGCCGGGTCGACCTCTGCCACCAGCGCGGTGCCGCGGGTCAAGGTGTTGCGCGCGACCGCGCAGGCCGCCTCGCACCAGTTGCGCCGCGTGCCCGGGTCCTGCCACGAGTCGGCGAGCGTGCCGGGCAGGTCGCGCCACGCGTCGTCGATGAGTGCCCGCAGCACCGCCTGCTCGCGTTGCCTCGCGGTCGTCTCCAGTGCGGCGCGCCGGTCACCCATGGCCTTGTCGATGCCCTGCCGCTCCTCCTGCACCGCCTGCCGCAGGCGCGTACGTGCTTCTTCCCAGGCGCGGGCCACGATGGTGCGCGCCTGCTCCTCGGCCGCGTCCCGCGCGCGCCGGCACTGGCTCTCCTGCTCGCGCGCCACGCGCCGCAACAGAGCTTCCATCTGGGCCCGTACGATCGTGTCAGGTTCGTTCATGGCTCGATGCCAAGCGCAAGGCGCACTTCTCGCGCGATGTCCGGCGACGGGTGTCGCCCGTAGATGTCCGGCACGACCGCGACCAGCGGCTGCTCGCCGAGCAATGCCTCCGACAGTTCCTCGCGATCCACGGCGTCCGCGAGCGCTGCCGAGAGCAGGACCAGGCTGGAACCGTCGGCGAGCGCCCGGCGGAAGGTCTCGGCGCCCTCGGTGCGGTCCGGGACACGGGTCAGTGCTCCGGCGAGCCGGTAGCCGGCGGCCGTCGCTTCGTCCCCGATGTAGTAGATCCGTGTCACTTCAGCCCAGGCGGTTCAGGATCAGGATGGCGACGATCAAACCGTAGATCGCGATGCCCTCGGCGAGGCCGACCATCACCAGCACGCGGCCGAACAGATCGGGTTTCTCCGCCAGGGCGCCGAGCGCGGCGGTGCCGACCTGCGCGACCGCGTAGCCGGCGCCGAGCGCCGCGAGGCCCGCCGAAGCGGCGGCGGCCGCGAAGCCCCAGCGCAGGACCGACGGGTCGAGGGCTGCGACCGCGACGGCGCCTTCCGCGGCGAGGGCCGGACTGGCGAGCACCAGGGCGACGGTGGCCAGCGCCGCCGTGAGCACCGTGCAGGCGGCGATGGCGAATATCCAGCGGGTGGACGACTTCATGACTTGCTCCGCGAGGCGGGGGGGAAGCGGGCACCGGCGACGGCAGCGGCTCGAACGGCCGGCCGCGCGCGGTGAGGAAACGGATGAAGAATTCGAAGAGGATCAGGCGCGTGGTCTGGATACCGACCACCAGGCCCTCGAGCAGGACGATGAACGCGTTGCCAATCAGCATCACCGGCCAGTAGCCGGGCCCGGCAGCCTCGGCCATGCCGACGACCGCGGTGCACAGTCCCGCATGCGCGAGTGCGAACGCGCCGACGCGCACGAACGAAACCGTGTTGACGGCGAGCTGCAGCATCCGCTCGACGGTCTCGCCCGCTGCGGCGCCCGCCGCGCCGATGCGGTCCTTCGGTGCCACGAGCGCGGCGCCGCCGATGGCCCAGGCGACGCCGATCGGCAGCAGCCACAGCGCCCGCGCGTCGTACACGGTGGCGACGATGCCTACGTAGGCGGTGAGGATTCCAGCGTCACTCGCCACCCAGTGGCTGAACTCGCGGCGCCAGTGGAACTGCAGCGCGCTGATCAGCAGCCCGAGCACGATCACCACGACGCCGAAGCCGAGCGCCGTGCCGAGCACCACCAGCGGCTGTGACAGCGGATGCAGCCACAGCGCCGGGATCAAGTCCTCGCGCGCCAGCACGCTGCCGAAGGCGAACCCGAAGACGATCGCCATCACGCCGCCCGGCATCAGCAACCGCAGCGCCGGCAGGCGCTTGCGGAGCAGGAAGCCCGCGACGGCCACGACCAGGCCCTGCGCCACGTCGCCGAACATGAAGCCGAACATGACCGGCGCGAGCAGCGCCACGACGATGCTCGGGTCCGCCTCGCGGGTCCCTGGCACGCCCATGAGGCCCGCGAAGACCTCGAAGGGCCGCGCCCAGGCCGGGTTGTGCAGCACCGAGGGCGGCTGGGCGTCCTCCGGGGCCGGCGTGATGCGCAGCAGGTAATGCAGGCCGCGCGCATCGAGCGCGGCCTTGAGGCGGGTGTCGTCGGGGTCGGCGCACCAGCCCGTGACCCAGGCGAAGTGCTCGGTGACCGGCAGCTCGGGCACGTGCGTCACGAGCCACGACCCGAGTGAGAGCTCGCCGAGCGCATCGGCCAGGCCATGCTCCTCGCTGTGCGCGTCGAGCGAGGTGCGCGCCGACTTCTCGCGTTCCTCGATCGCCCGGCTGCGGTCGGCGAGGAATTCCGCCACCGCGCCCGGCTCCTCCGGCATGCCCTCGGGCACGTTGACGACCCGCGCCTTGCGCGCGGCCAGCAGCTGGTCGAGCGCGGCGATGTCCTCGCGCGGACCGACCGCGACCAGGAACAGCGCGTCCGGCGTGGCGACACGCTGCACCAGCACGGCCGGTGGCAGCGACTGCGGCGGCCCTTCCTCGGTCAGCACGTAGACGCGTCCGGCGAGCAGCGGCCCGGCGCTGGAGACGCGATCGAGGCGCGGCATGGCAGTGCCCGACTGCGCCTGCAGCCGGCTGAGCAAGGCGATGTCCTCGCGGGACTGCGCGAGGCCCTGCAGTTCGGCGATCAGCGGGTCGGCATCCCGGGCCCAGGCCTGCAACTGCTCCAGCGCAGCGCGAGGCGCCTCGAGCAGTTCGCTGTCCGGCCGCGGCGGGTGGATGCGCGCCTTCGGCCAGAACATCGCGTAACGCCGCGCCAGCGCCTCGTATTCGACGAGCGTCGTGCGCAGGTCGGGCAGCGCGAGCCGCGACTCCGACTGGCTGTAGGACTGCAGCTGCACCGAGCCGGTGGCCGCGAGGCAGTCGAGCGTGACGCCCAGTTCCTCGCGCGAAGTCAGCAGCTCGAACCAGCTCGCGGTGACGGGGCGCAGGATCATGAGGCCGCCACCGCCTGTGCACGGAGCGTGCGCACCGCGAGCAGCCCGCGCAGCCGTTGAACGTCAAGCGCAAGCAGGCCGATGAATGCCACCGCCGTGGCGGGCGCGAGCGGGCTGCGCCGGAATCGCAGGTGCAACCGGCGGCGCAGCGCCTGCGCCGCCTCGCCGGAGTGTGCTTCGGCCGGCAGGCCGGCCAGCTGCTCCGAATGCCGGGCGACTTCGCGCAACAAAGTCTCGAGCGTCTCGCCCGCGCTGCGCCCTCCCGGCCACAGCGTCCGCCAGTGCCGCGCCCATGCATCCGGCACCTCGCTCCCGGCCTGGAAGCCCGCCGCCAGCGGGGCGAGGGGAGTGTTGCCCAGGGCTGCCGCGCGTTCCAGCGGCTCGCGGGCGACGATCGGGCCGAGCACCGGGTCCTCGCGCATCCACGCTGGCGCATGGCCGCCTCGCGCCAGCTTCGCGAGCGGCGTCAGGTAGGGCAACCAGCGCAACCAGGCGATGGCGGCGCGCCACGGGGCAGGCTGCCAGCCCGCGATCTCGTCCACGGCCCGCGCCCACTCCTCGCGCAGGTGCCGCTCGATTTCGTGGATGTCCGGGCTCGCGCCCAGGCGGCCCGTCCAGCGAGCGAAGGAGGTGTTCCGGATCACCTGCAGGACGGCCGCGAGATCGGCGGTCGCCTCGAGTTGATTCCAGTCGGTGGCAGTCGGACGAGCCCCGAAGCGAGCTTGCAGGCGGGCCTGGGAGAACGCGAAGGACAGGTCAGCGCGACTCATGATCGACCGACGTAAGGCGTCTGGCGAGGCGCCGGAGCGCGTCCCCGGCCAGCGACCTGAGCGACTCGAGGTTCGCGTCCGGGCCGGCACCGTGTTGCTCGAGTTCCCGCAACTCCCGGTCGAGCCGGGATTGCGCCCGCAGGTGCATGCGCGTCGCGCGGCGGCGGACCGACTCGAGGATCCTGCGCCGCTTGACGCGGGCCGCCTCGATGATGGACTCCGCCGAGCTCTGCGCGGCCGCAATCGCCTCCGTCGCCTCGCGTTCGGCCGCGAGGACCCGGTTCATTGCATCGGCTATCCCGTTATCGGGCGCTTGTTTGTCCATCCCCGCTCCTGCACCCGTCAGGCAACATACGGGGCGGGGGCGGGCGCCCCAATTCGCAGATTCCCCTACGGGATTGCAGTGTTTCGCGCGGGCTCAGCCGCCGTGGCCTTCCATCATCAGGCCGGTGCCGCCACGCGAGATGTGGGCCACGACGGCCGTGCGGCGGTGGATCTTGGTGACGACCCCCAGGGTGATGGCGAAGGCCAGTTCGACCGTCTGGCCCTTGCGCAGGCCCATGTCGGCGGTCTCGACGAAAACGCCGGTCGCGCTCAGGTTCTTGGCCCGGCACAGCCGCCGTTTGCGTCCCGGGAGCAGCAGGTAGACCGTCGTGCGGGCTCGATGTCGGGTCGTCAGTCGTCTTTCCACTGGCCGAGTGCTCTTCTAGTTATGGTCACCGGCGGCAACGGGCCAATTATGCACGGCGTACGCCGCGATGGAATAGGGCCGCGTGCGCCGGGTGTTATGTCGCCTTGCGCGGGCAGGCTATCCTTGCGCCCCGCAACACGGTGACCCGCATGCCGCACCCCCCTGCCCCCGCGAGCGAGCGGCGCGTGAGCGCGCCGATCGGAGTGTTCGATTCCGGCGTCGGCGGCCTGACCGTGCTGCGCGCGCTGCTCGACGCGTTTCCCGGCGAGGACTTCGTGTACCTCGGCGACACGGCGCGCCTGCCGTACGGCACGAAGAGCCCCGAATCGATACGCCGCTATTCGCTGCAGGCCGCGCGGCTGCTGCACGAGCGCGGGGTGAAGTGCCTGGTGATTGCCTGCAACACGGCATCGGCGGTCGCGCTAGACGCGCTGACCACGCAGTTTGCGCCGGTGCCGGTGGTCGGCGTCGTCGAGCCGGGCGCCGCGGCCGCGTGTGCAGCCACCCGCGCCGGGCGCATTGCCGTCGTCGCTACGGAAAGCACGGTACGTGGCGGCGCCTACCAGGCCGCGATCCGTCGCCTGCGGCCGGACGCGGTGGTCGCGGCACGCGCCTGCCCGATGTTCGTCGCGCTCGCGGAGGAGGGCTGGAGCGACGGGCCCGTCGTCGAGGCCGTCATCCACCGCTACCTCGACGACCTGTTCGGCGGCGAGCCGGGTGCCCGCCCGGACACTCTGGTGCTCGGCTGCACGCATTTCCCGGTGCTCGCTCCAGCCATACGCAAAGTGCTGGGCGAGGGTGTCGCGATCGTCGATTCGGCGCAGACGACCGCCGTCGCGCTGGCCGGTGTGCTGGCGGCCGCCGGCCTGCGCCGTCCCGGCGGGCACGCCGCCGGAGCCGTCACGCTGCTCGCGACCGATTCGGCGGAGCGCTTCGCGCGCGTCGGCGGCACGTTCCTCGGCCGGCCGCTGTCCCCGGGCGACGTCGAGGTCGTGGACCTTTGAGTCCCGCCGGCGCTCCGCGCGGGGCTGCCGGGCGCCGACATACGAAGATTAGTTCGTACGGAGTCCTGCGGCCCGGGTGTCGGGCCCCAGACTCACGTTGACACGGGAAAGGCGGCCGAAGAGAATACACGGCTCTGTCCGCGGAGGGGTACCCAAGCGGCCAACGGGAGCAGACTGTAAATCTGCCGGCTCATGCCTTCGTAGGTTCGAATCCTACCCCCTCCACCAGGTCAGTCGGGAAGGATGCGGGCCTTGGCAGCGGGATCACGGCGCGGTGCTGCGGGTGTAGTTCAATGGTAGAACCTCAGCCTTCCAAGCTGATGGTGTGGGTTCGATTCCCATCACCCGCTCCAGTCGCGGGGCTGGGAACGTGGAGGAACGGATTTCGGGCCCACGTAGCTCAGTCGGTAGAGCACGTCCTTGGTAAGGACGAGGTCACCGGTTCGATTCCGGTCGTGGGCTCCAGGTAAGTAGCGGGTCAACCAGACACTTGTATCAGAGGTATTGGTCGTGGCTAAGGAAAAATTCGCGCGAACGAAGCCGCACGTGAACGTGGGCACGATTGGACACGTGGACCATGGCAAGACGACGCTGACGGCGGCGCTGACGAAGGTGATGGCGGAGACGCACGGCGGCACCTTCATGGCCTACGACCAGATCGACAAGGCGCCGGAGGAGAAGGCGCGCGGCATCACGATTTCGACGGCGCACGTCGAGTATCAGTCGCCGGCGCGTCACTACGCGCACGTGGACTGTCCGGGGCACGCCGACTACGTGAAGAACATGATCACGGGCGCGGCGCAGATGGACGGTGCGATCCTGGTGGTGTCGGCGGCCGACGGCCCGATGCCGCAGACGCGCGAGCACATCCTGCTGGCCCGTCAGGTGGGCGTGCCGTACATCGTGGTGTACCTGAACAAGGCGGACATGGTGGACGACGCGGAGCTGCTGGAGCTCGTCGAGCTGGAAGTGCGCGAGCTGCTCTCCAAGTACGAGTTTCCGGGCGAGGTGACGCCGATCGTGACGGGTTCGGCGCTGAAGGCGCTGGAGGGGGACAAGGGACCGCTCGGGGTGCCCTCGGTGGTGAAGCTGGTGGAGGAGATGGACCGCTACATCCCGGTGCCGGAGCGCGCGATTGACGGGGCGTTCCTGATGCCGGTGGAGGACGTGTTCTCGATCTCCGGCCGCGGCACGGTGGTGACGGGGCGCATCGAGCGCGGCATCGTCAAGGTGAACGACGAAGTGGAGATCGTGGGGCTGCGCCCGACGGTGAAGACGATCTGCACGGGGGTGGAGATGTTCCGCAAGCTGCTCGACCAGGGGCAGGCGGGCGACAACGTGGGCGTGCTGCTGCGCGGCACGAAGCGCGAGGAAGTGGAGCGCGGGCAGGTGCTGGCGAAGCCCGGCTCGATCACGCCGCACACCAAGTTCGAGGGCGAGGTGTACGTGCTGACGAAGGAGGAGGGCGGTCGTCACACGCCGTTCTTCAAGGGGTATCGACCGCAGTTCTACTTCCGCACGACGGACGTGACGGGGTCGGTGGAGTTGCCGGAGGGCGTCGAGATGGTGATGCCGGGCGACAACATCAAGATGACGATCGAGCTGATCAGCCCGATCGCGATGGAAGAGGGCCTGCGCTTTGCGATCCGCGAGGGCGGACGCACGGTGGGCGCGGGCGTCGTCTCCAAGATTCTGAAGTAACTCGATTCGTCGTCGAACGTTTCCGCGCACGCGCAGGCCAGTAGCTCAATTGGCAGAGCGGCGGTCTCCAAAACCGCAGGTTGGGGGTTCGATTCCCTCCTGGCCTGCCATTCGGGGCGCGGTGCGGTGGCGGTGGCGAAGCGGACAGGACCCGGCGCATACACATGACCGAACAGGTTGAATCCGGTTCCAGCGTGCTGGACACCGCAAAGCTGGTCGCGGCCGCGGCGATACTCGTCGGCGGCATCGTCGGCTTCTATCTGCTCGGCGACCTGCCACTCGTGGTGCGCTGGCTGATGGTGTTCGGGGCGCTGGCCGCGGGCATCGTGGTGGCGCTGCAGTCGGCGCAGGGCCGGGAGTTCTGGCAGTTCGTGCAGGGCTCGCGCGTCGAGTTGCGCAAGGTCGTGTGGCCGACGCGCCAGGAGACGCTGCAGACCACCCTGGTCGTGGTGGTCGCGATCCTGGTGCTCGGCATCTTCTTCTGGGCCCTGGACTGGATCCTCGGCAGCGTGACCGCGGCGCTGACCGGCGGGAAGGGGGATTGACCGTGGCGCTGCGCTGGTACGTCGTGCATGCCTACTCGAACTTCGAGCACAAGGTGGCGGAGTCGCTCAGGGAGCGCATTCGCCTGAAGGGCCTCGAGGACAAGTTCGGCGAGATCCTCGTGCCGACCGAGGAAGTCGTCGAGATGCGCGACGGGCAGCGTCGCCACAGCGAGCGCAAGTTCTTCCCGGGCTACGTGCTCGTGCAGATGGAGATGAACGAGGACACCTGGCACCTCGTGCGCGAGACCGCCAAGGTGCTCGGCTTCATCGGCGGCACGCCGGAGAAGCCCGCGCCGATCACGGAGCGCGAGGCGAACGCGATCCTGCGCCGCGTCGAGGAAGGCGCGGACAAGCCGCGGCCGAAGGTGCTCTTCGAGCCGGGCGAGGTCGTGCGTGTCACGAACGGGCCGTTCAACGACTTCAACGGCGTCGTCGAGTCGGTGAACTACGAAAAGAACCGCCTGCAGGTGGCGGTGCAGATCCTCGGGCGCTCGACGCCCGTGGAGCTCGATTTCGGCCAGGTCGAGAAGGCCTGACCAACGGGGAGCCCTGCGGGGCGCTTGGACCCACCAGAGGTGAGCGATGGCTAAGAAAGTACAGGGTTACATGAAGCTGCAGGTGCCGGCCGGCCAGGCCAACCCGAGTCCGCCCATCGGACCGGCGCTCGGCCAGCAGGGCGTCAACATCATGGAGTTCTGCAAGCAGTTCAATGCGCAGACCCAGCAGGTCGAGAAGGGGCTGCCGATCCCCGTGGTGATCACGGTGTACAGCGATCGCAGCTTCACCTTCATCATGAAGACGCCGCCCGCGTCGGTGCTGATCCGCAAGGCGCTCGGGCTCGAGAAGGGCAGCGGCACGCCGAACACCGCCAAGGTGGGGCGCATCAGCCGCCAGCAGCTCGAGGAGATCGCCAAGACCAAGACGCCCGACCTGACCGCGGCCGACCTCGACGCGGCCGTCAGGACGATCGCGGGCAGCGCCCGCAGCATGGGCGTCGACGTGGAGGGGGTGTGACATGGGTGCCGTAGCCAAGCGCATGAAGCCCTGGGGCGAGAAGCTCACGCCGGGCAAGTCCTATTCGATCGACGAGGCGCTCGGCCTCGTCAAGCAGTTCGCCACCGCCAAGTTCGACGAGTCCGTGGACGTCGCGATCAACCTCGGCGTCGACGCCTCGAAGTCCGACCAGCAGGTGCGCGGCTCGACCGTGCTGCCGAACGGCACCGGCAAGTCGGTGCGCGTCGCCGTCTTCACGTCGGGCAAGAATGCCGACGCGGCCCGCGAGGCCGGCGCCGACATCGTCGGCCTCGAGGACCTCGCCGAGAAGGTCAAGGCGGGCGAGCTCAATTTCGACGTCGTGGTCGCCAGCCCCGATGCGATGCGCGTCGTCGGCCAGCTCGGCCAGATCCTCGGTCCCCGCGGCCTGATGCCGAACCCCAAGGTCGGCACCGTCACGCCGGACGTCGCGGGCGCGGTGCGCAACGCCAAGGCCGGCCAGGTGCGATACCGCACCGACAAGGCGGGCGTCATCCACTGCACGATCGGCAAGGCCAGCTTCGAGGTCAAGGCGCTGCACGAGAACCTGCACGCGCTGCTCGCCGACCTGCAGAAGGCCAAGCCGGCAGCGTCGAAGGGCATCTACTTCAAGCGGCTTTCGCTGTCCTCGACGATGGGGCCCGGGGTCGTGGTGGATCAGTCGAGCCTCGGCGCCTGAGCGCGCCGCGGCACGCAAACGATTTGATGCAGGGCCGGCCTGGCCTGGGGACCGCGGTAACGCGGTCCGCACGCGGGGCCGGTCATCATCGAAGACCGCAGGCGGGGAGTCGCTCCCCTTAATGGTCGCCTGCGCAGATGGTGGTACCCGAGTCAGTGTCTCACTGCCTTAAGGTCCCGCCCTCGCGAAAGGGTGAACGCTCAGGGACGGGCGTTTTGTTCGGAAGATCTTCAGGCCAGGAGGAACACATGGCGCTCAGACTGGAAGACAAGAAGGCGCTGGTCGCCGAGGTGAGCGAGGTTGCGCAGCGTGCGCAGTCCGTCGTCGCCGCGGAGTACCGGGGGCTTTCGGTTGCGCAGCTCACCGACCTGCGTGCCAAGGCCCGTGCCTCCCGCGTCTACGTCCGGGTGGTGAAGAACACGCTGGCCCGCAGGGCGATCGCCGGCACTCAGTTCGAGTGCGTCGGCGAGAAGCTCAAGGGCCCGCTGATCCTCGCCTTCTCGGTGGACGACCCGGGAGCGGCCGCGCGACTCGTGAAGGGTTTTGCGAAGGACAACCAGAAGCTCGTGCCGACACTCGTGTCGCTCGGGGGGACGGTGCTGTCCGCGAAGGACCTCGAGCGGGTCGCCGACCTGCCGACGAAGGAGCAGGCGCTCGCGCAGCTCCTGGGCGTGATCAAGGCGCCCATCGGCAAGTTCGTGCGTACGCTCGCCGAGCCTCACGCGAAGCTCGTGCGGACGATCGCCGCGGTCAAGGACCAGAAGCAGGCGGCCGCGTAGAGCGCGGCTGCCGATCTCGATAACGGGTATCAAAACTCAATTTCAGGAGTCACGACAATGGCTGCTAGCAAAGAAGAGATCCTCGACGCAATCTCCAACATGACCGTGATGGAGATCGTCGACCTCGTGAAGATGATGGAAGACAAGTTCGGCGTCACGGCCGCGGCGCCGGTCGCCATCGCCGCCGTCGCGGGTGGCGGCGCGGCCGCCCCGGCCGTCGAGGAGCAGACCGAGTTCACGGTCACCATGACCAGCTTCGGCGCGAACAAGGTCGGCGTCATCAAGGTGATCCGCGAGATCACCGGCCTCGGCCTCAAGGAAGCGAAGGACCTCGTCGAGGGCGTGCCCTCGATGATCAAGGACAGCATCCCCAAGGCGGACGCCGAGGCGATCAAGAAGAAGCTCGAAGAGGCCGGCGCTGCCGCGGAGATCAAGTAACCGCGATGCGCGGGCACGAGCCCGTTGCACGGAGAGCCGGCCGGCGGGGCATTCCCGCCGGCCGGCTCGTCCGTTCGTTTTCGTTCCGAAGTCGAGCTGAGCGGGCCGGGCTGCCGGCCATGAGAGGGTGATCGCAATGGCCTATTCCTTCACCGACAAGAAGCGCATCCGCAAGGATTTCGGCAAGCGGGCGAGCATCCTCGAGGTGCCCTACCTGCTCGCCATACAGCTCGACTCCTACCGCAAGTTCCTGCAGGCCGACGCGGCCGAGGATCGCCGCGGCGAGATCGGCCTGCACGCCGCGTTCAAGAGCGTGTTCCCGATCGTCAGCTACTCCGGCAACGCAAGCCTCGAGTACGTGAGCTACCGCCTCGGCGAGCCCGTGTTCGACGTCAAGGAGTGCCAGCTGCGCGGCCTCACCTACGCGGCGCCGCTGCGCGTCAAGGTGCGCCTGATCGTGCTCGACAAGGAGGCGCCCGGCGCCCGCAAGCCCGTCAAGGACATCCGCGAGCAGGAGGTGTACCTCGGCGAGCTGCCGCTCATGACCGACAACGGCACCTTCGTCGTGAACGGCACCGAGCGCGTGATCGTCTCCCAGCTGCACCGCAGCCCGGGCGTGTTCTTCGACCACGACCGCGGCAAGACCCACAGCTCGGGCAAGCTGCTGTTCTCCGCGCGCGTGATCCCCTACCGCGGCTCGTGGCTCGACTTCGAGTTCGACGCCAAGGATTGCGTCTACGCGCGCATCGACCGCCGCCGCAAGCTCCCGGTGACCATCCTGCTGCGCGCGCTCGGCTACAGCGACGAGCAGGTGCTCGACCTGTTCTTCGAGAAGAACACGTTCTACCTCTCGCCGCAGGGCATCGAGCTCGGCCTGGTGCCGAGCCGGCTGCGTGGCGAGACCGCCAGCTTCGAGATCCGCGCCGGCGACAAGGTCATCGTCGAGGAAGGCCGCCGCATCACCGCGCGCCACGTGCGCCAGCTCGAGGACGCCGGCGTGAGCCGGCTGCCCGTGCCCGACGACTACCTGGTCGGCAAGGTGCTCGCGCACGACGTCGTCAACACCGAGACCGGCGAGATCCTCGCCAAGGCGAACGAGGTGCTGGCGGCCGCGACCGTCGCCAAGCTGGTCCAGGCCGGCATCGCCGAGATCCGCGTGCTGTACGTGAACGACCTCGACCGCGGTCCGTTCATCTCCGACACCCTGCGCATCGACCCGAGCAAGAACCGCATGGAAGCGCTGGTGGAGATCTACCGCATGATGCGCCCGGGCGAGCCGCCCACGCGCGACGCGGCCGAGAACCTCTTCCAGAACCTGTTCTTCAACCCCGAGCGCTACGACCTGTCGGGCGTCGGCCGCATGAAGTTCAACCGCCGCGTCGGCCGCACCGAGGTGAAGGGCCCGGGCATCCTGTACGACGCGCTGCACTTCGGCCGCCGCGGCGACGACTTCGCCAAGTCGCTGGTCGAGCACCACGGCAGCACCTCGGACATCATCGACGTCCTCAGGACCCTGATCGACATCCGCAACGGCAACGGCACGGTGGACGACATCGACCACCTCGGCAACCGCCGCGTGCGAAGCGTCGGCGAGATGGCGGAGAACGCCTTCCGCGTCGGCCTGGTGCGCGTGGAGCGCGCCGTCAAGGAGCGGCTCACCATCGCCGAGAGCGAGGGCCTGATGCCGCAGGACATGATCAATGCGAAGCCGGTCGCGGCCGCGGTGAAGGAGTTCTTCGGCTCCTCGCAGCTCTCGCAGTTCATGGACCAGAACAACCCGCTGTCCGAGGTCACCCACAAGCGGCGTGTCTCGGCACTCGGCCCGGGCGGCCTGACGCGCGAGCGCGCCGGCTTCGAGGTGCGCGACGTGCACCCGACTCACTACGGCCGCGTGTGCCCGATCGAGACGCCGGAAGGCCCGAACATCGGCCTCATCAACTCGCTCGCGGTCTACGCGCGCACCAACGACTACGGCTTCCTCGAGACGCCGTACCGCAAGGTCACCGCCGGCCGAGTGACCGACCAGATCGAGTACCTCTCGGCGATCGACGAGGCGCAGTACGTCATCGCGCAGGCGAACGCGACGCTCGACGCGAAGGGCGCCTTCACCGACGAGCTGATCTCGTGCCGCTACCAGAACGAGTTCATGCTCTCGACGCCCGACAAGATCCAGTACATGGACGTGTCGCCGAAGCAGATCGTCTCGGTGGCCGCCTCGCTGATCCCGTTCCTCGAGCACGACGACGCGAACCGCGCCCTGATGGGCTCGAACATGCAGCGCCAGGCCGTGCCGACGCTGCGCTCGGAGACCCCGCTGGTGGGCACCGGCATGGAGCGCCCGGTCGCGATCGACTCGGGCGTCACCGTCGTCGCGCGCCGCGGCGGCCTGGTCGACTCGGTCGATGCCTCGCGCATCGTCGTGCGGGTCCACGACGCGGAGACGACCGCCGGCGAGGCGGGCGTCGACATCTACAACCTGACGAAGTACACGCGTTCGAACCAGAACACCTGCATCAACCAGCGTCCGCTGGTGAAGGCGGGCGACGACATCGCGCGCGGCGACGTGCTGGCCGACGGCCCCTCCACCGACCTGGGCGACCTCGCGCTGGGCCAGAACCTGCTGGTCGCGTTCATGCCGTGGAACGGCTACAACTTCGAGGATTCGATCCTGATCTCGGAGCGGGTGGTCCAGGAGGACCGCTTCACGACGATCCACATCGAGGAGCTCACCTGCGTCGCGCGCGACACCAAGCTCGGGCCGGAGGAGATCACCGCCGACATCCCGAACGTGGGCGAGTCCGCGCTCGCCAAGCTCGACGAGGCCGGCATCGCGTTCATCGGCGCCGAGGTGAAGGCGGGCGACATCCTGGTGGGCAAGGTCACGCCGAAGGGCGAGACCCAGCTCACGCCCGAGGAGAAGCTGCTGCGCGCCATCTTCGGCGAGAAGGCCTCCGACGTTAAGGACACCTCGCTGCGCGTGCCCCCCGGCATGGACGGCACGGTGATCGACGTGCGCGTGTTCACGCGCGACGGCGTCGAGAAGGACGCCCGCGCGCTGTCGATCGAGAAATCCGAGATCGAGAAGGTCCGCAAGGACCTCGCCGACCAGCAGCGCATCCTCGAGGAGGACCTCTTCTCGCGCGTGCAGTCCATGCTGGTGGGCAAGGTTGCCGCGGCCGGCCCGCGCAAGCTCAAGGCCGGCAGCAAGGTGACGGCCGAGTACCTCGCGGACATCCCGCGCGAGCACTGGCTCGAGGTGCGCCTCGAGGACGAGGAGGCGAACGCCTCGCTCGAGCTCACCGCGGAGCGCATGCGCACGCAGCGCAAGGAGTTCGAGCGACGCCTCGAGGAGAAGCGCTCGAAGATCACGGCCGGCGACGACCTCGCCCCGGGCGTGCTCAAGATGGTCAAGGTCTACCTCGCGGTGAAGCGCCGCGTGCAGCCGGGCGACAAGATGGCCGGCCGCCACGGCAACAAGGGCGTGATCTCGACCATCGTGCCGGTCGAGGACATGCCGTTCGCCGCGGACGGCACCCCGGTCGACATCGTGCTGAACCCGCTCGGCGTGCCCTCGCGCATGAACATCGGGCAGATCCTCGAGACCCACCTCGGCTGGGCGGCCAAGGGCCTCGGCCTCAAGATCGGCCGCATGCTCGACGAGGGCCGCGCCGCCACGGAAATGCGCGGGTTCCTCGACCAGGTCTACAACAAGAGCGGCGGCAAGACCGAGGACCTGGGCTCGCTCGACGACGCCGAGGTGCTCGCGCTGGCGGGCAACCTGCGCAACGGCGTGCCGATGGCGACCCCGGTGTTCGACGGCGCCACCGAGAAGGAGATCAAGTACATGCTGCGGCTCGCCGAGCTCCCGGAGAGCGGGCAGACGTGGCTCTTCGACGGCCGCACCGGCGAGCGCTTCGACCGGCCGGTGACCGTGGGCTACATGTACATGCTCAAGCTGAACCACCTCGTCGACGACAAGATGCACGCTCGCTCGACCGGTCCCTACAGCCTGGTCACGCAGCAGCCGCTCGGCGGCAAGGCGCAGTTCGGCGGGCAGCGCTTCGGCGAGATGGAGGTCTGGGCGCT
Source organism: uncultured Gammaproteobacteria bacterium (assembly GCA_963778185.1). Classification (GTDB taxonomy): domain Bacteria; phylum Pseudomonadota; class Gammaproteobacteria; order Steroidobacterales; family Steroidobacteraceae; genus RPQJ01. The sequence goes on along the minus strand of CAVZTF010000003.1, from coordinate 597,306 downwards.
CGAGGCCTACGGCGCTTCCTACACGCTGCAGGAAATGCTGACGGTCAAGTCGGACGACGTGACGGGCCGCACCAAGATGTACAAGAACATCGTGGACGGCAACCACCTGATGGATGCGGGCATGCCCGAGTCCTTCAACGTGCTGGTGAAGGAAATCCGCTCGCTCGCCATCAACATGGAACTCGAGCAGGAACGGCGTTGAAGACTGGGCGCAACACAGGCGCGATGGACAGGGTGAACACATGAAAGACCTGTTGAAGTTGTTCAAGCAGCAGCCGACGGTCGAGGACTTCGACTCGATCCGCATCGGGCTCGCTTCCCCGGAGATGATCCGCTCGTGGTCCTTCGGCGAGGTGAAGAAGCCGGAGACCATCAACTACCGCACCTTCAAGCCGGAGCGCGACGGGCTCTTCTGCGCGAAGATCTTCGGCCCCATCAAGGACTACGAGTGCCTGTGCGGCAAGTACAAGCGCCTGAAGCACCGCGGCGTGGTCTGCGAGAAGTGCGGCGTCGAGGTCACCCTGGCCAAGGTGCGCCGCGAGCGCATGGGCCACATCGAGCTCGCGAGCCCGATCGCCCACATCTGGTTCCTGAAGTCGCTGCCGTCGCGCATCGGCCTGATGCTCGACATGACGCTGCGCGAAATCGAGCGCGTGCTGTACTTCGAGTCCTTCGTGGTCATCGAGCCGGGCATGACCTCGATGCAGCGCGGCCAGCTGCTCACCGACGAGATGTACCTCGAGGCGATCGAGAAGCACGGCGACGAGTTCGACGCCCGCATGGGCGCCGAGGCCGTCCACGAGCTGCTGAAGAGCCTCGACCTGCAGGCCGAGGTGGTGAAGGTCCGCGAGGACATCGCGGGCACCAGCTCCGAGACCAAGATCAAGCGGCTGTCGAAGCGCCTGAAGCTGCTCGAGTCGTTCATCGAGTCGGGCAACAAGCCCGAGTGGATGGTGCTCACCGTGCTGCCGGTGCTGCCCCCGGACCTGCGTCCGCTGGTGCCGCTCGACGGCGGTCGCTTCGCGACCTCCGACCTGAACGACCTCTACCGCCGCGTCATCAACCGCAACAACCGCCTGCGCCGGTTGCTCGAGCTCAACGCCCCCGACATCATCGTGCGCAACGAGAAGCGCATGCTGCAGGAGTCGGTGGACGCGCTGCTGGACAACGGCCGCCGCGGCCGCGCCATCACCGGCACCAACAAGCGCCCGCTCAAGTCGCTCGCCGACATGATCAAGGGCAAGCAGGGCCGCTTCCGCCAGAACCTGCTCGGCAAGCGCGTCGACTACTCCGGCCGCTCGGTCATCGTGGTCGGCCCGACGCTGCGCCTGCACCAGTGCGGCCTGCCGAAGAAGATGGCGCTGGAGCTCTTCAAGCCCTTCATCTTCCAGAAGCTGCAGCTGCGCGGCGAGGCCTCGACCATCAAGGCCGCCAAGCGCATGGTGGAGCGCGAGGGCCCCGAGGTGTGGGACATCCTCGAGGAAGTGATCCGCGAGCACCCGGTGATGCTCAACCGCGCGCCGACCCTGCACCGCCTCGGCATCCAGGCCTTCGAGCCGGTGCTGATCGAGGGCAAGGCGATCCAGCTGCACCCGCTGGTCTGCACCGCGTTCAACGCCGACTTCGACGGCGACCAGATGGCGGTGCACGTGCCGCTGTCGCTCGAGGCGCAGCTCGAGGCGCGTGCGCTGATGATGTCCTCGAACAACATCCTCTCGCCCGCCAACGGCGACCCGATCATCGTCCCGTCGCAGGACGTGGTGCTCGGCCTGTACTTCATGACGCGCGACCGCGTCAACGCCAGGGGCGAGGGTACGTACTTCACGGACGTCGCCGAGGTCCACCGCGCCTACGAGAACCGCATGGCCGAGCTGCAGGCGAAGTGCCACGTGCGCATCGTCGAGTTCGCGAAGTCCGCCGACGGCACGTTCGTCGAGAGGCGCCGCATGGTCGAGACGACCGTCGGCCGCGCGCTGCTGTTCGAGATCCTGCCGAAGGGCCTGTCCTTCGACCTGATCAACCAGGACATGACCAAGAAGGCGATCTCGGGCGTCATCAACGCCTGCTACCGCGCCCTCGGCCTCAAGGAAACGGTGATCTTCGCCGACCAGCTCATGTACATGGGCTTCCACTACGCGACGCGCGCGGGCGTGTCGATCGGCGTGGACGACATGGTCGTGCCCGAGCAGAAGCAGAGGATCCTGGCGGCCGCCGAGCACGAGGTGAAGGAGATCCAGGAGCAGTACTCCTCGGGCCTCGTCACCAACGGCGAGCGCTACAACAAGGTCGTGGACATCTGGTCGCGCACCAACGACCAGGTCGCCAAGGCGATGATGGAGAAGCTCGGCGGCGAGGAGGTCGAGACCTCCGGCGGCCGCAAGGTCCGCCAGAAGTCGTTCAACTCGATCTACATGATGTCCGACTCGGGCGCGCGCGGTTCACCGGCGCAGATCCGCCAGCTGGCCGGCATGCGCGGCCTGATGGCGAAACCGGACGGCTCGATCATCGAGACGCCCATCACGGCGAACTTCCGCGAGGGACTCAACGTCCTGCAGTACTTCATCTCGACGCACGGCGCGCGCAAGGGCCTCGCCGACACCGCGCTGAAGACCGCGAACTCGGGCTACCTGACCCGCCGCCTCGTCGACGTGGCGCAGGACCTCGTGGTCACCGAGATCGACTGCGGCACCGAGCATGGCCTGTCCATGATGCCGATCGTCGAGGGCGGCGACGTCGTCGAGGGCCTCGGCGAGCGCGTGCTCGGCCGGGTCACGGCGAGTGCGGTCTATCGTCCGGGCTCGGACGAGGTCGTGGTCGAGGCGGGCGAACTGCTCGACGAGAAGCTCGTGCGCAGACTCGAGCAGGCGGGCGTCGACCAGGTGATGGTCCGCTCGCCGATCACCTGCGCGACCCGCTACGGCGTGTGCTCCAAGTGCTACGGGCGCGACCTCGCGCGCGGCCACCGCATCAACATCGGCGAGGCGGTCGGCGTGATCGCAGCGCAGTCGATCGGCGAGCCGGGCACCCAGCTCACGATGCGTACCTTCCACATCGGCGGCGCCGCCTCGCGCGCGGCGGCGGTCAACTCGGTGGAGGTCAAGGGCAAGGGCATGCTGCGCTGGCACAACCTCAAGGCCGTGCACCACGTGAAGGGCCACTGGGTCGCCGTGTCGCGCTCGGGCGAACTCGGGGTCATCGACGAGTTCGGCCGCGAGCGCGAGCGCTACCGGATCCCGTACGGCGCGACCATCAACGCGAACGAGGGCGACGCGGTGCAGCCTGGCCAGCTCCTCGCCACCTGGGACCCGCACACCCACCCGGTGGTCACGGAGGTAGCGGGCTTCATCCGCTTCCAGGACTTCATCGACGGCATCACCGTGACGCGCCAGGTCGACGAGATCACCGGCCTCTCGAGCACGGTGGTCATGGACCCGAAGCAGCGCGGCGCCGGCGGCAAGGACCTGCGCCCGGTGATCAAGCTGCTGAACTCGAAAGGCAAGGAAGTCTGTTTCGCGAACACCGACATCCCGGCGGTCTACGCGCTCCCCGCGGGCGCGCTGGTGAGCCTGGAGGACGGCGTGCAGGTCTCGGTGGGCGACGTCATCGCGCGCATCCCGCAGGAGAGCTCGAAGACCCGCGACATCACGGGCGGCCTGCCGCGCGTGGCGGACCTGTTCGAGGCCCGCAAGCCCAAGGACTCGGCGATCCTCGCCGAGTACTCGGGCACGGTGAGTTTCGGCAAGGAGACCAAGGGCAAGCGCCGCCTGATCATCACGGACGACCAGGGCGAGAAGCACGAGGAGCTGATCCCGAAGTGGCGCCACCTGACGGTGTTCGAGGGCGAGCACGTGGAGCGCGGTGAGACCATCGCGGACGGCGAGCCCAATCCACACGACATCCTGCGCCTGCAGGGCGTCGAGCCGCTGGCCAACTACCTCGTTCGCGAGATCCAGGACGTCTACCGCCTGCAGGGCGTGAAGATCAACGACAAGCACATCGAGGTGATCATTCGCCAGATGCTGCGCAAGATCGAGATCGTCGAGCCGGGCGACACCGGCTTCCTGCGCGGCGAGCAGATGGACCGGGCCCGGGTGCTCGAGGCCAACGACCGCATGGCCCCCGAGGGCAAGCTGCCGGCGATCGCCGACCCGCTGCTGCTCGGCATCACCAAGGCATCGCTCGCCACCGAGTCGTTCATCTCCGCGGCCTCCTTCCAGGAGACGACGCGCGTGCTGACCGAGGCGGCGGTCCGTGGCCTGAAGGACGACCTGAGGGGCCTCAAGGAGAACGTGATCGTCGGGCGCCTGATCCCGGCGGGCACGGGCTCGTTCTACCACCTGACGCGCCGACGCCGGGGCGAGGCAGGCCTCGCGGGCGCGCCGGCGGAGATCCTGCCGGGTCCGGCCGTCGCGGATTTCGATTCCGCGGCACCGGACGAGGTCGAGGCACCGGCGGGCTGAGGCCGCCGGGGGACGGGGCGCTGCGCCGCAGCAAGTTGACAGCGGCGCCCCCCCTCCCTAGAATTTTGCGCCCTTCATTGAGGCGCCGCCGGCGATGCACCCGCGCGGCCCTGCAACCTTCTCATCGGGCCGCCGCAGGGCGGCCCGGTGTTTCTCGGGCGGTGTCGCTCTTTCGCGCCCGCCGGTACGCCCTGGAGTCGGACCTGGTATGTCAACCGTCAATCAACTGATTCGTGGCCCGCGCCGCGTCGCCGCCGCCAAGAGCAAGGTGCCCGCCCTCGGCAATTCGCCGCAGAAGCGCGGCGTCTGCACCCGCGTGTACACCACCACCCCGAAGAAGCCCAACTCGGCCCTGCGCAAGGTCGCCAAGGTGCGGCTCACCAACGGCCACGAGGTGATCAGCTACATCGGCGGCGAGGGCCACAACCTGCAGGAGCACTCGGTGGTGCTCATCCGCGGGGGCCGCGTGAAGGACCTGCCGGGCGTCCGCTACCACACCGTGCGCGGCACGCTCGACTGCGCCGGCGTCGGCGAGCGCAGGCAGAGCCGCTCCAAGTACGGTGCCAAGCGCCCCAAGAGCTGACGTTCCCGCCCTCAGTCCACAGCCAACAGCCCACAGCCTTCCGCCCAGGTAGCCCGCCATGTCCCGCAGAACCCAAGCCCCGACCCGCAGCATCCTGCCCGACCCCAAGTTCAACAGCGTGCTGCTGGCCAAGTTCATGAACATGGTCATGGAGCGCGGCAAGAAGTCAGTCGCCGAGCGCATCGTCTACGGCGCGCTCGACCGCATCGCCGAGAAGTCCGGCCGCCAGCCCGACCAGGCGATCGAGCTGCTGACACTCGCGCTCGACAACGTCAAGCCCATGGTCGAGGTGAAGTCCCGCCGCGTCGGCGGCGCCACCTACCAGGTCCCGGTCGAGGTGCGCTCCACCCGCCGGCAGACCCTCGCGATGCGCTGGGTCATCGACGCCGCGCAGGCGCGCAGCGAGAAGTCCATGTCGCAGCGGCTCGCCGCGGAACTGCTGGAGGCCTCGGAGAACCGGGGCGCAGCCGTCCGCAAGCGCGAGGACACGCACCGCATGGCCGAGGCCAACAAGGCCTTCGCGCATTACCGCTGGTAAGGCCCGCGCGCCCGACCAGACCGCCAAAGGACCATCACCGTGCCACGCATCACTCCGATCGAGCGCTACCGTAACTTCGGCATCTCGGCGCACATCGACGCCGGCAAGACGACCACGACCGAGCGCATCCTGTTCTACACCGGCGTCTCCCACAAGATCGGCGAGGTGCACGACGGCGCGGCCGTCATGGACTACATGGAGCAGGAGCAGGAGCGCGGCATCACGATCACCGCGGCGGCCACCACCGCGTTCTGGAAGGGGATGGAAAACCAGTTCCCCGAGCACCGCTTCAACATCATCGACACCCCGGGGCACGTGGACTTCACCATCGAGGTGGAACGCAGCCTGCGCGTGCTCGACTCCGCCTGCGCGGTGTTCTGTGCGGTGAGCGGCGTGCAGCCGCAGTCCGAGACCGTCTGGCGCCAGATGAACAAGTACGGCGTGCCGCGCCTCGCGTTCGTCAACAAGATGGACCGCGCCGGCGCCAATTTCCTGCGCTGCGTCGAGCAGATCAAGACCCGCCTGCGCGGCAACCCCGTGCCGCTGCAGCTGCCGATCGGCGCCGAGGACAAGTTCGAAGGGGTCGTCGACCTCATTCGCATGAAGGCGATCTACTGGGACGACTCGACCGAGGGCATGAAGTTCGAGTACCGCGAGGTGCCCGCGGAGCTGCTGGCGCAGTGCGCCGAGTACCGCGAGAAGCTGGTCGAGGCCGCGGCCGAGGCCAATGACGACCTCATGCACAAGTACCTCGAGACCGCCGAGCTCACCGTCGAGGAGATCAAGGCGGGGCTGCGCCAGCGCGCGCTGCGCAACGAGATCTGCCTGATACTGTGCGGCACGGCGTTCAAGAACAAGGGCGTGCAGGCGATGCTCGACGCCGTGATCGAGTACATGCCTTCGCCGGCCGACGTGCGGCCGGTCAAGGGCGTCGACGACCGTGACGCCGAGGCGACCCGCCCGGCGACCGACGAGGCCAAGTTCTCCGCGCTCGCGTTCAAGATCCTGAACGACCCGTTCGTCGGCAACCTGACGTTCTTCCGCGTCTATTCGGGCGTGCTCAACTCGGGCGACCAGGTGTACGTCCCCGGCAAGAGCAGGAAGGAGCGCATCGGCCGCCTGCTGCAGATGCACGCGAACGAGCGCGAGGAGATCAAGGAAGTCCGCGCCGGCGACATCGCCGCGGCCGTGGGCCTGAAGGACGTGACGACGGGCGACACGCTCTGCGACCCGGACAGCATCATCCAGCTCGAGAAGATGGAGTTCCCGGAGCCCGTGATCTCGGTCGCCGTCGAGCCCAAGACCAAGAGCGACCAGGAGCGGATGGGCCTCGCGCTGCAGCGCCTCGCCAAGGAAGACCCGTCGTTCCGCGTCAGCACCGACCAGGAGTCGGGCCAGACGATCATCGCGGGCATGGGCGAACTGCACCTCGACATCATCGTCGACCGCATGAAGCGCGAGTTCAAGGTCGAGGCCAACGTGGGCAAGCCCCAGGTGGCGTACCGCGAGACCATCCGCGGCAAGGTCGAGCAGGAAGGCAAGTTCGTGCGCCAGTCCGGTGGCCGCGGCCAGTACGGGCACGTGTGGCTGAAGATCGAGCCGCAGGAAGAGGGCAAGGGCTACGAGTTCGTTAACGGCATCGTCGGCGGCGTGGTGCCGCGCGAGTACATCCCGGCCGTGGACAAGGGCGTGAAGGAAGCGCTCGAGGGCGGCGTGATCGCCGGCTTCCCGGTGGTGGACGTCAAGGTCACGATCTTCGACGGCTCCTACCACGACGTCGACTCGAACGAGATGGCGTTCAAGATCGCGGGCTCCATGGCCGTCAAGGATGGCGTGCGCAAGGCGAAGCCCGTGCTGCTCGAGCCGGTCATGAAGGTCGAGGTGGTGACGCCCGAGGATTATTCCGGCGACGTGATCGGCGACCTCAATCGACGCCGCGGCCACATCCAGGGCATGGAAGACGGCCCCTCCGGCAAGGTGATCACCGCCGAGGTGCCGCTCTCCGAGATGTTCGGCTACGCGACGTCGGTGCGCTCCATGAGCCAGGGCCGCGCCACGTTCACGATGGAGTTCGCGAAGTACATGGAAGTGCCGAACAACGTCGCCGAAGCGGTCATGAAGAAGGCGAGCTGAGTCAGGGCGAGCCGGGTCAACCAGACACTTGTATCAGAGGTATTGGTCGTGGCTAAGGAAAAATTCGCGCGAACGAAGCCGCACGTGAACGTGGGCACGATTGGACACGTGGACCATGGCAAGACGACGCTGACGGCGGCGCTGACGAAGGTGATGGCGGAGACGCACGGCGGCACCTTCATGGCCTACGACCAGATCGACAAGGCGCCGGAGGAGAAGGCGCGCGGCATCACGATTTCGACGGCGCACGTCGAGTATCAGTCGCCGGCGCGTCACTACGCGCACGTGGACTGTCCGGGGCACGCCGACTACGTGAAGAACATGATCACGGGCGCGGCGCAGATGGACGGTGCGATCCTGGTGGTGTCGGCGGCCGACGGCCCGATGCCGCAGACGCGCGAGCACATCCTGCTGGCCCGTCAGGTGGGCGTGCCGTACATCGTGGTGTACCTGAACAAGGCGGACATGGTGGACGACGCGGAGCTGCTGGAGCTCGTCGAGCTGGAAGTGCGCGAGCTGCTCTCCAAGTACGAGTTTCCGGGCGAGGTGACGCCGATCGTGACGGGTTCGGCGCTGAAGGCGCTGGAGGGGGACAAGGGACCGCTCGGGGTGCCCTCGGTGGTGAAGCTGGTGGAGGAGATGGACCGCTACATCCCGGTGCCGGAGCGCGCGATTGACGGGGCGTTCCTGATGCCGGTGGAGGACGTGTTCTCGATCTCCGGCCGCGGCACGGTGGTGACGGGGCGCATCGAGCGCGGCATCGTCAAGGTGAACGACGAAGTGGAGATCGTGGGGCTGCGCCCGACGGTGAAGACGATCTGCACGGGGGTGGAGATGTTCCGCAAGCTGCTCGACCAGGGGCAGGCGGGCGACAACGTGGGCGTGCTGCTGCGCGGCACGAAGCGCGAGGAAGTGGAGCGCGGGCAGGTGCTGGCGAAGCCCGGCTCGATCACGCCGCACACCAAGTTCGAGGGCGAGGTGTACGTGCTGACGAAGGAGGAGGGCGGTCGTCACACGCCGTTCTTCAAGGGGTATCGACCGCAGTTCTACTTCCGCACGACGGACGTGACGGGGTCGGTGGAGTTGCCGGAGGGCGTCGAGATGGTGATGCCGGGCGACAACATCAAGATGACGATCGAGCTGATCAGCCCGATCGCGATGGAAGAGGGCCTGCGCTTTGCGATCCGCGAGGGCGGACGCACGGTGGGCGCGGGCGTGGTCTCGAAAATTCTGAAGTGACCGGTGGCTCGAGGGGTGGCGCAGCGGCGCGGCGCGTCCTGCATCGCCACCCCGGACGGCTCCCCAGTCGCTAATCATTAGGTAACTGCCATGGCTCGCCAGAACATCCGCATCCGCCTCAAGGCGTTCGACTACCGGCTCATCGACAACTCCGCGCGGGAGATCGTCGAGACGGCCAAGCGCACCGGAGCGACCGTGCGCGGCCCGGTGCCGTTGCCGGTCAAGATGGAGCGCTTCACGGTGCTGATCTCCCCGCATGCCGACAAGGACGCGCGGGACCAGTACGAGCTGCGCACCCACAAGCGCCTGATGGACATCCTGAACCCGACCGACAAGACGGTCGACGCCCTCATGAAGCTCGAGCTGCCGGCGGGCGTGGACGTGCAGATCAAGCTCAACTGAGGACGCCATGAGGCTGTGGGTTCGGAACCCCCAGCCCACAGCCCACAGCCATTCCACGCTTGCAAAACGCATTTCGGCCGCTACAATAGGCGGCTCTCTCGCCGAGGCCTGGCCGGTTTTGCCGGTACCGCTCGAGCGGCGCGACCCCGAATCCACGGTGGCCGCACCACTCAGCCCCCTTGACGAGTACCTGCCCGCAGACCCGTCCCACGGGACAGGCGGGTGAGTCTTTTCAGCCCCGGCCAATCGCAGCCGTGGCGGTGTATGAGGACGAATCGATGACGATCGGTCTGATTGGCCGCAAGGCCGGCATGACGCGCGTCTTCACGGACGCGGGCGAATCGATCCCGGTGACGGTGATCGAGGCCCTGCCGAACCGCGTCACCCAGGTGAAGGCCGCGGAAGGCGACGGTTATCGCGCCGTCCAGGTTGCCTTTGGCGAGCGCAAGCCCTCGAGGGTGTCGCGCCCGCTCGCCGGGCACTACGCCAGGGCCAAGGTCGCCCCCGGGCAGTCCCTGGTCGAGTTCCGGCTCGCCGACGGCGAGGGTGCGGAGCTGGCCGCGGGCGCGGAGCTCAAGGTGGACATGTTCGCCGCGGGCCAGGTCGTGGACGTGACCGGCACCACCCTCGGCAAGGGCTTCGCCGGCACCATCAAGCGGCACAGGTTCGCCGGCGGCCCCGCGTCGCACGGCGCCTCGGTATTCCATCGCGCTCCGGGTTCGATCGGCCAGCGCCAGACGCCGGGCCGCGTGTTCCCCGGCAAGCGCATGTCCGGCCACCTCGGTAACGTGCGCCGTACCATCGAGAACCTGAAGGTCGTCGAAGTCGACGCCGCGCGCAACCTGCTCCTGATCCAGGGCGCCGTGCCGGGCGCCCCGGGCGGCCAGGTCATCGTGCGTCCTTCCGTCAAGTCGGCGCGCCGCGCGGCCCGCAAGACCCTGGCTCCGAGGAAGTAAGCCATGGCCACCCAGCTCAAGATGGTGAGCGGCGGATCCGCCGCCGGCAGCCTCGAGGTCTCCGAGAAGGCCTTCGGCCGCGAGTTCAACGAAGCGCTGGTGCACCAGGTCGTCGTCGCCTACATGGCGGCCGGCCGGGCGGGCACCAAGCGGCAGAAGAGCCGTGCGGAAGTCCGCGGCGGCGGCATCAAGCCGTGGAAGCAGAAGGGCGGCGGCCGCGCCCGCGCCGGCAGCATCCGCAGCCCGATCTGGGTCGGCGGCGGCCGCGCGTTCGCTGCGCGCCCGCGCGACTACTCGCAGAAGGTCAACCGCAAGATGTACCAGGGCGCAATCCGCGCGATGCTCTCCGAGCTCGCCCGGCTCGAGCGGCTGGTCGTCGTGGAATCGCTCGTGCTCGAGGCGCCGAAGACGCGCCTGCTCGCGGCGAAGCTGAAGGAATTCGGCTTCGACAACGTACTGATCCTCGTCGAAGCCTACGACGAGAAGCTGGACCTCGCGTCCCGCAACCTGCACGGCGTGTCCGTGCTGCCCGTGACGGCCATCGACCCGCAGAGCCTGCTCGCCCACGAGCACGTGCTCGCCACGGTCGCCGCGGTGCGCATGCTCGAGGAGAAGCTGGCATGAGCAGCAAGGAACGACTGATGACCGTGCTGGTCGCGCCGCACGTCTCCGAGAAGGGCGCGCTGGTCGCGGAGAAGCACAATCAGGTCGTGTTCCGCGTGCTGCGCGACTCGACCAAGCCCGAGATCAAGGCGGCCGTCGAACTGATGTTCGAGGTCAAGGTCGACTCGGTGCGCGTTGTCAACGTCGCCGGCAAGGCGAAGCGTTTCGGCGGCCGCCCGGGCAAGCGCTCGGACTGGAAGAAGGCCTACGTGAGCCTCGCCGAGGGCCAGAGCATCGATTTCGCCGGCGTCGAGAAGTGACGTCCCAGGCAACCTGACGGAAGACCGCAAGATGGCACTCATCAAGACCAAACCGACGTCGCCCGGCCGGCGTTTCGTCGTCAAGGCCGACCGCTCGAAGCTGCACAAGGGCGGCCCGATCGCGGCGCTGACGAAGAGCCAGAAGCGCACCGGCGCGCGCAACAACATGGGCCGCATCACGACGCGCCACAAGGGCGGCGGCCACCCGCACCGCTACCGCGAGGTGGACTTCCTGCGCAACAAGGACGGCGTGCCGGGCAAGGTCGAGCGCGTCGAGTACGACCCGAACCGCAGCGCGCACCTCGCGCTGGTGCTGTACGCGGACGGCGAGCGTCGCTACATCCTGGCGCCGAAGGGCGTGGCCGCGGGCGACCCGATCGCCTCGGGCGTCGACGCCCCGATCAAGTCCGGCAGCGCACTGCCGCTGCGCGCCATCCCGATCGGCTCCCAGATCCACAACGTCGAGCTCAAGCCGGGTCGCGGCGGGCAGATCGCGCGCAGCGCCGGCGCCTCCGCGCAGCTCGTGGCGCGCGAGGGCCTCTACGCCACCCTGCGCCTGCGCTCCACCGAGATGCGCAAGGTGCACGTCGACTGCCGAGCCACCATCGGCGAGGTCGGCAACGACGAGAACAACCTGATCGTCTACGGCAAGGCCGGTGCCAAGCGCTGGCGCGGCATCCGCCCGACGGTCCGCGGCGTCGTCATGAACCCGGTCGACCACCCGCACGGCGGCGGCGAGGGCAAGTCCGGCCAGGGCAACCCGCACCCGGTGTCCCCGTGGGGCTGGAAGACCAAGGGCAAGAAGACCCGCACCAACAAGCGCACGGCCGGCCTGATCGTCCGCCGCCGCAACTGAGCCTGAAGAGGAACTCCCGTGCCCCGTTCAGTCAAGAAAGGCCCGTTCGTCGACCTGCACCTCGCCAAGAAGGTCCAGTCGGCGGCAGAAAAGAACGACCGTCGTCCGATCAAGACGTGGTCGCGCCGCTCGGTCGTGCTGCCCGACATGGTCGGGCTGACCATCGCGATCCACAACGGCAGGCAGCACATCCCGGTGCTGGTCTCCGAGAACATGGTCGGTCACAAGCTCGGCGAGTTCGCGCCGACCCGCACGTTCAAGGGGCACTCGGGCAGCAAGAAGGCCTCCTCGGAGTAAGTCATGCAGGTCGCAGCAAAACTGAAGTACGCGCGCATCTCGCCGCAGAAGTGCCGCCTGGTGGCGGACATGGTCCGCGGCCAGCCGGTGGGCAAGGCGCTCGCCACGCTGCGCTTCACGCCGAAGAAGGGCGCCGTGCTGGTCCGCAAGGTTCTCGAGTCGGCGATCGCCAATGCCGAGAACAACCACAACGCGGACATCGACACGCTGAAGGTCGCGCGCATCGAGATCGACGAGGCGCCGACGTTCAAGCGGTTCCACGCGCGCGCCAAGGGCCGCGGCAATCGCATCGTAAAGCGCAACAGCCACATCACGATCCTCGTCGGCGACGGCCGCAAGGACTGAGGAGAGCAGGGCTCATGGGTCAAAAGGTCAATCCGATCGGCATCCGCCTCGGCATCACCCGTGACTGGACGTCGAAGTGGTACGCGAACTCGCGTAACTACCCGGCCTACATCTACCAGGACTGGCAGGTGCGCCAGTTCCTGAAGAAGAAGCTCGCGGAAGCCTCGGTGAGCGGCATCCACATCGAGCGCGCCGCCCGCAAGGCGAACATCACCATCAGCACGGCGCGCCCGGGCGTGGTGATCGGCAAGAAGGGCGAGGACATCGAGCGACTGCGCATGGAAGTCGCCAAGCTCATGGGCATGCTCGTCCCGGACGTGCGGATCAACATCTCGGAGATCCGCAAGCCCGAGATGGACGCGCAGCTCGTGGCCGAGGGCATCGCCCAGCAGATCGAGCGCCGCGTCATGTTCCGCCGCGCCATGAAGCGCGCCGTGATGAACACCATGCGCAGCGGCGCGCTCGGCGTGAAGGTCCGCGTCTCCGGCCGCCTGAACGGATCGGAGATCGCCCGCACCGAGTCGTCGCGCGAGGGGCGCGTGCCGCTGCACACGTTCCGCGCCGACATCGACTACGGCCTGGCCGAGTCGCGCACCACCTACGGCGTGATCGGCGTCAAGGTGTGGATCTTCAAGGGCGAGGTATTCGAGCAGCCGGTGGCGGTCGCCGCCGAGCAGCCCGAGGCCGCCGTGCCGGCGCAGGAGCAGACGGCCTGAGGCCGCGCGCCTGAGCACCGGCTGGAGACACGACCATGATGCAACCCAAGCGAACCAAGTATCGCAAGCAGCACAAGGGCAAGAACGGCGGCCTCGCGCAGCGCGGCAGTTCCGTTGCCTTTGGCGACTACGGGCTCAAGGCCACGAGCCGCGCCCGCATGACCGCCCGCGAGATCGAGGCGGCGCGACGCGCCATGACCCGCTACGTGAAGCGTGGCGGCCAGGTGTGGATCCGGGTCTTCCCGGACGTGCCGATCACCAAGAAGCCCCTCGAGGTCCGCATGGGCTCGGGCAAGGGCAACGTCGAGTACTACGTCGCGCGCGTGCAGCCCGGCAAGGTGCTCTTCGAGATGGAAGGCGTCACCGAAGCCATCGCGCGCGAGGCCTTCCGCCTCGCCGCCTCCAAGCTCTCGGTCGACACGTTGTTCGTCAAACGGCAGGTCCGCTGATGAAGGCGAAGGAACTCAGGTCCAAGAGCGTCGGCGAGCTGCAGGAAGAACTCCTCAAGCTGCGTCGCGAGCAGTTCAACCTGCGCATGGCGCAGGCCTCCGGTCAGGCCGCGAAGCCCGACCAGGCCGGCAAGGTGCGCCGCAACATCGCGCGTGTGAAGACCGTGCAGGGCGAGCTCGCCCGCGCCGCGGCCGAAAGGGGTGCCCAGGAATGAGCCAGGTTACGAGCGAGCAGGCCGCCGAGACCACCGCCACGGGCGCCAAGCGCACCGTGACCGGCACGGTCGTCAGCAGCAAGATGCAGAAGACGATCACCGTTTCCGTCGAGCGGCTGGTGAAGCACCCGCGCTACTCCAAGTACGTGCGCCGCACCACCAAGCTGCTCGCGCACGACGAGAACGGCGAGTGCCGCGAGGGCGATGTCGTCGACATCGCCGAGTGCCGCCGCCTGTCGAACCGCAAGTCCTGGCGCCTGGTGCGCGTCGTCAAGCGGGCCGGGCAGGCCTGATCGCCGCACGAGGAGAACGACCATGATCCAGATGCGAACGATGCTGCAGGCCGCCGACAACAGCGGCGCCAAGAGCCTCATGTGCATCAAGGTGCTCGGCGGCTCGAAGCGCCGCTACGCCACCGTCGGCGACGTGATCAAGGTGAGCGTCAAGGACGCGATCCCGCGCGGCAAGGTGAAGAAGGGCGAGGTGTACGACGCCGTGGTGGTGCGCACCGCGCAGGGCGTGCGCCGGCCGGACGGTTCGCTGATCCGCTTCGACGGCAACGCCGCCGTGCTGCTCACGAACAAGCTCGAGCCCATCGGCACGCGCATCTTCGGGCCGGTGACCAGGGAGCTGCGCACGGCGCAGTTCATGAAGATCATCTCGCTCGCGCCGGAAGTGCTCTGAGCGCGGCTGAGGTCGAGGAACGAGGCATGAACAAGATCCGCAAGGGCGACGAGGTGGTGGTCATCACCGGCCGCGACAAGGGCCGCCGCGGCACCGTGATCAAGGTGCTGGCGAACGACCGCGTGCTCGTCGAGAACGTGAACATGGTGAAGCGCCACACGCGCCCCAATCCGCAGCGCGGGACGCAGGGCGGCGTCGTAGAGAAGGAGGCTTCCCTCCACCTCTCCAACGTCCTGCTCTGGAACCCGGTCGCGAAGCAGGGCGATCGCGTGGGCATCCGCACGCTGGCCGACGGTCGGCGCGTGCGCTACTTCAAGTCCAACGACGAAGTCGTGGACGCCTGATCGGGCGAGGAAGGCTGACATGGCGAGGCTGCAGCAGTACTACCGGGAAAAGGTCGTCCCCGCGCTCATGACGAGCCTGGGCGTCACGAACCCCATGCAGGTGCCGAAGATCACCCGCATCACGGTGAACATGGGCGTGGGCGAGGCCGTGGCCGACAAGAAGGCCATGGAGGGCGCGATCGGCGACCTCACGGCGTTGACCGGCCAGAAGCCGCTCATGACCAAGTCGCGCAAGGCGATCGCGTCGTTCAAGCTGCGCGCGGGCGTGCCCGTGGGCTGCAAGGTGACGCTGCGCGGCGCGCGCATGTACGAGTTCCTGGACCGCCTGATCAACGTCGCGATGCCGCGCATCCGCGATTTCCGCGGCGTGTCGGCGCGCTCCTTCGACGGCCAGGGCAACTACAGCTTCGGCGTCAAGGAACAGATCATTTTCCCCGAGATCGCCTACGACAAGATCGACGCGATCCGGGGCATGGACATCACGATCACCACCACGGCACGCGACGACCGGGAAGGGCGGGCGCTGCTCGAATCCTTCAACTTCCCGTTCCGCAAGTAAGGACCGGCAAATGGCGAAGACCAGCATGATCGAGCGCGAGAAGCGCCGCGAGAAGACCGTGAAGCAGCAGGCTGCCAAGCGCGCGAAGCTCAAGGAGACGATCCGCAGCCCGAAGTCCACGGACGCGGAGCGCGAGGAGGCCGTGCGCAAGCTGCAGGCGCTGCCGCGCGACGGGTCGCCGTCCCGCCTGCGCAATCGTTGCGCGATCACGGGCCGCTCCCGCGGCGTCTATCGGAAGTTCGGCCTCGGCCGCACCAAGCTGCGCGAGGCAACGATGCGCGGCGACGTTCCCGGCCTGCGCAAGGCCAGCTGGTAAGGCCGGGTACTGGAGCAAGACATGAGCATGACGGATCCCATCGCGGACTTCCTCACCCGCATCCGCAACGGGCAGCGCTCGGGCAAGACGGAGGTAGGCATGCCTTCCTCGCGCATGAAGCTCGCGCTCGCCAAGGTGCTGAAGGACGAAGGCTACATCGAGGACTTCGGCGTCGCCGAGGAAGGCGACAAGCCCACGCTGACGGTGCGCCTGAAGTACTACCAGGGCCGCCCGGTCATCGACCGCCTCGAGCGCGTCAGCCGTCCGGGCCTGCGCGTCTACAAGGGCAAGGACGACCTGCCGCGCGTGCTCGGCGGCATGGGCGTGGCCATCGTCTCGACCTCCCGCGGCGTCATGACGGACCGCGAGGCGCGGGCCGGCGGGCACGGCGGCGAGATCCTCTGCATCGTGTCGTGAGCACGGCAAGCGACCCAGGATTCACACAATGTCACGCGTAGCAAAAAATCCGGTCCCGCTGCCCCAGGGCGTGACCGCCACGTCCGACGGCGAGTCCGTCACCGTGAAGGGCGCCAAGGGTGCCCTGCAGCTGTCGCTGCGCCGGGGGCTCTCCCTGGTGCAGGAAGGCCAGGCCGTGCGCATCGAGGTCGCCGAGCGCAACAAGGAATCGCTGATGCACGCCGGCTCGCTGCGCGCGCACCTGGCGAACTGCGTCGCCGGCGTGTCGAAGGGTTACGAGAAGAAGCTCGAGCTGGTTGGCGTCGGCTACCGCGCCGCGGTGCAGGGCAGGAACCTCAACCTCACGCTCGGCTTCTCCCACCCGGTCGTCTACGTGGCGCCGGAGGGAATCACCATCGAGACCCCGTCGCAGACGGAGATCCTGGTGAAGGGCATGGACAAGCAGGCGGTCGGCCAGGTCGCCGCCGAGATCCGTGCGTTCCGCTCGCCCGAGCCCTACAAGGGCAAGGGTGTTCGTTATTCCGGTGAGCGCATCGAGCTCAAGGAAACGAAGAAGAAGTAAGGGTGCCGCATGGAAAAGAAGCTTAGTCGCTTGAGGCGCGCCCGTCGTGGACGGGCGAAGATCCAGGAACTGAAGGTGATGCGCCTGACCGTGCACCGCACGCCCCGGCACATCTACGCGCAGGTGTTCGACCACGAGTCGCACGTCGTCGCGGTGGCCTCCACCCTGCAGAAGGACGTGGCGGAGGGTCTCAAGGGCACCGGCAACGTCGAGGCCGCTCGGGCCGTGGGCAAGGCGATCGCCGAGCGCGCCAAGGCCAAGGGCATCACGCAAGTCGCGTTCGACCGCTCGGGGTTCAAGTACCACGGCCGCGTGAAGGCCCTGGCCGACGCGGCGCGCGAGCACGGGCTCGAGTTCTGAGCGCGGCCCCAGGCACGCATCTCTAGGAGCAGCAATGGCGAGAGTTGAGAGAGCCCCGGCAGCCGACGAGTTCATCGAGAAGCTCGTGGCCGTCAATCGCGTGGCGAAAGTCGTCAAGGGCGGCCGCCAGTTCGGCTTCACCGCGCTCACCGTGGTGGGCGACGGCAACGGCCGCGTCGGCTTCGGCTACGGCAAGGCCCGCGAGGTCCCGGTCGCGATCCAGAAGGCGATGCAGCAGGCGCGCAAGAACCTGATGAACGTCAGCCTGCGCAACTCGACGCTGCACTTCGCGGTCACCGGCAAGCACGGCACCGCGAAGGTGTACATGCAGCCCGCCGCGGACGGCACGGGCGTGATCGCGGGCGGCAGCATGCGCGCGGTCTTCGAGTGCGCCGGTGTGCGCAACGTGCTCGCGAAGAGCTACGGCTCGCGCAACCCGATCAACGTGGTGCGCGCGACGATGAACGCGCTGACGCTGGCGCCGGTGCCCGAGCAGATCGCCGCCAAGCGCGGCAAGCGCCTGGCCGACATCACGGGTTGACGAACATGTCGAAGCAGAACACAGCCGGCAGGAAGAGCGTCAAGGTGACGCTGGTCAAGAGCGTGTGCGGGCAGCTGCACCGGCACCGCGCCACCGCGCAGGGCCTGGGCCTGCGCCGCATGCACCAGACCGTGGTCGTGGCGGACACGCCGGAGAACCGCGGCATGATCAACGCCTCGCGGCACCTGTTCCGCGTGGAAGAGGCCTGAGGACATCATGAAGCTGAACAGCATTTCCCCGGCGGCGGGCTCGAAGAAGACGCGGCTGCGCGTCGGTCGCGGCGCCTCCGCCGGCCAGGGCAAGACCTGCGGCCGCGGCGTCAAGGGCCAGCGCGCGCGCAAGGGCGGCTATCACAAGGTCGGCTTCGAGGGCGGCCAGATGCCGCTGCAGCGCCGCCTGCCGAAGGTCGGCTTCCGCTCCATGTCGGCGCCGCGCGTGGCCGAGGTCCGCCTGAACGAGCTCGCGCTCGTCGAGGGCGGAGTGGCGACGCTCGAGTCGCTCAAGAAGGCCGGCGTGGTCCCGGCGAACTCGCTCAAGGCCAAGGTCGTGCTCTCGGGCGCGATCAAGGTCGCCGTGAAGGTGCAGGGCGTGGGCGTCACCAAGGGTGCGCGCGCGGCGATCGAGGCCGCCGGCGGCAGCATCGAGTCGGCCTGAGCGGCCCGCACCCCGAGGACCCCGAGTGGCCAATCCGACCTCATCGAGCCCCGTCGCCGCATTCGGCGAGGCGAGCCGGCTCACCGAGCTCAGGAAGCGATTCTTCTTCCTGATCGGGGGCCTGGTCGTCTATCGCATCGGCACGTTCATCCCGGTGCCGGGCATCGATCCGGTGGCGCTGGCGCGCTTCTTCCAGGACCAGCAGGGCACCATCCTGAGCATGTTCAACATGTTCTCGGGCGGGGCGCTCGAGCGCCTGTCGATCCTCGCCCTGGGCGTCATGCCGTACATCTCTGCCTCGATCATCGTGCAGATGATGGGCGTCGTGGTGCCGCAGCTGCAGGCCCTGCGCAAGGAAGGCGAGTCGGGCCGGCGCAAGCTCACGCAGTACACGCGCTACGGCACGGTGGCCCTCGCGGCCTTCCAGGGCGCCGGAGCGGCCATTGCCTTCCAGAACCAGGGCGTCGTGATCGCCCCGGGGCCGCAGTTCGTGTTCCTCGCCACCATGACCCTGGTCGCGGGCACCATGTTCCTGATGTGGCTCGGCGAGCAGATCACCGAGCGCGGCCTCGGCAACGGCATCTCGATGATCATCCTCGCGGGCATCGTCGCGGGCCTGCCGGCGGCCATCGGCGGCACGCTCGAGCTGGTGCGCAACGGCGAGATCAACCCGGCGCTGGCGCTGATCCTGGTGCTGATGGTGGGCGGCGTCACGGCGTTCGTGGTGTTCGTGGAGCGCGCCCAGCGGCGCATCCCGGTCAACTACGCCAAGCGCCAGCAGGGCCGGCGCATGTTCGCGGGCACGACGACGCACCTGCCGTTCAAGCTCAACATGTCGGGCGTGATTCCCCCGATTTTCGCCTCGAGCCTGCTGCTGTTCCCGGCGACCATCGCCAGCTGGTTCGGCACGTCGGAGAACTTCGGCTGGCTGCAGAACGTCGCGGCGAGCCTCGGCATCGGCCAGCCGGTGCACATGATCCTGTACTCCGCGCTGATCATCTTCTTCTGCTTCTTCTACACCGCGCTGGTGTTCAATTCTCGCGAGACGGCGGAGAACCTCAAGAAGTCCGGCGCCTTCATCCCCGGCATCCGCCCGGGGCAGCACACGGCCGAGTACATCGACAAGGTGCTCACCCGCCTCACGGTGTGGGGCGCGCTGTACGTGACGCTGGTGTGCCTGCTGCCCGAGATCCTGATTTCCCAGTTCCGCGTGCCGTTCTACTTCGGCGGCACCTCGCTCCTGATCATCGTGGTGGTGATCATGGACTTCATGGCCCAGCTGCAGGCGCACCTGATGTCGCACCAGTACGAGGGGCTCATGAAAAAGGCCAACCTGCGCGGCTACGGCCGCTCCGGGCAGCTGCGCTGAGCGCGGCCTAAAGCCCCCGTCGGAGAGTGACAGATGAAAGTTCGACCCTCGGTGAAGCGGATCTGCAAGAACTGCAAGGTGGTGCGCCGTCGCGGCGTCGTCTACGTGATCTGCAGTGACAAGCGCCACAAGCAGCGGCAGGGCTGAAACGCCCCTGCGTTGAGTGAGCAGGTTTTTTAAGTTATAATTTCGGGCTTTTCGCGCCCCGGAGTGAGCCTCACATGGCCCGTATCGCCGGCATCAACATTCCGATGAACAAGCACGTCTGGGTGGGCCTCACGTCCATCTTCGGCGTCGGCCACGCCCAGGCCCGCAAGGCCTGCGAGGCCGCGGGCGTCAAGCCCGAGACCAAGGTCAAGGACCTGACCGAGGCCGAGGTCGCCGCGCTGCGCTCGCAGGTCGCCAAGCTGCAGGTCGAGGGCGACCTGCGCCGCGAGGTCTCGATGAACATCAAGCGGTTGATGGACCTCGGTTGCTACCGGGGCATCCGCCACCGCAAGGGCCTGCCGATGCGGGGCCAGCGCACGCGCACGAACGCGCGCACGCGCAAGGGACCGCGCAAGGCGGCGGTGAAGCTGAACGCTCCTCCGGGCAAGGCCTGATCGGCCCGCGCCCACTGACTGAGGCAGGACTATGGCTGACGACAAGAAGCAGACCGGTGCGGCGAAAGGCCGCAAGAAGGTTAAGCGCGTGGTGACCGATGCCATCGCGCACGTGCACGCATCGTTCAACAACACGGTCGTCACCATCACCGACCGGCAGGGCAACACGCTGTCCTGGGCGACCTCGGGCGGCTGCGGCTTCCGCGGCTCGCGCAAGAGCACGCCCTTCGCGGCGCAGGTCGCCGCCGAGAAGGCCGGCGTGGCCGCGCAGGAATACGGCGTGAGGACCGTCGAAGTGAGGGTGCGCGGGCCGGGTCCGGGCCGCGAGTCCGCCGTGCGAGCGCTGAACGCCGCAGGCCTCAAGGTGACCAGCATCGAGGACGTGACGCCGATCCCGCACAACGGGTGCCGTCCGCCCAAGAAGCGCCGCGTCTGACCGCGCCGCACTTAAGGAAGATCGCAATGGCCAGGTATCTTGGACCGAAGTGCAAGCTCTCGCGCCGCGAGGGCACCGACCTTTTCCTGAAGAGCGGCGTCAAGCCGCTCGAATCGAAGTGCAAGCTCGAAGTGCCGCCGGGCGGCATCAAGGGCGAGCGCCGCTCGCGCGTGTCGGGCTACGGCCTGCAGCTGCGCGAGAAGCAGAAGCTGCGCCGGATGTACGGCGTGCTCGAGCGCCAGTTCCGCGGCTACTACCAGCAGGCCGCCGGCCGGCCGGGCGCCACGGGCGAGACGCTGCTGCAGCTGCTCGAGGGCCGCCTCGACAACGTCATCTACCGCATGGGCTTCGCGACCACGCGCAACGAGGCGCGCCAGCTCGTCAGCCATCGCTCGGTGACGGTGAACGGCGAGATCGTCAGCATCCCGTCCTACCAGTGCAAGGCCGGCGCCGTCGTCGGCCTGCGCGAGAAGGCGCAGAAGCAGGCCCGCGTGCAGCAGGCCCTGCAGATCCGTGGCCAAGTCGGGTTTCCCGACTGGGTCGAAGTCGACGAGAAGAAATTCTCCGGTGTCCTGAAGTCGTTGCCCGAGCGGGGCGACATCCTGCCGGACATCAACGAGAGCCTCGTCGTCGAGTTGTACTCCAAGTAATACCCACGGTGACTTCCATGCAGACAGCCATCGGCGAGTTCCTCCGCCCGCGCGTCGTCAAAGTGACGCCCACCGCCCCGCGCCACGCGCGGGTGGTCATCGAGCCATTCGAGCGCGGGTTCGGCCACACGCTCGGCAACGCGCTGCGGCGCGTGCTGCTCTCGTCCATGCCCGGCAGCGCGATCACCGAGGCCGAGATCGAGGGCGTGCTCCACGAGTACACCAGCATCGAGGGCGTGCAGGAGGACGTGGTCGAGATCCTGCTCAACCTGAAGCAGGTCGCGCTGCGCCTCAACGCCCGCGAGGAGACCGAGCTGCGACTGTCGAAGAAGGGCCCGGGCCCGGTGCGCGCTGGCGACATCCAGGGCGACCACGACGTCGAGATCCTGAATCCCGAACTCGTCATCGCCAACCTCACCAAGGCCGGCGAGCTGGTGATGACGCTCAAGGTCGAGAAGGGCCGCGGCTACCGCCCGGCCGGCCAGCGCCTGGCGTTCGAGGAAGTGAGCCGCCCGATCGGCCGCCTGCTGCTCGACGCCTCGTTCAGCCCGATCCGCAAGGTCACCTACAACGTCGAGTCCGCGCGCGTCGAGCAGCGCACCGACCTCGACAAGCTGATCATCGACATCGAGACGAACGGCACCATCGACCCGGAGGAGGCGATCCGCCGCGCCGGCTCCATCCTCAAGGACCAGCTGTCGGTGTTCGTCGACCTGCAGGGCCAGGACGAGGACAAGGCGAAGCCGAGCGAGCATCACTTCGATCCGCTGCTGCTGCGCCCGGTCGACGAGCTCGAGCTCACGGTCCGCAGCGCGAACTGCCTGAAGGCCGAGAACATCCACTACATCGGCGACCTCGTGCAGAAGACCGAAGTCGAGCTGCTGCGCACGCCGAACCTCGGCAAGAAGTCGCTCACCGAGATCAAGGAAGTCCTCGAGAGCCACGGGCTCACGCTCGGCATGCGGCTCGACAACTGGCCGCCGGCCGGCCTGCGCCGCGACGAGGACCGGGACGTAATCTGAGGCGATACGACGATGAGACACGGACTGACCGGGCGGCAGCTGAGCCGCAACTCCACCCATCGCTGGGCGATGCTGAGCAACATGGCGGTGTCGCTGCTGCGGCACGAGTCCATCCGCACGACGGTGCCGAAGGCGAAGGAGTTGCGCCGCTACGTCGAGCCGCTCATCACGATCGGCAAGACCGACAGCCTCGCCAATCGACGCCGCGCGTTCGCCAAGCTGCGCGACGCCGAGGTGGTGACCAAGCTGTTCGACGACCTCGGGCCGCGCTTCAAGACGCGCCCGGGCGGCTATACGCGCATCCTGCACATGGCGACCCGCGCCGGCGACAACGCCGACATGGCGCTGATGGCGCTCGTGGAGAAGCCGGCGGCGGCGGTCGAGGCCAAGGCCGACGAAAGCGCGAAGAAGCCGAAGGCCCGCCGCAAGAAGGCTGCCGAGCCGGCGGTCGAGGCTGCGGCAGAGGCGCCGGCTAAGAAGCCGCGCGCGCCGCGCAAGAAGAAGACCGCGGCGGCCTGAGCCTGCCACGCAGATGACGCAACGGAAGCCGGGCATGTCCCGGCTTCTTTTTTTCCGCCCCCGCGCCTATCGTCACCCGGTCCCCGCGCCACCTAGTGCCAACCGGCAGTCCAGGAGAACCAGCATGAGCATGATCCAGGAGTTCAAGGAATTCGCCATGAAGGGCAACGTGCTCGACATGGCGGTCGGCGTCGTGATCGGCGGCGCGTTCGGCAAGATCGTCGCGTCGTTCGTGGGCGACGTCGTCATGCCACTGCTCGGCAGGATCGTCGGCGGCGTCAACTTCAGCGAGCTGGCCTGGACGCTCGGGACGGATGCGGCCGGGGCGCCCGTGCTGCTCAAGTACGGCGCGTTCCTGCAGAGCGCGTTCGACTTCCTGATCATCGCCGCCGCGATCTTCATGGCGCTCAAGGGCATCAACAGGCTGAAGGCTCCACCGCCGCCCGCTGCCGCGGCTGCCCCGCCGGCCGATGTCGCGCTGCTGACGGAAATCCGCGACCTGCTCAAGAAGCAGGGCTGATCACCCGAGCGCGGCGAATGCGTCGCGCGTGAGGTTTTCCGGAGCGCCGTCGGTGCAGACGACGTCGTCCTCGATGCGGATGCCGCCGAACGGACGCAGGCGCTCAACGGCTTGCCAGCGAATCGCACGGCCGTGCGCGCCTGCGCGCGCCGCCTCGAGCAGCAGGTCGATGAAGTAGATGCCCGGCTCCACGGTCACCACGAACCCGGGCTCGAGCGTACGGGTGAGCCTGAGGTAGGGGTGTCCGGCGGGACGCGGGATTACCGTTCCCGACGCGTCGGCGGCGAGGCCCGCGACATCGTGCACCTGCAGGCCCAGCAGGTGGCCAATGCCGTGCGGGAAGAACACGCCGCTGAGCCCGGTTTCGACCGCGGTGTCGGCGTCGCAGTCGATCACGCCGGCGTCGCGCAGCACCGCGGCGACCAGGCGATGTGCGAGCAGGTGCACGTTGCGGTAGTCGGTCCCGCCGCGGATCGCCGCGCAGACCCTCTGCTGCACGTCGTCCATCGCCGCGACCAGGCCCGCGAACTCCCCTTGCCCCGCGGCATAAGTGCGGGTGATGTCGGCGGCGTAGCCGCGGAACTGCGCGCCGGCATCGATCAGGAACGAGCGGCGCGGGCCGCCGCGCTCGCGCGCGAGATCCTGGTAGTGCAGCACCGCCGCGCCTTCGTTGAACGCGATGATGTTGCCGTACGGCAACTCTTTTTCCTGGTGCCCCGTCGCTGCGCAGTAGGCGAGGTGCGTCTCGAACTCCGACGCGCCGGCGAAGAATGCTTCGCGCGCGGCGAGGTGTCCGCGGGCCGCGAGCCTGGAGGCACGTCGCATGCACTCGATCTCGTACGGGGTCTTCACGGCACGCTGAAAGTGCAGCTGGTCCAACAGGCCCGCGGGGTTGGTTCCGGCAAATCCCCAGTCCGCGAACTGCGGCTGCCATTCACCGACGAAGGCGAAGCGCCCGCGGCCAAGGCCCAGCAGCTCGCGGGCGGCCTGTGGCTCGCGGACGATTTCCACTTCGAACTCATCGAGCCAGGTCTCGACGGGTAACTCGGGCGGCTTGTGCCAGTAATCGGCCGGCTGGTGAAAGCACAGCCGGGGCTTCTCGCCCGGGACGTAGGCGATGAAGCTGTGCGGCGCCCCGGTGAGCGGCGCCCAATGCTTGAAGTGCGGGTTGGCCTGGTACGGGTAGGCCAGGTCGTCGAGGAACGCGTACGGAGGGGCGCCCGCGTAGATCGCGAGGCCGTCGAACCCGTGGGTGGCCAGGGCCGCATCGGTGCGCCTCCGGACCGCCGCGAGGTGGCTTCGAAATGCTTCGTCGATGATGTCGTGCATGAATGCGTCCCGCCGGCCCCCTTGGAATGCTGCATCTTGCCCAAGAGCGTGGTTTGTCGCCATTCAGAGACAGTTCCACGCGATCCGGCCCCGATGCCAGCCTCTAGAATCCCTTTCGCACAACCGCCGGGCGTCCGGCGCGAGCCAGGCTCGGGCGGTTGGCCCGAGCAACCATCGTACTTTCACAGATTCTTGGGGTATACATACATGAACGCGAAGATCGCACTGTCCGCCGCCCTGGCCGCCCTCGTGCTCGCCGGCTGCGCGAAGAAGGAAGAGGCCGTCGAGGCCACGCAGGAAGCCGCCGCTGACGCCGCCGCCGCCGCTGGCGAGGCTGCCGACGCCGCCGCTGACGCCACCGCCGCCGCCGGCGAGGCCGCTGTCGCAGCTGGCGAAGCCGCTGTCGACGCCACCGCCGCTGCCGGCGAGGCCGCTGTCGACGCGACCGGCGAGGCCGTCGAAGGCGCCGTCGAGGCGACCGGCGAGGCCGTCGAGAACACCGGCGAGGCGATTCAGGAAGCCGCGAAGTAATATCCGCGGTTCAGCCTGAGCTGAACAGGACGGGCGGGCTCCGACCGGGGCCCGCCCGGCCTGCTTGAGAACGTACCGGTCGCCGGGTCCTCGACCCGGTCAAGCTGGCAGGAGGCCGGCCGAGTGCCCGTCACGCTCCGCGACGCGCGCGACTCCGCAGCCGACCGCGAATGGATACGCGCGGTATACCGCAGTTATCTGTCCGAACTCTCCGTATCGAAATCCGGCCTGTTTCCCGCGCTCGGTGAATGGGAAGCGCGCGAGAGCGAGTTCCTCGCGGGCTGGTTTCGCGACGCGAGCGCGCACCCCTTCGTGATCCTGCAGGACGGTACCCGCGTCGGCTTCGCGCTGGTCGCCCGGCCACCGGCGTTTCCCCGCCGCACTGCCGACTTCCGCATGGCCGAATTCTTCATCATCGACACGGCCCGTCGCCGCGGCGTGGGCGCCGGCGCAGCTGCGCTGCTGTTCAGCCGCTTCGCCGGCGACTGGGAAGTCGTCGAGGACGAGTACAACCGGCCTGCGCTCGGCTTCTGGCGCCGCGTAATCGGCCAGCAGACCGGCGGCCGCTACACCGAGTCCCGTTCGGCCGGCGAGGTCTGTCACCGTTTCCGCACCGAGCCGCGCGGGCCGTTGCCCGCACGCTGAGCCGCGGTCAGCCTTGCGCCGAACGGCGCGTGTCCGCCGGGCCGTTCCGACCGGCCGCCAGCACCCGCTGCAGGTAACGCCCGGTGTGCGACGCCGCCACGCCTGCCACGTCCTCCGGCGTGCCGGCCGCGACCAGCCTGCCGCCGCCGTCGCCGCCCTCCGGCCCGAGGTCGATGACCCAGTCCGCCGTCTTGATGACGTCGAGGTTGTGCTCGATGACGACGATGGTGTTGCCCTCGTCGCGCAGGCGCAGCAGCACGCGCAGCAGTTGCTCGATGTCGTGGAAGTGCAGCCCGGTGGTCGGCTCGTCGAGGATATAGAGCGTCCGCCCGGTGGCGCGCTTGGCGAGTTCGCGTGCGAGCTTCACGCGCTGCGCCTCGCCGCCCGAGAGGGTCGTGGCGTTCTGGCCGAGCCGCACGTAGGAGAGCCCCGTCTCGAGCAGCATCGAGAGCCGGGACTGCAGCGCCGGCACGTTGCGGAAGAACGCCGCCGCGTCCTCGACCGTCATCTCGAGCACGTCGTGGATCGTGCGGCCCTTGTAGCGGATCTCGAGCGTCTCGCGGTTGTAGCGCATGCCGCGGCAGGCGTCGCAGGTGACGTAGGCGTCCGGCAGGAAATGCATCTCGACGCGGATGACGCCGTCGCCCTCGCAGGCCTCGCAGCGGCCGCCGCGCACGTTGAAGCTGAAGCGGCCCGGGTCGTAGCCGCGCGCGCGCGCCTCCGGCACCTCCGCGAAGAGCTCGCGGATCGGCCCGAACAGGCCCGTGTAGGTGGCGGGGTTGGAGCGCGGCGTGCGCCCGATCGGGCTCTGGTCGATGTCGATGACGCGGTCGATGTGCTCGAGCCCCTCGACCGCCCGGCAGGGCGCGGCGTCGCCGCCCGAGTCCTGCAGCGACCCCGCTGCGTGCCGGAAGAGGGTGTCGATGACCAGCGTCGATTTGCCCGAGCCCGACACGCCGGTTACGCAGGTGAGGAGCCCGAGGGGCACCTCGACCGAGACGTCCCGGAGGTTGTTGCCGCTGGCCTCGATGACGCGCAATGCGCGGCCGGGTTGCGCCGGCGTGCGCACCGGCGGCACCGCGACGGCGCGCCGTCCACTCAGGTACTGGCCTGTGAGCGAGTCGGGCGCGGCCTCGACGTCGGCCGGCGTGCCCTGGGCGACGACGCGGCCGCCATGGATGCCGGCGCCCGGCCCGAGGTCCACGACGTGGTCCGCCTGGCGGATCGCATCCTCGTCGTGCTCGACCACGAGCACGGTGTTGCCGAGGTCGCGCAGGCGCACGAGCGTGTCGAGCAGCCGCTGGTTGTCGCGCTGGTGCAGGCCGATCGAAGGCTCGTCGAGGATGTACATCACGCCGACCAGCCCCGAGCCGATCTGGCTCGCCAGGCGGATGCGCTGGGCCTCGCCGCCCGAGAGCGTCTCGGCACTGCGGTCGAGCGACAGGTAGTCGAGGCCGACGTCGCTCAGGAAAGTGAGGCGATCCGCGACCTCGCGCGCGAGGCGGCTCGCGATCTCGCCCCGCCAGCCCTCGAGCTTCAGCTCCGCGAAGTAGCGCCGCGCGTCGGCGATCGGCAGGCTCGCGAGCTGCGGCAGCGTACGACCGGCCACGAACACGTTGCGCGCCGCCTGGTTGAGCCGGCTGCCGCCGCAATCCACGCAGGCGCGGGTGCCCCGGTACTTGGCGAGTTCCTCGCGCACGGTCGCCGACTCCGTCTCGCGGTAACGGCGCTCGAGGTTGGGGAGGATGCCCTCCCAGGCGTGGCTGCGGCGGGCGTCGCCGCCGCGCGCGTCGAAGTACCGGAACTCGATGCGCTCGTCGCCGCTGCCCCACAGCAGCACGTGGCGGACCGCCTCGGGCAGGTCGCTCCACGGGGTCTCGATGTCGAAGCGGTAATGCCGGGCAAGCGACTGGATGAGCTGGAAGTAGTACGCGTTGCGCCGGTCCCAGCCGCGCACCGCGCCGCCGGCGAGAGAGAGGGCCGGATTGACCACCACGCGCGACGGGTCGAAGAACTCCTGAACCCCGAGTCCGCCGCAGGTCCCGCAGGCGCCGCTGGGATTGTTGAACGAGAACAGACGCGGCTCGAGCTCCGCGATGCTGTAGCCGCAGATCGTGCACGCGTAGCGGTTCG
This sequence comes from uncultured Gammaproteobacteria bacterium, assembly GCA_963778185.1. GTDB lineage: Bacteria > Pseudomonadota > Gammaproteobacteria > Steroidobacterales > Steroidobacteraceae > RPQJ01. The sequence continues at coordinate 569,001 of CAVZTF010000003.1, read as the reverse complement.
AGAACACCACGGTCTCGCGCTTGGGGTCGTCCTGGAACGCGAGCCGCGCCACGCCCTGCGAGAGCGCGAGCGCGGTCTCGAAGGACTCGGCAAGGCGTTGCCCGGCGTCCGGCCGCACGCGCAGCCGGTCCACGACCGCATCGACACTGTGACGTCGCCGCGGGTCCAGGGACGGCGACGACTCCAGCTCGACCAGGCGCCCGTCGACGAAAGCGCGGACGAATCCCTGGCCCTTGAGGTGCTCGAAGGTCTCCGCGTGCTCGCCCTTGCGATCCTGGACCATGGGCGCGAGCAAGAGCACCGCCGTGCCCTCCGGCAGGGCCAGCACCTGGTCCACCATCTGGCTCACGGTCTGTGCGGCAAGTTCCTGGCCGTGCTCCGGGCAGCGCGGCACGCCCGCGCGCGCGAACAGTACGCGGAGGTAGTCGTAGATCTCGGTGACGGTACCTACGGTCGAGCGCGGGTTGTGGGAGGTCGCCTTCTGCTCGATCGCGATGGCCGGCGAGAGCCCCTCGATATGGTCGACGTCGGGCTTCTCCATGACCGAGAGGAACTGGCGCGCGTACGCCGATAGGGACTCGACGTAGCGGCGCTGGCCCTCGGCGTAGATGGTGTCGAACGCGAGCGAGGACTTGCCGGACCCCGAGAGCCCGGTGATCACGATCAGCCGGTCGCGGGGCAGGTCGAGGTCGATGCCCCGCAGATTGTGGGTGCGGGCACCGCGGATACGTATGACGTCCATGCAGCTTTCGGGTTCGGTCGGCCGGGGACAGCCTGCTAATATAGGCCCTGCTTTCGAGGCAAAGCCAATCCGAGCCCAGGATCCCACAAGCAAGCCGGCGCTCTCGCCGCAGGAGCGCCGTTCGGTCGGTGCGCTCGCCGCAATCTACGCGACGCGCATGCTCGGCCTGTTCCTGCTGCTGCCGGTGCTGGCGCTCTATGCCCGCGGGCTGCCGGACTACACGCCCGAGATGCTCGGCCTCGCCATGGGCGCCTACGGGCTCACCCAGGCGCTGCTTCAGATCCCCTTCGGACGGTGGTCCGACCGCCTTGGCCGCAAGCCGATCATCGCGGCGGGCCTGCTGTTCTATGCCGCCGGGTCGCTGATCGGCATCTTTGCGCACTCGGTCGCGGCGCTGGTCGCGGCGCGTTGCGTGCAGGGCGCCGGGGCCGTGTCGGCCTCGATCTCCGCGTTGCTCGCCGACGTCACGCGCCCGGAGGTCCGTACCCGCGCCATGGCCTTCATCGGCATCAGCATCGGCCTGTCGTTCATCGGGGCTCTGGTACTCGCGCCGGTGCTCGACGCGGCGATAGGCGTGCCCGGCATCTTCGCCGTGATGCTCGCCATGGCCTTGTCGGGGCTGGCGCTCCTGTACCTGGCCGTGCCCGCGGAACCGCCGCGCACCGGCGGCGCGGAATCGCGCTCGCTCGCGGCGCTCAAGGATCTGGCGCTGCGCCCCACCCTGCGGCCGCTCTACGCCGGCGTGTTCGCGCTGCACTTCATCATGACCGCGACATTCCTCGCCGTGCCGCAGGTGCTCGCGGGCGATCTCGCGATGCCGGGCGCCGGTCACTGGAAGGTCTACCTCAGCGTGTTCGTGGCGTCGCTGGCGGGGACGATTCCCCTGATCCTGGCGACCGAGCGCACCGGGCGCGGGAATCTGCTGTTCGTCGTCGCGGTGCTGTTCGCAGGCGGCGCCCAGGCGTGGCTCGGACTGGCCCACGGGCGCGTCTGGGCCGTGCTTGCGGCGCTCACCCTGTTCTTCGCGGCATTCAACTACCTCGAGGCACGGCTTCCGGCCCTGCTCACGCTGGCGGCGCCGGGTACGGATCGGGGGGCCGCCCTCGGTGTTTTCGCCACGGCGCAGTTTCTCGGCGCCTTCGCCGGCGGCGCCCTTGGCGGCGTCCTGCTCGGGCGCTTCGGCCTGGCGGGGGTCTTCCTCGGCAGCGCGTCGGTGGCGCTGGCCTGGGCGCTGATCGCCGCGTCGGGCAGGACCGGGCACGTGATTGCGCGGGAAACCGCCTGATTCTCGGTTAACGCCGGGGCGCCCCGGTACCGTAAAATTCCACTCCTTCTAAACGCGGGTAGGCGACATGGCACGCGGAATCAACAAAGTCATCCTGGTCGGCAACCTCGGGCAGGACCCGGAGACGCGCTACATGCCGAACGGCAAGGCCGTCACCAACCTGCGCATCGCCACCTCCGAGTCCTGGAAGGACAAGCAGACCGGGGAGCAGCGCGAGCAGACGGAGTGGCACAGCATCGTCATGTACGACCGCCTCGCCGAGATCGCCGCCGAGTACCTGCGCAAGGGCTCGCAGGTGTACGTCGAGGGCAAGCTGCGCACCCGCAAGTGGCAGGACAAGGAAGGCCGCGACCGCTACACCACCGAGATCCAGGCCAACGAGATGCAGATGCTCGGTGCCCGCGGCGGCGGCGGTGGCGGCATGGGTACGGAGTCTCGCGCCGAGCCGCGTTCCTCCTCCGGCGGCGGCGACCGCGGGGCGCCCGCGCCCGCGCCCCAGGACGAAGGCTTCGACGACGACATCCCGTTCTGACGGCCCGTTGGGCCGCCCATGCCTCGCGTCCACGTCAAGACCTTCGGTTGCCAGATGAACGAGTACGACTCCGCCCGGATGGCGGACGTGCTCCGCGAATCCTGCGGCTATGAACCGACGGATGACCCGGCCGCCGCCGACCTGCTGCTGCTCAACACCTGCTCGGTGCGCGAGAAGGCGCAGGAGAAGGTCTTCTCCCTGCTCGGTCGCTGGCGCGAGCTCAAGTTCGAGCGCCCGCACGTGATGATCGGCGTCGGCGGCTGCGTGGCGAGCCAGGAAGGCGAGGGCATCACCGCGCGCGCCCCGTTCGTCGACCTGGTGTTCGGGCCGCAGACGCTGCACCGGCTCCCCGAGATGATTGCAAGGCTGCAGCAGAGCGGCCGCGCAGTCGTGGACGTGAGCTTCCCCGAGATCGAAAAGTTCGACCGCCTGCCGGAGCCGCGCGCGGCGGGGGCCACAGCCTTCGTGTCGATCATGGAGGGCTGCAGCAAGTACTGCACCTTCTGCGTCGTACCCTACACGCGCGGCGAGGAAATGAGCCGCCCGCTCGCCCAGGTGCTGGACGAGGTGCGCTCGCTCGCGGACAAGGGCGTGCGCGAGGTGACGCTGCTCGGCCAGAACGTCAACGCCTACCGTGGCTCGCTCGCGGGCGGCGGCCACGCCGACCTCGCGGCGCTCATCTACTTCGTCGCGGAGGTGCCGGGCATCGAGCGTATCCGTTTCACGACCTCGCACCCGGTCGAGTTCCGCGACAGCCTGATCGAGGCCTATCGCGACGTGCCGAAGCTCATGAGCTACCTGCACCTGCCCGTGCAGAGCGGCTCGGATCGCGTCCTCGCGCTCATGAAGCGCGGCCACACCGCGCTCGAGTACAAGCAGAAGATCCGACGCCTGCGCGAGGTCCGCCCGGCGCTGAACCTGTCCTCCGATTTCATCGTGGGCTTCCCCGGCGAGACCGAGCGCGACTTCGAGGCCACGCTGGCGCTGATCGCCGAGGTGGGCTTCGACCAGAGCTTCAGTTTCATCTACAGCCGTCGCCCCGGTACTCCGGCGGCGTCCCTGCCGGACGGTCTTGCCGCACGAGGAAAAGCAGCGGCGACTCGAGCGCCTGCAGGAACTGGTGAACGCGCAGGCCACGGCCATCAGCCGCGGCATGGTCGGCACCGTGCAGCGCGTGCTCGTCGAGCGGCCCGCCCGCAAGGACACCCGCCAGCTCGCCGGACGCACCGAGAACAACCGCTGGGTCAACTTCGACGGCCCGGCCTCGCTCATCGGCGGTTTCGTGGACGTCGTCATAACCGAGGCGATGCCGAACTCGCTGCGCGGCCGGCTCGCCGTGCCCGCGCGGAGCATCGCTTGAACGAGCAGGTCGAAACCCGCGACGTGTCGCTCGAGGGTGCGGACAACGCGCGGCTCGGCAACTTCGCCGGTCCCATGGAGCAGAACCTGCGCCACGTCGAGGAGCGCCTCGGCGTCGAGGTGCGCCGGCGCGGCCACCAGCTGCAGGTGCTCGGCGCGGCGGGCACGGTGGACAATGCCGCGGCGGTCCTGCGCCGCATGTTCGAGCTCTCGGCCAGCGAGGCGATGTCGCCCGAGCGCGTGCATCTGTGCGTGCAGGAGCACGGTTTCCCGCGGGCCGACGAGGTGCCGCGCGGGGAGCGGGAGATCGTCGTGCACACGCAGCGCGGCGGCATCCGCGGCCGTGGCGCGAACCAGCGGCAGTACCTCGACAGCATCCGCGCGAACGACCTCACCTTCGGCATCGGCCCGGCCGGCACCGGCAAGACCTACCTTGCCGTCGCGAGCGCGGTCGAGTCGCTGCAGGCCGGCGCGGTGCGCCGCATCGTCCTCGTGCGTCCCGCCGTGGAAGCGGGCGAGAGGCTCGGCTTCCTGCCCGGCGACCTGGCGCAGAAGGTCGATCCCTACCTGCGGCCGATGTACGACGCGCTCTACGAGATGCTCGGCTTCGACCGCGTCGCGCGCAACATCGAGAGGCAGGTCATCGAGGTCGCGCCGCTCGCCTTCATGCGCGGCCGCATCGCTCAACGACTCGTTCATCATCCTCGACGAGGCACAGAACACCACCGTCGAGCAGATGAAGATGTTCCTGACGCGCCTCGGCTTCGGCTCGAAGGCGGTCGTCACGGGCGACATCACCCAGATCGACCTGCCGCGCCAGCAGCGCTCCGGCCTGCGCCATGCCATCGAGGTGCTGCGCGGCGTGGAGGGCGTGGCGTTCACGTTCTTCAACGCGTACGACGTCGTGCGTCATCCGCTGGTGCAGCGCATCGTGCAGGCCTACGAGCGCGAGTCGGGCGACCAGGAGCCGGAGGCGTGAGCGACGGGCCGGCGCCGGTGCTGCGTGTCGAAGCGCAAGTCGCGGTCCGGCGGCCGTGGGTGCCGACCACCGCGACGCTGCGTCGCTGGGCCGGGGCAGCGCACGCCGCGCTCGGGAGCCGCGCGCGCCGCGCCGTCGCGCCGCCGCCCGCGAGCGTGTGCATCCGGGTCGTCGGGTCCGCGGAGAGCCGGCGCCTCAATCGCGAGTACCGCGGCAAGGACCGGCCGACCAACGTGCTGTCGTTCCCGGCATCGAGCGTCGAGCGCGAGCTCGGCGGCTCACTCGGCGACCTGGTCGTCTGCGCCGCGGTCGTGTCGGCGGAGGCGCGCGAGCAGGGCAAGGAGCGAGCGGCCCATTGGGCGCACATGGTGGTCCACGGCATGCTCCACCTGCACGGCCTCGATCATGCAACGCGCCGCGAGGCCGCGGCCATGGAACGGCGCGAGGTGGAAATCCTGCGCGGTTTCGGGTATCAGAATCCCTACCTTCCGGTCACACCCCCCAAGCCATGAGTGAAGACAGGCCCGGGCCGTCGGGCGGCTGGTTGCGTCGGCTCTTCGATTCGCTGTCGGGTGAGCCCCGCGACCTCGAGCAGCTCGCCGACGTCCTCATCGACGCGCGCGACCGCGGTCTCATCGACGCCGACGTCCTCGCGATGCTGGAGGGCGTGCTGCAGGTGTCGGAGATCCAGGTCCGCGACGTGATGGTGCCGCGCTCGCAGATGGTCGTGATCCAGCGCGACGAGCCGCCGGAGAAGATCCTGCCCGTGGTGATCGAGTCCGGACCACTCGCGCTTTCCGGTCGTCGGCGAAGACCGCGACGAGGTCGCCGGGATCCTGCTCGCCAAGGACCTGCTGCGCTATTTCGCGCAGGGAGGCGACGGGCATTTCGACATTCGCGAGTGCCTGCGCCCGGCGGTGTTCATCCCGGAAAGCAAGCGGCTCAACGTGCTGCTCAAGGAATTCCGCGTCAGCCACAACCACATGGCGATCGTCGTCGACGAGTACGGCGGCGTGTCGGGGCTGCTCACGATCGAGGACGTGCTCGAGCAGATCGTCGGCGACATCGGCGACGAGTACGACGTCGACGAGGGCGAGGGCATCCGCAAGGAAGGCGAGCGGATCTTCACCGTGCCGGCGCTCACGCGCATCGAGGAGTTCAACCTGGCCTTCGGTACGCGCTTCTCGGACGAGGAGTACGACACCGTCGGCGGACTGGTGCTGCACGAGCTCGGGCGCATGCCGCGGCGCGGCGAGGCGATCGAGATCGGCGGCCTCGAGCTCAAGGTACTCAAGGCCGACCGCCGTCGCATCGAGGCGCTGCGCGTCACCACGCCGCGCGACCTGGACCTCCCGCCGCCGGAGTCCGGTTGACCGTTCGCTGGGCGTCGTGGCCTGCCCTGCCGGCGGGGGCAGCCCTGGCGCTCGCGTTTGCGCCGGCGGGCGCGTTCCCGCTCGCGGTCGTCTGCCCGGCGCTGCTGTTCCTGCTGTGGCACGGGGCCGCGCCGCGCGCCGCAGCCTGGCGCGGCTTCCTGTTCACCGGCGGTACCTTCCTCGCCGGCACCTACTGGCTCTACAACAGCATCCACCTCGTGGGCCAGGCGCCGCTCGCGATCGCGATCTTCCTCATGCTCGGCCTCGTGGCGGTCATGGGCAGCTATACCGCCGCCCTGGGGTATGTCATTGCGCGCTGGGGGCCGGCGCGGGGCGCCCTGCGCTGGCTGGTGCTGCTGCCCGCCGGCTGGGTCGTCGTCGAGTGGGTGCGCGGCTGGTTCCTGAGTGGCTTTCCGTGGCTGGCGCTCGGCTACTCGCAGCTCGGCAGCGTGCTCAGGGGCTACGCGCCGCTCGGCGGCGTCTATGCAGTGAGCCTCGCTGCGGCCCTCACCGCGGGCGCGCTCGTGACCCTGGCGCTGGGAGGGCGTCGTCTGCGAGTGGTCGCAGCCGTCTTGATCGTCGCGACGTGGCTCGCGGGTGCGTCACTGTCGCGCATCGAGTGGACCCGGGAGCGCGGCACCCGCGTCTCCGTCGCGCTGGTACAGGGCGCCGTGCCGCAGTCGATGAAATGGGAGCCGGGCCAGCTCGAGAGGACGCAGCGGCTGTACCTCGAGCTCACGCGACCGCACCTGGGCGCCGACATCATCGTCTGGCCCGAGGCCGCCTTGCCTGCGCTCGAAAGCGAGCTCGGCGCGTATCTCGCCGTCGTGCGCGCACTCGCCCACGCCAGGGGTTCGGCATTGCTGATGGGCCTGCTCAGGCGCGATCCGCGGACGGGTGTGTACTACAACGCCATGGCGGCCTGGTCGCCCGCGGAACAGTGGTACTACAAGCGCCGGCTGGTGCCCTTCGGCGAGTTCTTCCCGGTGCCGGACACGGTGCGCGAGTGGCTGCGGCTCATGAACCTGCCGTACTCGGATTTCGAGCGGGGCCCCGATCGCCAGGCTCCGTTCGTCGCCGCGGGCGAGCGGCTCGCACCGACGATCTGCTACGAGGATGCCTACGCCTCCGAGCAACTCGCGCTCGCACGCGATTCCACGCTGCTCGTGAACGTCACCAACGACGCGTGGTTCGGCGATTCCACGGCGCCGCACCAGCACCTCGACATCAGCCGCATGCGCTCGCTCGAGACCGGGCGCCCGATGCTGCGTGCGACCAACGACGGCGTGACGGCGCTGATCGACCACGACGGCGCGCTGCAGGGCTCGCTGCCGCAGTTCGCGCCTGGCGTACTCGCCGGCTCCGTGCAGCCGCGCACGGGTTCGACGCCGTACCTGCGTTTCGGCAACTGGCCGGTACTGATGCTGGCATTCGCCGCCCTCGCGGCCGGGCTGTGGCGGCCGCGGCCGCTGCGCCGGGCCGCTGGAGAGGGACGTTGAGCGAGCGTCGCGGGGTGATCACGGCGGAAGGCGAGCGACTGCCACCGCGCCCGCACGAGTTGCTGTACCTCGCCACGGATCCGCCGGGCACGGGCGAGGCGAGGACGATTGCAGACGGGGTACTGTGGCTGCGCATCCCGCTGCCGATGGAGCTCAACCACATCAACGTGTGGCTGCTCGAGGACGGCGACGGCTGGATGCTGGTCGATACCGGCATGGCGGAGGATGTGTGCCGCGACGCCTGGCTCGTGCTCGAGGAGCGGGTGCTCGACGGGCGCGGCCTCAAGCGCATCTTCATCACGCACGATCACCCGGACCACATGGGGCTGTCCCCGTGGCTGGCCGAGCGCCACGGCGCCGCGGTGTGGATGTCCGAATATGCGCATCGTTCCGCACGCGCATTCCTGAGTGCCGATCCAGAGGCGATCGCGGCTCGCATGCAGGAGTTCCTGCGTTCGCACGGCATCGCCGTGTCCGACGGGCCGGCGACCGGACGGGGCAGTCATCGCCGGTGGTTCGGCGGAATGCCGCCGCTGGCGGCCAGCCCGTCGGACGGCGAGTCGATCGAGGCGGGGCGCGGTCGCTGGCGGGTGGTCGAGACCGCGGGTCATTGCCGCGGGCACCTGTGCCTCCATGACGCCGAACGGCGGCTGTTGATCAGCGGCGACCAGGTGCTGCCGTCGATTTCTCCGAACGTGAGCGTGATCTCGAGCACGCCCAGGCGGACCCGCTGCGGGAGTTCCTGGCTTCCCTCGAACGGCTCGGCGAGTGCGATGCGGACACGCTGGTGCTGCCGTCGCATGGGCGGCCGTTTCGCGGCCTGCATCGGCGCCTCGCGGACCTGGCCGGGCATCACGAGCAGCAACTTGCGGCCCTGCTCGCGTTCTGCTCCGAGCCGCGCACTGCGTTCGAGGTGCTGCCCACGATGTTCCGGCGCGTGCCGTCCGGATTCCATCGCATGCTGGCGATGGGCGAGGCGATCGCGCACCTCAATTGCCTGTGCGGGCGCGGTCAGATGGAGCGGCTGCGGGATGAAGCCGGCATCGTGCGCTTCGTGACAGCCGATGCATAGCCGGATCGCCCTGGTGACCGCGCGCGAGGCGCTGGCGCTCGACGAGGACATGCCGCTGCTGCTCGAGGCGTTGCGCGAGCAGGGTGTCGAGGCCGACACGCCGAGCTGGGACGACGCGGCCGTCGACTGGTCGCGCTACGACCTTGCCGTCCTGCGCTCGACCTGGGACTACGTCGACCGCATCGACGAGTTCCTGGCCTGGGCAGACCGCTGCGCCGCGCGCACCCGCCTGGTGAACAACCCGGCCGTGTTGCGCTGGAATACCGACAAGCATTACCTCGTGGACCTGGTGCGTGGCGGCGTGCCCATCGTGCCTACCCGGTTCGTGGAGCCCGGCCAGGACGCCCAGGACTCGCTCGCTGCGTTCCTGGACCCGCCGGGGTTGGAGGAGTTCGTGGTCAAGCCAGCCATCGGCGCGGGCTCGCGCGATGCCGCGCGCTACAGGCGCGCCGAACGTGGGCGGGCGAGGGCGCACCTGCGCAGGCTCGTCGAGGCGGGCCGCAGCGCGATTCTGCAGCCGTACCTGGCGCGCGTCGACGTGCAGGGCGAGACGGCGGCGATCTTCCTCGGTGGGCGCTACAGCCACGCATTCCGCAAGGGCCCGCTGCTGCGCGTCGGCGACGAGCTGGTCGCGGGCCTGTTCGCGCCCGAGAAGATCACGGCCAGGGAGCCCGACGAGGGCGAGCGGCGGGTGGCGCAGGCAGCGCTGTCGGCCGTTCCATTCGCGCCGCCGACCTACGCGCGTGTCGACATGATCCGCGACGGCCGCGGCGACCCGGTCGTGCTCGAGCTGGAGCTGACCGAGCCCTCGTTGTACCTCGCGTGCGCGCCCGGCTCGGCCGCGCGCTACGCCACGATCCTGCGCCAGGCCTAGCCGCCGCCGAACATCCCTTCGACCCAGCCGGCCTGGCTTTCCTGCTGGCGCAGCTTCTGGATTACCTCGTCGTAGTAGGGGCGGTCCTTCAGGCTCGCGTACTCGCCGGGGAAGCAGACCGTCGTCAGGTCGGCGTAGTCGTCCAGCCAGTTGGTCAGCGCGACGGCGCAGCGCCAGCCGTTGGCGAGGCGCGTGTTGTCGATGATCGGGAAGTCGAAGAAGCCGACGTCGAACGTCGTGCTCAGGTTGGGCGAGTCCACGCCGTCGCAGGCGCTCGCTTCGAGCCGCACGCGCACGGTCTTCGTTGCGCGATTCGCGGAGCGGACCAGCACGGCGATGTCGCAGCTCGTGCCGCCGATCGTCACCTTGGCCGGCTCCTCGGTCAGCGCGAGGCTGCCGGCCCCGGCGGACTCGAGTTCCGCGAGGTCCACGGTGCCCGAGAACCGGTAGCCGCGGCCCTGCAGCGTGAACAGCTGCTTCGAAGTGACTTCGCGCGCCACGCTCTCGATCCGGCCGAGCAGCTCTGCGCGGTCGGGCGACTGCGAGCGCAGCAGCTTGCGCTGCAGGTCGAGGAACAAGGGGCGCAGGTCCAGCGAGTCGTGGAAGTTGTACGACAGCAGTTCGAGCTGCAGGACCTTCGCGTCGAGGTCGCTGGGGCTCGCCTGCAGGTACTCCTGCAGGATCGCGCCGAGCACGTCCTTGCGCAGCGTCGACTCCGCCTCCTCGCGCCGGCTCATCAGCTCGGAATAGAGGCGGGCGTTCGAGTCGAGTGACTGCCGCTGCTCGAGCACGCGGGATCCTGTCACGCCCACGAAGGCGACGGCGAGCGCGGTGAGCAGCCCGCCGACCGGGTGCAGGATGACCAGGAGCTTGTCCCAGAAATCCTTGTCCTTTTTCGGGGCGTCGGCCATGCGCGGGCTACTTGCGACGCACGGTCAGTTTGCCGGCGTCGTCGGATCTGAGTTCGAGGTCGACCTGCGCCGCGTCGTCGAACGAGACCACGCTCATGGTCGCCGACTCGCTGCCGCGGGTCACCGTGAGAGCGCACTTGCCCGTTTCGCTGATGGCGAGGCGGTATTTCCCCCGACTTGTCGGTCTTCACCGGGCCGTGCTTGCCAGCCTTGCAGCTGGCCTCGACCTGCGTGCCCTCGGGGACCGGACCTGCCTCGCCGGTGACGGTGCCGAAGATCTCGCCGGCGGCCGCGAGGGACGGCAGCAGGAGGCCCAGTGCGGCCAGGGTCGCGAAGTGCCTGTTCATGGAGCGGTACTCGGTGGTTGCGGGATCGCAAGGATAATGCAGGAATCCGCGCGCCCGGGCGACCCCGTGAACGTCGGCGATTAGGCCGGCCGGCGCGTGCTCGGGTATCCTAACCCGTTCGATCCAGCCATCCGACGCCCCCGCCATGCAGGAACGTTACCAACCCTCCGTCGTGGAGCCCGAGGCACGGGCCTACTGGGACGACAACCGCACGTTCGCCGTCACCGAGGACCCGGGCCGCGAGAAATACTATTGCCTGTGCATGTTCCCGTACCCGAGCGGGCGGCTGCACATGGGCCACGTGCGCAACTACACGATCGGCGACGTGCTGAGCCGCTACATGCGCATGCAGGGGTACAACGTCCTGCAGCCGATGGGCTGGGACGCCTTCGGCCTCCCGGCCGAGAATGCCGCCATGGCAAACGGCGTGCCGCCGGCGAAGTGGACCATCGACAATATCGACCACATGAAGCGGCAGTTGAAGTCGCTCGGTTTCGGCATCGACTGGAGCCGCGAGGTGGCCACCTGCCGGCCCGACTACTACCGCTGGAACCAGTGGCTGTTCCTGCGCATGCTCGAGAGGGGCATCGCCTACCGCACCACCGGCGTCGTCAACTGGGACCCGGTGGACCAGACGGTGCTCGCGAACGAGCAGGTGATCGACGGCCGCGGCTGGCGCACCGGCGCCATCGTGGAGAAGCGCGAGATCCCGATGTACTACTTCCGCATCACGCAGTATGCGGACGACCTGCTCGGTGCCCTCGACTCGCTGCCCGGCTGGCCCGAGCGGGTGCGGCTGATGCAGGCCAACTGGATCGGTCGTTCCGAGGGCCTCGAGATCGATTTCGACGTCGAGGGCGCGAGCGAGCGCCTGCGCATCTACACGACGCGCCCCGACACGCTCTTCGGCGTGACCTGCATGGCGGTGGCGGCGGAGCACCCGCTCGCGCAGCGCGCCGCGGCAGGGAACCCGGACCTGCAGGCGTTCCTGGCCGAGTGCCAGCGCACCGGCGTAACCGAAGCAGCGCTCGAGACGATGGAGAAACGAGGCATGCCGCTCGGCATCCACGCCATCCACCCGTTCACGGGCGAGCGCGTGCCGGTGTGGGTCGCGAATTTCGTGCTGATGGGCTACGGCACCGGCGCCGTGATGGCGGTGCCGGCGCACGACCAGCGCGACTGGGAGTTCGCGCGCCGCTACGGCCTGCGCATCCACCAGGTCATACAGCCGGCGGACGGCAGCCTCGCCGACATGGATGCGGGCGCCTTCGTCGAGCACGGCCGCCTGATCAACTCGGGGCAGTTCGACGGACTCGACTTCGACGAGGCCTTCGACGCGTTCGCCAAGTTCGTCGAGGCGCAGGGCCGCGGCAAGCGCCGCGTGAACTACCGCCTGCGCGACTGGGGCATTTCGCGCCAGCGCTACTGGGGCTGCCCGATCCCGCTGATCCACTGCGCGTCCTGCGGCGTGGTGCCGGTGCCGGACGAGCAGCTGCCGGTCGTGCTGCCGGAGGACCTGGTCCCGGACGGCAGCGGCAACCCGCTGGCGAAGTCCGCGGCGTTCCTCGCCTGCACCTGTCCGAAGTGCGGCCAGCCCGCGCGACGCGAGACCGACACGATGGACACCTTCGTGGATTCCTCGTGGTACTTCTTCCGCTACGCGAGTCCCGGCAACGAGCGCGCGATGGTGGACGAGCGTGCCCGCTACTGGATGCCGGTGGACCAGTACATCGGCGGGATCGAGCACGCGATCCTGCACCTGCTCTATTCACGCTTCTGGACGCGCGTGATGCGTGACCTCGGGCTCACCGACGTGGCCGAGCCCTTCACCAACCTGCTGACGCAGGGCATGGTGCTGAACGAGGTCTTCTTCAGGAAGCCCGCGTCGGGCCGCATCGCGTACTACAACCCGGCGGACGTGGACGTGCAGGTGGACGAGAAGGGCCAGCGCGTCGGCGCGGTGCTGCGCACGGACGGCCTGCCCGTGGAATCGGGCGGCATCGGCACGATGTCGAAGTCGAAGGGCAACGGCGTGGACCCGCAGGCGCTCGTCGAGCAGTACGGCGCGGACACGGCGCGCCTGTTCATGATGTTCGCGGCGCCGCCCGAGCAGACCCTCGAATGGTCCGACGAGGGCGTCGAGGGCGCGTTCCGGTTCATGAAGCGTCTGTGGAAGGCCGTGCACCAGCACGTCGCCACGGGATCCGCGCCTGTGCTCGACAAGGCCGCGCTCGACGAGCCGCAGCGCCGCCTGCGGCGCCAGGTGCACGAAACGCTGGCCAAGGTCACGGCGGACATCGGGCGCCGCCGGACATTCAACACGGCCATCGCCGCGGTGATGGAACTGATGAACTCGCTCGGACGCTGCGACGACCGCTCGCCGCAGGGCCGCGCGGTGATGCAGGAGGCACTGCAGACCGTGGTGCTCGTGCTCTCGCCCGTCGTGCCCCACGCCTGTCACGTGCTGTGGCGGGAACTCGGGCACGCGGACGCTGTCGTCCACGAACGCTGGCCCGTAGTGGACCTGCAGGCCCTCGAGCGCGACAGCGTCGAGGTCGTGGTGCAGGTCAACGGCAGGCTGCGCAGCCGCGTTACCGTGCCGGCGGATGCCGACGAGGCCCGGGTGCGTGAGGCGGCGCTGGCCGACGCGAACGTGCAGCGCTTCCTCGAGGGCAAGCCGGTGCGCAAGTTCATCTACGTGCCGGGCAAGCTCGCCAATGTGGTGGTCTGAGGCCAGGGTCCTCGCGCTCGCAATGCTGGTCGCACTGCCGGCCGGCTGCGGCTTCCGCCTGCAGGGCGCGCACGCGCTGCCCGAGGGCGTGCGCAGCGTCCATGTCGCGACCAGGGATGAGCTGTCGCCGTTCGCCGTCGAGTTGCGCCGTGTGCTCGAGAATTCGGGTGCGAGTGTCGCCGGGTCGGCGAGCGGGGTGGACGCGGTCATCCGCATCGGGCTGGACCGCACGGGGCGCCGGGTGCTCTCGGTGTCCGCGCGCAATACGCCGCAGGAATTCGAGGTCTACTATTCGGTCGAGTTCACGATCGATCGCGGCGGCAAGGAGGTCCTGGCCCCGCAGCGTCTCGACCTGACGCGCTACTTCAGCTTCGACGAGTCTTTGCTGCTCGCGAAGGAACACGAGGAGGCCGTGCTGCGCGAGGCGATGGCGCGTGACCTCGCCGGTCTCGTGCTGCGGCAGCTCGAGTCCCTGTAGCGGCTGCGTAGCGATCCGTGGCGCTCACCAGCTCGTGCGTATTGCCGGGCTCGAGCGCGGAGTGTCCGGCGTCGGGCACGACGCGGAAGTCGGCCTCCGGCCACGCGCGGTGCAGTTCCCAGGCCGTCTGGATCGGGCATACGACGTCGTAGCGGCCCTGCACGATCACGGCGGGGATGTCCCGTATCCTGCGCACGTCCTTGAGCAACTGGTCCTCGCTGGCCAGGAATCCCTTGTGCACGAAGTAGTGGCACTCGATGCGCGCCACCGCTATCGCGAACGCATCCTCGCCCCACTTGTCGAGGTTGTCCTCGTTGGTGACCAGGAAGCTGGTCGCCGCTTCCCAGATCGACCAGGCCCGGGCTGCACGCAGCTGCGTCGCCCGGTTGCGGCTGGTCAGGCGCCGGTGGAACGCGCCCACCAGGTCGTCCCGCTCCGCGCGGGGAATCGCAGCCACGTAGTCTTCCCAACGATCGGGAAAGAGGGCGCTCGCCCCGTGCTGGTAGAACCAGTGGATCTCCCACGGGCGCAGCATGAAGATGCCGCGCAGCACGAGCTCGCTGACGCGGCGCGGGTACGCCTGCGCATAGGCGAGCGCCAGTGTCGAGCCCCACGAGCCGCCGAACACCAGCCAGCGCTCGATGCCGAGGAACTCGCGCAGGCGTTCGATGTCCTCCACCAGGTGCCAGGTCGTGTTGTCCTCGAGGCTTGCATGGGGCCGGCTGCGGCCGCAGCCACGCTGGTCGAACACCACGATGCGATAGCGCTCCGGGTCGAAGAACTGGCGGTTCACGGGGCTCGATCCCGCGCCCGGGCCGCCGTGCAGGAAGACGGCCGGCTTGCCGCGCGGGTTGCCGGACTCCTCCCAGTAGATCTCGTGCAGGGGCGAGACGCGCAGCCAACCGCTGCGGAACGGCGTGATGGCGGGGTAGAGGCCGCGCAGGGCGGAGGTGCGAGCGGGTGAGTTCATCGGCGGATAGTACAAGAAAGGGGATGCTCGTCACCCTGCCCGCCGCCCCGGGGACTCCGGCGGGTGGAACCTGCCCGGTCAAGGCGGCATAATCGGCCGCGCATGCAGAGAGAACCCAGGGCGGCGCGCCTCCACCGGGCGGCGCGCACGAGTCGCACAAGGCAGTGAGGACCTCGCCGGAGGCCCTGTCGTCAGGGCTGGCGCGCGGCCTGCGCAGCGCGTACCTGGTGACTGGCGCCGAGCCCCTGCTGATCGCGGAAGCCTGCGACGCCATCCGCGAGCAGGCGCGCAAGCAGGGCTACGCCGACCGCGAAGTGCACTTCATCGAGCGCGGCTTCGACTGGAACGCGCTGCTCGCCGATTCCGCCAACCTCTCGCTGTTTGCCAGTCGCCGTCTCATCGAGCTCAAGTTCGCCTCGGCGCCGGACGCCGCGGCTGGAGGCGCGCTCGCGGGCCTCGCCGAGCATCCTCCCGCCGACACGCTGCTGCTGGTGTCGGGCGAACTCGAGCGCAAGTCGCTCGGCAACGCCTGGGTAAAGGCCTTCGAGGAACACGGCGTGCTGGTGGTCACGCAATCCGTCGAGCGGGCCGCGCTGCCGGGCTGGATTGGCGAGCGGCTCGCGCGTCGCGGAGTCGGCATCGCGCCCGAGGCCGCGGATCTGCTTGCGGACCGGGTCGAGGGCAACCTTCTCGCCGCGCAGCAGGAGGTGGAGCGGATCGCGCTGCTGATGCCGGGCGCGAGCCTCGCGGCGGCCGAGGTCGCCGAGCTGGTGGCCGACAACGCGCGCTACGACGTCTTCGAGCTGTCCGCCGCCGCATTCGCCGGACAGCCGGAGCGAGCGCTGCGTATCCTTGCCGGCCTGCGTGCCGAGGGGCGCGAGCCGCCGCTGATCCTCTGGGCCCTGCTGCAGGACCTGCGCGGGCTGTCTCGCGTCGCCCTGCGTGCCGGCCGGGACCGGTCGCTCGAAGAGTCGTTCCGCGCCGAGCAGATCTGGTCAAACCACCAGGGACCGCTGCGCGCGGCACTGACGCGGATCACGCGGCCGCAGATCGACTCCCTGCTCACCATGGCCGCGCGCGTGGACCGGATGGCGAAGGGCGGCATGCGCGGCGACGCGTGGACGACACTGGAGGGCCTCGTGGCGAGGATCTCCGGCGTGGATCTCGCCGCATGACCCCGATCGGCGTGTTCGGCGGAACGTTCGACCCGATTCACTTTGGCCACCTGCGCACGGCGTTCGAGCTGCTGCAGTCGCTGCGTCTGGCGGAGCTGCGGTTCGTCCCGGCGGGCGACCCGCCACATCGCGGTACGCCGCTTGCGGACGGCCTGTCGCGCCTCGCAATGGTCCGGGCGGCGACAGCCGACCAGCCCGGGTTCGTCGTGGACGACCGCGAGGTGCTGCGGGCCGGTGCGTCGTATACCGTCACGACACTGCGCGAGTTGCGCGCCGAGTTCCCTGGCCGACCGCTCTGCCTCATCGTCGGTATGGATGCATTTCTCGGCCTGCCGCAGTGGCATCGCTGGCGCGAGATCCTCGACCTCGCACACATCGTGGTCGCTCACCGGCCGGGCTGGGAGGCGCCGGAGGCGGCGCCGCTGGGCGACCTGCTGCGCGAGCGCAGCACGCAGCGAGCCGACGACCTGCACGCGGCGGTCGCCGGCCGCATCCTGATCCAGCCGGTGACGCAGCTCGAGATTTCCTCCACCGACCTGCGCGGCATCATCGTCGCGAACCGCGACCCGCGCTACCTGATGCCCGACGCGGTGCGCGACATCATCATCGGAACCGGTTGTTACACGGGCCTTTCCACGAGGTGAGCATGACGACAGCGAAACGCGCGACTCCCCGACGTACCCGGGCCTCCACGGAGGCACCGTCCCGGCCGGCCGCCAGGGCGACGCAGAAGACCGCGAAAAAGCCCGCGAAGAAGACTGCGAAGCCGAAGGCCGGGCCGACGTTGCGCGAGGTCGTGCTGGATGCGCTGGCGGACATGAAGGCAGTCGACGTGAAGGCACTCGACGTGCGCAGCCTCACCGACATCACCGATACGATGGTCGTGGCGAGCGGTACGTCGGACCGCCACGTGAAGTCCATCGCCGACCGCGTCGTGCAGCGCTGCAAGGAAGCCGGATTTCGCCCCTACGGGCTCGAGGGCGAGCGCGACGGCGAGTGGGTGCTGCTCGACCTGAACGACGTCGTGCTGCACGTCATGCTGCCGCGGGTGCGGCAGTTCTACGCGCTGGAAAAGCTCTGGGAGGGCGGCGGCGCCTCGGCCTGAGCGCGCGCCGCAGTCCATGCTCATGCGGGTCATCGCGGCCGGCACCCGCATGCCCGGCTGGGTGGATGCGGGCTTCGCCGACTATGCGGCCAGGTTGCGCGGTGACTTCCGGCTCGAGCTGCTCGAGGTACCGCTCGGCTCACGCAGCGGCGGCGAGTCCCGCAAGGCCGTTGCAACGGAAGGCGCGCGCATGCTCGCAGCGGCTGGAGAGCGCTCGGGCGTCGTGGCGCTGCAGGTCACCGGGCGCGCACTCGACACCCGGCAACTCGCCCGCTGGCTCGAGGTTCGCGCCCGGACCGGCGAGCCCCTCGCGTTCTGCATCGGCGGGCCGGACGGCCTGGCGCCCGGAGTGGATGCCCGGGCCACCCTGCGCTGGTCGCTTTCGCCGCTGACGCTGCCTCACGGGCTGGCCCGCGTGGTGGTGGCCGAGGCGCTTTACCGCGCAGTCACCGTGATCAGGGGACTGCCCTACCACCGCGCCTGATTGCGCCTTTCCGCGGGTGGACAGGCGGGACCGGGCAGGTTGAAATGGCCTGTTGAACCGCTTCCAGCAGGACATCCGCATGCACCCGTATCCGCACCTCTATACCGTCCAGGCGTCCGCAGCCCCCGAGGGTCCGGTACCCGTAAACTCGCCGGGCCTGCCCGCGCTCACCACCGCTCCGCCAGCTGAATTCGACGGCCCGGGCGACCTGTGGTCGCCGGAGACGCTGCTGTGCGCAGCCGTGGCCGACTGCTTCCTGCTCAGCTTTCGCGGCGTGGCGCGGGCCGCCAGGTTTCCCTGGACCGCGCTCGAGTGCAGCGTCGAGGGCACGCTGAACCGCATCGAGGGCAAGACCCACTTCACGCACGTCGTGGTCAAGGCGACGCTGCGGGTGCCCGCTGGCAGCGACCCGGAAAAGGCCATCAAGCACATGGAGCGCGCCGAGCACGTGTGCCTGATCAGCAATTCGCTGGTCGCGGAGCGCCGGCTCGAGGCGTCGGTGGTGGCGGACTGAGGACGCATGGTGCGCCCGCTGATCTATCTGGCCTCGGCGTCGCCACGGCGCAGCGAGTTGCTGCGCCAGATCGGTGTCGGGCACGAAGTGCGCGCGGTGACGGTCGACGAGTCCGTTGCACCGGGCGAGGCGCCCGTCGAATACGTGCTCAGGCTCGCTGAGGAGAAGGCACGCGTCCTGTGGGAGCAGTTGCCCGCGGATCGTCGCCTGCCCGTGCTCGCCGCCGATACGACCGTGGCGCTCGAGGGCGAGGTCTTCGGCAAGCCTGCCGACCACGCCGAGGCCGCGGCGATGCTCGCCAGGCTCTCCGGGCGGACACACCAGGTCCACACGGCCGTGGCCGTGAGGCACGCCGGCGGCGGCGGAGCGCGCGTCAGCAGCAGCAGCGTCAGCCTGCGCGAGATCGCGCCGGCCGAGATCGACGCGTACTGCCGGACCAACGAGCCGATGGACAAGGCGGGCGCCTATGCCGTGCAGGGCCGGGCGGCCGTATTCATCCGGCACCTCTCGGGAAGCTACTCGGGCGTGATGGGGCTGCCGTTGTTCGAGACCTGGGAACTGCTGTCATGCGTGCCGGGTCTGACGACCGGAGGAGGCTCCGCATGAGCGTGGAGATGGTGGTCAACGTCAGTCCGCGCGAGATGAGGGCGGCGCTGCTCGAGAACGGCATCCTGCAGGAAGTGTTCGTCGAGCGCGCGAGCCGGCGCGGGCTCGCCGGCAATCTCTACCAGGGCCGTGTTTCGAAGGTATTGCCGGGAATGCAGGCCGCCTTCATCGACATCGGCCTGGAGCGGACGGCCTTCCTTCACGTCTCCGACATCGTGCAGCCGGCGGACGCCGAAAGCTCGAGCGACGCCCCGCGGACCGACAGCATCCGCGAACTGGTGGGCGAGGGCGCGAACATCCTCGTCCAGGTGCTCAAGGATCCCCTCGGCACCAAGGGGGCGCGACTCACCACCTTCATCACGATACCGTCGCGCTTCCTGGTCTACATGCCGTTCGGTCACGGCGTGGGAGTGTCGGCGCGGATCGAGGCGGAAGCCGAGCGCAAGCGCCTGCGCGATGCCGTGCACGCCTACATGCTCCCGGGCGACGCGGGCGGGTACATCGTGCGCACCGCGGCCGAAGGCGCGGGCGAGGAGGCGCTGCGCGCCGACATGCTGTTCCTGCGCAAGCTGTGGGAGGTGCTCAGCGGCAAGGCGCGCACCGCGGCGCAGGGCACGCTGGTGCACGAGGACCTGCCCCTGCCCCTGCGGCTGATGCGCGACCTGGTGGGCGAGGGCGTCGACCGCGTGCTCGTGGATAACGAGCGCACCTGCCTCGAGATGCGCGAATTCGCTGCGACCTTCATGCCGGGCCTGGGCGCCAAGGTGGAGTTCTACGCGGGCAGCCGGCCCATCTTCGACCTGCACGGCGTCGACGAGGAAATCCAGCGCTCGCTGGACCGCAAGGTCGCGCTCAAGTCGGGCGGCTACCTCATCATCGACCAGACCGAGGCACTCACGACCATCGACGTGAACACTGGAGCCTACGTCGGCCACCGCAACCTCGAGGAGACCATCTACCGCACCAACCTGGAGGCGGCCGTGGCGATCGCGCGCCAGCTCAGGCTGCGCAACCTGGGCGGCATCATCATCATCGACTTCATCGACATGGAGGAGGACGAGCACCGCCGGCAGGTGCTGCAGGCGCTCGAGAAGGCGCTCGCCAAGGACCACGCGAGGACCCACGTGTCCACGGTATCGCCGCTCGGCCTCGTCGAGATGACGCGCAAGCGAACGCGGGAGAGCCTTGCGCACCAGTTGTGCGCGCCCTGCGCCGCCTGCGAGGGGCGCGGCTTCGTCAAGACCTCGGAGACGGTCTGCTACGAGATCTTCCGCGAGATCCTGCGCCAGGCGGGACAGTTCGACTTCCAGCAGCTGCTGGTGCTCGCGCAGCAGGACGTGATCGAGCGGCTGCTCGACGAGGAGTCCGCCGCGCTCGGCGAGCTCGAGGTGCTGGTGGGCAAGCCCATCCGGCTGCAGACGGAGGCGCTGTACACGGTCGAGCAGTTCGACGTGGTGCTCATGTGACGACCGCGACGCCCGGGCGCAGGCCTTCCGCCCGGTTCTGGCGTCTCCTGGCCGGGATGGTCGCTGGCCTCCTCATCCTGGCCGCCGTACTGCTCGGTGCGCTGCGCCTCGCGCTCGCGCGCGTGCCCGAGAATGCCGCGCGCATCCAGGCGTGGATCGAGCGGCAGACCGAGTTGCGCGTCGAGTTCGCTGCGCTGGACGCGCGCCTGCGCTGGTACGGGCCGGAAATCGTCCTGCGCGACGTGCAGGTCCTCGATCGCGATGGGACGCAGGCGCTCTTCGCGACGCGGGAGGGCACGGTAGCCCTCGATGCCTGGAACCTGTTCCGCACCGGCGAGCTCGTCGCCGGGCGGGTGCGTTTCGTGGCGCCGTCGGTAGCGGTCGTGCGCCTGGCCGACGGTCGCATCCGCCTGCTCGGTCAGCGCGAGCGGCCCACGGACCGCCCGCCCTTCGATTTCGACCGCCTGCCCGCGGGGCGAGTCGAGATCGAGGACGCCAGCGTGACTTACCTCGACCTGATGACCGGCGCGCCGGAACGTACGCTGCGGCGGCTCACCGTCGTGCTCACGCGCGAGCGGGACCACGTCAACGCGTCGGGGTCCGCCAGGCTGCCGTCGAGCCTCGGCAGCGACGTCTGGTTCGAGGGCCGGCTGCGGGGTTCGCTCGATACCCTGGCCGACCTCGAGGCGCGCGTGGAGCTCGGCACCGACCGGCTGCTCCTGCCGGGTCTCGCCGAGTACCTGCCGCCGCGATTCGCGCGCCCGCTGGCCGGCGAAGGTTCGGTACGCGCGATGATCGGCTTCGTGCAAGGCCGTGTCGAACAGGCCCGGCTGGTGCTCGACCTCCAGGGCGTGGTACTGCAACTGCCGGTTCGAGAGGTGCCGCCGGTCGAGGCACTCGAAACCTCGGCGCCGCACCGCGAGCCCGGTGCCTCGCCGCTGAGTCTTCCACTCGTCGACAAGCACATGGTGAGTCGACCGGCCGCGCCCCTGCAGCGCGAGGCGCGTTACGCGGCGCTGGCGGGAGATTTCCGGCTGCGCCGCCGGGACGACAACTGGTCGTTCCGAGCCAACGACCTGCTCATCGCCACCCGCGAGGGCGATGCTCCGGCGCGGTCCAGCATCGCGGGCAGCTGGCGGGGCCACGCGGCGACCACGTTCGGGCTGCAGGCGTATGTGAGCAGGCTGCGGTTCGAGGATGCCTGGCCGCTCGTGCTTGCGTTCGCGCCGCGGAGCTTCGACCGCTGGTCGGGCCTCGCGCCGTCGGGCGATATCCGGCAGCTGCGCGCCGAGGTGACTCGCGAGCGGGCCGGCGCCGTGCCGCGCTTCGACTTCAGCGCGAACGTGGCCGGGCTCGGCACGAGTGTCGTCGGGCGCTGGCCGGGCCTCTCCGGGCTGACCGCGACCGTCTCGGGAACCGACCAGCACGGCCGGATCGGACTGCGCTCGAGCGACCTCGCGCTCGACTGGCCGCGCCAGTTCCGCGCGCCCATCAGCGGGCTCGCGGCGACGGGCGAGATCGACTGGCATCGCGTGGGTCGCGCGTGGGCGTTCGACTCGAAGTCCATTTCGCTTGCGCAGGCGGAGGCACAGGCGCGCGGCTCGTTCGCGTTCGAGTTCGAGCCTGGCGCGCCCTCCCCGCTGCTGACGCTCGATGCCGAGCTGTCGAATTTCGACATCGCGAAAGTTCGCAGCGTGCTGCCGGCGGGCCGGCTGAAGCCGCGCTCGCTCGCATGGCTCGATGCGGCATTCGTGAGCGGGCGCGTCGAGCGGGGCCGCGTCCACTACCAGGGGCCGGTGCGCAGGTTTCCGTTTCGCGGTGGCGAGGGCGAGTTCACGGCGAGCGCCGATGTCAGCCGCGCGACCGTCGTGTACTTCGACGGATTCGCCCCGGTTACGGACGCTTCAGGACAGGTCACCTTCCGCAACGCGGGCCTGGAGGCCCTGGTCAGCGATGCGCGAGTCGGCGGCCTGAGACTCGCCCGCGCCACGGTCGACATCCCGGACCTGAAGGATCCCGACATCGCGGTCAGCGCGAGCGCGAGCGGCGACCTCGGCCGTGCGCTCGCTTTCCTGCAGGGCAGCCCGCTCGGCCCTCGCCTCGGCAGGCAGTTCATGGGGCTTGGTGGGCAGGGACCGGCGGACTATGTCGTCGACCTCCGCATCCCGACGCACGCGATCGATCAGCACGACTACCGGGTGAAGGCGGCCTTGCGCTCGGTGACCGTGACGCTGTCGGCGCTCAGGGCGCCGGTCGAAGGCGTCTCCGGCGATTTCGAATTGCACAATTTCGAGGCGCGCGCCCGGTCGCTGCGGGGCGCGATCCTCGGCGGTCCGTTCGAACTCTCGGTCGAGCCGGGCCCGCTGTCGCGCGCGGTTTCCGCATCGGTCCTGTTGCGCGGTCACGGCCGCGCTGCCGGACCGCGCCTGCCGGCGTTCATCGGCCTGCCTGCGTCGATCCGCATGGAGGGCACCGCCGCATGGACGTTCGACGGCCGACTCGAGCGTGCAGGCGCGGGCGACGAGTGGTCCATGGGCTTCGCGGTGGCAAGCGACCTGCAGGGAATCGCTATCAAGGCGCCTCGGCCGTTCGCCAAGGAGCCGGCCGTCGCGCGCCCGACACGCATCGCGCTCAAGATCGGTCCCGGCGGCGGCCGCAACGAGGTGGACGTCGAGTCGGGGTCGGCCCGCTCGCGCCTGGTGTTCGTCGCAGGCGAGGAGGGCCGCTGGGGACTCGAACGAGGCCTGGCGCGATTCGACGGCCGTCCCGCCGTCCTGCCGGCGCGCCCCGGCCTCGTGATCGACGGGGACTGGCCGGAATTCGACCTCGGCGAGTGGCTCGCACTGCGCTCCACGGGTGGTGGTGGACGGCGGCTGTCGGAGTGGCTGGGACCGGCGGACGTGCACCTTGAGACCGCGCGGGTATTCGGCTTCGAGTTCCGCGACGTGGTCGCCCGCCTGCAGCCGCAGCCCGCCGCCTGGCAAGTGACCGTGACGGGCCCGATGGCGGACGGTCGCGTCACCGTGCCGGAGGAACTCGACGGCGGCGCGCCGATCCGCCTCGACATGCGGCACCTGCAACTGCAGTCGCGAGCGGGCGCGCGCAGCAACGGCAACGAACCGGCTGCCGACCCGCGCACGCTGCCGGCGCTATCGATCGAGGCGGACGACTTTACCTGGCAGTCGCGGCATTTCGGCCAGTTGAAAGCCGACATCCGCAAGGATCCCGCGGGCTTGCGGCTTGCGAGCCTCCAGACCGAGTCGCCCGACTTCTCCATCAAGGGCGGCGGCAGCTGGCTGGCGGACAGCAGCGGATCGCGCACGCGGCTCGACCTGGAGTTCGCGAGCGGCAACCTCGCGGCGGCCTCGCGCGCCCTCGGCTACAACGATTCGGTGCAGGCGAAGCACGCGCGAGTGACGGCGAGCGTGACCTGGGCGGGCGGGCCCTCGGAGGATGCCCTCGGCCGCATGGACGGAACGCTGCGCCTGCAGTTCGACGAGGGCCAGCTGCGCAGCGTCAAGCCCGGAGCGGGACGCATCCTCGGACTGATGAGCGTGGGCGATCTGCCGCGCCGACTGGCGCTCGATTTCCGCGACGTCACCGAGGAGGGCCTCGCCTTCCACAAGGTGCATGGCGATTTCGAGATCCGCGCCGGCAATGCATTCACCAGGAACCTGCTGCTGAAGGGCGCGGCCGTGGACATCGGCGTGGCGGGCCGTACCGGCATCGCGACCCAGGACTACGACCAGACCGTGGTGGTGAGCGGCAATCCCAGTGGTCCGTTGGTTGCGGCAGGCGCGCTGGCCGGCGGGCCGGTGGGAGCGGCGGGCATCCTGCTGTTCTCGCAGCTTTTCAAGGGGCAACTGCAGGGCCTCACGCGTGTCTATTACCGTGTCACGGGCCCATGGTCGAGCCCGGTGGTCGAGCGAATCACAGCGCAGGCGAGCGAGGAGGCGTCGGCAGGTCCGGGGCCCGCTCCCGCGAACGGAGCAAGGGAATGACGAGAGTGGCCGCGGTGCAGATGGTTTCCTCGCCCGATGTCGGGCGCAACCTCGAGGAGGCGCGTCGCCTGCTCGGCGTGGCGCAGGCGAGCGACGCGCCGGTGGCCGCGCTGCCGGAGAATTTCGCCTTCATGGGCCTCGCCGAGGACGACAAGTTCGCGATCGCCGAGCAGCCGGGGAGCGGCCCGATTCAGTCCTTCCTCGCTGCCACGGCCCGCGAGCTCGGCCTGTGGATTGTCGCCGGTACGCTGCCGCTGCGCGTGCCTGGCGAGGACCGCCTGGCCGCGTCGTGCCTGGTCTTCGACGCGCAGGGACGACAGGTGGCGCGCTACGACAAGATCCACCTGTTCGACGTCGCGATCCCCGGCAAGGAGGAGCGCTACCGCGAATCGTCGTCGATGCGCCCCGGCGACACGCCCGTCTGCGTGGACACGCCGGCCGGCCGGCTCGGCCTGGCGGTCTGCTATGACCTGCGGTTTCCGGAGCTGTTCCGGCAACTCCTCGCGATGGGTGCCGATTGGTTCTGCCTGCCGTCGGCCTTCACGGCGCCGACCGGTCGGGCGCACTGGGAGGTGCTGTTGCGCGCCCGGGCCATCGAGAACCTGTGCCACGTCGTGGCGCCGGCGCAGTCCGGCTTCCACGCCAATGGCCGCGAAACCCACGGCGACTCGATGATCGTGGACTGCTGGGGGAGGGTCCTCGCGCGCCTGCCGCGCGGCTCCGGAGTGGTGGCGGCCGAGATCGACCTCGTCCGCCAGCGCGAGGTCAGGCAGAATTTCCCCTCCATCGATCACCGGCGCCTGCCCTGAGCCCAATGATGACCCGCATCCCGCCCGCGCTTTTTTCGCCCCAGGCCCTGGGGCCGGCCCTCGCGGGCGCACAGGTCCCGCTCGACGTGGCGCGCTCCGCGCTGCTGCAGCCCGCGGGACTCGACGAGGACGGCGTGGCGCGCATCGTCGGGGACGTGATGGGCCACGCGGTGGACTACGCGGACATCTATTTCCAGCTGGTCCGCGAGGAGTCGTGGGCGCTGGAGGACGGCATCGTCAAGGACGGCGCGCACAGCATCGACCAGGGTGTCGGTGTGCGCGCGCTCGCCGGGGAGAAGACCGGGTTCGCGTACTCCGACGACGTGGTCCTGCCTGCCTTGCTCGAGGCAGCGCACGCCGCCCGCGCCATCGCCCGCTCGGGCGCGACGGGCTCGCTGCAGGCCTGGCGGGCGAGCAGCGGGCACCGGCTGTACCTGCCCATCGACCCGGTCGAGACGCTCGACGACCGCGACAAGGTCAAGCTGCTGGAGGAAATCGACCGGGCGACCCGCGCGCTGGACGCGCGCATAACCCAGGTGATGGCGAGCCTGAGCGCCTCGCACGACACGATCCTCGTGCTGGCGAGCGACGGCACGCTCGCCGCCGACGTGCGGCCGCTGGTGCGCCTCAACGTCTCGGTGATCATCGAGCAGGATGGCCGGCGCGAGCAGGGCTACGCGGGCGGCGGCGGGCGCTTCTCATACGGCGAGTTCCTCACCTCGCAACGCTGGCGCGAGCTGGTGCGCGAGGCCGTGCGCACCGCGCAGGTCAATCTCGAGGCGGTGCCGGCGCCGGCGGGGACAATGACGGTCGTGCTCGGCTCAGGCTGGCCGGGCGTGCTGCTGCACGAGGCGGTCGGCCACGGCCTCGAGGGTGATTTCAATCGCAAGGGCACCTCGGCCTTCAGCGGCCGCATCGGGCAGCAGGTTGCGGCGCCGGGCGTGACCGTCGTGGACGACGGTACGCTGCCCGCCCGCCGCGGCTCGTTGAACGTGGACGACGAGGGAACGCCGACCCGGTGCACGGTCCTGATCGAGGACGGCGTGCTGCGCGGCTACCTGCAGGACAAGCTGAATGCGCGATTGATGGGCGTCGCGCCCACCGGCAACGGGCGGCGCGAGTCGTTCGCGCACGTTACCCTGCCGCGCATGACGAACACCTACATGTTGCCCGGCCCGCATGCGCACGAGGAGATCATCGCCTCGGTGAGCAAGGGGCTCTACTGCCACAGCTTCGGCGGAGGGCAGGTCGACATCACCTCGGGCAAGTTCGTGTTTTCCGCGAGCGAGGCCTACCTGATCGAGAACGGCAAGCTCGGCGCCCCTGTCAAGGGGGCCACACTGATCGGCAACGGCCCGGAAGTGATGACGCGCATCTCGATGGTGGGCAGCGACCTCAAGCTCGACGACGGGGTCGGCACCTGCGGCAAGGAAGGCCAGGACGTGCCGGTCGGCGTCGGCCAGCCGACGCTGCGCGTGGACGGGCTCACCGTGGGCGGGACCGCCTGATGTGGATTCCCCGCCCGCTGTACGAAGCGATGCCCTACGCCTACATCGTTGCGGGTGCCGCCCTGCTGGTGGCTTCGTACTTCATGGAAGGTGGGCCGCGCGGCCTGCTGCTCGCCGGCGGCGTGCTGGGCCTGACCGCGGGCCTGGTGCTGTGGATGCGCCGGCGCGACTACCGCACGAGCCAGGCCGAGTACGACTCGCACTCGCTCGACAAGTAACGCGCTCAGCCGTCGCGCGCGTCCTCGGCCTCGGAGTTGTCCTCGAGGTCCGCGTCGTCGAGGTCTCCCGGTCCGACTGATTCCGTGGCGCGGGGCTCCTCGCGGAAATAGGCGAGCTTGTGCATGCCCAGCGTCACCACGTCGCCGGGTCGCAGGCGGTGGCGTCGAACCCGCTTGCTCTCGATGAAGATCCCGTTGGTGCTGTTCAGGTCCTCGATCACGCTGCCCTCGGGAGTCGTGATCACCTGCGCGTGGTGGCGGCTCACGTACTTGCCGTCCACCTGCAGGTCGTTGTCCGGCGTGCGGCCGATCACGAAGCGCCCGGGCACCAGGTAGGCCTCGGTGACCTGCTCGCCCTTGTGCGAGAGCACGAGCCGCCCGACCGGCGGCTGTTCCTGCGAGGCGGTGTCGTCGGCCTGGCCGGGCAGGTGCGTGAAGGTGCGCGCGGCGTATTCGACCCACTGCAGCTCGGCGATCGCGGCCTGCAGGTCCTCGGCCGAGACCGTTGGGTGGTCCTGGGCGAAGGAGGCGAGCAAGGCCGTGTCGCACAGGGTGTTGATCAGACGCGGGATGCCGCCCGTGTACTTGAACATCACGGGATACGTGTCCGGCTCGAAGATCTCGCGCTCGCCCGCGCCGGCGATGCGCAGGCGGTGGCGAACGTACTCGGACGCGTCGGCCTCGCTCAACGCCGTCAGATGAAACCTCAGCCGCACGCGCTGCCTGAGCTGCGCGAGCTCCGGCGCATCGAGCTTGTCGTTGAGTTCCGGCTGTCCCGCCAGGATGATGCGCAGCACCTTGTCCTTGGTGGTCTCGACGCCGGACAGCAGGCGCACCTCCTCGAGAACCTTGTGGGTGAGGTTCTGCGCCTCGTCCACGATCAGCAGCACCTTGCGCCCGTTGGCGTACTGCTCGATCAGGAAGTTGTTGAGCGTGGCCAGGAGCTCCGCCTTGCGCATCCTGAACGGGCTGAAGCCGAACTGCGCAAGCACCGCCTGCAGGAACTCGATCGGCGAGACCTGCGTCTGGTTGATCTGGGCGATGACCACGTCGTGCTCGAGCTCCTTGAGGAAGGTCTCGATGAGCGTTGTCTTGCCCGAGCCGATCTCCCCGGTGATCACCACGAACCCGTCCGTGAACCAGATCGTCGACTCCATGTACGCCTTCGCGCGGGAGTGGATCTGGCTCAGGTAAAGGAACGACGGATCCGGGCTCAACCGGAACGGCAGCTCCTGCAGCTGGAAGTGCTCGAGGTACATCTGGTGCTCCAGACCCTACTATACGAGAGTGACTGCCGGCCGGAATCCAGCTCCCGTCACAATCCCGCGGCCCACCAGTCAGCGCGGCCCGAGGCGCAGCATCCGCCTGAGCAGCGCATCGCGCGCGGCGGCCGTGGACGCCACCAGCGTGCAATGTCCCAGCTTGCGGCCCGGCCGGGGAGTCTTGCCGTAGTCGTGATGGTGCGCGCCCGGCAGCGCCAGCACGCGATCCCGGTCGGGCAGGGTGCCGACGTAGTTCACCATGGCCGAGTACCCGGTGGCCCGTGTGTCGCCGAGCGGCAGGCCGAGGATGGCGCGCAGGTGATTCTCGAACTGCGAGGTGGCGGCGCCCTCGATGGTCCAGTGACCGGAGTTGTGCACGCGTGGCGCCATCTCGTTGGCGACGAGTCGCCCGCCCTGCACGAAGAACTCGATGGTCAGGACGCCGACGTAGCCGAAATGGTCGAACAGCCGTTGCAGATGCCGCTCGGCGGAGCGCTGCAGCCGCGCGGCGCGCGTCGGGGCCAGGCTCACCCGCAGGATGCCCCCGCGATGCGTGTTCTCGACGAGCGGGTAGGCGCGGGTCTCGCCCCGCGTGCTGCGCGCGCCGATGATCGAGACCTCGCGGTCGAAGTCGACGAAGCCCTCGAGGATCAACGGGACGCCGCCCAGCGCCTGCCAGGCCACGTCCACGTCGCTGCGCTTGCGCAGGACTGACTGGCCCTTGCCGTCGTAACCCAGCCGCCGCGTCTTGAGCACGCCGGGCAGCCCGATCGCGGCGACCGCCGCGCGCAGGTCTGCCAGGGAGTCGACCGCGCGGAACGGCGGCGTCGGTATGCCGAGCCGGCCGAACAGTTCCTTCTCGTACAGGCGGTCCTGCGAGACCCGCAGCGCCTCGGCCGGAGGGTGGCAGGGACGCGTTGCGGCGAACGCCTGCAGCGCCGGGACGGGAACGTTCTCGAACTCGTAGGTGACGAGGTCGACCCCGGCAGCCAGCCTGCGCAGGCTCTCGGGGTCGTCGAACGCGCCGGTGATGATCGGTGCGACCTGTGCACCGGGGGCATCCGCGCTCGAGTCGAGGAAGCGGAACTGCAGCGCGAGCGGATAGCCGGCGAGGGCCAGCATCCGCCCCAGCTGGCCGGCCCCGATGATGCCGATCTTCATGGGTTCGGCGGTGGCTGCCGCGGGTCGGGCTGGGCGAGTACCCTGGCGGTCTGCGATGCCCGGAACTCATCGAGCGAAGCGCGGATCTTCGCATCGCCGTTGGCGACGATGGCGGCCGCGAGCAGCGCCGCATTGGTCGCGCCGGCCGCGCCGATGGCGAGCGTGCCGACCGGGATACCCGCCGGCATCTGCACGATCGACAGCAGGGAGTCGAGGCCGTTGAGCGTCCTGGACTGCACCGGCACGCCGAGCACCGGCAGCGAGGTCTTGGCCGCGGCCATGCCGGGCAGATGGGCGGCACCGCCGGCGCCGGCGATGATCGCCAGCAGGCCGCGCTCTCGGGCCGTACTCGCGTATTCGAACAACAGGTCGGGCGTGCGGTGCGCCGAGACCACGCGGACCTCGTGCGGGACGCCGAGCCGCTCGAGCATTTCAGCGGCGGACTTGAGGGTCTCCCAGTCGGAGGTGGACCCCATGATGATGCCAACAAGCGGATTCACCATGGCATTGTAGCACCGGGCCCCGCGAGCCCTAGCCAGGCGTGCCGGGCAGGGCCTCCCGCAGTCGGCGGAACAACTGGCGCGCCGTGGCTGGCGGGCGTGACGCCGCCTGCTCCGCGCGCGCCTGGCGGGCGAGGCTCCGCAGCTGCTGCAGGTCCGTGCCGGAGACCAGTTCCGCAAGCTCGGTCCAGGCGGCCGCGTCGTCCCCGAGCAGCCGGTCGCGCCATTGCTCGACGGCTCGCTCGCGCAACACCCGTTGCCGGTCAATCTCCCCCCGGCGTGCGAGCGCCTCTCGCACCGGTTCGACATCGATGCGGCGCAACAGCTTGCCTATGAAAAGCCGTTGGCGCAGGCGGGCACCGTGGCTGGTGATGCGCCGTGCGGCGGCCACCGCGTCCCGCACGTCCTCAGGCAGCGGCAGGGCGTCGAAATCGGCTGGCGGCAGCCCGACGAGCTCGTCGCCGAGGTCCTGCAGGTCGCGGCTCTGGCGCTTGAGCTCACTCTTGCTCGGCAGGTTGTCGTCGAAATCCTCAGGTCTGCTCATCCGGGCCTCCGCGGCCATGCTAGCACGCAGGGTCGCGCCGCCTGCCGCTGCTAGAATGCGTGATCCTTACAGTCAGGCGGAATCATGGCCAGCGAACGATCCCCGGCGCCCACGCCAGACGGAGCAGAGTTGCTCGCGCTCGTGGAGCTCGCGCTGGCCGAGGCACGCAGCCTCGGCGCGGCGCAGGCCGAGGCGGCGGTGAGCGTGGACGTGGGCCTGTCGGTCTCCGCGCGGCTCGGCGAAGTCGAGACGGTCGAATACCAGCGCGATCGCGGCATGGGCGTCACCGTCTATTTCGGCACCCGCAAGGGCAGCGCAAGCACCGCCGACCTGAGTCCGCACGCCCTGCGCGAGACGGTGGGCAAGGCGTGCAGCATCGCCCGCTTCACCGCCGAGGATCCCTGTGCGGGCCTGCCGGACCTGGACACCCTCGCGTCCGAAGTCCCGGACCTCGATCTGGCACACCCCTGGGACCTCTCCCCGGAGCAGGCCTGCGCGATGGCCATCGAGTGCGAGGCGGCGGCGATGGCCGTGGATCCGCGCATCACCAATTCCGAGGGCGCCGGCGTCAGCAGCCACCGTGGCTTGCGCGCCTACGGCAACTCGCTCGGCTTCCTGGCCGCCTACCCGGGTACCTTGCACAGCGTGAGCTGCGCCGTGCTCGGCGTCGACGGCGAGGAGATGGAACGCGACTACTGGTACTCCACCGCGCGCGACTGGCGCGAGCTCGAGGACGTAGCGAGCGTCGGCCGTCGCAGCGGTGAGCGGGCGGTGCGACGCCTCGGCGCGCGCAAGCTCGCCACGATGAAGGTGCCGGTGCTGTTCAGTCCGGAGGTGGCGCGCAGCCTGATCGGGCATTTCACCGGCGCGATTCGCGGCGGCAGCCAGTACCGCCGTGCATCGTTCCTGCTGGACGCCGCCAGCCGCCAGGTGTTCCCGGACTGGTTCTCGATCTGCGAGCGGCCGCACCTGCCGAAGGCACTGGCGAGCGCGCCCTTCGACCACGAGGGCGTGGCGACCCGCGATCGCGAACTCGTTGCGGGCGGTGTGCTGACCGGCTACCTGCTCGGGACCTACTCGGCGCGCAAGCTCGGCCTGCGCACGACCGGCAGCGCGGGCGGACCATACAATCTCATCGTTGCGGGCCGCGGGCGCGATTTCGACGCGATGCTGGTGCTGATGGATCGCGGCCTGCTGGTCACGGAACTGATGGGACAGGGCGTGAACGGCGTGACCGGTGATTACTCACGCGGCGCCACGGGCTTCTGGGTGGAGGGCGGCCGCATCGCCTACCCGGTGCACGAGGTCACCGTCGCCGGGAACCTGAAGGACATGTACCGCGCGATAGTCGATGTCGGTTCCGACGTGGACCTGCGTGGCGGCACGCGCACCGGGTCCATCCTGATCGAGCAGATGACGATCGCGGGCGAATGAGCCGCGCGCGGACGGCACTAGCCGGGGCGGATCAGGTCCCGCAGGCTCCGGCCCCGGACGCTGTCGCGCAATGCGGCGTCCGCGAGATTCGCGGCCTCGTCCGCCGCGGCGACCGGGCGTTGCCGCGGTCGGCGCGGGTCCGGCAGCTCGTGGCGGATGGCGTGCAGGATCGCATCGAGCGAGATCGACTCGAGGTCGCGCGCGGGCGCCACCGAGTCGTCCTCGGCAGTCAGCACGAGCCCGTGTTCCTCGAGGCATGAAACCGCCTCGCCGACGACCGTCGCCGGTATGCCCAGCCGTTCCGCCAGTGCGTTGATCGTCCAGCGCGTCCCGCCTTCGATGAACCTCTCGCCCAGCATGAACATCACCGACAGCGCCAGCCGCTCGCGCAGCGCGCCGGTCATCGGAATGTCCTCGTGGCCGGTGCGCAGGTGCTCCGGGTGTTGCACGTAGAAGGACAACTGCGCGCCGAGCAGCAGGATCAGCCAGCTCAGGTAGATCCACACCAGGAACAGCAGCACCACCGCGAAGCCCGCGTAGACAGCCGCGGTCTTGGCCGAGTAGACGACGATGCGTGCGAACAGCGCGCCCACCGCCGCCCACAGTATGCCGCCGGCGAGGGCGCCGACGAACGCGGGCCACGGGCGCACGCGTGTGTTCGGCATGTACAGGTAGACGAACAGGAAGAGCGCAACCACCAGCACGTAGGGCGCGAAGTGCGCGCCGGTCGGTGCGCCGCCGGCGTAACCGGAGAGCGTCGCGACGACGCTGCTCGCCTCGATGCGCGCCAGCAGCACCATCGCCAGCACCGCGACCACCGGACCGACCAGCATCACGACCAGGTACTCGCTGATTCGGCGTGCGAGGCTGCGCGGCCGCTCGACGTGCCAGGTGAAGTTGAGCGCCCCCTCGACCTTCTGCACCATCGAGATGACGGTGTAGAGCAGGAACACGAAGCCGATGGTGCCGAGCAGCGTGCCCTGCACGTTCTCGACGAATTCCATGATGCTCGCGGTGAGCCGGTAACCCTGGTCGCCGAGCGGGCGCAGGAACTCGAACAGCACCGGCTCGAGCTCGCGGTGGTAGCCGAACGCCTTCAGCACTGAGAAAGCCACGGCGACCACCGGCACGATCGCAAAGAGGGTCGAGTAGACGAGGCTCATGGCGCGCAGGCCGATCTCGCCCCGGGCGAAGTCGCGCAGCAGCGCATAGAGGTAACGCAGCGGCGCGGCGACCCAGCGCATCGCGCGGCCGCCGACCGCCTCGGGCAGGTCGAACAGCCAGTGCTCGACCTTGAGGTGCAGGGCGGGAAAGATGGGGCGGGATTCTGGCAAGCGCCGCAAGCGTTGCACGGCGACCCGGGCCAGGCAAGTGCTAGATTACCGGCATGACTGCCGCGCGACCCAGCGGGTTCCCCGCGCGCATCGTGTGCCTCACCGAGGAGACGACCGAGGCGCTCTACCTGCTCGGCGAGGACTGGCGCATCGTCGGGATCTCGGGCTTCACTGTGCGGCCGCCGCGGGCGCGCCGGGAGAAGCCGCGCGTATCGGCCTTCACCAGCGCCAAGCTCGACCGCATCGTGGAACTCCGGCCCGACCTGGTGCTCGGTTTCTCCGACCTGCAGGCCGACATCGCCGCCGATCTCGTTCGCCGCGGCATCGAAGTGCATGTGTTCAACCAGCGCAGCGTCGCCGACATCCTCCGCATGCTGCGCACCCTCGGGGGGATGATCGGCTGCGAGGCGAAGACGGCGGCGCTCGTGGAGCAGCTCGAGGACGGGCTCGCGGAGGTCCGCGAGGCGGCGGCGCGGTTACCCCGGCGTCCGCGGGTGTATTTCGAGGAATGGGACGAGCCGGAGATCTCCACGATCCGCTGGGTGTCGGAACTCATCCGGGCCGCGGGTGGCGACGACGTCTTCCCGGAGCTGGCATCGCAGCCGCTCGGTCGCGACCGCATCGTCGCCGACCCGCTCGAGGTCGTGCGTCGCGCGCCGGACATCATCTTCGGCTCGTGGTGCGGCAAGAAGTTCGCCCCGCGCGCTGTCGCCAAACGGCCTGGCTGGCAGGACGTTCCTGCCGTCCGGGATGGCGAACTGCACGAGGTCAAGTCCTCGATCATCCTGCAGCCGGGTCCTGCGGCGCTCACCGACGGCGTTCGCGAACTGCATCGCGTCATCGCCGCGTGGGCCAGGCGCGGTTCGTTGCGCTGACGCGTTTCTCCCGGCCGTCCGGCGCTGCGGCTTACGGGCCTGTCCGCGGGGACGCCGTGAATCCATCCCTGGAGGCTCCGGGCTCGGCATCCAAGCCTCGCACGGCCCAGCGGACAGGCCCGTAACCCACAGCACCAGACGGCCTCAGAAACGCTGGCGCGCAGCGCTGACGAGATTGCTCAACGCGAACGTTAACGCGACGCGTGCGAGCGAAATGTTGTCGATGATGCAGGCGAGCGACCGTCGTGGGCGGCGCGCCCGGAGGCTCCAGGGATGGATTCACGCTGGCCCATTGCCGCCGACTCGTCAGCTTCGCGAACCGCGCAACGCGCAGCAACGTTCCGCGAGCTACGCAGTGAGGCGCCGCAGCGCCTCCTGGTACTTCTCGCTGGTCTTGCGGATCACGTCCGCCGGCAGGTGAGGCGCCGGAGGGGTCTTGTCCCAGTCCAGCGTCTCGAGGTAGTCGCGCACGAACTGCTTGTCGAAGGACGGCGGGCTCGAGCCCGGTGCATAGGTGTCCACCGGCCAGAACCGCGAGGAGTCCGGCGTGAGCGCCTCGTCAATCAGGGTGAGCGTGCCCGACTCGTCGACGCCGAATTCGAACTTCGTGTCCGCGATGATGATGCCGCGCTCGAGCGCGTGCGCCGCGGCGAACTCGTAGAGCGCGACGGCGGTGTCGCGCACCTTCGCCGCGAGGTCCGCGCCGATGGTGGCGGCGATCCTCTCGAACGACACGTTCTCGTCGTGGTGGCCGCGTTCGGCCTTGGTCGACGGCGTGAAGATCGGTCGTGGCAGACGGTCCGCCATGCGCAGGCCCGCGGGCAGGTCGATGCCGCACACCTGGCCGGTGCGCTGGTAGTCCTTCCAGCCGGAACCGATGAGGTAGCCGCGCACCACGGCCTCGACGGGCAGCGCCTTCAGGCGCCGCACCACCATCGCGCGGTCGGCGATCGACGCACGCTCTGCCGCGTCCGGCACGGCGCGTTCGAGCGGATAGTCGCTCAGGTGGTTGCCGACGATGTGCTTCGTGCGCGCGAACCAGTGGTTCGAGATGCTGGTGAGCACACGGCCCTTGCCCGGGATCGGGTCCGGGAGCACCACGTCGAACGCACTCAACCGGTCCGTGGTGACGATCAGCATGTGGCGGTCGTCAATCGCGTAGATGTCGCGCACCTTGCCCTGGTGCAGTCGCGTGAGGCCCTCGAGACGGGATTCGTGCATGGGAGGCGAGGGGGCGGGCAGGGTCTGGGGCATGGGTGGGATTCCGGTGTACGGGCCGCCTGCGGGGGTGTACTGCTACCATACCCGGCCGACGCGAGCGGCCAGTGTTGCAGGGGTGTTCCCCGACGGTCAAGGAATCCATGGGCTGGTACGGAAAGCTGATCGGCGCGCTGCTCGGCGCAATCATCGGGCGCGGATTGCTGGGTGCGATCGTGGGCCTGCTGATCGGACACCAGTTCGACCGCCGCTCGCAGGCAGCCCGCCCGCGCACGTTGGGCGATCCCCGCGCGCTGCAACTCGTGTTCTTCCGCGCGACTTTCCTGGTGATGGGGCACGCGGCCAAGGCAGACGGGCGCGTGACCCCGCAGGAGATCGACGCCGCGCGAGCGGCGATGCGCCGCTTCTCGCTCGGCGAGCCGGAGGTGCACCGTGCCATCGACCTCTATACCGAGGGCAAGCGTGCGGACTTCCCGCTCGACGAGGTGCTGGGCGAGTTGCGTTCGGCGGCCGTCGGCCGCGAGGACCTGTGCCGCCTGTTCGTGCAGATCCAGCTCGAGGCGGCGCTGCAGGGCGGCGGACTGAACCCGGCGTCCCGTGCCGTATTCGCGCGCATGTGCTCGGCGCTCGGCGTCTCGGCCATCGAATTCGCGGCGCTCGAGGCGATGCTGCGCATGCGCGGCCAGTCCGGCGCCGGTCCGGCGCGGCCGCAGGCCGACCGGCTGGCCGATGCCTACCAGGTGCTCGGCGTGCGCCCGGACACCACCGACGCGGCCGTGACACTGGCCTACCGCCGGTTGGTGAGCCAGAGCCACCCGGACAAGCTGGTGGCGAACGGTCTCCCCGAATCGATGGTCGAGGCGGCGCACGAGCGCACGCGGCGCATCCTCGAGGCCTACGAGATCATCCGCAAACACCGGGGGATGAAGTAGCCGGCGTGCCTGCTAGAGTGATCGCTGCCCGCAGGAGCCCCCGCCATGCTGCAACCCTGGATCGCCCCTTCGATACTGTCCGCCGACTTCGCGCGCCTGGGCGAGGAGGTTCGCGCCGTGCTCGCGGCCGGCGCGGACATCGTCCACTTCGACGTGATGGACAACCACTACGTGCCGAATCTGACCATCGGCCCGCTGGTCTGCGAGGCGCTGCGCAAGGCCGGCATCGAGGCGCCGATCGACGTGCACCTGATGGTGAAGCCGGTGGACCGCATCGTCCCCGACTTCGCCAGGGCCGGCGCCACGTGGATCACCTTCCACCCCGAAGCGAGCGAGCACGTGGATCGCACCATCGGGCTGATCCGTGAATGCGGCTGCCGCCCGGGGCTGGTGTTGAATCCCGCCACGCCCGTGAACTGGCTTGATCACGTGCTCGATAAGATCGACATGGTGCTGTTGATGTCGGTGAACCCGGGCTTCGGCGGGCAGTCGTTCATCCCGTCGGTGCTGCCCAAGGTCGCGCGCGTGCGCGAGATGATCGATCGCAGCGGGCGCGAGATCCGGCTCGAGGTGGACGGCGGAGTGAAGGTCGACAACATCGCGGCCGTGGCCCAGGCGGGCGCCGACACCTTCGTCGCGGGGTCGGCCATCTTCGGTGCGAAGGACTACCGCGCCACCATCGACGCGATGCGCGGGCAGA
The DNA here is from genome assembly GCA_963778185.1 of uncultured Gammaproteobacteria bacterium. Classification (GTDB taxonomy): domain Bacteria; phylum Pseudomonadota; class Gammaproteobacteria; order Steroidobacterales; family Steroidobacteraceae; genus RPQJ01. The sequence continues at coordinate 532,003 of CAVZTF010000003.1, read as the reverse complement.
TCGCCCGGGCGCGAGCCTAGGCGCCGGGCAACCGCGCCGCCCGTCCCGGCCGGCGGCGGGGACTACTCCTCGTCGTCCTCGTCCTCATCCTCTTCGTCGACCGTCGTCGCCTTGCTGGCGCGCAGGGCGAGCGGCGAGGGCGCGCCGGACTGCGCCGACATCTGCGCGGCCTTGCCTTTCAGCTTCGGGCGCACGCCGTAGACGACCATGGTCTTGCCGCGCGCGGTCAGCAGCCCCTGTTCCTCGAGGACCTTGAGCACGCGTCCCGCCATCTCGCGCGAGCAGCCGACCAGCCGCGAGAGTTCCTGGCGGCTCACCTTGATCTGCGTGCCCTCCGGATGCGTCATCGCATCCGGCTCGTTGCACAGGTCCATGATCGCGTGCGCCACGCGCCCGGTGACGTCCACGAAGGCGAGGTCGCCGAGCTTCTTGTTGGTGCGGTCGAGGCGGCTCGCGAGCTGCGTCGCGAGTTCGAACAGCAGCGTGGGGCTCTCGGCCGCGATCTGGCGGAAGCGGGGATAGGTCATTTCGGCGAGCTCGCATTGCGAGCGCGTGCGTACCCAGGCGCTGCGCGCGGGCTGGTCGTTGAACAGCCCCATCTCGCCGAAGAACTGGCCCTTGTTCAGGTAGGCCAGCACCATCTCGTTGCCTTCCTCGTCCTCGATCAGCACCTCGACCGAGCCCTTGATCACGAAATACAGGACGTCGGGCACGTCGCCGGCATGGATCAGTACCGTCTTGGACGGGACCGTGCGGATGCGGCAATAACTCAGGAACCGGTTGATCGCCGGAATCTCGCTCAATGGTCTTCCGCCAGTCTCCATGCTCCCCGTCCTTCGGTTTATGTAAAAACTCGGTTGATTTAATAGCAAGTGCCCGTCGCACCGCAAGTTTTCAGATGCGATAGGCCGCCCGCGTCATCACGCGGGCCGTGCGGCGCATCAGTTCGCGCACCGGCCGCGGCAGTTCGCGGCCGCCGGCGGCGGTCGCCTCGCTGCCGTGGCGCGCCTCGTCGTCGCGCATCTGCTCGACGATGCGTCGCGAGCGTTCATCGGCCTCGGGCAGGGTGAGCAGGTGCGACTCGAGGTGCTCGATCACCTGCCGCTCGGTCTCCGCGACGAAGCCGAGGCTGTTGCGGTCCCCGGCCAGTCCCGCGAGCGCGCCGATCGCGAACGAGCCCGCGTACCACACCGGCGCGAGCAGGCTGGTGCGGTCGCCCAGTTCGCGCACGCGCTGCTCGCACCAGGCCAGGTGATCTGTCTCGTCCCGCGCCGCCTGCAGCAGGGCGTCGCGGGTCGTCGGGTTGCGGGCGGTCAGGGCCTGCCCGTGGTACAGGGCCTGGGCGGCGATTTCCCCGGCATGGTTGACCCGCATCAGCGCAGCCGCATGGCGCCGGGCCGCACCCTCGGAGACCGATTCCCGGCATCCGCCGGCGGGATTTGGGCGGCTCGCGACGTTGACGGCCGCCACCGTCCGAAGGGCCCGGTCGAATTCCTGGATCAGGCGGTCGCCGAGGCTGAAACGGCGTAATGGGGCTGGCATGGCGACATTCTATATAGGTGCCGGGGCAAGGGCCGCTTCGAGGGGGTCCGCAGGGGTCGCCAGGCCCTGGGCCAACCCCCTTCCAGGCTTTGCAATAACCGGGTCCGTACAGTAAGATTCGCGGCTCTTTGCAGGATCTACGGGTCTCCTGGAGCCTTCGATGACCACCGTTTTTGCACGCTCCGAGCGGGTGCGGCGCGACTGGTACGTGGTGGATGCGAGCGGCAAGACGCTCGGCCGCCTCGCCACCCAGCTTGCCATGCGCCTGCGCGGCAAGCACAAGCCCGAATACACCCCGCACGTCGACACGGGCGACCACATCGTCGTGCTCAACGCCGAGAAGATCCACGTCACGGGCGACAAGCTCAAGGACAAGGTCTACTACTGGCACACCGGCGCCATCGGCGGCATCAAGAGCAAGACGCTCGAGAAGATGCTGGCCGAGCACCCGGAGCGCGCGATCGAGCTGGCGGTCAAGGGCATGCTGCCCAAGAACCCGCTCGGCCGCGCGATGTTCAAGAAGCTGCACGTGTTCCCGGGCGAAAAGCACCCGCACACGGCGCAGCAGCCCAAGCCGCTCGACATCTGACACAGGCAGTTTCGACGATGCCCGCGAACACCAATTACGGCACCGGCCGCCGCAAGACCTCCACGGCGCGTGTACACCTGCGCTCCGGCACCGGCAAGATCCGCATCAACGACCGGACGATCGAGGACTTCTTCGGCCGCGAGACCGCCCGCATGATCGTGCGCCAGCCGCTCGAGCTCGTGCAGATGGCGGACCGCTTCGACGTCGAAGTGAACGTCGACGGCGGCGGCATCACCGGCCAGGCCGGCGCGATCCGCCACGGGATCACCCGTGCGCTGATGGATTACGACGAGTCCTTCCGCAAGCCGCTGCGCGTGGCCGGGTTCGTCACCCGCGATGCCCGCGAGGTCGAGCGCAAGAAAGTTGGCCTCCGCAAGGCGCGTCGCGGAACGCAGTTCTCGAAGCGCTAACCCTTATTGGGGGATCGTCTAGCGGTAGGACTACGGACTCTGACTCCGTCAACCTAGGTTCGAATCCTAGTCCCCCAGCCACAAGACAAAAGGGCCCGCGCAAGCGGGCCCTTGCGTTTTTGTGGCCGCGGGGACCCGCGGTCGCCCCCGGGGCCCCCGGGTTCGACAGCATTGCGTCCGCGCGCGAGCGTCAACTCCTCGTCGGCAACTGTCCTGTCAGGGAGCGCCTGCCAGCGCCTCGTCCACCAGTTCCACCCAATGCCTCACCGGCACCGGGCTCGCGACCCGCAGGTGCTCGAGACAACCGATGTTCGCGGTGGCGATGACCTCCGGCGAACCTGCCATGAGTGCGTCGATCTTCCGCGCACGCAATTCCATCGACAGCTCCGGCTGCAGCAGCGAATACGTCCCGGCCGAACCGCAGCAGAGCTTTGCATCGCGCGCAGGAACGAGCCGATGACCCGCCGCCTCGAGCAGCGCCTCGACGCGCCCGACGATCGCCTGTCCATGCTGCAGCGTGCACGGGGCCTGCCAGGCGACGGCCGGGCCTGCTCGCATCGCGACGCCGAGCCCGGCAATCTCCGCCGCGGATACGAACTCACTCAAGTCACGAGTCACCTCGCTCACTCGCAACGCTCGCGCCGCGTACAGCGGGTCGTCGGCGAGCAGCCGCGCATAATCCTTTACCATCAGCCCGCAGGCGCTCGTCGTGCTGACGATGGCCTCCGCGCCGCTATCGAGCATCGCGCAGCAGGCGTCGACGTTTTGACGCGCTTGCTCGAGGGCCCGCCTTGTCCGTCCGAGGTGGTGGCAGAGCGCGCCGCAGCAGGCCTCACCCGGCAGGCGCGCGAGGCTGACGCCGAGCCGGTCGAGCACGCGCGCCGCGGCGGCGTTGATGGCAGGAGCAAGCGCCGGCTGCACGCATCCCTCGAGCACGATCATGCGCCGGCCGTGTCTCGCGGACGGCCAGCTGGCCGTCCCCTGGTGCGGTGGTATGTGATCGCGAAGACGCGCAGGAAGCAGCGGACGCAGCCTGCGGCCTGCGCGCATCGCCGCCGATACGAGTCTGCGTCGCGACAACGCCTCGCTGAGCGCGAAACGAAGCCATCGCGCGCCCGCGGCCCGCTGGGTGCGTTCTTCGGCAAGCTCGCGTCCCAGGTCGACCAGGCGTCCGTACTGCACCCCCGATGGGCAGGCTCGCTCGCACGCGCGGCACGTGAGGCAGCGGTCGAGATGCCGGCGCGTGGTCTCGCCCGCGGGCGCGCCCTCGACCATCTGCTTGATGAGGTAGATGCGGCCGCGTGGGCTGTCGAGTTCCGAGCCCGCGACCCGGTACGTCGGGCAAGCGGGCAGGCAGAAGCCGCAGTGCACGCAGGCGCGCAGGAGTTCCTGCGCCAGGCGTCCGCGTGCGCTGCCCTCGAGTCCGCCGGCGGGCTTCGTGTACATCGTCGCTAGAGCCCCGGGTGCATCCGGCCGGGGTTCAGGATGCCGGCGGGATCGAATACCTGTTTCAAGGAGCGATGCAGGTGCAGGAGCGGCGCGGCGGGTGGCGCGAACACCTCCGTGCCCGGCGCCGCATTCCGGAAGCAGGTCGCAAATCCTCCACAGTCCTTCGCGACCCTGGTCGGATCAGCCCCTGTCCGGAGGCGATACCAGCGCTGGGTGCCGTGCCACTCGATCAGCGATTCTTCCGCCAGCGCGAGTGGCGCGCTCGTCGCCGGCACCGTCAATCGCCACAGCGGCAGTGACGAAACGAAGAAATCGTCGGTCTGCTCGCGCACGCCGCTCCAGAACGCCGCGGCATCCTCGAGCACGGAACCGCCGACACGCGCTGTCACTTCGTCGAGCGTCGCCTGTGCCGCGGCGAAGCGCAGGCACAGCCGGCCGGACGACCAGCAGCTCGCGGTCAGGGGGAGCGCGGTGCGTGACAGGTCGGCGAGGCGTCGCAGCGCCTCGCGCTGGTCCAGCTCCTGTATCAGCGTGCGCTGCGACGGCGGGCGCGGCAGGACCTTGAGCGACGCCTCGAGCAGCACGCCGAGGGTGCCGAAGGCGCCCGCCATGAGTCTGGCGACATCGTAGCCCGCGACGTTCTTCATCACTTCCCCGCCGAAGCGCAGCACGCGGCCGTCGCCCGTGAGCAGCCGCACGCCGAGAACGTAGTCGCGCAAGGGGCCGAGCGCCGCGCGGCCCGGTCCGCCGAGGCCGCAGGCGACCGCGCCGCCGAGCGTCGCCGCCGGCCCGAAGTGCGGGGGTTCGAAAGGCAGGTGCTGGCCCTGCGACTCGAGCAGTGACTCGATGTCACTCAGGGTGGTGCCCGCCCTTGCAGTGATCACCAGTTCCGCCGGGTCGTAGTTCACGATGCCGGAGTGTCCGGCGACGGCAAGGGGCTCGCCGTCGAGCGCGCGGCCGAGAAATCGCTTGGTGTCGCCGCCCACGATGCGCAAGGGCGAGCGCCGTGCCGTCGCCGTGCGGACCCGCTCCACGAGGTCGGCCGTCAGGTCGTGCTCGCCCATCCCCGTCAGAACCTTGGCAGGTGCGAGAACGGCAGCTTGCCGCCGTGCACGCGCATCGCCCCGTAATCGGCGCAGCGGGCGAGGGTGGGCACGGCCTTGCCGGGATTCAGGAGTCCTGCCGGGTCGAAGGCGCGCTTGATCGCGTGAAAGGCCTCGAGCTCTGCCGCGCCGAACTGCGTGCACATCGGGCCGAGCTTCTCGACCCCGACGCCGTGCTCGCCGGTCACCGTGCCCCCGACTGCGACGCACAGCTCGAGGATGTCGGCGCCGAGGCGTTCCGCGCGCGGCAGATCGCCCGGCATCCCGGCATCGAACAGGATCAGCGGGTGGAGGTTGCCGTCGCCCGCATGGAACACGTTGGCCACCGGGAGACCCGCTGCCCGCGACATCTCTCCAATGCGGGCGAGCACCGAGGCGAGGTGGCGGCGGGGGATCGTGCCGTCCATGCAGAAATAGTCAGGAGCGAGACGGCCGACCGCCGGAAAGGCCGACTTGCGTCCCGACCACATGCGCGCCCGCTCGGCGGCGCCGCGAGCGACACGCAGTTCCGTCGCGCCGCAGTCGCGCAGCACTGACAGCAGCGCTTCCAACTGGGCTTCGACGTCGTTCACGAGGCCGTCGACCTCGCAGAGGAGCAGGGCGGCCGCGTCCTGCGGATAGCCGCAGTGCGCGAAGGCCTCCGCCGCACGGAGTGCCGGCGCGTCCATCATCTCGAGGCCTGCGGGCAGGATGCCCGCGGCGATGACGCGGCCCACTGCATCCGCGCAGCGGCCGACGCCGTCGAACGCCGCCATCACGAGTTCCACCCGCTCGGGCATCGGTACCAGGCGCACCGTCACCTCGAGCACGACACCGAGCATGCCCTCGGATCCCGTCACGAGCGGCAGCAGCGCGAGGCCGGGCGATTCGCCGGTTGCGGAGCCGAGCACGAGCTCCTCGCCCTCGATGGTTGCGATCCGCAGCTCCAGCAGGTTGTGGACGGTGAGCCCGTACTTGAGGCAATGCACGCCGCCGGAGTTCTCCGCGACGTTGCCGCCGATGGTGCAGGCCACCTGCGAGGACGGATCGGGCGCGTAGAAGAGCCCGTACGGCTCGGCGGCCTCGGAGATCGCGAGATTGGTCACGCCCGGCTGCACGCGGGCCAGCCGGCGCCCGGGATCGAGCTCGAGGATGCGATTGAGGCGCGACAGCACCAGCAGCAAGCCGCCCGCCACCGGCAATGCTCCGCCCGAAAGGCCCGTCCCGGCACCCCGCGCGACAACGGGCGTGGAGTGACGGCGGCACAGGTCGAGTACGGTGCGGACTTCGGCGGCGTCTCCTGGCAGCACCACCAGCTCGGGGAGGTGGCGCTGCGCGCTCAACGCGTCGCACTCGAACGCGACGCAGGCCTCGGCGGAGGTCAGGACTGCGTCGGGGCCGAGCGCAGCGCGGAGTTCCCGGAACAGGGTCGGGTCAATCGCCACGTGCCAACGTTACGACGTCGGCGGCCGTCCCGACCAGTAGTACATCCGCGGGGCGGCGGGCGAACAGGCCGACGGTGACCACGCCGGCGATCTGGTTGATCTCGGTCTCGAGCGCGACGGGATCGTCGATGGCGAGGTTGCGCACGTCGAGGATGTGGTTGCCGTTGTCGGTGACGAAGCCCGCGCGCAACGCGGGCTCGCCGCCGAGCCGGGCCAGCTGTCGCGCGACGTGGCCGCGGGCCATCGGGATGACCTCGACCGGCAGGGGAAAGCGGCCGAGCCGGTCGACGAGCTTCTGGTCGTCGACGACGCAGACGAACCGCCGGGAACACGCGGCGACGATCTTCTCGCGGGTGAGCGCGCCGCCGCCGCCCTTGATGAGGTGCAGTGCGCGCGTCGCCTCGTCGGCGCCGTCCACGTAGACCCCGAGTTCGCCGGTGGCGTTCAGGTCCAGGACGGGGATGCCGTGGGCCTCCAGGCGCTGGGTGCTCGCGATGGAGCTCGAGACCGCGCCGGCGATGCGATGGCGCAGCGACGCCAGCGCCTCGATGAAGAAGTTGACGGTGGAGCCGGTCCCGACGCCGACGACGGTGCCGTCCCCCACGTACTCGAGCGCGGCCTCGGCGGCGCGCTGCTTCTTGATGTCCTGGTTCATGCCGGGTGACCCCCTGAAACAACTGTGCCCGCTTTCGCGGGCACAGTCGTGAAGATTGGCGAGTCGCCTACTTCTTCTTGGCGGCCTTCTTCGGCTTCGCCTTCGCCTTCGCCTTCTTCACTGCCTTTTTCTTCGCTGCCATTTGCATATCTCCATGTCGGGTTAGTCCGGGCGCAGTATTTACAGAAATCAAAACCCGATTGCAAGAGGCACGTCACGAATTTCTGTCGTGGCTCCCGGACGCTCGAGCGACGCGCGATGAACGGCGAGAGCGACCGACGATGAGTTGGTGCTGTGAATCACGGCATTCGCTCACGCGAGCGAGAGGATGAAACGCCACTCTTCGCGCGTCACCGGCGTGACCGACAAGCGGTTGCCCCGGCGCAGTAGCAGCATGCCGGAGAGCGCTCCGCGCGCATGTTTGCGCAAGACCTCGAGCGTGATCAGCGGGTCGATGCGGCGCTCGAGACGGACGTCCACGCAGTACCAGCGCGGGTGCCCGGGATCGGATTCGGGATCGAAGTAGCGATGCTTCGGCTCGAGCGCGGCGCGCTCCGGGTATCCCGCGCGCACGACGCGCACGATGCCGGCGATACCCGGCACCGCGCAGCTCGAGTGATAGAAGAAGCCCTGGTCGCCGATGCGCATCTCGTCGCGCATCATGTTGCGGACCTGGTAGTTGCGCACGCCGTCCCAGGCGGAAGTCGCGTCCCTGGCGCGGGCGAGGTCGTCCACGCTGAAGGCGTCGGGTTCGGACTTGAAGAGCCAGTAGTTCATGCCTTGCCAGGCTCGCGCAGCCCCGGCGCGTGCCGCGCCGGCCGGATGATCCGGGCCTCGGTGACGATCAGGTCGAGCGGCACGTCCCAGGACGAAGGCTCGATGTGCGGCACCTGCTGGCACGCGAATGCGATGCCGATGAGGCGCGGCCGCCGCCAGCCACTGCCGGGGCGGCGGCGCCCGCGCAGGGCGCGGTCGTAGAACCCCGCACCCATGCCGAGTCGGTTGCCTTCGGCGTCGAATCCGACCACCGGCAGCAGCACGGCGTCGAGGTGCAAGGCCGTCCAGCGCGTGCCGGCGCTCGCGACGGGCTCATCGATGCCAAAGGCGCCGGCGCGGGTGCGCACGCCGTGCGCGAGCGGCACGAAGGTCAACCCGCGGCGGCGGCGGCTGGTGACCCGCGGCGCATAGAGTTGCGACCCCGCGCGCCAGGCTGATGCGAAGACCGGAGCGAGGTCGACCTCGCCACGCATCGCCAGGTAGACGGCGATGCGCCGGCCCGGCCCGAACAGTCGCAGGCGGCGCAGCGCCGCGGCGATGGCGCGCTCGGCGGAGCGCCGCTCGGCGGGCGCGAGCGACAGGCGGAGCGCGCGCAGGCGGCGACGCGCATCACGTACTTCGGCTGTGGGTTGCGCCATTCAGGCGACCGCCGGGATGAGGGGAGAGGCGCCACCCGCCTGTGCCGTCACGGGCCATTGCTCTCGACAAGAGCAATAAGCGGGGAAGGCCGCGGCACTTAAGGCTTCCCGCTCGAGGCGGACTTGCACAATGTTGCCGACTGGCCGGCTCCCCTGGGTGTTGGACTTAAGGTCGAGAGGTAACCCGGACCGTGTCGAACACTGCAGGCGGCGCCAAATCGTCGAGGGATGGACCCGATGCCGTCCCTCAAAGTTCCATCTGCTGGCCCTTCTCGAGGGCCGTCTCGACGCGCTCGCGCAGTGACCGCAGCTTCGCGCCGATGTCGCTGTCGACGACCGAACCGGTGCGGCGGAGCTTGATCAGCTCGTTCGCGAGGTTGAGCGCCGAGATCACCGCGATGCGATCGAGCCCCACGACCTTGCCGGAGTCGCGCACCTCGCGCATTTTCGAGTCGAGGTACTCGGCCGAGTCGAGCAGCGCCGAGCGCTCGTCGGCCGGGCACGCCACCTGGTACTCGCGGTCGAGCAGCCGGACGCTGACGCGCGTCACGCGGTCGTCGCTCATGAGCCGTGCTCCATCGCCTTGAGGCGGCCGATCATGGCCTCGACACGCCCGCGAACCTGCTCGTTCTTCTGCAACAGGTTCGCGCGCTCGGTGATCAGGGTGTCCTGCCGCTGGCGCAAGGCGCGGTTCTCTTCCTTCAGCTGCCCGACGGTCGCCACGAGCTCGTCGATGCGGCGCTCGAGGCGGCGCAGCTCGGCGTCGATGGCGGTTCTTGCGTTGGGCTCGCTCATGTCGGGAACTATAGGGCGGCCCCTGTGCGGAATCAATTGAACCGGCGGCGATTCGGCGCTCGATGCTACGATACGCCGGATGCTTTCCCCGTCGCCTTCGACGACGTCGCCCAGGCGCTCACCGCCGCGGCATCGACAATGCACGCCGCCGAGGCCCACGGCTGCCTGTGCGGGGCGCTGTGCGCGCGCCGGACATATTCCCTGGTCGAATGGCTGGACGACATCCTGCCCGCGACCGTCGCCGCAGCGCCGGGCTCCGGCGCGGAAGGATCGTTCGCCGACCTGCACGAGGCCACGGCGCGATTTCTCGCGGCCCCGGACATGGAATTCGCGCCGCTGCTGCCGGACGACGACGTGGAGCTTGGCTCACGCGCCGAGGCTCTCGGCGCCTGGTGCCAGGGATTCCTCTACGGCTTCGGCACGTCCGGCACCGCCCCAAAGGAGCGCCTGCCGGAGGAAGTGGCCGAGGTGCTGTCGGACCTGGCGAACATTTCACTGGCGGGCGGCGTCGGTTCGGAAAGCAGCGAGACGGAGGAAGAGTCCTACGCGGAGCTCGTGGAATACGTGCGGGCCGCCGTGCAGCTCGTCCACGACGACCTCGCGGGGCTGCGCGCCGGCCAGCCCCCGCAGCAACCCAGCCAATGACAGGACCATGACCGTTCGCAAAGACGAGTTCGCACGCCGCCGCCGCCAGCTGATGCGCATGATGGGCAAGGGAGGCATCGCCATCCTGCCCGCGGCCACGGAGAAGCAACGCAACAGCGACGTCCACTACCACTATCGGCCCGACAGCGACTTCCACTACCTGACCGGCTTCGACGAGCCTGAGGCGGTCGCGGTGCTGGTGCCCGGGCGGCCGCAGGCGGAGTACATCCTGTTCGTGCGCGACCGCGACCCCGCTCGCGAGACCTGGGACGGCAAGCGGACCGGACCGGACGGCGCCACGTGCGACTACGGGGCGGACGACGCCTTTCCGATCGGCGACATCGACGACATCCTGCCCGGGCTCATGGAGCAGTGCGGGCGTGTCTATTACACGATGGGCCTGAACGCGGAGTTCGACCAGCACGTCATCGGCTGGGTGAACACCCTGCGGGGCAAGGCCAAGCAGGGCATCCACACGCCTCAGGAGTTCGTGGCCCTCGACCACCTGTTGCACGACATGCGCCTCTACAAGAGCCGCGGCGAGCTCGCGGTGATGCGCCGCTCGGCCCAGATCGCGGTGGGCGCGCACATCCGCGCCATGAAGGCGGCACGCCCGGGGATGCACGAGTACGAGGTCATGGCCGAGTTGCTGCACGAGTTCAACCGGCATCGCGCCGACATCTCCTACCACCCGATCGTCGGCGGCGGCGCGAACTCCTGCACGCTCCATTACCACGCCAACGATGCCGAGCTGCGCGACGGCGACCTGCTGCTCATCGACGCCGGATGCGAATACGAGTACTACGCCTCCGACATCACGCGCACCTTTCCGGTCAACGGCCGGTTCTCCCCGGAGCAGCGGGCAGTCTACGAAGTGGTGCTCGAGGCGCAGGAGGCCGCCTTCGCGCGCGTCCGGCCCGGCAATGACTGGGACGAGCCCCACGTCGCGGCGGTCAGGGCCATCACGCAGGGCCTGGTGCGCCTCGGGCTGCTGAAGGGACGCGTGCCGACGCTCATCAAGGAAGAGGCGTACAAGAAGTTCTACATGCACCGCACCGGCCATTGGCTCGGCATGGACGTGCACGACGTCGGCGACTACAAGGTCGGCGAGGAATGGCGGGTGCTCGAGCCCGGCATGTGCCTCACGGTGGAGCCGGGCATCTACATCCCGGCCGGCACCCGCGGCGTGCCGCGTCGCTGGTGGAACATCGGCGTGCGCATCGAGGACGACGTGGCGGTGACAGCCGGCGGCTGCGAGATCCTTACCGACGGTCTGCCCCGCACGCCCGCCGAGATCGAACGCGTGATGAGCGGCTGACGGGCAGTCCATGAGCGGCAACGGCGCGACTCGGGACTTCGACCTCGCCATTGCCGGAGGCGGCCTGGTGGGCGCGTCGCTCGCGCTTGCGCTTGCGCCGCTCGGCCTCAGGACCACGATCATCGAGGCCGTGCCGCCCGGCGGGAACGGGCACCCGAGCTTCGACGAGCGCACGACCGCGCTCGCGAACGGCAGCGTGCGGGTGTTCCGCAGTCTCGGCATCTGGCGGCACATGGAGCGCGAGGCGACGCCGATCCGCCGGATCCACGTTTCGGACCAGGGCCGCTTTGGCGTCGCCCGCATCGAGGCCGTGGAGCAGGGCCTCGAGTCGCTCGGCTGCGTGCTGCCCAATCGCGTCATGGGTGCGGCGCTCTGGGAGGGGCTGCGCGCCGCGCAGGGCGTGCAGGTGATCGCGCCGGCGCGAGTCGTCGCCACGACCCTCGAGCCGGGTTCGCGCACGATCCGCGTGGAGCGGCAGGGCGGGGAGGCCCTCGAACTGCGTGCGCGCCTGGTCGTCGCGGCCGACGGCGCGAGGTCCGCGGTGCGTGAGCAGGCGGGCATCGCGGCCGAGCACTGGGAGTATGCGCAGACGGCGATCATCGCGACGATGACCACGCAGCGCTTCCACGACCACACCGCATACGAGCGCTTCACGCCGGACGGTCCCATCGCCGTGCTGCCGCTCGCCGACGGGCGCTGCGGCCTGGTCTGGACCCGGCGACCGGACGAAGCGCGGCGGCTGCTCGCGTTGCCGGACGAGGCATTCCTCGGCGAACTGCAGGCGGCGTTCGGGTTCCGGCTGGGGCGGCTGTTACGCGTCGGGGCGCGGCATTCCTACGACCTCGCGCTGTCCCGCGCCGAGCGCCACGTCGCCGAGCGACTCGCAATCGTAGGCAATGCCGCCCAGGGCCTGCACCCCATTGCAGGACAAGGCTTCAACCTCGGGCTGCGCGATGCCGCGAGCCTCGCCGAGGTGCTGGCGGATGCGCTGGCCGAGGGTGGTACGGACGTCGGGGACGCTGTACCGCTCGCGGCCTACGCGAAGTGGCGCGAGGAAGATCGCCGCCGCATCGTCGCCTTCACCGACGGGCTGGTGCGGGTGTTCGGCTCGCCGCTCGGCCTGTTGCGCGGCCTGCGCAGCGTAGGCCTTCTCGCCTTCGATTCCTTCCCTCCCGCCAAGGGTGCGATGGCGCGCCTGAGCGTGGGCGCGGCCGGTCGCGTCCCGCGACTCGCACGCGGCGTGCCGCTCGCCAGGGAGCGCTGATGGCTGCCGGCAAGCGGCACGACTTCGACGTCGTCGTCATCGGCGGCGGCATGGTTGGCCTCGCCTTCGCGGCGCTCGCTGCACAGGACGAGCGGCTCGCGTCCTTGCGCACGGCGATCGTCGAGCCGGCGGTGCCGAGGCCGCCGCGCGACGGCGACGTGGACCTGCGCGTGTCGGCACTGTCCCGTGCCTCGCAGCGCATCCTGCAGGTTGCGCAGGCCTGGCCGGCACTGGCGGAACGGGCCTGCCCGTATTCCGAAATGGTCGTCTGGGATGCGGCGAGCCGGCCGGACGCGCGCGATGCCCTGCATTTCTCCGCGGCCGAGAGCGGCGAACCCGACCTCGGCCACATCGTCGAGAACCTGCGCGTGCAGTGGGCTCTGCTCGAATCGCCGTGCCTCAAGGGCATCGCGCAGCTGCGCGCCGGGCTCGAGTCCCTCGAGTTCGAGGACGATGCGGCGCGACTCACGCTCTCGGACGGCCGTCGGCTCGATTGCGGCCTCGTGGTGGGTGCGGACGGCGCGCAGTCGCGTACTCGCGAGCTCTGCGGCATCGGCCGCGCGGGCTGGGCCTATGGCCAGTCCGCGGTCGTCGCGCACCTGCGCACCGCAAGGCCGCACCGGCACACGGCGTGGCAGCGCTTCCTGCCCGACGGCCCGATCGCGTTCCTGCCGCTTGCGGACGGACGCGTGTCGCTGGTCTGGAGCACGTCCCCCACCGAGGCCGCAGAACTGCTGGCGGCGGAGCCCGCCGCCTTCTCGCGACGCGTAACGGGAGCGAGCGACCACGTGCTGGGCGACGTCGAGGTCGACAGCGGGCGCGCCGCATTCCCGCTGGCGCTGTGGCATGCCCGCGACTACGTGCGGCCGCGGCTCGCGCTCGTGGGCGACGCGGCCCACACGATTCACCCGCTGGCGGGCCAGGGCGTGAATCTAGGCTTCCTCGATTGCGCCGCCCTTGCCGAGGTACTCGCGGCGGCGGTTGCCGCCGACGACGAACCGTCCGGCTTGCGCACCCTGCGGCGCTACGAGCGCTGGCGCCGCAGCGAGAACGCGCTGATGCTCGGCACCACCGACGCGCTCAATCGTCTGTTCGGCGAGCGCAGCGTCGCGGTCGCCGCGGCGCGTCGGCTCGGGATGGCGCTGGTCGGCGGTCAGCCGCTTGCGCGTCGCGCGATGGTGCGGCGCGCGCTTGGACTCGCGGGCGACCTGCCGGCCATCGTCACGCGCCCCGGGCACCTCGCATGACGGGAAACGAGGCGGGGCCGGGCGCGCTCGAGCAGTGCCTCGCCGATCTCGCCAGCGGGCATCGCGACGATCCGTTGCTCGCAGCGTGGTTGCGTCGTGCACTGCCGCCCGCCGCCGGTCCACGCCAACGCGACCGCTACACGCGCATCGTGGAACTCGCCAGGGCCTATGCCCTGCACGCGTCTGCGGACGCGGGTGCGTGGCCGTCCCCGACCGATCCACCGCAGGCCGTCGACGCCACGTGGAGCAGCGTGCAGGCGGTCGCGATCATGCGCCGGACGCTGACGCTCGTTCGTCTGCAGGCCGAGCAGGGCGAATCCCGGCACCCATCGCCGGATCATCCGGCGCTGCGCACCGAACTGCTGGCGTCGCTCGAGGCCGAGACCTGGGGCGCGTTCCTCATGGCCTTCATGCTTGCCGAGTTGAACGGCCGGCTCGCGTGCGGCGAGATCGACCGGCAGCAGCACGCGCTGCTGCGACTCATGGCGCCGGTCGCAGCGCTCGGCATCGGCAGGCAGGCGGTCGCACTCGTCGGCGAAGCGATCGTGGGAATGGGCGCGGCGGAAGGTGGGGAGGACAGGAAGTTGCCGCAGTTGCTGCGCGATGCACTGGGCCTGGCGAAGCTCGGCGCAATGCCGGACGTGTTCGTGCTCGATGCAATGTCGCCCGCGGACCTGCACGACGGTCTCGCGGCACTGATGGGCCGCACATCCGCCTGCGTGCGGGGACTCAGCGAGCCGCGCCTCGTCGCGGCGGGCCGGCTGGCGGTCGGGGCGCTCGAGCGCGCGGCGCTCTGGCTCGAGACCGGCAAGGATCGCGAGGTCCTGCAGGCGGGCGCGCGCAGGCTCGCGCTCACGCTCGCCCGCGGCCTGCAGCTCGCGCTGCTCTGCGAGCATGCGCAGTGGATGATGGATCACGGGCAGGATCGACGGGGCTTCGCGGCCGCCCTGCGTTACTCGCGGTTGCCCGTGGACCAGGTGCACGAAGTGGACCTCGAGCTGGATCGCGCGCTGCTGCGACGACCGTCCGCCCCTTAGATCGAGGCCTCCATCAATCACCGTCCTGCCGCGGCCAGGCCTCCGCATCCACCGCTTCGCGGTACCCATGCCACGTGGCGTGCCCGATCAGTGGCAGCGTGATGCCGAGCGCGACCATGATCCAGGTGAGTCCGGCGCCACGCTCCCGGCCGATGAAAAGCAGCGCAAAGCCGGGTGCCACCGCCAGCACGATGCAGGCGGCCCAGACAGCCATGGCGGCCTTGTTGCGCAGCACGGCGTTGATGCTCGTGACCACGGCCGTCACGGCGTCGACCCGCCGGTCGACCATCATCGGCAGCGAGAACGACGCGGAGGAAAAGACGATCAACGCGAAGATCGAGCCCACGGCGCTGCCGATCCCGAAGAAGGTGAGGTAGTCGCGCCAGCCGGGCTGGTCGGCGATCGGGAAGAAGATGTGGATGGCCGATGCCGCGCGCGCCCACACCAGGAACACCACCATCAGCATCAGCGCGAAGACCATCAGGTTGCCGAAGGCGCGCTGTTCCTCGCGCACGCTACGGCGCAGCGACGGCTTTTCGCCGCGCTCGATCTGGCGGCTGATCGCGTAGGTACCCACTGCGAGCACGGGCGCGATCAGGATGAATCCGGAGACCAGCGACAGCAGCTCCCAGTAGCCGCCGAGCCCAACGGCAACGTAGGCGAGCGCGACGCTCAGGCCCACGACGATCGCGCCGTAGGTCAGGCTCTGCCGCGGCGCGGCCCACATGTCTGCCCAGCCCCTGCGCAGCCAGTGCAATGGAGCGTCCGCCGCGAGCTGGCGGCAGGGCGCCACGAACGGCAGTGGCGGCTCGTCGTCAGCCAAGGGCATCGATTTTCGCGGCGCAGATGAAGTCGTTCTCGGACAGCCCGCCGAGCGAGTGCGTCGAGAACGTCACGCGGCAATAGTCGTAGCCCACCTGGAGGTCCGGGTGGTGGTCCTCGGCGTTGGCGATCCATGCCACGGCGTTCACGAACGCCATGGTGCGGTAGTAGTCCTCGAAGCCGAAGGCGCGCTTGAGCGACTTGCCGTCCTCCGCGAGACGCCAGCCGTGCGCCAGCTGGCCGAGAAGCTCCGCGGCCCGCGCGGCGGTAACCGCCGGTGTCCCCGGCACGCAGGCGGTGCACCTGCGGTCACGCAATGCTGTCATCGCCCGTTCCTCGCGACGTAGGTACGCTCGACGTACTGCTCGACGAGCTGCTGGAATTCCTCGGCGATCCGCTCGCCCTTGAGCGTCGGCCCCTTCTCGCCGTCGATGTACACCGGCGCGACCGGGCGCTCGCCGGTCCCTGGCAGGCTGATGCCGATGTTGGCGTGCTTGCTCTCGCCCGGGCCGTTCACGACGCAGCCCATCACCGCCACGGTCATCTGCTCGACGCCCGGATGGCGCTTGCGCCATTCTGGCATGCGGTGGCGCAGGTGCGACTGGATCTTCTGCGCCAGCTCCTGGAAGTACGTCGAGGTCGTCCGGCCGCAGCCCGGGCAGGCGACGACCATGGGCGTGAACGACCGCAGTCCCATGGTCTGCAGGATCTCCTGCGCGACGATCACTTCCTGCGTGCGGTCGCCGCCCGGCTCGGGCGTGAGCGAGACGCGGATGGTGTCGCCGATGCCTTCCTGCAGCAGGATGCCCATCGCCGCCGTGGAGGCCACGATGCCCTTCGAGCCCATGCCGGCCTCGGTGAGCCCGAGGTGCAGGGGGTAGTCGCAGCGCGCGGCAATGTTGCGGTACACCGAGATCAGGTCCTGCACGCCGCTCACCTTGCAGGAGATGACGATGCGGTCGTGCGGCAGGCCGAGTTCCTCGGCGCGGCGCGCGCTTTCGAGCGCGGAGACCACGATCGCCTCGCGCATCACGTCGTTGGCGTCAAGCGGCGCGGGCGCGCGCGAGTTCTCGTCCATCAGTCGCGTGAGCAGGTCCTGGTCGAGGCTCCCCCAGTTCACGCCGATTCGCACCGGCTTGCCGTGCCGGCAGGCGATCTCGACCATCTCGGCGAACTGCGGGTCGCGCTTGCTGCCGCGGCCCACGTTGCCGGGATTGATGCGGTACTTGGCGAGCGCTTCGGCGCAGGCGGGGTGATCGCGCAGCAGCTTGTGACCGTTGAAATGGAAGTCGCCGACGATCGGCACGTCGACCCCGAGCCGGGCGAGGCGCTCGACGATGTGCGGCACGGCAGCGGCGGCGGCGTCGGTGTTCACCGTCACCCGCACCAGCTCGGAGCCGGCCAACGCCAGCGACCGTACTTGTGCGGCCGTCCCTTCGATGTCCGCCGTGTCGGTGTTGGTCATTGACTGCACGACCACGGGCTCGGCCCCGCCCGCGGTGACGCGGCCGATGCGAACGGGGACGGACGGACGTCGGGCAGGCTTTGGCATCGGTCTGGACCGGGTCTGGGACGGGCCGCATTGTAGCGTCGCAGGGCTGCGGCCGGCGAAGGTAACCTGTGCATTTTCCACCCTCGTGGCCCCACCGCCCCGGTGGAAAATGTGAGCTAAAGCTCCTGAACAAGAAGAGGGCGGATCGTCGGCGGTACAAGGAGTACACGGGCCATGACGGCGCTGCACATCTGGCGGACACCGAACGCCTCGAACCTCGGTGGCACCCGGCTTCATTCCCCCAGCGCCCTTCGGTGGCTGCTGGTATTCATCCTGCTGGCCGCCCTGGCGCTGCTTGCCTTGCCCGCGCAGGGCGCTACGGTCAGCGGCGAGGTGGTCATGCCCGTCGCCGACGGCGGCTACCAACCGAGCATCCTGGGGAAGCACCCGCAGGTCCGCGTCCTGGGCACCAGCCTGGTCGCCAACGTCGTGCCTGTGGACCGTTACCACGGGACGTTCTCGATCGCGAACGTGCCGGCCGGGCCGGTCACCCTGCTGTATGTGGAGCCGGAAGGCGAGGACAGCTTCACCATGGAGTCGCGCCGGACCGCGATCGAGGTCGCCGGCAACGTCGCCGGGGTGACCTTCAACCTGACGCACCACTGGAAATACCTGCCGTCCTATCCGGCGCCCTGGCGCAACCCCGACTACGACCTGTGGGAGCCGTTCTTCGTCAACGACCAGGTCGGATTCCTGATGCTTCGACACCGAGGCATCTCGCCGATGGTCACCGAGCTCTGGCGCACCCTGAACGGCGGCTCGAGCTGGAAGGAGGTCGGCAGCTGGGCGGACGGCGGGGTGGCGGTGATTCCGGACATGACCGGCCGCTCGATGTTGTTCGTGAGTGGCTACAAGGGCGTCCTGACGTCGCGGGTTTCGCCGAGCGCGAGCGCACCGTACACCATGTATCACGCAGGCGGCGTCCTGCGCACGACCACCGGCGGCACGACGTGGACGTACGCCGACCTGCCCAACCATGCGGACGCCAACGGCATCGTTGCCATCAGCAACTACGCGTCGATCAGTTCCAGCCGATGGATCGCCTGCGGCTCCGAGAATACGGGCACCTACATGGGCTCCGGCTCGCCGTTCGCGGCGACGATCTGGGAGACCGCCGACTCCGGCGCGACCTGGCAGATCAAGCGGACCTGGCTCGAGGACTACGCGTCCTGCTCGGCGCTGGGAGCCACGTCGAACGGCAAGGCGGTTTTGTTCGTCACGCCATACGCCTGGGGCGGCGCGATGCACCGCGAACTGCGCGGCACGTCCGGCATCTGGACGCAACAGCCGGACAATGACCTGATCGTGAACTCGGGCTACGGCACGGCTGACGTCGGGATGGTGGGCGACGAAGCCTGGGCGAGCGCGACGACCCAGAGCCCGAGCGGACCCGGGTTGCACCACAGCGTCGATGCGGGAGTGACCTGGCAGAAGCTGTCGGACACGGTTCTCCATTACCTGGATTTCGTCACCCCGCTCAAGGGCTTTGCCGTCGCAGGGTCGGCCCTCGTCACCTATGACGGTGGCGCAACCTGGCTACTGACGTCCACGGGCGGCGGCATCTGCTGTCACGGCAACTACATCTGGGCAGCCGATGCGATGCACGCGATCTGGGCCGAGGGTGGCGTAGGGGATCCGAACGGAATGCGCGACGTTTTTACCTACGTCGAGCCGCGCGTGCCGAGTCTCGAGGTGCTGCCTGCCGCGAGCATCCCGAACCCGACGGTCGAACCCGGCGCCACGGCCGTGCGCATCGCGAGCTACCGCTTCGCCAACCATGGACCGGTGCCGCTTGCGATCACCGGCCTTGATCTCGCGGCCTCCGGAACGGGCGACGACCGACTGGACGTGACTGCCGTCCGGGCCTGGCTGGACCGCAATGCTGACGGCGCGGTCGACGCGGATGATCCTCTGCTCGCCACGGGCCTCCATGCGATCGACAACGGCGTGGTCACGCTGAACTTCGGCGACACCCACCCGATCCAGCCGCGGCTCGCGTTCAACGTCGTCGTCACCTACGACTTCGCCGCCGGCCTCGGCGGGACGCGCACCTATGCGCTCGCACTTGCGCCCGCGAGCATCCTGGCGGACACGACCGATTCGGGCACGCTCCTCACGGTCAGTGCCACCGCTCCAGAGGGCACGTCGCTGCCGTCCGCAACCGTCACGGTGCAATCGAGCGTGTCCGGGCTCGCAAGCCTCACGCTCAGCAAGTCCAGCACGGCCGGTTGCCTGAGCGTGATCGGAACCGTGCGACTCTCCGCGGCCGCGCCCGTCGGCGGCCTCACCGTGGCGCTCGCCGACACGCTGGCGGCGGCGACCACGCCTGCATCGGTCAAGGTCGCCGCGGGAGCGTTCTCCAAGACCTTCACCATCAAGACCACGTCGCTGGCGGCGCCGCAGAGTGGCGTCGTGCGAGCGGCGCTGGGCGACACCACGCTCGAGCAACCGCTGACGCTGCGGCCAATCGGCATGAGCTCGCTCACGCTGACGCCCACCACGGTGGTCGGCGGCAACACCTCGAGCGGCGCTAGCCAGGCTGCAGTGTGTCGCCGGTCCGGGCCCGGTCCTGGTCGAGTTCGCCAGCGCGAAGCCGGCGACCGCGGCCCCGAACGTGTCCAGCGTGGTGGTTCCCGTCGGCACGCAGACAGCGGCGTTCACCGTGTCGACTGCGCCGGTGACCGCGAGGACCTCGGCGAAGATCACCGCCACGGCCAACGGAGTCGCCAAGACCAAGTACCTGACCGTGACCCCGTGATCGGCGGCGTCAGTGCGCGGCTGGCTTGCCCCGTTGCCAGTCGCGCACGTTGGCCTCGAGGACGTCGAGCGGCACGGCGCCGCTGCCGAGCACCACGTCGTGGAACTCGCGCAGGTCGAATTCATCGCCGAGCGCGGCCGTCGCCCGGGCGCGCAGTTCCTTGATGCGCAGCTCGCCGATCTTGTAGGCCAGCGCCTGCCCCGGCCAGGAGATGTACCGGTCGATCTCGTTGACGATGTCGAGCTCGCTCTTCGCGGCGTTGGCCCTGAAGAACTCGATGGCCTGCTGCCGGCTCCAGCGCTTGTGGTGCAGGCCGGTGTCGACGACGAGCCGCACCGCGCGCCACATCTCGTAGGTGAGCTGGCCGAACCTGTCGTAGGGGTCGGCGTACAGCCCCATCTCCTCGCCGAGGCTCTCGCTGTACAGGCCCCAGCCCTCGATGAAGGCCGTCGCCTCGAAATCACGCCGGAACTTCGGTTGCGCACCGAGTTCCTGGGCCAGCGCGATCTGCAGGTGATGGCCGGGCACGGCCTCATGGATCGTCAGCACCGGGATCTCGTAGGTCGGGCGCTCCTCGGGTTTGTAGAGGTTCACGTAAAAATAGCCCGCCCGACGCCCGTCGAGCGACGGCGGCTGGTAGTAGGCCGTCGTCGTATCGGGAGCCGACTCGGCGGGGATCGGCCGCACCCCGTACGGCATGCGTGGCAGCCGGCCGAAATACTTCGGCAACAGTGGATCGATGCGCTTCGACATCGCGAGGTACGCCTGCAGCAGCTGCTGCGGGTCGCGGTGGCGGAAGCGCGCGTCGGTGCGCAGGAACCGCAGGAACTCCTCGAAGCCCCCTTTGAAGCCGACTTCGTCGATGACTTGCTGCATCTCGCCGCGGATGCGCGCAACCTCGCGCCGGCCGATCTCGTGAATCTCATCGGCGGTCAGGTCCGTCGTCGTGAACCAGCGGACGCGTTGACGGTACCAATCCTCGCCGCCCGGGGTGTCCCAGATGCCGACGGTGTCGCGACACGCCGGGAGGTATTCTTGCGTAACGAATTCCTGCAGCCTGCGGTAGGCGGGCACCACCACCCGCTCGATCGACTGCCGAGCCGCCGCGCGCAGTCGTTGCTGCTCCGGCGCGGGAATGGATTGCGGCATGGTCATGAACGGCCCGAAGAACGGACTCGCCGCAGGGTCGTCCACGATCTGCCGGGCGATCTGCCCGGGCACCCGGTCCATGATGATGCGCGGCTGTGTCTGCCTCCGGCGCACCCCCTCGCGCATCAAGGCGATGGTCTGGTCCACGTAGCGGCCGACGCCGTCCAGCCGGGCGATCCAGTTCAGGTAGTCCCGCGCGTTCGCGAACTGCAGCAACTCCGCCATCTCGTGCGCGGACTGCACGCCACCACGTTGAGTTACGGGCAGGTAGCGCAGGCCCCACGCGTAGGCGGCGACGTCGCCCTCGTAGAGCCGGCGGAACAGGTCGCGGTTCAAGCGGTCGTCGGGCGACAGCGCATCCGGCTGGATGGCGGCGAGCGCCTCGAGCACGCCGCGGTCGGCCGCGTGGCTGCGGGCCAGGGCATCGCTCGAGAGGTCCGGCCAGCGGGCGTCATGGCGGCGATCGCCGAGGTAGGTGGCGCGGATCGGGTTCTCGACCAGCCCTCGCTCCCACTCAGCCTCGAAGAGCTGGTGCAGCCGCTCGCCGGCCCCGGACGCCGGCCCGGCGGCCTCGACCGCCGGCGTCACGGCGGATGCCATCATGACCAGGTTCAGTATCAGTGCGCGCATCCGGGCAATGTTCCGCGACCGACCCGCGATTGGCAATCGATGGCGCCCGGACGGCGCTGGTCGGAGGGGCGGCACTCGGGTAACATTCCCCGACCCATCGCAAGGCTCGTCCGGAGAGAGGCTGGTGACAGCCCGCCGAAGGCGCAACCCGCCCGGAAACGCTCAGGCAAACGAACGGCGCGGCCTGATGGGCTCTGGAGAGCGGCCTCGCGAGGGGCCCACCGAAGGGGTGCGGCACCGGTCCACCGGCGCCCGATCTCTCAGGTCACAGGACAGAGGGGCGGCAGGTCGACGAGGCCTGCCGCCTTTTTTATTTGCGGCTTCCTGGAAGAACACAATGGGCTTGCGCACACCACTCTACGACACCCACGTTGCCGCCGGCGCCCGCATGGTGGACTTCGGCGGCTGGGACATGCCGGTCAATTACGGCTCGCAGATCGAGGAGCACCACGGCGTCAGGCGCGACGCCGGAATGTTCGACGTCTCCCACATGTGCGTCGTGGACCTGCGCGGCGCCCGCGTGCGCGACTTCCTGCGCCGCCTGCTCGCGAACGACGTCGCCAAGCTGACGCAGCCAGGCAAGGCACTCTACTCGTGCATGCTGCGCGAGCACGGCGGCGTGATCGACGACCTGATCGTCTACTACATGAACGACCAGTGGTACCGGATGGTCGTGAACGCCGGTACGCGCGACAAGGATCTCGAGTGGCTGCGGGCCCACGCGGGGGGATACGAGGTGTCGGTCGAGCCGCGCTTCGACCTCGCGATGATCGCCGTGCAGGGCCCGAACGCGCGCCAGAAGGCGGCGACCCTGCTCGACCCTGCGCTCGCGGCCCGCGCCCTGGACCTGGGGCCCTTCTTCGGCACGGCGTCGGACAGGTGGTTCGTCGCGCGCACCGGCTACACCGGAGAAGACGGCTGGGAGATCATGGTGCCCGTGGACGAGGCTGCCGGCTTCTGGAGCCGCCTGCGCGGGGCCGGCGTGATGCCCGCCGGGCTGGGTGCGCGGGACACGCTGCGGCTGGAGGCGGGCATGAACCTCTACGGCAGTGACATGGACGAGACGACCTCGCCGCTCGAGTCGGGACTCGGCTGGACCATCGCCTGGGACCCGCAGGACCGCGACTTCATCGGCCGCGAGGCGCTGGCGACACAAAAAGCGCGTGGTGTTCCGCGCAAGCTCGTCGGGCTCGTGCTGGCGGATCGCGCGGTGCTGCGTTCCCACCAGAAGGTGATCGTGCCGGCCGTCGGCGAGGGCGAGGTCACCAGCGGCACTTTTTCGCCGACGCTCGAGCGCTCGATCGGGCTCGCCCGCGTGCCGTCGCAGACGGCCGACCGCTGCGAGGTCGAGATCCGCGGCCGGGTGCTCGGCGCGGCCGTGGTCCGGCCGCCCTTCGTGCGTCACGGCAAGATCGCGATTCCCCTGTAGAGTTTCCACGGAGCAAACCATGAGCAAGGTTCCTGCCGAACTGCGTTACCTGAAGTCCCACGAGTGGGCCCGCCTCGAAGCGGACGGCACCGTCACCGTGGGCATCTCCGACCACGCCCAGCAGGCGCTCGGCGACCTCGTGTTCGCAGAGGTGCCCGAAGCCGGCCGCCGCATCGCCGCGGGCGAGGCCTTCGCCGTCGTCGAGTCGGTGAAAGCCGCCTCGGACGTTTACAGCCCGGTGAGCGGCGAGGTGGTGGCGGGCAATGCCGACCTCGGCGGCCAGCCCGAACTCATCAACCAGGACCCCTATGGCAGGGGCTGGCTCATGCGCATCCGCCCGGACGACAAGGCGCAGTTCGCCGCCCTGCTCGACGCGAAGGCCTACGAGGCCGCGCTGGCCGCGGAAACTCACTGACCGGGGAACGACCATGCCCTTCATCCCGCACACCGCGGAAGACATCCGCGACATGCTGGCCGCCATCGGCGCGCCGGACATCGACGCGCTGTTCGACGAGATCCCGGCGAACCTGCGCTCCCGCGCCCTCGACGGCATACCACCGGCCACCTCCGAGATGGAGATCGGCCGGCTGATGACGGAGCTCGCCGCCCGCGACGGCCGGCGACTCAATTTCATCGGCGCCGGCGCCTATGAGCACCACGTGCCGGCCGCGGTGTGGGCCATCGTCACGCGTGGCGAGTTCTACAGCGCCTACACGCCCTACCAGGCCGAGGCGAGCCAGGGCACGCTGCAGTTGCTGTACGAATACCAGTCGATGATGGCGAGCCTGACGGGCATGGAAGCGTCGAACGCCTCGCTCTACGACGGCGCCACCGCGCTCGCCGAGGCTTGCCTGATGGCGGTGCGGGCGCACCGCAGGTCGAAGTCGGCTCGCATCCTGATGCCTGCGGCGGTGAACCCCACCTACCGCGACGTGGTGAAGGCGGTCGCCGGTAACCAGAAGCTCGCCTTCGAACTGCTGCCGTACGACCCGCAGGGCGGCCACACCACGCTGGCGAGCCTCGAGAAATATCGCGGGCAGGACCTCACGGCCCTCGTGATCCAGCAGCCGAATTTCTTCGGCAACCTCGAGGACGTCGACGCGCTCACCGACTGGGCGCACGCCGCCGGCATGCTGGTGATCGCGGTGGTCAATCCCGTCTCGCTCGCGATCCTCAGGCCGCCCGGGCAATGGGGCGCGAAGGGAGTGGACATCGTGTGCGGCGAGGGCCAGCCGCTCGGCGTGCCGCTGTCATCGGGCGGCCCGTACTTCGGTTTCATGACGACCCGCATGGAGCACATCCGCCAGATGCCAGGGCGAATCGTCGGCCGCACGGTCGACCTCGACGGCAAGCCCGGTTTCACGCTCACGCTGCAGGCGCGCGAACAGCACATCCGCCGCAGCAAGGCGACCTCCAACATCTGCACCAACCAGGGACTGCTGGTGACGGCGGCGACGATCTACATGTCGCTGGTTGGCCCACGCGGCCTGGCCCAGGTCGCTTCGACCAGCATGGAACGCACGGCGCAGCTGGTGCAGTCGCTCACCCGCATCCCGGGGGTGCGCCCGGCCTTCGACCGGCCGCGCTTCCACGAGGCGCTGCTGCTGCTCGACCGTCCGGTGCGCGGCGTGCTCGAGGCGCTGGCCGAGCGCGGGATCGTGGGTGGCTGCGACGTGAGTATCGACTACCCGTCGCTCGGCAACGCGCTGCTCGTGTGCGCCACCGAGACGCGCACGGCCGCGGACATCGACGCCTATGCGCGCGCACTCGCCGACATCATGAAGAGCGCAGCCGCGGCCTGAGCCGCGCGAGGATCCCGCCATGCACGAAAAACTCATCTTCGAGCACTCGCGACCCGGTCGCAGCTCCGCCGCGCAATATCCGCCTGCGCAGGCGTCCACCGCCGTTCCCGAGGCGCTGCGCCGGCAAAGCCCGCCAGTGCTGCCCGAGGTCTCGGAGCTGCAGGCGGTGCGTCACTTCACCCGTCTTTCGCAGCTCAACTTCTCCATCGACACGCACTTCTACCCGCTCGGGTCGTGCACGATGAAATACAACCCGCGCGCCTGCAACCAGTTCGCGATGCTGCCCGAGTTCCTCGGCCGGCATCCACTGGCTCCGGATTCGACCGGGCAGGGCATCCTGCGCTGCCTGTACGAGCTGCAGGAAATGCTCAAGGAGGTCACCGGCATGCGCGGCGTCTCGCTGACGCCCATGGCCGGCGCGCAGGGCGAGTTCGCCGGCGTGGCGATGATCCGCGCCTACCACCAGGCGCGGCGGGACCTCGCGCGCACCGAGATCATCGTCCCCGACGCGGCGCACGGCACCAATCCGGCGACGGCCACGATGTGCGGTTGCACGGTGAAGGAGATCCCGTCGCTGCCGAACGGCGACATCGACCTCGATGCGCTGCGGGGCGCGGTGGGCCCGCAGACGGCGGGCATCATGCTCACGAACCCCTCGACGCTCGGTGTGTTCGAGCGGCGCATCCACGAGGTCGCGCAAATCGTCCACGAGGCGGGCGGACTGCTGTACTACGACGGCGCCAACCTGAACGCGATCCTCGGCAAGGTGCGTCCGGGCGACATGGGGTTCGACGTCATCCACATGAATCTGCACAAGACCTTCTCGACGCCGCACGGCGGCGGCGGTCCGGGCTCGGGCGCGGTCGGGGTCAGCGAGCGCCTGTTGCCCTTCATGCCCGTTCCGCTGGTGGGGCGCGACGGCGAACGCTTCCGGTGGCTGGACCAGCGGGACCTCCCGCAGACCATCGGTCGCCTCTCGGCGTTCATGGGCAACACGGGCGTGCTGCTGCGCGCATACGTCTACATGCGCATGCTCGGCCGCGACGGCATGCAGCGCGTGTCGGAATTCGCCACGCTGAACGCCAACTACCTCATGGCGCGCCTCCTGGCGGCCGGGTTCGAGCTCGCCTATCCCGACCGCCGCGCCGGCCACGAGTTCATCGTGACGCTGCGGCGCGAGGCGCGCGACCACGGCACGACGGCGATGGACTTCGCCAAGCGCCTGCTCGACTACGGGTTCCATGCGCCCACCACGTACTTCCCGCTGCTGGTGCCGGAGTGCCTGCTCATCGAGCCCACCGAGACCGAATCGAAGGAGGAGCTCGACGCCTTCCTCGACGCGATGATCGCGATCCGCGAGGAAGCGCAGTCCGACCCCGCCAAGCTCAAGGGTGCGCCGCACACATTGCCGGTGCGCCGGCTCGACGACGTGCGCGCGGCCAAGCAGCTCGACCTGGCCTGGAAGGCTGCTTGATCCGCGAGGGCAAGCGGCCAGCGGGGCTCAATCGCCTGCGGCTCGCGACGCTGAATTCGCTGCGCGGGCTGCGCCACTGCTACCTGAGCGAGGCGGCCTTCCGCCAGGAGGTGTGGCTGGCGGCGGTGCTGGTGCCGGCGGCGTTCTGGGTCGGCGAGAGCAGCGTCGAGCGGGCGCTGCTCATCGGCAGCATGATGGCGGTGCTCATCGTCGAGTTGCTCAACACCGGCATCGAGGTCGTCGTCGACCGCATCGGCATGGAGCACAACCACCTGTCGGGCTTCGCGAAGGACCTGGGCTCCACCGCCGTGCTTTTCTCGCTCGTGCTGCTGTGGGTGACGTGGGGCTTGGTGTTGCTCGACTGAGCATGTTCCACTAGCCCGGCACGCCCGATTTCCAACCTCCAACCTCCGACGCCAATCCACTCACCCCATGACCGCACTGATCTGTGGCTCCATCGCATTCGACACGGTCATGGTGTTCCCGGGGCGGTTCCGGGATCACATCCTGCCCGACCGCATCCACCTGCTGAACGTCTCGTTCCTGGTGCCGAGCATGAGGCGCAATTTCGGCGGCTGCGCCGGCAACATCGCCTATGGCCTCGGGTTGCTCGGCGGCGTGGGCGCGCCCATGGCGACCGTGGGGCACGACTTCGGGCCCTACCGGCAGTGGTTGCTCGACCGCTCGATCGCGCTTGGGCACGTGCGCGTCCTGGACGAGGAGTTCACGGCGCAGGCGTTCATCACCACGGACCTCGACGATAACCAGATCACGGCCTTTCATCCGGGCGCGATGAGCCACTCGCACGTCAATCGCGTGCCCGAGGGCCCTGGTGTCTCGCTCGGCGTGGTGGCGCCCGACGGGCGCGAGGGCATGCTGAAGCACGCCGAGCAGTTCGCGGCGGCCGGCATCCCGATGCTGTTCGACCCCGGCCAGGGGCTGCCGATGTTCGGCGGCGAGGAATTGCGGGCGTTCATCGGCAAGGCCACCTGGATCGCGGTGAACGACTACGAGGGCCAGCTGCTCGCCGAACGCACCGGCTGGTCGCACCGCGAGATCGCCGCCCGCGTACGGGCGCTGATCGTCACCAAGGGCGCCGAGGGCAGCGTGATCCATGCCGAGGGTCGCGAGCACCTCGTTCCAGCTGCACGGCCGGAGGCCCTCGTCGACCCGACCGGTTGCGGCGACGCGTACCGGGCGGGCCTGATCTTCGGCCTGATGCAGGGCCTCGACTGGGAGACCACCGGCCGCATCGCCTCGCTCATGGGTGCGATCAAGATCGCCCACGCCGGGACGCAGCACCACGCGTTCACCATGGACGAGTTCCGCGACCGCTTCCGCGCGGCGTTCGGGCGCTCGCTGTGATGAGGACCCGGTTGCCGGCGGCGGCCTGGGCGGCGCTCGCGGTGGCTGCGCTGGCGTCGGGCGTGCTTCGCGCCGAGACCCCGGCGTGGGACCAGACGCTGTCGCGGATCGCGCCCTCAGTGGTGACGATCGAGATCGACCAGGCGCGCGCGTTCGACACGGAGTGGAACCAGTCGAGCCAGGCGACTGGCTTCGTGGTCGACGCGGAGCGCGGCCTCATCCTCACCAACCGGCACGTCGTGACACCCGGGCCCGTCATCGCGACCGCCGTCTTCCAGAACCGCGAGGAGGTGGAGCTGCGCGCGGTCTATCGCGATCCAGTGCACGATTTCGGCCTCTATCGCTACGACCCGTCGAAGCTGCGATATGTACGGCCGGTCGCTCTGCCGCTCGCACCGGAGGGCGCGCGCATCGGCACCGAGATCCGAGTCGTCGGCAACGACGCGGGCGAGCAACTTTCGATCCTGGCCGGCACGCTCGCCCGCCTCGATCGGGCGACGCCGGAATACGGCGTCGGCAAGTACAACGACTTCAACACCTTCTACATCCAGGCGGCTTCGGGCACCTCGGGCGGTTCGTCAGGCTCTCCGGTGATCGACATTCGCGGGCGCGTCGTTGCCTTGAACGCCGGTGGCAGCACGGGCGCCGCCTCGAGCTTCTACCTGCCGCTCGGGCGCGTGCAGCGGGCGCTCGACCTCGTGCGCGCCGGCCGGCCGATCACCCGCGGCACCCTGCAGACCGTTTTCAACTACACCCCGTACGACGAGCTCGAGCGGCTCGGGCTCCGCCCGCAGACGCAGGCGTCTGCACGGCGGGCCGCCGCGGAACTCACCGGCATGCTCGTGGTGGGCGACGTGCAGCCCGGCTCGCCCGCCGAGGGCGCTCTGCAGCCGGGCGACATCCTGGTGCGGGTGAACGGCCAGCTCGTCACCACCTTCGACCCGCTGGCGGACGTGCTCGACGGCGCAGTTGGCAAGACGATCTCGCTGCAGGTCGAGCGGGGCGGGGAGGTGCTCGAGCGCAGGCTCGAGGTCGGTGACCTGCATGCGATCACGCCGGCGGAATACCTGGAGTTCGGGGATGCCGTCGTCCACACGCTCTCCTACCAGATGGCCCGGCACCTGAATGCCCCCATCCAGGGCGTCTACGTGGCCAATCCGGGATACGCGCTCGGCGCGGCCGGCGTGCCCCGAGGTGCCGTGATCGCGAGCGTCGGCGGCAAGGCCGTCCTCGGCCTGGCGGACTTCGAGCAGTCGATCGCCGGCCTCGCGGACGGGGAGCGAGCCCCGCTGCGTTATACGACGCTGGACGATCCGCAGGGCACGCAGACCCGCGTGATGCGCATGGATCGGCGCTGGTTCCCGGCGCGCCATTGCCGTCGTGACGACGTCACCGGCTACTGGCCGTGCGGTCCGCTCGCCGACGCCCCGCCGGCCAAGCCACCCGCGCCGGCCCGAACGACATTCGTGGCGTCGGGCGACGAGCTGGCGGACCGCCTCGCGCCCTCGCTCGTGCTCGTCAATTTCGACATGCCGTTCTCCGTCGCGGGCGTGACCGAGCGCAACTATCACGGCACGGGCCTGCTGGTGGACGCCGCCGCCGGGCTCGTCGCCGTCGACCGCAATACCGTGCCCGTTGCGGTCGGTGACGTGCGCCTGACCTTCGCGGGCTCGATCGAAGTGCCGGGGCGGATCGAATTCGTGCATCCCGCGCACAACCTCGCGATCGTTTCCTTCGACCCCGCGCTGCTCGACGGCACGCCGGTCCGGGCGGCACGCCTCGACCCGCGGGACCTCACGCCCGGCGAGGCGGTGTCGGTCATCGGGCTCAATGCGGACTCGCGCGTACGGGCGATAGCGACCACGGTCGCGTCCGTCGACGACGTGAGCTTTCCGCTGTCGCGGACGCTGCAGTTCCGGGAAGCAAACCTCGAGGTGGCGAACCTCGTCAATGCGCCGAACGACTTCGACGGCGTGATCGTCGGCCGCGATGGGCGCGTGCGCGCCATGTGGTCGAGCTTCGCCGCCGAGACGGGGCGCGACCTGGTGCAGATCAACCGCGGGATGTCGGTGGACCTGGTGCAGGAGGCTGTCGAGTCCGTCCGCACGAACCGGCCGCTGTACTCGCTCGAGGCGGAGTTCGAGGCCATGCCGATCGCCTCCGCCCGCAAGCTCGGCCTGCCCGACCCCTGGGTCGAGCGCCTGGAGGAGCACGACGGGTCGCACCGCCAGGTGCTGAGCATTGCACGACTGGTGGCCGGGACGCCGGCGTCGGCCGTGCTACGCCCGGGGGACCTGCTGCTCGCCGTGAACGGGCAGACCGTGAACCGTTTTCGCGAGGTCGAGATGGCGACGCGTGCGCCCCGCGTCGCGGTGACCATCCTGCGCGACGGCAGCGAAACCACGCTCGACATCGAGACGGCCGCGCTCGACGGGCGCGACATCGACCGACTGCTGCTGTGGGCCGGAGCGGTGCTGCACGCGCCCCACCGCGCGATGTCGGCGCAGCGCGGCATTCCGCCCGAGGGCGTCTTCGTCGCCTATTTTTCCTATGGATCTCCCGCCACCCGCTACAAGCTGTTTGCCGGACGACGCATCGTCGAAGTGGACGGGCGTGCGACGCTCGACCTCGACGCCTTCATCGCCGCGGTCCAGGGCCGCGCGGACCGCTCCTCGGTGCGCCTGAAGACCGTCACCTGGAACGGGTCGGTCGAGGTGATCACCCTCAAGCTCGACGGGCATTACTGGCCCAGCTACGAGCTGCGGCGCACGACGGCGGGGTGGGAGCGGCGGCCGGTCGAATGACGCGGCGGCGTCCCGGTTTTTTTAACGCTATCATTCGCACATGGTCACAGCGCGCCTGCCGCAGGACGAAATAGACCGGGCAGTGGAAGCGCTGCGCGACGGCGACGTCGTCGCTTTTCCAACCGAGACCGTCTACGGCCTTGGCGCCGACGCGCAGAATCCGGACGCGGTGCGCCGGATCTTCGAGCTCAAGGGACGGCCCGCGACCCATCCGCTCATCGTGCACATCGATCACCCGCGCATGCTCGAGCGTTGGGCGCTCGAGGTGCCGCCGTCGGCCCGTGCGCTGGCGGAGCGCTTCTGGCCGGGACCGCTGACGCTGGTGCTGCGCCGCGCGCCGGCCGTGGACCTCGCCGTCACCGGCGGGCAGGACACCGTCGCAGTCCGCGTGCCCGGCCATCCCGTCGCGCAGCAGCTGCTGCGCGCCTACGGCAGCGGCATCGCGGCACCGTCGGCGAACCGCTACGGCCGCGTGAGTCCCACGCGGGCCGAACACGTGCGCGAGGAGTTCGGGGACGCGATCAAGGTCATCCTGGACGGCGGCGACTGCAAGATCGGTCTCGAGTCCACCATCGTGTCGTGCGTGGATGCGACGCCGCGCGTGCTGCGGCCGGGCTCCATCACGCTCTCGCAGCTGCGTGCCGTGGTGCCCGACGTCCAGGGCCGCGGCGAGGCAGATGGTCCGCGCGTTCCCGGCTCCGACGTCAAGCACTACTCCCCGTCGACGCCGCTCAGCATCGTCAACAGCCGGGCACTCGAGGAAGTCGTGGCCCAGCTCACCGCCGATCACGAGAAGGTCGCGGTGCTCGCCCTGCGGCCGCCGCGGGTGGCGAACAAGTTCATGACCTGGGTGAATGCCGGCCGGCGCTCCGACGTCTACACCCGCGAGCTCTACGTGAACCTGCGGGCGCTCGACAAGGCCGGAGCGCGGGAGATCCTGGTCGAAGAAGTGCCCGAGGGCGAAGCCTGGGACGCGGTGCGCGACCGGTTGCGGCGTGCGGCTTCCGCCGAGAACCTCGTCACGGTCGATCCGGACATTGCGGCCCTGCGGGCGGATTTCGGCGAGGACGTGGGACAGCCGTGAGCGAACGGCCGCGCGTCGACGCCTCTGCCTTGCGCAGACTCGTCGCGCGGCACGGCACGCCATTGCTCGTGGTCGACTGCGAGTCGGTCCGCCGCCAGTACCGCAGCCTGGCCGCCGCGCTGCCGGGCGTCGAACTCTTCTATGCGCTCAAGCCCCTGCCGTGCGCGGCCGTGGTCGCTACCTTGCGCGACCTCGGCGCGAGCTTCGACGTCGCCACGACCGGCGAGATCGGGCTCGTGCGGGCGCAGGGCGTGGCTCCCGGGCGCTGCATCCACACTCATCCGATCAAGCGCGACCGCGACATCGCCGCCGCGCTGCGCTTCGGCATCCGCCGCTTCGTGGTCGACAATCCTGACGAGCTGCGCAAGTTCGAGCGGCACCGCCGCCGGGCCGAGCTGCTGATCAGGGTCTCGTTCCGCAGTCCCACGGCGGTGGTCGACCTTTCGCGCAAGTTCGGTTGCGAGCCCGCGGCGGTGCGACCGATGCTCGATCTCGCGCGCAGCCTGGGCGTTCGGGTGCGCGGGCTGTCGTTCCACGTCGGGTCGCAGGTGGCCGATCCCTCCAAGTACGTCGAGGCGATCGATGCCTGCCGCGAGATCATGGTGCGGGCGCGGCAGGCCGGCGAGGCGGAGCTCGACATCCTCGACGTCGGCGGGGGCTTCCCGGTTTCCTACGGGGCCGGGGTGCAGTCGATACGCCAGTTCTGCCGTCCTATCCGGCGCGAGATCGCTTCGCTGCCGCCCGGCACTCGAGTGATCGCGGAGCCGGGACGCTTCATCGCGGGCCCCGCCGGCACTTGCGTTGCGGCCGTGATCGGCCGCGCTCAGCGCGAAGGCCGCTGGTGGTATTACCTCGACGACGGGTTGTACGGCTCCTACAGCGGCCAGCTGTACGACCACGCGCTCTACCCGGTCGACAGCCTTGGAGTCAGGGGGCCGCGTCACCCGAGCGTCCTCGCCGGACCGACCTGCGACAGTATCGACGTTATCCGCGAGGACGTCCCGCTGCCGGAGCTGCGGATCGGCGACCTGATCGTCGGGCGGACGATGGGCGCCTACACGTCCGCGACGTCCACCGACTTCAATTTCATTCCCAGGGCACGCGTCGTGGCCGTGAACCTGCGCACAGGGAGCCGACATGCAGATTGACTGCTTCGACCACGTTGCCGGCGCGCGCGAGGCGCGCGGCATCGCCGTCGTCATCGACGTGTTCCGCGCCTTTTCCGTCGCGCCGCACGCGTTCGACCGGGGAGCCGCGCGCGTGCTGCCGGCCGGGGAGATCGAGCAGGCGTTCGAGCTCGGCCGCCGTTTCCCGGGCGCCGTGCTGGCGGGCGAGCGTCACGCGCGCCGGCTGGCGGGCTTCGACGCGGGCAATTCCCCCACCGAGATCCGTGCGCTGGACCTGCGCGGCAAGGTACTCGTGCACTCGACCCACGCCGGGACGCAGGGCCTCGTGAACGCCAGCGCGGCGGACGAAGTGCTTACGGGTGCCTTCGTGAACATCTCGGCGGTCTGCCGCTACATCCTGCAGCGCTCGCCCGAACGCGTGTCTCTGGTCCGCATGGGCCACGAGGCGCGGGAGCGCTGCGCCGAGGACGACCTCTACGCCGAATGCCTGTCCAGCATGCTCCGGGGGCAGGCGGCGCCGCTGGCCGAGGTGCGCGAACGCCTGCGCGACGCGCCGGCCGCGGTGAAGTTCTTCGACCCGGCCTGCGACTGGGCGCCGCGCACGGATTTCGACTATTGCACCGAGGTCGACCGGTTCGATTTCGTCCTGCGCCTCGCGCGTGCGGAGGGCGAGCCCCTGGAACTGAAGATCATCGAGGATCGAGCTTGAACCACGCTGTCGCCGCAGGCATCGAGGTCCTGGGCATTCCGCTCGAGTTCGTGATCTTCGCGCTCACGCTCGCGGGCGTCGCCGGGCTCGGGTTCGTTTCGGCCTTGTTCGACCACATCCCGCTCACCAAGCTGGCGCTGGAACAGGGCGGTTACGACTGGGGCATGGTCGCCTACGCGGTCGGCTTCGGCGGTTCGATGATCTGGTTCGGCTCGTCGGCCGGCGTGGCGATCACCAACCTGTTCCCGGAGGGCCGCTCCGTGGGGGCGTGGCTCAAGCCGGGCTGGCATCCGCACCCACCGCACAGGGTCGGCGCGACCGTGCCGGCCGCGGCCGTCGGGACCCGGGGGCATCCATGATTCGCAACGTGGTCTTCGACGTCGGCGGCGTGCTGGTCCGCTTGCGCTACCAGCCGTTCATCGATTACCTGAGCGCGGCGGGCATCGACATGACCGACCTGCCGGGATGGCTCGCCAGGGTGGATCTCGCCGCACACGAGCGCGGCGAGCTGAGCGGCGAGGAACTGCTCGGCCGCGTGGCCGCGATGGCGAGCCGGCCGCTCGATGCCGAGGAGCTCGCGGCCCGCTGGCTCGACATGTTCGACCGCGCGCAGGAGATGCTCGATCTAGCTTCCGGGCTGATGCGCGATCATCGCGTCTACCTGCTCTCGAACGTCGGCGACATGCACTGGCGGCACCTCAACGCCGAGTACGGCCTGGAGCGGGTCGCCCACGGCGTGCTGACCTCGTTCGAGGCCGGCGCGGTCAAGCCGCAACCCGAGATCTATCGCGCGGCGGAGCGGCGATTCGCGCTCGACCCGGCGGCGACGGTCTTCATCGATGACCTGCCGCCCAACGTCGCCGGCGCGCAGTCCTGCGGCTGGCACGCGATCCATCACCGCAGTCCGGCACGGACGGTCGAACAGCTCAAAGCGCTCGGCATACGCGTGCCGCCGCTCTTTTCGCCGGAGTGATCCATGCAGGCGATCCCGCTCAGCATCCTCCTGCTCGCGCTGTCGAACGTCTTCATGACCTTCGCCTGGTATGCGCACCTCAAGAACCTGAGCGGCAGTCCCTGGTACGTCGCGGCACTCGTGAGCTGGGGCATAGCGCTGTTCGAGTACCTGCTGCAGGTGCCGGCCAACCGGATCGGCTACACGGTGATGAGCCTGCCGCAGCTCAAGATCATGCAGGAGGCGATCACGCTCGCGGTGTTCGTGCCTTTCGTGGTGCTCTACATGCGCCAGCCCCTCAAGCTCGACTATCTCTGGGCGGCGCTCTGCATCATGGGCGCCGTCTATTTCGTGTTCCGCAAATGAGCACTGCCATCCACCGCCGGGTCGCGGCCTGCCGGGCCGGGACGGACCCGACTATGATCGCGCGACTCGGGACGGGCTGGGCCGTGATGGGCGACCCCCAGGTGCTCGCCGGATACTGCCTCCTGCTGCCGGACCCGGTCGTGCCACACCTGAACGCCATGCCGCACGCCGCACAGGGCGCGTTCCTCGCGGACATGGGGCGGCTCGGGCAGGCGGTGCTCGAGCTCACGGGCGCGGTCCGCATCAACTATGCGCTGTTCGGCAACGTCGAGCCCGCGCTGCACGCGCACGTCTTCCCGCGGTTCGAGTCGGAGCCGGAGCCGCTGCGGACCGGCAACCCCTGGGGCTACGACTGGTCCAGGGCCCGCCGCTTCGATGCGGCGACGGACGGCGCGCTGTTGCGGTCGCTGCGCAAAACATTGACGTCCATCGAGTAACTGCACGAAGACATGCGTCCAGGAGTGGCAAGGCCGACCTGGCGCGGTAGTCTTGGCGCATGTCCGCCTCCCGACACCGCCGTCGCAGGATCCTGGCCGCCGCCCTTGGCTGCGCGACCCTGGTCGCGTTCGCGGCGGCAGCCCAGGTCTACCGGTACAAGGACGACAAGGGCGCGTGGGTCTACACGGACCGCCCGCCGTCGGAGGGCCGCAAGGCCGACTCCATGCAGCTCCCGGCTGGCGCGTCCTCGCCGCGCATGCTCGTCGAGCCGCGTTCCTCGAGCGGCGGCGTCGCAATGGTGGCGGTCAACGAGTGCCCCTGCGCCGTGGAGTTCGGCATCAAGGCGCGGGGCGGCGACGGACGCGAGCGCGTCGCCAAGGCGGTCGTGGCGGCCCGCTCCGAGCAGGTGTTGCTCGAGGTCCCGGCGCCGCCGGGCACCGGCCAGATCGCCTTCGACTACGGCTACGTGATCGGCGAGCCGGGGGCCGCACACCGGCCGCCGGGGCCGTACCACGCACCCTTCGCGCCGGCGCAGGCATTCACCGTCACCCAGGCGCCGCCCGATGCGATCACCCACGTCGACCTCGCGAGCCGCAACGCGATCGACATCGCCATGCCGGTCGGCACGGCCGTGCACGCCGCGCGCGACGGGATCGTGATCAACGTGGCGCACAAGTTCTTCCGCGGCGGACTGCAGATCGAGCGGCGCGACGAGGCGAACTTCGTACAGGTGCTGCACGACGACGGCACGAACGCGGTCTATGCCCACCTGCAGATGGACACGATCCGCGTGCGCCCGGGACAGCGCGTCGCGCGTGGCGAGTACATTGCCAACTCCGGGAACACGGGTTACTCCGGCGGCCCGCACCTGCATTTCGTGGTGCTGCGCAACGCCGGCCTCAAGAGCGAGTCGCTGCCGGTGACGTTCGCCGGATCCGGCGGCGCGACCGTCGTGCCGCGCAGCGGGCGTGTAATGACGTCGTACTGAGCCCCGCTCAGCCGCCCCTGAGCTCGCGGACGAGCTCGCCCAAAGCCGTCATCGGCGCGGAGCAGGTCATTCCCCGGCACAGGTAGGCCACGGCGCGTTCCCGCGGCCTCTTGTCGGCGAGCGCGGCGGGCAGTCCGCTCGCGTCGTCGGGAATGGCGATCACGAGCCGGCGCGGATCGTAATACTTGTCGAGTTCCGCGCGCCAGGTCGCGACGTCCGCCCCGGCGCCGCGCAGTACAACCATGGCCGGAGGGTCGGTGAATTCGTCGAGCGCCATGAGCAGGCTCGTGTGTCCGTGCGGGTACTTCTCGAGGGCTGCCCAGGCGGAGCGCAGCGTGCGTTCCGCGGCTTGCAGGTAGCGCGTCTCGCCGAGCAGGTAACCGAGTCGCACGAGGACGCGCGTGGCGACGCCATTGCCCGCGGGCGTGGCGTCGTCGCTGAATGTCTTCGGCCGCAGGATCAGCGACTCGTGGTCGTCGGCGGTGAAGTAGAAGCCGCCCGCCGCGTGGTCCTCGAAATGCCGCAGCATCGTCTCGACCAGCTCGATGGCCCATGCCAGCCAGGGTGTGCGCCACTCGGCCTGCACGAGTTCGAGCAGGCCCCAGGCGAGGCAGGCATGGTCGTCCAGGTACGCCGGGAAGCGCGAGCGCCCGTCCTTGTGGACCGCGAGCAGCCGGCCTTCGTGCCAGCAGTGTTCGCGCAGGAGGGTGGCCGCGCGCGCTGCGGACTCGACCAGGTCGGGGCG
Source organism: uncultured Gammaproteobacteria bacterium (assembly GCA_963778185.1). Lineage (GTDB taxonomy): Bacteria > Pseudomonadota > Gammaproteobacteria > Steroidobacterales > Steroidobacteraceae > RPQJ01. The sequence goes on along the minus strand of CAVZTF010000003.1, from coordinate 494,916 downwards.
CTCGAGTGCGCGAGCTGCAGCCGCCATGCCGGCGATCGCCAGTCCGTTCCAGCTCGTCAGGATCTTCTCGTCGCGCGCCGGCCACACGCGTTGATTGCGGACCTCGAGCAGGCGAGCGCGCGCCGCGTCGAGCGCGGTGGTTGCCGCGTCCTCCGCGATGCCGGTCTCCTCGGCCACCTGTGCCATCGACTTGAACGCGTGCAGGTGCCAGCGCCCCTCGAAATTGGCTGTGCGGTCGAGCCCGAATCGTCGCGACAGCACCTCGAACGGCTGCGGCTCGAGCAATGCCCGCGCCTCGTCGGGCGTCCAGACGTAGAACTTGCCCTCGTGACCCTCGGAGTCGGCGTCCAGCGTCGAGTAGTAGCCGCCCGCAGGCGCTTCCATGTCGCGGCGGATCCAGTCGGCGGTCTCGGCCGTGACGCGGCGGAAGAGCTCGTCGCCCGTGGCCACCGCCGCCTGGGCGGACACGGCGAGCAGTTGCCCGTTGTCGTAGAGCATCTTCTCGAAGTGCGGGATCATCCAGTGCGTGTCGACGCAATAGCGGCAGAAGCCGCCGCCGAGCTGGTCGTAGAGCCCGCCCTCGGCCATGCGCGTGAGCGTGAGCGTCACCATGTAGAGCGCCTGGAGGTCGGGCTGGTCGGCGTTGGCGGTCGCCCGCCAGGTTCGCAGCAGGAACTCGAGGTTCATCGGATGCGGGAACTTCGGGGCGTCGCCGAAGCCGCCGTGGTTTCCGTCGAAGTTGCCCTGCAGTGCGCTCCTCGCGGCCGCCAGGGGCTCACGGGACAGCGGGTGCTCGCCGCCGGCCGGCGGCGGCAACAGTTCCCCGAAGACCTGGATCAGCGCCTCACCCTGGCGCTGGATGTCCTGGCCGTGGCCCGCGTAGTAGTCGGCCACGCGCGTCAAAACGTCCCGGAACGCGGGCATGCCGTGGCGCGCCTCGACGGGGAAGTAGGTGCCGCTGAAGAACGGCCGCCGGTCACGCGGCGCGAGGAACATCGTGAGCGGCCAGCCGCCGCCGCGCTGCGCGAGCATCTGGTGGGCGACCTGGTAGATGCGATCGAGGTCGGGGCGCTCCTCGCGGTCGACCTTCACGTTGACGAACAACTCGTTCATCACCGCCGCGGTCGCCTCGTCCTCGAAGGACTCGTGCGCCATGACGTGGCACCAGTGGCAGGCCGAATAGCCGATCGAGAGCAGGATGGGCTTGTCCTCGGCACGGGCGCGCTCCAGCGCTTCCTCGCCCCAGGGGTACCAGTCGACCGGGTTGCCGGCGTGCTGCAGCAGGTAGGGGCTCGTCTCGGAGGCGAGCCGATTGCGCCGGTTCGGTGGGTGGTCTGGTTTCATGGGGACGGGCGGTGCGTCGGCTAGAATGGCGTCACTATATCGGATCAAGGCTTCCCCGATGACCCACGCTCCCGACGCCCGCGGCGAAGGCCTCGAGCTGCCCGAACTGCGCTTGAAGCCCCGGGAGGACCGTCGCCTGGCGGCCGGCCATCTGTGGATCTTCAGCAACGAAGTCGATACCGCGCGCACGCCGCTCGCGGGTTTCGCGACTGGCGCCCTGTGCCGCGTCGTAGGCGATCGCGATCGCTTCCTGGGCTATGCCTACGTGAATCCGCACGCGCTCATCTGCGCGCGCATCGTGAGCCGTGACGGCCGGTTTCCGCCCGGCAAGCCGCTGTTCGTGCACCGCTTGCAGGTCGCGCTGGCGTTGCGCGAGCGGCTCTATCCGACCCCGTACTACCGGCTCGCCTATGGCGAGTCGGACGGGCTGCCGGGCCTCGTGCTCGATCGCTACGGCGACGTCGTCGTCGGTCAGGTCGGCACCGCGGGCATGGAGGCGCTCAAGGGCGAAGTGCTGGAGGCCATCGAGAAAGTGATCGGCCCGCGCACGGTGATCTGGAAGAACGATTCCGGCGCCCGGGAACTCGAGGCCCTGCCATCGTACGTCGAGACCGCGCTCGGCGAGCCCGTCGACCACGCGTGGGTCGATGAAAACGCGGTGCGGTTCCGGGTGCCGGTCGGCGCAGGCCAGAAAACGGGATGGTTCTACGACCAGGCGGCGAACCGGCGCGCGCTCCTCAAGTACGCGAGGGGTGCGAGGGTCCTCGATGTGTTCAGTTACCTGGGCGCGTGGGGGCTCGCCGCGGCCAGGGCGGGTGCGAACGATGTCCTTTGCGTCGATTCGTCGGCGCCGGCGCTCGAGCTGTTGCAGGCGTCCGCGGCCGCAAACGATCTGCAGGTCCGCACCCAGCGTGGCGATGCGTTCGACGTGCTCGCGGCGCTGCGTGAGGCTGGGGAGAAATTCGACGTGGTCGTGATCGACCCGCCGGCCTTCATCAAGCGCCGGCGCGACATCCCCAAGGGCCAGGCCGCCTACCGCAAGCTGAACCAGCTCGCGATGCAGCTGCTGCCGCGCGACGGGATACTCGTCTCCTGCTCCTGCTCGCACCACCTCGCCCAGGACGAGCTGATCGACACTGTCCAGCAGGCGGCGCGGCACCTCAATCGGTTCGCACAGGTCGTCGAGATCGGCGGGCACGCGCCCGACCACCCGATCCACCCGGCCATCCCGGAGACGCGCTACCTGAAAGCCCTGTTCTGCCGCGTCGTGCACGACTGAGCGGGTAGAATAGCCGCCCCATGTTCGTCTTTCCCCATCCCGACCCGGTCGCGATCTCGCTCGGGCCCCTCCACGTGCGCTGGTACGGGCTCATGTACCTCGTGGGTTTCCTCGGCGCGTGGTGGCTGGCGCGGCGACGCGCCGCACGGCGCGGCTCGACCTGGACACCGGCCGAAGTCGACGACCTGATCTTCTACTGCGCCATCGGCGTGATCCTCGGCGGGCGGCTGGGGTGGATGCTGTTCTACGGCACCGAGCGCATCTTCGCAGATCCCTTGAGCGTGCTGCGCATCTGGGAAGGGGGCATGTCCTTCCACGGCGGGTTGGTCGGCGTGCTGGTGGCGCTCGCGGTGTTCGCGAGCCGGCGCGCGAAGCAGATCGCCGACGTGTTCGACTTCACGGCGCCGCTGCCGGCCATCGGCTTCGGGGCGGGGCGTCTCGGCAACTTCATCAACGGCGAGCTGTGGGGCAAGCCCACCGACGTGCCCTGGGCCGTCGTGGTCGACGGCGTGCCGCTGCACGCGTCGCAGCTCTACGAGGCGTTCCTCGAGGGGATGGTGCTGTTCGTCATCCTGTGGTGGTTCACCGCGAAGCCGCGGCCGCGCCTCGCGCCCTCGGGCCTGTTCCTCGTCTGCTACGGCGTGTTCCGCTGCGCCGTCGAGTTCGTGCGCGTGCCGGACGAGAATCGCGGCTACCTGCTGCTCGACTGGGTGACGATGGGACAGATCCTGTCGCTGCCGATGATCGCGGCCGGCGTGTGGATGCTCGCCGTGGCCTACCGCCGCAACGAAGCCTCGGGAAATTACGGCTGACCGATGCGCCAGTACCTCGACCTCATGCGCCACGTGCTCGAGCACGGCGCCGGCAAGACCGACCGCACCGGCACTGGCACGCTCGCCGCCTTCGGCTGGCAGATGCGCTTCGACCTGGGGCAGGGCTTCCCGCTGGTCACGACCAAGAAGCTGCACCTGAAGTCGATCATCCACGAGCTGCTGTGGTTCCTGCGCGGCGAGACCAACGTCCGCTACCTGCGCGAGCACGGCGTGACGATCTGGGACGAGTGGGCGGACGCGGACGGCGAGCTCGGCCCGGTGTACGGTGTGCAGTGGCGTTCGTGGCGCGGCGCCGATGGCCGCACCACCGACCAGATCGCGGCGGCCGTCGACCTGCTGAGGCGCGACCCGCACTCGCGCCGCATCATCGTCAATGCCTGGAACGTGGGCGAGCTCGACCGGATGGCGCTCACGCCCTGCCACGCGTTGTTCCAGTTCTACGTCGCTGACGGGAGGCTGTCCTGCCAGCTATACCAGCGCAGCGCCGACATCTTCCTCGGCGTGCCGTTCAACATTGCCTCCTATGCGCTCCTCACGCACATGCTGGCGCAGCAGTGCGACCTCGGGCTCGGCGAGTTCATCTGGACGGGCGGCGACTGTCACCTCTACGCCAATCATCTCGAGCAGGCGCGCCTGCAGCTCGGTCGCGAACCGATGCCGCTGCCCGCGCTGGCGATCAAGCGCCGGCCCGGCTCGATCTTCGACTACCGGTTCGAGGATTTCGAGATCACCGGTTACCAGGCACACCCCGCAATCAAGGCACCCATCGCCGTATGAAACAGGCCAGCAAGACCCGCAGGGCCCCGTCGCATCACCACGCCCACATGCGGCATGCCGCGAAGACGCTCGCCGGGCCGCGAGCCGATGCCATGCTCGAGGTGCGCCGCTCGCGCATCCACGGCAGTGGTGTGTATGCGACGCGCATGATCCGCAAGGGCACGCGCGTCGTCGAGTACCTCGGCGACCGCATCTCGCACGAGGAAGCCGACGCGCGCTACGACGAGAAGGGCCAGGACGACGGGCACACCTTCCTGTTCGTGGTCAGCGACAAGGTGGTGATCGATGCCGGCGTCGACGGCAACGAGGCACGCTTCATCAACCATGCCTGCGACCCGAACTGCGAAACGGTCATCGAGGGCGGCCGGGTGTTCATCGAGGCGTTGCGCACGATCCGCCCCGGCGAGGAACTGGGCTACGAGTACGGGCTGACCTGGGAGAGCACGGACGACCCGGCGGAACTCGCCAACTATGCCTGCCGCTGTGGCGCCAAGCAGTGCCGCGGCACGATGCTCGACCGCGTGCCGCTCGACGAGAAGCGGCGGCGCAGCGCTGCGCGGAAGAAGGCGAGGGCCAGGGCTGGCAGGAAGGCCGGCAGGACCGGCGCAGCGGCGCAAGGGCGCAAGTGACCCTGGTCTCGATCGTCGTCGCGACCGATGATCGCGGGGGCATCGGCCGCGACGGGCGGCTCCCCTGGCACCTGCCGGAGGACCTGCGGCGATTCAAGCGGATCACGATGGGCAAGCCCATCGTGATGGGCCGCAGGACCTGGCAGTCGATCGGGCGGGCGCTGCCCGGGCGTCACAACATCGTGATCTCGCGGCAGGCGGGACTCGACCTGCCCGCAGTCACCGTCGTCGGCTCGCTCGCCGACGCGTTGCGGGCCGCGGGCGCAGTGCCGGAGGCCTGCGTGATCGGGGGCGCGCAGATCTACCGTCTTGCGCTGCCTCTCGCGCAGGAGGTCCACCTCACCCGCGTGCACACGGTCGTGGATGCGGACACCTTCTTCCCCTTGCTCGACTCCGCGCAGTGGGAGGAAATCGGCCGCGAGGACCGCGCGGCCGACGAGCGGCACGCCTACCCGTACAGCTTCATCAAGCTGGTTCGCACCACGGCCGCGTGAGATCGTCCGACGAGAACAGGCTCACGTCCGTCGCGTCGTTCGGCGGCCGCATCGTCGCCCGGAACCTGAGGCCGATCTTCTCGAGCACGCGGATCGAGCCGGCATTGCCCGGCGAGGCGATCGCCAGTACGCGCGGCAGGCCGAGGGTCTCGAAGGCGTGCGCCTTGACTGCGGCGGCCGATTCGCAGGCGTATCCCTGCGACCAGAACCTTGGCAGCAGCGCGAAGCCGACGTCCGCGTCCGCCAGGTAATCGCGCTTCACGAGCCCGCAGATTCCGATGGGCTCGCCCGTTTCCCTGAGCTCGACGAGGTACAGCCCGTAGCCGTGTGCCGCGTAACTCGCGACCGCGCCCTGCTCGATGTAACGCCGCGCATCCTCGAGCGTGCGCACGCCGCGATCACCGATGTTCGCGATGAACGACGGCTCGTTGAGCAGGGCGAGCATGAACCCGTCGTCGGCGATGCTGAGCCGTCGCAGGCGCAGGCGTCGGGTCTCGAGGACGATCGTGGCGGCGGACCCGTCCATTGCGCTGTCAATCCATCCGGTCCGGCTTCACGGCCACCAGCGCGCCGGCCTCGCTCACCTCGCAGGTCAGCTCGATCGGCTGGCAGCAGACCTGGCAATCCTCCACGTAGGTGAACGAGCCGCCCGTCAGGTCCACGCGCGTTTCGTAGCGCTCCCAGCAATAGGGGCACAGGATCGAGACGAACTCGACGGCCTCGGCGCTGCGCGTGGGCGCGTCCGGCTCGAAGACAGGCTCGAGCCCGTACAGTTCGTCGATGCTGGCGTCATCGAGCCGGGTCACCCGGCGGGTGAGCGCTTCGACGCTGCCCGGGCGACGCGGCTTCATGGCGTGCGATGCGTCTCGCTGCAAAGCCTCTTGGCGAAATCCATGGCCCGACCACTCCGTCTGTGATGCCGGTCTGCGCAATGGCGACCGGATCCTGATATACACCGATCTTTCGCGGATAGCATAGCCTCGGAGACGCCGTGCGGATCGACAGGGCGCCGAAGACGACAGCGCTGGTCTGGCTGGCCATGTTGACGGGTCCCTTCGCCGGCGCTGAATTGGACGCGGCGGATGGCGGATTGCGCGTGCTCTACGCCGAGCCTGTCGTCATCGACGGCCTGGCAACGCGTCCGGTCCGTGCCAGCTTCGATGCCTATGGCCGCCGCTTCAACCTGGTCCTGGAATCGAACGAGCGAGTCATTGCCGGCCTCGACGCGGCCGACCGGACGGCGATGGCGGGAATGCGGCTCCTGCGCGGAACCCTGGAGGGTGCCGAGGGCTCGTGGGTACGTCTCGCCGTCGACGGTGACCGGCAGTCCGGCATGGTGTGGGACGGCCGCGACCTGTACGTCATCGAGCCGGCCGCCGAGGTGGCGGGCCGGGCGGTCAACCCGGTGGGCGCGAGCGGCCGCAAGCCGGTCGTCTATCGGTTGTCGGACACGCAGGCGGACCCTGGCACCGGCACCTGCGAAGTCGTGAGGCCCGACGGGACGCGTCCGCAGCCGTCGGGTCTCGACGAATACCGGGCGCTCGTCGGCGCCCTCAAGCTTGCAGCCGAGGCGAGCGGCCTTGCCGGACGTCTGCAGGTCTCGGCGCTCGCGGACCACGAGTACTTTCAGTTCGCCGCGTCCGCCGAGTTGGCCCGCCGGCGCATCGCCGCGGTGTTCAACGACGTCGACGGCATCTACAGCGCGCAGGTCGGCGTGCAGATCGAGCTCGCCGGGTCCATTGCGGTCTTCGACGATCCGGCCGACCCGTTCACGACTTCCGATGCATCGGCACTGCTCAACGAACTCGGCGTATACCGCCAGTCGCAAGCGACGTTGCGCGACACCGGGTTGACGCATCTCCTCACTGGGCGCGATCTCACAGGCTCCACCGTCGGCATTGCGTACCTCAGCGCGCTCTGCCTGCAACGCTACGGAGCATCGCTCAGCCAGGGCACCGTGGGGGCGGTCTCACTGGTCGTCGCGCACGAGCTTGGCCACAACTTCGGCGCACCGCACGACGGCGAAGCCGCTGGTGCGGGCGAGCCGCCCAACGCCTGCGAGTCGACGCCGAGAATCTTCCTGATGGCGGCGCAATTGAACCACAGCGACCAGTTCTCGCAGTGCAGCCTCACGCAGATGCAGCCGGAAATCGACGCGGCCTCCTGCCTCCTGCCCGTCGTCGCAACGGCGGACGTGGCGCTGTCCACGGTGACCGCGGCGGTCAGCGTGACCAGCGGCCAGGTCTTCGCGCTCGGTGCCAACGTACTGAGTCGCGGACCGGTCGAGGCCACGGCGGTGCAACTGGCCTTCTCGTTCCCGAACGGACTCACGGTCATCAACGGCACCGCGACGAACGGCGGATCCTGTGCCACTCAAGCCGGCGGCATTGCCTGTACGTGGCCGGCGCTGCCCGCCGGGACGACGTCCACCGTGTCGGTGAACATGCGCGCCGACGCGGCCGGCACGTACGTGGTTCCGGCCACACTGGCCGCGGCGGCGGATGCATCGAGCGGCAATGACGCGCTCAGTTTCCAGGTGACAGCCACGGCGCCGAACCCGACGCCGCCGTCGGCACCCGTCGGGAATGGCGGCGGGGGCGGGGGATCCGCCGGGGGCCTCGGGTTCTCGGCGCTGCTTGCGCTGCTCGCCGCCCGGCGCAGGAATCTACCCGCGAGCGGTCCTCAACCGAGTTCCGCCTGCAGCGCGTCCACGAAGCGCCACGCGTCGTCGAAGCTGTTGTAGAAGGGGACGGGAGCGGCGCGGATGACGCCGGGCTCACGCCAGTCGGGCACGATGCCGCGCGCGCGCAGTCCGTCGAATGCCGCGCGTGCACGGTCGCGCGGACAATCGAGGCGCAGCGACAGCGCTGCGCCACGCGACGTGGTGTCCGCAGGCGTCAGGATGGTTACGCGACCCTGCAACCGTGCCTTGACCTGTTCCTCCAGGTATCCGGTGAGCGCCACCGACTTCCTGCGCAGGGCCGGCAGGCCAACGGCCTCGAAATGCTCGAGCGAGGCCACCACGGGGGCCATGGCCAGGACCGGCGGGGTGCTCAACTGCCAGCCGGCCGCTCCGGGCGTCGGCTGGAAGCGCGGGCCCATCTGGAATCGGGTCGCCTTCTCGTGGCCCCACCAGCCCGCAAAGCGGGGCAAGTCCGCGCGCGCGTGACGCTCGTGCACGAACGCGCCGCCGATCGCGCCGGGTCCGCCGTTCAGGTACTTGTAATGGCACCAGACGGCGAAGTCGGCTCCGGCGCCGTGCAGGTCCAGTTCGACGTTGCCGATGGCATGCGCGAGATCCCAGCCGACCGTGCACCCTGCGCGACGTCCGGCGGCCGTGATGGCCGCGATGTCCAGCCGCTGCCCCGTCAGGTACTGGATGCCCGGCAACAGGACGGTGGCGATGCGGTGGCCTTCGCCTTCGATGAACGCGACGACGTCCTCGGTGCGCAGCAGATCCTCCCCCGGACGTGCAACGATCTCGATCAGGTCGCGCGCGGGGTCGAGACCGTGGAAACGGACCTGTGACTCCGCGGCGTAGCGGTCGGACGGGAACGCGCCCTGCTCGATGAGCAGCCCCGTGCGCGACCCTTGCGGGCGGTAGAAACTCGCGAGCATCAGGTGCAGGTTGACCGTCAGCGTGTTCATCGCCACGACTTCGTGCGGGCCGGCGCCGGTCAGTCTCTGCGAGCCCGGGCGCGAGCCGTTCGGGATAGCTCAGCCACGGATGCTGCGCCGAGAAGTGCCCCTCGACCGCCAGCGAGCGCCAGTCGCGCATGATCTCCTCGACGTAGTCGGCGGCCAGCGTCGGCTGTGCACCGAGCGAGTGGCCACACAGGTAGACGAGTTCCGGGCCATCCGCCTCGCGCGGCAGCACGAAGCGATCGCGCCAGGCACGCAGGGGGTCGGCGGCGTCGAGCGCGTGCGCATGCTCGCGGTCGGATCTCATGCGGGGATCTCCACGACTGGATAGAGCACCGGGCGGCTGGGCGCCGCGTCCGCCGCAAAGGCGGGCACCTGCAGGTCGAGCAGGTACAGGCCGTCAAGTGCAGCATCCGGGACGAACGCCAGCTCCGTGACGAGGGCGTGGCCGCGTGCAGCATGACGAGCTTCCCGCACCGCCGGCGGCAGGCCCCAATAGGTCCGATGTGCGGCGAGGCTGCCGCCGTCGTCCGCGCGGTCGAGGCTCGGCAGGTCGACCACCAGCGAATCGACACCGCGCTCGACGATCCAGCGCATCGCGTCCGGCGTGAAGTACGCGGCCGGGCAGGGGCCATCGTAGGCCCGGTGCCGCTTGGTGGGCTCGTTCGGCAGCGTTCGCACGACGAGGGCCGTCCAAGGATCGCGTACCCAGGGTCGCGCAGCAACTGCCAGGCTCTCGCGCGTGATGACGGGATCCTGTGGATCGTGCCGCGACCCGCAGTCAAGCGACAGCGGCCCGAGCGGAACGGGCAAGACGCTCACGACGACCGCCAGCACCGGTGGCACGGGTGTCAGGTCGCTCAGGCGGATGTCGTCGGACGTGACGTGCCCGACGCATTCCGTGTGCGTGCCGTGGCAATGCGGCGCAATGGTGTACACGGAGCAGTTGCAGCTCGCGCCCGTGCGGACGCGCCCGGTGAACCCCTCGCCCTCGAGGGGACTCGCGGCCGCAGGCCGGGTGGTGAAGAACCGCGGCTGCGGACCGTCGAACTCGAGGGCAATGGCAAGGTCGAACCGTCTATCGAGATCGGCTCGCCAGCGGCGTCCGCAGGCCGTGAAGTGCAATTCGTCCATGACCGTCCCGCGGGGGAGCCGGATCCCGCGCCTGTGGCAGTATAGTCGCGCCCCCGGCCCCCGGGGGCAGGAGGGCAAGATGAACAGCATGCGTGCGGGCATCGTGTTGGCCTGTCTGTGGCTCGTGCCGCTGGCCGGAAACGCCGAGTCCGCCGGCACCGACGCCGCGCCGACGGTCAACGCCGTCTGGGTGGAGAAGGAGATCGCTTTCACCTACTTCGGCTTCACCACCTACTACTCGTGTGACGGACTGCGCGACAAGCTGCGCTGGGTGCTGCAGCAGATCGGGGCCCGGCCGGGCTTCAAGGTGCAGGTCACGGGTTGCATGGAGCCGAACGGGCCCGATCTCATGCCCCATGCGAGGATCACGGCGGCCTTGCCGCAGGCGGCGACTCCGGAACTGCTCGCCAGGCTCGCCGAAGACGCCTCCAGGCGCGATCTCGTTGCCCGTGCAACCGGCAAGAGTTCCGACCTGGGCGAGGCCACCGCGCAGTTCCCGGCCAGGCCGCGCCGCGTCGAGTTCCGGGACCGGGCGAGCAGCCGCATCGAGGACGGCGAGTGCGAACTGGTCGAGCACCTGCGCGACAAGGTGTTTGTCCCGCTGGGCGCCAGGGTGGTGGAGGATTACATGCGCTGCACGCCGAAGGCAGTGTCGATCGGCGGCGTGCGTCTCACGATCGAGGTCCTGGAGCCGGTGCCCGCGCCATGAGTGCCGCGAGTTCGATATTCATCACCGGTGCGGGGGCGGGCATCGGCGCCGAAACGGCGCGCCTGTTCGTGCGACGGGGTTGGCGCGTCGGCGCGTCGGACGTCGATTCCGCCGCGCTGGCGTCGCTGCAGCAGGAGCTTGGCGCGGAACGTGTGAGCGTGCACGTCGCCGACGTGCGGGACCCGGCCGCGCTCGAGGCTGCCATGCGCGCTTTCACCGGGACGACCCGCGGGCGCCTCGATGCCGTGTTCGCCAATGCCGGCGTACTGTTCATGGGGCCGAACGAGGACATCACGGCCGAGCAGAAGAACCTGCTCGTGGACGTCAACGTGAAGGGCGTGGTCGGCACGATCGACGCCGCATTCCCGTACCTGCGCAGCACGCCGGGCGCCCACGTCGTCGCGATGAGCTCGACCTCGGCCGAGTACGGCACGCCGCAGCATGCCGTCTACAGTGCCACCAAGTTCTTCGTGCGCGGGCTCACGGAGGCCCTGAACGTCGAGTACCGTCCGCACGGCATCCAGGTGTCCGCGATCTACGTCTCCTACGTGCAGACGGACATGGTGTTCGGTGCGAAGGTGAAGCCCGCGTCCATCGAGCGAATGGGGGTGAAGATCACTCCGCAGCGCGTGGCCGGCACCGTGTGGAAGGCCGTGCACGGCAACCGCGTGCATTGGAGGGTGGGATGGGACGCGTGGCTGGTGAACTGGGCGGCGCGCCTGCTCGGCTCGCGGCTCGCGCCGGTCTGCTCGCGCGTCATGGGTCGCTGACCCGTCAATCCTCGATGCGCCGCGCTGGGTAGCCCTCGGCCGTCATCGCACTGGCGGCGGCGTCGGCCGGGACCTGGCCGGTGACCTGCACGATGCCGTTCGCGAGGTCCACCTCGACCAGGGCTTGCGGGTCGAGCTCCCGGATGGCATTGGTGACGGCTCGGACGCAGTGATTGCAGCTCAACTTATCGACCTTGAATCGCATGTCTTGCTCCATTGGACGAATCGCGAACCCACGACCTGCGCGACCCATGAGGCCAACCGTGACTTACCCGCCGACGTTCACGCGCCCGTCCGCCCAGCGGTGGCGCGCAGACATCCTGGCCGCCACTCCGTTCGTGCTCCTCGTCGCGGTCGACCGCGGCATGCTGCACACCGTGCACCTGCCGGTACGGGTGTCCGCCGGGGCCGGAGTCATACACGGCCACCTGCAGCGTGGCAATCCGCTCGCGCAGCTGCAGGGCGGTCACCGTATCCGCGTCGTCGCGCTGGGGCCGCACGGCTACGTCTCCCCGCAATGGTACGTCAACAAGGCCGGGCAGGTTCCCACCTGGAACTACGCGGCCGTGCACCTGGAAGGGCCGGTCGAGTGGGTCGACGAGCCGGACGCGGTGTTCGAGCTCGTCGCGGCGCAGGTGCGGCAGTTCGAGGGCGAGTCGGGCTGGGCCCTGGAGGACACGGAGCCCTTCCGCGCCAAGTTGCGCGCGATCCGCGCGTTCCGCATCCAGCCGGACTGGAGCGACACCGCGGTCAAGTTGAGCCAGAACAAGGCGCCGGAGGACGCGGCGGCCGTCGAGCAGGCGTTCCGTCGCCAGGGTCTGCAGGAACTGGCCGATCTGATGACGCGCGCACGAGCGGGGGATTGACCCTGCCATGACGACCCCAGCGAGCGCAGCTGCCACGGTGCCGGTCGACCGCGTACGCCTGAGCGTCGGAGGCATGACCTGTGCCTCGTGCGTAAGCCGAGTCGAGCGTGCGCTCGCCAAGGTGCCTGGCGTGCGCGAGGCCAGCGTCAACCTCGCTACGGAGCAGGCGGCCGTCGCGGCCGAGCCCGGCACGGAGCCGGCGGCGCTGGTAGCGGCGATCGAGCGCGCCGGCTACACGGCCGAATTGCTCGGTCCGGAGCCGGCCGCCGGGCCTTCGCCGCCGATGGCCAAGGGAATGTCGAAGGAGGCGCGCCACGTGATCCTCGCGGTGTTCCTCTCGTTGCCGCTGGTGCTGCCCATGGCCGGTCTCGCATTCGGGTGGCACGGGTCCTTGCCAGGCTGGCTGCAGTGGACGCTCGCGACGCCGGTGCAATTCTGGCTCGGCGCGCGTTTCTACAAGGGCGCATGGCATGCACTCAAGGCGCGCGCCGGCAACATGGACCTGCTCGTCGCCCTCGGCACCAGCGCCGCCTATGGGCTCAGCGTGCAGCACCTGCTGTCGGGACAGGCCGCGCACGGATCCGGACACCTGTACTTCGAGGCCGCGGCGGTGGTGATCGCCCTCGTGCTGCTCGGCAAGTGGCTCGAGGCGCGTGCCAAGCGCCAGACCACCGAGGCGATCCGCGCGCTGCAGGCGCTGCGGCCGAACGTCGCACGCGTGCGACGCGACGGTCGCCAGATCGAGGTGCCGATCGCCGCCGTCCGCGTCGACGACGTGGTGGTCATCCTGCCGGGCGAGCGGATGCCGGTGGACGGACAGATCCTCGAGGGTCGCAGCCACGCGGACGAATCGTTGTTGACCGGAGAGTCGCTGCCAGTGCCGAAGTCGCCCGGCGATCGGGTCACGGGCGGCGCCGTGAACGGCGAAGGTCGCCTCGTCGTGCGCACGACCGCCGTCGGCGCCGAGACGGCGCTGGCACGCATCATCCGCCTCGTCGAGGACGCGCAGGCGAAGAAGGCGCCGATCCAGCGCGTCGTGGACCGGGTGAGCGCGGTCTTCGTGCCGGTCGTGATCGGCATCGCGCTGGTTACCTGGCTCGGCTGGGGTCTCGTCGCCGGGGACTGGAGCGTCGCGACGCTGAATGCAGTCGCCGTGCTCGTGATTTCCTGTCCCTGTGCACTCGGCCTCGCCACGCCGACCGCCATCATGGCCGGCACCGGCGTCGCCGCGCGCGCCGGCATCCTCGTCAAGGACGCCGAGGCTCTCGAGGCCGCGCACATGGTTCGCACCGTGGCCTTCGACAAGACCGGGACCCTGACCCTCGGGAAGCCGACACTCGTGGACTCGAGTGCTACCGGCGTACAGTCGTCGGATCTCCTGGCGCTGGCCGCCGCCGTCGAATCCGGCAGCAGTCACCCGCTGGCACGCGCCGTGCTGGAAGCGGCTCGCGAGCGCGCGGTCGCCGTGACAGAGGTCCACGACGTGACCGTGCTCGCCGGCCGTGGCGTCCGCGCGCGGCTGGACGACCGCGAATTGTTCCTCGGCAACGAGCGCCTGATGGCCGAGCTCGGTCTCGACACTGCCGCGCTCGAACGCGAAGCCCGTCCACACCAGGAACAGGGCCGAACCGTGTCCTGGCTGGCGGAGCGGGGCGAAGCGGGCGCGCGCGTCCTCGGGCTGCTTGCATTCGGAGATCCTCCCCGGCCGATGGCGGCCGAGGCGGTGGCCGCGCTGCGGGCCCTCGGATTGCGCACGGTGATGGTGTCCGGCGACAACCGGGGCGCGGCTCAGTCGGTAGCGCGTCAGGTCGGCATCGATCCGCAGGACGTCGTCGCGGAAGTCCTGCCGGGCGACAAGGCGTCGGTGATCGAGAGGTTGCGTTCGAGCGGCAGCGTCGCGATGGTGGGCGACGGCGTGAATGACGCCCCGGCGCTCGCCGCCGCCGACGTGGGCTTCGCGATGGGCAGTGGCACGGACGTGGCCATGCACGCGGCCGGCGTCACGCTGATGCGGTCCGATCCACGGCTGGTCGCCGACGCGATCGACATCTCGCGCCGCACCACCCGCAAGATTCACCAGAACCTCTTCTGGGCGTTCGTCTACAACGTGGTCGGTATCCCGCTCGCCGCGGCCGGGCTGCTGAACCCCGTGATCGCCGGCGCAGCGATGGCATTCTCGAGCGTGAGCGTCGTGTCGAACACGTTGCTGCTGCGGCGCTGGAAGCCGCGGAGCGCGGCAGGAGAATTCGCCCCGCCGCACCGTTGGACTAAACCCGCGAAAGGATTTTGAGACGGCGCGGCGGAGCGAGCGCACAGAAGCGATCTGGGCGCGCGCATTGTGCTCATGCGCGCGCCGCGAGTCCAGTCCCCGGCGCGTCGCGTAACATGGCGGCACGCGGCGCGATCGTGCCGCGCGCGTCTTGTGGATTCGTGGAACGGAGACTCGATCGTGACGGTGAAAGACAGCAACGGGAACGAGCTCAAGGACGGCGATGCCGTGCAGGTCATCAAGGACCTCAAGGTCAAGGGCGCGTCGATGACGCTGAAGCGTGGCACGGTCTTCAAGGGCATTCGCCTCACGGACGACGAGGAAGCGGTCGAGTGCGGCCAGGGCCGCAACACGGTCGTCCTCAAGGCCTGCTTCCTGAAGAAGGCCTGAGCGAGGTCCCGATCGCGCCGAGCATCCACGCGCCGGCGATCGTCCCGGCGACCACTGCGCCGCGCACGCCCAGTTCGCCCGGTGCGGCGATTCCGCCCAGCGCGAGAAAGGCGATGCCGGCGCTCACGAGCGCCGCGCCGACGAGGACACGTGCGGTCGAAGGGTGAAAATCCGCGGGCAACGGAGATGATCGCTCGAACCGGCCGACCACCGGCAACATCAGCGCCATGCCTGCCGCAAGCGCCGCGAACCAGGGGATCCGCGCGAGCCACCACTCGGTGCTGCCCGGCACGGCGTGCAAGCCGACGTCGCCGAGGAGACTGGCCAGGCCCACCAGCAGCGCGAGCACGGTCAGGTGCCACAGGTAGACCGTCATGATGGTGCCGTTGACCAGCACGGTCGCCGCCCACGCGTGCGGCCGGTCGAGCAGGCGGCGCATCGGCGCCTCGAGGGCGAGCACCAACCCGGTCTGCGCGGCCCCGAGCGCAAGCAGCAGCACGTCGGGCGGCAGCGTGTTGGAGATTTCCTCGCCCGGTACGCCGACCATGCTGACGGGATACGGGCCGTAGCGGGTCAGCAGATGCCAGGCAAGTGCGCCGCCCAGCAGCCACGGCAACGCGTGGCGCGGGCCGGCGAGACGACCGTCGCGCCAGAGGTAACCGAGCTGGTGCACGGCGACCCAGACGAAGAGATAGTTGATCCAGCCGACCGCGGGGTGATGCCCGTCGTGGAACCGCAGGAAGTCGACGACGACCGCGAGCGCCACCAGGGTCCAGTACGACCCGATGCCGAAGCGCTCCCACGCGGCGCGGGTGAGCGGTACCAGCAGTACGACGAACAGGTAGACCGCGAGGAACCACATCGGCACCAGCGCGAGGATCGAGCCGTGGCGGATCATCTCGTAGCCCACGCCGAAGCGGCGGAAGACGAACGCCATCGCGGCCCAGGCCAGGATCACCGGCACGACGGGGCCGATCAGCCGCCTTGCGCGGCCGGCGACCCAGGCCCCGTACGGCGTGCCTGCGCGCCTCGCGGCATCCCAGGAGGCGGCGTTGGAATATCCCCCCACCAGGAAGAAGACCGGCATGACCTGGAACAGCAGCGTGAGCCATTGCGTCCAGGGTTGCACCGCGAGCATGTGATCGAGTCGCAGCTGGCCCGCCGAGATCCACGGCGCGGCGATCAGCCAATGGCCGAACACGACCGCGGTGATCGAGACCGCGCGCAACAGGTCGACGTAGCGGTTGCGTGAGGGCGGAGTCTGCTCCGCCAGGCGCAGGGCGCGGGACCAGGGGGACAAGCGACCTCCGTTTTCGGCGAGTCTCGGTCAACCGGAGCAGCCGGTCAACGTGCGTCAGCGTATCCTTCGACGGTGTCCGCGCCGGGGAGATGAAGTGCCCATGCTTACCGTTCACCATCTGGAAACCTCGCGCTCGCAACGCATCCTCTGGCTGCTGGAGGAACTCGGGGTTCCCTATCAGCTCATGGTCTATCGCCGGGACCGGAAAACCAGGCTCGCGCCACCGGAGCTGAAGGCGATACACCCGCTCGGGAAGTCGCCGGTGATCACGGACGACGGCGAGGTGATAGCCGAATCCGGCGCGATCATCGAATACCTGGTGGAGAAGTACGTGCACCTGGCGCAGGGCGACCTGGCCCGGTTGCAGCCGCCGCCCGGCACGCCCGAGCATCGGCAATGCCGCTTCTGGATGCATTATGCCGAGGGATCCCTGATGAACTGGCTGGTCATGAAGCTGGTGTTCGTCACGATCCCCAGGCAGCCGATGCCGTTCTTCGCGCGCCCGATAGCGCGCGCCCTGTGCGGCAAGGTTCAGGCACAACTCGTCGACCCGAACCTGCAAACGGCACTCGAGTTCATCGAGGACCACCTGTCGCGACACCGGTGGTTCGCGGGCGTCGACCTCTCGATGGCGGATTTCCAGATGAGCTTTGCGGTCGAGGCGCTGTTGTCGCGCGCGGGAGGCACAGGCGCACAGGTGCACCTCCTCGACTACAAGCAGCGCATGCGCGCTCGTCCCGCGTATCAGGCCGCGGAGGCGAAGGGCGGCCCGACGATAATGGCGGCCTGAGCGCAGATGCGCCGGCTGGAAATAACCAGGGGGGAGATCCCGTGTCTGCAGTTGCCAACATCGTCGTAGCGCTGGTCGCGTTGGTGCATGTCTACATCCTGGTCCTGGAGATGTTCCTCTGGGACAAGCCGGCCGGACTGCGCGCGTTCGGGCAATCGAAGGAAGCGGCCGCGGCCTCGAAAGTGCTGGCGGCGAACCAGGGTCTCTACAACGGATTCCTGGCCGCGGGATTGTTATGGGGACTCACGCTCGGTGCGAACGGCACCGACGTCAAGGTGTTCTTCCTGGCCTGCGTGCTGATCGCGGGGCTGTATGGCGCCATGACGGCCAGTCGGAAAATCCTCTTCGTGCAGGCCCTTCCGGCCGCGGTCGGCCTGGCGCTCGTGCTGCTGTCGCGTTGAGCCGGCTCGGGTTCTCCCCCGGCTCCAGGCAACCACGGGCTCGCCGCTCGTCGCATGCCTTACACGATTCATCGCGGCTTCGCGCCGCGGCCCGCAACCCGCAGGCATGCTGTGGCCCCTCAGGGCGCAACGCCCGCAGTACGAAGTCGCTGACGTGGCGCACGGCGACTCGATATAGTCCACCCGTCCTCGCCTCTGCCCAACGCAGGGACCTGCAATGTCCATCATGAAACTCCCGATCGTCGCTTTACCGATCGTCACTGCAGCGCTGCTAGGCCAGGCCGGATGCAAGCGCGCCACCGATGTACAGGTAACCGCCGCGCCACAGGCCGCGCCTGCCTGGAGCCTGGACGAAAGCAAGTTGATCGCGCCCATTGGCTTCACCGTCGCCGATCTCGATCCAGCAAAGGGAGCCTGCAACGACTTCTCCGCCTACGTGAACGACAAGTGGCTGGCCGCCAACCCGATTCCCGGCGACAAGACCTCGTGGGGCCCCTGGGATGTGCTCGAACTGCGCTCACTCGGCATCCAGCAGCAGCTGGCGGAGCGTGCGGCAAGTCGGGAGGCGCCCAACGGGATCGAGAAGATCATTGCTGACTTCTGGGTGTCCGGAATGGACGAGGCGCGCGTCAACGCGCAGGGTCTCACTCCACTCGCGGACCGACTGGCCGCCATCGACGCTCTCGGCGACGCAGCCGCAGTGGCGGGACACCTGCGCATGCTTGCCGCCACCGGCGATAACCCGCTGTTCGAGTTCTTTCCCGAAGCCGACTTCAAGGACTCCGCGATGAACATGGCCTACGCCCTGCAGGGTGGACTCGGCCTGCCGGACAAGACCTACTATTTCGACGCGGACAAGCAGTCCATTCGCGATGCCTATGCAAAGCATGTCGCCAACGTGCTCGCGCTGGCGGGCGTTCCGGCCGAACTGGCGGCGGCCCAGGCCAACACCGTGCTCGCGTTCGAGACTCGTCTCGCCCGCGTCTCGAAGTCCTCGGAAGATCTTTCCCGGGATGTCTCGCTTTACTACAACCCCACGACCCCGGCCGCCGCGGACGAGCTGACGCCGAACTTCTCCTGGAGCGCGTTCTTCCAGTCGCAGGGCGTCGCGGTACCGGCGAAGTTCTCGCTGTCCGTCCCGGCATTCCACCAGGAAGTGAGCCGGATGCTCGCCGACGTTCCAGTCGACCAGTGGAAGGCCTACCTCCGCTATCACCTCGTCGACGATGCATCGCCGTATCTCAGCGACGCCTTCGCCACCGAGCATTTCGAATTTCACGACAAGGCCCTGGAAGGGCAGAAGGAACAGAAGCCGCGCTGGAAGCGCGTGCTCGGCACCATCAACCGGTCGGCGGGGGAGGCGATGGGCCAGCTTTACGTTGAGGTTGCCTTTCCGCCTTCGTCAAAGGCGCGCATGGAGGAACTGGTCGCCAATCTCGGGCAAGCGCTCAAGGTGCGCATCGAGAACCTGCACTGGATGAGCGATGCAACCAAGCAGAAGGCTCTCGAGAAGTGGGCGACGTTCACGCCGAAGATCGGCTATCCGGACAAGTGGCGCGACTGGACGGGGCTCGCGACGCAGCCAACGAGCTACATCGACAATTTCCTCGCGGCGCGCGCGTTCAACTACCGCTGGGAGCTCGGCAAGATCGGCAAGCCGGTGGACAAGACCGAATGGGACATGCCGCCCCAGCGGGTCAACGCCTACTACAACCCGTCGCAGAACGAGATCGTGTTCCCGGCCGGCATTCTGCAGCCGCCCTTCTTCGATCCGCGGGCGGACGACGCGTTGAACTACGGCGCCATCGGCGCCGTGATCGGTCATGAGATGACGCACGGCTACGACGACCAGGGCTCGCGCTTCGGCCCCACCGGCAATTTCGAGGTGTGGTGGACCGACGAAGACGCCGCCAGGTTCAAGGGCCTGACCCACCGGTTGATCAAGCAGTACGACCGATACGAGGCGGCACCCGGACTCAGGGTGAATGGCAACCTGACGCTCGGCGAGAACATCGCCGATCTCGGCGGGCTCAGCGTGGCCTACGATGCCATGCAGCGCGCAGCCGCCGGCAGGCCTGACCCGAGGATCGACGGCCTCAGCCGGGATCAGCGTTTCTTCCTCGGTTGGGCAATCGCCTTCCGCACGCAGTACACGCCGGAGCTGCTCAAGGTCCTCGTGGCCTCGGATCCTCACGCGCCGGACCTCGTGCGCGCCAGCGCCGCGCCGAAGAACGTGCCGGCCTTCGCGCCTGCGTTCGACTGCAAGGCCGGTGACCCCATGGTGTTTCGCGGCGAGGAGCTCGTGGTCATCTGGTAGGTCTCCGCCGCAAGCGATCGCGGTCGACGAAAAGCCAAGTGTCGGGCGCCGAGTCCGGCCCCGGAATCGGCCGCTCGGTCCTGATCCGCACGGGGGCCCCGCGCGATCCGCCACCGTTGACCGTGCGTCCGGTCGCGTCGTTCGATCGCCGGACCGTTGGTCACTGCACAGAGCCGTCCAGCCAATGACGCTTGGCTGTGCGTCCATGACCCACTGGCCATTTGGCAGAAGGCTCGGTATGTGAGAGCAGCCTGGAGCGACGTGCGCGAGGACGGGGGCATCACCATGGCAACACCTGGACGCCTGGCGAATGCGGGTATCGCGGCCCTGCTCCTGACCGGCTGGGTATACGCCCAGGCAAGCGTAGTAGCTTCCGTCGAGAAGGTCTGCCCGATCGACGGCGAGAAGTTCCATGCCTCGCTGGCCGTCTCGGGAACGTCACATGGTCGCTACCTCGACCTGGCCCATTTCGGGCGAGTGTTCGATCCTCCCCCGCTGCCGAAGTGTCCCAAGGATGGATTCGTCCTTTACCAGGAGGCCTTTACGGCAGAGGAAATCGAGCGTCTGCGATCAATCGTCGGTTCGACTGACTATCAGTCATTGCGGGCGACCGAATCCGACTATTAACTCGCGGCGTGGTTGCGCCGCGCCATGGGAGGCTCCGCCGGCGCGATCCGGCACACGTTGCTGCAGGCGACTTGGGAAGTGGCCGAGACCGAACAATGGTCGGCGCCGGATCCGAGATACCCGCGCTATGCGGCCAAGGCACTGAGCGCCTTCAAGGCCGAACTGGCCGCCAGCGACCAGGGCCAGGATCACTGGGTCACCGACCAGTTCGTCGCGGGCGAGCTGGAACGTCGACTGCGTAGGTTTCGTGAGGCGCGTGACAGATTCGAGATGCTGCAGATGCGCCAGGCGGTCGCGGAGCGTGGCTTGCTGGCCGCCGTACAGCTGCAGCTGCGGTTGATTGACGCAGCCGACTCGACGCGCCATTCATTTCCTGACGCCGCGCCAGGGGAGCGTCCAGAGGAGGAGCACGGCGGCATGTCTGTACCGTGAAAAGCCGCGCGGGCAGTGCGCACGCAGTGCCGCGGGCACCGTCCGCGTCCGAGGCGCGATACTGTTTCCGCGGGACGGCTCTCCCGAATCCGCCGTTCCAGATCGTCCAGCCAACCTGAGCCTCGACCGGCAGGCTCTTGTTGCAGCGCATCGTGATGCCGCCCGCCGGCATCCTTCCCTGCAGCGTCGCGATCCGGCAATCTACCTCGAGCTGGAAGCGGGCACAGGGACAAAGCACCATGGCCGACTCTTCGGGGCGGCGGGGCGGTATATGGCGCACGACAGCAGCATCGGTAATTCGGGCGCTGCGCATCGCATTTGCGGTTGATGACGCCGGCCCTGGGACCGCAAGCATCCGCGCGGTCACGCTCGCGATCCTCGTCGCGATCGCGTACGCGGGGCTCGGCACGCTTCAATTTGCGACGCCGCCCAAGTTTCTCGCGAAGTCCCCGTTCGACATGGACCTCGCGCTCCGCGCCGTTGCTCTCGGTTGGTTCGACTCCGATCGCACGATTCCAATCACGATCGTGGACATCGACGAGGAGACGCATCGCAGCTGGGACTTTCCGGCAATTACGCCGCGCGCTGCGTTGCGGGACATTCTCACGGTCGTAATGGCGGCAGGCCCCTCGGCTGTGGTGGTGGACATCGACCTCGCGCACGGCACTCGTGCTGGCGACCCGATGGCTCAACATGGCGAATCCCCGTTGCTGGAGTATCTCGTTGGCTACCAGGGCCCGTCGCCGCTCATATTCCCCAAGCGGATTTCACCCGGGGTCAACCGGGAACCGCGTGCGGCAGCCAGCCCTTACGATAAGGTCGTTCGGGACAACCCACATGTCTCATGGGCGCACGCCAACTTCGATACGGAGAAGGGCGGCATGGTTCGCTGGTCGACGGACTGGATTGAGGTGTGCGCCGACGCAAGCGCGCAGTGGCTGCCTTCCGTTGCACGGCAGGTGACCTCCGTGCTTGACCACGGGCGCAACTCGCAACCACCAGCGCGCCCTGTCGGCGCCGCAGACGGCGCCTCCTGCGGCATGTCCGCGGCCGCGCACAGTACGCGCCATCGCCTGCTCGTCGGCCCGCGGCTCACGGGTGAGCACAGGGTGACGGGCAGCGGCGACGCCCTTTCGGTTCCCGCCAGCGTACTCCTCGAGTCAAAGGTCGCTCGGGATGACCGCCATCTCTTTGCGGATCGAGTGGTGCTGATCGGCGCCACACACTCCGCGACCGGCGACAACTGGTTGACGGTGGCCGGGGCGTTTCCGGGCGTGGAACTGCTTGCCAACTCGGTTCGGTTCTGGCCGATCCAGACCGGGAAGACTGGCGGGCTTGCGTTGACCGGCCTTCGAGCAGGGGCTCTTCTGCTCTTCGCGATGTTCGCCCTGTTCGACTGGCGCTTCCGGCCCGTCATTGCACTGTTTACGACCATCGCAGGCGTTCTCGCCTTCGTTGCGCTTGCCATCGTCGTGTTCGATGACTATGGCGTGTTCGAGATGATCGAAGCTGCAGTCCTGCTGGCAATCGTCTACAAGGCACTCAAGACGACGTTCGACTTCGTCGCCGACCTGAAGCTGCAGCGTCGCGATTTTCCTCATGGGTGGCGCGGGGCGCTCATGACTTTCCGGGCCGCGTGTTTGCGCGAAAAGCATCGTGCGAAGGGAACTTGAAATGAAGCAGTCGACCTCAATGGCCATCGGAGGGTCGCCACTCCTGAGTCTCCTCCTGCTGGGCCTCACCACACACATGGTGGAAGCCGCGTCGCGTGAGGCGGCCGAAGTCGGCGTAGTGGCGGACTACCAGCCGATGGAGCAGCGGTTCACTTTCATTCGACCCCCGCACGGCGAGTCCGTTCCAGTGAGGATCGGCATGGTGGTCGTTGCCGGCGACAGCGTGACGCTCGAGAACGCGACCCAGTCGGTCACGGTGCAGCTTGCCGGTGGCGAAGTCGCCCGCTTCAAGGGTCCGGGTCGCTTTGTCGTTCCAAATGGCCGCCTGCTAGGCAGTCTCGCCGCGGTCTTTGACTCGCTCCCGGAACTCTTCAACGACAGGCAGGGGATTACCGGCGCGGCCATCTCGCGCGGCGTGGAAGAATGCGGCATGGCGGGTTACCAGGTCCCGCCGATCACCGTGCCGGGACTGCCGCCAGGCTCGCGGGTCGTCGCCGGACAGCGGGACCTGCTGATCGCATGGCATGGCGGCTGCCCGCCTTTTGCCGTGGAACTGCGCTCGGGCGCATCCAGTCTCGCCCGACGCGACTCGATCGACGAATGGCAGGTGTCGCTCGACGGCCTGGAACTTGCCATCGGTCGCCATACCGTTCTGGTTGCCGACGCAACCGGCCGGCACTGGGAGGGCGCCCTGGAGGCTGTGGCACAGCGTCCCGCGATACCCGCGGATGTCGCCGCCGACAGCAGCAATCTTGGACGTAACGCTCAAGCGATCTGCATCGCAAGACTGGACGAAGGCCGTTGGCGCCAGGAGGGCATCGCTTGGCTTCGTCCGCTCATGCGTGGGAGCGACCCGCTCGCCGTCGCGATCGGCAATGGTCTGTTGTGGGGATCGACTGCCCGGTAACAGGAGCGACTGTCGTGAAAATCACTGCCGTTTGGTTCCTGCTGGCTGTCGTCGCCGCACCGTCTGCGTTGGCGCAGTCGCCACCGGCGGCCATGACCTTCGACAGTCCTCAGACGCTCCTCATGTTCATGCAACCCGACGAAGCGACGGGAATCCTCGCCATCCACCGCCCAACCGCCATCGACCCGCGAAGTCCCACCGAAGCGGCGGTGATCGGGGAATGCACCCGCGGCAGCAGCGCTCCCGGGGTCGTGCCGAAGGGGATCTTCAGCGGCCTGCAGAAGCAGGTCGTGAACGTGATCCTCGCCCAGGTGTCCGAGCGTATCCGACGCGAGATCGACCAGTATTCCACGATGTTCTCGCAGCGGGCGGCCATCGACTTCTACGCTCCAGGGTCATCGTCCACTCGCGCATACGACGATCGTTTGCGTTCACGCTACAGCTGCTTCCGCTTCGCGCAGGCGGACCTCACCCAGGCGGGCGATCTCGACGTCGCCTTCGACTTTGTTGCCGCCATCGGTATCGCAGACACGCAGGACGCCGTGATCGTCAGGCCGTTGCGCCTGTTCATCGGCCGCCCGAGTGTCAAGAGTAAGGATCGCTCGCTTGGCATCGCGATCGGCATACACGCGGACGCCATCTGGCGGGAGGCGACCCGCGGCGTCAAGGACACCATCTGGGACGAGGTGGTGCTGAGCGACGGCAGCGACCTGACGAGTGGCCCGGCGCTCAGGTACTTTCTCGATGGATCGGCTCCCGAGGTACGTCTGCCGCTTCCGCCGACTTCGGTTGGCGTTGATACGGCACGACCGTACGGCCGTATCGATGTGTCGGTGACCGCGGCGGAAGTGGGGGCCCTGCCGACATCGCTCGAAGTGCTCGGGGATATCTTCCTGCCATCGCGCAACCGGTCCTCGACTCTGCTTTATACGGCGGCTGCGGCACGGCCGCAGCTCCGCTCGCGCTGATCAACCGCCCCCGGCGATGCATCGCTGCTGTTCCTGTTGACATTATTGTCGAGGGGCGTATTTTTTGGTCCAACTAGAACAGGGGATTCCGCCGATCGACGAGCACGCAGCCGCAGAGCTGCGCAACACAATCCGAGGGGAGCGACCAGGATGGTTAGGGCTTCGACCTTAGGGGTATTGTTGTCTTTGGTTTTCGCGACTGCCGTGGCACAGCAGGTCCCGAGCACTGTGCAATCGGGTGCGATCGAGCGCGAGCAACAGAGGCCGCCGCTGCCGAAGGCCGCGAGCCCGATTCCCGGCGTCAAGGTGACCGATGACGTGCCGCAGGCGCCGCCGGGATCGAGCGACGTCACCCTCACTCTGCAGAGCCTCGCCGTCGAGGGCAATTCGGTCCTGACCGACGATGACCTGCTCGCACCGTATCGCCCGGAGATCGGCAAGACCGTTTCCGTGCAGCGCATCTACGAGATCGCGGCCGCAATGACGGCCCAGTACCGAGACGCGGGCTACGTGCTCTCGTCGGTGGTCGTCCCCGTCCAGGCCATCACCGACGGCACCGTGAACCTCGTTGCCGTGGAGGGTTACCTCGCCGCCGTGACGATCGAGGGCTACACGGGCCGCCGCGACGGGATGATCGACAGTATCCGCAACCAGCTGACCTCCGACAAACCGCTGCGCCTCGCAACGCTCGAGCGCAACCTCCTGCTGCTGAACGACCTGCCGGGCACCACGGCCCAGGGCGTGCTCAAGCGCTCGGCCACCGCGGCGAGCGGTTCCGACCTGACGATCCGACTGGCACGACAGGCTGTCGGTTTCGACGCCGGTGCAGACAACCGCGGCAGCGACGTGCAGGGGCCGCTGCGTTACGACGCGGGGTTCACGCTGAACTCCCTCTTTGGCCTGTTCGGAGAGACGCAATTCAGCGTCCTTGCGGCAGACCCGACGACCGAGTTGAAGTATGGATTCATCTCCCACACCGCACGTCTCACGGCCACTGGCCTTGACCTGCGCGTCTACGGCAGCAAAAGCCGCTCCGAGCCTGAATTGGACGTCGATTTCCAGGAATTGAACCTGGAAACGGACACGGATCAGGTGGGCGTCGAACTCAAGTACCCACTCGTTCGCAGTCGCGCTCGCAACCTGTATGCGCGCGGCGCATTGACCTACCACGACGGCACGACTGACTCCGCGTTCCCCGAGGAGGTCACGCGCGATGTGGTCTCGGCGCTGCGTGCCGGACTCACCTGGGACCAGGTGGACCGCTGGAACGGCGTCAACATCGTCGACCTCGAGGTCTCCCAGGGCATCGATGCCTTTGGCGCCTCGGAGGAAGGCGATCCGGAACTGTCGCGTGACGGCGGCCGGCCCGACTTCACCAAGGCCAACCTCTACCTGGCGCGCTTGCAGTCGCTGGGTTCCGGCTGGTCCATCCTGATCGCAGGCAGCGGCCAGTACGCTTTCACGAACTTGCTGTCGCCCGAGGAATTCGCCTACGGCGGCGAAATCTTCGGCCGGGCCTACGACGGGTCCGAGATCGTTGGCGACTCGGGCGTCGCCGGCAAGCTGGAACTTCGCTACACCTTCGACGCCCTGGGCCGCGGTGGCCTGACGACCTATGGCTTCTACGATTCTGGATACGTCTGGCGGCGGTTGGGCCCGAATCAGACCGAGGCCGACTGTCTCGCCGGTGACCAGTCGGCCTGCGAGAACGACGACGCGAGCGCCTATGGCGCTGGTTTGCGCTTCACGCTCAGCAGCTGGCTCACGGGCTACGTCGAGACGGCGGTGCCGATCGACCGGATCGTCGCGGCGGAAGGCGACGACGATCCGCGGTACTTTGCCGGGCTGCGTGTGCAATTCGGCTCGGCACAGCTCGAGTAGTACCTGCCACCCCACACTGGGTCTTCTTCTTGAGAACGTCGCACACAAGGACTTGAGGGACGGGACATGAACAACGGACGCTTTCGGGAACCAGCAGATTCGATATCGAGTCACCAGACCGCAGCCGCGATTCGACCGTCGGTCCGTGACGCGGTCCGACGTGCCCTGCTCGTCATGGCGCCGACGGCGATCGCGGTCTTTGGAGGTGGCACGGCCGTTGCAAACCCTGACGGCGGGGTCGTCGTGCGAGGCAATGCCACCATCAACGGCGGTGCGGGCACCTTGAATGTGAATCAGGCCTCACAGCGTGCCGTCATCAACTGGCGCAGCTTCTCCATCGGGCAGAACGAGACCGTCAATTTCAACCAGCCGTCGTCGAGTGCAAGCACCCTGAATCGGGTCACGGGCAGCCAGCGCTCCGTCATTGAAGGTGCGCTGAACGCCAACGGCCGCGTCTATCTCATTAACTCCTCTGGCGTTCTCTTCACGGGCTCCTCGCAGGTCAACGTCGGCACTCTCGTCGCCACGACTGCCAACATCACCGACGACAATTTCATGGCTGACCGTCTGGAGTTCCGCGAGGCGGGGCAACCCGGCGCGTCGATCGAGAACTTCGGCCAGATCAGTGTCCGGGACGGCGGCCTCGCCGCACTGGTGGCGCCATCGGTACGCAACGCGGGCCTGATCCAGGCGAACGTGGGCCGCATCGCCCTGGGCGGCGGCGAATTGTTCACACTCGATTTCTACGGCGACCGGCTGATCAATTTCTCGGTCGGCGAGGGAAACGCCGGAGGCACCGCGCCTCGTTTAGACAACTCTGGCGCCCTGCTCGCCGACGGTGGCCACGTCTTACTCACGACACAAGCGGCCTCAGACGTGGTCGGCGGCGTGGTCAACATGTCCGGTGTCATCCAGGCCCGCAGCGTCTCCCGCGATGCGATGGGCACGATCGTGCTTGATGCCGCCGGCGGTAGCACAACCGTTTCGGGCCACATCGACGCGAGCGGCAGCGCCGCCGGCACCTCGGGGGGCCGCGTCGAGCTCCTGGGCCAGTCCGTTGCCGTGCAGGGCGGCGCGACGATCGATGCCTCGGGCCATTCAGGCGGCGGCACCGTCCACGTCGGGGGTCCTCCGGCGAGCGAGGCGAGTGCCAATCGCGCGGCATCTGCGTTGGTAGAGCAGGGCGCTGCCATCGACGCGAGTGCCCACGAGTCGGGCAACGGCGGCACCGTCAGCATCTGGGGTACCAACCAGGCGCGCTTCGCGGGCGAGATACGGGCGGCGGGGGGTGAGACTGCCGGCGATGGCGGATTCGTCGAAGTCTCGAGCCGCGGCGTGTTGCAGTTCCTGGGCGATGTCATCGCGAGTGCGGAAAACGGCGCCCCCGGCACCGTGCTCCTGGACCCGGCGGACATCGTCGTTCAACGATCGGGCAGCAGCGACCCGAACGCCTCCGTCATCGACGGCGACGCGCTTAATCGGCTGCTACGCACTCAACAGCGCGTCAATCTGATTGCCGACGACACGATCACCGTAAATTACCGGATCGACGGTCGGCCGCTCGACGGAGGCACTGCGCCCTCCGGCGACGTCAGGATGACCGCAGGCGCGATCATCATCAATGCACCGGTCATCACCAACGACGCGCCGATTTCGCTGAACGCAGGGGCCGGTGGGGTCACGTTCGGAGAAAACCCAGTCACGATGGAAGGTCCGGGCTTCCTCTGGGTCGCCAGCACCGGGTCCGCCGGCAACGTCGGCGGATCCGACATCACCATCGACACGGACGGCAGCGTCATCGCAGGTACGCCGGACGGCGATGCTGGACAGTTGATTTCCCTGGGCACCATAAGTATCACCGCCCGCGGCGAGCAGGTTGCGCTGCACCAGGCGTTGAACGGCCTTGACAGCGCAAGCGGTGGCACGACCGGCATCGGCAGCCTCATCGTGACCGCTGCCAACGGCCGGGTCGCAATGGCGGGCGTATACGCGCGCGGCGGCGCAGTCACTGTCGAGGCCGCGGATGGCATTGCGAACAGTGGATCTCCTATTCAGGCCGCAGGGGATATCACGCTGCATGGCGGCTCGGGCGAAGTGCGGATCGCTCAGGTCGGCTCCGACCCAGGTACGTTTGCTGTGGAGACGACTTCCCCAGGTGCGGGCGTAGCCCTTGAAACGACCGGGCCCGTCACCCTCAACGGCAGTGTAGGAACGGCAGGTGGCGACCTCATGATTGGCAGCGAAGCCCCCACCGGTGGAGTGAGCATGGCTTCCGGCACCCTCCTACAGACTGCGGGTACTGACTACGCCGGTGACCTTGAAGGGCAGATAGGCATCTACACCTCGGGCGCAGCGACACTGGGGAACCTGATCGCGGGTTCGACTCGGGATGTTCATGTCATGGCCGACGGTGACGTCTTCGTGGGCACCGGACTGTTCGGCATTGAAGGTGCCGAGGACCTCGATGATGACGGTGATGCCGACGGCCAGGGCCTCGGGTCGCTGACAATCGAGTCCGGCGGAACGATCAGTCTGGCCGGCGTCACATCCTCTGGCGCGGTCAACGTTCGCGCCGCTGCCGGGATCACCAACAGATCGGGATCGATACTCGTCACCGGCGCGGGCTCGAATGTCCTGCTGGCGACGGACAGTGGGGAGATAGATCTGACCGCCTCCGGATCCGCCGCCGATGCTGCGGTTGTCGCACTCGCGGCAAACTCAAGGGTCACTCTTGAGTCGGGTGGCGGCGCCGTGAATTTGCACAATGGCCTGCGGACTGCCGGCGGCGCATTGCAGATCGGCAGCAATACCGTGGAAGGGCGTGTCGGCAGCGTCACTTCTGACCCGGGCGCACTATTGGAAACCCAGGGCGCCGGCAATATTGCAGTCTACGCAAATGGAGGCATCGCACTCACCGGTGTGACATCCGGCGGTGCGGTGACGCTGGACACCGACGGCTCGCTCTCCAACAGCGGTAAGTCGATAGTTGCCAATGGCACGATCCGGTTCGTGGCGGGCAATGGCGGAATCACGCTCGCGACCATTGACGATGACCCTTCGACGGCGGGTGTCGAAGCCAGGAACTCCGACGCGTCGATCGCACTGATGACACCCGGCACGGTGACGCTCCGTTCGAGCGTGCTCACCGCCGGCGGTGCGTTGCGATTCGGCACTGATGTGCCGGCAGGCAGGGTTGGCTCCGTCTCGGCCGCGCCCAATGCCGTCCTGCAGACGGGCGGTGCGGGCGATGTCGAAATCTTTTCAAACGGCGACTTGACTCTTGCCGGCGTGACTTCCGGCGGTGGCGTCACGCTCGAGACAGCAGGTGGTGTTCGCAACACTGGCAGGTCAATCACTGCCGACGGCTCGGTAAGCATCGTCGCGGGTGATGATGGAGTGATCCTTGGGACGATCAATGGCAATCCGGCCATCGCCGGTATTGAAGTCAGGACACCGGATGCATCAATCTCAATAGCCACTCCCGGCGCTGTCAGCCTGGGCGCGAGTCTTCTCACGGCCGGCGGAGGACTGCAGCTCGGTACAAATGTGCTGGAAGGCCGAGTCGGCTCGGTTTCGGCGGCGCCCGATGCCATACTGCAGACGGTTGGCATGGGTGATGTTGCGATCTTCGCGACCGGAGCCGTGGATCTCGCCGGCGTCAACGCGGGTGGCGGTGTCACCCTCGACACGGGCGGTCTAATTACAAACGGCGGCAAGTCCATCGTCGCTGGCGGCGACGTCAGCCTTATCGCCGGCGCGGGTGGAATTTCGCTCGACACGCTTAAGAACAGCTCCGGGCAGGACGATCCAACCATGTCCGGCATCGCCGTGACAGGAGAATCGTCTTCAATCTCAGTGCAGACCTCCGGCGCTGTCATGCTGGACGCGAGCCTGAGAACGCAGGGTGGCGACATTCTTATCGGCACCGAAAACCTCCCAGACGCTGTAGTGGCTGATAGAGCAGTACTGGAAAGCATCCAGTTGAATGGGGAAGGCGGCCGAATCGAGGTTCGATCGGCCGCTGCAATTGAACTTGGACGCGTGGTCCTAGGGTCAACCGGTGGCTTGATCGCCCGCGGTGGGCTAGTCTCAGTTGCCGAAACCATCTCAGGCCCGACGCCGCCCGGCGATACTGACGACCCGCTTCCCGGTGTTGGATACGTCGACCTCGAAGCTCCAGTGGTGATCTCCCACGGCATCCAGGCGACCGGACAACGGCCGAACGGCGTCACCTATGGCGTTCGACTCACGACGCCAGAGAACAGTGAGGGATCTACAATCGACATTCTTGGGGCCGGTCTACTCGTCCGGCCCCATGTATGTCGGTTACAGCGAGACCCTGCCCGGCCCAGGGGCGACCCAGACGGCTCTGAATCTGTCGAACGACATCTACAGCGTTGGTCAGGACATCACGATCAACGCGAACATTACGATTTTTGGCGGGATCACACGTTGGCTTGTGTTCCCGGATTTGGCAGCGACGTCCGCCCAGTCGGAAGCACTTGCACAACTATTCCTTCCAGCTCCCCGGGGGTTCGAAACTGGTGAGCCCGACCTTATCGCAGGGTTCAACCGATATGTCTCGGCCACCTCATTTGGACACGATCCTACAAGCATAGGTGCAACATACGTCGCAGAGGACGATGAGGTAGGACGTCCAAACAGCGGTTTTCCTGCGTACAGGATTACCGAAGGCTCTGAGCTTCGCTTCGTCAATCATGATTTCGGCGGAGACGACCATCCACTCTGTGTTGGTGGCGAATGTCTGGATCTCATCGCCCGATACACCACTAGCGGGCCTCTAGATCTGCGTGCCGCGGAGTTCCGGGAAGCGCTCGTGCAGAGTCTCCTCGGCGTACTGACCGCACGGGTCGATACCGGGCCCGACTCCGGGTCAATCACCATAAGCGGAAACATCCAGCGATTTGTACCTGAGCACTTGCAGGATTATGAGAGCACACCGCCCGCAAACGGAATCACGCGCAACGGAGATGGCAGCCAAATAGTTTACGGCTCATTCGTAAACAACGCGCTCGACCTTCGTGCGGGCGAGCGTGTAACTATTTATGCCGAGACGATTGGAGATACGGAGCACGCCTGGAGGTTGACAGGAGCAACTCAGGCGGAGGTGCTTGATGTGGATTTCAATGGGATACCGGGATCGATCGATCTTCGCGAGTCAAGCGATGTGGATGTGGGTGTGGGACTACCTGAACTTGGCCAGTTCTCCATGACAATATCGGCTCCGCAATCGACGATTCAGCAATCGGTTGCAGACACGACCGCTCCCTCGGTCTATCTCAATCAGCTGATTGGCGCATCGGTGGACGGGGCCAATATTCAACCTGTAA
Source organism: uncultured Gammaproteobacteria bacterium (assembly GCA_963778185.1). GTDB lineage: Bacteria > Pseudomonadota > Gammaproteobacteria > Steroidobacterales > Steroidobacteraceae > RPQJ01. Next base: position 463,133 of record CAVZTF010000003.1, on the reverse strand, counting down.
CAATTTCCTTTAACGTCGAGTGGACTGTCGAGGGACCGGGGAGGTCACCAAATTCCATTGCGCGGCTGCCATCGATCCCGCGGCAAGGCGTAATTGCAGGACCTGCAAGCTCAGGAAGTGCAACACAAGGTGGCACTGGAACTCTGAATCCCGGCAGTACCGGCAGCAACAGCACCAACGCCGGCACCGGCACGTCGGGCAGCTCGAGCACGGACTCCGAGGGCTTCGCTTTCGACCGTGATCCTTCCACTGGCAATGACGCGATTCCAAGTGTTGCAGAAGACGACAACCGGCAGGGCGACCCGGACGACTCCGACTCGGACAGTGTCGATCAGACGGAGACCGAAGACTCGTGCCCGCAGGGCGCCGCCCGATTGGCCGATCTGGGTCTGCAGCCCGGGGTGTCCGGTACGGCACCGGACGTGTTCACCCGATGCAAGCCAGCGACGCCAACGGACGCACCCGTGACAACCACTGCCGCGCGCTAGCGCGCGGCAGTGCCCGTGTGCCTGCGTCCGCACGATCATTCTCGACGGCGCTCGTGCGCGCCAGCGGTCACTGCACTCCTGTTCTGGGTCGCAGGTAGTGACGTGGCCGCCGCAGCCGACAAATCGCCCGACCTGCGGCCGATCCTGCGCGTCGAGACCGGCATGCACACGACATTCATCAAGAAGCTCGCGGTCGATTCAACCGGTCATCGCATCCTGACGGTCAGCGACGATCGCACCGCACGTCTGTGGGACGCTCGCACCGGCCGCGCATTGCAGGTACTCCGCGTGCCGCTCGATGCGGCCTACGAGGGCATGCTCTACGCGGCGGCATTGACGCCCGACGGCCGCACGGCATTCGTCGGGGGCTACACGGGCCTCGACATCGGCACGGGCGGCGCCATCGTCTACATGTTCGACACCGAAAGCGGCCGTCTCATTAATCGCCTCAAGGACCTGCCGCCTTTTTCAGTGGAGAATCTGGAATTCTCCGCGGACGGACGAGTGCTCGCGGTCTGCCTGGCGGACGGCGGCGGACTATTGCTGATCGACTGGCGCGCTCGGCCGCCTCCTGCGTCGTGATTCGGATCCGAAGGACAAGATCCTGGGCGCGCATTTCGCGGTCAACGGCGATTTCGCGATGACCACGCTCGACGGTCGCCTCTGGGTCTATCGTGCCGCGGACGGTTACACGACCCGTCAAACAGCGGGCGTCGGTGACCAGCACCCGATGCACGTACGATTCAGCCCCGACGGACGGCAACTCGCGATCGGTATGGATCTCTCGCCCATCGTTCGAATCTACTCGTCGGCGACTCTGGAAAAGGTGTCGGAGTTGACGACAACGGTCTCGGCCGGCCAGCGCGGCTTGCACGTCGTCGACTGGTCCGCCGACGGACGTCACCTGATTGCCGGCGGCGAACCGTCCTCTCGCGGGGACTCCCCGCTCTACCTGTGGGACACGAACTCGCCGCAGCCGGCCAGGGTCCTCTACCGCACGCAGGGGCGTATTGGCGACGTGAAGCGCCTTGCCGACGGCGCCTTCGCCTTCGTCTCGAGCGCACCTGCGGTTGGCGTCTTCGATCTCGCGGGACAGGGCCGCTGGCAGCAGCGTGGCCAGACCATGACCTTGCGCCTGGCCGATCATGACCTCTTCCGGGTCTCGCCGGACGGCGCTCGAATCACGGTCTCAACCCGGGACGACGCGCGGAGTACCGGCTACGTGTTCGACGTCACGGCGGCTCCTGATCAGGCCCTATCCAGGGTGGACGCCCGGAGTGCGCCCAGCGGTCGATGCACGCGCGAGGGCGCTGGATGGCGCATCACCGCCGGGGACAACGGCGAGCGCTTCACGGTCAACGACCGGGTCATTGACCTCGATCCGCGAGAGCGCGCCCGCGACTGGTGCATGGCATCGGACGGCGCTCAGCTCGTGCTCGGCAGCGCATGGTCGATTCGCTCGATTGACCGCTCGGGTACCATTCGGTGGCGCTCGCCGGCACCCGCGGACGTCATCGTCACGAACACGACCGCCGATGGTCGCTACGCCGTCGTCGCGCTCGACGACGGCACCATCCGCTGGTACCGCATGAAGGACGGCGCCGAAGTCCTGGCCTTCCTTCCCCACAGGAACGGGATCGACTGGGTCGCTTGGATCCCGAGCGGTTACTACATGTCCTCCGTAAACGGCGACAGCTTGATCGGCTGGCATCTCAACAACGGCCTGGACCAGACGCCGGACTTCTATCGCGCCATCCAGTTCGAACGCATCCTGTATCGCCCCGACGTTGTGCGCGAGTACTTTCGCACCGCAGGGGAGGTCGACGTACGCACCATCCTCGCCGATTCTTCCGCATTTCTCATCGAAGATCTGCGAGCGAAAGCGCCACCCAGACTCGCGATTCGCGACCTCTCCGTGCAGTCCGCGGGCAATTCGCCACCAACCGCGCGCTTCTCCATCCGGGGGTCAAGCGCCAGCCTGCCCATTCAGGACTACACGGTCTTCGTCAATGACATCCCTGCCACGCCCGCGGTCGAGCGAACGCTGGCGTCGACTGAAGCCCGCTCCTTCGAGCGTTCCATCGAGATTCCGTTGACTGCAGCGACCAACCAGGTCCGCGTCGAGGCCTTCAACGGACAGTCCATGGGTGTCTCGGAGGCCGTCGTGGACCTGCCGCACGCGCCGACAGCCTCACCACGCGGCGACCTCTATCTCGTCGCCATAGGCGTCAACAATTTTGCCGACACCGAGGTTCCTGACCTCCGCTTCGCCGCACAGGATGCGGAGGAACTGGCCCGGTTCTTCAGCAGCACCGAGGGAGTCGGATTCGACCGCGTACATGTTTACGTGGCGTCCGACCGTTCGCCCGACAAGCCGACACGTGACACCGTTCGTCATCTGCTGACCTTCATCCGGGCTGCCCGGGCTCAGGACACGGTGATCGTCTTTCTCGCGTCGCACGGCCTGGGCGACGGCAAGGGCTCGTACTATTTCGTGCCATCCGATGTCCAGATGGCGGATGCCAGGATCCTGGCCTCGGGCACAGGCGCGCCTCAATCACTGATTCCCTGGCAGACGTTCTTTGACGCGATGCGCGGCGCCGCGGGGCGGCGCCTGTTGATCGTCGACACCTGCAACGCCAGCGACATGCGGGGCACGCTCGACGTACACACGTTGGCAAAGCGATCGGCGGCGTCCAGGTTTGCACTGGTGGCGGCGTCCAGGGGTAATGAACAGTCACAGGAATATCCGGCCCGCGGGCACGGACTGTTCACCTACGGGTTGCTGGATGCCTTGCGCAACGGCGTCGACCCGGACGGCGACCAACGCACGACGCTCCGCGAGGCGTTCTCGCACGCTTTCGAGATCGTCCGCAGTCAGCGTCCGATCAAGGCTCTTTCGCAAACACCGCAGCTCGAGGCACCGCTGGTCCTGGAATCCACGGTTCTGGCGTCTTCGAGTTCATCACGAGGCGCGGGCGGCGGCGCCATTCCCGCGGGAGGACAGCGGCAATGAAACGGATCCACCCTTGGCACGGCTTCTTGCTGCTGCTGGCATTGGGCACCGGCGCATTGGCATCGATTTCGAACGCCGGCACCGTCGCCTCTGCGGAGGAGATCATCAACGCCCTGCTCACCAGGACACGGGCTTTCAAAGTGGCACCGGCGGACAACGATCCTCCCCCTGCGGTCAATCTAGACATTCCGTTCGACAATAACAGCGACCGGTTGCAGCCGGACGCCACGACGCATTTGGACGCGCTGGCCGAGGCGCTCTCGTCGGAAGCGCTTGCCTCGTCGAGGGTCGAAATCGTCGGCCACACGGACAGCAGTGGCTCGGCGGCGTACAACCTCAGGCTGTCACAGAAGCGGGCCGAGTCCGTGCGCCAATACCTTGTGGAAAAGAAAAGCATCGATCCAACGCGCCTGGTACCGGTTGGACGGGGCGAGTCCGAGCCGAGGCCAGACGCGGCGCCCGGCGATCGACGGAATCGTCGCGTCGAAATACGCCTGCTCAATCCCAACTGAACCGCGGGGCTACGCCGTCATGACTACCACCACGGAACGCCGGATTTCCGCACGATGCGCAGCGCTCACCCTGATCGTATCGCTTGGCTTCGTCGATATGCCGGGGGCGTGCGCCGAGCCTCGCGCGCTGCTGATTGGCGTGGGCGAATACCCGGTCCTGGCCCAGGGCGCGGCGTCCGATCCCAGACTGCCGGGAATCGACATCGACATCGCCAACATGCGGCGCGTGGCACGGATCATGGGCTTCGAGCCGTCCCAGGTAAGTGTGCTGTTCAACGGTGACGCGACGCACGAACGAGTGGTCCGCGAGCTCTCGACCTGGGCACGCGACGGCGTCCGGCCGGAAGACCCGGTGTTGATCTACTTCAGCGGGCACGGCACGCGGATTCCCGACAGCAACGGTGACGAACCGGACGGCCTGGACGAGGTACTGGTGATGAACGACACCGCGCGCGTTCGCACCGGGAAATCGGTGACGCTCGAGAAGGTACTGGTGGATGACCAGCTTGGCGAATTGCTGGCGAAGATCCCGAGTCGGCACATTCTCGTCCTCGTGGATGCCTGCCACAGCGGCACGGCGACCCGCGAGCTCGACATCGAGGACCGGCGCCTGGGCGAGTCGCGCGCCTTCCCCAAGTTCTACTACTACGAGGGAATGTCAGCCGAAGACGACGCTGGCACCATTGCAGCGAAGGGAGATGACGGCAGTCATGTCAACTACGTGTCGCTGTCGGCGGCCCGCGATACACAGTCCGCCGTGGCCACTTACAAAGGCGGCCTGTTCACGTTGGGGCTCATCGACGCCGTCAAGCGAGCCGCGGCGGCGAAGCGCAACCCGAGGCTGACCGAAGTCCGCGACGAAGTCGACGCGTTCATCTCTCGAAGCATCGAGCCGGCGCAGCGCCACAACCCCGAGGTGACAGGCGACAGCAAGCTCGCCGAGGGCGGCATCGCGCTCGTGCCGATCGAGAATGGAAATGGCCCGGTGTGGGCAGAGCTGCAGGGCCTGGTGGCGCAAGGAAAGCCGCTGAAGGTCACTGCCTCGCGCGACAGTTACAGGGTTGGTGAGAATCTGGAAATCGCCGTTGAGGTACCGAGCGACGGCTTCCTTAATATCGTGAGCGTCGACTCAATGGACCAAGCCACCGTCCTGTACCCGAACCAGTACGACGGCGACAGTGCAGTGAAGAAGGGTGTCGTCTACGTCCCGTCCCGCGAGATGAAGTTCGTGCTGCCCGCACAGGAACCCCTTGGGCCGACGCTGGTTGTGGCGCTTCTAACTCGGCAATTGGTCAACCTGCGCGATTACGGCATTGAAGGCCGCGACGCGAGCGGCAAGCTCACGCAGGCGTTCACGGACCTGTCGTCGGCCGGAACCCGCGCCTTTGGCATCGCCGCCCGGGAAAAGTCATTCAACGCCGGCCAGGTGACGGTCAACACGGTCGCTGCTGGCAATCCTTGACCGGCCGTGGCGGGACGATCGGGAGGAAGACCATGAATTCAAGACACCCCTATCTGTTGTCGGCGCTCCTCATGGCAATGCTAAGCATCTGCGGAATAGCTGCGTCAAGCGGGGCCTTCCAGCTCGTATTGCCCGACGAGTTCAGTCGTGACCAGCTGGCGCGTTCCGAGCAGCTCCCGGACGGCCGCACCAGGGGCGAGCTATTCGACGAGCAGGTCTGGACTCGTTCGCTCGATGCGCCGCTGATCGAGGTCGTCACACCGGACGCCGCGACGCCAGTTCAATCTCCCGTGGACATATACGTCAAGTTCGAGCCTGGGCCGGGTGCGAAGATCGTGCTCGACTCGCTCCATATCAGGTACGGCGTCATCGGCCTGGACGTCACCGACCGGATCCGCAAGGCGGCCACGGTCACTGAGCAGGGAATTCGCGCAAAGGGCGCCGAGTTGCCGGCCGGCTCGCACACGATGAGCATCGAGATCGCCGACTCAATCGGCCGCAAGGGTAAGCAGAAGTTCAAGTTCCGAGTCGGAGATTGAACGGTCTTTCTGCACCGACGACCACCGGTTCGCAGTGAGTGCGGGTCTGGCGTATCGTCAGGCGATTCACAGGAGGCTGTCATGACCGCACTCGTCAATCACCAGTTCAGGCTCGCCAGGCGCCCCGTCGGCATGGTTCAGCGCAGCGACTTCGACTATGTGGAAGCGCCCCCTGCGGAGCCGGGCGACGGTGAGGTGCTGGTGAAGATCCTGTACATCTCGCTCGATCCGGCGATGCGCGGCTGGATGAACGAGGGCAAGTCCTACGTGCCGCCGGTCGGCATCGGCGAAGTCATGCGTGCCGGTGCGGTCGGGCGCGTCATCACCTCCCGCGACCCGAACATTGGCGTGGGCGAGCATGTCGTCGGCGTCCTGGGTGTGCAGGAGTACGCGGTCGCCAGGGGAAAGAACCTGACCAGGGTCGATCCCGGGCTGGTCCCGCTGCCGGTGTACCTCGGAACGCTCGGCATGCCGGGCATGACCGCCTACTTCGGATTGCTGGAAGTCGGGAAGGCGAAGGCGGGCGACACCGTGGTGGTCTCGGGGGCCGCCGGCGCCGTGGGACAGGTCGTCGGTCAGATCGCGAAGATCAAGGGTTGTCGCGTGGTCGGTATCGCCGGGGGCGGCGCGAAGTGCGAATACCTTCGCTCAATCGGGTTCGACGCCGCCATCGACTACAAGCACGAGGACGTGAAGGCCGGGCTGAAGCAGCATTGTCCGAAGGGCGTCGATGTGTACTTCGACAACGTCGGCGGCGAGATCCTCGATGCCGTGCTGACCCAGCTCGCGATGCACGCGCGCATCGTGATCTGCGGCGCCATCTCGCAGTACAACGAAGCGAAAATGCGGGGCCCGGCCAATTACATGTCGCTGCTCGTCAACCGCGCCTCGATGACGGGCATGGTGGTCTTCGATTACGCCAGCCGGTACGGGGAAGCAGCGCGGGAGATGGCCGGGTGGATGGCCACGGGGCAACTCAAGACCCGGGAGGACATCGTTGCCGGACTGGAAACCTTTCCGGAAACCCTGTCGAAGCTGTTCAAGGGTGAAAACACCGGCAAGCTGGTGCTGAAGGTCGCGGACGCGTAACGGGAGTCTGCCCCTGCTGCCGAGGGGCTTCAGTCCACCGCCTGCAGCCATTCCCGAAGCTGCGCATAGACCTCGGGCCGGCACAGCAACTCGAGGTGTCCGGTCTGGTAGCCGATCCACTGGCGCGACTGTGGAATGCGCAGCCGGTGCTCGGGCTTTGGATGACGGCCGAGCGCGCTGTCGAGCGGAACGAGTCCGTCGCCGATCAGTCGCTCGCTGAGAAGGTCGCGGCGCGCGCTGAGCGTGGCCGCGGCGGCATAGCATTTCACGCCGGCAGGCAGCGGCACGTGCTCGTGCACGCCGCGCGTGATGCTGCCGTGCCGCAGGTCGGTGATGCCGGCACTGCGCTGCTTGCCGATCTGCGTGAACGGCGCGGAGTACGGGCTCAGGCCCATGACGAAGTCGAGCTTGTGGCCGCCTCGCTCCAGCGGGGCCCCGTGATGCGGCGTGCCGAGGAACACGAGCTTGTCGAGGTGCTTCGTCCAGGCGTGGCCAGACTCGCGGGCGTGATGACAGGCGCTGCGGGCGACGAGACCGCCCATGCTGTGACCGAGGATCACCAGTTGCTCGACGGGCACCGGCCAGTGCTGCAGCAAGGTCTCGAGCGCCTCCGCGAAGGCGAGACCGTTTTCGGCGACGCGCAGGCCGCTGTTGTAGCGCAGGTACAGCGGCGTGTAGCCCAGCTCGTCCGCGAGCGCCGCGCCGTGGTCGTGGCCGTTGCGGGTCCATTGACGGTCGTTGAGGCACAGCCCGTGCACGAGCACCAGGATCCTGCCGGACGGCGCGGCTTCGCCGCTCGCGCCGAAGGCTGCGGCCGGATCCTCCAGCGCGATGTCCCGCCCCCGGTAGCGCAGGCTCGGCCGGATCGCCAGTGGATTGTCCGGTGCGCGCGAGGTAGTCGCCGAAGACGCCGTTCACCGCCGACAGGAAAGCATCACGGCCAGGCGTCGACTCGCCGTCGGGCAGCATCGCCGTGACCGGGGCGAGGCTCGCGTCAATGCCCTTGCCGACCAGCTGGATGCCGCCGCGAACGCGGCGATAGACGAACCCGGTGATGCCTCCCGGGCGGTCCGTCGTCGGCTTGCCGAGCGGAGGGCGCACCAGCTGCACGGTGCGGTGCATCTTCTCGACGATGTGCGCAACGCCCACCGATGCATCGAACGCCATGCGGGCGAGGCCGCGGAAGTCGGAAGCGTGCGTGCGATTCGGGGCGGCCATGGGGATTCCTCGAGCGTTACTCGCTCAGTGCCTTGACGACGGCAACGGGGTTGTTGCGGATCGCGCGCAGCAGCGCGCGAGCGGGACCGGTCGGCACGCGCCGCCCTTGTTCCCAGTTGCGCAGCGTCGCGACCTCGATCGAGAGCAATTCGGCGAACTTGGCCTGGCTCAAGCCCGTGGCGGCGCGGATCTCGCGGACGTCGACCTCGGTGGCAACGGGGCGGCGACGCACCAGGCCGAGGCGCTCGAACCGCTCGAGACGACGCTCCCGCAGCCAGCGGGCCGTGTCGAGCAGCTTCTCGAAGGTCTGGTCGTCGACCATTGCCGCAGCCGCGGGTCGCCTGATCCGGGGGAGTCCGTGCGTCGAATATGCGCCAATGGCGTAGGTGCGTCAATGGCGTACGCCCGGTGGCCTAGTCCGACCCGATCGGCAGCACCCCGGAGGAATTCGGCACCGAGACAGGCGCGGAAGGCGCATCGAGCCGCTGCGCGGTGAGCGTCCCGCCCCAGATGCAGCCGGTGTCGAGCGCGAGTACGCCGCCCTCGTCGACGTAGCCAAGCGCCGACCAGTGGCCGCAAACGATGCGCGCGCCCGCCGAGCGTCGCCCCGGCACGCGGAACCACGGGATCGCTCCGCCGGGCAGGTCCTGCGGCCGACCCTTGGCCTTCAGGAGCAGGCGGCCGTCGCGGTCGCAGGCGCGCAGGCGCGTGAGGGCGTTGGTGATGAAGCGCAGGCGGTCGTTCCCTTCGAGGTCGTCGCGCCACAGGTCGGGCTGGTTGCCGTACATCCCGGCGAACAGCGCACCGCTGCGCTCGCCACGCAAGGCCTGCTCGAGCTCGGCGCCACAGGATCGCGCGAGATCGATGTCCCATTGCGGCGGCAGGCCCGCGTGCAGCACGGTGACGCCGAGCGCCGCATCGTGATGCAGCATCGAGCGCGACTGCAGCCAGTCGAGCAGGCGCTCGCGGTCGGGCGCATCGAGCACCGGCTGCAGCGCGCGGTCGGCGTCGCGGATCGGCGCATGGCCACGGGCCAGCGCCAGCAGGTGCAGATCGTGGTTGCCGAGGGTCACGACCGCCGCGTCGCCGAGTCCCGCGACGCAACGCAGCACTTCGAGCGAGTGGGGCCCGCGGTTCACGAGGTCGCCGACGAACCAGAGCCGGTCCGCGGCAGGGTCGAAGTCGAGGCGCGAGAGCAGGGCGTCGAGCTCGGCGGCGCAACCCTGTACGTCGCCGACGGCGTAGATCGCCATCGCCGCTAGTGCAGCATGCCGGGCATGGCGAGCGTGAAGGGTGCGATCGGCGCGTCGAAGTGCTCGCCGTCGTCGCCGACCATGCGGTACTTGCCGTGCATCGCGCCCACGGGCGTCTCGAGCACCGTGCCGCTCGAATAGCGGAAGCCCTCGCCGGGCTGCAGGTGCGGCTGCTCGCCGACCACGCCGTCGCCGACGACTTCCTGCACCTTGCCGTTCGCGTCGGTGATGATCCAGTGCCGGGTCAGCAGCCGCGCGGGCACCGACCCCTCGTTGCGGATCGTGATCGTGTAGGCGAACACGAACCGGCCGTCGCCCGGGCTGGACTGGTCCTCGAGATAGTTCGTCACCACGTCGACCCGGATGCGGTGGGGATCCATCGTCGTCATTGATTCTCGGGGGGCCCGGGGAGCGCTAGTGAAGGCGGACGGCGAGCACGTCGCAGGGGGCGGCGTGCAGGACGGTGTCCTCGGTGAAATTGAACAGGATCGAGACGCCGTGGCGCTCGCGGCTGCCGATCACGATCAGGTCGGCGCCGCGTTCCTGCGCGATGCGCACCACCTCGCTCTTGATGTTGCCGGTGCGGATCAGGCTGTCGCAGTGGCCGAGGCCGAGCTTCGCGGACAGCTCCGCGAGCCTCACCTTGGCGCGCTCGACGAGCTCGCCCTTCGATCTGCACCGCCGGCAGCAGCGCCTCGCCCATCGGCTCCACCGGCACGTACTCGACGACGTGCAGCAACGTCAGGCTGGCGCCGCAGCGCTCGGCGAGCGACTTGGCCCGCTCCACGACCTTCTCGCTGTCGTCGGTGAGGTCGAGGCACAGCAGGATCTTCTTGAACATCTGGATCTCCAGCGGGCGCGCGTCCGGGCAATGGGCCAATTATAGGTCAGGCCCGGCTGCGACTCGCCAGTGCCGCGAACTGCTCCGGCCACAGGGTCTCCGGGCGGGCTCCGGGGTCGATCCCGGCAGAGGCGATCGACTCGGCGTCCAGCAGTGCGGAGAGCGAGTTCCGCAGGGTCTTGCGCCGCTGGGAGAAGGCGGCCGCGACGACGCGCGCGTAGGCCGCCTGGCTGCCGATCTCGAATGGAGGCGCGGCATGCGGGTGCAGCGTGAAGAAGGTCGACACCACCTTCGGGGGCGGCGAGAACGCTCCCGTGCCGATGTCGAACAGGGGCTCCACCCGCACCCACGGGGCGAGCATGACGGTGAGCCGGCCGTAGTCCTTGTTGCCGGGCCGCGCGGCCATGCGCGCCACCACCTCCTTCTGCAGCATGAAGTGCATGTCCGCGATGGCGTCGAGCTGCGCCACGAAACGGAACAGCAGCGGCGTGGAAATGTTGTAGGGCAGGTTGCCGGCCAGGCGCAGCTTCGGGCCGTCGTCGCGCAGCACGCCAAGGTCGAACTCCAGCGCGTCGGCGAGGTGCACGCGCAGGTCGCCGAGGCCCCGGCAGCGCTCCTGCAGCCGCGGCAGGACGTCGCGGTCGATCTCGATCACGTCGATCTCGCCGGTCGTCGCGAGCAGCGGGGCGGTGATGGCGCCGCGGCCGGGACCCACCTCGACCAGCCGGTCGCCTCGCGCCGGGGCAATGGCGCGCACGATGCGCTCGATCGTGCCCGGATCGTGCAGGAAATGCTGGCCGTAGCGCTTCTTTGCGTGCTTCAAGGACGGGCGAGGGCGCAGAGTTCTTCGGCGAGGCGCAGGGCCGCGTGCAGGCTGCCCGCATCCGCGCGACCCGTGCCGGCGATGTCGAGCGCGGTGCCGTGGTCCACCGACGTGCGGATGATGGGCAGTCCGAGCGTCACGTTGACCGCGTGGCCGAACGAGGCGTGCTTGAGGACGGGCAGGCCCTGGTCGTGGTACATCGCGAGCACGGCGTCGAAACCGGCCAGCCGCGCCGGCAGGAAGGCCGTGTCGGCGGGCACCGGACCGGTGAGCCGCAACCCCGACTGCTGCAGGCGCTCGAGCGTGGGAATGATGACGTCGATCTCCTCGCGGCCGAGGTAGCCGCCTTCCCCCGCATGGGGGTTCAGGCCGCAGACGAGGATTTCGGGCGTGCGCACCCCGAAACGCCGCCGCAGGTCACCGTCGAGGATGCGCAGGACCGACTCGAGCCGCGCTGCCGTCACGGACGCGCTCACGTCCTTGAGCGGCAGGTGCGTCGTGGCGAGCACGACGCGCATGCCGCCTCCCGTGAGCATCATGACCGGCAGGGGTGCGCCCGTGCGCTCGGCGAGGTATTCGGTGTGGCCCGTGAACGGCACGCCCGACCGGTTGATCACGCCCTTGTGGACCGGCGCCGTCACCATGGCGTGGAACTCGCCGGACAGGCAGCCGTCCACGGCTCGGTCGAGCAGCTCGAGCACGTAGGGCGCGTTGGCGGGGTCGAGCCGTCCCGCGGCGCACGGTGTCCGCAGCGGCACGTGCAGCAGCTCGATGCCGGGCGTCGCATTGCCGGGGCGCCCGAAGTCGGCGAGGGTCGCCAGGCGTGCAGCGCGGCCCGCCACGCGCTCGTAGAGCCTGCGATCGCCGATCAGCACGATGCGACTCGTCCACGCCTCGTCCAGCAGGGCGCCGCAGAGGTCCGGCCCGATGCCGGCCGGCTCGCCCGTCGTGACGGCAATCGTGCGGACGGGCTCGCTCGCGTTCACATGCGCAGTTCGACGAAGGCTTCGTCGCGCAGGCGGCGCAGCCAGATCTCGGTCTCCTCGTCGGCGCGAGCCTCGCGCAGCTGGCCGGCGCAGCGGTTGCGGAGCACGTCGTCAGTGGCGTCATACGTGCGCCGGCCGAGCAGCTGCACGATGTGCCAGCCGTAGGTCGTCTTGAACGGCTGGCTGATCTCGTTCTCGTCGAGGGCGTCGAGCTGCTTCTCGAACTCCGGCACGAAGCTGCCGGGCCCGGCCCAGCCGAGGTCGCCGCCCTTGGCCGCCGAGCCCGGGTCGGTGGAGGTGACCGACGCGATGGTCTCGAAGCTCTCGCCTGCAAGCACGCGCTTGCGGATCTCGCTCAACTTCAGGCGGACGGTCTCGTCGTCCTCGATGGCGTTGGTCTGCATCAGGATGTGCCGGGCGTGCGTCTGGGAAACGAGCGAAGCCTGCTGCGCGCCGCGCGACTCCTGCACCTTGAAGATGTGCAGGCCGCTCGGCGTGCGGATGGGCTCGGTGACTTCGCCGACCTGCAGCTTCGGGATGGCATCGGCAGCGAACGAAGGCAGCTGGCCCGCCTTGCGCCAGCCGAGTTGTCCGCCCTCGAGGGCCGTGCCCGCGTCGGAATACGACACGGCGAGCTGCGCGAAATCCTCGCCGCGGCGCGCCCGCTCGAAAATGCCCTGCGCGCGCGCGGTGCGCTCGGCGATCTGCTCGGCGGTGGCGGAGCTCGGCACGGATACGAGGATGTGCCCGATGTTGTATTCGCGGTCCGCGTCCGGCGAGGACTTGCGCTTGGCCATGCACTGCTCGAGCTCGCGCGGCGACAGGTAGATGCGCGAGTAGACGTCCCGCTGACGCAGCTGTGACAGCGTCATTTCGCGCCGCACTTCCTCCCGGTAGTTGCGGTAGTCGATTCCCTGCTGTTCCAGGGCCGCGGGCAGGTCGCTGAACTTGATCCCGTTGCGGGCCGCGACTTCAGTCAGTGCCTCGTTGAGGGTCTCGTCGGGCACCTTGAGGCCGAGTCGCGAGGCGCGCTGCATCTGCAGCTCCTGCAGCACCAGGCGCTCGAGCACCTGCTGGCGCAGGATGTTGCGCGGCGGCAGCTGCTGTCCCTGCTGTTCGATCCGGTCCGAGATCACGCGCATCTGCTGGTCGAGGTCGCTGCCGAGCACGATGCCGTCGTTGACCACGGCGACGATGCTATCGAGCAACGTGCCGCGGCTGGCGGCGGGCTCGACCGCCTGGGCGTGGACGGCAGCGCCGGCGAAGAGCAGGACTGCGGCCAGATACTTGAAAATAAAGGACATTTCAGGACCGGGGGTCGGGCGGGAGCGCGGAGTATCCCCGAATCGCGTCCCGCAGGAAAGCCTCGTTGTCCACTCCGACACTGGAGAGGCCCTTGAGTTCCAGTTGCAGGCCGAAGGAGGTGTCCGCGTCTCCGGTTCGGCTGCTCACGTAGCGTCGGGTGATGAGGCGCAAGGCCCAGCAGCACGAGCCGTATTCGAGGCCGATGAACTGGTCGAGCGTCTTCTGCTCGCGGGTCGAATAGACCCAGCGGCCGAAGCCGCGCCACCGCTCGCCGATCGGCCAGGCGGCGGAAACGTCGAACTGCTCGACGAGGTCGCGGCGGAAGCGGTACCCGACGTTGACGACATGGTCGCTGGCCGGGCGGTACTGCAGCAACACCTCGGACTTCTCGCTGCGGGTCTGGTCCGGGTTCCACTGGTATCCCAGGCGCGCGCTCCAGTTCTTGAAGGCCGACAGGTCGAGTTCCGCGATCACGTCGGAGGTGGACCGGTCGCGGGCCGGTTCATCCGGCAGCCGCACGCGCGGGTCCTCGAAGTAGAAGGCCTGGCCCAGCGTCGCGCTGAGGTACTGCCGACCGCCGCTGGCGTCCAGCAGGCGGCTGGTGATTCCTACGGCGAGCTGATTCGCATCGCCCACTCGATCGGCGCCGACGTACCGGTTGCTGCGGAACAATTGCACCATGTTGAGGTCCGGCTGGGCCGTGTCGAACACGGGAATCTGCTCCTGGTCGCGATACGGGACGTACAGGTACAGGAACCGCGGCTCCAGCGTCTGCAGCCGCTGGCCGCGCGAACCCGCCGCCCGCTCGAGCAGCAGTCCGGAGTCGAGGCTCAGCGTTGGCAGGGAGCGGTTCAACGAGTCGTCGGAACCGGCCGGGAGTTCGCTCAGGGCATAGGCAGTGTGGCGCCAGGCAGCGCCGGCCGCTGCGAACGCACCGCGACTTTCCACGCGCCAGTCCAGGGAGGGCTCGAGGTCCACGCGCACACCCTCCGGTCCAAGGTCGCGCTGGAAGTTCACCGCCTCGGCCTGCACGGTCGCCGCGAAACCGTAGGGCAGGTCGCCCCAATGGCCGATGGCCGCGACCTGCGGCAGGATCGTGTAGGGGGCGTCCTCGTCCGGCAGCGCATCGTCGATCACCTGGATATTCTGCATCCGGCCGGTGAGGGACCAGTGCTGCGTGTCGTGCCGCAATTCCAGCAGCCGGCCGAGGAAGGTCGCGCTGGTGCCTTCGAAGCCGGCGCCGAAATCCTCGAAATAGCCGTTGTCGCTCACGTTCGACGCGTCGACCAGCAGGCGCGTCCGCGGCTCGAACCGCGTGACGTGCTGCACGTGCGCGAAACTGCGCGCCTCGTCGGTCACCTGGTCGTTCGGAAGGTACTCCGCATACAGCGTGCCTTCGTTGCCTTCGGTCAGGTAGCGGAACTCCGGGTCGATGCGCGGGCCGCGCGAAGAGTAATAACGTGGCGTGATCGTGGCGTCGTAGTTCGGCGCGATGTTCCAGTACCACGGAACGGCGATCTGGGTGCCTCCCTTGCTGCTGGTGCCGATCGTCGGGAACAGCAGGCCCGACTTGCGCTGCTCGCCCACGGGAAAGGAAATCCAGGGCGTGTAGAGGATCGGTACGCCCTTGAATTCGAGCCGCACGTCGCGGCCGGTTCCGACGCTGGTCCTCTGGTTGATCGCGATCGAGCTGGCCTTGAGTTCCCAGTCCTCGTTGCCGGGGGGGCAGGCCGTGTAGCGCACGCCCTGCAGGTCGAGGACCGTCTGCTTGCGCAGGTCCACGTGCCTGGCGGAACCGCGCGCGGCGCGATCGAGCAGGGCGAACTTCGCGCCGTCGAAGCTCCCCGCGCCGTCGCCCTCGAACGAACCACCCTGGCCCTGCACGTGCAGCTCGGGGTCGAGGTATTCGACGGTGCCCTTGAGGCGCACGCTGCGTTTCTCGGCGTCGATCTCGGCGGCGTCCGCGGTCAGCAGCCGCTGGCCCATGCGGATGCGCACGTTGCCGGCGAGGCTCGCATCGCCCTCGCGGCCGAGTTCCCCCTCGTCGCTGGTGATGTCGATGCGCGGGTCGTCCGGGTTCGCCTGCCGCAGTTCCGCCAGGCGCGGGTCCTCGGGCGGCGCGCGGCATTGCGGGTCGTCCGCGGCCGCGGCCTGGGCGGCGAGTGCTCCCGTCGCGAGCGCGAGGAGCAGCCGCCGGCGACACGGCGCGATTCGGTCGGACGGCTTCATTTCACGGATTATAATTGTCGCGCCCGCCCGCATCCGACTTTCCGAGGCCCGCCTTGCAAGACCTTCGCCGAGACGACCCCCGGCTCGACCTCCTGTGCCACTGGCTCGAGCACGACCTCGGCTGGCGCGATTGCGGGCTCGCCCCGGCCTCGGCCGACGCGAGCTTCCGGCGCTATTTCCGCGTCACGCGGCCGGATGGCACGTTCGTCGCCATGGATGCGCCGCCAGGCAAGGAGGACGTGGGTCCCTACCTGCAGGTGGCAGGCATGCTCGGCGCCATCGGCGTGCACGCGCCACGGGTTCTCGCGCGCAACGCGGACGACGGCTTCCTCCTGCTGACGGACCTCGGTGCGACCACGTATCTGGACGACCTCGCCGACCGCCGCCGAGGGCCCGCGCTCTACGCCGACGCCATTGCCGCGCTGGTACGCATCCAGGCGCGGGGCAGCGAGCATGCGCAGCGCCTGCCGCCCTACGACGAGAAGCTGCTGCGCTTCGAGATGAGCCTGTTCCAGGACTGGCTGCTCGGCCGGCACCTCGGTCTCGAGCTGGATGCCGCCGATGCGCGGCAACTCGCCGCGGTCTGCGACTTGCTGGTCGCCAGCGCGCTCGCGCAGCCGCGCGTGTTCGTGCACCGCGACTATCACTCGCGCAACCTCATGGTCTGCCCGGGCGACAATCCCGGCATCCTCGATTTCCAGGATGCCGTGCACGGCCCGCTCACCTACGACCTCGTCTCGCTGCTGCGCGACTGCTATATCGCGTGGCCGCCGGAGCAGGTGGTCGCCTGGGCGCTGGAGTTCCGCCGGCAGGCGTCGGTGGCCGGGCTCGAGGCGGGCGCTGACGAGGCGGGGTTCCTGCGCTGGTTCGACCTGATGGGCGTGCAGCGACACCTGAAGGCGAGCGGCATCTTCGCCCGACTCTGGCATCGCGACGGCAAGGCGGGGTATCTCCCGGACGTGCCGCGCACGCTCGAGTACGTCGAGCAGGCGTGTGCCCGCCATGCCGATCTCGCGGCACTCGGCGAGCTGGTCGGCGGGCGAGTGCTGCCCGAGATGCGCGCGAGCCTCGCCGGACGCACTGCGTGAAGGCGCTGATCCTGGCGGCCGGGCGAGGCGAGCGCATGCGTCCATTGACGCTCGAGCGCCCCAAGCCCCTGCTCGAGGTCGGCGGGCGGCCGCTGATCGTGCATCACCTGCACGCGCTCGCCATGGCGGGATTCCGAGACCTGGTGGTCAACCTCTCGTGGCTCGGCACGCAGATCCGCGAGGCGCTGGGCGACGGCGAGCGATACGGCGTGAACCTGCGCTACAGCGACGAGGGACCCGAGCCGCTCGAGACCGGCGGCGGTATCTTCCGCGCGCTGCCGCTCCTCGGGCCGGGGCCGTTCGTCGTGCTGAACGGCGACGTGTGGACGGACTACCCTTACGCGCGGCTGCGGGAACTGCTGCAACCCGCCGACCTCGCGCATCTCGTGCTGGTCCCGAACCCCGTGCACAACCCGGACGGCGACTTCGTGCTCGACCGGTCGCGCATCGTGGAAGGCGAGGGTGAGCGCCACACGTTCTCCGGCGTGGGCGTCTATCGCCCCGAGCTGTTCGACGGCTGCCAGGACGGCATCTTCAAGCTCGCGCCGCTGCTGCGTTCCTCCGCTCGCGCCGGCCGGCTGAGCGGCGAGCTCTTCGATGGCGACTGGCTCGACATCGGTACCGTGCAGCGACTCGCCGAGCTCGACGCGCGCCTGCAGCGCAACGCTCGCTGAATCCACGGTGCGCGTGTGGCCGGGGGCGGGAGGGGGCTCGCCGGGACGCCGTAAACCCATCCTTGGGGGCTCCGGGCTCGGCATCCATGCCTCGCACGGCCCGGCGACCCCCTCCCACCCCCGGCCACACGTGCCGCAGGCGCAGCCGCCGCAGCGCCAATACGGGCCGCGAGCCCTTACAATGCGCGCACCACGAGGCAGGATTGAATGAGCGACCTGAAAGGCATCCCCGTCGTCCCCGCGCCCGCGACCCGCAGCGGCGAGAAGTACCTGACGCCGCAAGGCTTCAAGGCCATCAAGGACGGCATCAAGGCCAGCACCCAAGCTGCGCCGCTGCCGGCGGGTCGCAAGCCCTCCTGGCTGCGCGCGCCCATGCCCGGCGGCGAGCGTTTCGACGTTGTCCGCAACACGGTGCGCGAGCATCGCCTCGCCACCGTCTGCGAGGAAGCCAAGTGCCCGAACATCGGCGAGTGCTGGAACGCCGGCACCGCCACGCTGATGCTCATGGGCGAGGTCTGCACACGCGCCTGCCGCTTCTGCGCGGTCGACACCGGCAATCCGCAGGGCTGGCTCGACGAGGATGAGCCAGCCAATTCCGCGCGCACCGTGCAGCTGATGGGATTGCGCTACGTCGTACTGACTTCGGTCGATCGCGACGACCTCGAGGACGGCGGGGCGGGGCATTTCGCCGCCTGCGTGCGCGAGATCAGGCGCCTCAATCCGCAGACGGCGGTCGAGGCGCTCACGCCGGATTTCCAGGGCGCGTTCGAGGACGTGGAGACGGTCGTCGACAGCGGCCTCGACGTGTTCGCGCAGAACGTCGAGACCGTGCGGCGCCTCACGCACCCGGTGCGCGACCCGCGTGCGTCCTACGAGCAGACCCTCGCCGTGCTCGCGCACGCCAAGCGCCATCGGCCCGAGGTGCTGACGAAGACGAGCCTGATGCTCGGGCTCGGCGAGACCGAGGCCGAGATCCTCGAGACGATGGACGACCTGCGCGCCGCAGGCGTGGACATCCTCACCCTCGGGCAGTACTTGCGCCCGACCGTGAATCACCTCGCCGTCGAACGTTTCGTCGCACCGGACGAATTCGAGGCATACCGCGCCGCGGCGCTCGAACGCGGCTTCCGCGAGTGCGTCGCCGGGCCGCTGGTGCGCTCGAGCTATCGCGCGGAGCAGGCGCTCGCGCGCAACAACGCGGGCCTCGGCAGCGGCGGAATCGCGCAGCGGTGACACCGCTCCTGCGCTGGCTCGGCCGGGTCGATTACGAGCCCACGTGGCGCGCGATGCAGCGCCACGTCGAGGTGCGCGGAAAGGATTCCCCGGACGAATTCTGGTTCCTCGAGCACCCGCCGGTGTTCACCATGGGCATGAACGCCGGGCCCGAGCACCTGCTCGCGCCCGGCGACATACCGGTGGTCAACATCGACCGCGGCGGCCAGGTGACCTATCACGGTCCCGGCCAGCTGGTCGTCTATCCGCTCGTGGACCTTGCGCGCGCCGGTCTCGGCGTCCGGTCGCTCGTCGAAGGCATCGAGCGCGCGATCGTCGCGACCGTTGCGCAGTGGGGCATCGTCGCGGTGGGGCGTCGCGATGCGCCCGGCGTGTACGTCGATGGCCGCAAGCTCGCGAGCATCGGCCTGCGCATCCGCCGGTCACGCTCCTACCATGGCCTCGCCCTCAACGTCGCCATGGACCTCGAGCCGTTCAGGCGCATCAATCCCTGCGGCCATGCCGGACTCGAGATGACGCAGCTTGCGGCCCTCGGAGGCCCTTCCGACCTCCAGGTGGTCGCGGAGGCGCTGGCGCCGCGCCTGCTCGAGGCACTCGGCAACGGTGCCGGGGCTCACAGCGCGACGAGTACCTGGCGGCACGACGTGAGCTCCGTGTAGACAGCGTCGAGTTGCGCCTTGCTCTCGGCGCGCACCGTGCAGGTGAGCGAGAGGTACTTGCCGCCGCTGCTCGGACGCTCCTCGAGCTGGCTCGTCGCGAGCGGTCCGAAGTGTCGCGTCACGATGCCGAGCGCGAGGCTGCGGAACGCGTCCGTGGCCGGTCCCATGATCTTGATGGGGAAATCGCAGGGAAACTCGAGCAGGGTGTCTTCGGCCATGGCTCAGAGCGCCGGAGTCTCAGCAATGTCGTCGAGGTGACGCTGCAGGCGAGCGTACATTTCCTGCCAGAGCGGCCCCGGCGCCCCGTCGCCGACGGGCTTTCCATCGACGCGCGTCACGGGCAGCACGCCGCGGCCCGCCGAGGCGAGCCACAGCTCCTCGGCGCTCTCGATGTCGCGCGATTCGATCTCGCTCTCCTGGCTCGGCAACCAATCGCGTGCGAGTTCGAGCACGGCGTCGCGCGAAGTGCCGGGCAGGATGAGGTGGCTGTTCGGGGGCGTAATCAAGGCCCCGCCGACGCAGAGGAAGATCGTGCTCGAGGAACCCTCGAGCAGCAGTCCTTCGCGCACCAGCAATGCCTCGTCGGCGCCCTGCTGCCGGGCCTCGTCGCGCAGCAGCACGTTCGCCAGCAGCGCCACGGACTTGATGTCGCACCGGTTCCAGCGGATGTCCTGCAGCGTCACGGCGCTCAAGCCCTGGGCGAGCACTGCTTCGCTGGGCATCGGGTAGGGGCTGGCGAACGCGAACACTGTCGGCCGCGGCTCCGTCGGGAACAGGTGATTGCGACTGCTTTGCGCGCCGCGCGTCACCTGCACGTAGACGAGAACCTCGGGCGCCCCGGCCGCCGCGACCAGGCGCTGCACGATCGCCGCCCATTCGGCATCGGAATGGGGATTGCCGAGGCGGATTGCCGCGAGGCTGTCGTCCAGGCGGCGCAGGTGCTCACGCAGCCGGAACGGCCGGCCACGGTGCACCGGCACCACTTCATAGACGCCGTCGGCGAACAGGAAGCCGCGATCGAGCGGCGAGATCCGCGCCTCGGCCAGCGGCAGGTACTGGCCGTTCAGGAGGCAGGCCGGGAAGGGCTCGGCCACGTCAGTTGAACCAGAGCCGCACCGTGTCGATGGCACGGCGGAAGATTCCGCCCGCCGGGACGTCCTGTGCCGGGTAGAGGTCATGGGTCGCGATGGTCGCGCCGTCCACGACGATGCTTGCCTTGCCGAGCGGGGTGTTGGCCGCAAGCGGGGCGACGATCGTCTCCGGCAGCTCGAACTGCGCCTGCACGCTGCCCACGTGGCCGCGCGGGCTCGTGACGTAGAGGTCGCGTTTCAGCGCGAGGCCCACGTCCGAAGAGGTGCCCTTCCAGACGCGCGCCGTGGTGAGCGGCTGGCCGGCGGCGTATACGCGCTTCGTCTCGAAAAAGTTGAAGCCGTAGCTGAGCAGGGCGGCGTTGGCGTCCTCGCGCGAGCGCATCGAGTCCGTGCCGAGCACGACCGACACCAGCCGCATGCCTTCGCGCTTTGCCGAGGCGATCAGGCAGTAGCCCGCCGTCTCGGTGTGACCGGTCTTGACGCCGTCCACGCTCGGGTCGCGCCACAACAGCCCGTTGCGGTTCTGCTGGGTGATGCCGTTCCAGGTGAACTCCCGCTGGGCGTACCAGGGGTAGTACTCCGGGAATTCGTGGATCAGCGCGCTGGAGAGGATCGCGGCGTCGCGCGCCGTCATGTAGTGCTCGGGGTCGGGCATGCCCGCCGAGTTCATGAAGTGGGAGCCGGTCATGCCGAGTTCCTTCGCGTAGGTGTTCATCATCTGCACGAACGTGGGCTCGGTGCCGGCGACGAACTCGGCCAGTGCCACCGTCGCGTCGTTGCCCGACTGGACGATCATGCCCTGGATGAGGTTCTCGACGGACACCTGCTTGCCGACCTCGATGAACATCCGCGAGCCCTCCTGTTTCCAGGCGTGCTCGCTGATCGTGACCATGCTGTCGAGCTTGATGCGGCCTTCCTTGAGCGCCTTGAACACGCCGTAGGCAGTCATGAGCTTGGTGAGGCTCGCGGGCTCCTGCCGGACATCGGGCTCGCGAGCCGCCAGGACGCGGCCACTTTCGTGGTCGATGACGATGAAGCTGCGTGCATCGAGCTGAGGCGGCGGCGGCACGGCCGTGGGCGCGGTTGCAGCGGCCGGCGTCGCGGCGGCGGAGTCGGCGGCCGCCGCCGGGGCTGCGTCGTCCTTCGAGCCCGAGCACGCGCCGAGCAGGAGGGAGGTCGAGAGCAGGGAAGCGCTGATCAGTGCCTGTGGAAGTCTCATGTACTCACTATCGGATGAAAGGTGGTGACGGTCGAGGCTGGTCCGCGCAGGGAACTTCCGCCTCGGGTGCCGGCGGTTGGGCGGCGGCGGCGATCGCCTCCGCGAGGTCGTTCACGGCGCTCGCGTAGAGCTGGCTGCGGTTGTAGCGTGTGATGGCGTGGAAATTCGTGAACCCGACGCGATACTCGGGTCCCTCGGCGCCGCTCAAAGCGACCAGCGCGGCCGGCGCGTCGGGCGGCAGGAACGTGTCGAACTTCACGCCGCGATCGCGCAGGGATTGCACGGTCTCGGTGAGGGCCAGCTTGCCGGGTTCGAGGCCCTCGAGGTTCGCGCCGCTCGCGTCCGCCGGCACCATGATCGGTTCGCCGAGCCGCCAGCCGTGCGCTTTCAGGTAGTTGGCGACGCTCGAGAACACGTCGCTCCAGTTGCCCCAGAGGTCGCGGTGGCCGTCGGTGTCGCCGTCCACGGCGTAGGCCCGGAAGCTGGTGGGCATGAACTGCGGGCGTCCCATCGCACCCGCATAGGAACCGAGGAGTGCGAGCGGGTCGAGCGATTCCTCGCGCGCCATCAGCAGGAACTGCTCGAGCTCGCCGCGGAAGAATCCGCCGCGCGGCGGGTAGTCGAACGCGAGCGTGGCGAGCGCATCGACGACACGATGGCGACCGGTAATCTCGCCGTAGAAAGTCTCGACGCCGACGATCGACAGCAACACCTGGGCTGGAACGCCGATCGCGGCCGCTTTCTGCAGGGCCTCGGCCTGCTCGAGTGCCAGCTCGGCACCGCGCTGGACGCGACGCTCGGTGATGAAACGCGCGCGGTACTCGTGCCAGGCGAGGGTCTTCTCGGCCGGCCGCGAGATGGCCTCGATGATCGATGGGCGCGATTCGACCTTCGCGAACATCTGGCCGAGCACCGTGGCATCGAACCCGTGGCGGTCACGCATCTCGGCGACGAACGCCGTGACGTCCTCGCGACTGCCGTCGAGCGCGACGGCCGGCGCGCCCGCGAGGGCGGCCAGGGTCGTGGCGAACAGGCAAAGCGAAGTGGACGGCGGGCGGAGCCGTGTGCGGCTGCGGGTCATGTTGCGACCAGTCTGCGGCGGGAGTGGACGGACATGAGGATACCGAAGCCGGCCATGAGGGTCACCATCGACGTGCCGCCATAGCTGACGAGCGGCAGCGGCACGCCAACCACGGGCAGGAGTCCCGCGACCATGCCGCTGTTCACGAACACGTACACCGCGAAGGTGAGGGTGAGCGCCCCCGCGACGAGGCGCGAGAAAGTGTCCTGGGCCTGCGCGGCGATGTAGAGGCCGCGGGCAATCACGATCAGGTACAGCGCGATCAGGACGAGGAGGCCCACGAGGCCCCACTCCTCGCCGATGACGGCGAAGATGAAGTCGGTGGACCGCTCCGGCAGGAACTCCAGCTGCGCCTGGCTGCCGTTCATGTAGCCCTTGCCGAACACGCCGCCGGAGCCGATCGCGATCTGCGACTGGATGGTGTGGTAGCCGGCGCCGAGCGGGTCGTTCTGCGGATTCAGGAACGTGAGCACTCGCTGGCGCTGGTAGTCGTGCAGGAAGTGCCACAGGACGGGCACGGCGGCGCCCAGCAGTGCGCCGATGCCGACGAGATAGCGCGCCTGCAGCCCGGCCAGCAGGACGACCAGCCCGCCGCCCGCGGCGACGAGCAAGGCCGTGCCGAGGTCGGGCTGCTCGGCGATGAGCAGTACCGGCACGAGAATGGTCACGGCGAGAACCACGATCGTCGTGAAGTCCGGCGGCAGGGGGCGATCGTGCAGGTACCACGCGCAGGCGAGCGGCACCGCGATCTTCATGATCTCCGAGGGCTGGAAGCGGACGATGCCCAGGTCGAGCCAGCGCTGGGCGCCCATCGCGATGTCGCCCTTCACGGCGACCGCCACGAGCAGCAGCACGCCGAACGCGTAGAGCCATGGCGCGCCGACCCGCATGACCCGCGGCGGCACCTGCGCGACGGCGACCATCACGCCGAGCGCGAGCCCAACTCGCGCCGCCTGCCGCAGGAAGACGCCGATGTCCTCGCCCGCGGCGCTGAACAGGACCACCAGGCCAGCGACGCAAACTGCCAGCACCGCGAGCAGCAGGGGGCCGTCCACGTGCAGCGCTTCCAGCAACCGCCCGGTCACCGTGAAGGTGCGCTGGGCGCGGCTCGAAGACCCCGGTCCGGCGATCTCGGCCCTCATTCCTCGTTACCTCCGGCGAGCGGCAGTGCGGCTTCCGCGGTCGCCGCGGCAGCGGCTTCCGGCGGCAGCAGGTACGCGTCGAACACCTTGCGCGCGATCGGCGCGGCCGTGCCGCTGCCGCTGCGTCCGTTTTCGACCAGCACGGCGACGGCAAGTTTCGGCGCGTCCGCGGGAGCGAACGCGATGAACAGGGCGTGGTCGCGCAGCCGCTCGGCCACGTCCTTCTCGTTGTACTTCTCGTTCTGCCCGACGCTGAAGACCTGTGCCGTGCCCGTCTTGCCCGCGATCCTGTACGGCGCCCCGGCCTGGCTGCGCCGCGCCGTGCCCGCCGGGTCGTTCGTCACGCCGACCATGCCGCCGATGATCACGTCCCAGTACTTCGGGTCGCTCACCTTGACCGGGGGCAGCGGCGTGGGCGGCAGCTCGCGCTCCGTTCCAGTGGCCGGGTCACGCACCTTCTTCACCAGCCGCGGCGCGAAGCGCTGGCCCCGCATGGAGACCGTGGCCGCTGCCTGCGCGAGCTGCAGCGGGGTCGTCAGCATGTAGCCCTGTCCGATACCGGCGATGATCGTTTCGCCCGGGAACCACACCTGCATGTCCTTGCGCTTGAAGGCCTGCTTCTTCCAGGCCTTCGATGGCACCAGGCCCGTGCGCTCGCCATGAATGTCGATGCCCGTCCTGGCGCCGAGGCCGAACTGCACCAGGAAGTCGTGCATGCGGTCGATGCCGATCTGGTCGGAGACGGCATAGAAATAGGTGTCGCAGGACTGGGCGATCGCCTTGTGCATGTCGACCGTGCCATGCCCGCCCTTTTTCCAGTCGCGGTAGCGGTGGCTCGAGCCCGGCAGCTGGAAGACGCCGCGGCAGAAGCGTGTCGATTCGGGGTCGGTGACACCGTACTCGAGCGCCGCGAGCGCGACCAGCGGCTTGATGGTCGAGCCCGGCGGGTACAGGCCGCGCAGGGCGCGGTCGTAGAGCGGCACGTCGATGTTCTCGGACAGCGCGGCGTACTCGGCGTAGGTGAGCCCGCGCGCGAAGCCGTTCGGGTCGAACGTCGGGGTGCTGACGTACGCCACGACATCACCGTTCGTGGGGTCGATGGCGACCACGGCGGCGCGCTGGCCGGCAAGTGCCTCCTCGGCGGCGCGCTGCACGTTCGCGTCGATGGACAGATACAGGTCGTTACCGGCCGTGGGCTCGCGTCGCTCGAGGTCGGGAGCCTTGAGGCCAAGCCGGTCCACGCGCCGGCCCTGTGCGTTCACCAGCAATTGCTGGTAACCCGTCTCGCCGTGCAGTTCGTCCTCGTAGGCGCGCTCGATGCCCAGCTTGCCGATCAGGGTGGTGCCGGCGTAGTTCGCAACGTCGATGCGTTCCTGGTCCTGCTCGCTGATGGCGGCGACGTAGCCGAGCGCGTGGACGCCGACGCCGGCCAGCGGGTAGTAGCGGGTCAGGCGCGGCCGGACCTCGACGCCCGGGAAGTCCGGTCGGTTGACGGCGAAGCGGGCGAGCTCCTCCTCCGACAGCTGCAGCCGCACCGGCACGGCGTCGAAGCTGCGCCGGGCCTTGATGGTGCGCAGCGTACGCTCGACGTCCTCTGCGGCGAGGAGATCGAGGCCCACGAGCCGCGTGAGCGTGTCCTCCAGGTCGGGCGTCTGCTCGCGGATGACCTCGAGCTGGTAGGCGGGCCGGTTGAGCGCGAGCGCCTCGCCGTTGCGGTCGAAGACCAGGCCGCGGCTTGGCGGCACCGGCTCGATTCGTATCCGGTTGCCCTGCGACAGCTCGCTGAAGTAGTCGTGCCTGACGACCTGCAGGTAGACGAGCCTCGCGGTCAGCGCGCCCACGCACGCCAGCATGACGACGGAGGCCGCGATCACGCGCCGGCCGAACAGGCGCTGCTCGGCCCAGTGGTCCTTCAGGCGTACTGCGCGGGCCATGGTGCGAGTCCGTGCCCGCTCAGCGCGAGCGCCGCGTCAGCGAGTCGAAGGCCGCCACGATGAGCGGCCAGAGGAGCGCCCCCGACAGGATTGGCAGCCAGCGGTTCCAGCCCGTGTAGCCGTGGCCGGTCAGTCCGTCGGTCCAGAAGACGATGAAGTGGTACACGCCGAGCAGCAGCATGACCGCGCCGGCCTGGTGCAGGATCGGGAACATGCGCATGCGCAGCTGCAGCCGGTGCGTGAGGAAGGCGACGACCAGGAAGCCGAGTGCGTGCTGCCCCAGCACCATGCCACGCAGCACGTCGAGGCACAGGCCGGCGAGCCAGGCGTAGCCGAGTCCGGCGATGCGCGGGCTCATGAGGATCCAGTAGACCACGGCGAGCAGCGCCAGGTCAGGTCGCACGGGGTCGAGCCAGTCGGGCAGGGGCACGATCGCGAGCACCAGGCCCGCGGCGACGCTGAGCCAGTAAATGAAGCGGCGGGAGAAATCGGTGGGCCTCATTCGCCGGCTCCAGCGGGCGGCGTGGCCGGCGCCGCTGTCGGCGCCTCCCGAGGGACCGGCGGCTTGAACCACACCAGCAACACCTCGCGGTCGCGGTCGAGCAACGCGGTCGGCCGGGCTTCGACGAGCGCGAACGTGGCCGTCGTGGGATCGACCCGGGTGACTTCCGCGACCGGGTAGCCCGGCGGGAACACGCCGCCCATGCCGGTCGAGAGCAGCAGGTCGCCGGCCTTCAGGTCCGCCTCGCTCGTGACGAAAGGCAGCGAGAGCCGGTCGGGGTCGCCGGTGCCGACGGCGATCGTGCGCAGTCCGCTGCGGTTCGACTGCACCGGGATCGCGTGCTCGGCGTCGCTGATGAGGATGGCCTCGGCCGATCGCGCGTTCACCTTCGACACCTGGCCGAATATGCCCTCCGCGTCGAGGATCGCCTGCCCCTTGAAGACGCCGTCGGACGCGCCCTTGTCGAGCAGCACGCGATGGCGGAACGGGTCGAGGTCGACGTTCATGATCGATGCGACCAGCACGCGCTCGGCGACGCCGGCCGAGTTCTCGCGCATGTCGCGCAGGCGCCGGTTCTCGTCCTCGAGCGCGGCGAATCGCTGCAGCTGCAGGTTGGCGAGCCGCAGGCGGGCGTTGAGCTCGAGGTTATCCTTGCGCAGGCGGCTGCGGTCCGCGAACGAACCGGTCAGCCAGTCCCAGGCGCGGAACGGCAGGTCCACGGCGGCCTGGGCCGGGTGCACGGCGGCCGTGATCCAGCCCCGCACGCGGGCCATCTGGTCGTAGCGCTGGTCGGCGACCATGAGCGCGACCGAGGCGATCGCAAGCATGATGAACGTCGCGCCCAGCGGCGGGCCGCGGCCGATGATCGGGCGCGAATCGTGGCTCAGTTCGACCACGGCGGCGGTACGGCGGGGAGGCCCGCGTTCAATCGAGCCCGAACAGGCCCGGGCCGTGCTCGTCGATCAGCTCCAGCATCTTTCCGCCGCCGCGCGCGACGCAGGTGAGCGGGTCCTCGGCCACGACGACCGGGAGGCCTGTCTCCTCCATGAGCAGCTTGTCGATGTCGCGCAGCAGCGCGCCGCCGCCGGTGAGCACGATCCCTCGCTCCGCGACGTCCGAGCCGAGTTCAGGCGGCGTCTGCTCGAGCGCGGCCTTGACCGCGCCCACGATGCCCTGCAGCGGTTCCTGCAGCGCCTCGAGGATCTCGTTGGAGTTGAGCGTGAAGCTGCGCGGCACGCCCTCGGAGAGGTTGCGGCCCTTGACGGAGATCTCGCGCACCTGCTGGCCCGGGTAGGCCGAGCCGATCTCGATCTTGATGCGCTCGGCCGTTGCCTCGCCGATCAGGATGCCGTAGTTGCGGCGCACGTAGTTGATGATCGCCTCGTCGAAGCGGTCGCCGCCGATGCGCACCGAGGCCGCATAGACGATGCCATTCAGCGAGATGACGGCCACCTCGGAGGTGCCGCCGCCGACGTCGAGCACCATCGAGCCCCGCGCCTCGTGGACGGGCATGCCGGCGCCGACCGCGGCCGCCATCGGCTCCTCGATCAGTCGCACCCAGCGGGCCCCCGCGCCTTCGGCCGATTCCTGGATGGCGCGGCGCTCGACCTGCGTCGAACCGTAGGGGACGCACACCAGCACGCGTGGGCTCGGGCGCATCAGCCGGTTGCCGTGCACCTTCTCGATGAAGTACTGCAGCATCTTCTCGGTGACGGTGAAGTCCGCGATCACGCCGTCCTTCAAGGGGCGGATGGCCGTGATGTTGCCCGGCGTGCGGCCGAGCATGTTCTTCGCCTCGGTGCCCACCGCCTCGATCTTCTTGCCGCCGCGCGAGGGTTCCTCGCGGATGGCGACGACGGAGGGCTCGTTCAGGACGATGCCCTTGCCGCGCACGTAGATCAGCGTATTGGCCGTGCCAAGGTCGATCGACAGGTCGTTGGAAAAATAGCCCCGGAGTTTCTTGAACATCTGGACCGCAGGAGGAGGAATTGTGGAGGAACGCGCGAGACGACGCGCAACCTCGGCAATTTAACCATTGTCAGGACTTTCGGCAAGGCGACGTGTATGATTTAAGTCGCTTTTTTCCCATTTGATCGAGCTTTCCGCATGAGCCTGACGCGCACCCAGGTCGAGGCCATCGCCCACCTTGCCCGCCTCGAGATCACCGAGGCGCAGATGCCGGTGTACGTCGATAGCCTCTCCCGCATCATCGATTTCGTCGAACAGCTGTCCGCGGCCGACACGGGCGGAGTGGAGCCCATGGCCCATCCGCTCGCGGACCAGGTCCAGCGCCTGCGGCCCGACGCCGTCGGCGAGACGGACCGGCACGAGAAATACCAGCTGAACGCGCCCGCGGTGGCCGCGGGGCTGTATCTCGTGCCGAAGGTGATCGAATAGGGCTGTGGGCTGCAGGCTGTCGGCTGTGGGCTGTAGGTCGGAGCGTCATCTCTTACCCACAGCCCACAGCCTTCTTCCCCGCCGTCCACAGCACCCAGCCCCCAGCCCCCAGCCTCCTTCCCTTCAGCCCACAGCCTCCAGGCTCTTCTCCTCATGCACTCACTGACCGTTGCCGAACTCTCCGCCGGACTCCGGGCCCGCCGTTTCTCGAGTCTCGACCTGACCCTGCACCTGCTTGGCCGCATCGAACGGCTGGCGCCGCAGCTGAACGCCTTCGTAACGGTGACGGCCGACCGGGCCCTGGCCGACGCGCGGGCGGCGGACGAGCGGCTGGCACGGGGCGAGGGCGGCCCCCTCACGGGCGTGCCGATCGCTCACAAGGACATCTTCTGCACCGACGGCATCCTCACGACCTGCTCGTCGCGAATGCTGTCGAACTTCGTGGCGCCCTACGATGCCACGGTGGTCGAGCGCTGGCGCAAGGCCGGCACGGTACTGCTCGGCAAGACCAACATGGATGAGTTCGCCATGGGCTCGTCGAACGAGACGAGCTTCTACGGCCCGGTGCGCAATCCCTGGGACCCGTCGCGGGTCCCGGGTGGCTCCTCGGGCGGCTCGGCCGCCGCCGTGTCCGCGTGTCTCGCCCCCGCGGCAAGCGGCACCGATACGGGCGGCTCGATCCGCCAGCCGGCGGCGCTCACTAACCTCACCGGACTCAAGCCCACCTACGGTCGCGTCTCGCGCTACGGCATGGTCGCGTTCGCGTCGAGCCTCGACCAGGCCGGCGTGCTGGCGCGTTCCGCGGAGGACGCGGCGCTGCTGCTCGGGGCGATGGCCGGCTTCGACCCGCGCGACTCGACGAGCGTCGACGAGCCGGTGCCCGACTACCTCGCCGAGCTCACTCGGCCCCTCGCGGGCCTGCGCGTCGGCGTAATCCGCGAGTTCTTCGACAAGGGGCTCGAGCCCGGTGTGGCCAGGCGGGTGCAGGACGCCATCGAGACATTGCGCACCCACGGCGCCACGGTGCGCGAGGTGAGCCTGCCGTCGCTGCCGCTGTCCGTGCCGACCTATTACGTCGTGGCGCCGGCGGAGTGTTCGTCGAACCTGTCGCGCTTCGACGGCGTGCGCTTCGGCCATCGCTGCGAGTCCCCGCGCGACCTGCTCGACCTCTACAAGCGCTCGCGCGGCGAGGGCTTCGGCATGGAAGTGCAGCGCCGCATCATGACCGGCACCTACGTGCTGTCCGCGGGCTACTACGACGCCTATTACCTCAAGGCGCAGCAGGTCCGGCAGCTCATCGCGGCCGACTTCGCCCGCGCCTTCGGCGAGGTGGACGTGGTCATCGGTCCCACGGCGCCCACCCCGGCCTTCGAACTCGGTGCCAAGACCAGCGACCCGATCACCATGTACCTGAACGACATCTACACCATCGGTGCGAACCTGGCAGGCCTGCCGGCGATCTCGATCCCCTGTGGCTTCGTGCACGAGGCCGGCCGTGACCTGCCCGTCGGCCTGCAGCTGGTCGGCCCGCACTTCTCCGAGTCGCTCCTGTTGTCCGTGTCGCACCAGTACCAGCAGCTGACGGACTGGCACCGTCGCGTGCCGCCGGGCTACGAGTAGTCAATCATGGAATGGGAAACCGTCATCGGCCTCGAGATCCACGCGCAGCTCGCCACGCGCAGCAAGATCTTCTCGAGCTCCGCCACCGCCTACGGCGCCGCGCCCAACACGCAGGCGAATCTCGTCGACCTCGGCTACCCGGGCGTGCTGCCCGTGCTGAACGGCGCAGCCGTGCGCATGGCGGTGAGCTTCGGGCTCGCCACCGGTGCGAAGATCGCGCGCCGCTCGGTGTTCGCGCGCAAGAACTACTTCTACCCGGACCTGCCCAAGGGCTACCAGATCAGCCAGTACGAGCGCCCGGTGGTCGAGGACGGCTCGCTCGAGATCGTGCTCGACGACGGAACGCGCAAGCTCGTCGGCATCACGCGCGCGCACCTCGAGGAGGACGCCGGCAAGTCCCTGCACGAGGATTTCCACGGACTCTCCGGCATCGACTTGAACCGCGCCGGAACGCCGCTGCTCGAGATCGTCTCCGAGCCCGACCTTCGCTCCGCGAAGGAGGCCGTGGCATACATGAAGAAGATCCACACGCTGGTGCGCTATCTCGAGATCTGCGACGGCAACATGCAGGAAGGCTCGTTCCGCTGCGACGCCAACGTCTCGGTGCGCCCGAAGGGCCAGGCGCAGTTCGGCACGCGCGCCGAGATCAAGAACCTGAACTCGTTCCGCTTCGTCGAGCGCGCCATCAACTACGAGGTCGAGCGCCAGGTCGACCTGATCGAGGGCGGCGGCAAGGTGGTGCAGGAGACTCGCCTGTACGACCCGGACCGCGGCGAGACCCGCTCCATGCGCTCGAAGGAAGAGGCGAACGACTACCGCTACTTCCCGGATCCCGACCTGCTGCCGCTCGCGATCGACGAGGCGACCATCGAGGCCGTGCGCGCCACGCTGCCGGAGCTGCCGGAAGAGAAGGCGGCCCGATTCGGACGCGACTACGGGCTCTCGGTGTACGACGCCGGCGTGCTGACGGCGAGCCGCGAGTTGGCCGATTACTACGAGTCGGTGGTCAAGGGGCTCGGCGGCCACCCGAAGCTCTCCGCCAACTGGGTCATGGGCGAGCTGTCCGGCGCGCTGAACCGCGACGGGCTCGACGTGGCCCAGAGCCGCATCGACGCCGCGCGACTCGCGGGGCTGCTCGCGCGCATCGCCGACGACACGATCTCGGGCAAGATCGCCAAGGAAGTCTTCGAGGCGATGTGGACCGAGGGCCGCGGCGCCGACGAGATCATCGAGGCCCGCGGCCTCACGCAGATCACCGACATCTCCGCGATCGAACGCGCCGTCGACGAGGTGATGGCGAACAACCCGCAGCAGCTCGCGGACTACCGCGGGGGCAAGGACAAGCTGTTCGGCTTCTTCGTCGGGCAGGTGATGAAGGCCACCCAGGGGAAGGCCAATCCGGCCCAGCTGAACGAGCTGCTCAAGCGCAAGCTGGCAGGGTAGGGAAAGCTGTGGGCTGAGGGCTGAGGGCTGTGGGCAAGAGGCTGTAAACTGAGCCAATGGCCTCGTTCCGACCCACAGCCCACAGCCTACCGCGCACAGCCTTCTTCCCTCAGCCCACAGCCTTCAGCCTTCAGCCTTCCGGACTCCTCCCATGCCAGCCATCCGTGAATCCGACTTCATCGACAGCGTCGCGGACGCCCTGCAGTTCATCTCCTACTACCACCCGATCGATTACATCGAGCACCTCGGCCGCGCCTACGAGCGCGAGCAGTCGCCCGCCGCGAAGGACGCGATCGCGCAGATCCTGACCAACTCGCGCATGTGCGCCGAGGGCCGCCGGCCGCTCTGCCAGGACACCGGTATCGTCAACCTGTTCCTCAAGGTCGGCATGGACGTGCGCTGGGACGCGAAGCGCAGCCTCGCCGAGATGGTCGACGAGGGCGTGCGGCGCGCCTACAACCACCCGGACAACCGGCTCCGCGCCTCGGTCGTGGACGACCCGCTGTTCGCCCGCAGGAACACCAGGGACAACACGCCGGCCGTGTTCCATGTCGAGCTGGTGCCGGGGGACGAAGTCGACGTGACCGTGGCCGCCAAGGGCGGCGGCTCGGAGAACAAGTCGAAGTTCGTCATGCTGAACCCCAGCGACCCGCTCGAGGACTGGGTGCTCAAGACCGTGCCGACGATGGGCGCGGGCTGGTGCCCGCCGGGCATGCTCGGGATCGGCGTGGGCGGCACCGCCGAGAAGGCGATGCTGCTCGCGAAAGAAGCGCTGATGGACCCGATCGACATGCACGAGCTGATCGAGCGCGGGCCACAGGACAAGCTCGAGGAACTGCGCATCTCGCTCTACGAGAAGGTGAACGCGCTCGGTATCGGCGCGCAGGGCCTGGGAGGACTCACCACGGTCCTCGACGTGAAGATCCGGACCTACCCGACACACGCGGCCTCGAAGCCAGTCGCGATGATCCCGAACTGTGCCGCCACCCGGCACGCGCATTTCGTGCTCGACGGTTCCGGTCCCGCGGTGCTCGAGCCGCCGTCGCTCGAACACTGGCCCAAAGTCACCTGGAGCGCGGGTCCTGGCTCGCGCCGCGTCGATCTGGACACGCTGACGCGCGCACAGGTCGCGAGCTGGAAGCCCGGCGAGACGCTGTTGCTGAATGGCAGGATGCTCACCGGCCGCGATGCCGCGCACAAGCGCATCGCCGACCTCTTTGCGAGCGGGCAGGGGCTGCCGGATGGCGTCGATTTCACGAACCGCGCCATCTACTACGTTGGTCCGGTCGATCCCGTCCGCGACGAAGTCGTCGGGCCCGCAGGGCCGACGACGGCCACGCGGATGGACAAGTTCACCGACATGATGCTCGAGAAGACCGGCCTCATCGTGATGATCGGCAAGTCCGAGCGTGGTCCCGTGGCCATCGAGTCGATCCGCAAGCACGAGGCTGCGTACCTGATGGCAGTCGGCGGTGCGGCCTATCTCGTCTCGAAGGCGATCCGCTCGGCGCGCGTCGTGGCCTTCGCCGAACTCGGCATGGAGGCGATCTACGAGTTCGACGTCAAGGACATGCCGGTGACCGTCGCCGTGGATGCGCGGGGCACCTCGGTGCACGACACGGCGCCCGCGGAATGGTCGGAGAAAATCCGCACGCTCGGCATCCCGGTGCGCGTCGCCTGAGCCATGCAGCACGCCGACTCGCTGCGACGCTTCGTCTTCGAGCGCTACCCCTTCCGCGGGCAGCTCGTGCACCTCGGGCCCGCCTGGCGGGCAATGATGGAGCACCACGAGTACCCGGACGAGATCCGCGACAGCCTCGGTGAGGCTGCGGTCGCCACGGTGCTGCTCGCCGCGACGCTCAAGTTCCAGGGGCAGCTCTCGCTGCAGCTGCGCGGCGCCGGGCCGATGCACCTGATGCTGGTCGAGTGCAGCGACGGGCTCGCGGTGCGCGGCGTGGCCCGGTTCCGCGAGGCGCCCCCGACGCGCGACCTGCGCGTGCTGTCGGGCGACGGCACGCTCACCGTGACCCTCGAAGGCGACGACCTCGCCAATCGCTACCAGGGCATCGTCCCGCTCGCCGGCGAGCGCATGCAGGAGTGCCTGCGCGAGTACTTCGAAAGCTCCGAGCAGCTCCCGACGCGTCTCTGGCTGCGCGCGGACGCAGAACAGGCGAGCGGACTGCTCGTCCAGCGACTGCCCCTGACCTCGCGACCGGCCACTGCGACCGAGTCGGGTCCGGGTGGCGTTTCCGAGGACGAGGTGGAGGACGCCTGGCAGCGCGTGCAGCTCGTCGCCGGCACCGTCACCGATGCGGAACTCGCCTCGCTGCCCGACCGCGATCTGCTGCGCAGGCTGTTTGCCGAGGACGACGTGCGGATGTTCGAGGCGGCCCCGGTGTTCTTCCGCTGCCGCTGCTCGCGCGAGCGGGTCGAGACCATGCTGCGCTCGCTCGGCCACGAGGAGGTCGAGAGCGTGCTGGCCGAGCGCGGCAACGTCGAGGTCCGCTGCGAATTCTGCAGCCGGACCTACCGTTTCGACGCCGTGGACGTGGGCGCGCTTTTCAAGGAAACCGCGCGTTCGGGCGGGGCCGGGCGCCACTGAGCCCATGCGGCCGTTCTCCGAGGCCTGCGAGCGCAACAAGGGCCCGATTCTCGGGATCCTCGAGGCGGTACTGGCCGGCACCAGCCGCGTGCTCGAAATCGGCTCGGGAACCGGCCAGCATGCGGTCCATTTCGCCCGGCACCTGCCGCGCCTGGCGTGGCAGCCCACCGAGCGCGCCGATCAGCTGCCGGGCCTCGCGGCCGGGCTCGCCGCGGAGGCGCTGCCCAATCTCCTGGAGCCCATGGAGCTCGACGTCCGGCAACCCACGTGGCCTGGCTCCGGCTTCGATGCCGTGTTCACGGCCAACACGCTCCACATCATGTCGTGGCCCGAGGTGGTGGCGCTCTTCGAGGGCCTCGGCCGCGTCCTCTCCCGGGATGCAGTCGTCGCGGTGTACGGGCCGTTCAGGTACGGCGGCGCCTACACGTCCGCGAGCAACGCGGCCTTCGACCAGGCGTTGCGTGCCCGGGACCCGGCGAGCGGCATCCGCGATTTCGAGGCGGTGAACGAACTGGCCGGGGCGCGGGGTCTCGTGCTGAGCGCGGACCACCGCATGCCGGCCAACAACCAGTTGCTGGTCTGGAAGCGGGACGAATCGGAATCTAGTGGACCGTGACGATGATCGGTGTGCCGCGCGTGACGATGATCGTGTGCTCGTATTGAGCCGAAAGATTGCCCGGAGCGCCGACGAGCGTCCAACCATCGTCGGATTCGGAAACCGTTCTGCTCTTCGTGGACAGAAAGGGCTCGATCGCGATGACCATGCCCTCGCGCAACACACGGGTGTCGAGCGGGTCGAAGTAGCCGAGGATGTGCTCGGGCTCCTCGTGGATCGCCCTGCCTACCCCATGGCCTGCGAGGTTCTCGATGATCCGGAGCTGGTAGGCACTCGCGGCCCGCTGGATTTCGCGGCCGATCCGATTGACCGGTTGGCCCGCCCTCGCCACACGAATCGCCCCGGACAGCGCCGCGCGCGTGGCGTGACAGAGCTTCGTCTTCACCGGTGTGGCCGGAGGGACGATCCGGGTGCCACCCGTATCGGCGAAGTAGCCTCCAAGCTCGGCCGAGACGTCGACATTCACGAGGTCGCCCGCCTCGATGATCCGCGCGCCCGGAACACCGTGCGCGGCCTCTTCATTCACGCTGATGCAGGTCGTCCCCGGAAATCCATAGGCCAGCCGAGGTGCCGAGCGCGCCCCGTGCTGGTCGAGCAGTTTCTCCCCGATGGCATCGAGTTCCCCGGTCGTCATTCCCGGCTCGATGGCATCGAGCATCTTGTGGAGAACCGTGGCGACGATGCGGCCGATGCGCTGCAGGGCGGCGACGTCCGCCTGGGATTCAATGGTCATGGGGTGTTTCCTGTGAAAGCGGATATTCCAGCTGCGGGAGGGCGCCGGTGGCGTGCCACTTCTAGGCACCGGGCGGAATCTTGGCGGCCATCGCCTTGCGGCGGTCGATCCTGCGCCCGTCGACGATGAAGGTTCCGTCACCAACGGCGTGGACGGTGCGCTTCTCGCTGCGCGTGGCATCGGTGCACGCGGCAACCCCCTGCAGCACGACGATGTTGTGCTTCGCGACGATGTCGACGACCTTGCACTCTATGTTGGCGAGGCACTCCTTGATCAAGGGCGACCGGACGGTCTTTCCCGGCACAGGCGTGAGCCTGAACCTGGAAAACTTGTCCGTGTCCTTCCCGGAGCATGTCCCTATGCCGACCACCTTATCGAGCATGTCGACCGTGGGAATGGCAATGACGCACTCGCGGGTTTTCCGCAACGCCGCGAAGGAGTAATTCCATTCGCCCGTGGTGATGGCAAATACCGGGGTGAAATCCAGCACCATGGTCCAGGAGATGGTCATGATGTTGTTCGTCTGGCCGTCGTTGGTCGTCACGAGGACAACCGGCCCCGATTCCATCAGGGTGAAGGCCTTGCTCAGCTTCAGCTTGCGCATGAGAGCACCTGGTGAAATCCCGGTGTCCTGACGGTCAGGTCAGATTCCACTGCGCCGGAACTCCATTGTCCAGTTCGTCTCCCACGTAGTACCGCCATCCGTGGAGAACGCCTGCTCCCAGGTTGGATTGGAGCCGGGGGTGGTCCTCCACAGGAAACGAACTTGAACGGGTTGTCCATTCAGGACGTCGTTTGCCATGAATGTACCGATTGTGCCGGAGAAGCTTCCGACGACCGGCGCGTCCAAGCCGTGAGGCGCGCGGCCATCGAGCCACCAAATAGCCCAGGACCGGGTCATCGGATCGTACGAGCGGATGGCGGCGGCACGGACATCCCCTTCGGGGAACTGCAGGACGTTGTCTTCAACGTTGCCGAAGCCTCCGAGGATCTTCCTCGTGGAGGAAGTGCCTGGAAACTCAGTCCACTCCTTGCACCCCTGCAAGCGCGCATTCAGACGCCTGTGGGATACACGCCAGGTCCCGATGATGAAGTCGAAGTCTGGTGGAGGGGCAGTCTGCATTGTGCTTTGCATGGTTTGTACGGCGGCAGGGTCTGCAAGTGTCAGTCATGCGCCGTCGCCATAGACATCCGGATCGTGCCGCTCCATGAAGATCTCGGGCTTCCTGAGTGGCGTGAAGCCAAATTGCTCGTAAAGGCCGTGCGCATCACGCGTCGCGAGTATCCATCGCCGCAGGCCTTGCAGTTCGGAATGGCTGACGATGCACTCCATCAGCCACTTCGAGAGCCCTCTCCCCCGGCATTCCGGCAGTACGAAAACGTCGCCAAGATAGGCGATCGTCGCGTAGTCGGAAATTACGCGAGCAAACCCGATTTGCCGATCACCGTCCAGAAGCGCGAAGCACAGGGAATGCGCCAGCGACCTCTCGACCGTGGCCGCAGGAATGCCTTTCGCCCAGTACGACGAAGCAAGAAATTCCGCAATCAGGGCGCGATCCATTCTAGCCAGGTCGCAACTGACGGTGAATTTGCCGTT
Organism: uncultured Gammaproteobacteria bacterium; assembly: GCA_963778185.1. Lineage (GTDB taxonomy): Bacteria > Pseudomonadota > Gammaproteobacteria > Steroidobacterales > Steroidobacteraceae > RPQJ01. Next base: position 425,741 of record CAVZTF010000003.1, on the reverse strand, counting down.
GACCCAACAGTTCATGAGTCAAACCTCGCGCAGTGGTCGCTATCAGCTTTACCCTCCATCCGTGTTTTCCTCTCGATGATGATTGGGCTTTTGGCCACGGTCCTTGCGTGATGCCCAACGACCAAGCTCAGCTGCATTTCTGCCGCGTAGTGGCATGAACGTCGGGTGGGGCGCATTGTTCGGCCTCACAGTCATGGAACGTGAGGCCGGGGTGCGGCGGATGACCGGCAACGCTCCTCCGAGAACAAGCGCAGCGCAAACCGCCCGGCGTCGGTGTCCCGCAGGCGCAAGACCTCTTCGCGCATCGCAGTGGAGACGTCGCTGAGGGCGGGGTGGACAGCGCGGTACTCGGCAGGAAACAGCACCGGCGCCGCGAGCGCTGCAAAAGTCAGGTCGGCAGCGGTGAAACGTTCGCCTGCCAGGAACCGGTGTCCGTTACTCAGGCGTTCGTCCACTTGTTGAAAAACATTTCGCACGCGTTCGAGTGAGCGTAGAGCGCTTTCCGGCGTGATCTTGTACGCCGCTCGAACCAGACGGCGCGCCACCGGTGTGAGCAGCGGAAGCAGGTTTGCCTCGAGCTGTGGCACGCCTCGCGACCACACCGACAGGAGCAGCTTCGGTTGCGACAGCAATTCCGCATAGGCCCAACGCCGCGTATGCGGCCCAAGATGCGTGTCGAACTGTTCCTCGAGCCCATCAACCTCACGCCGCAGCGCGGCATCGCGCGGGTACAGCAGGTGACCGTCGCTGACCGCATCCGCATGCACGAGAATATCGGTGGAATCGATGAAACGACGGCCTCCATGTACCAGGACCGGCACGGTACCGCCGTCTTTGCGCTTCGTTGCAAGCCGATGCAGGAGGGGCGCGTGCGGCTCCTCCCGGTACGGCAGCGCGACCCGATCGAGCGCCCAGCGCGCCTTCTCGCAGTAGTGGCTGAGCGGGATGGTAATGAGGATAGCGGCAACGGCGGTCATGAGGGTCAACGCCATGCTTGTGCGGCGCGTGTCATTGCACGCGTACCCGCCAAGCATTTGTTTGACATTGCGTCTTGCGTAATCGTCCGCACGATGCTCATCTTTCTTGGGCCAGTCGAGTCGTTTTCGTTCGGCACTTGGACCATCGTCCAGAACGTACAGCAGGGACTCATGGCATCGATTGCATGCTGTCGTGATTATTCCGATGTGCGTTCAGCACACATGCTCACGCGATCTCTAACGCTCGCGCTCACCGACGGGCCGAGCAATGCGGGGCCCGTCTGAGTGCAGCGCGTTGTTAGGCGACATCATCCATCTCCGAGTCAGCGCGAGCGCCGGTAGTGCATTGCGACCGCACCGCTGCGGAGCGGCTTCGCCGAGATCAACTCGAGCCGTCGCGTGCTGGACAGCCCGCTCTCGTACAGGGTCGGGCCGTGGCCGGCGATCCTGGGGTGAACGAGCAACTTGTACTCGTCGATTAGATCGAGCCGGTCCAGATCGGTCGCGAGCTTGCTGCTACCGAGGAGTACGCCGTCCGGGGTCGCGCCCTTGAGCTGCTGTACGCCGGTGCGCAGGTCGTCAGCGATGTGGTGGCTGTTGGTCCACGGGAAGTCCCTTCGCGTTGAGGAAAACACGTACTTCGGCTTGGCCTCCAGCTTGACCGCCCACTCGCGCATCGCCGGCGGTGCCTCCGCGTCGCCGCGGGCGACCGCTGGCCAGTAGCTCTCCATCATCTCGTAGGTGACGCGGCCCCACAGCATCGCTCCGCTCTCATCCATGAGGCGGGTGAAGAAGGCGTGCGTCTCGTCGTCAGCGATTCCTTCCTGGTGGTCGACGCAGCCGTCCAGGGTGACGTTGATGCTGAAGGTCAAGAGTCCCATCGTGTCCACCGTTCCCGATACGGACGAGCCGCTCGGCGTCTGGCTCCAAGGGCACGAGCCCAATTCGCGCGGTACTCACCCTGTGTCGCCTGACGCCCCAATTCACCGGCTTGCAAGCAGCAAGCGAAGGGCCGCTGAACGCGAGTCCGGTGCAATTGGTTGTTGGGCATCAGCGTGAAAGCAACCCGTCTCGCTCTCATTGCGCGGCTCTGCAGGGCCTGTCTTCTCGCTTAACTTCTGCCTCTGCCCAAAGTACGCTTGAGCGCCACGGCGCAGGGCGTGCAGTCCAGCCCCAAAAGCCACGGTCGCCTTCCAAAATAATGGTAGTGATGCGGAGTTTCTGGAACTGCATGTTTCTCGGACGTGGGGTCGGTTCCGGTATCGGTGCCGAGGTCCGGCCGTTCGCTCTGGCGTTTGGGCCGGCGTCGTCGGGAACGGCCACAGAATCCTCCTGCTCTTCGATCTCATCGTACGTGCTCTCCACGACGCCCGTCGGATTCTGTTCATAGCCTTGAAAAATCACGTTGGCTTCCCAACGCCTTGACGAGCTCCTGCCGATCCCTGTGACACGCCCCGAAATTCTCAGGTCCCATTCGGTAAGGTGCGATAGATTGCTGCAGCTCTCGAATTGATAGCTGACTCCCTGGCTACTCAACTCAGCCGAAATCTTCCGGCTCGTGCAGTGCATCAGCGATATTCCCGTCCCCATCAGCTCATTCTGGCGCTCCAGGACCAGGGCCACCTCAACCGGGAAGCTTTGCTGTTCGCATGTGTTCGCGAATTGCTGCGAGAACGTGGTGAGTACCCTGACCATCTGAGCTTGGGCGCGCTCGGCCAGCTCTTCGCGACCCACGAGCGCATCCTGCCGCGCCACACTGAGGAGCCCGCTCAAGGATTTCGTAATGGCTGGAATGTCCGAAGCCTGTCCGGTTGCCGCCCTGACCGCCGCTTCGTTGGCCTTGTCCTGGACGTAGTTCCGAATGACCCGCTCGTGGCCGTCAATGATAAAGTTGCCCTCTTGCTCGGTGAGTCTGCCCGCCGCGATCTCCAGTCGAGTCGCATCCATTCCGTAGAAGGCTAATCTGACCTGCTCTTCCTGCTCGAGCTGACTGGTGCGCAAACCCTTCGAGCCGCCTGACGAAGCGAAAGCCTTCATGAAGAGATCCGCCCGACTCATCGCGCTGCATCCCACGCCTGTACACGTTCGAGCTGCTTGTTCATCTGGCGTTTGCGCAGTCGCCAGCGAGGCGAAGCTCGCGATACCTGCAACCAGGACGAACAGTCTTGCCTGCAATTGCGACATGCTGCTCTCCGCGTCCCGAGCTGATTAGACAACCGACACGCGCCTCCTGCCCAACGTCTGCGCTCAGGCGCGTGCGTTTCGCACGTCGCCTGCAGCGCGTTGTTCGGCGATAGGTTCAGCTCTAAGGAATGCGCTGGTACTGTGGTAGCCCGTCGTTGATCTCATAGTAGTCACCCTTTTCGGCGACGAAGATGTGCAACTCGGTGTGCGTCCCTGTCGGTACGTCGAAAGCTCCCATATGAATGCCGATCCATTCCTTGGCAGGAGGATCGAAGAACATTGAGCAACCACACACCGAGCAGAACCCGCGACGCACCTTTTCGGACGAATGGTACCAAGTCACGTTCTCGGCGCCGAAAATCTCTACCGCACTTCTCGGCACGTCACTTCCGACGGAGTAATGCCCTGAGAACTTTCGGCACTGAACACAGTGGCAAGCGTCAGGAGGCTTTAGTTCACACGAAACAGTGAACCTGACCGCCCCGCACATGCACGATCCTGTCTTCACAGACTCCTCCGGGCCCAACGCTGCGCCTAACCGGCGAGGCGTGAGCCCCGCTCGCGCCGAGTCCGTGTTGAGGCGCTGGTTAGGCCTCGGTCCTTCACGAATTTGACCTCTACACGATAGCCAAGCGCCTTGGCGTACTTCTGCAGTGTTGCAATTGACGGCGAATGCTTCAGCGCCCCGGACTCGAGGCGAGCGATCGCGGACTGCGTTGTGCCAACACGCTCCGCCACCTGCGCCTGCGTGAGGCCTGCCTCCGCCCGTGCTCTGAGCACTTCATCCAGAAAAGCGAATTCCTCACCCAGGGCGTCATACGCCTCGCGTACATCGCGGCGCGCCAGCGCTCGAGTCTTGAATCTCTTCAGGGAGCTAGCCATTCGTCAGTTCCTTCATCCGTCTACGGGCAATTGCCAACTCTTTGGCTGGCGTCTTCTCGGTCTTCTTCACGAATTGATGCAGCATGACAATCTGGCGATCGACGATCGTGCAATGGAAGACCCTTGCGATACCTTCCGCGGCCTTCAATCGGAGTTCGAACAGCCCGTGTCCTATCGCACGAGTGTGCGGCATGCCGAGGTCCGGACCATAGATCTCCATTCGTTCCGCATATCTCAAGAAGCGCGCAACGAATCCGGCCGGAAGCGCCAGGATCTCGGCTTCCAGCCGTCGACTGAAGAACCGGACATTCCATGTCATTATCAGACTATAGCAAATACGCTATATGCCGCGTCAACGGCCGGAGGACGCCTAACGTCCGGCATGAGCCGCGCGCTTCAGCGCGTCGTCCCCATGCCGCGGTTAGACGGCTTACGGTCGGTCATGCCTGCACCAACGTCTTGAACCCGCCCATCACGAAGCGCTTCATGTCGAACGGCATCTGGAATTTCTTGCCGTCGGGAGGATTCATGGCCGGATCGGACATCACCGCTTTGTTGACTTTGTTGCGATGAGCCTTGGATTTGTAGACGATGAACGCGAAGACGACGGTTTCGCTGGGTTTGAGCTTGCACAGCTTGAGAAAGCTCGATCCCCACTTGGCCTTCAGATCGTCTCCCACGCACTCGTAGTAATCCAACGCTCCGTGCTTCAGCCACACCTTGCAGCCGATCTGCGCCATCTTCTTGTAAGCCTTGACGTTGGATTTCTTGATGGGGATCACGTAGCCGTCGACGTAAGTCGCCATGGAACTCTCCTTGAAGGTTTACGGAAAAGTACCATTCATGGGGACACTATTGAAGACGTCGGCAACCTCGAGCGGATCGATCCGTCCGTCTAACGCTCAGCATCAGCGGCGGCGCGTAGCGCCGTCCGCTGCATGCTGTTGTTAGACGGCGCACCTTGCCACATGCTAAGGCTTGTTCGCGGTGACGAGCTGCGCCGACAAACGGAACGCAGCTCGTCCATCGGCGGTCGCGTAGGAACTGAGCGCCTGCTCGGCGTCCTGCAGGATGCGGCCGATCAGGTCCTCGGTCAGAATGACCCCCATCACCGGCAACCAGCCCCTTAGGTCGGCTTCGACCATGGTCCGGATGCTGGGGAACTGCGCTGTCCCGTGGTGGGTGGTGATGTCAGCCGTGGCCACGCCGGCTTCCGAGATCAATGCGGCCAGATCTTTCCGATTGCCGAGCACGAACGGCGCACGTAAGGCATCGGCCGCTTGCCGACCCGCCATCCGCTCCAGAAGTGCTACCTCGGACGCGTACGCAGGTATGTTGTCCAGAGAGTCCCAGACTGCAACGGCCAACCGTCCTCCGGGAGTCAGGACGCGAAGCATCTCGCGAAGGGCCTGACGCCGGTCGGTGAACAACATGAGGGCAAACTGGCTCACGACAACCTCGAAGGATTGATCAGGGAACGGTAGTGACTCGGCGACTCCCTCTCGCCACTCGACGGCTGGCGCGGGCTGTTTAGCCACCGCAAGCATTCCGGGACTCGGGTCAATTCCCACGACTCGCCCCGCTGATCCGATTCGCGACGCGATTTCACGCGCAAGAATCCCTGTGCCGCACCCAACATCCAATACTCGTTGACCAGGCTGGATTTGCGCGGCGTCTGCGACTTTGGGAGCCCATTGCCCGAACAGCGCGGGCACGAACAGCGCTTCGTAAGCGTGCGCCGCATCGATCTGAGCTTGTAGCGTCGGTTCGCTCATGTTGCGTTCCTCCTCTCCGCGCCGTCTAACAAGAATTAGGTTGGGACGTTAGGCCGCAGGAATGCTGTCTTCCGGTTCGGAGAAATCGCGCGAATTCGCCACATAAGGTGCTGGCCTTCTCGGTAACGTGCTGTCTTTACTACAGCAGCACGATCATAGGCGTCAATTGGCAACGGAGCGCCACCCGGCATGGAAGCCAGGCCCCGGCTGCTCGATCAGGTGCGCAACCAGTTGCGCACGCTGCACTACAGCTATCGCACCGAGCAGCAGTACCTGTTCTGGGTACGGCGCTTCATCTTGTTTCACAACAAGCGGCATCCCGCCGACATGGCGGCTGCCGAAGTCGAGGCGTTCCTTTCGCACCTTGCCGTAGCCCGCCAGGTGTCGGCGTCGACGCAGAACCAGGCGCTCGCCGCGCTGCTGTTCCTCTACCAGAAGGTCCTGCAGGTCGAGTTGCCGTGGCTCGACGGCATCGTGCGTGCGAAGCAGTCGCGGTACCTGCCGGTCGTGCTCACGCCCGACGAAGTGAAGGACGTGCTCTCGCACCTGCACGAGGAGTACTGGCTGATCGGCAGCCTGCTCTACGGTGCGGGCCTTCGCCTGCGCGAAGCACTCACGCTGCGCGTTAAGGACGTGCAGTTTGAATACCGGCAGCTGATCGTGCGCAGCGGCAAGGGTGGCAGGGACCGGTCGGCGATCCTGCCCGAGACGCTGGTCGCGCCACTGCAGCAGCACCTCGAGGCGATGAAGGCGCGCCACGAGTGCGCGGTTCGGAGCGGCTTCGCCGGCGTCGAGCTGCCATATGCGCTCGAGCGCAAGTATCCGAATGCGCACCTGGAGTGGGGCTGGCAGTACGTGTTCCCGGCGAAGCGACCGTCGCGCGACCCACGCTCGGGCGTCTGGCGCAGGCACCACGTTTACCCGGACAGTGTGCAGCGGCACGTCAAGGCCGCCGTCAAGGCGGCCGGAATCGCGAAGCCGGCCTCGTGTCACACGTTCCGACACAGCTTCGCCACCCACCTGCTGGAGCGCGGCTACGACATCCGCACGGTCCAGGAGTTGCTGGGGCACAAGGACGTGAGGACCACGCAGATCTACACCCACGTCATGCGCAAGGGCGCGAATGCCGTGCAGAGTCCGCTGGATCGTTGACAGAATATAAAGACATCTTTATATTTGCTAGGCAATGGCTCGGTCATTCGACACGCTGCTTTCCAGCTTGCGCGCAATCGCGGAGCCGACGCGACTGCGCCTGCTCGCCATCCTCGCGCATGGCGAGTTTTCGGTCTCCGAGCTCACCGAGATCCTCGGCCAGAGCCAGCCGCGCGTTTCGCGTCATCTCAAGCTCTTGGACGACAGTGGTTTGCTGGAGCGTTTTCGAGAGCAGCACTGGATGTACTACCGGGTGCCAGTCGATACCGACGGCGGCCGGCTGGCGCGATTGCTGCTCGAGCAGCTCGACGCCGACGACCCGGTACTCGCGGGCGACCACGTGCGCGTGCAGCGAGTGCTCGCGTCGCGGGGCGCACGCAGCGCGGTGGGGGAAAGCGTTTCCGCGGCAACGTCCGCCGACGAACTCGTACCGCTGCTGGCGGCCGAACTTGGCGAGCAGAGTCTCGACGCCTTGCTGTACTTCGGCCGCGCACCCGACGAGGTGCTGTCCGGGCTCGGCGCGCGTGCACGCCGTGTCGTGGGCATGAACTCGTCGCGTCACGTGGTGCAGTGGGCGCGCGCCGCGCTGCACTCGGCGGGGCTCAATCATTGCGTGCTGCAGCAGGGCGAACTCACGGCGCTGCCGCAGCCCGCGCACAGTTTCGACGTCGTGTTGATCGACCGCGTGCTGGTCGGTGCCGATCGCCCGGTGGATGGCCTGAGAGAAGCCGCGCGAGTGCTGCGCCCCGGCGGCCGCATCGTCCTGGTCGAGGAATTCGAGGCGCTCGAGCGACGTACCCCCGACGCCAATCCGCTCGCGCTGCTGCGCGCCTGGCTGGCCGACGCCGGGCTCGCCTGCGACCGCCTGCGCCCTTTCGACGTCAGTGGGGCGCACCTGCTGCTTGCCGCAGCGGTCCCGGAATCCCGCGCGGTGGCCGCCTGAGCGGCGGTCGCGACCACCCGCCCAAGGAGCATCCAACGCATGCAGCCGGTCTCGGTGTCCTTCGAGTTCTTCCCGCCGAGCGATGCGGAGATGGAGCGCACGCTGTGGGCGTCGGTGCAGCGGCTCGCGCCGCTCAATCCGCACTTCGTGTCCGTCACCTACGGGGCTGACGGCTCGACGCGGGAGCGCACGCACAAGACCGTGATGCGGATGCTGCGCGAGACCTCGCTCACGCCCGCGCCGCACCTCACCTGCATCGGCGCGCCACGCGAGGAGATCCTCGCGATCGCCCGCGATTACTGGGACGCCGGCGTGCGCCACATCGTCGCGCTGCGCGGCGATGCGCCGGCTGGGCAGGGCGTGTACCGGCCACATCCCGGCGGCTTCGACTACGCCGTCGACCTCGTGCGCGGTCTGCGCGACGTGGGCGACTTCGACATCTCGGTCGCCGCCTATCCCGAGATGCATCCCGAGGCGCCCGGCGCGGCCTTCGACCTCGATAACCTCAAAGCCAAGCTCGATGCCGGCGCGAGCCGCGCCATCACGCAGTTCTTCTTCGACACCGATGCGTTCCTGCGCTTCCGCGACCGCTGCACGGCGCGCGGCATCACGGCGGAACTGGTGCCGGGCATCCTGCCGATCACGCGCTTTCCGCAGATGCTTCGCTTCGCGAAGCGCTGCGGCGCGAGCGTGCCGGACTGGCTGCAGCACCGCTTCGACGGCCTTGACGACGATCCGGACACGCGCCGCATGATCGCCGCGAGCGTGGCGATCGACCAGGTGCGCAAGCTCCAGCGCGAGGGCGTGCAGGAGTTCCACTTCTACACGCTGAATCGCGCCGAACTCGCGTACGCAATCTGCCACGCGCTGGGCGTGCGGCCGCAGCCCGCGCGTGGCGCGGCCCAGGGAGCCTGAACCATGCTTCGCAACGAACGCCTGCGCGAATTCCACCGGCTGCTCGGCGAGCGCATCCTGGTGCTCGACGGTGCCATGGGCACGGTCATCCAGTCGTACAAGCTCGGTGAGGGCGATTATCGCGGCGATCGCTTCCGCGACTGGCCGCAGGACCTGAAAGGCAACAACGATCTGCTGGTGCTCACCCGGCCGGAGCTGATCGGCGAGATCCACCGTCGCTACCTCGAGGCGGGCGCCGACATCGTCGAGACCAACACCTTCAACGCCAGCGCGACCTCGCAGGCAGACTACGGCACGGAAGCGCTGGTGCGGGAGATCAACCTCGCGGCGGCGCAGATCGCCCGTCGTGCGGCGGACGAGGTTGCGGCGCGCACGGGACGGGTGCGTTTCGTCGCCGGTGCCATCGGGCCCACCAACCGCACGGCCTCGATGTCGCCCAACGTCAGCGACCCCGCGTTCCGCAACGTCACGTTCGAGGAACTGGCGGCGACCTACGGCGAGGCGACGCGAGCCCTGGTCGACGGCGGCGTGGACCTGATCCTGGTCGAGACCATCTTCGACACGCTGAACGCGAAGGCGGCGCTGTACGCCGTGCGCCAGGTACTCGACGAGACGGGGCTCGACCTGCCGGTCATGATCTCCGGCACCATCACCGACGCCTCCGGCCGCACGCTCTCCGGGCAGACGGTGGAGGCGTTCTGGAACTCCGTGCGGCACGCGCGGCCCGCCGTCATCGGCTTGAACTGCGCGCTCGGCGCGAAGCAGCTGCGGCCCTACGTCGAAGAGCTTTCGCGCATCGCCGACGCGTACGTCTGCGCCTACCCGAACGCGGGCCTGCCAAACGCCTTCGGCGAGTACGACGAGACGGCCTGCGAGACGGCGGAGTTCATCCGCGATTTCGCCGCCAGCGGATTCGTGAACATCGTCGGCGGCTGCTGCGGCACGACGCCGGATCACATCGGCCACATCGCGGAGGCCATCGCGGGACTGCCGACGCGCCGGCCGCCCGTGATCGAACCGCGCTGCCGGCTGAGCGGCCTCGAGCCGTTCAACATCGGGCCGGACAGCCTGTTCGTGAACGTGGGCGAGCGCACCAACGTCACGGGATCGGCGAAGTTCCGCCGGCTGATCGAGGCCGACGATTACGCCGGCGCGCTCGACATCGCCCGCCAGCAGGTCGCCAACGGCGCGCAGGTGATCGACGTCAACATGGACGAGGGCATGCTCGACTCGGAAGGCGCCATGGTGCGCTTCCTGAACCTGCTTGCCGCCGAGCCCGACGTCGCCCGCGTCCCGGTGATGATCGACTCCTCGAAGTGGTCGGTGATCGAGGCCGGCCTCAAGTGCCTGCAGGGCAAGGGCATCGTCAATTCCATCAGCCTCAAGGAAGGCGAGCGCGCCTTCCTCGAGCAGGCCCGCCGCGTGCGGGCCTACGGCGCGGCGGTCGTCGTCATGGCCTTCGACGAGCAGGGCCAGGCCGACACCGTCGAGCGCAAGGTGTCGATCTGCCGGCGTTCCTACGAGATCCTGACCGGGCGCGCGGGCTTCCCGGCCGAGGACATCATCTTCGACCCCAACATCTTCGCGGTCGCCACCGGCATCGAGACCCACGAGCGCTATGCGCTCGATTTCATCGAGGCGACCGCTCAGATACGCGCTGCCTGCCCGCACGCGCAGGTGAGCGGCGGCGTGAGCAACGTGTCGTTCTCCTTCCGCGGCAACGAGCCGGTGCGCGAGGCGATGCACTCCGTGTTCCTGTACCACGCCATCCGCGCGGGGATGAGCATGGGCATCGTGAACGCCGGGCAGCTCGCGATCTACGAGCAGATCGAGCCCGAACTGCGCGAGCGCGTCGAGGACGTGATCCTGGCGCGGCGGCCGGACGCGACCGAGCGGCTGCTCGAGACCGCCGAGCGTTACCGCGGCGAGGCGGGCCAGAAGCGGGCCCAGGACAACGCCTGGCGCACGTGGCCGGTGGCGAAGCGGCTCGAGCACGCGCTGGTACGGGGCATCGACGAGTTCGTCGTCGAGGATGCCGAGGCCGCGCGGATCGAGACCGGAAGGCCGCTCTCGGTCATCGAGGGGCCGCTGATGGACGGCATGAACGTGGTCGGCGACCTGTTCGGCGCCGGCAAGATGTTCCTGCCGCAGGTCGTGAAGTCGGCGCGCGTGATGAAGAAGGCCGTGGCGCACCTCGTGCCCTTCCTGGAAATGCAGCCGGGCGAGGCGAGCCGCTCCAACGGCAAGATCGTGATGGCGACGGTCAAGGGCGACGTGCACGACATCGGCAAGAACATCGTGGGCGTCGTGCTCCAGTGCAACAACTTCGAGGTCATCGACCTCGGGGTGATGGTGCCGACGGAGCGCATACTCGAGACCGCGCGGCGCGAGGGCGCGGACATCATCGGCCTCTCAGGGCTCATCACGCCGTCGCTCGACGAGATGGTGCACGTGGCACGCGAGATGAAGCGGCTCGGGTTCGAGGTGCCGCTGCTGATCGGCGGCGCCACCACTTCGCCGGCGCACACCGCCGTGAAGATCGACCCGGAGTATCCCGGGCCGGTGGCCTACGTGAAGGACGCGTCGCGCGCCGTGGGCGTCTGCCAGACCCTCGCGACGCCGGAGCAGCGCGAGGCGTACACGCGGAAGCTGAAGCACGACCACGCGACCCGGCGTGAGCAGCACCAGGGCCGCAAGGTGAAGGCGCCGGCGCTGTCGCTCGCGCAGGCGCGCGCCAACCGCTACAGGTGCGACTGGACCGCCTATCGCCCGCCCGTGCCCAGGATGCTCGGCGTGCGCCGCTTCGAGAACCTGCCGCTCGAGGACCTGGTGCGCTACATCGACTGGATGCCGTTCTTCAACGCCTGGGAATTCGCCGGCAGGTTCCCCGACATCCTCACCGACCCGGTGGTCGGCGAAGCCGCGAGCAACCTCTACGCGGATGCCCGGCGCATGCTGAAGCAGATGATCGCGGAGCAATGGGTGCGGGCGAGCGCGGTGATCGGCTTCTTCCCCGCCAACTCCGTGGACGAGGACATCGAGGTCCATGCGGAGGAGTCGCGCGACGCGGTCGCCTGGCGTCTGCACCACCTGCGCCAGCAGAAGGCGAAGCCCGCCGGGCAGCCGCACTTCGCGCTCGCGGATTTCGTCGCGCCGCGGGACAGCGGGGTCAAGGACTGGATCGGCGCGTTCGCGGTGACCGCGGGCCTCGGCCTCGACGAGAAGGTGCGCGAGTTCGAGGCCAGGCACGACGACTACGCGGCGATCATGCTGAAGGCGCTGGCCGACCGGCTCGCGGAGGCGCTGGCCGAGCGCATGCACGAGCGCGTGCGCCGTGAGTTCTGGGGCTACGCCGCCGACGAACGTTTCATCAACGACGAGCTCATCCGCGAGCGGTATCGCGGCATCCGCCCGGCGCCGGGCTATCCGGCCTGCCCGGACCACACCGAGAAGGCGACGATCTGGAAGATGCTCGATGCCGAACGCAACACGGGCATCCGCCTCACGGAGAACTACGCGATGCACCCGACCGCTGCCGTGAGCGGCTGGTACTTCTCGCACCCTGACGCGACGTACTTCGCAGTGGGCAGGATCGATGCCGACCAGGTGGCGGACTACGCACGTCGCAAGGGCATGAGCCTCGGCGAGGCCGAGCGCTGGCTTGCCCCGCTGATCGGCTACGATCCGGCCGCGGACGCGGCCTGAGCGTCCCGCGACAGCCGGCGCGCGGCACTCGTTCTCATTCCTCCGTCGTCGACACCCGGGATGCGCATTTCTGCGCATGCGATTGCCGCCGGGCTGTGCTACGAGTAACGAGGACGCCCACCCGGGCCCGCGGACTGCAGGAGGCAGCCGTGTGTTGAGCATGGATCCCGGACAGTTGCGCAGCGTGCTCGAGCAACTCGAGCGCGCAGCCCACGACCACCTGCAGTGGCGCGACAACCTGGCGCGCTCGGTGGCCTGCCGACTTCCGCCGGATCCCCGTGACTTGGCCGAGGACGCCCATCGCAGGTGCGCCTTCGGCGACTGGTACTACAGTCATCCCCCCGCGGTCCTGCGCGAACACCCGTCGTTCGTCGCCATGGAGGCGGAGCACAGGCGCGTGCACCAGGTCGGCAGCCGGATACTGCGGGCGACCGCTACAGGCGACGCGGTCGTCCCGGGGGATTTCGACGAGTTCGTGGCCGCCGGCGAGCAGTTGCAGTTCGAACTCGATTCGATCAGGCACGAAATCGCGGGACTCATCGCCAACCGTGACGCGCTCACGGGCGCGCACCGCCGCCTCGACCTGCTGCCGGCGCTGCGCGAGTCGCACGAACTGGTGAGGCGCAACGTGCAGACCTGCTGCATCGCTTTCATGGACCTCGACCGTTTCAAGGTGATCAACGATACCTATGGGCATCGGATCGGCGACGTGGTGCTCGCGAAGGCCGTTGGCTACCTCATGCAACACCTGCGGCACTTCGACAAGCTGTTTCGGTACGGTGGCGACGAGTTCCTGATCGCGATGCCCGGTGCGGATCTCGCGGCCGGCCGCGCCGTGGTCGAGCGGATCCGCGAGGGGCTCGGGATGACGGTCCTCGCCCGGCATGGCGCGACACCGATCCGGACCACCTGTTCGTTCGGCGTCGCGTTGCTCGAAACCGACTTGAGCGTCGAGGAGGCCATCGACAACGCCGACCAGGCGCTGCTCACGGCCAAGGCCGCGGGCCGCAACCGGGTGTGCACCTGGGATCCCGCCGCCACGACGGCGACGGCGTCCAAGCCGTACCGTGTGGCGGGGGACTGAAGCCCGGGCTCAGTTGCCGCTCACCTCGAACGGCGCGTCCAGCGGGACCGAGAGCACCGATCCCGCGGGCAGGCGCACTTCGCCGCCGGTCTTCTGCGCGGCAATGGCCCCGGCGGCGCCGCCGAGTACGCCGCCGATGACCGTGCCCTTGTCGTCGTCGACCTGGTGACCGATCACGGCACCGGCAGCCGTGCCGCCGATGATCTTGGCCGTGTCCTTGCCCGTGTCACTCTTCGCCTGCTGCACGACGCGCCCGCTGATCGGCACGTTCACGCCGCTCGGCAGCGTGAGGGTATCGAACGCCAGGGCCAGCGTCGGGATACCGCCGATCTTGGCGCTGCCAGAAACGACTTCGGTGACCGTGCCGAGCACCACCGAGCCCGCCTTCGCGGCGAGGCGCCCATCCACGACCACGTCGGAGGCGAGGCGGCCCTGCACGCGATTGCCAACCACGGCGCTCTTCGTGTCCACGCCGGCCGTGAGTTCCACCGACAGTGGCGTGCCGGCTGGCACGTTGATGGGAGTGACGATGGGCGCGGGCCTGGGTTCGGCCTTGGGCGCACTGTTGCTCGCGCTGGCGGCAGCGGGACGGGGCGTCGTCGAGGCGGTCCGGGCGGGCGCGACGGGCTTCGGCGTGCTCTGCTTCGCCGCGAGCTCAGCCTCGCGCCGTGCCAGGTCGGCCTCGCGTTCCTCGAGAGCCAGCTCGGCCTCGCGAGCCGCAAGTTCCTGCTCGCGCGCCGCGAGCTCGGCGGCTGCATCCGGCGCCGCAGGGGTTGTCTGATCGGGCGCTGCAGCCGAGGTGCTTTCACCCGCGGGCGCCGTGGCCGGTTCCGGCGGCGACTTTGAATTCCCGCAGGCCGTCAATGCGAGCGCACCCATCGCGGCGAGCAGGGCGAGGGCGGGGGAGATCGGTTGCTTCATGGTCCTGCGATCCTCTTGATACGGGTGTTGCTCGACGAGCGCGAACTGACCTCCAAGTGAACGCACTTCAAGCGGAGGGCGCAACACCGCGGCACCCTTCTGGTGCCTGTGTCACATCCATTGACGTCCGGCAACGCCGGTAGTTCCCGTCGCGGCCATGCGATTTGGACTAATCTATCGCCGCATGCCAGCCCGCCTGCGCGCCGTCCAAGCCGACATCACGAAGCTCGCGGTCGATGCGATCGTGAACGCCGCGAACTCCTCGCTGCTGGGCGGCGGCGGTGTCGACGGCGCAATCCATCGCGCGGCCGGCCCCGGGCTGCTCCAGGAGTGCCGTGGCCTCGGCGGGTGCAGGACCGGCGACGCGAAGATCACCGCGGGGTACGCTTTGCCGGCGCGTTTCGTCATCCACACCGTCGGCCCGGTTTGGCACGGCGGCGGGAGCGGAGAGGCGGAGCTGCTTGCGTCCTGCTACCGGCGCTCGCTCGAACTCGCTGCCGGACACGGCATACGCACGATAGCGTTTCCGGGCATCAGCACGGGCGTGTACGGCTATCCGGCCGGACTCGCCGCGGGCATCGCAGTGGCTGCCGTGGGCGCGGCCTTGCGCGAGCAGCCCACGATCGAAGAGGTCGTGTTCTGCTGCTACTCCGCTGCTGCGCTCGCCATCCACGAGCCAGTGCTGGCCGCTGCCTGCGGAAGGTGAGGCGCCCGTGAAGAGACGTTATCCGCTGTCGAAAGTGTATCGATTGCTCGAGCCGGGGCCGGTCGTGCTCCTGGGCACCTCGCACAAGGGACGTGCGAACGTAATGACCCTGTCGTGGCTCACGATGATGGAGTTCGAGCCGCCGCTCGTCGGCTGCGTCGTGAGCGACCGGAATTACAGCTTTACGGCGCCGAAGGCCACCAAGGAGTGCGTGATCAGCATCCCCACGGTCGAGATTGCAGAGGCGGTGGTCAAGTGCGGTAACAGCTCGGGCGGCCGCCGGGACAAGTTCGCCGTCGCGGAGCGCACGATCCGGCTCGCCTCGCGCATGAAGTGAGCCCGTGCCCGACACGTCGATGGGACCACTGCTGACCCTGAAGGTGCACGACCGGCTGCTCGCTGCGCGGCGCGCGGGCGTGCCCATGCTCGAGGTTTCGCTGGACCTCGAGCGCTCGACGACGGCTGTCGAGGTCGGCGCTGCGGCGTGGTCGGCCGGGGGGCAGCGCTTTCCCTACCTGGAGTCCTGCCGGGACCGCACCATCTACTACTGGACCGGCGAAGCGTTCCAGCCAGTGGCGCGATACGCCGCTTCGCTCATCAAGCTGGTCCCGACGGAGTGGGGCGCGCCCACGTTCGAGATCGATGGCATCAAGATGCTGCCCACGGCGCAGGCGTCGCCTTACGAAGACGCCCGCAACAAAGTCGAACTGATACGCCCGCGCGGCAGGTTGATCCTCGACACCTGCGGCGGACTCGGCTATTTCGCCGCGTGGTGCCTGCGTGGCCAGGCCGCAGAGGTGCGGTCCTACGAGAAGAATCCCGACGTAATCTGGATGCGCGACCTGAATCCCTGGTCGCCCGCGACTGGCCAGGGACTGACGTTGACACTGGGAGAGGTCGCCGAGGAGATCGCCAGACTGCCCACCGAGTCGTTCGACGCGATCCTCCACGACCCTCCCCGCTTCGGCATCGCCGGAGAGCTCTATTCGCAGGCCTTCTACGACCAGCTGGCACGGGTCTCGAGGCGGCGTGGCCGACTGTTCCACTACACAGGCACGCCGAACCGGCTGTCGAGCGGTCGGGACCTGGCGTCGGAAGTGGCCAGACGCCTGCAGCGGGCCGGTTTCTCGACGCAGCCGAGGGGTGACGGGGTGCTTGCCGTGAAGCAGCCATGAGTGGCGGCGCCGCGGCGTGGCATCGTATAAAGGGCGCCCCAGTGTGAGTGCCTGCTAGGTGCGCGAAGACCCGCTGACCCTCGTCTCCGAACCTTGTGATCCGGTCGATCCGTTGCAGATCTTCGCGGCTGCGGGAACGGCGCCGCGCTTCTACTGGGAACAGCCCTCCGCGCAGCGGTTTCGTGTCGGCGTTGGTTGTGCCGCGCGCCTCAGCGTCGACGGCGAGTCCCGCTTCGCCGCCGCCGACGCCGGTGCGCATGAGCTCTTCAGCCGGATCACCTGGGAGGGGCGAGGCCCGCGCATCGCGCACCTCACAGGGGGCTTCGCGTTCGCACCGGGCGCCGATGCCGGCGGCCTCTGGAACGGCTTTCCGGACGGCGAACTGCGGCTGCCGGATCTCACCTGCTGGCGGGAAGGCGACCGCTACGTGCGGGACGCGCGCCGTGGCAGTGCCTGGTCCACGCTGCAGACCCGCCCGCTGGCGATCGGTCAGCCGGTGCGCGGCCTGGTGGAATTCGCGAACGGCGGCCCGGAACACTACATCGAACGCGTGGAGCGCGCGCTCGACGGGATCCGCGACGGACGCCTGGAAAAGGTCGTGCTGGCGCGCGCGGCGCATGTGACGGCCCGGTCCGCGATCGACCCCGTCGCCTGGCTGGTCGCCTTGCGGGAACGCTTCCCCGGCAGCACGCTGTTCGCCGTGGGCGAGGGCGACACCGTGTTCCTGGGCGCGAGTCCTGAACGTCTCGTTCGTGTCACCGGCGAGCAGGTCGAGACCGCCGCGATCGCGGGCACTGCCCCGCGCGGCGCCTCGCCGTCCGCGGACCGGGCGCTCGGCGAGGCGCTCTGCGACAGTCGCAAGAACGGCGACGAGCACGCGTGCGTGGTCCGTTACCTGGAGTCGGCGCTCGAGGATTGCTGCGACGGCGTGCAGGTCGATCCCGAGCCGAGGCTGCTCAAGACACGCACGGTGCAGCACCTGTGCACGGGCTTGCGAGCCCGGCGCCGCGCCGGCGCGCCGGTCTCGCTGCTCGAACTGGTTGCGCGGCTGCACCCCACGCCCGCGGTCGGCGGGGCACCGCGCGAAGCGGCCATGGCGTGGCTCGCGCAGAACGAGGTCGTTGCGCGCGGCTGGTTCGCGGGGCCGGTAGGGTTCCTCCAGTCTGACGGCGACGGGGAATTTGCAGTAGCCTTGCGCTCGGCCCTGGTGCGCGGACGTGGCGCAACCGCATGGGCGGGGGCCGGCATCGTCGCCCGCTCCGTGCCCAGGGCAGAATTCACCGAAACCGAACTCAAGCTGCGTACCGTACTGGGGCCGCTGCTTTGGGGAGCGCCCTGATGAACGACCAGACTGCCGCACGCGACGTGGGGGCCGCCAACCTGCGGTTCGCGCGCGCGCTGGTCGGCGAATTGCACGCGGCGGGGGTAGCAACGGCGGTCCTCTGCCCGGGTTCGCGTTCGACGCCGCTCGCGCTCGCCATCGGCGAGCATCCAGCCCTCGCTCACAGCGTCCACATCGATGAGCGCAGCGCGGCCTTCTACGCGCTTGGTCACGCCAAGGCCTCGGCACGCCCGGTGGTGCTGGTCTGCACGTCCGGCACGGCGGGCGCGAACTTTCTCCCCGCCGTGGCCGAGGCGCACCACGCGCGCGTGCCGCTCGTGGTTCTGACGGCCGACCGACCGCCGGAACTCCGCGCCTGGGGTGCGGCGCAGACGATGGAACAGCGCAGCCTGTTCACGGGATTCACGCGCTGGTTCGAGGAGTCGCCGTGCCCCTCCGAGCGCGAATCAGAGGTCGCCTACGCGAAGGCGCTCGCCCGGCGGGCATTCTGCGAGGCGACCGGTCCCGCGCCGGGGCCCGTCCACCTGAACCTGCCGTTCCGCGAGCCGCTCGTCCCGACGCAGTACGCCAGGCAGGCTGCTCCGGAGCGCGGCGAGGTTGCGGCATTCGTGCACGGGATCGAGGCTGCGTTGCCCGGTGCCCGGGCACTGGAGCGCGAGCTTCGCAGCCAGTCGCGCGGCGTGCTGGTGTTCGGCCCGGACGCCTTCGATGCATCGCTCGCCGCGGCCGCAGCGCGTCTCGCGGAATCGCTCGGTTGGCCGGTGCTTGCCGACCCGGCGTCCGGGCTTCGCACAGGTGAACCGTTGGGACCGGCGGTCATCTCCGGCGCCGAGCTGTTGTTGCGCGACGCCGCGAGTGCCGAACGCCTGCGTCCCGATCTCATCGTGCGTTTCGGGGCGCAGCCCACCAGCGCGTCGCTCAATGCCTGGATGGCCCGGCACGCCGCCGTGGACGCCTGGCTGGTCGATCCTGCGGCGGGCTTCCGCGATCCGCAGCACCGTTCGACGCGCATGTATCGCACGACGGCGAGGCAGTTCTGCGAGCAGTTGACCTCGACCGCCGGTGCACCGGTCGCAGCGGCGCAGGCCTGGCGCGCCGAATGGCAGCAGGCGGATCGCCTTGCGCGCGCAGCAATCGAGGCGGCGCTCGACGCCGACAGCCGATTCCTGTCTCCGCATCTGGCGCGTACCTTGTGGTCCCGGTTGCCGGCGGAGGCTGTCCTCTACGCGGCCAACAGCATGGCGATCCGGGAGATCGACGCCTTCGCCGGGCCGAAGACAGCGGGGCTGCGCCTGCTCGCCAACCGTGGCGTGAACGGCATCGACGGTCAGGTCTCGGCAGCGCTCGGCGCTGCCGCCGCGACGCAGCGGCCAACGGTGCTGTGGTGCGGCGACCTCGCGCTGCTGCACGATGTTTCCGGACTTCTCGCCGGACGGTTGCGGCGCGCGGATCTCACGGTCGTCGTCAGCAACGACGACGGCGGAGGCATCTTCGAGTACCTGGGGGTCGCCCAGTCCGTGCCGCGCGAGATGTTCGAGCGCCTCTTCGCGGTGCCGCACGGCATGGATCTCGGCGCGGTTGCGCGGGGCTTCGGCTGGGATGCCGTCCGGGTCGCATCGGCCGATGCTTTTTCGGCAGCGTTGTCGCGCGCCCTCATGGGCGGCCTGCACGTCATCGAGGTACCGGTGGATCGCGCGGCCAACACCGCGCTGCACCGGTCGCTGTACGAGGCGGCACGCTCGGCGCTGCAACGCGGATCGGCGACGTGAAAGGAACCCCGCTGCGTTTCGAACGGCATGGCCGCGGTCCCGCGCTGATGCTGCTGCACGGGTTCACGGGCAGCGGCCGCAGCATGGCGACCGTGGCGCGGGCCCTCGAGCGGGAATACGACATCATCGCGCCCGACCTTCCCGGGCATGGCCCGTCGTCGATGCCAGGCGGAACGGACAGGTACGGATTCGACGACTGCGTCGACCACCTCGTCGCAACCCTGGTCGCGGCTGGCCACGAGCGGGCTCATTGGTTCGGCTATTCGATGGGCGCCCGGCTGGCACTCGGCTGCGCTGCACGGCATCCCGGACGCGTCGCCGCGCTGGTGCTGATCGCCGCGCGCGCGGGAATCGCCGATGCGGCCGAGCGCGAGGCACGGCGGCACGCGGACGAGACGCTCGCCCGCCGCATCGAGGAACATGGCGTCGAGGCATTCGTCGACGAATGGATGGCACAACCGCTTTTCGCCACGCAGAGGCGTCTCGGGCCACGGTTTCTCGCGCAGGCACGCCGCGAGCGCCTGACCCACAGTGCGCCCGGCCTGGCCGCCTGCCTGCGTGCCCTCGGACCCGGAGCGCAGCCGGCGCTGTTCGACGAGTTGCCGCGGATCACGGCGCCGACCTTGCTGGTGGCGGGCGCGCTCGATCGCAAGTTCGTCGAGGCCGCGCGCGACCTCGCCGGCCGCCTGCCGCGGGCCGAGCTCTGCGAGATCGCGGACGCCGGCCACGCGGTGCACCTCGAACAACCCGAGGCCCTGGTTAGCGCGGTTCGAGACTTCCTGCGCCGGGCGTCGTCGCCCGCGTGCGATGACTATCCGATTCCGCACGAGGAGAACGCTACATGACTGATTGGAAGAACGCTCGCAGCTACGAGGACATCCGCTTCGAGACGGACGGCGGCCTCGCGAAGATCACGATCTGCCGTCCCGAGGTGCGCAACGCCTTCCGCCCGAAGACCTTGTTCGAGCTGATCGACGCGTTCTCGCGCGCGCGCGAGGACCAGACCATCGGCGTGATCATCTTCACGGGCGAGGGCGACCTCGCCTTCTGCTCCGGCGGCGACCAGCGCATCCGCGGCGACGAGGGCTACGTGGGAGACGACGGCGTGCCGCGCCTCAACGTGCTGGACCTGCAGCGCCTGATCCGCAGCCTGCCGAAACCCGTCATCGCGGCGGTCGCAGGCTATGCGATCGGCGGCGGGCACGTGCTGCACGTGGTCTGCGATCTCACGATCGCCGCCGACAACGCGCGCTTCGGGCAGACGGGCCCGAGAGTCGGTTCGTTCGACGGGGGCTTCGGCTCGTCCTACCTCGCGCGAATGGTGGGGCAGAAGAAGGCGCGCGAGATCTGGTACCTGTGCGAGCAGTACGACGCGCACGAAGCTCTCGCAATGGGCCTCGTGAACAAGGTCGTGCCGCTCGCCGAGCTCGAGCCTACCGCGGTCGCGTGGGGGCGTCGCATCCTGGAGCACAGTCCGATGGCGATACGTTGCCTGAAGGCCGCATTCAATGCGGAGCTCGACGGGCAGGCGGGCATCCAGGAGCTGGCCGGCCATGCGACGCAGCTCTACTACATGACCGAGGAGGCTCAGGAAGGGCGCAACGCCTACGTCGAGAAGCGCATGCCCGATTTCTCGCGCTTTCCCTGGCGGCCGTGAGCGGGCGGTCCGCCTGGTGGCTCGCGGTCCGGCCGGCGACGCTGACGGCGTCGGCGGCGCCGGTGTTCGTCGGCGCGGGCGCCGCATGGGCGGAGGGCGTGTTCGCGCCGGGGCCGGCGCTCGCGGCGCTGCTCGGTGCCTCGCTGCTGCAGGTCGGCGCGAACTTCGCCAACGACGTATTCGATTTTGAGCGAGGCGCGGACAACGCCGACCGGCTCGGGCCGCAGCGGGCCACACAGCAGGGCTGGATCACTCCCGAGCAGATGAAGCACGCGATGTGGCTCGCCTTCGCTGCGGCCACGATCACTGGCTTGTACCTCACCTACGTGGCCGGCTGGCCCGTGCTGGCGCTCGGCCTGGCCTCGATCGCCGCGGCTTACCTGTATACGGGTGGGCCGCGTCCCTACGGCTATCTCGGCCTCGGCGACCTCGCCGTGTTCGTGTTCTTCGGCGTGGGCGCGGTGGCCGGAACCTACTTCGTGCAGGCGCACACCGTGTCGCGGCTCGCCCTCGTCGCCTCCATTCCGATCGGTGCGCTGGCGACCGCCATCCTCGTGGTCAACAACCTGCGCGACATCGAGACCGACGCGCGCGCCGGCAAGCGCACGCTCGCGGTTCGCATCGGCGACCCGGCGACACGCGTGTACTACTTCCTGCTGCTGCTCGCGGCCTACGCAGTTCCGCTCCTCCTGTGGTGGCGGAGCCTCGCGGGCGTGCAGGTGCTGCTGCCCTGGCTTTCCCTGCCGCTCGGCCTGCAGCTGGTGGCCCGCATGCGGCACGAGCGTGGATTGGCGCTGAACGGTTGCCTGGTGCGCACGGCGCGGCTCGAGGTCGTCTTCGGGCTGCTGTTCGCCCTGGGCCTGGCGTTGTGAAGATCGGAGGGGTCCGGGCAAGCGCAGTCGTCCTGCGCTTCGCGCGGCCGGTGCGGACCGCGCGGGGACTGTTCGCCGAGCGTTCGAGCGTGCTCCTGGAACTGCAGGACGAGCAAGGCCTGTCCGGCTATGGCGAGGCAGCACCCTGGCCCGGCTTCGGCACCGAGACCGCGGTCGAGTCGCTCGACGTGCTCCGGCGGACGGGTCCGCGGTTCGGCGCGGCGGATCGCGAGCCGGCCGAGTGGACGGATTTCCTCGCGACGGAATTCGCGTCGGTGCCCGCGGCACGTGCGGCACTCGAAGGTGCGTTGTGGGATCTCGAATCGCGCCGCCTGCGGCGCCCGCTGGCCGAGGTGCTGGTCCAGTGCGGCAGCGTGGGCCGCGGGCCGGCCTTGCACCAGGTGCCGGCGAGCGTGCTGCTGGTGGAGGAGGCGCCCGATGCACTGCTCGAGGAGGCGATCCGCGCGCGTGCTGCGGGACACCGCGCGGCGAAGCTGAAGCTCGGTGCAGCCGCCCTCGCCGAGGATGTCGTGCGCGCCCGCGCCGCCCGCGAGGGCCTCGGGCCGGGGGTCGCGCTGCGCGGCGATGCGAACGGCGCGTGGACCGAGAGCGAGGCGCTGGCGGCCCTCGTGGCGCTGACCGAGTTCGATTTCGCTTATGTGGAGCAGCCGTTGCCTGCCGATGCGATCGACGCCCTGGCGAGATTGCGCCGCGCCTCGCCGCTGCGGATAGCGGCGGACGAGTCGGTGGCGACGGAGGCGGGGGCCGCACGCGTAATCGAAGCCGGGGCGGCGGACGTCGTGGTCTTGAAGCCCGCATCGCTCGGAGGTCCGGTGCGCGCGCTTGCATTGGCCGCACGTGCACGAGAATCCGGCTGCGAGGTCGTATTCACCCACAGTTTCGAAAGCGCGGTCGGCGCACGCCATGCGTTGCATTGCGCCGCGGCCTGGGCCGACGCCGATGCGGTGCACGGCCTCGTCACGCAGGGCCTGTTCGAGCGCGACGTCGCCCAGCCGGTCGCATGCCGCGACGGTGTCTGCGAGGTCCCGCGCACGCCTGGCCTCGGAATCCGGCCATGACGCAACGCAACTGGCTGCTGCAGCGCGCCGCGCTCTCTCCGGTCGCGCCGGCGCTGGAGTTCGACGAGCGCACCTGGACGTTCGCCGATCTCGCCGAGCGGGCGCGGCGTGGCGCCGCGTACCTGCTCGCAAATGCCGCGCCCGGTGATGCGCCGCTTGGGGTGCTGCTGCCCGGGAGCGCGCAGTTCGCCGCGTGGTTTCACGCCGTGGCGTTCGCGGGTCGCGCCGTGTTGCCGCTCAACACACGCCTGACGGTGGGCGAACTCGAGCAGCAACTCCTCGACGCCCGGGTCACCGCGCTGTTCGGTGCGGCCGGCGACGAGCGTCTCGATGATCTCGCGCGTCGGATCCCCGACCTCGACGTGCAGGCGACCCCCGATATCGATGCGCTGCCGGAGCCGGCGTCTGCGCTGCCTGGCGCGACGATCGAGGACGGCGCCACGCTGGCGGTGCTCTTCACCTCCGGCACGACGGGACGAGCCAAGGGCGCGTGCCTGGGTTGGGGAGCATTCCGGGCGAGCGCGGAAGGTGCCGAGGAGCGGCTGGGAGCCGTGGTCGGCAAGCGCTGGCTCGCATGCATGCCGCTGTTCCACGTCGGCGGCCTGTCGATCCTGTTGCGCAGCGCGTTGTTCGGCGGTCCGGTCCGCGTGCATGCGCGCTTCGAGGCCAGCGCGGTGAGCGATGCACTCGACCGCGGCGACATTGCAGGTGTGTCACTGGTGCCGACGATGCTGTCGCGACTGCTCGCGGTTCGGGAGGGACGTCCGGTCCCGGACGGACTCGAAGTGCTCCTGCTTGGCGGCGCGGCGATTCCGCCCGGACTGCTGCGGCGCGCGCTCGATTCCGGTTATCCGGTGTGCACGACCTACGGACTCACGGAATCCTGCTCGCAGGCTGCGACTTCGTCACCGCTGCGGCGTGGGTCCCCGGGGGCGATGGCGGTGCGGCCCCTGCGCGACGTGCAGATCCGCATCGCGGATGGCGAGCGGACGCTTCCGGCGGGAGATCCGGGCGAGATACTGGTGCGCGGGCCAGTCGTCATGCAGGGTTACCTGAACGATCCAGTGGCGACCGCCCGCGCGCTGCGTGGCGGCTGGCTGCACACCGGCGACATCGGCTATCTGGATGCAGACGGCGGCCTGCACGTGATCGACCGCCGGGACGACCTGGTGGTCACGGGCGGCGAGAACGTGTATCCGGCCGAGGTGGAAGCCGTGCTGGACGAGCATCCGGACGTGGCCGAGGCCGGCGTCGCCGGCCTGCCGGATCCGGATCTCGGCGCCCGCGTCGTCGCCTGGGTCGTAACCGGGTCCGGCGTGTCCGTGGACGCAGCAACGCTCGAGGCCTTTTGCCGCGCCCGCCTGGCAGGTTACAAGGTGCCGCGGCAGTTCCGTTTCGTTGCGGCGTTGCCGCGCACGGCCGCGGGCAAGTTGCAGCGCCTGCGGTTACCCGGGATTCCAGCGCAATACTGACCTGCGCCACAGGTGACACCATGCAGCACTACCTGCTCGTCTACGTGCTCTCCCCCGATTACCTCGAGCGACGCGGCGAATTCCGCGCCGAGCACCTCGCGCTCGCCTGGGCCGCGTCCGCGCGCGGCGAGATGGTGCTGGGCGGCGCGTTGACGGATCCCTCCGACCAGGCCGTGTTCCTCTTCAAGGGCCGCTCGCCGAAGGTGGCCGAGCAGTTCGTCGAGGCGGACCCTTACGTGGCCAACGGCCTGGTCACGGAATGGCGCGTGCGGCCGTGGATGACGGTGGTCGGCGAGACCGCCACGACTCCGGTGAGATAGAAAACGAAAGAGCCCGGAGCTTGCACCCCGGGCCCTTCCGCTGCGGACCTGAGACGATTACTGGCCGAAGTTCCAGCGCACGCCGACCCCGTAGGTCGTGACGTCGTCGCCGAACTCGGCCTCGAGCCCGAGCGCGAACTGCTCGGTGAAGAACCACCGCCCGCCGACGCCGAAGCTCGTGTCATCGCCGGAATCGGACAGGTCGGTGTAGTTCAGCGCGCCCTCGAGCTCGAACTGCTCCGCGACGCGACCGCGCAGGCCGACGCCCAGCCGGTAACCATCATCGTCGATGTCGAATCCGCCCGCATCGGCTTCGGCCTGGACGTAGCCGATCCGGCCGTAGATGTCGGCCGTCGTGCTGATGGGCCAGGCATAGCCCACGCCGATGCCCATCTGCTCGAAGTCAAGGTCGGTGCCGGCGACCGACGTGCTCTGGTTGCTGTAGCCCGCGAACATGAACACCTGGTCCGTGATCTCGAACGAACCGCGCAGGGCGAAGCCGTCGAGTTCGTCGTTGAACCCGTCGATGTCGGTGTTGACGTAGGCGCCCTCGAGGTAGGAATAGCTGAGTCCCTCGGCCTGGGCCAGGCACGGCAGCAGGGCAGTGGAGGCGGCCAACGCGAAGAGTGTCTTGAAGCGCATATAAGCTCCTGATTGAGAAACGGCACCCAAAACGGGCGCGTCCTGTGACGACCCAAATGGGTCACCTGCGCGTTGGAGCGCTCGCGGCGGTCGAAGTTCCGTGCGGCGCTGTTGCGAAGGCGCAACAATACGGCGATTGTGCGACCTCAGAAGCGATTCAGGGCGTCGTGCGGCGGCGACGCTGGTGCCGCGTCTGCTCCCGGACGGCCTTGAATTCCGAACCCTCGTTCCACTCGGGCCACGCACGTGAATTGGCCAGCGTGCGTGCCATTTCGTACACGAGCGCAACGTCACTCACCGCGCCGCGCAGGTCCCAGTCCGCACTCCACGCATCGCAGGCCTGGTGGTAGCAGCGCGCGGTGTAGTCGCTCACCCAGCGGTCGCCAGCCTCGCGGCCGCCCGTCACGAGGTCGGCGCCACCACCGATGGCCATGAGCAGCAGTGCGGGCACGCCGCGCTTCGCCAGCGAAAAGTGATCAGCGCGGAACGCCAGACCACGCTCGGGCCTTGCGTCGGGCGTGATCGTGCGACCCTGTGCGGCGGCGGCGCCCGCGAGGTATGCGTCGAGTTCGTTCTGCCCGGCACCGACCAGCACGACGTCACGCGCCGGCCCGGCGGTCTGCAGCACGTCGATCGTGAAGTTCGCCACCGTCGTCCCGAGCGGGTACAGCGGGGTCACGGCATAGTGCTCGGAGCCGAGCAGTCCGCGCTCCTCGGCGGTCCACGCCGCGAACACCAGCGAGCGTCGCGGCCGCGGCCCCTGCGCGAACACGCGCGCCAGCTCGACCACGCCGGCGACTCCGAGCGCATCGTCCGCGGCGCCGCGGCGGATCGTGTCGCCCGTGGCGTCCGGCTCGCCGATCCCGTAGGCATCCCAGTGCGCGGCGATCATGACGGTCTCGTCGGGCCTGCGGCGCCCGGGCAGGATGCCGATGACGTTCTGGCTCTCGATGCGCGAATGCGCCAGTGCGTAATCCGCGGCAAACGTGGCGCCTGCGAGCGTGACGGGTCGGAAAGCCGCGTCGCGCGCCCGCGCCTTCAGGGTTGCGAAGTCGAGCCCGACCCGCGCAAAAAGCCGCGTGGCGGTGTCGCGATGCAGCCAGGCCTGCACCAGCAGCTTGTCCTTCGCCGGGTCGTCGCGAACGATGTCGAATCCCTCGCCATTCGGCGCAATGCAGGTATTCCACCCATAGCCCGCGCCCGGGGTCTCGTGGACGATGAGCGCGCCCACGGCGCCGCGACGCGCGGCCTCCTCGTACTTGTAGGTCCAGCGCGCGTAGTACGTGGCGGCGCGACCGCCGAATCGGCCCTGCACGGGTTCGCCGGGCTGCGCCTCGAAATCGGGGTCGTTGACCAGGAACACGGCGATCTTGCCGCGCAGGTCCACACCCTTGTAGTCGTCCCAGCCGCGCTCCGGGGCCGCAACCCCGTAGCCGACGAAGACGAGCGGCGCATCCTGCACCACCACGCGATCCACCGGCCGCAGCGTGAGCGCCGCGACGTCTGTGTTCTGCACCAGCGGCAGGCGTTCGGCGCCGACCGTCACGCTCATCGCCGCATCGCCGGGCACCTGCGTGCGCACCAGCGGCACCGCCTGCGTCCATCCCCCGTCATCACCGCCAGGCTGCAGCCCGGCGGCCCGGAACTGCGCGGCGAGGTATTCGACCGTCCTGCGCTCACCCGTCGAGCCGGGTGCGCGGCCCTCGAACTCGTCGGAGGCGAGCGTCTTCGTGACCTCCGACAGGCGCTCGGCGCTGATCGACGCACCCTGTGCCGCGGCCTCGGCTGTGACGACGGCGAGCAGGGCCGCACAGGCGATCCAACGGGTTGCAGCGTTCATGGTCGGACTCCGTCAGCGAATGTCGTAGGCGCCGAGGTCCGCCCGCCGCAGGAGTCTGCGGTAGCGGATCGTGCTGTGCGGCCAGTTGTTGGTGATGGTCCCGTCCGCGAGCTTGTACCAGCTGGCCTTGTTCGCGGCCCACACGGATCGGGCGAGATCGCGCTGCAGGGTGCGGTTGTAGTCATCCATGACCTCGCGCTTGACGTCGAGGCGCCCGGCTCGGCGCTCGCCGAGCTGCCGCAGCGCGTCGATGACGTAGTCGGCCTGCGCCTCGATCATCACCAGGATGCTGTTGTGCCCGAGGTTGGTGTTGGGGCCATAGAGCATGAAGAAGTTCGGGAACCCGCTCACCGTGACGCCGAGGTAGGCGTGAGCGCCCTGGCGCCATTCGTCGCTCAGCGTGCGGCCGCCCATCCCCGTCACCGCCATCGGCGCCAGGAATTCGGTGGCCTTGAAGCCGGTGGCGTAGATGATCACGTCGGCATCGTGCAGTTCGCCATCCTTCGTCCGCACGCCATTCGCCGCGATGGACTCGATGACCTCGGTCACGAGCCGCACGTTGCCGCGGTTCAGGGCCGGATAGTAGTCGTCGTTGAAGAGCACGCGCTTGGCGCCGATCGGGTAGTCCGGTACGAGTTTCGCGCGCAGCACGGGATCGCGCACCTGGCGGCGCAGGTGCAGCAGCGCCTTCTGCCGTGCCGCCCACTGCACCGGGCGCACCTGCTTCATGAGCGGCGTCAGCTGCATCTCGCCGAAGTACAGCCACTGGAACTGGTGCCGCAGCCGGGCGAGCCAGGGCCAGCGCTGCATCCTGCGATGCAGGCGCGGGGAGTAGAGCCGGTCCTTGCGCGGCAGCAGCCAGTTGGCCGAGCGCTGGAAGATGGTCAGCCGCGCCACCTGCGGCGCGATCTGCGGCACGAACTGCACCGCGCTCGCCGCGTTGCCGATCACGGCGACGCGCTGGCCGGTGAGGTCGACGGAGTGAACCCACCGCGCCGAGTGGAACTGCGCGCCGCGGAAGCATTCCCGGCCGGCGAGCGACGGCGTCGCGGGTCGATGCAGCTGACCGACGCCGGTGACGACGTATTGCGCCTCGATCGTCGACCCGTCGGCGCAGGAGAGGCGCCAGCGATCGCGCGCCTCGTCGAAGCGCAGCACGGTGACTTCGGTGCGAAAGCGAAAGTGCGGCAGCAGCCCGGCGTTGATCGCGCACTCGGCGGAGTAGGCGAGCAACTCCGGCTGCCAGGCGAAGCGTCGGCTCCAGTCGGTCTTCTGCGCGAAGGAGAAGCTGTAGAGGAACGACGGCGCGTCGCAGGAAGCCCCCGGGTACGTGTTGTCGCGCCAGGTGCCGCCCAGGGTGGCGGCCTTCTCCAGGATCACGAAGTCGTCGATACCGTCGGCCTTGAGCTTCATGCCCATGCAGATCCCGGAATGTCCGGCGCCGATGATCGCGATGCGGATGGACGCATTCATGGAGGCGAGTGCTCAGTCGAGATTGGTGAGGTAGGCCGTGCCGCCGAGCGAGGCCATCTGGCGCTCGATCCAGTCCTGCCTGCGCCGTACGTAGCTCGAGGGCGCCTCGGCCTTGAAGCGCCTGGGTGCGGGCAGGACGGCCGCGAGCAGCGCCGCCTCGGCACGTGTCAGTCGTTCGGCATCCTTGCGGAAGAACCGGCGGCTCGCCGCCTGCACGCCCCACGTGCCGCGGCCGAACTCGGCCACGTTCAGGTAGACCTCGAGTATGCGCTGCTTCGGCCAGGCGACCTCGATGAGCACCGTGATGCCCGCCTCGAGCCCCTTGCGGAACCAGCTCTGGCCCGGCCAGAGGTAGAGATTCTTGGCGACCTGCTGGCTGATCGTGCTGGCTCCTCGCGAGCGGCGGCCGCGCTCCCGGTCCTTGAGCGCCTTGTCGATTTGCTTGAAATCGAAACCGCGATGGCTCGGGAAGCGCTGGTCCTCGGCGGCTACGACGGCGAGCGCTGCATTCCTCGAGATCCGGCTCCAGTCACGCCACTCGTGGTCGTACCGGTAGCCGGGCGTGCGTGCGAAGAGTTCCGCGACGCGGCTCTGCATGATGAAAGCCGTGGTCGGCGGATCGACCCAGCGGAACGCCAGCACGGTCGCGATCGTGGTCGCCGCCCACGCGGCGACCGCAATCACGAGGCCGCGCAGCACGCGCGCCGGGACGCCCTTGCGGCGCTTCCTCGCCATGGACCGCGCGGGCTTCAGGCGACGGGAGTGATCCGCTTCGCGCTCGTGACCTCGACCGGCGTCGCCGGCACGTCCTGGTGGCCCGCCTTGCTGCCTGTCTTCACGGCAGCGATCTTGTCCACCACGTCCATGCCCTCGGTCACGCAGCCGAACACCGCGTAGCCTGCGCCGCCGCGGCCCGGGTCGAGGAAGGCGTTGTCCACCAGATTGACGAAGAACTGGGAGGTCGCGCTGTGCGGGTCGTTGGTGCGCGCCATCGAGAGCGTGCCGCGGCGGTTCTTCAATCCGTTGTCGGCCTCGTTGCGGATCGGCGCTCGCGTCGGCTTCTGCCGCATGTCGGCCGTGAGCCCGCCGCCCTGGATCACGAAGCCGGGAATGACGCGGTGGAACACGGTGCCGTCGAAGTGCCCGGCGTCGACGTAGTCGAGGAAGTTCTTCGCGCTGACGGGCGCGTCCTTCTCGAACAGATCGACCGTGAAATTGCCGAGCGAGGTCTCGAATCGAATCATGGCGGGAGTCCGTTGAGTGGTCGGGGGAGAGGGGGCGGAATAGTGAACGGGCGCGGGGCCGATGTCACGCCTCGCGGGAAGTCGGCGAGGGTGGGCGGCGGCCTTCCGTGCAGCGCTCGCGACCGGCCAGGTCGCTGCAGGTCGCCACCGACTCGAATCCGGCCCCGGCGAACAGATCGCGAACGGCCACGCCCTGCGTGTCGCCGTGCTCGACCACGAGCCAGCCGCCCGGCTGCAGATGGCGCGGCGCCCCGGCGATGATCGTGCGCAAGGCTTCGAGGCCCGAGGGTCCAGCGAACAAGGCGTCGTGGGGCTCGTAACGCCGGACGGTTGCCTCGACGCGGCCGTCGTCCTCCGCGATGTAGGGCGGATTACTGGTGATGAGGTCGTAGGATCGCCCGCTCGCCGGCTCGAACCACGATCCTGCGCGGAATTCCACGTTGCAGAGGCCGAGGCGGGCGGCGTTGCGGCGCGCAACGTCGACCGCCGCCGGGGAAATGTCGGTGCCGACGACGTGGCAGTGCGGGCGTTCGCTCGCGAGGGCGAGCGCGATCGCGCCACTGCCTGCGGCGAGGTCGAGCACGGTGCCGCAGGCGTCGACCGGCAGGCGCGCCAGTGCGCGCTCGACCACCAGCTCGGTCTCCGGGCGCGGGACCAGGACGGCGGGCCCGACCGCGAGCGACAGCGACCAGAATTCCTTCTCACCGAGGATGTAGGCGATCGGCTCGCCGTGGGTTCGGCGCGTGATGCCGGCCTCGTAGCGGTCCGTTGCCTCGCAGTCGAGGATCGGTTCCTCGGGATGCGCGATCAGGTACGAGCGCGGCTTGCCGATCGCCGCCCCGAGCAGGATCGCCGCCTCGTGCCGGGGGTCGTCCGCGACTCGCACGAGCCGCGCCGCGCCTTCGTCGATCAACCGGTGGATTTCGGTAGCCATGCCCGGTCCCGTCGGGCGCTCATTCCAGGCTGGCGAGCTGTTCCGCCTGCCATTCCTGCTGCAGCGGCCCGATCACCTCGTCGAGGCCGCCCTCCATGACGGCGGCGAGCTGGTAGAGCGTGAGGTTGATGCGGTGGTCCGTCACGCGGGCCTGCGGATAATTGTAGGTGCGGATGCGCTCCGAGCGGTCGCCGCTGCCCACCTGCAGCTTGCGCTCCTGGGCCTGCTGGGCCGTCTGCTTGCGCTGTTCCGATTCGAGCAGCTTCGCGCGCAGCAACGACATCGCGCGCGAGCGATTCTTGTGCTGCGAACGCTCGTCCTGGCACTCGACCACGATGCCGGTCGGCAGGTGTGTGATGCGGATGGCCGAGTCGGTCTTGTTGACGTGCTGCCCGCCGGCACCCGAGGCGCGGTAGGTGTCGACGCGCAACTCCGCGGGATTCAAGGCGATCTCGTCGATTTCCTCGAGCTCCGGCAGGATGGCCACCGTGCATGCCGAGGTGTGGATGCGGCCTTGCGCCTCGGTGGCCGGGACGCGCTGCACGCGATGCGTACCGGACTCGAACTTGAGCCGCGAATAGGCCCCGCGGCCCGCCACGCGGCTGATGATCTCGCGGTACCCGCCGTGCTCGCCCGGGCTCTCGCTGAGCACCTCGACCTTCCATCCCTGGCGCTCGGCGTAACGGGCGTACATGCGAAACAGGTCGCCCGCGAAGATCGCGGCCTCGTCGCCGCCGGTGCCGGCGCGGATTTCGAGGAAAATGTTGCTGTCGTCGCGCGGGTCTTTCGGGATCAGGAGTCGGGTGAGCTCCGCGTCCTCCCGGGCGAGGCACGCGTCGAGGTCGCGCAACTCCTCCTCGGCGAGGCCGTGCATCTCGGCGTCCGCGCCCTGGGCCATCTCGGCCGCGGTCGCGCGCTCGGCTTCGAGGCGCCGGTGCTCGGCGAAGCGCGCCGCGACGGGCTCGAGACGCGCGTATTCCATCGAGAGATCCCGAAAGCGGCTGGGCTTGCCGATCACTTCCGGGTCGGCGAGCAGGGCGCCGATTTCCTCGAAGCGCTCGGCGGTCTGCTCGAGCCGGCGACGGATCGAGTCCTTCATCAGTCGTGGTCGAGCCGGTAGATGTCGGCGATGGTCTCGATGATCTCGGCGTCGCCGTTCTCGGCTGCGTCGCGCAGCCGCTGGCTCGGTGCGTGAATGAGCCGGTTGGTGAGCGTGGTCGACAGGAACTCGAGCACGTCGTCGGCGCTGCGGCCGTGCGCGAGCATGCGCCGGGCCTGCTCGAGCGTGTGCTGGCGGGCGTGCTCGGCCTCCTCGCGCAGCCGGCGGATCGTCGGCGCCGCGCCTCGCGTGCGCAGCTGCATCTCGAAGCGGTCGACCTCGGAGGCGATGAGCTGGTCGGCCTCGCGGGCCGCCTGCCGGCGGTTCTCCATGTTCTCGTTCACCACCGACTGCAGGTCGTCGATGGTGAAGAGGTACACGTCCTCGAGCTCCGCGACCTCGGGCTCGATGTCGCGCGGCACCGCGATGTCGACCATGAAGATCGGACGTCGCTTGCGGGCGCGCAGCGCCTTGGCGGTCATCGCGCGGGTGATGATCGCGTTGGGGCTGGCGGTGGAGGCGACGACTATGTCGGCCTCCCGCAAGTGCGCCGGAAGGTCGTCCAACCCGATCGCGAATCCCTGGAACTCGGCGGCGAGCTCGCGGGCGCGGTCGATACTGCGGTTGGCGACGATCATGCGGCGCAGCCCGTCGGCGTGCAGGTGGCGCGCGGCGAGCGCGATGGTCTCGCCCGCGCCCACCAGCAGGGCCGTGCGATTTTCGAAGCTCGCGAAGACCGTCTTCGCCATGGCGACCGCGGCCGAGGCGACGGACACGGCGTTCGCGCCGATCTGGGTGTCGGTGCGCACCTTCTTGGCGACCGAGAACGTGGCCTGGAAGAGTCGATTCAGCACCGGGCCGGTGGTTCCGGCGTCCTGAGCGGTCCGGTAGGCGTCCTTGAGCTGGCCGAGGATCTGCGGCTCGCCGAGGACCATGGAGTCGAGACCGGAGGCGACCGAGAACGCGTGCGCGACGGCCCGCATGTCGGACAGCCGGTAGAGGCAGTGATGGAGGCTCGAGCCGAGCTGGTGATAGTGCTCGAGCCACTTGCCGAGGTCGGCGCCGTCGTCGTCGGTGACGCAATAGAGTTCGGTGCGGTTGCAGGTCGACACGATCACGGACTCGCGGACGTCGGGCAGAGTAGTGAGTTCGCGCAGTGCCTCGGGCATGCGCGCCGGCTCGAAGACCACGCGTTCGCGCACGTCCACGGGTGCGGTGCGGTGATTGATGCCGACGACGACGAGTGACATCCGGTTCCCGGGCAAGGAAATCGCGAAATTCTGGTGGATGCCCGATGGCAACACAAGCGCGGTGGGCCTTCCGCTATAGTTCGCCAACCATGCGGATAACCCTCATTCACGCCCGGCACCTGCTCGTTGCCGCGGCGCTCGCCACGGTCGTCGCCTGCAGTGCGGGGCCGTCGGTCCCCCAACCGCCCCCTGACCCCGACGCGCTGCAGGCGGACGGCGACGCGGCCCTGCAGCGGGGCGAGTTACCGGAGGCCGCCACCGCCTATCGCCGGGCAGCCGAGGCATCCGACGACGAGGCCGTCGCCGAGCAGGCCACCCGCGTGGCGTTCGACCACTTCCAGCTGCGCGAGGCGGCGGTCGCGGCTGACCGCTGGCTGGCGCTGAACCCGACCAGCGAGCAGGCCCGTCGCTATGCCGGTGTGGCGGCGCTGGAACTGCACCGGCTGAGCGCCGCGGAGGAGCACTTCGTGCAGCTCCTCGAGACGGCCTACCTGAGCCCGGCGGCGGGGTTCCTCGCCCTCCTGCCGGTCCTGGCCGAACAGGGCACGCCAGCCGACGTCACGGAACTGTTCCGGCGGCTCGCGGCGCGCTATCCGAAGGTAGCCGAAGGCCAGTACACGCTCGGCAGCGCCGCCCTGCGCTCGGAGAACTATGCCCTGGCGCTCGAGAGTTCCCGGCGGGCGACCGAGATCGCGCCGTACTGGATCCCGGCGA
This sequence comes from uncultured Gammaproteobacteria bacterium, assembly GCA_963778185.1. GTDB lineage: Bacteria > Pseudomonadota > Gammaproteobacteria > Steroidobacterales > Steroidobacteraceae > RPQJ01. The sequence continues at coordinate 391,615 of CAVZTF010000003.1, read as the reverse complement.
AGTTCCTTCTGGCGCGCGCGCAGGTCGCGAACGGCCACGACGAGGAGGGCATCGCCACGGCGCGCGACCTGGTCACCGCCCCGGACGCCGACGTCGCCGCCCACCTCGAATACGCGCTGCTGCTCGCGAGCACGGGACGGGACGAGGAGGCGCGGGCCATGCTGACACCGTATGCCGCGGGCACGACCGTGATTCCCGGCGCGGTCCGCAGCCTGGGCGTGCTCGACCTGCAGGGCGGTGACCTCGACGCCGCGAACACGCGCTTCGAGAACCTGCTGTCGACGGGCGCGCAATCCTACGAAGCGCTCTATTACCTTGCCGTCGTTGCCGAGCGTCGCGGGGACCTCGAGCGGGCGGCGCGGTATTACGTACGGGTCGCCAGTGGCGACTATGCACTCACGGCCCAGCAGCGGGTCGCCAGGATCAAGGCCGAGCAGTCCGGCATCGAGGCGGGCCTGGCCCACCTCGACGAGTTCGCGCGCGCCCAGCCACAGATGGGCCCGGACATCGTGGCCGCCCGCGCGGGGCTGGTCTCGGCGCTCGGGGAAGAGAAGCGCGCACTCGAGGTCCTCGGGGCCGGGCTGCAGCAGTATCCGGATTCCGTGGACCTGCGCATGGCACGCGTCTTCTCCCTCGAACGCATGGGACGCGACGATGCGGCCGTGCGTGAACTGCGGGAGTTGCTCCGCGAGCGGCCAGGCGACGGCGTGGTGCAGAACGCACTTGGCTACACGCTCGCCGATGCCGGCCGCCAGCTCGACGAGGCGCATGCGCTCATCGCCGCCGCGTTGTCGCAGATGCCCGACAGCGCGGCAGTGCTTGACAGCATGGGCTGGGTGCTGTTCCGGCAGGGGCGGCCCGCCGAAGCCATACCGTTCCTTGAACGCGCGCGCGAGCTGGGCGACGACGCCGAGCTGGACCTCCACCTGGGTGAGGTGCAATGGGCGCTCGGCGACGAGGCTGCCGCCCGCAAGACGTGGCAGGCGGGCCTCGAGCGCCGTCCCGAAGCCAGGCAGCTGAAGGAGCGCCTCGAGCGAGCCGGGCCGTGAGCCGTTGGGCGACTTGGCTGCTGGCGACGGCCCTGGCCGGTTGCGCCGTGACCCCGCAGGCACCTTCACTGCCGGAACCGGCGGACGTGACCCGGCTGGAGGACTGGACAGCCGTCGGCCGCCTCGCGATGGCCGCCGGCGAGGAGGGCGGCAGCGGCTCGTTCACCTGGCAGCAGGAGGGCCCCTCGACCACCCTGTCGATCCGCGGGCCGCTCGGCGCCGGCGCGATGCGAATCGTCACCGATGGCCAGTCGTTGAGCGTCACCGACGGCGCCGGCCGCAGCGTCGATACGACGCAGGCCCGGGAGGCCCTGCGGGCGCGCCTGGGCGCAGACCTTCCCTGGCTCGAGTTGCGTTACTGGATGCTCGGCGTGCCGTCGCCGCTCGACACGGCCGACGTCGCCGATTCGGGCGTCGCGCCCCTGCGCGTGATCGACCAGTCGGGCTGGCGGATCGGCTATGACTCGTTCCGGGCGGAGTCCGGGGCGATATTGCCGGCCAGGTTCACGGCGACGCGCGGTGGGGTGCGCCTCAAGGTCATCATCGACGCTTGGACCGTATCGACTGCAGCGGCTGCGCCATGAGCGTGCCGGGGCCTCGCCTCGGCCGGCCTGAGCCCTGGCCCGCGCCGGGCAAGCTGAACCTGTTCCTGCACGTGGTAGGCCGCCGCCCCGACGGCTACCACCTGCTGCAGACGGCCTTCCAGTTCATCGACCTGGGCGACGAGCTGAGCTTCGCGGCCCGCCCGGCCGGCGTGGTCGAGCGCTCGAGCGGGTTGCCGGGTGTCCCGGCGGACGAGGACCTGACCGTGCGCGCCGCGCGCCTGTTGCTCGCGTCGCGGTCAGGGATCGAGGCAGGTGTGGCGATCGACCTCAAGAAGAAGCTGCCTTTCCAGGCTGGAGTGGGCGGCGGCAGTTCGGATGCCGCCACGGTACTGGTTGCCTTGAACGAGTTATGGGGGCTTGGATTCACGACCGGCCAGCTGGCCGAAATCGGTCTCGAGCTCGGTGCCGACGTGCCGGTCTTCGTCCACGGCCGGGCCGCCTGGGCCGAGGGTGTGGGGGAGCGGCTGACCGCGGTGGACTTCCCGGAGCCCGTTTACCTGCTGGTCCGGCCCGACGCGGCAGTCAGCACGGCCGAGGTGTTCAAAGACCCTGAATTGACAAGGGATTCCCCGGTAATCACAATTCGCGGTTTCCTGGCGTCCGGTGGTCGCAACGACTGCGAGCCGGTCGTCAGGCGGCGTTTTCCGGCGGTGGCGGCAGCGCTCGACTGGCTGGGACGATTCGCGCCGGCGCGGCTCACGGGCACGGGCTCCTGCGTTTTCGCAGCCATGCCGGACGAGGCCAGCGCGCGCGCCGCGCTCGGGCAGTTGCCCGCGCGCTGGACGGGGTACGTGGTGCGCGGCATGAACCGCTCGCCGCTCCTCGATCGCCGCCGGGCCGAGCAGGACCCGACGGGTTCCGCCCGCTGACGATTGCGCTGGGGTGTCGCCAAGCGGTAAGGCAGCGGGTTTTGATCCCGCCATTCGGAGGTTCGAATCCTTCCACCCCAGCCACTGATGGCTGCGGAAATAGGGGACATTCTCCTGTTTCCAGCTGGAACTTAGGAGAATGTCCCCAATGGACGGCCCGATGATGGCGGTGTTCACCGGCAGCGCCAACCCGCAGCTCGCGCAGGACGTCTCGCGGTACCTGCAGGTTCCGCTGGGGCGCTCCCACGTCGGCCGCTTCAGCGACGGCGAGGTGACGGTCGAGCTGATGGAGAACGTGCGCGGGCGCGACGTGTACGTGGTGCAGCCGACGAGCCCGCCGGCCAACGATCACATCATGGAACTGCTGGTGATGGTCGACGCGTGCCGCCGTGCGTCGGCCGGCCGCATCACGGCGGTGATGCCGTATTTCGGCTACGCCCGGCAGGACCGCCGGCCGCGGGCCACCCGGGTCGCGATCACGGCGAAGGTCGTGGCGAACATGCTGGCTGGCGCGGGTGTGCACCGCGTGCTGACGGTGGACCTGCACGCGGACCAGATCCAGGGGTTCTTCGACATCCCCGTGGACAACGTGTACGCCTCGCCGGTGCTGCTCGGCGACGTCTGGAAGCAGAAGTACGACAACCTGGTGGTGGTTTCGCCGGACGTCGGCGGCGTGGTGCGCGCCCGCGCGATCGCCAAGCGGCTCGACGACGCGGACCTCGCGATCATCGACAAGCGCCGCCCGCGCGCGAACGAGTCCGAGGTGATGAACATCATCGGCGAGGTCGAGGGCAAGAGCTGCGTGCTCGTCGACGACCTCGTGGATACCGCGGGTACGCTGTGCCACGCGGCGAAGGCACTGAAGGACGTGGGCGCGAAGCGCGTGGTGGCCTACATCACGCACCCCGTGCTCTCGGGGCCGGCGGTCGAGCGCATCGAGGCATCGGTGCTCGACGAGCTGGTGGTGACGGATACGATCCCGCTGCGCGAGAACGCGCGCGGCAGCCGCAAGATCCGCCAGCTGTCGGTGGCGGGCCTGCTCGCCGAGACGATGCGGCGTATCCGGGACGAGGAGAGCGTGAGCTCGCTGTACATCGATTGAAGGGACGGGGCGGCGACCGGCCGCCCCTTTCCTGGTGCCGCCCGACTTGGTCGCGAGTGGGCGGCGTGTTGACGACAATTGGAGATGCACATGAAGACTTCCTTCGAACTCAACGCCGAGTTCCGTGACGCGCAGGGCAAAGGTGCGAGCCGCCGCCTGCGTCACGCGAGCAAGGTGCCTGCCATCCTCTACGGTGGCCACCGCGAGCCGCGCGCGCTGGCGATCGACCACACCAGGCTGCTGCTGATGCTGGACAATGAGCGCTTCTACTCCACGATCATCAACCTGCGCGTCGGCGAGGTCACGCAGGCGGCGATCCTGAAGGACGTGCAGCGCCATCCGGCCAGGAACGCCATCCTGCACGTCGACCTGCAGCGCGTGCTCGAGGACGAGAAGATCCGCATCAGGATCCCGCTGCATTTCCACAACGACGCCGTGGCGCCGGGCGTGAAGAAGGGCGGCCTGGTCTCGCACCTGCGCAACGACGTCGAGGTGAGCTGCCTGCCGAAGGACCTGCCGGAGTTCGTGGACGTCGACCTGTCGGGCCTCGACATGAACCAGATGCTCTACCTCGCCGACCTGAAGGTGCCGGAAGGCGTCGAGATCCCCGAGTTGACCCACGGCCGCAATGCGCCGGTGGTGTCGATCCACCACGCTCGTGCGGAGGAGGTCGAGGCGGTCACCGCGGAGGGCGCGGCAGCGGCAGCGGCAGCGGCGGCGGCACCGGCGGCAACTGCGGCTGCGCCAGGCGCGGTGGCGGCGGCGGCGAAGCCCGCGGCCGAGGCCAAGGGCAAGGAAGCGAAGAAGTAACCGGCCCGCGGGCCGCAGGATCCGGGCCGCCCTCCGGGGCGGCCCGGTCTTTTTCCGGACTGAAACATGGCTGGTACTCCCCTGCAGATCATCGTCGGGCTCGGCAATCCGGGTCCGGAGCACCGGCTTACCCGGCACAACGCCGGGTTCTGGTTCGTCGATGCGCTCGCGCGCGCCCAGGGCGTGCAGTTCCGCCCGCATGCCCGCTACCAGGGCGAGGTTGCGCGCGTCGCGGTCGACGGACAGGAGGTCGTGCTGCTCAAGCCGCAGACCTACATGAACCGCAGCGGCCTCTCGGTGCGCGCGCTGCTCGACTACCTGAAGGCGCCGGTCGGCGAGCTGCTCGTGGTGCACGACGAGCTCGACCTTCCGCCCGGCGTGGCACGCTTCAAGCTCGGCGGCGGCCACGGCGGTCACAACGGTCTGCGCGACACCATTACGCATTGCGGCGCGGATTTCTGGCGACTGCGCATCGGCATCGGCCACCCCGGCGACCGCGACCAGGTGATCGACTACGTCCTGCAGCGCGCGTCGGCGGCGGACGAGGAAGCGATCGTCGCGAGCATCGGCACGTCGATCGATGCGCTCGCGATCCTCGTGCGTGATGGCGCCGAGAAGGCCATGAAGGCACTGCACACGCAGGACAAGTGACGACCGCGGCGGCCTCGTCGCGACCTCTCAACCAAACACGGCGTATCTCGCGAACATGGGCATCAAATGCGGCATCGTCGGCCTGCCTAACGTCGGCAAGTCCACGCTCTTCAACGCGGTGACGCAGGCGCAGAACGCCGCGGCCGAGAACTACCCCTTCTGCACCATCGACCCCAACGTGGGCGTCGTGCCGGTGCCGGACCTGCGGCTCAAGGCGCTCGCCGAGATCGTCAGGCCGGAGCGGATCCTGCCCACCACGGTCGAGTTCGTGGACATCGCGGGACTGGTCGCGGGCGCGTCGAAGGGCGAGGGCCTCGGCAACAAGTTCCTGTCGCACATCCGCGAGACTGACGCCATCGCGCACGTGGTGCGCTGCTTCGTGGACGAAGACGTCGTGCACGTCGCGGGGCGCATCGATCCGCTCGCAGACATCGAGATCATCAATACCGAGCTGGCGCTCGCCGACCTCGACACGGTCGAGCGCGGCCTGCAGCGCGCCGAGAAGGCGTCGAAGGCGGGCGACAAGGACGCAATCCGGCTGCGCGAGACGCTCAAGCGCATGCGGGAGCATCTGAACTCCGGCAAGCCTGCCCGCACGCTGCCGCTCGATGCGGCGGAGCGGCCGTTGCTCCGGGAGCTGCACCTCATCACGATCAAGCCGCTGATGTACGTGGCGAACGTCGCGGAGAGCGGCTTCCACGACAATCCGTACCTCGACGCGGTGCAGGCGCTCGCCGACACCGAGGGCGCCGACGTCGTGCCGGTGTGCGCGGCGATCGAGGCTGAGATCGCGCAGCTCGACGAAGCAGACCGCCTCGCGTTCCTCGAGGAGCTCGGATTGCACGAGGCAGGCCTGAACCGCGTGATCCGCGCGGCGTATCACCTGCTCGGGCTGCTGACGTTCTTCACGGCCGGCGTCAAGGAAGTGCGCGCGTGGACTTCGCACATCGGCGCGAATGCGCCGCAGGCGGCGGGCGAGATCCACACTGATTTCGAAAAGGGCTTCATCCGCGCGGAAGTCATCTCCTACGACGACTTCATCGCCTGCAAGGGCGAGCAGGGCGCGAAGGAGGCGGGAAAGATGCGTCTCGAGGGCAAGGACTACGTCGTCCGTGAGGGCGACGTCATGCACTTCCGCTTCAACGTCTGAACGGTGCCAGTGGTCGGATCGGTCGGATCCGAGGGTCCGACCGATCCGGCCGATGCGACCGATCCGACCACTGGCACCTGTTACCTGTTACGCCTGTTACGGCAGCGAGTCCTTGGCGGCGTCGAGCGCGTCCTTCAGGCTGAACTTCTTTTTCTTCTTGGGCTGGTCCGCCGTCGCGTCGTCGGTCGCCTCGCCAGGCGCCGTCGTGCCGTCCGCGGCGCCGCCCTCCATGCCGGCGGCTTCGTCCATGCCCGGCGTGCCGAGCATGCTCATGGCCACGGACTTGACGCGCACCTTGAGCGACCAGTCCGGCTCCCACGCGACCTTCGGATCGGTCGGGCGGGGCGGGTAGGCCATGTTGAGTTCGCTGCCGTACGCGATCATGCGCAGCATTCCGCCCGCACCTTCCTCGAAGATGCCCTTAGGCACGTCGCAACGCGTCGTCGTCGGCGGCAGCAGGACCTTTTCCTTGAGCCACTGGTCCACCGACTTGTTGGTCTGGTAGTCGACGAGCCCGAAACCAGAGTCGGGCAACTCGCTCGACGTCCACAGCGTCATCTCCGCACTGCCGGCGGCGTCGCCCTTGCCGCCCATCGCGGCGATGAAGTACGCGCGGGCCGTCGGCAACGCCTGCCAGGCGAGCTGCGTGACGCCGTCCACCTGGGCCTGCTTCAGCGCGATCGGCGGCATGATGTCCTGCGCGGCGGGCAGGTTGAAATTGAAACTCTCGGGCACGCCCTGCCCCGTGAAGGCGTGGGCACCGGTGAGCGAGGCGCCATCCGGCACGCGGCGCTTGTCGACGAGGTTGGGCCAAACCGGCCGGCCCGGTGCCGAATGCGCACCGCGTTGCGTCGCGCGCCGACCCTTGAAGATGTCCGCCATTTGGCCCACGGTGCCGGTCGCGAAATCGACCACTTTCGGCTGGCCGGGGCGCACGGTGGTGCCGCAACCCCAGTAGAGCTTGATCTTGCCCTTGGGCTGCTCCGGTGCTTCCTGCACCGTCTCGTCCCCATACGTTTCCGGGACAGGCTTGGCCTGCGGCAGGACCTTGAGCTGCAGCGTTGGCGCAAGCTTGCTGGCCTGCGGGACGGCCTGCAGCGCCTCGGCAAGACTCGGATTGCGGCTGGTGCGCAGCGTCACGTCCACGTAGCTGCCGTCGCCGCCGCCGGCCTGGGCCTGTCCGAACACCGCGTCGCCCTTCTTGCCGCCCATCAGCGCGGACAGTGGCATGTTGCGTCCGCCGCTGCCTCCCATCATCCCGCCCATCATCCCGCCCATGCCACCCATGCCGGGCGAGGCGTAGGTCGCGATGTCGATCCAGCCCTGGGAGACGGGCGGCTTGTCCGCCGGGCGCTTGGCCTCCTGGGCAAGGGCCGGGCAGGTCGCAAGGATCGAGCCAGCGATCAACAGGGCCTTGGGTAGGCTGCGCATGGTCTGTCTCCTCTCGGAAGCCGTGGGGCTATCTTCGCACATGCGGGCGAGGCCGGCGGGGCGGAGCCAGCGCCGCTTCCTGGGGATGCCTTGACTCCCCGGCGCAGCCTCCCCAAAATTCGCGGTCCCGTATGGCCGGGATCTTCCCGGCGCTCCCGGGGACCGCCTCAGTGGTGAGGTAGCTCAGACGGTTAGAGCGAGGGATTCATAACCCCTAGGTCGGCGGTTCGATTCCGCCCCTCACCACCACATTCCCTCAGTCGCGAACCCGGCAGCCGGCGGCGGCCCCACCGCGTCGCGTCAGTATAGAATCGCCCGGACAACGAGTTCGCCGCGCGGTCGTCGCGGCCCACGAATCGGGGAGCGTGCATGGGGAACCTGCGGGTCCGTAGCGGTCGAGTCGCCGCAATCGCCAGCGACCTGCCGGCCCGGGCGGAGCAGCGCTGAGTGTCCGAATCCACCGACGCGAAACTCGCCAATCGCATCCTTCTCGGCCTCGTGCTCGGCGCCGTCCTGGGCGCCGCGGTGCTCGCCATCGGCTCGTTCGCGCCGCGGGCCCTCGCGGGGGCGCAGTGGTTCGCCACGACGATCTGCGACCCGCTCGGCCAGGTCTTCCTGCGGATGCTGTTCTTCGTGGTGATCCCGCTCGTGTTCGCCTCGCTCGCCAACGGCGTGGTGCAGCTCGGCGAGCTGTCGCACCTCGGGCCGCTGGCGGGTCGCACGTTCACGCTGTTCTTCCTCAACATGGGCATCGCGGTCGTGCTCGGGCTCGTGATGATGAACACGCTGCAGCCCGGCAGCCGTCTCGACGACGAGACCACGGCGCGACTCGTCCAGGAGTACAGCGGCCAGGCGCAGAAACACGTCGAGACCGGCGCGGCACGCCCGTCCATGACGCCCGCGGCAGTCGTCGACGTGTTCATGCCGCGCAACCTGTTCGGCGCGTTCGTGGGCAACCAGCGCAACGCGCTCGGCGACGTCCTGCCACTGATCCTGTTCGCCATCCTGGTGGGCGCTGCGGGCCTGGGGTTGCCGAAGGAACGCAGACAGGGGTTCCAGCACGGACTGGAAACGGTCACCGAGCTCATGACCGGCATCGTGCACTTCGCGCTGCGGCTGGCGCCGTACGCCGTGCCGGCCATGATCTTCAGCGTCGTGGTGAAGGTGGGCGTCGACATCCTGCTCGCGCTCGGCCTGTTCGTCGTCGGCTGCGTCGCGATGCTGCTGCTGCACCTCTTCGGCACGATGTCGCTGTGGCTCAGGTTCCTGGCGAAACGCAGCCCAACGGAGTTCTTCCGCCAGATCAAGGACGTGCTGGTCACGGCATTTTCCACCAGCTCGAGCAGCGCCACGCTGCCCGCGGCGCTGGCTGCAGCGCGCGAACGCCTCGGCATCGCGCCCTCGACGGCGGGTTTCGTGCTGCCGCTCGGCACGACGATGAACATGAGCGGCACGGCGCTCTACGAGGGTTGCGTCGTGCTGTTCGTCGCGCAGGTCTTCGGTGTCCACCTCGACCTCATGCAGCAGCTGACGCTCGTGTTCCTGTCCGTGCTCAGCGCCGTCGCAGTCGCGGCCATCCCGGGCGGGTCGTTGCCGCTGATCGCAGGGCTGCTGGTTGCCTTCGGCATCCCGCCGGAAGGCATCGGCATCATCCTCGGCGTGGACCGGATCCTCGACATGACGCGCACGGCGACCAACGTCGGGTCCGACATGGTAACCACCGCCGTGGTGGACGCCGCGCAGAAGTCGCGCGGCATGGCCTGACCCAGGGACATCCCATGGACGCACTGCGCAACATCCTCGTCTTGATGGAGCCGCACGGCGAAGCGCAGCCGGCCTTCGACGCGGCCCTCGAGCTGGCGCGGCGTTACGACGCGCGACTCGAACTCCTCGTGGCAGACTATCAGGACCTGCACGCCGCGTATTTCACGCCGCCCTCGGCCACGCTGCAGGAGTTCCACGATTCGGTCATGGCCGGGCACCAGGCGATGCTCGAGCACCACGTGCAACGCGCAGCGGCGGCGGGCGTCGTCGCGCTCGACGAAGCGCTGTGGGGCACGCCTTTCCACGAGGTCGTGCTCGCTCGCGTCGCCGCCACGCGACCGGACCTGGTCGTGAAGCACAGCGTCTATCACAACCCGATCGAGCGCACGCTCTTCACCGGGTCGGATTGGCACCTGATCCGCGATTGCCCGGTGCCGTTGCTGCTGGTCAAGGAGGCGAAGCGGCTGGCCGGGCGGCCGGTGCTGGTCTGCGTCGACCCCATGCACGCCCACGACAAGCCGGGCGCCCTCGACCACCAGTTGCTGGAACGCGCCGTGACGCTCGCCGGCAGGCTCGACGGCGAGCTGCACGCGCTGCACGTCTTCTCGGTCCCGGCGCCCGTGACCGTCGTGGGGGATGCCTACATTGCCGCCGCGGCACTGCCGGCCGCCGAGCGAACGCCGGCGCAGTCGGAAAGGGCGTTTCTCGACCTGCTGGGCGCGCACGGCGTGCCGCCTGTGCGCGCGCACCTGCGGGTGGGCGCGCCCGCGCGCGACATCGTCGCGGAGGCAAAGGCGCTCGAGGTCGGGCTCGTCGTCATGGGTGCCATATCACGCCGCCGCCTGGAGCGCTGGTTCGTCGGCAGCACGGCGGAATCGGTGCTCGACCGCTTGCCCTGCAACGTGTGGATCGAAAAGCCGGTCTCGAGCTGAGCCCGACCGTGGCAGTCAGGGCGCGCGTCCCTGCCGCAGCTGCCGTGCCGTCCCCTGACGCACGTCGGGCGCGGTCGTGTCGACCGCGACGACGTGCGGTCGCTCGGTCTCGTCGAAGTCCTCCCAGTAACCCGGCTGTCGCTCGAGCACGCCGAGGTCCGCCTCCGAGGCATCTCGCTTCGCCTGCGCTCGCTCGGCGACGCGCCGGCGCAGTTCCCCGGCCGGGGCCTGGCAGTGCAGGATGGTCGCAGGCAGCGACAATTCACGGGCCAGCGCCAGCAGGCTGTGGCGCTCCGCGCGCCTCAGGAACGCGGCGTCGACGATCACGGCCTCGCCGCCCAGCAAGGCGGCGCGCGCGCACTCGAGCAGGCGTGCGTACGTGCGCGTGTTGAACTCGAGCGTGTAGATGCCAGCATCGGGCGGCGACCTCGAATCCTCGAGTGGCGCGAGCCCCGCGAGACGCTTGCGCTCGACATCCGACCGCAGGTGCAGCGCATCGAGATCGCACGACAGCCCGGCCGCGAGCCAGGTCTTGCCCGAGCCCGACAGCCCGCAGGTGAGGATCAGCGCGGGCGGGTGTCGGCGCGTCCGCTCCGTCGCCCAGTCCACGTAACGCCGTGCGGAGGCGATCGCGCCTTCCCTCCCGGGGCTGCCGATGGGGGACTGCAAGGCGCGCAGCGCCGCGACCTTGCCGCGCACCAGCGCCCGGTAGGCTTCGAAGTAGGGCAGCAGGGGCAATCCCGCAAAGTCGCCGCTCGTCTCGACCCAGGCTTGCAGCACCGCGTGACGCAGGCGGGGACGGCCCCGTGCCGCGAGGTCCATGGTAAGGAACGCAAGGTCGTTCATGACGTCGATGTAGCGCAGGGCCGGGTCGAACTCGATGCCGTCGAACGGCACCAGCCGGCCGCGCCAGCGCACCACGTTCGCGCAATGCAGGTCGCCATGGCACTCCCGGACGCGGCCGGCCTTGCGCCGCTCGCGCATCAGGGAATGCAATCGCGAGTAGCGGTCGTTGAGCCACTCCTCGAGCGCGTCGAGCGGCGCGGACCAGGGTCGTGCCTCGGGCAGGCGACAGAGTTCCGTGAAGTTGTCCAGCGTCACGCGATGCACACGCTCCGGCAAGCCGTGCGGCTCCGCCAAGTCGACGTGCTGGGCGTCCGCGTGAAAGCCGGCGATCGCCCGGCCGAGTTCGGCGACGTCCGCGGGCGGGACGATGCTCGAGCCGAGCAATGCGTCGAGTTCGTCGGCCGGGTCGAATTGCCGCATGCGGACGGCGTATTCCAGCACGGGGCCCGTGCCGTCGACGCGCGGCGACTCGATCGTGCCGGTGATCGTGGCGACGCCCAGGTAGAGGTCCGGGGCGTACCGCCCGTTGAGTCGCGTTTCCTCTACGCAAAAGCGGTGCCGTCGCTCGAGCGTCGAGTAGTCCAGGAAACTCAGCCGTAATGGCTTCTTGATCTTGTACGCGAGCGTCCCGGTGAGCAGCACCCACGAGATGTGAGTCTCCGCGACGCGGATCGGAGTCTCGACGGGATGCGGGTAGGCATCCGCGTCGAGGAGGCCGTCGATCAGGGGCTTACTGGGCTCACCCATCGCGCCATTCTTCAAGGGAAGTCGCGATCGACGCGCGCGTCTGCTCCGGTCGAGCGCACGCGGCAGTCGGTAGCGAGGCCGCCGATGAATACGCGCTGCACGCCGCGGCGCCGCAGGTGATCGGCGAGTGCCGTGCCCTGGGACGCGGAATAGGCCTCCTGCCGCGGGTCGGTCCACCTGGAGGTGATCACGGCATCCTCGGGCATGAGCAGGGACGGTGCAAACTGCGCGCCCGGCGTTGTCGCGACGCAATGTGGAGGCCAGGGCCCGCCCCGCACACCGAGTGCCCCGCCCGGCAGGAAATCGTTCTGCACGTCCACCACCAGCAGGGCGTCGCCGGGTCCCGGAGTCGTCATGGCGGGGTTTCCGTTCGTTTGCACCGGATTCGGGTATCCCCCGGGGTTTCCATGCAGTGTACCCTTGCAACCGTGGAGTCGCGTCCCTGCGGGCAATACTTATGTTCCGGGCCCGGCTCCGTTCGACAATGAAGGCGAGACTCAGGGAAAAAGCGGAGGACAAGGCATCGTGACCATTCCCGTCCAAATCACCTTTCGTCACATGGAATCCTCTACTGCGGTCGAGACCCGGGTACGCGAGCTCGCGGACCACCTCGGCGTGTTCAGCGACCGCATCCAGGCCTGCCGCGTAGTCGTCGACTCGCCGCACAGGCATCACCACCAGGGCAAGGTCTTCAATATCAAGGTCCAGCTCGTGTTGCCGGGCGACGATGTCGTGGTGGACATGGAGAGGCCGCAGCGCGATGGACACGACGACGTGTACGTCGTGTTGCGCGACGCGTTCGACGCCGCGAAGCGCCAGCTGCAGCAGCGCATGGCCTCGCTGCGCGGTGACGAGAAGCGGCACGAGAAGCTGGCTTGACCGAGGCGCCGGGCCCGCCGCGTGGCGGGCCCGGCGTCGTCACGCGCGATGGGCGACTGGCAGCATTTCGCGCATGGAGCGGACATCGGGGTCCGCGGGCGCGGTGCGACGCCTGATGAGGCATTCGCGCAGGCCGCCCTGGCGCTCACGGCGGTGGTGACGGACCCGGCGTCCGTGCGTCCACTCGAGGCCGTGCACGTGCAGTGCCGGATGGGCGAGCTGGAACTCCTCCTTTACGAATGGCTGAATTCGCTGGTCTTCCAGATGGCCACCCGCCGCATGCTTTTCTCGCGATTCGACGTGCGCGTGAGCGGCGACCTGCTCGAAGCCGAGGCACTCGGCGAGCCCGTGGACGTCGCGCGTCATGCGCCGGCGGTGGAGGTCAAGGGAGCGACCCTGACCGAGCTCGCAGTGCGGCAGGAGGGCGGGGGCCGCTGGATCGCCCAGTGCGTGCTGGACGTCTGAGGCACAACCCAGGGCCATGGACCTCGCAGGCATCCGGCGCGATTCCGAGTTCCGCTGGGTGATCGAGCCGGGCGGGGCCATGCGCGTACCCGCCGTTCTCTACGCCGACGAGACCCTGGTCCGCGACATGGACGACAAGGTGCGCCAGCAGATCTGCAATGTCGCGGCGCTGCCGGGAATCGTGGGGGCCGCGTATGCCATGCCGGACGCGCACTGGGGCTACGGGTTCCCGATCGGCGGGGTGGCGGCGTTCGACGCGGAGCAGGGCGGCGTCATTTCCGCGGGCGGCGTCGGCTTCGACATCTCGTGCGGTGTGCGGACGCTGCTCACGGGGCTGCAGCGCGAGGACGTGGTCCGAGTGCAGCAAGCCCTTGCGAACGAACTCTCGCGGGCCATTCCGGCAGGGGTGGGCAGCACGGGCCGCCTGCGGCTCGGCGCCGAGGAGATGGACGCAATGCTGGTCGGCGGCGCGCGCTGGGCCGTGCGGCGCGGCTACGGTTCGCGCAACGATCTGGAGCACATCGAGGAGGAAGGATGCGTCGCGCGCGCCGACCCCGATGCGATATCGCAACGTGCACGGCAGCGCCAGCGCGACGAAATGGGCACCCTGGGCTCGGGCAACCACTACCTCGAGGTACAGTGGGTCGCGCAGGTTTTCGACGCGAGGATCGCTGCAGCCTTCGGTCTCGGCCAAGGCGAGGTCGTGGTCAGCATCCACTGCGGCTCTCGCGGGCTCGGGCACCAGGTCGGCACGGATTTCCTGCGCGACATGGCGCTCGAGGCGCCGTCGTTCGGCATCCGGCTGCCGGATCGCGAACTCGCCTGCGCACCCATCCGCTCGGTCCTCGGGCAGCGGTATCTCGGCGCGATGCGCGCCGCGATGAACTGCGCGCTCGCGAACCGACAGATGCTCACTCACCTGTGCCGCGAGTCGTTCGCGTGTATCCTGCCGCGCGCGGACCTGCGCCTGCTCTACGACGTGTCGCACAACATCTGCAAGGAAGAGGAGCACGAGGTCGACGGCCGCCGGCGGCGCCTGTTCGTGCACCGCAAGGGCGCGACACGCGCGTTCGGTCCGGGCAACGAGGCCGTGCCGGCCGCCTACCGCGAGTCCGGCCAGCCCGTGCTGGTCGGCGGCTCGATGGGGACGGCCTCGTACGTGCTCGCGGGCCTCGCGACGGGCGAGCGGTTCGCGCTGGGCTCGGCCTGCCATGGCGCGGGTCGCAGCATGTCACGCCACCAGGCGACGAAGCAGTGGCAGGGGAGGCAACTGGTCGACGAGCTCGAGGTGCGCGGCGTGCTGGTCCGCAGCCCTTCGCTGCGGGGTGTCGCCGAAGAGGCGCCGGGTGCCTACAAGAGCGTGGAGCGCGTGGTGGACGTCGCGGAGCGGGCAGGCCTCGCCCGCAAGGTGGCGCGGCTCGAGCCGCTCGTTTGCGTAAAAGGATGAATCGATGACGGAACCGCTGGTATTCGCGCCGCAGGCCAGCCGGGCCTTCGGTGAACGCGTTTGCGCGGCGCTGGGCACCGAGCTCGCGCCGATGGAGGAGCGCGAGTTCGAGGGCGGCGAGCACAAGACGCGGCCGCTCGTGAGCGTACGCGGACGGCACGTCTTCGTCGTGCAGTCACTGAGCGGCGACGAGTGCGCCAGCGCCAACGACCGGCTGTGCCGCTTGCTGTTCTTCATCGCGGGCGTCAAGGACAGCGGAGCCGCCAGCGTGACGGCCTGCCTGCCGTATCTGGCGTATGCGCGGAAGGACCGCCGCACCAAGGAGCGTGACCCGGTGACGCTCCGCTACGTCGCGCAGGTCATCGAGGCCGTCGGCACCGACCACGTGCTGGGCCTCGACGCCCACAACCTCGCGGCGTTCGAGAACGCGTTCCGTTGCCCGGTCGATCATCTCGAAGCGGCGCCGCTGCTGGCCACGCATCTCGCCGCCGAGGCGCGCTCTGAGCCCGTCTGCATCGTCTCGCCGGACATCGGCGGAGCGAAGCGGGCGCAACGCGTGCAGGAGCTGCTCGCCGCAAGGACCGGCACGGACGTTGCGCTCGCCATCATCGAGAAGAGGCGCAGCAGCGGCGTCGTGAGCGGCGGCGACCTCGTGGTGGGCCCGGTGGAAGGTCGTCACGCGGTGATCGTCGACGACCTGATAGCGGCCGGCACGACCATCATGCAGGGCGTGGCGGCGTGCCGCGCGGCGGGAGCGATCCGTGTCGACGCATTCGCGTCGCACGGGGTCTTCGCGCCCGGCGCCGCCCGGTTGCTCGGTCCCGACGGTCCCGATCGCCTCATCGTCACCGACTCGATCCTGCCCACGCGCATTGGCCAGGACCCGGGCGCGAAGCAGCCGAAAGTACTGGCGGCGTCGAGCCTGTTTGCGGCGGCGATCCGGGCGATCTGCTGCGGGGGGGCGGTCGTCGCGCTGCGCGAGCTCGAGCCTCGCAAGCGCTAGGCGAGCGCCAGTCGCGCGTCCTCGAGCGCCGTGTCGAGGTAGCGTCCGGCGCGCTCCCGCCACTGCTGCGGTGTGCTTCCGTCCGGCTCGCCGGCACGCCAGGTGTAGAGCTTGGCGCGCGTCGCCGCACGATGACTGCGGTAGAAGTGCAGCAACTCCTGCGGCGCATCGTCCGACAGTTGAGCCAGGCAACGCCCCAGCAGCCAGCGGCCTGTGTCGGCGTGGCCGAGTCTTGTGCACTCGAGTTCGAGGAAGCACAGTTCCTCGGCACGATCGAGTATGCGCAGCTGCCGGTCGAACTCGAGGCAGTCGATCACGGCCGGCGGCTCGGCGAGCGAGATGTGCTCCGGCCTCAGGTCGCCGTGCGCCTCGATCACGCAGCCGCGCTCGATCCGCGACTCGAGCAGTGCTCGCCGGCACGCAAGGAACGCCCGCTGCCGGTCGAGCAGGACCGCCGCGCGCTCGGCGTCGAGGGACGCGAGCGCGCGATGGTTTGCATCCAGCTGGTCGCCGAGACGCCGGGCTCCGGCCGCCGGGTCCGTGAGTGCGGAATCCGCGGTCGCGTAGAAGCCCGACAGCAGGTCCGCGACGCGTTGCAGGTCGGCCTCGCTGGCCTCGCTGCGCGCGAGCGCCGCATCGAGCATGCGGCTGCGATCCAGGCGGCGCATTTCCACCAGCCAGTCGACGATCTCGCCAGCGGCATCGAGCGCGAGTCTCCCCGCGGCATCGGCGACGAGCGGGAGCGTGCGCAGATAGACGCCCGGTGCGAGGCGGCGATTCAGGCGCATCTCCTCCTCCGAATCGCGGCGCCGGGCGTCAAGCGTGCCGTAGTCCATGGTGTCGCGCCGCACGGGCTTGCGCATCTTGAGCGCGCGTTCGCCGACCAGGAACACCCAGGCAAAATGCGTCTCGATGGCTTCGTCGCGCGGACCGCAGAGGCTGCGCAGGAACTCGACCTTCCGGGACAGCGTGACCGTTGCGGCGTTACCCATGAATCCCGCGCTCTCTTGCCCCGAGCATAGCACTTAGGTACTTGCGCGAATGACATCCCCGGCAGTCCTGCGGAACATGGATCCGGGCCGCCGGAGCAGTTCCATGGCGCAGGTATTCGCAGATCGCGTGGACGCGGGCCGGGCGCTCGCGAAGGCGCTCGCCGCACGCAAGGACCTGGCGGAGTCGATCGTCCTCGGCCTGCCACGGGGTGGCGTTCCCGTGGCCCACGAGGTCGCGCAGGCGCTCGGGCTGCCGCTCGACGTGCTGGTCGTGCGCAAGCTTGGCTTGCCGTCGCAGCCCGAACTCGCCATGGGCGCGATCGCCAGCGGAGGCGCGCTGGTGTTGAACGACGACGTCGTCCGCTACCTCGGCGGGCGCACGGAGGCCCTGGAGGAAGTCAAGCGGCGCGAGCAGGTGGAACTGGCGCGCCGCGAACGCGCGTACCGGGGCGAGCGCCCGCCGCTCGAGGTGGCGGGTCGCGATGCGATCCTCGTGGATGACGGCCTCGCCACCGGCGCGACGATGGAAGCGGCGGTGCGTGCGTTGCGTTCGGCCGGCGCCCGTCGCGTGATCGTCGCGGTGCCGGTGGCGTCCGCCGAAGCGCGCGACCGGATCGCCGCTGTCGCCGACGAGGTCGTGTGCCTCGCCACCCCGATGTTCTTCAGTGCGGTCGGCCAGTGGTACCGCGACTTCGGGCAGACCACGGACGACGAGGTGCGGGAACTCCTGCTACGCTGATCGCCCGGTTGCCCCGCGGGCGGAGGTGGGCCATGAGCGAATTGGGTCCTGAAGTCATCCGGATCGACGAGTTCAGCGGCCGCGAGGAACCTCTCGAACTCGACCCGGCCAGGCTCGCGCCGGGCAGCGCGGTCCCGCAGCAGCGCGTGCGCAATCTCTATACCGACGACACGGGACGGTTCTTCGGCGGGATCTGGACCAGCAGTCCGGGCGCCTGGCACGTTTCCTACACCGAGAACGAGTTGTGCGTGCTCACGGAAGGGCGCGTGCGCATCTCGGACGACCACGGCCGGTCCTGGACGTTCGGGCCCGGGGACTGCTTCGTCATGCCGAGCGGCTTCCGCGGCCTGTGGGAGGTGCTGGAGCCCGCGCGCAAGTTCTACGCGATCTACGAGCCCCCGGCCGCCGCCTGACGCTGGTCGCGAGGCGCCACGCTGGTGCATGGCGACGGCGCCATGCGCCTTCGCGGTGCGATATCCGCGACCACTCGTCGCAATCGCCGGCCTCCAGCGCTGGCATGGAATATGCAAAAGGTTCCACGAGTGGCCATTGCAGGGCAGCCGGGTGCATCCCGTGTCGTTTCTGCTACAATTGCGGCCCAGACGGCATCCTTAATGTGGCTTTCTTGCAACGAGGGGTACAGCATGAAATTGAGTCAAGGCGTAGCGGCGATCCTGTTGATGGCGGCGGGCGCGGCGGCGCAGGCCGAGATCAGCTCCACGGTCACGGCGACCAGTGACTACGACTTCCGCGGCATCACGCAGACCGGACAGGATCCTGCGCTGCAGGCGAGCCTCGACTACGCGCATGACAGCGGCTTCTACGCCGGCGCGTGGGCCAGTAACGTGGATTTCGACACCGAGGGTAACGTCGAAGTCGACCTCTACACCGGCTTCGCGGGTGGCGAGACGTTCCCCTGGGACGTCGGCATGGTCTGGTACACCTACCCGGGCTCCGACGGCGAAATCCTCGATTACCCGGAGTTCTATGCCTCGCTCGGCTACAAGTGGATCGAAGGCAAGATCTGGTACACCAGCAATATGTGGGGTTCCAGCGAGAACGCCATGTACTACGAGGCCAATGCGAACTTCGAATTACCCGCTAACTTCGGTCTCGGCCTGCACGGCGGCTACAGCGACGGCGACTTCTGGGACGACAACTACGACAGCTATTTCGATTATTCGGTCGGCGTGACCTATACACTCGGCCACTTCGACCTCAATCTGAAGTGGGTGGACGGAAGCGACGCCAAGGCGTTTGACACCGGTAGCGACTTCTCCAGCAGCGAAGCCCGGGCGATCTTCTCGGTGTCGACCACGTTCCCGTGGAGCAACGAGTAAGAGCGCAGCCCGAGAGGGCCTGACTGAACGACGCCCGGTCTCCGCGAGGAGGCCGGGCGTTTTCTTTATGGCGTTTCCCGCAGCACCTCGGCGAGCTTCCCGAACAACTCGTCCACGTGCTTGCGCTCGATTACGAGCGGCGGCGACAACGCGATGATGTCGCCCGTGACGCGGATGAGCACGCCCTGCTCGAACGCGCGGACGAAGGCGTCGAATGCACGCGCACCCGGTTTGCCGGGGATCGATTCGAGCTCGATCGCCCCGATGAGCCCGAGGTTGCGCAGGTCGACGACGTGCGGCAGGCCCTTGAGCGAGTGCACCGCATCGGCCCAGTAATCGCCGATCTCCCCGGCGCGGGTGAGGAGCCCTTCGCGCTTGTAGACCTGCTGCGTCGCGATGCCGGCGGCGCAGGCGACAGGGTGGGCGGAATACGTGTAGCCGTGGAACAGCTCGATCGCGCCCTCCGGCCCGTTCATGAACGCATCGTAGATGCCCTTGCTCGCGGCCACCGCTCCCATCGGCACGGCACCGTTGGTGAGGCCCTTTGCCATGGTGATCATGTCCGGCATCACGTCGAAGCGCTGCGCGGCGAACGGCGCGCCCAGGCGTCCGAAGCCGGTGATGACCTCGTCAAAGATCAGCAGGATGCCGTGCTTGGTGCAGATCTCGCGCAGGCGCTTGAGGTAGCCCTGCGGCGGGATCAGCACGCCGGTGGAGCCCGCGACCGGCTCGACGATCACGGCGGCGACGTTGCTCGCGTCGTGCAGGGCCACGATGCGCTCGAGGTCATCCGCGAGGTGGGCGCCCCAGGCGGGCTCGCCGCGCGTGTAGGCGTTGTGTGCGAGATCGTGCGTGTGCGGCAGGTGGTCGACGCCTGGCAGCTGCGTAGCGAAGAATTTGCGATTGTTGACCATGCCGCCGACCGAGATGCCGCCGAAGCCCACTCCGTGGTAGCCGCGCTCCCGGCCGATGAAGCGTGTGCGCGTTCCCTCGCCGCGCGCACGGTGATAGGCAAGCGCGATCTTGAGCGCGGTATCCACCGACTCGGAGCCCGAGTTGGTGAAGAACACGTGGTCGAGGCCGGCCGGCAGCCAGTCCACGACCTCGTTCGCCAGCTCGAAGGCGCCCGCGTGACCCATCTGGAACGGTGGCGCGTATTCCATCTCGGCGATTTGCCGGCTCACGGCCTCGGCAATCTCCGGCCGGCCGTGGCCGGCATTGACGCACCAGAGCCCGGCCACGCCGTCGAGGATCTGGCGTCCCTCGGGCGTCCAGTAGTGCATGCCCTTGGCCTTCGCGAGCAGGCGGGGGTTGGCCTTGAACTGCCGGTTCGCCGTGAACGGCATCCAGAAGGACTCGAGCTGGGCGCGGTCGAACTTCACTGGTGCGGTCATGGCGGCATCCGGCGGAATTGAGGTGGGAGCCACGGATGATAAGAAAAATTGACACTTGCCTCAAACCGGCGGGAAACTTTGGCTACTTTCACCCGCCGTGTGCAGGATATTGAACACCCCGTGGCCGACCTGACCCTCGACGTGGGCGCACACCTGCGTGCCGTACGCACCATCTACGGACTGTCCCAGCGCGAGCTCGCCAAGCGCGCCGGCGTCACGAACGGGCTGATCTCGCTGATCGAGCAGAATCGCGTGAGCCCGTCGGTGAGTTCGCTGAAGAAGGTCCTCGACGGCATCCCGATGTCGCTGGCGGAGTTCTTCACGCTCGACCTGTCGGCGAGTCCGCAGGTGTTCTTCACCAGCGACGAGCTCACGGACCTGGGTGACCGCAGCGTGGCGCTGCGCCTGGTCGCGGCGCGCCGGCCGAATCGAGCCCTGTCGATCATGCACGAGCGCTACGCGCCGGGCGCGGACACGGGTGCCGACATGTTGCGGCACCAGGGGGAGGAGGGCGGCGTGGTCGTACGCGGACACATCGAGCTCACCATCGGCGCCGAGAGCCGCGTGCTCGGCCCGGGCGACGCCTACTATTTCACGAGTGCGATCCCGCACCGTTTCCGCAACCACGGCAGCGAGCCCTGCGAAGTGGTTTCCGCGAGCACGCCCCCGACATTCTGAGGCCTCCCGCATGTCCACCCCGAGCATTCAATGGCACGAGCGTGCCCGGTCGCTGTCGATCAATGGCCGTGCCTACGTCAATGGCAGGTACGTCGCGGCCGCTTCCGGCGCCACCTTCGACTGCGTGAGCCCCATCGACGGGCGCGTGCTGGTCCAGGTCGCCTCGACCGATGCAGCCGACGTCGACCTCGCGGTCGCCGACGCGCGTCGTGCGTTCGAGAGCGGCCGCTGGTCGGGGCAGCCGCCACGAGAGCGCAAGCGCGTGCTGCTGCGATTCGCGGAACTCATCCTCGAGCACCGCGAGGAGCTCGCGCTGCTCGAGACGCTCGACATGGGCAAGCCGATTTCCGACAGCCTGGCCGTGGACATCCCGGCCACGGCGCGCTGCATCGCCTGGTATGCGGAGGCCGTCGACAAGATCTACGACGAGGTCGCGCCCACGGGTCCGGACGCGCTGGCGCTCATCACGCGCGAACCGATCGGGGTGGTCGGCGCGATCGTGCCGTGGAATTTCCCGCTGATCATGGCTGCATGGAAGATCGGCCCGGCGCTCGCGGCGGGCAATTCGATCATCCTGAAGCCCTCCGAGAAGTCGCCGCTCACCGCGATCCGCATCGCGGAGCTCGCCTCGCTGGCCGGGCTACCGGACGGCGTGTTCAACGTGCTGCCGGGTTACGGTCACACGGCGGGCCAGGCGCTCGCACTGCACATGGACGTCGACTGCATCGGCTTCACCGGCTCCACGCGCACCGGCAAGCTCATGCTGCAGTACTCGGGCCAGTCGAACATGAAGCGCGTGTGGCTCGAGTGCGGCGGCAAGTCCCCGAACATCGTCCTCGCCGATTGCCCGGACCTGGACCGCGCGGCGGCGGCGGCGGCGGCGGCGATCTTCTTCAACCAGGGCGAGATGTGCTCCGCCGGATCGCGGCTCATCGTCGAGGAGCGGGTGCGGGACGAGGTGCTCGAAAAGGTGGTCGAGGCCGGCCGGCGCATGCCGCCCGGCGACCCGCTCGACCCCGAGACGCGCCTGGGCGCAATCGTGGACGAGACCCAGCTCAGGACCGTCCTCGGTTACATCGGCGCCGGCCGCGAGGAGGGCGCGAGGGTGCTGACGGGCGGCCACCAGGCGCGCCGCGAGACCGGCGGCTGCTACGTGGAGCCCACGGTCTTCGCGGACGTCACGCCGCAGATGAAGATCGCGCGCGAGGAAATTTTCGGGCCGGTGCTGGCCGCGATCACCGTGAAGGACGCGGACGAGGCGGTGCGGGTCGGCAATTCCGCGATCTACGGGCTCGCCGCGGCGGTGTGGACGCGCGACATCACTCGTGCGCATCGTATCGCCCGTGCCTTGCGTGCAGGGATGGTGTACGTCAATTGCTACGATGCCGACGACATCACGGTGCCTTTCGGCGGTTTCAAGCAGTCGGGGACGGGGCGCGACAAGTCCCTGCACGCCTTCGACAAGTACACTGAGCTCAAGACGACCTGGATCGACCTGACATGAGCGCCTACCACAACACCACGTTCGACGAGCTCGGCCTGGGTGCCACGGCCACCGCGCACCGCCCGCTGACGCAGACCGAGATCGAGGCGCTGGTGCTGGTGTCCGGCGACATCGAGCCCTTTCACGTCGAGGACGGCGAAGCGTCGTCCGACGAAGTGCTGTGCGTGGACGCGGTCGGCATTCAGGCGGTCATCTCCGGCCTGCTCGAGCGCAAGCTGCCCGGCCCGGGCACGCGCATCGTCTCGCAGCAGTTCGAGTTCGACGGCCGCGTCCATGTGGGAGACGATCTGTCCGCCTCCGTGACGGTGCGTGAGAAGCGAGCGGAGAGCGGGCTCGTGGTGTTCGATTGCGAGGCCCGCGTCGGGGAACGCCGCGTGCTGTGGGGCACGGCGGTCGTCGAGGCGCCACGGCGCAAGCTCGCTTATTCCGACATCGCCACGCCCGAGATCGTGCTGCGCAGGAACGACGTCTTCGCGTGGCTGCTGCGGCAGTGCGAGCCGCTCGAGGCGGTGAGCTGCGCCGTTGCCCATCCCTGTGACCGCGATTCGCTGCTCGGCGCGCTCGAGGCCGCGCGGCGCCGGCTGATCGTGCCCGTGCTGGTGGGCCCGCCCGCGCGTATCCGCGCTGTGGCCGAGGCCAACGGTGCGGACATCTCCTCCTTCCGGATCGTGTCGACCGAGCACAGCCACGCATCGGCCGCCACCGCGGTCGCGCTCGCCCGCAGCGGCGAGGTCGAGACGCTGATGAAGGGCAGCCTGCACACGGACGAGATGCTGGCCGAGCTCGTGGCCGCGCAAACGGGGCTGCGCACCGAGCGGCGCGTGAGCCACGTGTTCGTCATGGACGTTCCCGCGTACGATCGGATGCTGCTGGTCACCGACGCCGCGATCAACATCGAGCCGACGCTCGCGGAGAAGGCCGACATCCTGCGCAATGCGATCGACCTCGCCCACGTGCTCGGCATCGGAGCGCCCAAGGTCGCGATTCTCTCGGCCGTGGAGACGGTCAATCCCAATATCCGTTCGACGCTGGACGCCGCCGCGCTCTGCAAGATGGCGGACCGCGGCCAGATCTCGGGCGCGATACTCGACGGGCCGCTGGCCTTCGACAACGCCGTGAGCGAGCACGCGGCGCGCACCAAGGGCATCAGGTCGCAGGTTGCCGGTCGCGCGGACATCCTGCTGGTGCCCAACATCGAGTCCGGGAACATGCTGGCGAAGCAACTGCTTTATTTCGCCGGAGCCGACAGCGCGGGCGTCGTGCTCGGCGCGCGCGTGCCGGTGGTGCTGACGAGCCGCGCCGACAACGTACGCATGCGGATCGGCTCCGCGGCGGTGGCGAAGCTGATGGCGCATGCGAGGCGGGCGGCGCGGGTGCCGTGAAGAGGATACTGGTCGTCAACGCAGGCTCCTCGAGCCTGAAGGCCTCGACCTTCCGGATGGGCGAGGGCGGGCCCGAGCGCGTGTTGCGCGGCCAGGTGTCCGGCCTCGGGACCGAGCCGCGCATCCAGGTCCGACGCGGCGACGTGACCATCGCCGATCGCGCGTTGGAACCGGTTTCGATGAGCCACGCGGTGGCGCTCGAAGTACTGCTCGACCAGTTGCGCGACGAGTTGAGCGATGCGACCGTCGCCGGCGTCGGCCATCGCGTCGTGCACGGCGGCGAGGAATTCATGGCTCCGACGGTCGTGGACGCCGGAGTGCTCGAACGCCTGGCATGCTTCGAGCCGCTCGCTCCCCTGCACCAGCCGCAAAATCTGGCGGCAATCCGGACGTTGCTCGCGCGGATGCCGGGAGTTCCGCAGGTCGCGTGCTTCGATACTGCATTCCACCGCACCGCTCCCGAGGTCGCGCAGTTGTTCGCACTGCCGCTGAGCTATGCGGAATCCGGCGTGCGGCGCTACGGCTTCCATGGGCTGTCGTACGAATACGTCGCTTCCGTGCTCCCGTCGCTCGATGCACGCGCCGCGCAGGGCCGCACCGTCGTCTTTCACCTCGGCAATGGCGCCAGCATGTGCGCGATCCACGCCGGCCGCAGCGTGGCGACGACCATGGGCTTTACGGCGCTGGAGGGCTTGCCGATGGGCACCCGCTGCGGGTCGATCGATCCGGGCGTGCTGCTCTACCTGCTCGAGACGAAGAAACTCGCCGTCAGTGACCTCGAGCGCCTGCTCTACAAGGAGTCAGGCCTGCTGGGACTGTCCGGCGTTTCGAGCGACATGCGCGACCTTCTCGAGAGCGACCTGGCGTCGGCTCGGTTGGCCGTGGACGTGTTCGCCTACCGGGCGCAGCGCGAACTGGGCTCCCTGGCCGCGGCCCTCGGCGGGCTCGACGCCGTCGTTTTCACGGCCGGCATCGGCGAGAACCAGCCGGAGGTGCGGCGGCGCGTCTGCCAGGGTGCGAAATGGCTCGGGCTCGCCCTGGACGAGGCGGCGAACCTGCGCCAGGGGCCATGCATCAGCGCCCCCGGCAGCAGGGTTTCCGCCTGGGTCGTGCGGACCGACGAGGAAGCCATGATTGCTCGACACGTGGCGCGCCTCGCCCGCTAGACTTGCGCCCCCTGGAGGCGGCTGCCGCCGGACCGACCGAGGTGCCCCGATGAAAGTGACGCTGGCCGCGACGCAGTTCGCCTGTTCGACAAACCCTGCCGAGAACCTGGAGCGCGCGGAGCACGTGGTCCGCGAGGCCGCGGGCCGCGGCGCGCAGGTGATCCTGCTGCAGGAGCTGTTCGAAACCCCTTACTTCTGCAAGGACCACCTCGCGAGCCACTTCGAGCTGGCGAGGCCGCTCGCGGCCAACGCCGTGCTGGCCCGCTTCCAGTCGATCGCGCGCGAGTTGCAGGTGGCGCTGCCGTACAGCTTCTTCGAGCGGGCCAATAACGCCTATTTCAACTCGCTCGCCATGATCGACGCCGACGGCGAGGTGCTCGGGGTATACCGCAAGTCGCACATCCCGGAGGGGCCCGGCTACCACGAGAAGTACTACTTCTCGCCGGGCGATACCGGTTTTCGCGTCTGGCCTACGCGTTTCGGTGTGCTCGGCGTCGGGATCTGCTGGGACCAGTGGTTCCCGGAGGCGGCGCGTTGCATGGCGCTCATGGGCGCCGAGGTGCTGCTCTACCCGACGGCGATCGGCTCCGAGCCGCACGATGCGAGCATCGACTCGCGCGACCACTGGCAGCGCTGCATGCAGGGGCACGCGGCGGCCAACCTCATGCCTCTCGTGGCGTCGAACCGCATCGGCGTAGAGCGCGGCCAGAGGTACGAGATGACGTTCTACGGCTCCTCGTTCATCGCCGGTCCCTCGGGCGAAATGGTCGCCGAGGCCGATCGCCAGACCCAGGCCGTCCTGACCGCGACCTTCGACCTGGAGCAGGTGCGCGCCGAGCGCCATGCCTGGGGCGTGTTCCGCGATCGCCGCCCGGAGCTCTACGGGCCGATCATGACCCTCGACGGCGAGGGTGCGCTCTGACGGCGGATGCGTGCATGAAGCGGCGCGACCCTGTCTCGCTCGACGCTCCCGCGCTGCGCGGGCCCGTCGCCTGCGTCGACCTCGAGACCACGGGAGGCATGGCGGCTCACCACCGCGTCATCGAGGTCGGGATCGTGCTGCTCGACGGCGGCGTGGTGGTGGACGAGTGGAGCAGCCTCGTGAACCCCGCCATGCGCATTCCTTCGTCGATCGAGGCCTTCACCGGGATCTCGAACGAAATGGTCGCGGACGCACCGTCGTTCGCGCAGCTACGCTCGGAAGTGCGCCGGCGGCTCGACGGGCGGCTGTTCGTCGCGCACAACGCCCGATTCGACTACGGTTTCATGCGCAACGAATTTCGTCGCGCTGGCGAGAAGTTCTCCGCGCCGGTGCTGTGCACCGTGCGCCTGTCGCGCGCCCTGTTTCGCGAACACGCACGCCACAACCTCGACACGCTCATCGAGCGCTGGGGGCTCGCCTGCGGCGCGCGACACCGTGCGCTCGGCGACGCGGCGGTGCTGCCGCCGCTGCTCGCGGCCTTCGAGCAGGCCGTCGGGCCGGAGCGTCTGCACGAGGCCGCGGAGGCAGCGCGGAGCGAGTCACGCCTCCCGCCACACCTGCCTCCCGACCTCGCCGAGGACCTTCCCGACGGGCCGGGCGTCTACCTCTTCCGGGGCGAGGGTGGCTCGCTGCTGTACGTCGGCAAGAGCCGCAACCTGCGCAGCCGCGTGCTCGCGCATTTCGCGGCCGAGCACCGCCAGAGCAAGGAAGCGAAGCTCGCGCGGCAGGTGCGTGGCGTCGAGTGGATGGAGACCGGGGGAGAACTCGGGGCGCTGCTGCTCGAGTCGCGGCTGGTCAAGGAACTTGCACCGACGGCGAACCGGCGCCTGCGCGGGGCGACGGCAGCATTCTGCCTCCGGTTGCAGAGCGAGGGCGAGGGGCCCGCCGCCGCCGTCGAGCCTTTCGAGGCGGAGGACTTCGACTCCGACGTCGAGTCCTTCGGTCCGTTCCGCAGCGTGCGCGACGCCGAACGCGCGCTCGCAGGCAAGGCGCGCGAAGCGGGCCTGTGCCTCAAGGTCCTGGGACTGGAGCAGGGCGAGGGCTCCTGCTTCGCCTGCCAGCTCGGGAGGTGTCGCGGGGCGTGCGTCGGCAGGGAGTCGCGGGCGCTGCACGACACGCGTCTGCGCCTCGCGCTGTCCTCGCTGCGCGTGAAGCCCTGGCCGTTTGCGGGGCCCGTCGGTATCCGGGAGGCCGCTGCCGGAGGCGACGGCACGGTGCTGCACGTGGTCGACCGCTGGCAGCACCTCGGCACGGCGCACGACGAGAACGAGGTCGCGGCGCTGCTGCAGTCGACCGGCGGCAGGGCGTTCGATCCTGACAGTTACCGCATCGTCACCCGCTGCCTCGCGAGCGTGGCGCCGCGCAATCTCGTCGTGCTCGAACGGCGGGGCGCCTGAGCCGTGAGCGAATTGCCGGCCGGCACCGACCTGGAGTTCTTCGCCGCCTGCCCGCGGCACGTCGCCGACCTGCTCGCGACGGAACTGCGCGAGCTGGGCGTCAACGTCACGCGCGAGCACCCCGCGGGCGTCAGCTTCACCGGGCCGGTGGCGCACGGCTACCTGGCGTGCCTGCACTCGCGCACCGCGAGCCGGGTCCTGCTGACGATCGGAACGGTGCCCCTGGACACGCCGGAAGCGATGTACGCGGCGCTGCGGGAACTTCCCTGGGAGGATCACCTTGCCGCCGACGGAACCCTGGCCATCGACGTGGTCGGCGAGGGTCCGGCGTGGTTGCGTCACTCGCAATTCGCAGCCCAGAAATCCAAGGACGCCATCGTGGACCGGTTTCGCGAGCGGACGGGCGGCCGGCCGTCGGTCGACCTGGCCTCTCCCGACTTGCGCGTGAGCCTGCGCCTGGCACGCTCGCACGCCACGGTGGGGATTGACTTGAGCGGCGAGCCCCTGAGCCACCGTGGCTACCGCCAGTCGAGTGTCGAGGCGCCGCTGAGGGAAAACCTCGCGGGCGCGTTGCTGTTGCGCTGCGGATGGCCCGCGATGGCCGCGGAGGGCACGGCCTTCGCCGATCCGATGTGCGGATCGGGCACGCTGGTGATCGAGGCGGCGCTGATCGCAGCGGACGTCGCGCCCGGATTGCTGCGTCGCAGGTTCGGCTTCGAACGCTGGCTCCAGCATGACGCCGCGGCGTGGAACGGCCAGCGCGAGGCGGCACTCGCCCGTCGCAATCTCGCGGCGCTGGGGCGCGGGCGGTTCCGCGGCTACGACCGCGACCTGACGGCGATACGAGCCGCGCTCGCCAATGCCGGCCGGGCGGGCGTCGGTGACCACGTCGTGTTCGAGCGACGTGAACTCGTCTCGCTCACGCCGGTCCCCGGCGCACAGGGGCTCGTGCTGGTGAACCCGCCCTACGGCGCACGCCTCGAGGACGAGAGCACGCTCGGTCCGCTGTACGCGCAGCTCGGCCGGACGCTCATGCAGTGCTTCCCGGGCTGGGAGGCGGGGGTATTCACCGGCAATCCGCCGCTCGGGCGAGCGCTGCGCCTGCGGGCGTATCGCGCACACACGTTCTTCAACGGCCCGATCGAGTGCCGCCTGCTGCGCTTCGAACTCAAGCCGGAGACGCTCGAGCCGGATCCGGAGACGGCACGGCAGGCGCGCATGGAGGTGGCCCGCACCCGGCCGGGCGCTGTCATGTTCGCGAACCGCGTGCGCAAGAACCTGGCGAGGCTCGAGGCCTGGGCCCGGCGCGAGGACGTGACGTGCTTCCGGGCCTACGACGCCGACATGCCGGAGTACGCCTTCGCGGTGGATTTGTACGGCAACGACGAGCGCTGGGCCTGCGTGCAGGAATATGCCGCCCCAGCCACGGTGACGCAGGATGCCGCGCGAACGCGGCGCGACGAGGCGCTATCGGTGCTGCCGGAGGTTCTCGGCCTGCCGCGCGAGCGCATCGTGCTGCGGGTGCGGCGGCGACAGCGCCACGGCGAGCAGTACGAGAAGGTCGGCGAGGAAGCGGTATTCCACAAGGTGCGCGAGGGCCGCTACCGCTTCCTGGTGAACTTCACCGACTACCTCGACACGGGCCTGTTCCTGGACCATCGCCTCACGCGCCAGCGCGTCGGCGAACTGGCGTCCGGCCAGCGGTTCCTGAACCTGTTCGCCTACACCGGGACGGCGACGGTGCACGCGGTCGGTGGCGGCGCGACGGCCTCGACCACCGTGGACATGTCGAAGACCTACCTCGAATGGGCGCGGCGCAATCTCGCGCTGAACGGGCTCGTCGGCCCGTCGCACGGCTTCGTGCAGGCGGACTGCCTCGCCTGGCTCGATGAGCAGTCGCGAACTTCCGAGCAACGCTACGGTCTCATCTTCGTGGACCCGCCGACGATCTCGCGCTCGAAGCGCATGGAACGCGAATTCGACGTGCAGCGCGACCACGTCTGGTTACTGCAGGCCGCCGGCCGCCTGCTCGAACCCGGGGGCACGTTGCTGTTCTCGAACAACTTCCAGCGCTTCCGGCTCGACACGGCGGGCCTCGCCGATTTCGACGTCCAGGATCTCTCGCGGGGAACCCTCCCGGAGGACTTCCGGCGCAATCCGAAGATCCACGCCTGTTTCGCATTGCGTCGCAAGCCTGCCGGGGTTGCCGCAACCTGAGGATCTGCCAGGATCCGCCCACCCCGGCCCAAGGAGTCCCCAATGAACGTGAAGTGTCTCGCCAGTCTTGCGGCGGTCGCGATGCTGGTCATCGCCGGCCCGTCGAGCGCCGAGCCGAAGAAGGGTGAAGGCCAGGCCCAGCCGCAGGGGCCGGTGCACGAGGACCAGTCTCACGCAAAGGACGACAAGGACAGGAAGATGACCCACGGCGAGGTCGTCTCCGAGTGCAACCATCGCGCCAACCAGCGCGAGCTGAAGGCCAAGGACCGCAAGCATTTCGTCGAGTGGTGCACCGAGCGCGGCGAGAACTACCGCTTCGACGATCGCCGCTACCGCTACGATCGTGACTGCTACGAGCGCGCGGATAGCAAGGGGCTTGCGGGCACGGCGCGCATGATCTTCATCGCCGACTGCGCCGCCGGGCAGGACCGCGAGTACGAGCGCGACAAGGACCGCGCCGGCCGGTGACGGGTCGGGGGCATGCATCGTGGAAATCTTCAAGACCTTCACGCTCGAGTCCGCGCATCGCCTGCCCAACGTGCCGGCCGGCCACAAATGCGCACGCGTGCACGGGCATTCGTTCCGCGTCGAGATCCACGTGCGCGGTCCCCTGGACGAGCGCCTCGGCTGGGTCATGGATTTTGCGGACGTGAAGGCCGCGTTCGAACCGCTCTTCCAGCGGCTCGATCACACTTACCTGAACGACGTGGCGGGTCTCGCGAATCCGACGAGCGAGAATCTCGCGCGCTGGATCTGGGACGAACTCGCACCGCGCCTCCCGCAGCTGTCGCGCGTCGTCGTGCACGAGACGTGCACCAGCGGCGCCAGCTACGGGGGCGGCGGGTAGCGGCCCGGCGCTCCCCTCAAAGCAGATCCTTCAGCCGGAACCAGAGCATCGCCAGCACCAGTGCCGGCGTCCTGAGCAGCGGGCCGCCGGGGAAGTCGCGGTGCTCGAGCTTCGCGAACATGTCGAAGCGCTCCGACTGTCCGGCGATCGTCTCGGCGACGAGCTGGCCGGCCATGCCGGTCAGTGCGATGCCATGGCCGGAGAATCCCTGCAGGTAGTACACGTTCGGCGCGAGCCGCCCGAAGTCGGGCGCGCGGCTCAACGTGATGTCCACGTACCCACCCCACGAGTACTCGATCTTCACGTCCGCGAGCTGGGGGAAGACCTTGATCATCCGGGCGCGGGTGGCGCGCGCCGTGTTGAGCGGATCGAGCCCTGAATAGCTCACGCGACCGCCGAACAGCAGCCGGTGATCCGCCGAGCGGCGGAAATAATCGAGCACCCAGTTCACGTCGGTCACCGCGACGTTCTCCCGCATCAGCGCATGCATGCGCGCCTCGCCGAGCGACTCGGTGGCGACGATGTAGGTGCCGACCGGCATGATCCGCGCACGCAGCCTCGGCGACAGCTTGCCCACGTAGGCATTGCAGCAGAGCGCGACGTGCTTCGCGCGCACGCAGCCGTCCGCGGTGTGGACCACGGCGGTGGTGCCGTGATCGATGCGAGTGACCTCGCTGCCCTCGCAGATCGCGGCGCCGGCCGATTCCGCGGCAGCGGCGAGCCCCAGCGTGTAGTTGAGCGGATGCAGGTGCCCGCTGCGGGAGTCGTGCAGGCCGCCCAGGTAGCGTTGCGTGTCGAGCAGCCGGCGCACTTCTTCGCGCTCGAGCCAGCGCAGCGAGGTGTAACCGTACTGCGCGCCCAGTTCCTCGCGCCAGGCCTTGAGTTCGGCCTCGTGCCGCGGCTTGATCGCCACGTGCAGCTGGCCCCAGTTGAGGTCGCAGTCGATCGAGTGCCTGGCGACGCGCTGCTTGAGCAGGTCGAGCGCTGCCACGGACACGTCGAACATGCGGCGTGCGGTTGCGGCGCCGACCTGTGCGACGAGCTTGTCCTGGCCCGCCGCGAAGCCGAATATCGCCTGCCCTCCGCTGCGCCCGGAGGCGCCCCAGGCGACGCGCCGGCCTTCGAGCAGCACCACGCGGTAGCCGCGCTCCGCCAGGTGCAGTGCGGTCGAGCAGCCGGCGATGCCGCCGCCGATGACGCAGACGTCCGCGGTCGAGTCGCCACGCAGCGGCGCACGTTGCGCGGCAGGATGCGCGGACGCGGCATAGTACGAGCGGACGTGATCCACGGCTCAGCTCGTCGTCAGGTACCAGGAATATTCGAGCGGCGACACGTGGGAGCAGAAGTCCTGCATCTCGCCCCGGCGCGTCTGGGCGTACAGGCGTGCGAAGCGCTCGCCGAGGTATTCGCGCGCGAAATCGCTGTGTTCGAACGCGGTCAGCGCTTCCGGCCAGCTGAGCGGGAGCGTGGGCGTCGAGTCGCGATAGGCATTGCCCGCGAGGACCGGCCCGGGGTCGAGTTGCCGCGTCAGCCCGTGGTGCATGCCGGCGAGCACCATCGCCGCGAGCAGGTAGGGATTGGCGTCCGCGCCCGCCACGCGATGCTCGACGCGGCGACTTGCCGGCGGACCATGCGGGACGCGAAAAGCGACGCCGCGGTTGTTCACCGACCAGCTCGGGTTGAGCGGCACGTAGGCTTCAGACTGGAAGCGCCGGTAGGAGTTCGCCGTGGGCGCCCAGACGGCCATGCCGTCGTTGATGGTCGCCACGAGGCCGCCGATCGCGTGCCGCAGCGCCGGCGTGCCGGCCGGGTCGTCCGCGGCGAAGACGTTGCGGCCCGTCGCGTCGACGAGGCTCACGTGCAGGTGCGCGCCGCTGCCCGCGTGGTCGCGGTACGGCTTCGGCATGAAGGTCGCCTCCATGCCGCGCTGCAGCGCGACTCCCTTGATCAGGCGCTTCAAGCGGATCGCGTGATCGCAGGCGAGCAGGGCGTCGTCGACGTGGTGGAGGTTGACCTCGAACTGGCCGGGGCCGTACTCCGCGAGCACCGTGCCGGTGGGCAGTTCCTGGATCCGCGCCGCCGCGTCGAAATCCTGCAGCACGGCGGAGTACTCGTCGAGCTCCGCCATCGAGTTGATCTGCGTCTTGGTCTCGCGACGCCCCGACAGCGGCTGGCGCGGCGGCTGGGCGCAGCCCTCGATCGTGCGCTCGCGGTCGACGAGGTAGAATTCGAGTTCCACCGCCATCACCGGCGTGAGGCCGAGGGCGTCGAATCGCCGCAGCACCGACTCGAGCACGTGCCGCGGGTCACCGTGGAAGGGCTTGCGGTCGTGCTCGTACATCGCCACCTGCATCTGCGCGACCTGCTCACCGAGCCAGGGTACGAGCGCGAGGGAGCCGGGGAGTGGCAGGCACACGCGATCCGCATCGCCCTCGTCGAAGCCGAGGCCGGTGGCCTGCACCGTGCCGCCGAGCACGTCGAGCGCGAACATCGACGCAGGCAGCAGGAGCCCGTCCCGGTGGACGGCCGCGAGTTCCTCGACCGTGACGCGCTTGCCGCGCGGGATTCCCATCTGGTCCGGCAGGAGCAGGTCGACCACGCGCACCTGCGGGTGGCGCTGGAGCCAGGCACGCGCCGGCTCAAAATCCGCGATCTGCGGCATGAGAACCCCGAATGTTTAGGATTTAGCGACGGCGCGGCCGTCCGGGTCGCCCGAGCATAGCCTTTCGCCCGCGCGCCGGGCAAGCGGCGGCGGCGCCGCCGGCGGACCGTCAAATGGCTGTTTAGGCTCGGTTTTGTGCGCTTTTTTGCGATGCTCGGCGACGGCCGGCCCGGGGCTGTGGTTTAATTCCGTGCAATAGCGTCCAGCGGCCCCCCATCGGCCGTCTAGGATCTTAAACGTGGCAACGCGCAAACCTCTGATCGGCATTCCAGCGGATCGCCGGATCCTCGGACCGCACCCTTTCCATTGCGTCGGCGAGAAATACATCGCCGCGGTGGCCGAGGCCGCGGACGCCATCCCGGTGTTGATTCCATCGCTCGGCGAGCGTGCGAACCTCGACGGAGTCCTCGCGCACGTCGATGGCATCCTGCTCACCGGCAGCCCGTCGAACGTGGAGCCCGCGCGCTACGCGGGGCCGGCGGCCGATCCGGACTCGTTGCACGATCCGCATCGTGACGCGACGACCCTGCCGATGATCCCGCGCGTGGTGGCGGCGGGCATGCCGCTCTTCGCGGTGTGCCGCGGCTTCCAGGAGATGAACGTCGCGTTCGGCGGCACGCTGTGGCAGAAGGTGCAGGAAGTCCCGGGAATGCTCGACCACCGCGAGAACAAGGAAGACCCTCTCGAGGTGCAGTACGCAACCGTGCACGAGGTCGAGCTGGTCCGGGGCGGCCGGTTGCACGGCATCGCCGGGGTGGACCGCGTCATGGTCAACTCGCTGCACTCGCAGGGCGTGCAGCGCCTCGGCGACGGGCTCGAGGTCGAGGCGCTATCGCCCGACGGCCTCATCGAGGGCTTTCGCGTGCGCTCGGCGCCAGGATTCGCGCTCGCGGTGCAGTGGCACCCCGAGTGGCAGGTGATGAAAAACCCATTCTCGCAGGCACTTTTCGCCGCCTTTGGAGAGGCGGCGAGGGCGCACGCAAAAGGACGCTGACAATGAGTACGCCCATACGGCAATTCTTCAAGGAACACGGCATCTCGGAGGTCGAGGCCGTGGTCCCGGACATGGCGGGCATCGCGCGCGGCAAGGTGATGCCGGCGATGAAATTCGCCGAGGACGAGGGCATGCGGATGCCGGAGAGCATCTTCCTGCAGACCGTTACCGGCGACTACCCGGAGGACGATCGCGCCATCAGCCCCTCCGAGATCGACATCGTGCTGAAGGCCGATCCGGGCACGACCCGGGTCGTGCCCTGGGCCGCGGAGCCCACCGCCCAGGTGATCCACGACAGCTACTATTCCGACGGGCGCCCGGTGACGATGGCGCCACGCTACGTGCTGCGGCACATCCTCGACCTGTACGCGCTGCAGGGCTGGAAGCCCATCGTCGCGCCGGAGCTCGAGTTCTACCTCGTCGAGCCCAACATCGACTCGGACTATCCGCTCAAGCCGCCCATCGGCCGCTCGGGCCGCCCGGAGATCGGGCGCCAGTCGTACAGCATCGCGGCGGTGAACGAGTTCGACCCGCTGTTCGACGACATCTACGCGTTCTGCGAGGCACAGGAGATCGAGATCGACACGCTGATCCACGAGGACGGCGCGGCGCAGATGGAGATCAACCTGATCCACGGCGATGCGATGTCGCTCGCCGACCAGGTGTTCATGTTCAAGCGCACGGCGCGCGAGGCGGCATTCCGCCACAAGATGTACGCGACATTCATGTCGAAGCCGATGGCACGCGAGCCCGGCAGCGCCATGCACATCCACCAGAGCGTGGTCGATGCGAAGACCGGCAAGAACGTCTTCAGCGACAAGGACGGCAATCCGAGCACGCTCTTCTTCGCGCACATCGCCGGCCTGCAGAAGTACCTGCCGTCGGCCATGGCGCTGTTCGCGCCGAACGTGAACTCCTTCCGCCGCATCATCCTGCGGCACATGGCCCCGATCAACACGCAGTGGGGCTACGACAACCGCACGGCCGGCCTGCGCGTGCCGATCTCGAACGCCGAGAACCGCCGTGTCGAGAATCGCCTCGGCGGCGCGGACGCCAATCCCTACCTCGCCATCGCCGCGTCGCTGGCCTGCGGCTACCTCGGCATGCTCGAGGGATTGAAGCCGTCCGAGCCCGTGTCCGGCAGCGCCTACGACCTGCCATTCGGGCTGCCGCGCAACCTCGAGGAGTCGGTGCGCCTGCTGCGCGGCTGCCGCCCGCTGATCGACCTGCTCGGCGAGCGCTTCGTGCTGGCTTACACCGCCGTCAAGGAGAGCGAGCTCGACACGTTCCTGCAGGTGATCAGCTCCTGGGAGCGGGAGCACCTGCTGCTGAACGTGTGAGGCCACGGCCCTGCGTCCACCGCCCACTGCCAGCGAATCGCCACCATGACCTCACCCACGCCCCACGTCGCCGACCGGACCACCGCCGCCTGGCAGGAACTCGACCGCCAGCATTACCTGCACCCCTTCACGGACTACAAGCTCCTGCACGGCAAGGGCGCGCGGGTGATCGTCAAGGCGGAGGGGGTGTACCTGTACGACTCCGAGGGCAATCGGATGCTGGACGGCATGGCGGGCCTGTGGTGCGTGAACGTGGGTTACGGCCGCCGCGAGCTGGCCGAGGCGGCCTACCGGCAGATGCTCGAGCTGCCTTACTACAACAGCTTCTTCCAGACCGCGCACCCACCGGCCATCGAGCTTGCCAAGCAGCTCGTCGATCTCACGCCGCCGCAGTTCAACCGCGTGTTCTTCACGGGCTCGGGCTCCGAGGGCAACGACACGGTCGTGCGGCTCGTGCGCCGCTACTGGGACCTGCTCGACCAGCCCGAGCGCAAGGTCATCATCAGTCGCGTGAATGCCTATCACGGCAGCACGATGGCGGGTGCGAGCCTCGGCGGCATGGCGTTCATGCACAAGCAGGGCGGCCTGCCGATCCCGGACATCGTGCACATCCCGCAGCCATACTGGTTCGGCGAGGGCGGCGACCTCTCGCCCGCCGAGTTCGGCCTCAGGACGGCTCGTGCCCTCGAGCACAAGATCGAGGAGCTGGGCGCGCATCGTGTCGCGGCGTTCATCGGCGAGCCGATCCAGGGCGCCGGCGGCGTGATCATCCCGCCGGACACCTATTGGCCGGAGATCCAGCGCATCTGCGACCGGTACGGGATCCTGCTGGTCGCCGACGAGGTGATCTGCGGATTCGGCCGCACCGGGCATTGGTTCGGGTCCGAGCTGTACGGGATCCGGCCGGACCTGATGACCATTGCAAAGGGCCTGTCTTCGGGCTACCTGCCGATCGGCGGCGTCATGGTCGCGGACCGCGTGGCCGACGTGCTGATCGATAAGGGCGGCGAGTTCGCGCACGGCTACACGTATTCCGGCCACCCGGTCGCGTGCGCCGTCGCCAGCGTCAACCTGACCCTGCTGCAGCAGGAGAACCTGGTGACCCGTACCCGCGACGAGAGCGGCCCGTACCTCGCAGGCAAGTGGCGGGAACTCGCCACGCATCCACTGGTGGGCGAGGCCCGCAGCGTGGGCCTGATCGGGGCCCTCGAGCTCGTCCGCGACAAGCAGGCCCGCCGGTTCTTCGATCACCTCGGCGAGGTCGGCACGATCTGCCGTGACTTCTGCTTCCAGAACGGGCTCATCATGCGCGCCACGCGCGATACCATGATCATCTCCCCGCCGCTCGTCATCAGTCGCGAGCAGATCGACGAGCTGGCCGAGAAGGCCTGGCGCTGCCTGGACCTGACGCTCGAGCGGTGCCGGGCCGAGGGACGGCTCTGACCGCCCCGCGGTTCTTCGCTTGGCTCCGCTTTGCCGTTACGCTATACAGCGAACTTCATTTTCCACGTTCTCACACGGGGTAGTCCAACGATGAACATCAGCATTCGGGCGGGCCTGGCCTGCCTGGTCGCGGCCACCGCGGTCGTCGGTTGCGGGAAGAAGCAGGAGGCCCCGGCGGACGCGGCGCAGGCGCCCGCCGCGCCGGTCGAGGAAAAGGTCGTCAACGTCTACAACTGGTCGGACTACATCGACCCGGCGATGCTCGAGCAGTTCACCGCCGAGACCGGCATCAAGGTGAACTACGACGTGTTCGACGCGAACGAAGTGCTCGAGACCAAGCTGCTCGCCGGCAACACCGGCTACGACGTGGTCGTCCCGTCGGCCTCCTTCATGGAGCGCCAGATCAAGGCGGGTGTATTCCAGAAGCTCGATCGCGCCAAGCTCACGAACTGGGACAAGCTCGACCCCGAGATCCTGCAGCGCGTCGCCCTGCACGACCCGGGCAACGAGCACTCGGTCAACCACATGTGGGGCACGACCGGCATCGGCTACAACGAGGGCAAGGTCCTGGCCATCGACCCGAACGCGCCGGTCGGCAGCTGGAACCTCGTGTTCGACCCGAAGCAGATCGCCAAGTACAAGGACTGCGGCGTCTCGGTGCTCGACGCGCCGAGCGAGATCGTTGCGGCGATCCTGGCCTGGAAGGGCAAGGACCCGAACAGCCAGGATCCCGCCGACCTCAAGATGGCCGAAGACGTGCTGATGTCGATCCGCCCGTACATCCGCATGATCCACAGCTCGAACTACATCGACGCACTCGCCAACGGCGAGCTGTGCATCGCCGTGGGCTGGAGCGGCGACGTGCTGCAGTCGCGCGACCGCGCCGCGGAAGCCGGCCAGGGCAACGTGATCAAGTACAACGTGCCGAAGGAAGGCACGATCATCTGGTTCGACATGTACGCGGTCCCGGCCGACGCGCCGCACGTGGACAACGCCCACGCCTTCGTCAACTTCATGATGAAGCCCGAGGTGGCCGCCGCGAACTCGAACTTCGTCAACTACGCCACGGGCAACGCGGCGTCCGTGCCGATGGTCAACGAGTCGGTGCGCAACGACCCGGGCGTGTACCCGCCGGCCGAGGTCAAGGCGAAGCTGTTCCCGGACCTCGCCGAGAGCGAGGAGTTCACGCGCCTGCTCAACCGCTCGTGGACGAAGTTCACGACCGGCCAGTGAGTCGACGGCTGCAGGGCTGACCGCGGGGCGGTCGGACGCAAGGTCCGGCCGCCCCGTTTTCATTTCCGAACTACACATTGCAGGGGCGCTGAGCTAT
Organism: uncultured Gammaproteobacteria bacterium; assembly: GCA_963778185.1. Taxonomy (GTDB): domain Bacteria; phylum Pseudomonadota; class Gammaproteobacteria; order Steroidobacterales; family Steroidobacteraceae; genus RPQJ01. Next base: position 353,458 of record CAVZTF010000003.1, on the reverse strand, counting down.
AAATCCGGGGGTCGCCGCCGGCCGCGCGGCCCGTACCCCGGCCAACAGGGAGTGCCAATGCGCAATTCGATCCAGGCGGCTGCCGCGCTGCTGCTGACGGCAGCGTTCGTCGTGGGCTGCGGCAAGAAGACCGGGACGGCTCCTGTGACGGCTCCAGGCGGCACGCCGGCCGCAGAGGAGAAACTCCTCAACGTCTACAACTGGTCGGATTACATCGATCCGAAGGTCATCGAGGACTTCACGGCCGCCACGGGCATCCAGGTCCGCTACGACGTCTTCGACTCGAACGAAGTCCTCGAGACCAAGCTGCTCACGGCGCATTCCGGCTACGACGTCGTGGTGCCGAGCGCCTACTTCCTCGAGCGCCAGATCGCCGCCGGCGTGTTCCGCGAGCTCGACAAGGCGCGCCTGCCGAACCTCACCAACATGGACCCGGAGCTGCAGGCGCGGGCCGCGGCCCACGACCCCGGCAACGAGCACAGCGTGGTCTACATGTGGGGGACGACCGGTATCGGCTACGACGCGGAGAAGGTGCGGGCGATCATGCCGGACGCGCCCGTCGATTCCTGGAACCTGGTGTTCGATCCCGCGATCGTCGCGAAGTTCGCCGACTGCGGCGTTTCCGTGCTCGACGATCCCACCGACATCGTGGCCACGGTGCTGCTCTGGCTGGGCAAGGATCCGAACAGCCAGTCCGAGGCCGACCTGCGGCTCGCCGAGGAAAGACTGCTCGCGATCCGGCCGTTCATACGCACGATCCACAGCTCGCAGTACATCGAGGATCTTGCCAACGGCGAGGTCTGCATCGCCGTGGGTTACAGCGGCGACGTGCTGCAGGCCCGGGACCGCGCGGAAGAGGCGGGCAAGGCAGCCGAAATCGCCTACTCCATCCCGCGCGAGGGCGCGCTGATGTGGTTCGACACGCTGGCAATCCCGGCGGACGCGCCGCACCCGGGAAACGCCCACGCGTTCATCAACTTCCTCATGCAACCGGAAGTGGCGGCTGCGAACTCGAACTTCGTCTATTACGCGAATGCGAACGCGGCCGCGACGGCACTCGTCGACGAGCAACTGCGGGCCGACGCGGGTATCTACCCGACGCCCGAGGTCAAGGCGCGGCTGCAGCCCAATCTCGCCAAGTCCGCCGAATTCACCCGCCTTCTCAACCGCTCGTGGACCCGTTTCACGACGGGGCGCTAGCCGACCGCATCCTGCACGGAGCCACATGGCCACTTCACCGCGCGACCCGCAGCTGAAATTCGAGCCCTGGAACGATGCCGACGCCAAGCCGTACGTGCGCATCGAGCGGGTGACCAAGAAGTTCGGCGACTTCGTCGCCGTCGACGACGTCTCGCTCAGCATCTACAAGAAGGAGATCTTCTGCCTGCTCGGCGCCTCGGGCTGCGGCAAGACGACCCTCCTCAGGATGCTGGCCGGTTTCGAGCGGCCCACCGCCGGACGCATCTTCCTCGATGGTGCGGACATCACCGACATCCCGCCGTACGAGCGGCCGATCAACATGATGTTCCAGTCGTACGCGCTGTTTCCGCACATGACCGTGGAACAGAACGTCGCCTTCGGCCTGAAGCAGGACAAGGTGGCGAAACCCGAGATCGCCAAGCGCGTCACCGACATGCTCGAGCTGGTGAAGCTGGGCCAGTTCGCCAAGCGCAAACCGCACCAGCTCTCCGGCGGGCAGCGCCAGCGCGTCGCGCTCGCGCGCTCGCTGGTGAAGAAGCCGAAGCTGCTGCTGCTCGACGAGCCGCTGGCGGCGCTGGACAAGAAGCTGCGCGAGCACACGCAGTTCGAGCTGATCAACATCCAGGAGACCCTGGGCGTCACCTTCATCGTGGTGACCCACGACCAGGAAGAGGCCATGACGCTGTCGAGCCGCATCGGCCTGATGAACCACGGCGAGATCGTGCAGGTCGGCACGCCGACCGACATCTACGAGTATCCCAACTCGCGCTTCGTCGCGGAGTTCATCGGCTCGGTGAACACGTTCGAGGGCCGCCTGGTCGAGGACGAGCCTTCCTACGTGAGGATCGAGGCCAATGACCTCGACCTGCCCATTTACGTCGATCACGGCGTGAGTTCGGCGCCGGGCGCCACGGTCTGGGCCGCGATCCGCCCGGAGAAGATGTTCATGACGCGCGAGAAGCCGGAGGGCACGGACAACTGGACGGCGGCCGTGGTGCGGGACATCGCCTACATGGGCGACCTGTCGATCTACCTGCTGCGGCTCGAGTCCGGGAAGGTGGTGCGGGTGACGCAGCCCAACGTCTTCCGCAAGGCGGACGAGCGCGTCACCTGGGACGAGAAGGTCTACCTGCATTGGGATCCGTCGAGTCCGGTGGTGGTGACCAAATGAGCGGGCCGGGCTACCTGCCGCTCGGCCAGCAGATCAGCGCGTGGCTGGCGAACGCCCTGCACGCCGTGGTGCGCTCGCCGGTCGGCCGGCGCCTGCGCCGCTGGGGCGTGACGGGACAGTCGCTCGTCACGGCCGTGCCGTACCTCTGGCTCGTGATGTTCTTCATGATCCCGTTCGTGATCGTGCTGAAGATCTCCTTCTCGGACTCGCAGATCGCGATGCCCCCGTACCAGCCGCTGCTGCACTGGGCATCCGAGCAGGCGCTGGAGATCAAGCTCAACTTCGCGAACTACGCCTTCCTCGTCGAGGACAACCTGTACTGGAAGGCCTACCTCAACTCGATCTTCGTCGCCGGGGTGTCCACCCTGCTGTGCCTGCTGCTCGGCTACCCGATGGCCTATGCGATCGCCCGCAGCCCGTCCTCGACGCGCAACGTGCTGTTGCTGCTGGTGATACTGCCGTTCTGGACGTCCTTCCTGCTGCGGGTGTACGCGTGGATCGGCATCCTCAAGAACAACGGCCTGATCAACAACGCCCTGATCGCACTCGGCATCATCGACCAGCCCATCCAGATGCTGCAGACGGATTTCGCCGTCTACGTCGGCATCGTCTACTCCTACCTGCCGTTCATGATCCTGCCGCTCTACGCCAACCTGGAAAAGCTGGACCTCACACTGCTCGAGGCGGCGGCGGATCTCGGCTGCAAGCCCTGGAAGGCCTTCCTGCGGGTGACCTGGCCGCTGTCCATGCCGGGCGTCATCGCGGGATGCCTGCTGGTGTTCATCCCGGCCGTGGGCGAATTCGTCATCCCGGCCCTGCTCGGCGACCCGGGCATGCTGATGATCGGCAAGGTGCTGTGGGTCGAGTTCTTCAATAACCGCGACTGGCCGGTGGCGAGCGCGGTCGCCACGGCGCTGCTGGTGTTCCTCGTCATCCCGATCATGTACTTCCAGCGCGCGCAGGACGCCGAGAGCGCTGCGGGGGGGCACCGGTGATGCAGGGGCGTTCCTGGTTCCGGATGCTGGCCCTGGCGGTGGGCTTCGCCTTCCTCTACGTGCCGATCATCTCGCTGGTGGTCTTCTCCTTCAACGAGTCGCGCCTCGTCACCGTGTGGGGCGGCTTCTCCACGAAGTGGTACGGGGCCCTCGCACAGAACCAGCAGATCCTCGGCGCGGCCTGGCTCAGCCTCAAGGTCGCGGCGGTGTCCGCCACACTCGCGGTGGTGCTCGGAACGATTGCCGGCATGGTGCTCGCGCGCTTCGGCCCGTTCCGGGGCCGCACGCTGCTCTCCGGCATGACGACGGCGCCGCTCGTCATGCCCGAGGTCATCACGGGCCTGTCACTGCTGCTTCTCTTCGTGACCATGGAGCAGCTGATCGGCTGGCCCAAGGGCCGCGGCATGACCACGATCATCATCGCGCACGTCACGTTCGCCATGGCGTTCGTCACGGTCATCGTCCAGTCGCGCCTCGCCCAGCTCGACGACTCGCTGGAGGAGGCGGCGCAGGACCTCGGCGCGCGCCCGGCCAAGGTGTTCTTCCTCGTTACCCTCCCCATCGTCTTCCCGGCGCTGCTGTCGGGGTGGCTGCTTGCCTTCACGCTGTCGCTCGACGACCTCGTGATCGCCAGCTTCGTGGCCGGGCCCGGGTCGACCACGCTGCCGATGGTGGTGTTCTCCAAGGTGCGCCTCGGCGTGAGCCCGGACATCAACGCGCTGGCCACGATAATGATCTCCATCGTCGCGGTCGGCGTCGTGATCGCCGGCTTCTCCATGGCGCGGCAGCAGCGCACCCGCGATCGCGATGCGCAGATGGCGCTGGCCGCGAACCAGGAGATGGTCGAGAGCATGAAGAAGGGCTGAACACGTGGCGGGATCCTCCATCCTGGCATTCGACGTGGGCGGCTCCTTCGTGAAGGCGGGACTCGTCGATGCGCTCGACGGACGGGTGATGGGCGAGGTGCTCAGGCGGCCGACTCCGGAAGGTGGCGCGCCAGGCGAGGTCATCGCACTGCTCGCGTCGATGGCCGACGAACTTCCCTCGGCCGGCCCGATCGGACTGGCCTTCCCCGCGGTCGCGAAACGGGGCGTCGCGCTGACCGCGGCCAACGTCGACAAGCGCTGGATCGGCACCAATGCGCAGGCGCTGCTCGAGGAACGCACCGGGCGCCCCGTGGCTTTCCTCAACGACGCCGATGCGGCGGGCGTGGCCGAGATGGCCCTCGGCGCGGGTCGGGGCAGGGACGGGACGGTCATGGTGCTGACCCTGGGCACGGGCATCGGCACGGCTGTCTTCGTCGACGGGCGGCTGCTGCCCAACACCGAGCTCGGCCACCTCGAGCTACGGGGCGAGGAGGCGGAGCATCGCGCCTCGGCGAAGGCGCGCATCGATCGCGAGCTCGACTGGACCGGCTGGGCCGGCGCAGTCAACGAGGTGCTCGCGAGCTACCACGCGCTGCTCTGGCCCGATCTGTTCATCATCGGGGGAGGGGTGACAGAGAACTGGGATCGGTTCGGCCACCTGCTCGAGAGTCGCGCCGGCATCGTGCGGGCCCGCTTCGGCAACGACGCGGGCATCATCGGCGCGGCGATGGCGGCCGCGGCGCTGCGGCGCTGAAGGCTGAGCCACCGGGGCCATGCTGCTCGCGTCCAAGCTGCCTGAGGTCGGCACCACGATCTTCACCGTGATGTCGCGACTGGCCGCCGAGCACGGCGCCATCAACCTGTCCCAGGGTTACCCGGATTTCGAGCCGCCCCCGCGACTGGTGGATCTCGTCGCGGCCCGCATGCGTAGCGGCGCGAACCAGTACGCGCCGATGGCGGGCTGGCCGGCCTTGCGCGAGGCTGTTGCCGCCAAGGTGCAGGCGCTCTACGGGTGCACGGCATGCGCGGAGTCCGAGGTCACCATTACCTCGGGCGGCACCGAGGCCCTGTTCTGCGCGATCCAGGCGGTGGTGCAGGGCGGTGACGAGGTCATCCTGCTCGATCCTGCGTACGACTCCTACGCGCCGGCCGTGCGGCTCGCCGGCGGCCGCACCGTGCGGGTGCCGCTCAGGCGCCCGCATTTCGACGTCGATTGGGAACGGGTGCGGGACGCGATGTCTGCGCGGACACGGCTGATCGTGGTCAATACGCCGCACAATCCCAGTGGGGCCGTGTGGTCGCGCGAGGATCTCGACACGCTCGCCGGGCTTCTGCGCGATACACCCATGCTGGTCATCGCCGACGAAGTCTACGAGCACATGCTGTACGACGGCCGGCGTCATCAAAGCGTGCTGTCACACGCCGAACTCGCCGCGCGCAGCCTCGTCGTGTCCTCGTTCGGCAAGACGTATCACGCGACGGGCTGGAAGGTCGGCTACTGCGTGGCGCCCGCCGGGTTGAGCAGCGAGTTCCGCAAGGTCCATCAGTTCGTGCAGTTCGCGGTGGCCACGCCGCTGCAGGCCGCGCTCGCCGACTTCCTGGCCGAATGCCCGCAGCATCACCTGGAGCTCCCGGCGTTCTACCAGCGCAAGCGCGACCGGTTCTGCGAGCTGCTGGCGGAAACGCGTCTCGGTATCCAGCCGTCGGCAGGCACGTATTTCCAGCTCGCCGACTATTCCGCAGTCAGCGACGAGCCGGACGTGGAGTTCGCCCGCCGGCTCACCACCGGGATCGGCGTGGCCGCAATCCCCGTCTCCGTATTCTCCGAGGCTCCGCCGTCCGAGAGGCTCGTGCGATTCTGCTTCGCGAAGCACGAATCGACCCTCGAGGCTGCGGCGGGGAAATTGAGGCAGCTATGAACCCACACCTGCGCGTCACGGTCATCCAGTCCGCCCTGGCCTGGCAGGACCCGCAAGCCAACCGGAGCCGGCTCGCGACGCACTTCCGCGGCCTCGTCGGCCACACCGACCTCGTACTGCTGCCGGAAATGTTCTCCACCGGCTTCAGCATGGATGCGGCGGCGCTGGCCGAGACGATGGACGGGCCGACGGTCGGCTGGATGCGCGAGGAGGCCGCCGCGCTCGGCTGCGTGATCAGCGGCAGCCTGATCGTCCGCGAGGACGGCCGCCACTACAATCGCCTGCTCTGGGCACGGCCCGACGGGACGCTCGCGCACTACGACAAGCGGCACCTGTTTCGCATGGCCAATGAGCACGAGCACTACGCCCCGGGCGAGCGCCGGATCGTCGTGGAGCTCAAGGGCTGGCGCGTCTGCCCGCTCGTCTGCTACGACCTCAGGTTCCCGGTCTGGAGCCGCAATCGCGGCGACTACGACCTGCTCGTCTACGTCGCGAACTGGCCGGCGCGGCGCGCCCATGCGTGGGCGTCGTTGCTGCGCGCCCGCGCGATCGAGAACCTGAGTTACGTCGTGGGCGTCAATCGCATCGGTACCGACGGCAACGGCACGAGCCATGCCGGCGACAGCGTCGTGCTCGACTTCCTCGGCCAGTCCCTCTCGAGCGGGGGCGGGGGCGACCGGGTCGAGACCACGGTGCTCGACCTCGAGTCGCTCAAGGCCTACCGGGAGGGTTTCCCGGCGCACCTCGATGCAGACGACTTCGAACTCGCATCCGGGATGCATACCGCGTGAAGAAGAGAACGCGCGTCACGCACCCGCCCGAGGTGGCCGTGCCGCCGGACAACCGGCCGCTGGTGGCGCCGATCTACCAGTCGGTCAAGTTCACGTTCGACGACGTGACGGAAACGCGCAGGTACTGGAGCGGCGAGCGCGACGGCTTCTACTACTCGCGCGCCTCCAACCCGACGCTGCGCCAGCTCGAGCTGCTGCTGGCCGAACTGCAGGGCCGCGATGGATGCCTGCTGATGGGGTCCGGCGTCGCCGCGATCGCGGTGGCGCTGCTTGCGCTGCTGAAGGCCGGCGACCACGTGGTCCATTTCGCCGAGATGTACCAGCCCACGCGCGCGCTCATCCGCAGGCTGCTCGCGCGCTATGGCGTGACGAGCACCCTGCTCTCGATCGACGATCACCGTGCGCTCGAGGCCGAGCTCGCACGGACGCCGACGCGGCTGGTGGTCTTCGAATCACCGACCAATCCCGTGCTCAAGGTCGCGGACATCGCGCGCGTGACCGCGGCGGCCCGCAGGCACGGGGCGCTGACCCTGCTCGACAACACGCTTGCCGGGCTGCACAACCACGGCCAGTTCGACGTGGACGTCTTCGCACACAGCCTCACCAAGTTCGCGTCGGGCCACGGCGACGTCATGGGCGGCGCCGTCATCGCGCGCCGGGAGATCGTCGATGCCATGCGCGAGGACGTCACCATCCTCGGTCCCACGCTCGACCCGCATGCGGCCTACCTCATCCTGCGTGGCATGAAGACCTACTTCGTGCGCTGGGAGGAGCAGTGCCGCAACGCGGCGCGCGTCGCCGACTTCCTGGCATCGCACCCCGCTGTCGAGCGCGTGCGCTACCCGGGCCTGGCGTCCGATCCGGGCCATCGCCTCGCGCGGCAGCAGATGAGCGACTTCGGCACGATCGTGACCTTCGACATCGCCGGAGGCCTCGAGGCGGGCAGTCGCTTCGCCGAAGCGCTCGAACTCTTCAGCATCACGGCGAGCCTCGGCTCGACCGAGTCGCTGGTGGTGGCGCCAGCGATGCAGCAGCCGCGCGGACTCACGGCCGCGCAGGTGGCCTGGTCGGACATCGGGCCCGGGACGGTGCGCCTGTCGGTCGGCCTCGAGGACGCCGGGGACCTGCTCGACGACCTGCGCCAGGCGCTCGAACGAGGAGTTCGCTGATGGGCATCTCTGGTATGCTCGGGCGAAAACGCGGCCGTAGGGTCGATGGGTCATGGACGCCGGCGACCTGCAGCAAGGGTTTCGGCTGAGCGAGTGGCTGGTTGAGCCGCGCGACGGGCGAATTACGGGCCGCGGCCTGACGCTCACCCTCCCGCCGGAACAGCTGCGGATCCTGTTGCGACTCGCCGCCAGTCACGGCGAAGCCGTCGATCGGCGAACGCTCTGTGAAGCCGCCTGGCCCGATCGACACGCGACGGATCACATGCTTCGCCACAGCATCGGCGAACTTCGCGCCGCCTTCGGCGAATCCAGCCACGACACACGCATCATCGTTCCGGTTGCCCGCGGCGGCTACGCGCTGATCGCCCACTTCGAACCACTGCCGGCATCGTCGGTGGTGCCGGCGCCAGCGTCGGGCGAACCCGTGGTGCGAAGCGTGCCGTCCAGAGTCCTCGGCTTCGTCGCCGAGTTGCGGCGTCGCAGTGTCCTCAAGGTCGTGGGCGCCTACCTCGTCGGCATGTGGATCGTGCTGCAGGTCGCGCAGACCACGTTCGCACCGTTGCGATTCCCCGACTGGTGGATGACCGTACTCACCATATTGACCGTGCTCGGCCTTCCGATCGTCGCGGTGCTCGCGTGGTCCTACGAGATCACGCCCGGTGGCGTCGTGCTGGACGAGGGTTCGACCACCGCCGTGCGCCTGCCGAGGGCGCGCCGGGCCGTCGCGCCCATCGCCGTGGCGGGTGTTTCGCTGATGGCCCTGGTCACGGGGTTCGCCTGGTGGCGCTCGCTCGAATCGTCGGCCGGTGCGACGCGCGCCGCGCTCGAAGCGTCACCGGCGTCCGTCGCGGTGCTGCCGCTCGTGGACATGAGCCGGGGAGGGGGCAACTCCTATCTCGGCGACGGACTGAGCGAGGAACTTTCGCTCCGCCTGGCACAGGTGCCCGGCCTGCGGGTCGCGGCGCGGACGTCGGCCTTCGAGTTCAAGGGCAGGAACCTCGACGTGCGCAAGATCGGCGAGTCGCTCGGCGTGCGTCACGTGCTCGAAGGCAGCGTGCGGCGCGACGGTGACAGCCTGCGGGTCACGGTGCAGCTGATCGACGCGGCCAACGGGTACCACGTCTGGGCCGGCAGCTACGACCGCGAGTGGCGCGACCTGCTCTCGATCCAGGATGACGTGGCGCGATCGATCGCCGCGGCGCTGAGCGTCGTGCTTACGCCGGAGGCCGAGCGGGAGCTCGCAGTCCGGTCGAACGTCGACGCCCGAGCCTTCGACCCCTACCTCGCCGGTCTGGCCTTGCTGCAGCAGTCCGGCGACCTCAGCCGCCTGAGGGAGGCCGGGCAGCGCTTTGGCGAGGCGCTCGCAATCGACCCGGGCTTCGCTCGCGCGCACGCCGGTCTCTGCGACGTAGGGGTGCGGGTCCATGAACGCAGCCGCGACCCGGCCGACCTGGTCGCGGCCGAACGGTCGTGCCGGGAGGCGCTGGCCCTGGATGCGTCGCTGGTCGAGACGGGGAAGGGGCTTGCGGCCCTGTATCTCGCCGGCGGCAAGCACGACGAGGCCGCTCGAGTCTATCGTTCGCTGATCGAGCGCAATCCACGCGATGCCGACGGCCACGTCGGCCTCGGGCGCGCCCTGCAGGGCCTCGCGCGGCTCGACGTGGCGGAGCAGAGTTTTCGTCGTGCCGTCGCCGAGGAACCGGCGTACTGGCGTGCCTTCGCGGCGCTGGGAACCTACCTCTACGATCGCGGCAGGATTGACGAGGCGATCGAGGCCTACCGCAAGGTCACGGAACTCACGCCGGCCAGCGCAGTTGCCTACAACAACCTCGGCGCCGCGCTGCAGATGAAGGGAGACCTTGCGGCCTCGGCCGCGGCGTACCGGCGCTCGCTCGCGATAGAGCCCTCGCGCGGGGCCTACTCGAACCTCGGCACCTACCACTATTACCTGGGGCAGTTCGCCGAAGCAGCGGCGCAATACGGGAGGGCGGCTGCGCTGGCGCCCCAGGACCAGATCCTGTGGGGGAATCTGGCCGATGCGTTGTGGCAATTACCGCAAAGGCGCCCCGAGGCGCTGGGTTACTACCGGCGCGCGATCGGGCTGGCGGAACGGGAGGTCGCGGCGGGCAACGATGACGCGCTGGTGCTCGCACAGCTGGCCTACTACTGCGAGCGAATCGGCGATACCAGTCGCGCCGGGACCTATCTGGCACGGGCGATGGACCTCGGCGGAGATTCGCCCTACGTGGCCTACTATGCCGCGGTGGCGATGACGGCCCGCGGGGATACCGAGGAGGCCGCCCGACTGGTGAAGCTTGCGGTTGCCAACGGCTACCCGCAGTCTCTCCTCGAAACGGACCCGTTGCTCCGGTCCCGGCCAGGGGATGGACGGGTTGCCGGGGCCGCGTTGGGTGCTTCAACGAACGATGACGAAGGGGGAAAACCATGAATGCGTCAACGGTGACGACGGTCGGCAGGACGATAACGATAGAGGGCGGGGCTGTCGTATGGATAGCGGAGGGCGGGGGGCACGTTCACGAGAGGAAGAACAAGTGCAAGATCGTGTGGTCGAACAGCACCGGCCGGCTGGTCCGGCTGTGCTTCACGGACTGGCCGGACGGGGATGGTGCGGTCGGCGATCCGCTGTGGCCCTTCACGAAGGTCGGTACGACGGGTACCGCCAGTTACACGCCCGACGAGGCCCGTGTATATCTGGCGCCGGCGGCCACCTTCGACGGAACGATCGTCTGCGGCGGGCTGCTCGTCGTGAAATACGATGTGGCAGTGATGGAAGGCACGAGCCCTGAGGCCCCGGGCGGGCCTGATTCGAGGATCAAGGCCCTGGACCCGCTCATCATCGTCGAGCGCTGAGCCCGGCTGGCCGGCGGGGGGACGGGAGGTCCGATTGCTGACCGATCACTCGGGCTTGAGCCCGTTCGAGCGACTGCTGACGCTCTTCACGCGCGTGCGACCCGGCGAGGGCCGCAGCGCATTGCTGTTCTTCGCGCACGCGTTCCTGCTGCTCTATTCCTACCAGGTCGTGAAGGCACTGCGCGAAGCCTTCATGCTCACCCGGTTTTCGGCCGAGGTGCGCGCCTATGCGGTCGCGGTGATCGCGCTCGTGCTCATGCTGCTGGTGCCGATTTACGGGGCCGTGAGGCGAAGACTCGACGGTGAGCGGCTGCTGCGCGCCGTGACGCTGTTCTTCGCGGTGAATCTTCTGATCTTCGCCGCGGCCACCTGGGCCGGCCTGTCGATCGCCTTCGTGTTCTTCGTCTGGGTGAGCATCTTCGGCGTGATGGTCATCGCGCAGCTGTGGGCGTTCGCGGCGGATACCTACAACCTCAAGAGCGGGCAGCGGCTGTTCCCGGTGATCATGGTGGGCGCGAACGTCGGCGCGCTGGTCGGCGCGAAGAGCGCGCAACTTACGGTCGCGGTGCTGACCCCACTGGGATTGATGCTGGTCGCTACGGCGCTGCTTGCGATCACCCTGCTGCTCGCCGGGCCCGCGCGCCGCGCGGTTCCCGAGGGCTCCCGCGCCATCGTCGCGGCCCACGGCTCCCCGGTGCCGAGGCTGCTGGGAGGCATCGGGCTCGTGCTGAGAGACCGCTACCTGCTGCTGATCGCGCTGCTCGTCGTGCTGCTCAACTGGATCAATACCACCGGCGAGTTCATTCTCGCCGACCTCGTGCAGCGCGACGCCACGGACCGGGCGGCCGCGAGCGGCGGGGCGCTCGACAAGGGCGAGCTCATCACCGCCTTCTATGGCAACTTCCAGTTCTGGGTGACGCTGGTGGGGCTCGGCATCCAGCTGTTCCTGGTGGCGCGCATCTACCGTTATTTCGGGGTGCGCGGGGCCCTGGTGATCCACCCGGCGGTCGTCGCCATCGGTTACGGGATGTTCGCGCTCGCACCCCTGCTGGGCGGCTTCGTCCCCATCTTCACGTTGATCAGCCTGGTGAAGATCGCCGAGAACAGCATGGACTACTCGCTGATGAACACCACGCGGCACGCACTGTTCCTGCCGGTGGACCGCGACGCGAAGTACGAGGGCAAGACCGCGATCGATACTTTCTTCTGGCGCTTCGGCGACCTGATCCAGGCCGGGGTCGTGTTCGTCGGCCTCCACCTGCTCGGGTGGGGAGCCGGGCAGTTCGCGCTGCTCAATCTGGCGCTGGCGGCCGCCTGGATCTGGCTCGCCGTCGTCATTGGCCGGGAGTTCGCGCGCAAGGCCAGGGAGAACGTCACCAACGTCGCACCGGAGGCGGGTCAGCCGATTCCCGACCTGCTCTACGAGCCCGGAAGGCCCTTCCGGCATGCCGTGTCATCCGAGGCGTTCCGCGACGCCGATCCGGGCGACGTCCTGCACCTGAAGGCGGGCCTGGCTGATGGACGGCCGCTGCCGCGCTGGGTTCAGTTCGACGAGCGCAGCCGTGCGTTCATCGGTGTCGGACCGGCCGAAGACTGCGAGAGCATCTCGATTACGGTCGTCGCGAGCGACGTGGACGGCATGGAGGCGCGCAGCTGTTTCGTGGTGCGGCGCCTGGTCCGGTCTTCCGGTTGAGAGTGGTCAGTGGCTCGCGTGCGGCATCCGGGAATCGTCACGGATGGCCAGCAGGGCGTCGCGACGATCGAGCATTGCGCGTATTTCCCGCGCTCCGAGCAGATCGCCCAGGGTCGTGGCGAGGCCGGTCTCGTCCAGCCGCGCGAGGCGACGCCGCAGCTCCGGGCCCGGTGCCGGCGGACGGGCCCGCAGGTAGGCGGGCAGCGCCTTGCCGTTGCCGAACGCGCGGTCATGGCCGGTGAGGAGCACCAGCCACTCGGATGCGTCGAACAGGAAACGCTCCTCGGTGCGACCTTCGTTGCCGATCAGCGCGTCGAAGGAATAGACCAGTTCGAACTGCGGTTCCAACGCGCACCATCCGCCACCCCGCAGTCCCTTCGACCTGACCTCCTCCTGCGTCACCCACTTGGCCGGGCGTGCCTGCAGGATGCCGCGCTGGCCTTGTACCTCGCGTTCGACCGTGGCCGGGACGATGCCGAGTTCGAGCAGGCGGTCCATGCGATACGCGGCGATCTCGCGCCGGGCCGCCTCGCGCGTGGTGGCCATGAAGACCGCCGGCACCCTCTTTCCGTCGTGCTCCACGATTGCCTCGACCATGCCGGGCGCACGCGGGCCAGACACGGCCACCGTGCCGTTTGCCAGCACACTCGCGACCTGCACGTCGTCCAGTGCCTGGTAGCCCACGTAGAGCGGTTGCGCAGGAATCGTCGCGGGCGGCCCCGACTCGCCGGTGTAGAACACGCCGGTCACGCCACGCTCGATTACCAGCGCAGCGGCATTGCCGTTGTACGCGGCGCGGTTCATGCCGGCATCGAGCTTGATGACGCGTCCGTCGAAGCGCGTAGCCACACGCTGGTTGCGGGCCACTGTGTGGCCGATCACCAGGCGCGTCGCCGCGAGCTTGTCCAGCACGGGGTCGAGCACGTCCGCCTCGGAACACTCGTTGCACAACGCCGCTCCGCGATACCAGTTCGGGCCATCGCGCTCGATCCAGGGATTCGCGTCCGCCGCGACGAAGCGCTGCACGGCCGCGGCCAGGTCCATGCGTGCCGCGTTGTCCGTCGCGGGCAGGGCCGCGAGACGTTGCTGCGCGAGCGACGCGCGCCCGGCGAACTCGTCCTCGGGACGCACCAGTCCCGCGGCTTCGAGCGTCGCGAGCGATCCCAGGTAGTCCGACAGCGCCGTGCGGTAGCGCAGGTTGATCTCCTGCAGCGACATACCCCACAGCAGCCTGGAAGGGCCGGCATGCATGAACAGCGTCTGGCCAATGACGATCGCAACCGGTTGGTTGAGCAGCCAGCGACCGTATCTGCCACCGGGTGCGAGTGCGGCGCGGTGGCCGAAATAGCCGGGCGGGAAGCGCTGGTCGAAGGCGGGACCCGAGCCCTGCCCATTGCGCGTGATCCAGTCCGCGCGCAGGGACTCGCGCTGTCCGGGTGGTTCGTCGGCGCCGTACGCAGCGAACTCGCCCGGCACGGCGTAGCGCAGGTCGCCGAGCACGTTCATGGCCTCGTGGTTGCCGAGGACGACATGGAGGCGTCCGCCGGCAGCCGTGGCCTCGTCCTGCAGGCGCATAAGCAGGTCCATGACCTTGCGCGAGTCCGCGCCGCGATCGAGGAGGTCGCCCAGGCTCACGACGTGCATCCGGCCGGCGGACCAGCGCAGATCGGCGTCGACCACACCCGCGGATCGCAGCAGTGTGGTCAGCTCGGAGTGGGCGCCGTGGACGTCGGCAAAGGCGATCACCCGCTCGACCTGTGGCCAGGAGGTCTGCGCGGACTCCGTGGCCGGGGCCGCGGCGGCTGGCAGCAGGAGGCAGGCCGAGAGCGCGACGGCCCTCAGGGCGCCGCGGCACGCGTGGATCGCTGAATCGATGATGCCTGTCACTGTTGGCAGTCCTCAGAAGGTCTTGACCTTGCCAGCGTCGACGTCCTTCAGCAATCGGGTCAGCTGCCGCCAGACGGCACTGATCTCGGATTTCGTGAGCCCCATCTGCACGGTGCCGTCCCTCTGTCGGACTCCGCGACCGGGCGAGAGGTTCCCGGTTGCGGCGACGGCAATGTAGCGGCCGGCCTGCAGCTGCCACTGGGCAAGCACGCCGAGGCGCTCATGCAGCATCGGTTCGGAGACTGCGCGCAGGCGTGCGACGGTGGCCGCCGGGAGCCGGTCGACCCGCATGCGCTTCCACAACTCGCCGCGGTCGGACTCGTTCATGGCGAAGGCGACGCCGTGGTCGATGGAGAACACGCGGGCCCCCGGGGCGGTCCGCGAGATCAGGAAATTCCCGACGTTGGAGTCGCCGTGTTCGACCAGGTAGGTGAGCACGTTCAGCTGGCCGATGTGGCGGGCATAGTCGGCATCGGTTTCGAACATCTCCGGGTCGAGCACGTCCGCGATCACCTTGACCTCCTGCAGCCAGACCTGCACCACGGCCAGCACCTCGCCGGCGCCCCGAAACGTGGGCTCGACGTCCGGCGAGTAGCGGCGGAACTCGTCGAGCGGAACCATCCTGAGCGCGGTCGGCGGCACCACGTACTCGGCCGGGTCGATGAACAGCTTCTGCAGTTCATAGGCAGCGAGGTCGTAGCGCGGCACGTTGTTGAATGCCTCGGCGCCGGGCTCCGCCTTGCGGAGCTTCACGCGCAACGGCGGGTGCTCGCCGAACGCCACCTCCGCCCTGAGCGTGATGTCGCCCTTGGCCTTGGGCCGGCTGATCTGCGCCTCGACGATACGCATCGGCTCATGCCGCAGCATCTGCTCGAGCTTGGCGACGGGGAGCGGGAGGTTGGCGTCCTGTGCGGCGGCCGGCGCCATCCAGGCGAGCGCAGCGACGGCACAGGCAAGGCGGGCGGCAAGCCTCATCAGTCGTCCTCCGGTGCGGGCCGGCACCGAGGCCGACCGAGGGGTCCACGATCGAAAATCGCCGGGGCCGCGTCAACCCCCGCTGGCGCCAGCCTCCGGTACGAGGTAAAGGAGTATATGGTTGCCGTCGGCGTCGAACGACCCCAGCTGGACGGGTGCGGGCCTGCCGCAACGAACTGCCTCAGCCACGAACGTGGCGCCGCGGGTCTGCTTCATCGCGTAGACGTTGTCCTCGCGCTCCGCGAGCTCCGCGCAGAGTTCCTCCGCGTCGGTCGCGGTCGGCAGCCCCAGCATGCCCTGCGCGCCGGTCCGCACGCTCTCGACGTTGACGTCCAGGTAGAGCTGCAGGCCATAGAAGCCGCGCATGTCCACGAACGCTATTTCCTCGATCCCGTGCGGGTCGATGACCTCGCTGATCGCCGCGGCCATCCTGCGGGCGTCGCGATCCGACGGGGCATGCGCCACGATCCCCTTGATCGCGACGATGGCGAGTGCCGTGGACGTGGCCACGACCGCCAGTCGCCGGCGATCGAGCCACGGCCAGCCCGCCAGCGGCCGGGCGAGCATGATCGCAAGCGGCACGAGCAGCGGCAGCACGTAGAGCTGCAGGCGTGATTTCGAGGCGAAGAAGATCACGAGCGGGACGGCGAACCAGTACAGGAGCAACAGCCAGTCGGGCTGCCGTGCTGCGACACGTTCGCGCAGGCGGCACCATGCACCGCGCACGCCACCGGTTGCGGCCAGCGACAGTACCCACCAGGGAAGCGTGCCGACCACGAACATCGGCAGGTAGGTTTCGAACGCGCCGTACCATCCGGCATTGCGGGCGTGAGTCGCGGTGAACACCCGGTCGTAGACTTCATACCCCAGGAAATAGCCCAGTCGGGCCGGATCCTGCCGGATGATCAGGGCGAACCAGGTGAAGGCGACGAAGCAGAACAGGGCCATGCCCGCGATCGGAAACAGTCCGCGCAGTCGCCTGCGATCGTGTGCGCCAAGAAAGAGCACCATCGCCAGCAGTGGCAACAGCCCGGGCGGTCCCTTCGTCATGAACGCCAGGCCCCAGGCCAGCCACATGGCGACCACCCAGCGCTTCCGCGAGTCGCCATCCCGGTGCCAGGCCTCGACGAATGCCAGCATCGCCGCCGTTTCGAACAGCACGAGCAACGCGTCGGTGGAGACGACGTTGCTTCCGATCAGTGGCGCGATGCTGAGCGCCCAGGTCAGCGTCGGCAGCCACGGCCGCGTCGGCGTGAACCGGCGGCCCAGCGCGAACACCAGCAGGCCCGTGCCGATGAAGGCCAGCGCGGCGGGCAGGCGCGCCGCCCACTCGTTGTAGCCGAACACGGCCAGGCTCGCGGCCAGTGCCCAGTAGGTGAGCGGTGGCTTGGTGAGGTGGGCGTGCTCGCCGTCGACCGTCGGCAGCAGGAAATCGCCACTCTGCAGCATGTTGAGGGCGGTCGCCGTATAGCGGCCCTCGTCGGGCTCCCAGATGCCGCGCGTCCCCTGGAACGCAAACGCGAGCGCGACCAGCAGGGCCACGAGCCACCAGGCGGGACGGGCGCTCGCGGCGTTCACAAGCTGCTGAAGACGCGGACCCGGTGCTTGTGATAGGGCAGCACCTCGAGCAGGTCGCCTTCGCGCAGGCGTTCCTGGATGCCGCGCCACCACTCGGCCGTGAGCACCTCGTGGTGCGCGTCGATGAAGACCTGCTTCAGGTGCGGGTCGAAGCCGAGGAAGTTGATGAACGTCTCCGGGAAGACGTCGTTGTCGGCCACGTAGTACCACGCCTCGGCGCGCATGTCGTCCTCGTCATGACGCGACTCCGGAATCTCGCGGAACCGGCAGTCGGTCACGAGGCACAGCTCGTCGTAGTCGTAGAAGATGACCCGTCCGTGGCGCGTGACTCCGAAGTTCTTCAGCAGCAGGTCGCCGGGGAAGATGTTGGTGACCGCGAGGTCGCGGATCGCCTGTCCGTAATCGAGCACCGCCTTTTCGCCCTGCTCGCGCGTCGCGGTGCGGATGTACAGATTGAGCGGCGTCATGCGGCGCTCGATGTACATGTGGTCGATGACGAGCTCGTCGCCCTCGTCCTGCACCGTGTCCGCGGTCTCGGTCAAGAGCTCCTCGAGCAGGTCCGGCGCGAAGCGGGCCTTGGGGAACTTGACCTTCTTGAACTCCTGCGCGTCGACGAGTCGCCCGGCGCGGTCGTGCTTGAACACCAGGTCGTATTTCTCCAGCACGTCCTGCCGCTGGATGTTCTTCTGGTCGGGGAACTTGTCCCGGATGAGCTTGAACACCACGTCGAAGGACGGCAGCGTGAAGCACACCATCACCAGGCCCTTCTCGCCTGGCGCCAGCATGAACTGGTCGTCGGAGTGCTGCAGGTGGCGGAACAGCTCGCGGTAGCGCTCGGTCTTGCCCTGCTTGGCGCGGCCGAGCACCGTGAAGAGCTCGCTGACCGGCTTGCGGGGCAGGTATCCCTTGAGGAACTTGACCGCCTCGCCGACGTGGGCAAGGTCGACGTGGAAGTAGGAGCGGGTGAAGCTGAAGAGCACGCTCACCGTGCTCTCGTCGAGCATGATGGCGTCCACCACCACGCCGCTGTCGTGGTTGCGCAGCGCGACGACGAAGGGCAGCGTCCAGCCGGGTCCGCTGATGCACCCCACGAGGTAGGCGCGTGTCATCTGGTAGAAGACCTCCTTGATGACCTCGATCCTCTCGACCGTGCGCCGCCCGCCACCGCTTTCGAGCGAGGCCTTGAGTTCCTCGGCGACGCGCTTCACGCTCAGGTCGAAGTCGCGGTAGGGCGCGCGGAAGCGGAAGTCGGCCAGCAGCTCCTCGATCAGCAGATCGATCGAGCCGCGGTTGAGGTAGTTCTTGGTCTCGACGTGCGTGGTGACGCTGCCGAGCGGGTCGAGGTCGATCGCCACGAACTCGACGGCCGGGTCGACACCGACCGTGCCGAACGTCCTGCGCGTGATCGAGCAGAAGTAGGTCTTCTTGAACTCGTTGTCCGGCAGCGGGTCGATGAGATCGGCGAACCGTCGCTTGATGCTCGACCAGATCGCCCGCTCGTGGACGTCCTCGCCGAGCTTGCGGCGCATGGTCTCCACGCCGCTGTCGACGTACCTCGAGTACAGCTCGATGCGTTCGACGGCGTCGCGCTGGCTGCCGCGCCAGTCGCGCTCCTCGAATCGCTGCCGCGCCCGCTGCGTGACCGCACGGAACTCCGCGTTGTAGTCCGCGAACAGGTCCACGAGCGTCTGCGCGCAGTCCTGCACCAGCTGGTCGCGCGTGCCCGCCTTGGCAATCGACAGGTTCAAGCCTTCAGCCTACGGCCCGCCGCCCACAGCCTACAAACTCCTGATCAAGGCGTCACCGAATTCGCTGCACTTGACCTCGGTGGCGCCCGCCATCAGGCGCGCGAAATCGTAGGTCACGGTCTTCTGGGCGATGGTGCGGTCCATGGCCGTGATCAGCGCGTCCGCGGCCTCGACCCAGCCCATGTAGCGCAGCATCATCTCCCCCGAGAGGATGACGGAGCCTGGATTGACCTTGTCGAGGTTGGCGTACTTCGGCGCCGTCCCGTGCGTCGCCTCGAACACCGCATGGCCGGTCATGTAGTTGATGTTGCCGCCCGGCGCAATGCCGATGCCGCCCACCTGTGCC
This sequence comes from uncultured Gammaproteobacteria bacterium, assembly GCA_963778185.1. Classification (GTDB taxonomy): domain Bacteria; phylum Pseudomonadota; class Gammaproteobacteria; order Steroidobacterales; family Steroidobacteraceae; genus RPQJ01. The sequence continues at coordinate 334,249 of CAVZTF010000003.1, read as the reverse complement.
GCCAGCGCGTCGGAGAGATAATCGCCGTTGAGGTTCATCGTCGCGATGACGTCGAATTCGTCCGGGCGGGTGAGCACCTGCTGCAGCGTGATGTCGGCGATCGCGTCCTTGATGACGACCCGGCCGGCCTGCTTGGCCGCATCCTGCTCCGCATTCGCGGCTTTCTCGCCCTTCTCGGCGCGAGTACGCTCCCACTGGTCCCAGGTGTAGGTCTGCCCGGCGAACTCGCGCTCGGCGAGTTCGTAACTCCAGTTGCGGAACGCGCCCTCCGTGAACTTCATGATATTGCCCTTGTGCACGATCGTGACGCTCTTGCGCCTGTTGTCGATCGCGTACTGGACGGCCGAACGCATCAGCCGCTCGGTGCCCTCCCGGGACACGGCCTTGATGCCGATGCCGGAGGTGTCCGGGAAGCGGATCTTGCCGTAGAGCTTGGGGAAGGCCTGCTTGAACAGTTCCTTGAACTTCTCGTTGTCGGCGCTGCCCGCCTCGAACTCGATACCGGCGTAGATGTCCTCGGTGTTCTCACGGAAGATCACCATGTCGACCTTCTCGGGCGCCTTGACCGGGGAGGGCACGCCCTTGAACCAGCGCACCGGGCGCAGGCAGACGTAGAGGTCGAGCATCTGGCGCAGCGCCACGTTCAGCGAGCGGATGCCGCCGCCGATCGGCGTGGTGAGCGGCCCCTTGATCGAGACCAGGTACTCGCGGCAGGCCGCGACGGTCTCGTCCGGCAACCAGGTATTGAAGAGGTCGTTCGACTTCTGGCCGGCGTAGACCTCCATCCAGTGGATCTTGCGCTTGCCGCCGTACGCCTTCTCGACGGCGGCGTCGAGCACGCGCACCGAGGCGCGCCAGATGTCGGGACCGGTGCCGTCGCCCTCGATGAACGGGATGATCGGCTGGTCGGGCACCTGCAGGCGGCCGTTCGCGATCGTGATCTTCTGGCCCTGGGCGGGCACGTTGAGCTTGAGCGCGCTGGTCATCGATCGGGCTCCGATGGTTCGCAGGAACGGGAAAATTAGCGGTGAATGCTAGCATACGGCGGCGGCGGCCGGGGCCGGCGCCGCCCGTCACGGCAGCGGCGCGAATGCGCTGCGCACACGTGGCGTGTCGCCGGACTCGGTCCAGGCGAACAGCAGTCCGCCGCCCGCCCGGATCATTTGCGGAAAGCCGGAGGACCGCGCGACGCTCGTGCGGGCGACGACGACGGCGGGCGCCGCGTCGCCGTCACGGGTGAAGGGTTGCGCGAGGATTTCCGCGCCACCCGCGCCGTCCTGCAGCCAGCTGACCACCGCGCGTCCGTCGTCGAGCAGCACGACGTCGACGCGACCAGCGACCTTTCCGCTGGCGACCTCGACGGGAGGCGAGAACGTCCGTCCCGCATCGGACGAGAATGCGAGGCGGACCCGCGGCACGTCGGGCGCGGTGAACCAGGCAACCACCACGGAGTTGCCGTGCGCAGCAACCGCCGGCCCGTTCACCGGGCAGGCATCGATGATCCAGCCGTCGGGGTGGACCCGGACGGGCTCCGACCAGCCGCTGGGCACCCTGCGCACCAGCGCGATGTCACGCACTTCGCGCTCGCTGCGGTCGCGGTAGACGACGACCGGCCCCTCGCTGGTGATCGCGGCGTCGGTCTGGCAGCAATCGCACACCCGCGCGTCTATCTCATGGTCGGGGCCGATACGTTGCCCGTCGCTGGCAATGGTCGCGCCGCGCAGGGTCATCGCGCCATGGCCGCTGCCGCCGTGTTCGTGCTCGCCACTCGTGTGGCGTCCATCCAGCCAGGCAGCACCTGTCCGGCCATCGAAGCCGTACAGCGAAACGAAGCCGTGCTCGGTTGGAGTTCCGTCGTCATGCGGCGACATCGGTTCCGACCACGTCACTCCTGCATCCGTGCTCACGGCCATGCGCACATCGTAGGAATAGACGTTTCCCGGCTTCTGCTGCAGCCAGTGCGCCGCCCAGACGTGTTCCGTGACGGGCACGACGGAAGGAAAGTCCGCCCAGTTGATGAACCAGTCCGTGCCCGTGACGATTGTCCGGGGGGCCGACCAGGCATCGTCCTGCCACCGGGCATGCTGCAGCGCAAAGCCCCCGTCCGCGGTCGGACGCAGCCAACTCAACACGGCCCCGCCGTTGGTGTCGGTGGCGAGGTGCGGGTAACGGCTGCCCGGCGCGGCTGGCGCGGCCACGACCGTGACCGAGCCGAGCCAGGCCTCCGGCAGCGGCGGGGAACGATCGCAGGCCGCCAGTGTCACAACCAGTGCAGTCACGACGGGAGGCAGCTTCCGCATCGGCGGATTCTGCCAGAGTTCCATGCCGGGCCTGCGTAGAGGTACGGTCTTGCGCACGTCTGGCCGCGAGACTGAGGATGCCCGCGTGACACGCCGTCGCCCGCAATTCTGCTGCGCAGTCCTGCTGCTCCTCTGGCAGCTGGTGGCGGGCAGTTTCGCGCACGCGGCTCCGGTCGGCGACGAGCAATGCGAGCACGATCGCGCTGCTCATGAGCACGCCAGCCCGAATCCCGAGGCCCCGGCGACCGACCACGGCAACGCCTGTCATTCGCCCCAGTGCGGCTGCCCTTGCGGTCACACGCCGGCACTGCGGCTCGACCTGAGCCTCGACGGCAAGGTTGCGCCTCCGGCGGATCGCCCCATGCCTGTCGACCAGGCAATCCTGCCCGATCCGATCGAAGAGCATTTCCGACCTCCGAATTGAGTCCTGCGATCCCGTTCCCGACGGTGCCGGCCGAGTGCCCGCACCGGTGTACTTCGTCCCGGTCCGGGCCGGTGACAAGTCCGATGGATCCACGGTGACCGCCGCCCAGCTCGAGGCTGCGCGGACACCGGCGGACCACGAGGCAATCGCGCGTGCCTATGACGAGGAAGCGGCCAGTCTCGAGCGCAAGGCCGAGGCGCACGCGGGCATGGCAAAGATCTACCGTGGCGGCGGTGCGCCGAAGGCCCACTCGCCGTCGATGATTTCGCACTGCGAGCGACTCGTAGCTCAATACCGCGGCGCAGCCAGGGAAGTCCGTGCGCTTGCCTCCGAGCACCGTGCGGCAGCCGGTACGACCGGTCAGTGATGCGCTGAGGCACGGCGTCCGGCGGACACCGAGTCCGCCGGACGCCCGAGCCGAAGCGTGACCGGGTCGCCGGCCCACGACATTGCAATTGAGGACGACGCGGGATACCTTGCCGCGCAACCGGCCCGAATGACCATGATTTCCGGCATCACATGGATCCGTCGCAGGCAGCGAGCCCTCGCAAGGGCTGCGCTCGCGCTGTTTGCGCTCGCGTGGTTGCAGGCGGCGGTCGTGCCCTGCACCATGGCTTACGCGGTGGAGCACGCCGCGCCGACTGCGCAGCCAGCGCACCACGGCGCGCACGCGAGCCACCTCGACGGTCACGGCGGTCACGGCGGTCACGGCGGTCACGGCGGCCACGATTCGTCCGTGCCCCAGCCAGCGCATTGTCCGTACTGCCCTGCCGCGCAGGACGGTTCGACCGCGGGCTGCGACCATGACGCGGAGTGCGCCTTCCCGCACGATCCGCAGATCGATGCCCGCAACCCGACGGTCTTCTACGGACCGCCTCCCTGCCAGGTCCTCGGTGCCGGCTGCCGGCTCTACGCGTCCGTATCGCGCGTGGCCGCCGGCGACGACCCTCTGGACGTCCCGCGGCTCCCACTTTCCATCAGCTACTGCCGGTTCATCGAGTAGACCTCCCCGGTTCTCGTCCCCAGGGACGCGCAGCCGTTTTCTCGTCCGGGAGGTTGACCATGACACAGGTACGTCCGGCGCCTGCAGAAGGCCGGTTCACAGGTTCCAATTCTTCGCGCGTGAGGCCGCTGGCGGCGATCGCGTTCGTGTGCCTCGGCGCGCTGTGGGCTCCGCATGCCCCGGCGCTGTCGCTGGCGGAGGCGGAGCGCCTCGCCGTCGAGCGCGATGCCGTGTTGCGACAGCTCCAGGCGGAGTCGATCGCGATGCGCGAGCGGGCCGTGGCCGAAGGACAGCTGATGGACCCGAAGCTGAAGTTCGGTGCCGTCAACGTGCCGGTGGACAGCTTCAGCCTCGACGCCGAGGACATGACGATGCTCGAGGTCGGCGTGAGCCAGGAATTCCAGCCCGGCCGGACACGCGAGCTCGCGCGGCGTCGCATGGAACAGTCGGCCAGTGCCGCGGAGGCGGTGGCGAACGACCGGCGACGGATCGTCCAGCGTGAGGTGCGCCGCGCATGGGCGGAGCTTGCGTACCTGGCGCGCGCCCGGGATCTCGTCGCGAGCCAGTCCGACTGGGTCGACCAGATGCGCAGCGCAGCGCGCGCCCGTTACGCCTCGGGGGAGGGCAGGCAGCTCGAGGTGCTCCAGGCGGGGCTCGACGTGGCGATGTTGCGCGAGCAACGGCTCGACATCGATCGCGACGAGGCCATGCGGCGCACGCAACTCGCGCGCTGGATCGGCGACGAGGAAGTCGCGCGAGCCGGCCCCTTCGCGTTGCCGGCCCGGTCGGATCTCGAGCCGCTCGCGGCACTCGAGGCGCGACTGATGCAGCATCCCGCCCAGGTGGACTTCGAGCACCGCATCGAGGCCGCCGAGACGGCCGTCGACCTGGCGCAGCAGCGCAAGCGTCCGGGCTGGATGCTCGACCTGAGCTACGGCCTGCGCAGCGGATCGATGGACGGCGAGTCGCGTCCCGACATGCTGAGTGCAATGGTGACCGTGGACCTGCCGGTTTTCGGCGCGAACCGCCAGGATCGGGAAGTCTCCGCAGCGCGCGCGGAAGCCCGCGGGCTGCACGAAATGCACGACGACCACCAGCGCGACATGCGAGCCATGCTCGCGGAGGCCTGGAACATTGCCGACCGCACGGCCGAGCTCGAGCGGTTCTACGCAGCGGACCTCGTGCCGCTCGCCGAGCAGTCGGTCCAGGCAGCCTTGCTTGCGTACCGGTCGAACCGCGCCATGGTCGATGAGGTGATCGCGGCGCGCCGGATCGCACTCGACACCTGGCTCAGGCACCTGCGACTGTCCGCGGATCGCGCGCAGGCTCAATACGACGTCGAGTACCTCGTGGGAGAACAGCCATGAGCCCGGAGCGCGCAGTGATCGGTGGCTGGCGGATGGCGGATGGACGCGCATGCGCGCGTTGGTGCGTCGCGCTGCTGGCGCTGGTGGCATTGTCTGTCGCGGGGTGCGCGAGGGAGGAAGCGAAGCAGCCGGCGTCGGAGCCGGCGAGCGCCGCCGCGAACGATTCGGCGGCCGAGCACGCGCTCAAGCACACGAATCCGCAGTACCGCTGCCCGATGCACCCGGACGTCGTGCGCGACGCGCCGGGCGAATGTCCGATCTGCGGGATGACCCTCGTGAAGGTCGAGCCCGGGCCGATCGAGGCGACGGATCCGCCGGCCGCGAGCGGCACGGACGCCAAGCCCATCCATTACCGTCATCCTCACGACCCTAACCGCACCTCGCCGGTGCCTGCTCAGGACGAGATGGGCATGGACTACGTGCCCGTCTTCGCCGACGCGGCGGGACCGGAGGTCCGGATCTCGCCCGCCGTGGTGAACAATCTCGGCGTCCGCACCGAAGCTGCGGTGTTGGCCGCGCTCGAACGCCGCGCGGAGACGGTGGGCTACGTGAGCTTCGACGAGCGCCGCGTACAGCAGGTGCGGTCCCGCGCCGAGGGCTGGATCGAAGGATTGTCGGTGCGCGCCATGGGCGAGACGGTAAAGGCCGGGCAACTGCTGTTCACGCTGTACTCGCCGATGCTCGCAAGCGCGCAGCAGGAGTATCTCGATGCCCTGCAGATCGGCAATGCAGACCTGATCGAGGCCTCGCGCGAGCGACTGCGCACGCTCGGGCTCGACCCGGGCACCGCCGCGCGGCTGGCGAAGGGTGGGCGTGCCGCCGGGCGCGTCGCATTTCACGCGCCGATTGCGGGCGTCATCACCGAGCTCGAGGCGAAGGAAGGCGCCATGGTGACGCCCGACATGATCGCGATGACCATCACGGAACTCGGCAGCCTCTGGGTGATCGCCGAGGTACCCGAGACCCAGGCCGGGTGGGTGGGCGTCGGGACTGCAGCCGAACTGCGCTTTCCTTCGTTGCCGGGAGAGTCGGTCGCGGGGCGTGTCGAGTACGTCTACCCAGAGCTCAACATGGAGACGCGCACGGTGCGTGCGCGCATCGCGCTCGATGCGGCGCCGGGCGCGATCCGGCCCAACATGCTCGCGTCCGTGAGCCTGATCGGCCAGGCCGGGGCCGCAGCGGTCACGATCCCGCGCAGCGCATTGATACGCACCGGAACGGAGAATCGGGTCGTCATCGCGCTCGGTGACGGACGCTTCGTGCCGCGCCGAGTCGTTGCCGGCGCCGAGAGCGGCGACCGGGTCGTCATTCGCGACGGCCTCGCCGAGGGCGAGCGCGTGGTGGTCGCCGGGCAGTTCCTGCTCGATTCGGAAGCCAACCTGCGCGCGGGCCTCGAGCGGCTCACGAGCGAGGCGGCACCATGATCGACTCGCTGATTCGTGCCTCGCTCGACAATCGGGCGCTGGTGATCCTGCTCACGGCAATGCTCACGGCGGTGGGCGTGTACTCGTTCATGCACACGCCGGTCGATGCCCTGCCGGACTTGTCCGACGTGCAGGTGATCGTGCGGACGCCGTATCCGGGCCAGGCGCCGCGCCTGGTCGAGGACCAGGTGACCTACCCGCTGACGACGGCGCTGCTGTCCGTGCCCGGCGCCACGACCGTGCGCGGCTACTCGTTCTACGGCGACTCGTTCGTCAACGTGCTGTTCGAGGACGGCATCGATCCCTACTGGGCACGCTCGCGCGTGCTCGAATACCTGAGCCAGGTCTCGGCGCGCCTGCCCGAGGGAGTGCGGCCAGCACTCGGCCCCGACGCGACCGGCGTCGGCTGGATCTACCAGTACGCACTCGTCGATCGCACCGGCCGCCACGACCTGGCGGAGCTGCGCTCGATCCAGGACTGGTTCCTGAAATTCGAGCTGCAGGCGCTCGATGGTGTCGCGGAGGTGGCCACCGTCGGCGGCATGGTCAAGCAGTACCAGGTGGTCGTCGACCCGCTGCGCCTGCGCGGCTTTGGTCTCCCGCTGATGATGGTCGAGCAGGCGATCCGCGCCGGCAACCAGGAAGTGGGCGGCTCCGTCGTCGAGATGGCCGAGGCCGAGTACATGGTGCGCGTCACGGGCTACGTGAAGCGCATCGAGGACCTCGAGCGCATCCCGGTAATGGCGACGAAGCAGGGCACCCCCGTGCTGCTGCGCGACGTTGCGGAGGTGCGCATCGGCCCCGAGATGAGGCGCGGCATCGGCGAGCTCGACGGCGAGGGCGAGGCCGTGGGCGGCGTGATCGTGATGCGCAACGGCGACAACGCGCGCGACACCATCGCCCGGGTCAAGGCCAAGCTCGACGAGCTGCGCGCGGGCCTGCCGCAGGGCGTCGAGATCGTCGAGACCTACGACCGTGGCTCGCTGATCCAGCGCGCCGTGGACAACCTGCAGCGCAAGCTCGTCGATGAGTTCATCGTGGTCGCGCTCGTCTGCTTTGTCTTCCTGTTCCACGTCCGCTCGGGGCTGATCGTCGTGATCGTCACTCCGATCGCGGTGCTCTCGGCGTTCATCGTCATGCACCTGCAGGGCATGAACGCCAACATCATGTCGCTCGGCGGCATCGCCATCGCCATCGGCACGCTGGTGGACGCGGCGATCGTCATGATCGAGAACGTGCACAAGAAGCTCGAGCACGGGGCCGTCTCCGAATCCGACCGCATGCAGGCGATCTACGACGGTTGCCGCGAGGTGGGGCCCTCGCTCTTCTTCTCGCTGATGATCGTGGCGCTGTCGTTCCTGCCGGTGTTCACGCTCGAGGCCCAGGAGGGGCGCATGTTCGCGCCGCTGGCCTACACCAAGACCTACGCGATGGTGTGGGCGTCGCTGCTGTCGGTGACGCTGGTACCGGTGCTGATCTACTGGCTGGTGCGAGGGCGCATCCGCCCCGAGGCCGCCAACCCCGTCAACCGCGCGACCATGGCGGCCTACCGGCCGTTCCTCGAGCTTGCGCTCCGGGCGCCCTGGGCCGTGACTGCGGCGGCGACGGTGCTCGTGCTGGCGACGGCCTGGCCCGCATCGCGGCTCGGCACGGAGTTCATGCCCGAGCTCGACGAGGGCGACCTGCTCTACATGCCCACGACGCTGCCCGGGCTGTCGACGGACGCGGCGCGCGCATTGCTGCAGCAGACGGACAAGCTGATCCGTACGGTGCCGGAGGTCGAGCGCGTGTTCGGCAAGGCCGGGCGCGCCGAGACGGCCACCGATCCGGCGCCCATCGAGATGTTCGAGACCACCATCATGCTCAAGCCCCGCGGGGAGTGGCGGCCCGGCATGACGCCGGAGAAGCTCAAGGCCGAGCTCGATGCGCTGGTGAAGTTCCCGGGCCTGTCGAATGCCTGGGGTTATCCCATCAAGACGCGCATCGACATGCTGGCGACCGGCATCCGTACGCCGGTCGGCATCAAGATCATGGGCCCGGACCTCGCGACGATCCAGCAGCTCGGCCGCAGCATCGAGGACATCCTGCGCGAGGTGCCCGGGACGATCTCGGTGTACGCCGAGCGGACAGCCACCGGGCGCTACCTCGACGTGGACATCGATCGGGTCGCGGCCGCCCGCTACGGTCTCAATGTCAAGGACGTGCAGGACATCGTCGGCAGCGCGGTGGGCGGCATGACGGTGAGCTACACCGTCGAGGGGCTGGAGCGCTATCCGATCAACCTGCGCTACCCGCAGGACTTTCGCGATTCCCTCGAGTCACTGCGCGCCCTGCCGCTCGTGACGCCCACGGGCGCCAACGTCACGCTGGCCGACGTGGCGCGGGTGGACGTGGCCGACGGGCCGGCGATGATCCGCAGCGAGAACGCGCGACCCTCGGGCTGGGTGTTCGTGGACCTGCAGGGACGCGACCTCGGCGGGTACGTGAACGAGGCGAAGGAGCGCATTGCGGCCGAGCTCGCGCTTCCACCCGGCTACAGCCTCGGCTGGTCCGGGCAATACGAGTATCTCGAGCGCGCCGCCGAACGGCTCAAGCTCGTCGTGCCGCTCACGCTCGCGATCATCGTCCTGCTGCTGTATCTCAACTTCCGCAATGCCCGCGACGTGCTGCTCATCCTGGGCGCGCTGCCATTTGCGCTGGTGGGCGGGGTGTGGCTCCTCTACCTGCTCGACTACGACATGTCGATCGCGGCGGTCGTTGGCTTCATCGCGCTGGCCGGCGTGGCCGCCGAGACCGGCGTCGTGATGGTCATGTACCTCGAGCATGCCTGGGCCGGGCGCCGCCGCCGGGCGGCGTCCGAGGGGCGCAGCCCCACTCGCGAGGAACTGCGCGAATCGATCGTCGAGGGAGCGCTGCTCCGATTGCGGCCCAAGCTCATGACCGTGATCACCATCATCGTGGGCCTGTTGCCGATCATGTGGGGCTCGGGCACGGGGTCCGAGGTGATGCGCCGGATTGCCGCGCCCATGGTGGGCGGCATGGTGTCCGCCACGGTGCTTACGCTCGTGATCATCCCGTCGCTTTACCTGATCGTGAACGGCTGGGGTCTGCACCGTCCGGCGCAGTGACGCGGCACGCATGGGCGCGTCGCCACAGTTATTTAGCGCCTTAGGAAGGTTTCGTAACATATTGTTTTTAATAAAATCGTAATAGAACCTACACGCGGTCATCACGACCCGCTGCCAGCGTCGTCAGCATGGCGAGTGCAGGCACACTCCGGCTCTGGCAACGCGTGGACCGCGCCGAAGGGGCGCTGTGCCAGCGCATCAACCGCGGCTGTCGTCGCCCGGGGCTGCGTGCCGTGTTCATCGTCGCGAGTCGACTGGGGGACGGAATCGCCTGGTATGCACTGATGGCGGGCATGGCGCTCATGGCCGGCGGGTCCGGCAGGCTGGTCGCCGTGCAGATGGCCGCGAGCGGGGCCTTCGGCACCGCCGCCTACAAGTCGCTCAAGCACCGCCTCGTCCGCGAACGGCCGTTCGTTTCGCACGACGGCATCCTCTGTGGCACCGCCCCGCTCGACCGCTACAGCTTTCCTTCCGGCCACACGCTGCATGCCGTCTGCTTCACGGTGCTGGCCGTCGCGCACTACCCGGTGCTCGCGCTCCTCCTCGTGCCGTTCACGGCGGCGGTGGCGGCCTCGCGCGTGGTGCTCGGCCTTCATTACCCGACGGACGTCGCGGCGGGCGCGCTCATCGGCGCAATTCTCGCTGCCGGCAGCCTCGCGCTCTGGCCGACCGGATAGCCGTACCGCTACCATCGTCGCCAACACCCGATTGGACCGGCGATTTCAATGACCCGAACGCTTTCCAGCACCCCGCGCCGCGACGGCTACCGGATGCCCGGCGAATTCGAGCCGCATTCCGGCTGCTGGCTGCTCTGGCCGGAGCGGCCCGACAACTGGCGGCTCGGCGGCAAGCCGGCACAGCAAGCGTTTGTCGCCGTCGCCGCGGCCATTGCCGGCAGCGAGCCGGTGTCAGTGGGGGTTTCGGCGAGGCAGTTTGCGAATGCGCGGCGCCAGCTGCCGCCACTGGTCCGGGTCGTCGAGATCTCGAGCAACGATGCCTGGATGCGCGACGTGGGCCCCACCTTCGTCGTCAACGATCGCGGCGGTGTCCGCGGCGTGGACTGGATGTTCAATGCCTGGGGCGGCCTGGACGGCGGCCTCTATTTCCCGTGGGACCGCGACGACGCAGTCGCGCAGAAGGTCCTCGAGATCGAGGGCCGCGACCGCTACCGTGCGCCCTTCGTGCTGGAAGGCGGCGGCATCCATGTGGACGGGCAGGGCACCTGCATCACGACCGAGGAGTGCCTGCTCAACCGCAACCGCAACCCGCAGCTCGCGCGCGGCGAGATCGAGGCATTGCTCGGCCGCTACCTCAACGTGGACACGGTGATCTGGCTCGGGCGCGGCGTCTGGCAGGACGAGACGGACGGCCACGTCGACAACCTTTGTGCTTACGTGCGGCCGGGCGAGGTCGTGCTGACGTGGACGAACGACCGAGGCGACCCGCAGTACGAGGCCTCGCTGGACGCGTACGAGCGGCTGATGGCGGCGCGCGATGCGCGCGGCCGGCGCCTGAAGGTGCACAAGCTCGTGCAGCCGGATCCGCTGTACGTCACGCGTGACGAAGCGCTGGGGGTCGATTTCGGCGAGGGTGCGCGGCCCCGCGAGGTGGGCGCGCGAATGGCGGGCTCGTACGTCAATTTCTACCTGGGCACGCGTCGCATCGTGGTGCCGCTGCTCGATCCCAGGCGCGACGCGGCTGCGCTGCGCAGGCTTGCGAGCCTGTTCCCGGGCCGCGAGGTCGTGGGTGTGCCCGGGCGGGAGATCCTGCTCGGCGGCGGCAACCTCCACTGCATCACGCAGCAGGTGCCCAGGCCCGCCCGGCGCTTGCGCGGCTAGAACCAGCCCGAGACGAAGAAGCGGATCACGTTCGCGTCGAACCCGTAGAGCGGCTCGGTCCCCGGCGTACCGCCGGCCGTGATGTCGCGGAAGTCGTCGTACTCGAAGCGGAACCGGTCGTAGAACAGGTTGACGGTCGAGCGCTGGATGAACTTCCAGCCGAGCGGGGGCAGTTCGTAAGTCGCTCCCACGCTCAGCATGTGGCTGGTAAACGTGCTCAGCTCCTTGTCGCGCGCCAGGAAGTTCTGGGCGTCCGCGCGCGGGAACAGGTCGGAGTAGAAGTCCGCTGCGGACTGGTCGTACCAGCGGTAGCCGGCCTCGAAGATCCACTTCTCGCCCCAGGGATGCGTGTAGCCGACGCTCACCGTGCTGGAGTCGATGCCCCAGGTGTCCGTGAAGTAGCGGTACTCGCCGTGCGCGGCGGCGCGCCAGGGCAGGAAGTACCGTGCGTTGATCGAGGCGGCGCTGCTGGTGCGCGTGCGCGGATAGGCCTCGGGCTGGTAGGCGAAGCCGGCAGCGCTGTCCGGGTCGAGATATCGAACCGAGCGGTAGGGGTTGTTCAGGAAGCCTTCGTCGGTGACGAGTTCGTAGTTCGCGCCCATCATCAGCGTGGGCGTGAGGATCTGCGTCAGGCCGAGGCGGTAGGTCGAGCGGTCGATCGGTTCGGAGAAATCCCCGTCGCCGCGCTTGCGAACCTCGTCCCAGCCGCGGCTGAAGCCGAAGGACACGGTAGTGAGGTCGCCGAACATGTCCTGGCTGATGTCGAGGCTGGCCGTGTTGGCCGTGTAGTCGTTTTCGTCGCTGTTGGTGAAGCTGACGCTGTACTGGGTCTTGCCATTCAGCATGTCGGCGGCGAGGCTGCCCTGCGTGCGCTCTTCCTTGTAGGGACTCGCCGTCGTCATCACGTCGATCGAGGCGCTCGACACCATGTCGACGTAGTAGTTCGCCGACACGGAGTACTTCTCGGCGAATTTCTTGCGTACCAGCAGGGACGGGCCGTCGATGGTCACGCCACCGCCGTCGTACCGGTGATAGAGGACGTCCGCGCGGTCGTCCGGCAGCACGCCGGCGCGCGACGCCGGCGCGGCCGCAAGTGCGAGCAGGAGCAGGAGCAGCGGCGATCGGATGTTCACGCGAGCCTCAGTTGCATCCGCAGCCGCCGCCGTGGGCGCCGGTGGCCCCGCGCGCACCCTCGCGCGCCTCGAACACGTGGTTGAGGTAGCTCTCGGCGACCGGGTCGCGGCTCGCGCTCATGATCGGGTCGGCAAAATTCTGCCGCTCGTAGGGCTTCACCCAGGGCTCGACGCTGCTGCAGCCGGCGAGCACCAGGCAGGCGAGCAGGGACGGGATCGCGATGGCCCGGGACATGTTCACTCCTTGACCAGGCTGCGGATCATGTCCGCGTACTTCGCCTCGTCGCCGGGTTTGTAGCCGCGGTGCACGTGACGGACGTTGCCGGTGCGATCGACGAAGACGGTGCTCGGCATGCCCTCGACGCCGAAGCGCTCGGCCACCTCGTTCCTGCGGTCGAACAGGATCGGGAACGTCACCGGCACGCCCTTGAGCCAGGCCTGCGCGGCAGCGCTGTCGTTCTCGACGTTGACGCCGAGCAGCGTGAAGCCGAGCGGCTCGTACTTCGACTGCAGTTGCTGCAGGAGCGGCATCTCCTGCCGGCAGGGACCGCACCAGGTGGCCCAGAAGTTGATCATCACGACCTGTCCCTTGAACTCGCTCAGCCGCACGTCCGCACCGTCGCGGGCGGGCAAGGCGAAATCAGGTGCCGGCGCCGGCGTGCTCGCGCCGGAGGCGGTTGCGAGCAGGGTGGCGGCGATCAAGGCGGGAATCGTCAGTCTCAGGCCCATGGTGTACTCCGTGCTCAGAAGAAGGCCGTGAAGCCGAGGGTGAACTGCAGGTTGTGCGTGAGCTTCGTCTTGCCGAGAAGATCACTGTCGAAGGCGTGGTCGCGGGCGTCGAGGTGCACCGCGAGCCAGTCGGTGGGCAGCACCCGGTAGCCGGCGCCGAGCGCGACCGTGAAGTGATCGTCGCCCGCGAAATGCGTGCTGCCGGCGCCGAGCGTCAGGTAGAGCGCCGACGGCATGGCACGGCGGCCGCCGAGGAACACTTCGCCCGGCAGGGCGTTCCAGCCCAGGGCGAGGTCGTAGTAGGTGAATGTCCGCTCGCTGTCGGTCAGCAGTTCGACGGCGCCGCTCAGGTCTTCGTAGCTGGTGCGGCCCGCCTCCGCAGTCCCGACGGTGGCCTCCGCGAACAGGTCCTCCGTGAAGTGGTAGGCGATACGCGCGCCATAGACCACGCTCGAACCGAAGTCCTCGATGCCGATCGTGCCGACGAATGCGCCCGCCTCGAAATTCTCCGTATCGATGTCGGGCCGCTGCACGTCGCGGCGCTGCACCTGCGGCTCCACGACCTGGGGGGTCTCGGGCGCCGCCGCCGCCGGCTCCTGAGCCGCCACCGGCGTGGCCGCGAGCCCGGCGAGCGCGGCGCAGCTCAGAAGAAGTACGTGAAGCCGACGGTCCATTCCTCGATCTCCTCGTTTTCGTTGCGGCTCGTGAACACCACGTACCCGCGGTACTCGGCCTGCATCAGGAAGCGGTTGCTGAGGTAGCCGCGCACGCCGACGGCAGCGTAGGCCGCCTCGTCGGTACGGTCCTCGGCACGAACCAGCGTGGCCTTGGGCGAGACGTGCACGACGCCGCCACCGATGCCGACGAACGGTGCGACGCGCCACTCGGGCACGAAGACGTGGGCTATCCCCGCCGTCGCGAGCCACCCGTTGGAGTAGTCGCCGAGCAGGTGCGAAGCATCGGCGCGGGCGAGCAGCGAGGGCGTCATGGTCCAGGCGCCGTTGACGGAAACGACGCTCGCTCCGTCGAAATCGCCAGTGGCGAGCCCGATTTCCCAGCGATGACCCGTCCGGCTCTCCGGCGTGGGCGCCGGCAGAACGACCGACTCACCGCCGGGCGTCAGCGTCTGCTCGAGCTGGCTGCGATGCACCCAGCCTTCCTTGCCGCCGGAGCTGCGGACCTTGATCCAGTCCGTGCGCCGGCGCAGCAGTTCGACCGACTCGCCGCGGCCGACGACGTGGAACGCCGGGTAGCCCCGGCCGGGACCGCTGTGGAAATCGAGATAGGCGTCCTGCACGACGACCTCGCTGCCGCCGCGTGCGGCGGGGGCGGCGACCGGGAACATCATCCCGAGCATCATGGCGGCGGTCAGCAGGCGTCGGATCATTTTCAGTCGAGCGGCGCGGCGAACGGGTCGTTGAAGTATTGCGCCCCGACGTCCACCCATTCTGAGACGAGCATCAACTCGGCAGGGGTCAGGCGGCCTTCATGGCTGCCACCGGGACCGAACTTTGCGAAGAAGCGCACAGATGCGGCCGCGCTGCCCGCAGCCATGGAGGCCGGCACCGGCACGGGAGCGAACTGCGGATCGCCCGTGACCGGGTCGACGCCGACCTGGACCTGGCGGTCCTGCAGGTTGCCGGCGACGAGCTCCTGCTCGTTGTCGCCCGCGAACAACTCGCGGTAGGCTCTTGTGATCCGGCTCGTCGCTCGAGGGCCCGTCGGTCAGCTCGAGCTGCCCCGGGGGCACGCGCAACGCCCCCGCGCCGTCGCGATCCGAGTGGCAGGTCGTGCAGGTATCGTCGGCCAGCACCGTGACCTGGTCGACGGCGAGCGTGACGCGCGGCTTGCTCCACAGCGGGTGGATGTGCGCCTCGTAGTGGATGGTCATGCGGCATCCGGAACGCCAGTTCATCATGCAGTCCGCGCTGGTCGGTGCCGGCGTGTCGAGGTCGGCGTAGCGGTACGCGAACGATGCATCGGGGGCCCGGCCGGCGGCCACGGGGTCCGTCCAGACATCGTCGTAGGCGACGTCGACGGACGGCTCAAGCGCGGCGCAGTCGGTCTGCGCAACTGATACGCGCGCGCACCTGGGCCATGGTCTCGCCGAAATCCGCGAAGAACGCGGGATTCGTGTTCGGGAAGGGCAGGCCGGTCGGCGGGTGCGCCGTCGTAAGCGGCACCGAACAGGTTGCTGCGGCCGTGCGACTCGCCGCTGGCGGTATCGTGACAGCCGTTGCAGCGCAGCTCCTCGCCCACGCGCACCTGCAGCCAGTTGTCGTGCCGCGCGCCGATGCGCCGCCCGTTCGCGTCGAGGACCGTGACGGCGAAGGGCACGTTGGCCGGCACCTTGATCCGCACCGAGCCGTCCGGCTCGACGGGCGCGTAGCCGAGGATCTCGCGCATTCCGAAGGCGGCAGTGACGCCGAAGGCGCTGTTCGCGAAGTCGCGCACGTCCTCGTCCGGAAGGCCGACGGCCTTCTCGATGCGCAGGAAGCGAGCGGGCCGCTGCGCCGCCGTGGTCTGCGCTGGGTCCGACAGGGCGGCGATGCCTCCCGGGGCCATGTCCACGCCGTCCATGTCGTAGACACTGCGGATGTCGAGGATACCGACGCCCTCGGTCTCGAGCTCCGCGTCGAAATCCACGCCCGCAATCCGATCGAGCAGGACGGGGGGCAGGGCTTGCGGCTGCAGCGCGACGATCTCCGTGTAGAGCACTCCCTCGACCGGCGGCACCACCGGCAGCTGGGTGCCCTGCCGGGGGTCGTACATCCAGATCCCGTACAGCGGGGGCGCGGCGACGGCCGTGCCGGTCGCCAGGCGGTCGGTGGTGCAGGGCACGATCGGCCTGGCCCTCGAGCAGCCGGCACTGCGATCCAGCTCACGAACAGCCGGCCGTGCCGTCGAACAGCGGATACGCCGCACTGAACGCGCCGCCGGGCGACGGACCGCGTCGTCGGTGCGCACGTCGTTCACGATCGCGGGCGTCTGTGCCGGACCGGCCAGCACGCCGCGGTTCGGCAGCGGTCGGCTGCAGGTTCTCCACGTAGTTGGCGACGTCGATGTCGAAGAGCTCGCCGCCCGAGTCGATCGGTCGTGGAACGGCCGGGCGATCGTCAGCATCCGGCCGTCTGCTCCCTGGCGCGGCTTCAGGAACTGCACGTCGCTGCCGTTCGTGCCGGTCGCGTGGCTCTGTGCGCCGTAGAGCAGCTCGAGTTGCGAGCCGTCCGGCTTCACCGCGTACAGGTTGATCTCGTTGTTCGCGGCCGGCGTTGTCCCAGCGGCTGAACAGCGACCTGCGCCCGTCGTCGAGCACCGCGGGATCCAGGTCGTGGCTCTGGTTGAAGGAGATCTGCCGGATGTCCGCTGCCGTCGGCGTTCATCACGTGCAGGACGAAGGCGGGCTCGTGGCGATCCTCGTCCTGGGCGTCGAACTGCGGCTTGCCCTCGTCGAGCAGCACGGCCTTGCGACTGGCGCTGCCGCGTGGAGGAGAAGACGATGCGTCCGTCCGGGCAGGTAGTGTGGCGCGACGTCGTGGCCTTCCTCGGCGATCGATGTCCGACGGGATGACGCGGCGCAGCTCGTCGCGTGTTCGAGCGTCGTACTCCCAGATGTTCCAGGTCGGCTGGTCTTCCTCGTCGGCGCCCTCGATCAGCGGCTCGCGCATCGCGAACACGACCTTCCTGCCGTCGTAGGACACCTCGACGTCGCGGATGTCGTCGCCCTCGCCCTGGGTGATCGCGCCCGGTGACGTTGACTCTCGGCGGCAGTCGGCGATGCCCGGTCGCGCACGAAGAGGTCTGCGCCCGGCTGGAATCGTGCGCAGCTGGCGCGCATCGGTTGGCGGCATGCCCTGGCCGCCGGGCACCGGTCGCTTGACGTAGGCGATGGGGACATCGAGCACGACGGG
This sequence comes from uncultured Gammaproteobacteria bacterium, assembly GCA_963778185.1. Taxonomy (GTDB): domain Bacteria; phylum Pseudomonadota; class Gammaproteobacteria; order Steroidobacterales; family Steroidobacteraceae; genus RPQJ01. The sequence goes on along the minus strand of CAVZTF010000003.1, from coordinate 316,992 downwards.
GTCGGGATCCTGGCCGTTGCCGGACGAGGCGCTGCCGTCACCGCTGGTGCAGCCGGCGGCGGCGAGCAGGACAGCGGCACCCGCGAGCGCTCCGCAGAGCCGCGCGGCCCGGGCCGATTGTCTGACGAGTCTGCGCATCGAGCGATCCCCAGTAATGGTGGCGGCGCGGCGCGCACGATGCGCACCGGTTAGGGCACTTTGTCTCATAGGGCACCGGGTGCTCCACGCATCGCGTCGCGATGTGTGAGCAGACTCTCAGAACGCAGGGTTCTGTGAGCGCCATCCCATAACCGCATGGAGCGCTTGGCGGCGACCTCGCGGCATTCCACATTGCCCCCCGTGACAAACCGCAAGCGGCCTGAGGGAGATCGCAACATGCGCAGGGACAGGATGGTGCAGGCGTCGCCACCGTGCGGCCGCGCCGGTCGCACGATTCGCGCTGCTCGTCGGCGCGGCCCTTGCGATGCTGCAACCCGCGGTCTCGTCCGCCGACTCGCGCAAGCAGGCGAAACGCATCCACGACCGGCTGGCCGGCGTGCCGCCGACGCACGCCGTCCTCGACGACATGGCGGCCGACGTCGCCGGCGGGTCGCAGCCTCGATGCCGCCTACACCGCGATGGACAACAGCGCATTCTACAACGTCACGCTGAAGAACTTCGCGACGCCGTGGACCAATCGTGACCAGAGCGTGTTCGTGCCGCTGAACGACTACACGGCCACCGTCATCGGCATGGTGCGCGACGACGTGCCGTTCAACACGGTGCTGTCGGCGACATCCTGCTACGTCGGCCGCAGCGGCCTCGGCCTGCCGCCGTTCTCGCCCTCGAGCAACGATCACTACGAGGCGCTGGAAGGGAGCAGAACGCAGACCTGAAGGACGCGCTCGTGCGCGACGACACAGTCCTCGGCGACGGGCCTCCCGCCCGACGCGACGGCGGGCGTCATCACCACCCGCGCCGCGGCCGAGGCATTCTTCGTCGCCGGCACCAACCGGGCGATGTTCCGCTTCACGCATGATGAACCACCTGTGCCGCGACTGGAGCAGGTGCTGGACACCGACGCGCCCGTCCGACCGGATCCGCCAGGACGTGACCCGCAGCCCGGGCGGCGACAGCCGCATCTTCCTGAACAACTGCATCGGCTGCCACAGCGGCATGGATCCGCTGGCCCAGGCGTTCGCCTACTACACCTTCGACGAGGCGGCCGGGCCCTCGTGTACACGCCGGGCGTGGTCCGGCCAAGTACTTCAACAACGACGACAACCTTCCGTACGGCTACTCGCACGCCGGACGACCACTGGGGCAACTACTGGCGCGACGGCCAGAACGCGCTGCTCGGCTGGGACTGCCGCACTGCCGGGCCGCGGGCAGGGTGCGAAGTCCATGGGCCAGCGAGCTCGCCAGCAGGACAGCCTTCGCCCGCTGCCAGGTCGAGAAAGTCTTCCGCAATGTCTGCCTGCGGCCGCCGAGCGACGGCGCGGACCGCGCGCAGCGTGGATTCGATGACGTCAGTTCGTTCCGGTCCGACGGCTACAGGCTCAAGCGCGTCTTCGCCGAGTCCGCGGCCTACTGCATGGGCGATTGAACGGAGAGCACCATGGACATCCTTCGCTCAGGATCGCCGCTCTACACGCGCCTTCGCGCTCGCCGGCATGCTCGCAATCCTCGCGGGTTGCGGCGGCGGCGCGGACACGGTCGAGAACCCCGTGACCTCCGGCGGCACCCCCGCCACCTACAGCGGGCCTCCGCCGGCCACCGCCGACGTGCAGTCGTTCAAGATCAATGTCTGGGACAACCTCAAGGCGAGCAATCGCTGCGGGCAATGCCACACGTCGGGCGGGCAGGCGCCCGAGTTCGTGCGCCTGGACGACGTGAACCTGGCCTACGCTGCCGCCAACGGCATCGTCACGCTCGCTTCGCCCCGCGACTCGCGCATGGTCGCCAAGGTGGCCGGCGGCCACAACTGCTGGCTGGCCAGCGCGGACGCCTGCGCCGACATCCTCACCACCTGGATCACGAACTGGGCCGGGACGTCGCAGGTCGGCGGCGGTGTCGAGCTCAAGGCGCCGCCGATCCGCGACCCGGGCGCGAGCCGCAGCTTCCCGGCCTCGCCGGGGCTGTTCGCGAGCACGGTTCACCCGCTGCTGGAGGAGTACTGCTCGCGCTGCCACACCTCGTCCGCCGCGAATGCGCAGTCGCCGTACTTCGCCTCCAGCGACTCGAACGAGGCCTATGCCGCCGCGCGCGTCAAGATCAACCTCGACCAGCCCGAGTTCTCGCGCCTCGTGCTGCGCCTGCGCAACGAGTTCCACAATTGCTGGAGCGACTGCGCCGCGAACTCGAGCGAGATGGAGGCCGCGATCCGCTCCTTCGCCGGGTCAATCCCGGTGACGCAGGTCGACCCGTCGCTCGTGCTGTCGAAGGCGCTCTCGCTCTATGACGGCACCGTCGCGAGCGGCGGCAACCGCTACAACGCCAACGTCATCGGGCTGTGGGAGTTCAAGACCGGCAGCGGCAACGTCGCCTACGACACCAGCGGTGTCGAGCCGGCACTGAACCTCAATCTTTCGGGCGACGTCACCTGGGTCGGCGGCTGGGGCATCAACGTCCGCAGCGGCAAGGCGCAGGGTTCGACCGGTTCGAGCCGCAAGCTCCACGACCTGATCAAGAGCACGGGCGAGTACACGGTGGAGGCCTGGGTCGCGCCCGGCAACGTCGCGCAGGAGGACTCGCGCATCGTGTCCTACTCCGGCGGCACGACCACGCGCAACCTCATGCTCGGGCAGACGCTCTACAGCTACGACTTCTACAACCGCTCGAGCAGCACCGACCAGGCGGGCGATCCCAAGCTCACGACGGCCGCCGCGGACGAGGACCTGCAGGCGACCCTGCAGCACGTCGTCGCGACCTACGACCCGGTCAACGGCCGTCGCCTCTACGTGAACGGCGAGTTCACGGGCGATGCCGATCCGGTGGCCGGCGGCACGCTGGCCGACTGGGACGACACGTTCGCCTTCGTGCTCGGCAACGAAGTCTCGGGCGACCGCCAGTTCGAGGGCGTATTCCGGCTGGTCGCGGTCTACAACCGCGCGCTCACGCAGCCGCAGGTCAGCCAGAACTTCCAGGCCGGCGTGGGCGAGAAGTTCTACCTGCTGTTCTCGGTGAGCCACCTCGTCGACGTGCCGCAGTCGTACATCATGTTCGAGGTGAGCCAGTTCGACAGCTACGGCTACCTGTTCGACAAGCCCACGTTCATCAGCCTCGATCCGGCGGCGCGGCCGGGGAACATCCCGCTCGCGGGCATGCGTATCGGCGTCAACGGCGCCGAGGAGGAGGTCGGGCAGGCCTACCGGACGCTCGACACCGCGCTCACCGACTCCGAGTACGGCCCGCTGGGTCAGCCGCTGTCGAACATCGGCACGGTGATCGGCTTGCAGAAGGGGCCGGAAGACGACGAGTTCTTCCTCACCTTCGACGTGCTCGGCGGCCGCACGAACGTCCGCACGGACCCCATTCCGCTGGCGCCGGCCCCGCCGGCCGACGTGCCGCGCGCCGCGGACGTGGGCCTCAGGGTGTTCGACGAGATCAACGCGACGATGGCGGATCTCACGGGCGTGAGCTCGACGCGCCCCTCCGTCCGCGCGACCTACGACCAGGTGAAGCAGGCATTGCCCACCATCGAGAGCATCGACACGTTCGTCTCGGCGCACCCGGTGGCGATCGCCCAGCTCGCGATCCAGTACTGCGATGCGCTGGTGGAGGACACGTCGGCGCGCGCCACGTACTTCCCCGGCTTCAACTTCGCGGCGGCTCCGTCGGTGGCCTTCGCCGGCGGGGGGCGCGGCATCATCGTCGACTCGCTGGTCGGCCGCATGATGGCGCAGAACGTGGGTACCGAGCCCGATGCGGCGGCCGTTCGCACCGAACTCGATTCCATGATCGGCCGGCTCACGTCCTGCGGCGCGAGCTGCCCGGCCGGACGCACTGAAACCGTCGTCAAGGCGAGCTGCGCCGCGTTGCTCGGCAGCGCGGTCACCCTGGTGCACTGACCGTGGCCGCTCGCCACGACCCGAGGTACGCAACATGATCATTCGCAAGGCACCCCCACGACAGCTCGCGCTCGACGAGCCGATCCGCCACACGGACGGCCACAAGCGTCCGGTGACCCGCCGCGACTTCCTGGCGCAGGGCCTGGCCGCGGGCATGGGCACCGTGGTGGCGCCGACGGTCTTCGGCTTGTTCGCCAACCCGCGCGCGGCGATGGCGGCGCTGTCGCCCGACCTCGAGGCGCTGCGCTCGACCTGCGGCATCGAAGTGCTCGGCGCAGGCAAGATCCCGTTCATCTGCATCGACCTGGCCGGCGGCGCGAACATGGTCGGCTCGAACGTACTGGTCGGCGGCCCGGGCGGGCAACTCGATTTCCTCACGACCGCCGGCTACGGGAAGCTCGGGTTGCCGGGCGACATGGTGCCGGGGCTCATCAACCCGGCGACGGGGACGAGCTTCACGGACACCTCGCTCGGGCTGGCCTTCCACTCCGACAGCGCGTTCCTGCGCGGTATCCGCGATCGCATTTCCGCGGGGACGGCCGCGGCGATCAACGGGGCAGTCATCGCCGCGCGGTCCGAGAACGACACCGGCAACAACCCGCACAACCCGATGTACGGCATCCATCGCGCCGGCGCCAACGGCTCGCTTGCGACCCTGATCGGCTCGCGTGCGTCGGACTCGGGCGGCAACTCCATGGCTCCGGCGGGCCTGATCGACCTGTCGGTGCGCCCGACCAAGGTGGACCGCGCGAGCGACGTCACGGGCCTCGTCGACACGGGCCAGCTCGCGAACCTGTTGAGCGTGGACGACACCGTGGTGGTGATGGAGTCGATCCAGCGCATCAGCCACCGCAAGCTGCAGGCGATCGACCCGAAGCAGGACTGGCCGGATCCGAAGCAGACCACGGTCACGCGCAGCGAAGTGGTACGCGAGCTGGTGAGCTGCGGCTACGTGAAGGCTGCTGACGTGGTGGATCGCTTCGGCGACCCGTCCAGCCTCAATCCCGAGCTCGACCCGGACATCGTGGGCGGTTCGGGGGTCTTCTCGCAGGCCGAGTACGACTCCGACGGCGAGTTCCAGAAGACCGCTGCGGTCATGAAGATGGTGCTGTCCGGCTACGCCGGCGCAGGCACGATCACGATGGGCGGCTACGACTACCACGGGCAGGGCCGCGCGACCGGCGAAGTGCGCGACTTCCGCGCCGGGCGTTGCATGGGCGCCTGCCTCGAGTACGCCGCGCGACGCGGCATGCCGCTGATGTTGTACGTGTTCTCGGACGGCTCGCTGTCGGCCAGCGGGCAGGTGGACAACACGCCGGACGGCCGCGGCAAGTTCATGTGGACCAGCGACAACCAGTCCACCGCCGCCTCGTTCTTCCTGGTCTACAACCCGCGCGGGCGTCCGCAGCTCGTCGACACCGGCGCCGGCGGCGCAGCGCGCCACCAGCAGATCGGCTACTTCCGCGCCGACGCCTCGGTGGAAACCGCTTCGAGCCCGGCGGCGAACAACGTCAACCTGCTCGTGGAAACCGTCGTGCTGAACTACATGGCCCTGCACGGCGAGCAAGGCCAGTTCGGCACGCAGTTCCCGCGCCACGGCCTCGGCTCGGCATCGCTGCAGGAAAGCCTGATCGCCTTCAACCCGATCGTGAACGGGCGCATCGCCTGACGCGTTCATGGTAGGGTCGCGGGCCATGGCGACCCCTGGCCAGGCCCTGCCACTCGACCTGCTGTGCTGCCCGCGCTGCCGCGGCCCGCTCGGGCCGGGCGCACGACTGGCGTGCGTGGCCTGCGAAGTCGAGTTTCCCGAAGTCGGCGGACTGCCGTGGCTCTTCGCCGATCCGGCGGCCGCGCTCGGTGACTGGCGCGCCCGGCTGCATGCCTTCGTCGCCGAACTCGAACGCCAGGCCGCCCGCTACCGGGCAGCGCTGGAGGGTGCCGCCGACCGTGCCAGTACCCGCACTCGCCTGAAGCTCCTCGCCGCCGCGTGCAGCGATCACGCGCGTCGCCTGCGCGCGTTGCTCGCTCCCCTGGCGGACGCAACCGATGCCGCAGCGCCGGAAGTCTATCGTGCGCTGGAAGTGTCGTTGCCCGCGGGCCAGACCCTCACCGGCTACTACGCGAACCTGCACCGGGACTGGTGCTGGGGCGAGGCGGAGAACGAAGCGGCTTACCGACTCGTCGACGCGGCGCTGGGCGTGGCGGGGCCCGGCCGGACACTGCTCCTCGGACTCGGGGCGGGCCGCCTCGCCTACGACCTGCACGTCCGCCGTCGTCCCGAGTTGCTGCTGGCCGCCGACATCAATCCGCTGCTGATGCTCGCGGCACGACGCCTGTTCGCGGGGGAATCGCTCGAGCTTTACGAGTTCCCGATTGCGCCACGGGGCATCGAGGAGCACGCGATCCTGCGCCGCCTGCAGGCGCCGCGTCGCGCACCGCCAGGAATGCATCTGGTATTCGCCGACGTCACCGCCGGGCCGTTCACGACGGGCGCCTTCGATACGGTCGTCACTCCCTGGCTCATCGACATCATCGACGAGGACTTCGCCGGCTTCGCGCAGCGCGTCAACCGCTGGCTGAGGCCCGGCGGGCGCTGGGTGAACAGCGGTTCGCTCGCGTTCCAGGGCCACGATCCGGCGAGCCGTTACGCCCTCGAGGAGGTCCGCGAGATTCTGCCGTCGGCGGGCTTCGCGGGCGTCGAATGCCGTGAGGACGAGGTCCCCTACCTGAGTTCGCCCGCCAGCCGGCATGCGAGGCGCGAGACCGTCGTGACGTTCTCGGCGGCGAAGCGGGAGGAGGCGGCATCGCCCTCGGTCGTCCGCCGGTCTCCGGACTGGCTCGCGCGCACCGACCTTCCCGTGCCCCTGCAGCCGGACCTCGCCGCGCGCCAGCTCGAGCTGCGTGTCCTCGCGTACGTGGCCTCGCTCATCGACGGCCAGCGGTCGGTCCGGGACGTTGCGCGCGTGCTCGTCGAGCGGCGCATGGTGGCGCCGGACGAAGCCGAGCCCATGGTGCTGGGGTTCCTCGGTCGGCTGTACGAAGAGTCGCGGGCGAACGCCGCTGTCCCACAGTCGTAGCGAGACCAGGATCCATGCAGAAGGCCGCCATCCTCTTCGTCGCCTGGACACTCGCCGCCTGGTCGGGTCTGGCCAGGGCCGAGTGGTTCGAGCGCGAGGAAGCCATCATGGGCACGCGCGTCGCCGTGCAGCTTTGGTCGGAGGACGCCGTGCTGGCGAAACGCGCCATGGACGCTGTCATCGCCGAGATGCGCCGCACCGACGAGCTGATGAGCACCTACAAGCCGGCGAGCCAGCTCTCGCAGGTGAACGCGCACGCCTACGAGCGCGCGGTCGAGGTGGACGCCGACATCATCGACGTCGTCGAGAAGGCGATCGAGTACTCGCGGCTGAGCGACGGCGTCTTCGACGTGACCTACGCCAGCGTCGGCTACCTGTTCGACTACCGCAAGCACCTGCACCCGACCGAGGCACAGATTGCCGCGGCCTTGCCATCCGTGGACTACCGGCAGCTCAGGGTGGACCACGATGCACGGACGATACGCTTCCTCAAGCCGGGAATGCGCATCGACCTGGGCGGCATCGCCAAGGGCTGGGCCGTGGACCGCTGCATCGATGTGCTGCGTGGGCTCGGCATCGAGCACGCGATGGTGAATGCGGGCGGTGACACCCGGCTGCTCGGCGACCGCCGCGGCAAGCCCTGGGTCGTGGGTATCCGCGATCCGCGCAACGAAGGCAAGGTCGTCACACGGATCCCCTTGCAGGACGAGGCGATCTCCACCTCGGGCGACTACGAGCGCTACTTCGAGGAAGACGGCGTCCGCTACCACCACATCCTGGAGCCGGGCACCGGCAAGTCGCCCAAGGCGGTGCGCAGCGTCACCGTGATCAGCTCGACCGCGACCCGCACGGACGGATTGACCAAGCCGATCTTCATCCTCGGCGTCGAGCGCGGCATGGAGTTCGTCCGTCGCGTCCAGGACGCCGAGGCGATCATCGTCGACAACGAGGGGCGCATCTTCTACTCGGACGGCCTCGCCCCGCCGCAATAGGGGTTTTGCGCGGCACGCGGCGCCGATTTGTGACGCAGTTCCAGCTGCAGGCATCCGTACGGCGCATTCGTTGACACGCGCTCGCGCCGCAGACGAGGATCCCAATCGACTGACAAGGGCAAACCCGCCGAAAGGCGGGGACGCAAAGCTACCGGTCTTCGGGTGTCACCCATGACAGCGGGGTTGCCAGGATGCAACGCAGGGATTACTACGCACGCGCCCGCGTGAGGGCGCTGATCGAGACCGTCGCGCTGCTGGCTGCGATGCTCGCGGGCGTGCTCGCCTATCCGCGACTCTCCCACGGTGCGCCCGCGCCAGGCAGCGCTGCGCCCGACTTCGCCCTCAAGGAGGTCGGCGGCCACAACCTGCGGCTCTCGGAGTACCGCGGCGACGTGGTCGTGGTTTCCTTCTGGGCGAGCTGGTGCGGCCCGTGCCGCCAGACGCTCGCGGAGCTGAACCGCTTGCCGGCCCGCGCGGGCGGATCTGCGCCGATCGTACTCGGCGTGAACGTGGAGGGCGATGCTGCACGCGCCGCCGCCATCGCGAAATCCATCGGCCTGACATTTCCGACGCTGGTCGATACGCGGCAAGCCGTCGGCCGCCTGTACGACGTGGACCGCCTGCCGTTGACGCTGCTCCTGGACCGGGACGGCGTCGTGCGCGGCAGCTGGACGGAACGTGATTTTTCCGGCGCGGCGCTCGCCCGCCAGATCGAGGAGCTAGACCCGTGAGCAGTTCGAGAAATGACACCGCTGCGCGCATCCGCTGGCGGACCTGCGCCTGCGCGATGGTCGTGTTCGGAGGCGCCCTCGCAGCGGTTCGCGGCCACGCCGCGGAGACCGCCCAGGACCTGCGCAGCGTCGACCAGGACGTGCAGGCGCTCAAGAAGCAGCTGGTGGACCTGAACCGCGACCTCTTCAGGCTGGAGGAGGAGTTGCTGTATCCCGCCAGCACCCAGGTGGCCGTGTTCGTTTCGATGGACGTCGGCACGTTCTTCGCGCTCGACGCGGTGACGCTCAAGGTCGACGACAAGGAGGTCGCCAACTACCTGTACACGGACCGCGAGGTGCAGGCGTTGCACCGTGGCGGGGTGCAGAAGCTCTACCTCGGCAACCTCAAGGCCGGCGAGCACGAGATCGTGGCCTTCTTCACGGGCAAGGGCCCGCACGAGCGCGACTATCGCCGCGGCACCACGCTCAAGTTCGACAAGGCCGTCGGCGCCAAGTACCTCGAGCTGCGCATCAGCGACCGCGAGGCCGCGCTGCAGCCCGAGTTCGCCGTCCGGCAGTGGGAGTAGGGACCACCCCTGCTCCCGACTGCGCCAGCACCCGAGACAGGCCGATGAGCACGCAGCGCAAGCATCGCTGGACGACGGGCGTCGTCGCGACGGCGCTCGCGCTCTGGTCGGGCACCGCACTGGCGCAGACCGCCGAGCGCGACCTGCCCCCGGCGGGCAAGATCCGCGACCTCGACTACGGCGACGTGCTGTTCCACTTCTTCCAGGACGACTACTTCGACGCGCTCGTGCGCCTCGAGGTCTCGCGCGACCTGCGGCGCATCGACCACCACGAGGCGGAGGCGGAGTTGCTGTCTGGCGGGCTGTACCTGTCGCTCGGCATGCACGTCGAGGCTTCCCGCATCTTCAACCGCCTGCTCGCCGGTCCCGTGCCCCGCTCGGTCAGCGACCGTGCGCACTTCTACCTGGCGCGGATCGGCTACCAGCGCGGCTACTACGCCGAGGCGTGGCGCAGCCTGGAACGCATCCGCGCGCCGCTTCCCCGCGCCCTCGAATCCGAGCGTCGCCTGCTGGCATCCAACGTGCTGATGGCACAGGGCCGTTTCAGCGAGGCCGTGGGCACGCTCCAGCAGGTCGGCGACGACGACTGGGCGCCCTACGCGCGGTTCAATCTCGGTGTGGCGCTGGTCCGCGCCGGCGATGCCGGGCAGGGCAAGGCCTTGCTCGAGTCGGTGGGTTCGATGCCCGTGCGATCCGAGGAGGAACGCTCCCTGCGCGATCGCGCCAACCTGGCGCTGGGATTCGCGCTCCTGCAACAGCGCGCCGGCGAGCCCGCGGTCGCGGCGCTGAGCCGCGTGCGGCTCGATGGTCCGTATACCAACCGCGCCCTGCTCGGCCTCGGCTGGGCGGAGTCCGACGTGAGCCGGCCGGAACGGGCGCTGGTGCCCTGGCTCGAGCTGCGCGAGCGCCGGCTGCTCGACGCCGCGGTCCAGGAGTCGTTCCTCGCCGTGCCTTACGCCTACGCAAAGCTCGCTTCGAACGGACAGGCGGCGCAGCAGTATCGCGTCGCCATCGGCGCCTACTCGAGCGAGGCCGGGCGGATAGACGAATCCATCACATCGATACGGAAGGGCGGCTTCCTCGACGCGATCCTGGCCGCAGCGCCGAAGGACGAGTCCGTCGGCTGGTTCTGGCAGCTGCAAAACGCGCCCGACGCGCCGCACACCCGCTACCTCTACCACCTGCTCGCCTCCCACGAGTTCCAGGAGGGCCTGAAGAACTACCGTGACCTGCGCATCATGCAGCGCAACCTCGTGCGCTGGCGCGAGTCGCTGGGCGCATTCGACGAGATGGTGATCGCCCGCGAGCAGGCGGCCGCCGAGCGCGAGCCGCGCAAGGACGCCGTGCTCGGCGCAATCGACCTCCACGCAGCAGGCGCGCGGCAGGCGGAGCTCTCAGCGCGGGTCGGCGAGATCGCGGCCAACCGCGAGATTGCGGCGCTCGCCACCTCGGAGGAGGCGCAGCAGTGGCGTTCGCTCGAGCGTGTCGCCGCGGCGCTGGAGGCCATGCCCGCCGGCCCACAGCGCGATGCTCTCGCCGAGCGGGCTCGCCTGTTGCGCGGTACGCTGGTCTGGCAGCTCGACGCGGACTACAAGGTGCGGCTGCGCCGCCTGCAGGCTGCGCTGCGCGAAACGCAATCGGCGCTCGGGCAGGCGCAGGCGCGTGTGGCGCAGGTCGAGCAGGCCGGGATCACGGCGCCGCGCAACACCGCCGCCTTCGCGGCGCGCGTCGCGGAGCTTGCCGGGCGGATCGCTGTGCTCGAGCCGCGCATCGAAGCCGCCGCCGCCGCGCAGGAGCGCGTGCTGGCCGCGTCCGCCGTGCAGGAACTCGAGGACCAGAAGCGCCGTCTTGCGAGCTATGCGATGCAGGCGCAGTTCGCGCTCGCGTCCATCTATGACGGCGCGGCTGCCGGAGGTGGGCGATGAAGCTCCGGCGATTCATTGCCGCCGCCATGCTGGTTGCCGCGGTGGCGCCGGCGGCCGATGCCGCCCGCAAGTCGCGCGAGCCGGCAACGCTTGCCGACCTGGCGTCCCGACAGCCGCCGGTGCGCCGTGACGAGCCGGTGAACGCCGACGCCGGACTCGCCGCGAGCAGCTATGAGGAATTCCTCAGGATTCCCGCGACCGACCCCGCGATGCGCGCGCAGGCGCTGCGCCGCCTGGGCGACCTGCGCCTGGCGGAGGCAGACGCGCTGCGTGCACAGGAGGGCTCGTCGGCCGTCCAGGCGACGGCCATGACCCGCGAGGCCATCGCGGCGTACGAGCGTCTCCTCGAGGAGTCGCCGGAGGGGCATGGCGCGGACATCGCTCTATATCAGCTTGCGCGCGCACACGAGAGCCTCGGGGAGTCCGAGCGCGCACTGGCGATGCTCGACGACCTCGTCGCCCGCTATCCCGGCAGCATGTACTTCGACGAGGCGCAGTTCCGCCGCGGCGAGACGCTCTTCAGCGCGCAGCGATACTCGGAAGCCGAGCGAGCCTATGCAGCGGTGCTGGCGCGCGATGCCGGTTCGGCGTTCCGCCAGCAGGCCCTGTACAAGCACGGCTGGTCGCTGTTCAAGCAATCCCGCGACCAGGAGAGCAGCGCGTCGTTCCTGGCGTTGCTCGATGGACTGCTCGCCGCTGGCGGCGGTCCGCGCCCCGACGCGCAGCTGACGCGGCCCGAGCAGGAGCTCGCGGCCGACGCCATGCGCGCGCTGGCGATCACGTTCGCGGCGGCGGAGGGTCCGGCGACCCTGCAGGCGGCGCTCGATCGACACGGTCCGGCCGTCTACGAGGCCCGTCTCTACCGCGCGCTCGGCGAACTCTACGTCGAGAAGGAACGCTACCAGGACGGCGCCGAGGCCTACCGGGCGTTCGCGCGGCGGCGCCCGATGGATCCACAGGCACCGTTGCTGCTCGTGGGAGCGACGGAGGCTTACGCGAAAGGCGGCTTCACTTCGCTGGTGCTCGACGGCAAGCGACAGCTGGTCGAGGACTACGGCCCGCGCAGCGAGTTCTGGCGCGTGCAGGGGGCTGGCCTCGATCAGGCGGTGAGCGACGCGGTGCAGCGCAGCGTGCTGGACCTGGCGGGTCACCACCATGCGCTCGCGCAGAAGAACGGCTCGGCCGCGGATCGTGACCTCGCCGTGCGCTGGTATCGCGATTACCTGGAAGGCTTCGACGCCTCGCCGCAGGCGCCGGCGACGCGCCTGTTGCTGGCCGACCTGCTCTTCGAGGGCTCGAACTTCGAGCAGGCGGCGGTCGAATACGAGCGCGCGGCCTACTCGTACGCATCGAATCCAGACGCGGGCCGCGCGGGCTATGCGGCGCTGGTCGCATACGACAAGGCCGAGCAGCAGATGCCGGAGGCGCAGCGTCCCGCGCTGCGCCTGCGTGCCATCGATTCTTCGTTGCGCTTCGCCGACACCTTCCCGCAGCAGGCGGAGGTGCCCGGCGTGTTGACGCGCACGACCAAGGCCCTGTTCGACGCCGGCGACCGCGAGCGTGCCGAGTCGGTGGCCCAGCGCGTGCTCGCGCTTGGCGCGCGCGCCGACGCCGGGCAGCAGCTCGTCGCCTGGACCGTCCTGGCGCATACCTACTTCGATTCCGCGCGCTACGCCGAGGCCGAGCGGGCGTATGGCCAGCTCGCGGCGCGACTGCCGGCGGGCGACGCGCAGCGGGCGGAAGTGACCGAGCGACTGGCCGCGTCCGTCTACCGCCAGGCCGAAGCGAAGCAAGCGACCGGCGACGTTGCCGGCGCCGTTCAGGAATTCCTGCGCGTGGCGAGCGTGGCGCCGACCTCGCCGGTCCGGGCCAAGGCCGAGTACGACGCGGCCGCGCTGCTCCTGACGGCCGGGCAATGGAGCGAAGCGGCAGGCGTGCTCGAGGGATTCCGCCGCGACCACCCGCAGCACGAGCTGCAGGCCGACGTGACCCGCAAGCTCGCTGTCGCCTATCTCGAGGGCGGTCGCGGCCGTGAGGCGGCGGTCGAGCTCGAGCGCGTCGCGGCCAACCAGGCGGAGGATCCCGAGGTTCGCCGCGCGTCGTTGTGGCAGGCGGCCGAGCTGCACGCCGGAGCCGCGGACGTGGCTGCGGCACGGCGGGTCTACGCAGAATACGTCACGCGTTTCCCGGCGCCTTTCGAGTTGGCGGTCGAGGCGCGCCATGAACTGGCGGAGCTGGCGGCCAAGGCCTCCGATGCCACGGACCGCAAGCGCTGGCTCGAGCAGCTGATTGCGGCCGATGCCGCGGCTGGCGCGACACGCACGGACCGCAGCCGCTTCCTCGCGGCCGAGGCGTCGCTCGAACTGGTGCGACCGCTCGATGAGGCGGCGCGGGCGGTGAGGCTCGCGGCACCCCTCGAACGATCGCTGCTGGCGAAGAAGAAGGCGCTCGAGGCGGCGCTCACGGGCTACGGCCGCGCGGCGGACTACGGCATCGCCTCCGTCACGACGCAATGCGGCCACGCCGTGGCCGAACTGTACCGGCACTTCGGCCAGGCGCTGATGGAATCGGATCGGCCGGCCGGACTCTCGGCCGACGAGCTCGAGCAGTACGACCTGCTGCTCGAGGAGCAGGCCTTCCCGTTCGAGGAAAAGGCGATCGGGATCCACGAGAAGAACGCGCGGCTCGCTGCCGACGGCGTGTTCGACGAGTGGGTGCAGCGCAGCTTTGCCGCACTTGCGCAGATGAAGCCCGGCCGCTACGCGCGTAAGGAAAGCTCCGCCGGACCCGACGTTTCCGCGACCACACCGCCCGAACTCGTTCCGCAGTTCGCCGCGGCGCGCGTTTCCCTCGATGCGGGGCGCACCGAAGAGGCGCAGCAGGTACTCGAGGCCGCGTTGGCCCTCGATCCGACCAACGCCGGCGGCCTGAACCGACTCGGAGTCGCCGAGCGGCGGCTCGGTCACTTCGCGCAGGCTCGCGCGGCGTACGAGCGCGCCATCGCGGCGGATCCCGTCTACGCCGAGCCCGAGCGCAACCTTGCGGTGCTCCTCGATCTCTACATGGGCGATCCCGCGCAGGCGCTCGAGCACTATGTGCGATACCAGTCGCTGGCCGGGGAGGTCGACACCGAAGTCGCTGCCTGGCTGGTCGAATTGCGCACCCGCCTCGGACGAATGCCTCGCACCGCGGAGGTGCAGCCATGAGCCGCCTGAGAGTCGTCCTGGCCGCGACGGCCTGGGCCATTGCCTTCCCGGCCATGGCCACCGACGCGCCCGTCGCCAGGGCGTCCAGGCCCGAGCGGGCCGTGGACCGCCTGCAGCTCGAGACGACCGCCATCACGGGCAACCGTGAACTGCCCAAAGTCATGAGCATCGTGCCCTGGAAGCCCGCCGAGCCGCCCGCCGGACCCGACCGGCCGATGGGCAGCCTCATCGAGGAAGTCCTCGCGCCGGTCGATCGTGACGAATTTCGGCGCGAGATCACGTATTTCCGCGACCTGACGTCGCAAAGTTCACCCAGTCCGTCCCCCGGAGCCACCGAGAAATGAACGCCATGGACATGATCGTCAACTTCTTCAAGCAGGGCGGGATGTTCCTGTATCCCATTGCCGCCGTGTTCGTGCTCGGCCTCGCGGTCGCGGTCGAGCGCTTCATCTACCTGACGCGCGTCGCCAAGGGCAACCGCCGGCTGTGGGCGGAACTCTCGCCCATGATCGCGTCGGGCAATATCCGCGGCGCCATGCAGGTCGCCGAGAAGACCGACTCGGCGCTGTCCACGATCATGCGCTACGGTATGTCGCGCATCGCGACGGCCAAGCGCCGCGAGGACATCGAGAAGGCGATGGAAGAGAGCCTGATCGAGGTCATCCCGCGCCTCGAGAAGCGCACGCACTACCTCGCCACGCTCGCCAACATCGGCATGCTGATGGGCCTGCTCGGCACCGTGATCGGCCTCATCAACGCCTTCGCGGCGGTGGCGGCCGTGAACCCGGCCGAGAAGGCCGCACTTCTGTCCGCCAGCATCTCCGTCGCGATGAACAACACGGCGCTCGGCCTCGGACTGGCGATCACGCTGCTGCTCTGCCACATGTTCCTCGAGACCAAGACCACCGAGCTCGTGGACAGCCTCGAGGTCGCCTCGATCAAGTTCCTGAACACCGTGACCGAGCGCCGCCAGCAGGCGCCGCAGCCGACGGCGGCGACTCCGGCGGCACCGGCGCGTCCGCGTGACGGGATGCGGGAGGCCGCGCGCGCATGAAGAGCTCGACGCTCGCCCGCCGGCAGCAGCGCAACCACGCGCGCTACCGCGGGCGAAACGACCTGAACATCGTGCCGATGCTGGACGTGATGGTGATCCTCACGTTCTTCCTGATCTTCTCGGCCGTGTTCTCCAGGACCAGCATCCTGGAGGTGCACCTGCCGGGCCCGGGGGCCAAGGCAGATGCGCCGGTGCCGGCCCTGGAACTCGAGGTCATCCTGCGCCGCGACCGGCTCGAGGTGGCGAACCGCCAGTCGGGCGTGCTGCAGACCATTCCGGCGACCGGGACGGGCCAGGACGTGGTGCGGCTGTCGGCGTACCTCGAAGGGTTGAAGGCGCGGTTCCCCGACAAGCAGAGCGCGACGCTGCTCATCGCCGAGGACGTCGACTACGACACGATCGTGCAGGTGATGGACGCGGTGCGGGTGCGACAGAGCACGGACGGCGGCAAGGTCGTACGCAGGGAACTGTTTCCGCAGATCGCGCTGGGAGATGCCCCGACATGATCCGCTCCGGACTCAAGCGTCACACGCGCCACGGCAAGGGCGGCGGCGGACACGGCCCGCTCACGTTGATTCCCATGATCGACATGTTGACCATCCTGGTCGTGTACCTGCTGGTGCACACGGCGGACACGGAGATCCTGCCCAATACGCGCAACATCTCGATCCCGCAGTCGATCTCGGAACACAAGCCGCGCGAGGCGACGGTCGTTACGGTGACGCGGGACATGCTGTACGTGAACGGCGATGCCATCGTCTCGGTCGCCGACGTGGGCCGTACTGCGGACCCGGTCGTCGAGTCGCTGCGGGTCGCGCTCGACCAGCAGGCATCGACGATCCTGTCCGGCGACGAGAGCCCGCGCGAAGTGACCGTGATGGCCGAGAAGTCGCTGCCGTACGCCGTGCTGCGCAAGATCGTGGCGAGTTGCTCCGCGGCCGACTACACCAAGGTGTCGCTCGCCGTGGTCGAGCGCGAGCAGGCCTTGCTGGCGCAGGCCGGGGCTTGAGGGGGCGCCGAGCATGACCGTCCTCGCCAACTACCGCGTTTTCGACCTGCCCTGGACGCCGTCCGAGGACGAGGAGCGCCGCTTCCGCCGCGTCATCGGCGCGGCCCTGGGCCTCTTCATCGGCTTCGGCATCGTCATCCCGCTGCTGCCTGAGCGCCCGCGCACCGAGACTGTCGCGCCGGCGGTTCCCGAGCGCGTGGTCGAGTTCCTGCTGGAGCGGCCGAAGCCGAAGCCCGTGCCGAAGGTCGAGCAGCCGCCGCCACCGAAGCCGGTGGTGCTGCCGGAGGTCGAGCGTCGCGTGCCCGCGCCGGTCGCGAAGGTCGAGCCCAGGCCCGACCCGCGCAAGAAAGCTGCCGCGAGCGGCCTGCTGGCGCTGTCGGACCATCTGGCGGAGCTGCGCGACCTCGACGTCGAATCGAAGGTGCAGGCCCAGCCGCTCAACAACGGCGCGGGCGAGAAGACCCGGGTGGACCGCGCGCTGCTCACGGCGCGCGCGGGCGAGGGCAGCGGAGGCATCGCAGTCTCGAAGGCGAGCAGCGGCTTCGGCGGCGGCTCCACGGGACTCAAGGGCCATGCGACGGCCAGGGTCGCTTCGACCGTGGACGCCGCGCCGGCCGTCGAGGCGCAGCGCACGGGCTCGAGCAGCAAGGCATCCCGCACCCGCGAGGAAGTCGAGCTCGTCTTCGACCGCAACAAGTCCGCGATCTACGCCATCTACAGCCGCGCCCTGCGCGACAACCCGGCGCTGCAGGGCAAGGTCGTGCTGGAAGTGAGCATCGCGCCGTCCGGCGAGGTGACCGATTGCCGCATCGTCTCGAGCGAGCTCGGCGACGCGGAGCTCGAGCGCAAGCTCGTGGCCCGGGTGAAGATGTTCAGGTTCGAGGCCAAGGAAGTCGCCCCGATGACCACGACCAAGCCAATCGAGTTCTTCCCGGCGTAGAATCGCCACCGGGTACACTGGGCCCCGGGGGACACGTGGACGAATACTGGGCAACGCGCACAGGGAGATGGCGCAGGGCGATGCACAACAGCGTCGCCCCCACGCTTGGCGAGCGCCTCTACGAAGTGATCCGTGCGGACGTCAAGGCGGGCCAGTTGCCCGCCGGCGCCCTGCTGCCAGCGACCCAGCGAGTGGCCGGGGACCTCGCGATCGAATCGGCGGACGTCGAAGCGGCGTATTCGCGGCTGCTGTCGGACGGCCTGCTCGAGGCGCGCGGCGACGGCGCACTGTGCATCGCGTGCAATGGCGCCGAAACCCACGTCGGCGACGCCACGCAGATCCGCTTCGAGGCGGCGCTGATCAAGGCCGTCCGCGAGGCGGCCGCTCGTGGGCTTTCGACCAGCGAGGCCACCGGGATGTTCAAGGCGGCGGCACAGCGCATGGAAGAGATGCAGCGGAAGGACCGCGGTGATTGACCGCCCTGCGGCGCGCGTGCCCTGCGGGGCACGGGCGACCCTGGCTGCAATGCTGCCCTAGCCCAAACGCAGCGGGAGCAGCAGCAATGCGGGAGTCCGGTGCAGGCGACGAGCGCGCAGCCGCGAAGCTGCTCCTGGATCCCGCCACTCGGGTGACCTGCCCGCAGTGCGGGCACGAGTTCAGCCTCGAGCAGGGCTTCGCGCGCAAGTCGCTGGAGGACCTGGCGAGCGCCAGCGAGGATGCGCTGGCCGAGGACAGGCTCGCGGTCGCGACGGCCGTGCAGGCGCGGCTCGCACGCGAGGCCGCGCAGTCCCGCGCGCAGCTCGACGCCGAGCTTGCCGAGAAGGCCAGGCAGATCGCGGACCTGCAGGGTCGCGAGCTCGGGCTGCGCAAGGAGCGCGCGCAGCTCGAGGATGCGCGCCAGGCGCTCGAACTCGAGACGCAGCGCAGGCTCGACGAGCAGCGGCGGGAGATCGAGGAGCGGGTTCGCGCCGGCGAGGCCGAGCGGGCGAAGCTCCGGGAAGCCGACCTGCAGAAGACCATCGACGACATGCGAGCGAAACTCGAGGAAGCCCAGCGCAAGAGCGAGCAGGGCTCGCAGCAGCTGCAGGGCGAGGTGCTCGAGCTGATCCTGGAGGAGGAGCTGGCGAGGGAATTCCCGCTGGACTCCGTCGTCGAGGTCAAGAAGGGCGTGCGCGGCGGCGATGCGATCCACACCGTCATGACGCACTCCGGGCAGGTGGCGGGCGTGATCCTCTGGGAGGCCAAGCGCACGTCGAGGTGGGGCAACCCGTGGCCGGCCAAGCTCAAGGAGGACATGCGTGCGGCCCGGGCGGAAGCGGGCGTGATCATCACGACTGCGTTTCCGCCGGACTGGCCGCAGGGCCAATACTTCGGCCTGCACGAGGAGGTCTGGGTGACGGCGCCGGCGGCGGCTCTCCCGCTCGCCACCGTGCTGCGCGCGGGACTGCTCGAGGCCTACAAGGCGCGCGTCGCGAGCGCCAACAAGGGCGAGAAGATGGAGGCGGTCTACGACTACCTCACGAGCCCGCATTTCGCCCAGAAGCTGCGGGCGGTGTACGACGCGTTCAAGAAGATGCGCGCGGAGCTCGACACCGAGCGCACGACCACGATGCAGCGCTGGAACCGTCGCGAAAAACAGATCCAGTCGGCGACCCTGCAATTGATTGGCATCGCGGGCGACCTGCAGGGGCTGTCGCACCAGGAACTCCCGCAGCTGGAGCTGGAGGCGGAGCCCGCGGGTCCGGACGTTGCCACGGAACCGCCCGCCGTCGATCATGAGTAGATAACCACGCGGCCTTTCCGTCGCAGGCCGGTTCGTCCCTAGGATCGCCCCTGGGCCCTCGTGGCCCGAGGCGATGCCATGAACGCGACGACTGCCATGCCCCTGGCCCTGGGGCCGCTCGACCTGGACCGCAGCGAAATGCTGCGCCGCGTGGTCGACGGAATGCAGGTCGACAGCCTCCAGTGGGTCTCGGGATTCGCGGCGGGCGTCGCCCATGCGCGCAGCCAGGGCAGTGTCACCGGCGTCGATCCATTGCAGAACCTGGCGGGGTCCGCGGCCGCTCGCCCCGAATCCACCGCGCGTCTCGCCATTGTCTACGGCTCGCAGACCGGCAATGGCAAGCGCATCGCCGAACGCCTCGGGCGGGCCGCGGAGGCGGCCGGCCTGGCGGCGCGCGTGTGCGGCGCGCGGGACTACCCGCTCAAGGACCTGGGCAAGGAGCGCCTGCTGACCGTCGTGATGAGCACGCACGGCGACGGCGACCCACCCGACGACGCGCGGGGATTCGTCGAGTTCCTGGGCGGCAAGCGAGCGCCGAAGCTCGACAACCTCGCCTACGCGGTCCTCGCCCTCGGCGACTCGAGCTATCCCCGGTTCTGCCAGACCGGGCGGCAGGTCGACGAGCGTCTCGCGGCGCTCGGCGCGCAGCGATTGTTCGACCGTGTCGAATGCGACGTGGATTACGAGCGCCTTGCCACCCCCTGGCTCGACGAGGTCGTGAAGGGTGCGAAAGGCACGCTCGGCGGCCCCCAGATTGCAACCATCACCCAGTTGCGACCGGCCGCGCAGGCGTCGCAGTACAGCCGTGAACGACCGTTCCCGGCGTCGGTCCTTGCGAACCAGCGCATCACGGGCCGCGACGCCTCCAGGGACGTGCGGCACCTTGAGCTTTCCCTCGCAGGCTCGGGCCTCGACTACCAGCCGGGCGATGCGCTCGGCGTATGGCACGAAAATCCCGCACCGGCCGTGAATGCGGTGCTCGAGGCCCTCGGTCGCACCGGGGACGAAGTGGCAAGCATCGACGGGCGGACGCAGAGCCTGCGCGACTGGCTGACGCGCGACCGCGAGATTACGCGGCTCACGCGGCCGTTCCTGGTCGAGCATGCGAGTCGCGCTGCCGCCGAGGCGTTGCGTGAAGTCCTGGCCGCCGGCCAGGAAGGTGGCCTGCGCAGCATCCTCAGGGACCTGCAACTGGTCGACGTTCTGCAACGCTTCCCGGCCAGGTGGGAGCTCGAGGCGCTGGTGCGGGCACTGCGCCCGCTCGCGCCGCGCCTTTACTCGATTGCATCGAGCCGGGACGCGGCCGGCGACGAGGCGCACCTGACGGTCGCGGTTGTTGACTACGAGGTCGACGGGCAGCAACGCGTCGGTGCAGCGTCCGTGCACCTCGCGGGCCTGGCTGGCGATGACGCGACGGTGCGCGTGTTCATCGAGCCGAACGAGCGCTTCCGCCTGCCGGCCGACCCCGCACGGGACGTGATCATGATCGGCCCCGGCACCGGCGTCGCTCCCTACCGCGGTTTCCTGCAGCAGCGGGAGGCGCAGGGCGGCGCGGGCCGCAACTGGCTCGTGTTCGGCGCGCGGCACTTCGCGAGCGAGTTCCTCTACCAGGTCGAATGGCAGGAGGCGGTCCGCAAGGGGCTCCTGCATCGCATGGACGTCGCCTTCTCGCGCGATGCCACGCCGCGCACCTACGTGCAGGACCGCCTGCGCGAGGCGGGCGCGGAAGTCCATGCCTGGCTCGAAGGCGGTGCCAGCGTCTACGTCTGTGGCGATGCCGAGCGCATGGCGCCGGATGTCCACGAGGCTCTGGTGGATATCGTCGGGCAGCACGGACGCCTCGATCGCGAGGACGCGGAGGCTTACGTGCGTCGCCTCGCCGACGAGCGCCGCTACCTCAGGGACGTGTACTGATCATGGCCGACCCCTCACCCGTCGAGCGCATCAAGCAGGCAAGCCGTCTCCTCCGCGGCACGCTGGTCGAGAGCCTGGCCGATCCCCTGACGGGTGCGATCCGCGAGGACGACACGGCGCTCATCAAGTTCCACGGCAGCTACCAGCAGGACGACCGCGACATCCGCGAGGAACGGCGCCAGCAGCGGCTCGAGCCGGCCTACAGCTTCATGATCCGCACGCGCCTGCCCGGCGGGGTCTGCACGCCGCGGCAGTGGCTGGCACTCGACGAGATCGCGCGGCAATACGGCAACGGGACGCTCAGGCTCACGACCCGCCAGGCGTTCCAGCTGCACGGCGTGATCAAGACCGAGCTCAAGGCCACGATGGCCGCCATCAATGCCACGCTGATCGACACCATCGCGGCCTGCGGCGACGTGAACCGCAACGTCCTTGCGAGTGCGAATCCGGTGGAGTCGCGCGCGCACGGGATCGTGTACGAGTGGGCGAAGAAGCTCTCGGAGCACCTGCTGCCGCACACGCGTGCCTATCACGAGATCTGGCTGGACGGCGCGAAGGTGGCGGGCACGGACGAGGTCGAGCCGATCTACGGCCCGACCTACCTGCCGCGCAAGTTCAAGGCCGCCCTCGCGGTGCCGCCGGTCAACGACGTGGACGTGTTCGCGCACGACCTCGGCTTCATCGCGATCCTGCAGGACGGCGAACTCGCCGGCTTCAACGTCACGGTTGGCGGCGGGCTCGGCGCCACCCACGGTGAACCGGCGACTTATCCGCGACTGGCCGACGTGATCGGGTTCGTCCGGCCGGAGCAACTGCTTCCGGTCGCCGAGGCCGTGGTGACGACGCAGCGTGACTTCGGCGACCGCAGCAACCGCAAGCACGCCCGGCTCAAGTACACGATCGACGAGCGTGGGCTCGAATGGTTCGTCGCAGAGATCAACCGCCGGCAGGGATTCGCGCTCGACCCGGCGCGGCCGTACGAGTTCACCTCGACCGGCGACCGCTTCGGCTGGGTGCAGGGGGTCGACGGACGGTGGCACCTCACCTTGCGGATCGAGGCCGGTCGCGTCGCGGATACCGCGGCCGGCGCGAAGCTTACTGGCCTGCGCGAAATCGCGAAACTGCATCGGGGTGATTTCCGGCTCACGCCCAACCAGAACCTCGTCATCGCCAGCGTCGAGCCCGCGGGCCGCCAGTTCATCGATGCGCTGGTCGTGCGCTACGGCCTCGACGCGCACGTGCGCGCCACCCCGGTGAGGCGCGATGCACTCGCGTGCGTCGCGCTGCCGACCTGCGCGTTGGCCATGGCAGAGGCCGAGCGCTACCTGCCGGGGTTCGTCGGGCGCGTCGAGGAGCGGCTGGCGGCACACGGGCTGAGGGACGAGCCGCTGGTGCTGCGCATCACGGGCTGCCCGAACGGCTGCGCACGGCCTTACCTCGCCGAGATCGCGCTGATTGGCAAGGCGCCGGGCCGCTACAACCTGCACCTCGGCGGTGACGGGCGCGGGCAGCGCCTGAACGCGCTCTACCGCGAGAACATCGACGAGCCGGCCATACTCACGGCGCTTGACGAACTCTTCGCGCGATTCGCGGCCGAGCGGTTGCCGCAGGAACGATTCGGCGACTTCACCTGGCGCGCCGGGTTCGTCACGTCATGAGAGCGCTGGCGTGGAATGCCGCGACGGCACTGCACGAGCCCGCGCTGCTCGATGAGGCCAATGCCTCGCTCGAGCGCATGAGCGCGGAGGAGCGCGTCGACTGGGCGCTCGAGAACCTGCCCGGCCGCCACGCCCTCTCGTCGAGCTTTGGCGCGCAGGCCGCCGTGTCGCTGCGACTGGTGACGCGGGCGGCGCCGTCCATTCCCGTGATACTGATCGACACCGGCTACCTGTTCCCGGAGACCTACCGGTTCATCGACGAGCTCGCCGTGCGCCTCGAACTCAACCTCAAGGTCTACCAGCCCTCGATGTCGCCCGCGTGGCTCGAGGCGCGCCATGGGCGGCTCTGGGAGCAGGGCGTCGAGGGCATCGACCGCTACAACGACCTGCGCAAGGGCGAGCCCATGCAACGGGCGCTGCAGGAGCTCGAGGTCGGCAGCTGGTTTGCCGGCCTGCGCCGGCAGCAGGCGGACTCGCGCAGGGCGATCCGGCCGCTCGAGTTCCGCCGGGGGCGGTGGAAGGTGCACCCGATCTTCGACTGGACGGATCGACAGGTCTTCCAGTACCTCGGCCGCCACGACCTGCCGTACCACCCGCTCTGGCACCGGGGCTACGTCTCGATCGGCGACTGGCACACGACGCGATCGCTGGCCGAGGCGGGCGACGTCGAGGCGACGCGCTTCTTCGGCTTGAAGCGCGAGTGCGGCCTGCACGGGCTCGAAGGCTAGGAGAGGTCCGGTGCGCCACTTTCCGTTGTTTGCCGACCTGCAGGGGCGTCGCGTACTCGTCGTGGGTGGCGGCGAGGTGGCCGAGCGCAAGGTGCGGCTCCTGCTCGAGGCCGGTGCGCGCGTCGATGTCGTGGCACCCGCAATCACCGACTGGCTCGCCTCGCAGGAGTCTGTCTGCTGGCTTGCCGCTACCTTCGAAGCGACGGACCTCGACGGGGCGGTGTTCGTCATCGCCGCGACCGATGACGCGGCGGTCAACGTCCAGGTCGCGGCGGCGGCCCGCGCGCGCAACCTGCTCGCCAACGTGGTCGACGATGCGGAACTGTCGAGCTTCATCGTGCCGGCCATCGTGGACCGGTCGCCGCTCGTGGTGGCGATCTCGACGGGCGGCGCCGCGCCAGTCCTGGCGCGCCTGCTGCGTGAGCGGCTCGAGTCGCTGATCGACGCTTCCTCTGGATCGATGGCGGCGCTGCTCGAGCGGTGGAGGGCGCGCATCAAGTCCGCGTTCCCGGAACTCGTGGCGCGGCGACGCTTCTACGAGTCCGTGCTGCGTGGCGAACCCGCGCGGGCATTGCGTGCCGGTCGGCCCCTCGATGCCGAGCACACCCTCGCGCAATTGGTCGCGAATCCGTCCGCCACGGCGGGCTCCGTCGCGCTGGTCGGCGCCGGGCCGGGCGACCCGGGGCTGCTGACCCTGAACGCCCTGCGCGCCCTGCAGGAAGCCGACGTGCTCCTGCACGACCGCCTCGTGTCCGACGCGGTGCTCGCGCTGGCACGCCGGGATGCGAGGCGCATCCCGGTCGGCAAGGCCGCGCGCGGACACTCCGTCGCGCAGGATCGCATCCATGAACTGTTGCTCGAACACGCGCGTGCGGGCCGACGCGTCGTGCGCCTCAAGGGCGGCGACCCCTTCATCTTCGGTCGTGGCGGCGAGGAGCTGGAGTTTCTCAGGGCTCATGGCATCGCCTACGAAGTCGTGCCCGGCATCACCGCGGCGGTCGCCTGCGGCGCCTATGCGGGCATACCGCTGACCCATCGCGACCACGCGCAGTCCGTGCGTTTCATCACCGCGCATTGCAATGAATCCATCGACACGCTCGACTGGGCTTCGCTGGCTCGGGACCGGCAGACGCTGGCGTTCTACATGGGCGTCGCGGGACTCGCCGCCATCCGCTGCGGGTTGCTCGGCCATGGTCGCAACCCGGCGACGCCGGTGGCGATCGTCGAGAACGGCTCACGGCCGGAACAGCGCGTGACGCTGGCAACGCTCGACGATCTCGTCAACGTGGCGGCGAGCGGTGACATCCAGTCGCCCGCGCTCGTGATCGTGGGCGCGGTGGCTGCGCTGGCGGAGGCGCTGCACTGGTTCGGGCAGGCGCCTCGGCAATGGGAGGCGCTGCGCGCCGCGGCATGAGGCGCGGTAGCTACCGACCCCAGGACACTTCGGCGAACAGGGCCCGGCCGCGCCCCGGGAAATAGCGGTAGTTGCCGAAGGCGTAGTCGGCGCGGTCCGCGTACGCGCGGTCGAGTGCGTTGTTGAGCCGCACGGACACGGTCCAGCGCGGCCAGGGGTTCCAGCGCCCGCGCAGGTTCAGCAACTCGTGGCCCGGGTAGCGGTGCTGGTTGGAGGCGTCTAGCCAGTACTCGCCAACCACCAGCCACTCAGCCTCGATCGCAAGTGGCTCCGTCGGACTCCAATCGAGCGCGACGCGGTGGACATTGCGTGGCGCCGTATCGACGTCGTTGCCCCGGACGATCGTCTCGCCGCCCTCGACGGCACGCGAGAACTCGTAGCGATGGCGGGCCCGGGTGCCCGATGCTGACACTTCGATCGTCGGCGCGAGTCGCCAGCGCAGTTCGTACTCCACGCCCTGGTGCGACGTCTGCCCGTCGCTGACGTTGAGGCCGCTCGAATCACGCAGGATGACGTTGGCCTTGTCCATGTCGAAAACGGCCAGCGCCAGGTCGACGCTCGCCCAAGAGCCCTTGAGCCCGAGTTCCAGCGAGTCGAGGCGTTCGGAATCGAGGTCGGCGACACTCTGCCCGCGCTGCAGCCGGTACAGCTCGGTCATTTCCGGCGGGCGGAATCCAACCGATGCGTTGGCGTATGCCGCCAGCCCCTGGGCCAGGTCGACGATCACGCCCAGCTTGGGCGCCAGCTCGAAGTACGTGTCGCGGCGATCCGCCGGGCGACTGTAGAGGCAGCCGGTCGGGCCGCAGGGCACGCCGGACTCGTCCGTGTTGCCGGCGAGCATGCGGTTGTCATAGTCGTAGGCGACGTACTCGCCGCGCAGGCCCGCCGTGAGTCGCCAGCGGTCCGACCAGCGCCGCTCCCCGTGCCCATAAAGCGCGGCGACCTGGGATCGAACGCCGTAGTCGTAGTGCTTCCCGGCCGGCCTGATCGCATTGGCGGCCGGCGAACCGTCCGTGGTCGGACCGTCCTGCTCCTCGAGCAGGAACGAGTCCGCAAACTCGAGGTCGAGGCCCAGGGTCACCGCCCAGTCGGGATCGGCCTCCCAGGCGAGGGTCGTTATCAGGCCGGTACTTTCCTGGCCGTTGCGTTCGAGCGGCTTGCCGAGCAGGAAGTGCTGCAGGAATTCCATGCGCGAAGTGCGCAGGTAGGGACGCAACTCGAGTTGCGCCGCGCCCGGGACGGTGGGCTGCAGGAGCCCCGTCACCCGGACGGCATGGACCTTGCGGTATGCCTCCGGGTTCAGGTTCTGCTCGCTCAGTGCCTCGTCGCGGTACGCGCCTTCGCCGAAGATGAAGCCCGCCGTCTCCTGGTCGAGGGTCGTTGCAGCGAGGTCCGCGCGTGCCGGCGCGCCACCCCAGTCGCCCGCGAGCGTGACGTTGAGCTTCGCCTCGTCGTGGCCGGATTCCTCACGCCAGCCGCCATCGTGCGCATAGAATCCGGCGGCGCCCAATCGGGCGCGCACCCCGTCGAGTCGGCCGGCGAGCTTCACGCGCCCATAGCTGGAGGGACCGGCCTCGAATCCGGCCTGCAGCGCCGGGTGCTGCTCCGGCGCAGCCTGCAGCACATTGATCATGCCGTGCATCGCGCTCGAGCCGTACAAGGCGGTGCCCGGCCCACGCAGGACCTCGATTCCCTGTGCCTGCTCGGTGTTGATCTCGAGCAGTTCATTGACGTTGCAGAAGCCCACCGGCCGGATGGGAATCCCATTCTCGAGGAACAGAAACGCGCCGCACGAGCCCGCGCCCGTGAGTACCGGCGAACGGATCGCGGTCAGGCTCTCCTGGCCGCTGCCTCGCTGGATCAGCACGCCGGGGGCGCGATTCAGGATCTCCGAGTGATGAGTGGAGCCGACCATGGAAATGGCCTCGGGTCCCAGTGCACCGAGGCTGAGCGGGGTTTCCAGCGTGGGCACGGGCCGGCGTGTGGCCGTGACGACGATTTCCTCGAGTGTCGTGGTCGCCGCATCCACCGGACCCGCGGCGCACGCGAGCCAGGCCGTGCCGAGCGAACAGGCCGACCGGAGCAGGCGCAGGCGCGGCGAACGGGATTCAACGCAGGGCGGGGACATCGTCGCGGGCATTCCTGTGGCCGTGACCCGGGATTATCCAACAACTTGCTAGTATCGCGGCCACGCGATGCGGAGCGATGCCCATGCTGACTCGATGGCTGCCGACGATGGTCTGCGCGCTTGGCTTGCTGCTGCGGCCCGGCGTGCTTCCGGCCGCCGACGATGCGCCGGTGGCTGGAGGCGACCGGCCGAGAATCGGGCTCGTGTTGAGCGGCGGCGGCGCGCGCGGCGCGGCTCATGTCGGCGTCCTGCGGGCCCTCGAGGAGATGCGCATCCCGATCGACGCCGTGGCCGGCACCAGCATGGGTGCAGTCGTGGGCGGCTTGTACTCGGCCGGCCTGAGCGGGGCGGAGATCGCGGAGGTCTTCGGAGCGCTCGACTGGCAGGACCTCGTGCAGGATCGCGCGCCGCGCCGCGACCTCGTCTACCGCCGCAAGCAGGACGACCGTAATTTCCTCGCCCGCACGGCGCTCGGCGTACGCGGCGGCGAGGGCGTGGTGCTGCCGCTCGGCCTCGTGCAGGGCCAGAAGATCACGCAGGTGCTCCGCAATGCCACGCTGCGGGTCGCGGACGTGCAGGACTTCGACCAGTTGCCGACACCGTTTCGTGCGCTGGCCACCGACCTGGAGAGCGGCGAGGCCGTCGTGATGGGCGCGGGCGATCTGGTGACCGTGATGCGGGCGAGCATGTCCGCGCCTGGCGTGCTCGCGCCGGTCGAGATCGGCGGACGCCTGCTCGTGGACGGCGGGCTGGTGGACAACCTGCCGGTGAGCCTCGCGCGCGCGAATGGACGTGGACGTCCTGATCGCCGTGGACGTGAGCTTCCCGCTCGCGACGCGCGACGGGCTCGAGTCGCCGCTCGACGTCACCAACCAGATGGTCGCCATCATGGTGCGCCGGGGCACGGCCGCGTCGCGTGCCGAGCTCGCGGACAACGACATCCTGATCGAGCCCGACCTCGGTCGCATGACCTCGGTCGAGTTCGCACGCATACCGCAGGTGATCATCACGGGCGAGTCTGCGACAGCCCGGGCGCGCGACAGGCTGGCGGCGCTGGCCCTGCCGGAGGACCGCTATGCGGACTACCTCGCGGCGCGCGCGCGTACGCACGATCCGGCGGCGCGCATGGCCTTCGTGCGCGCCGGCCCGCGCTCGCAGGCGGACGCGAAGCGAATCGATGCGGTGTTCGGTGACCTTGCGGGGCAGCCGTTCGACACGGGTGAGGTGCAGCGCCGGGCTCAACCGACAGTACGGGCTCGATCGCTACGAGTCCGTCGACTACCGCGTCGTGCACGAGGACGGCGAGCGTGGGCTGGAGATCGACCTGCGTCGCAAGTCGTGGGGCCCGAACTTCGTGCGGCTCGGCGTGAGCGTCGAGAACGACTTCGACGGCGGCGCCGTCGGGAATGCCGGCGCCCGGTTCCTGATGACCGGCGTGAACTCGTTCGACGCGCGAACTGGCTCTCCGATGCCCAGGTCGGCGAGGAGCCGCAAGCTCCGTGACCGAGTTCTTCCAGCCGCTGTCGCTCGCCCGTATTTCTTCGTCGCGCCGCAGCTGCGCTACGAGCAGCAGATGCGCCAGGTGATCGAGGACGGCGGCGCGTCGCGCGCTACCGCAGTCGGGACACGGAAGTCTCGTTCGCGCTCGGCGCCGAGCTCGCGAACTGGGGTGAGGTGAGGCTGGGGCACGTCGCGGCAATGGCAGCAGCGCGTGATCTCGGCGACTCGGTCCTGCCGGAGTATTCCTACGACATCGGTGCGACCTTCCTGCTGTTCGGCTATGACCGGCTCGACAGCGCCTATTTCCCGAAGCACGGCCAGGCCTTTCGCGCGAGCTGGCAGGCCGAACGCGAGTCGCTGGGCGCGAGCGCGAAGCAGATATCCTCGAGGCGTGCTGGCAGATCGCACGCTGTCACGACCGTTACAGCCTGTTGTTTTCGCTCGAGGGCGGCTCGGCGCTGGACGATCGCGTCGTGTCGCCCCAGGAGCTGTTCACGCTGGGCGGGTTCCTCGACCTCTCGGGCTGCCGGCGGATTCCCTGGTCGGCACGCAGTACGGCATCGTGCGCACCATCCTCTATCGGAGGATGAGTCGCGGCGGCACGGGTCTGTTCGAATTCCCGTCCTACATCGGCGTCTCGCTGGAGGCCGGCAACGTCTGGCAGACGAGCGACGAGGTGGACCTCGGTCGGTCTCGAGATGGCGGGCAGCGCTTTCCTTCGGCGCCGACACGCCGATCGGACCGCTGTACATCGGCGCCGGGTTCGGCGAGGAAGCGAGCGGCCGCCTTCTACCTGATGCTCGGCAAGACGTTCTGAGGAGTGCGGAGTGGATTCGGGATTCCGATAGAATCGCGGCCGGATCAGCTGCCAGAAAACCGATGGCCACCTGTCACGAACACAACCTTCGCCACCGGCTGCCGGAGCAGCGCCCCTTACGGGATCCGGGTTCGGCTGCGCGGCAGGAGACCCGTTTCGTAACCTGCTGGGCGACGACTGGCGAAAAGGAGCACTGGTTCGCCACGCGCAGCGAACGTGATCGCGCGCTGGCCAGATGAGCGGCCGCTACGTCTATTTCCGGCCGGGCGACCAGCCGCACTCGATTTCGAGACGGTCGATCCCTGGCCGGTGCCGCTGTTGCTCGATAGCGCCCGGAGCGCGGCCGGTTAAGCCGGAGTCGCACAGAACTGGATGACCCATACTCTCGGCTACGCGGCGGGGGCGTTGCTCGCGATCCTGCCGATCGTGAACCCGCTCGGCGCCGTGCCGCTCGTCATCGCGTGTCCGCGCACCTCCCGGAGCAGGAGCGCCTGCGCCAGATCCGCCGCGCCTGCATCTACACGTTCGCCCTCATGTCGGGCTTCCTGGTCGCGGGCAGCCTGATCATGAGTTTCTTCGGCATCTCGATACCCGGGCATGCGCATCGCGGGCGGCCTGATCCTGGCTTTCCTCGGCTTCGGCATGCTGTTCCCCAGCGCCCGCGGGGCCGCCTAGGTGCCCGCTGGCGCCGGGGGAATCCGTACGACATCGCGTTCACGCCGCTCGCGATGCCGGGCTTGAGCGGCCCGGGCACGTTCGCCGTGGTCATGAGCCTGTCGTCGCAGGCGAGCGCGAAGCATGGATTCGACCGTATCGTCGATTTCCTCGGGCATCGCGACCGGTATCCTGATCGTGTCCATCCTGTCCTGGTTCGCGTTGCGCGGCGCGGAGCGAGTCAACCGGCTGCTCGGCGCCACGGGCATGGTTGCGCTCACGCGCCTGATGGGGTTCCTCATGATCTGCATCGGCGTGCAGTTCACGATCAACGGCACGAGCGTCATCGCGGCCGATCCTGAGCCATCTGGTCGGGGCTCGCCGAGGCGGTGCGCAGGGGCGGTGGCTGAGGGAAGGAGGGCGTTGCCATGGGGTTAATTGCGCAAGAAGATGCTCGACCTGCCGTCGCCGGGCGAGGCATTGCCCGGCCGTGCGGAGCGCATGCCGGTGCCGGAGCGGCACTTCGTCAACGGCAATCGCCTCGCGCCGCCATACCCAGAGGGGCTGACGCTCGCGCTGTTCGGCCTCGGGTGCTTCTGGGGGGCCGAGCGGAAGTTCTGGTCGCTGCCCGGCGTGTACAGCACCTCGGTCGGTTACGCTGCGGGCCACACGCCCAATCCGACGTACGAGGAAGTGTGCACGGGACGCACCGGTCACACCGAGGTGGTGCGCGTCGTGTTCGACCCGGCGCGCGTCCGCTACGACGAGTTGCTGCGCGTGTTCTGGGAATCGCACGACCCGACGCAGGGCATGCGCCAGGGCAACGACGTCGGCACGCAATATCGCTCCGGCATCTACGTGCACGACGCGGCCCAGCGCGAGGCGGCCGAACGCAGCCGGGCCGCCTATCAGGAGCGGTTGTCGGCCGCCGGCCACGGGCCGATCACGACGGAAATACTCGCCTCCCCGGAGTTCTACTTCGCCGAGGACTATCACCAGCAATACCTGGCGAAGAATCCCGGCGGCTACTGCGGGCTGGGGGGCACCGGTGTTTCCTGCCCGGCGGGCGTGGCTCCGGCCAGCGCCTCGAGCCTCGACAAGCCCGGCTCGTAAGGTTCCGCCGCCGCCGATTCCGTAGACGGTGTCCGCGCTCGCCGTTCACTCCGGCGGCGGCGCGCCCGGGCTCGGATCTTCCATCGGATACGTGGTGGCCGGCTCGGACGCGGGTCCGGCTGCAGGGGCCGACGCGGCCGGCGGTGCCGGCGGCGAGGCTGCGCCGCTCGCTGCCGGTGCCGCGGCGGGCGCGCGGGCCGCGCCCTGATTGGTCGCGCGATCCAGCGCGGCCCTGAATTCGAGCGCTTCGTGCGGGGCTTGCACGATGCGGCCCTCGAGCACCTGCGACGGCAGCACGCCCGACACCCCGTAGGCGGATTCGTTCGAGCCGTCGTCGATGGCAATCACCGTGCCATCGAGGGCGACGCCGGCGAAGAGGCCCTCGTTGCGCGAGTAGGAGAGAACCTGCGCATTGAACGTGGCATCGGTCGTGGCGGCAGCCGCGCGACCGATCGGCCCGGCCGCGACGCTCGCGTCCGCGCCGAGCGTGACCTTGCCGTCGGCGATGCCTTCGACGCTCTGGCGCGACATGAGGACCATGACGACATCCGTGGACTGCACGCCGAACTGGAAACCGAAGTTCACGCCGGCCAGCGTCACGAAGACCGGGTTGCTCCAGGTCCCGTCCGCGTTGCGCACGGCCATGACGCCGCGGCCGCCGCGGCCGCCGATGCCGAGCGCGCCCTTGATCAGGTTGGGCACGACCACGATCCCGTAGGAGCGCTCGAGCAGCCAGACCGGAATGGCCTGCTCGCTCAGGTTTGCGAAGGACTCGAAGACCTGCCGGGACTCGAAGAGCCGCTGGTCGGTCTTGCCATCCGCGAACGCGGGCGTGGCACCCAGCGCAAGCGGGAGAGCGATCATCAGGAAAGCCAGTATTCGCTGCATTTTCACACTTTCGGTTAAAGGGTCCCCCGCGCGGACTTTAACAGAATACGGGTGGGCGCGACCGCTGCGGGCGGGGTATGCTCGGTGCTCCCCCGGGGTCCGGACCAGATGAAAACCAAGCTGCTGCGTGTGCTGGCCGTCACGGCCGGCGCGTGTCCGTTAGTTGCACTCGCCGCCTCCGAGGCGCAGCGGGATGTGCTGGCCGCGGACTCGGCGTTTGCCGCCCTGTCCGTGGAGCGGGGCACCCAGCACGCGTTCCAGGCCTTCCTCGCGAGCGACGGCATCATCTTCCGGCCGACCGCCGTCCCGGGCCGCGAGTGGCTCGCCACCCACGAGCAGGCGAGCGGGCGGCTCGAATGGCGCGCCGCGGCAGCTGCGGTCGATTGCACGGGCCAGCTGGCCGCCACGACGGGTCCCTGGGGTTACGACAACCCGGAAGGGGGCGAGCCTGCCTCGGGTCATTACCTTTCGCTGTGGCGGCGGCACGACGACGGTGAGTGGTCCGTTGTGCTCGACCACGGCATCGACCACGCGCCTAGCGCGGGCCCGTCCTTTGACCTGCAACGCGGGCTGGACGCCATCTGGCCGGGAATGGTACCGCGCGCCTGTCCGCAGCGTTCGAACGCGAGCGTCGAGGGGCTGGCCAAGGCTGACCGCGAGTTGAACGCCGCGATCCGCGCGAAGGGCATCGACGCGGCCCTGCGCCGGTTCTCGCAAGCGGACGCCGTCGCATATCGTGACGACTCGGCCCCTCGTCCGTTGGCCGTGGATTGGCCCGAGGACGGCCCCGCATTGGGCGCCCGCCTCGACGGCCGCACCCGGGCGGCGATCGCTGGCACGGGCTCGGACATGGGATACACCTACGGCGAGATCGTGCAGCGGGCTGATCGCCGCAGCGTGCCGAAAGGCCTGGCCCTCTACGTGCGCCTGTGGCGGCATGACGGCCGAGAGTGGCGGTTGGGGCTGGATGTATTGACGCGGCTGCCCGACCACGCGCGTCCGTGACGAATCGTTTCCAGCAAGAAAATGAAACCAGGATTACCTCAAAGATGATCGACCTGAATGCGTTCAAGCAGGCCATGGGCAGCTTCCCGACGGGGGTCGTCATCGCTGCCACGCTGGACCGCGAGGGTGAGTCCTGGGGATTCACGGCCAACTCGTTTTCGTCCGTATCACTGGACCCCCCGCTGGTGCTCGTGTGCCTGGGGAAGGAGGCCGACTGTCATCGTGCGTTTGCCACCGCACGGATGTTCTCGATCAACATCCTGCGCTCGCAAGACGAAGCGCTGGCACGGCTGTTCGCTACGCGGGGCGCCAGTAAGTTCGAGGCGGCGCAGTTCACGCCCGGCGAGCACGGGCTGCCCGTGATGCGCGATGCCGTCGCAACCCTGGTGTGCCGCAAGTTCGCCGAATACGACGGTGGCGATCACACGATCATCGTGGGCGAAGTCGAGTCGGTCTGTACCGGTCCCCGACAGGATGCACTCGTGTACTACCGCCGCAACTACTGGCGCTTCGCGCAGCAAGACGAACTTGAGCCGTCCGCGGCCCGCCTTCGAAAACTGTAGGGACAGTACGCATCGACCGCAGCCCGCAGCTGATCGGCAATTGGGGCGTGTAATCTTCGTCGGTGACACGTCCCGCCGGTGCGCCCGGGGGACTCTGCTTTGCAATGCAATCAATCGACACGAGGAGATCTGCAATGCGCAACGACAAAGCCGCTTCGAGCGGAATATTGCTCTCGCTGGTCGCCGCCGGCTGCGCGCTGGCCGGTGCCACGGCGATCGCACAGCCGATGGAAGTCGTGACGGTCGAGGCCGCGAGCATCACCGTCGTCGGACGGTCGAGCAGCACCGGCGCCCCGATCAAGGAGATCCGGATCAAGTCCCAGGTGAGCTATGCCGACCTGGACCTCACCACCGACGCGGGGGTGGCCGAGCTCACCAGGCGCATCACGGACACCGCGAAGTCCACCTGCGACGAGATCAAGGTCGACTTCCCTGCGCAGGGGTCGACCGAGGAGAAATGCGTCAAGGACGCCATCGACGGCGCGATGGAGCAGGCGAACGCAGCGGTCGCGGCGAAACGCGCTGCCAGGAAGTAGCCGCGTCGGGGTTCGACGGACCCGGCGGCGAGCGGCCTCGAGTCGCTCGCCGCCTTATCTTCGCGTATGGGGTCAGGACAAGCGCAAGGCGACTTCGCCTGCGGCCCGTTCCCCGGACTCCATGGCGCCTTCCATGCCGCGGTTTTCGACTGCGGTCTGCTCGCCGCAGAAGTGAATCCGCCCCTGCGGCCGGTACATGGCCGGCAGGAATTTCGTTACGGTGCCCGGCTGGAAGTAACCCCAGGCGCCGGCGCTGAACGGGTCCCGTATCCACGACTGCTGCGCGACGACCTCCAGTGCTCCCTCGGCCGCCGGCCGCATCTGCTCGATTCTCGTGGTGACGTAGCGCGCAGCGCCTTCATCGCCGAGACGGTCGAGATACGCCGCGCCGTCTCCGTAGGCCGTGACCAGCAGGCTCGAGACCTCGTCGTCGGTCGCGCCGCGATAGATCGCGGACACACGCCCGATGTGATCGTTGGTCCACATGGAGGGCTTGAGGCCGTCCTGCTCCCAGTAGGGCCGCGACACGTGAATGGCGGTCTGGTGGATGAGCTGATGCGGCAGGGTCTTGACAGCCCGCGCCTGCGCACCAGTCAGGCGCGGCTCGAGCCGGATCTGTCGCAGGGTTGAGAAGGGCACGGCGCAGATTGCCGCCTTGGCGGCGTATCGTCCGCCATCCATGGTGTGCACTTGTACGCCGGTGTCGTTGCTCTCGACAGCCGTCACGGTCTGGCCAAAGCGCACGCTGGTCGCGAGGCGGCGGGCCATGGCGCCGGGAATGAGCTGACTGCCGCCCTTCGCTTCGTAAAGCGCCGGCTCGACTTTGCGCTGTGCATCTTCGAACCTCTCGACGAACGCCATCATGAGTGCGGAGACGTCGCGCGCGTTCCTGCCGTAGGTGGGGGTCGCGTCATACACGAGCTCGATCACCGCGTCGCTCGCTCCCTGCGCGCGGAGGAAGTCGTGAAACGATACGTCGAGCGGCGCATTACCCGGCGCATACCAGCCTTCGGTCTTCTGCAGTGGATTCTCCTGGCGGATCGCCATGGGGGCGTATTGCCAGGGCATCACATCGCGCAGGCGCGCCGGGAACGAGTTGCGGGGCGAGTCGCGCCACTCGACCTTCGACAGCGGCTTGCCGTCGAGCACGAGGGTGAAATCCACGTGCTTCATGAGTCGCGGCACCTGGTCCTCGAGCTCGATGCCGTTCTGCCTCGCAGCGTCTATCAGGCGCCTGCAGCCGCCGAAGATCGACCTGCCACCGGCCTCGGACGGACCCTGCACGCCCGGGAAGGTCAGTATCTTTCCGCCCACGCGGTTGCGGCCTTCGAGCAACAGCACCCGGAAGCCCGCCTTCTCGAGTCGCAGCGCGGCGTTGAGGCCGGCGAGGCCCGCGCCAATGACGACCACGTCGGCCGTATCGGTCGCGGACCAGGCGCGGCGTTCCGGCAGCGCCGCGATTGTCGCGGCGGCTGCCGAGCCCAGCAGGAAATCACGGCGATTCGTCCGCATGATGGCGCCTTGTTGCGACAGCCGCGCACGCGGCGCGGTGTGATGTTTTACACTGTCGAACGCGCTGGGAACAACGGCGCCGATGCCCACGCCTGGGGCGCGCAAGCCCGCGCCTCTGCTAGGATTCGCGCCCGACCTTTCGCCTGATCAACCCACCGGCGGCCATGGCCCGCAAAGGCATCTTCTTCCCGCTCAAGGACGCCGCGCTGCGCGACGACGTCCATGCGCTTGGCAACCTCGTCGGCGAGGTGATCAAGGACCAGTGCGGGCAGGATCTGTTCGACGCCGTGGAGGGCGACCGCCAGGCCGCGATCGGCCGACGCCAGGGTGACCCGGACGAGAGCGTGCAACTGGTCGTCCGCACGCGCGGGCGCAGCCCGGCCGAGGCCCGCGACCTGATCCGCGCCTTCTCCTGCTGGTTCCAGATGGTGAACCTGGCGGAGAAAGTCCACCGGGTTCGCCGCCGACGGCAGTACATGATCGAAAGCGGCACGCCCCAGCCAGGTGGACTGGAGGAGTGCTTCGCCAAGCTGCGCAACCGGGGCATGACGCTCGAGCAGGTCCTTGCGATGCTCGAGGCGGTCAGCATCGAGCCCGTCTTTACCGCGCACCCCACCGAGTCCACGCGCCGGACGCTGCTGCGCCAGCAGCAGCGCATCGCGAGGCTCCTGATCGAGCAACTCGACCCGTCCCTGACGCCGGGTGAACGGCGGGCGACCATCGAGCGGGTGCGGACCGAACTTACGACGGGCTGGCAGACGGCGGACAACTCGCGCGAGCGGCTCACGGTCGCCGACGAGCGCGAGCACGTGCTGTTCTTCCTCGTCGAGGTCATCTACGAGGTCATGCCCGGCTTCTACGAAGAGGTCGAGAGCGCCCTGGCCAGGGTGTTCGGCGACCTCGGTGGGCACCGCGTTCCGGAGATGCTGTTCTTCGGGTCCTGGGTCGGCGGCGACATGGACGGCCATCCGGACGTGCACGCCAAGACCATCCGCGAGAGTTGCCTGCGGCACCACCAGCTCATCGTCAACCGGTACTTTCTCGAGACGCAGTTGCTGGCCGAGAAGCTGAGCCAGAGTGCCAGCCGCTGCGGGGTCTCGCCGGAGCTCAACGCGCGCATCGAGCAGTACAAGAGCCTGGTGCCCGCCGCCCGGACCACGACGCCGGCCAGCCACGACCGCATGCCCTACCGCGTATTCCTCGGGCAGATAGCCGAGCGGCTGCGCGCGACCTATGAAGGTCGCTCCGGCCAGTACGAGCGGACCATGCAGCTGCTGGACGACCTGGAACTCATCTGCCGCAGCCTCATCGATCACCGGGGCCGCAATGCCGGCCTGTTCCACGTTCGCCGGTTGCAGCGCCGCGTGCGGACCTTCCGCTTCCACCTGGCGACGCTCGACGTGCGCCAGAACGCAGAGGTGCACCGGCAGGTTGTCGGGCGCGGCCTGGGCGAGGACGGCTGGGCCGGACGGACGCCCGGCGAGCGAATCGCGCGGCTGTGCGACGCGATCGCGCGCGACGAGTCGCCGGTGAACGAGCACGACGCGGCGGGCAAGCGCTCGCTGTGGGTCTTCGAGGCCATACAGTACTGCCGTCACCGCTTCGGAACGCAGGCGGTCGGCACGTACGTCGTCAGCATGGCCCACGACGTTGACGACGTCCTCGACGTCCTGCTGCTGGCGCGCTGGGCTGGTCTGGCCGAAGGCTCGGGCGGCCAGGTGCCGCTCGACGTCGCGCCCCTGTTCGAGTCGGCGGAAGCGCTCGAGCGGGCGGGGGACATCGTCCGGAGGTTGCTCGAGAACCCGGTGTACCGGGCGCACCTCGCGGAGCGCGGCAACCGGCAGGTCGTGATGGTCGGGTATGCCGACAGCAACAAGTCGACCGGCATCGCCACTTCGCGCTGGCTGCTGCGGCAGGCACAGGAAGCGATGGTCGCCGCCTGCGACGCGGCGGGGGTCCGGCTGCAGGTATTCCATGGCCGGGGTGGCTTCGCGAGCAGCGGGGGCGGGCGTATCCAGACGCTGGTTCGCGGAATGCCCCCCGGCGCGCTGCAGGCGAGCCTGCGCGTCACCGAGCAGGGCGAGAGCATCAACGAGCGGTACGGACTGCGTGCGATCGCGCGCCGGACCTTCGAGCAGGGCGTCAGCGCCGTGGCGCTCATTACCGCGGGCAACCGCGGCTCCGATGGCGTCGAGGACAGGTGGCGAGAGGCCATGGCCTCGTTGGCCTCGTCGGCGCGGGACGCGTATCGCGCCCTGGTGCACGAGGATCCCGGATTCGTCGATTACTTCCGTGCGGTGACTCCGATCGACGTCATCGAGCGCATGCAGATCGGCTCGAGGCCAGTCTCGCGCGACGGCGGCGAGACGATCGAGGCCCTGCGGCCGATACCCTGGATGTTCGCCTGGTCGCAGAGCCGCCACATGCTGCCGGGATGGTACGGCGTGGGCACGGGGCTGGCGACGGCGCTGGAGCGGCACGGCGCCGAGGTCGTGGGCGAGATGTACGGGCGCTGGCCGTTTTTCACGGCGCTGGTCGACGACGTCGAGATGATGCTCGCCCGGGCGGACATGGACATCGCAGCCTTCTACGACCGGCTGGCCCGGCCCGAGCATGCGCGTTGCGCCGAGGCCATCAACGACCAGTTCGCGCTCACCCGCGAGCGCGTGCTCCAGATCAAGGGCTGCGCGCGCTTGCTCGATTCCGAGCCCACCCTGCAGCGCTCCATCCGGCTGCGCAATCCCTACGTGGACCCCATCCACCTGACGCAGGTGGACCTCCTGCAGCGCTGGCGCGAGGGCGGCCGGCACGACCGCGAGATGTTCGACGCGCTCGTCGCCTCGGTGAACGGCATCTCGCAGGGACTGCAGGGCTCGGGTTGATTGCAGCTTTCCCTTGTTGACTCCCGCGTGACGCTGCACTAGCGTCCATTGCGAGCAAATGGCATGCGCGGCCGTCGCCGCGCCCCGCAAACAGCGAGGGAGTT
Organism: uncultured Gammaproteobacteria bacterium; assembly: GCA_963778185.1. Taxonomy (GTDB): domain Bacteria; phylum Pseudomonadota; class Gammaproteobacteria; order Steroidobacterales; family Steroidobacteraceae; genus RPQJ01. The sequence goes on along the minus strand of CAVZTF010000003.1, from coordinate 278,244 downwards.
TCAATGGCAGCGAAGAAGAAGGCGCGTCGTACGACGCACCGCAGCAGCAAGGGCACCAAGCTATACGCGAAAAGGGACGCGAAGGGCCGCATCAAGGACATCCAGAGCTACAAGCGCGCCCACGGGGCCGACCTGAAGCGCAAGGCCAAGAAGGAAGCGCCCAAGGCCAAGGCAAAGGTCAAGGCAAAGGTCAAGGCGAAGGCGAAGGTGGTTCGCAGGAAGGTCGCCAAGGCCAAGGTCGCCGTCCGCAGGTCGGTCAAGAAGGCCCCGTCACGGGCCCAGAAGCAGGTCGCGTCCATGCGCGCTGCGGTCAGGAAGGCGCCGGCGCGTGCCCGTGCAGCGGTCCGCAAGGCCGTGAAGAAGATGCCTCCGAAGGCGCAGAAGGCCGTTGCGAAGGCCGAGAAGCAGGTCTCGAAGACCGTGGCGGCCATGAAGAAGCAGGCCGCGGCCACCACCAAGCAGGCCGAGACGATGGTCGGCAAGGCCCAGGACTCGGCCGAGAAGACCGTGACTACGGTCGTGGATTCGGCCAAGGACCTGTTCCAGAAAGCCAGCGACGCCGTCGAGAGCGCCGTCGAGAGCGTGATTCCGGGCCAATCCAAGTAAGACGTTGCGGATCGACCGTCCCGTCGCGGACGGCATGCAAGGCCCCGGCGCACCGCGTCCGGGGCCTTGTTCTTTCAGCGGCTCCCGCCGTTGCGCGTGGCCGTGAGGATCGAGCGACGCCGCGAGAAATGCGGCGGGAAATCCTGCGCGATCGGGCAGCCCTCGCCGGCAACCTGCCCGTACCCCGGATCCCACGGCATGACGATGCGGAATTCGTGCGCGCGCAGCTCGATCCGCGGCATGACGGCCGGGGTTGGCCGGGGGCTCTCGGCGGACAGCATCGCTTGCAGGCTGCCGTTCTCGGTATAGCTGTCGCGCAGGTCTTCCAGCGTGAGCAGCGTGGGGGGCGGCACCTTGATGTCCCCACGCTCCAGGGCCTCGGCTGCGGTCGCCGGGTTGATCCATGCGTGCTCGATGAGTTCCGAGAGGTCGGCCTGCGCCGCCTGCCCGTCCGGCAGCGGCACCACGAAGAAACGCGTGTCGAAGCGCTTCGGTTCCAGTGACGGTGTGATCCAGTGGGACCAGTAGACGAGCGGCCCGATGTCGAGGAACAGGTCTTCCTCCACCAGCATCCGCGTGAACGACGCAGGGTCGGCGACGATCTCCGCGCGACGGGGCTGCAGTCGCGCGACCCGAGTGGGATCGCAGGGGTGGCCGCCTGCCTCGCGCGCCAGCAGCACGCCGGCCTCCTCGAAAGTCTCGCGGCAGGCGCAGACATGCAGGCCCAGGGCGTGCTCGAACGGGAGGCGCTCGCCTGCGGGTGAGCGAAGGCGGTCGCCACACATCTCGCGCGCGTCGGGCGGAACCCGCGCGAGCGCCTCGGCGGATTGATCGACAGGCTCCATGCGGCCGCCCGGAAACACCCAGAGACCGCCCATGAACGAGAGCGCCGCGGCACGGCGCATCATCAGGACCTCGATCCCGTCCCGTTGCTCACGCAGCAGCAGTACCGTCGCGGCCTGCCGCATCAGACGAGCTTCACCAGCTGCTTGCCGAAGTTCCGGCCCTGCAGCATGCCGATGAATGCCTCGGGGGCGGACTCGAGCCCCTGGGCGATCGATTCGCGGTACTTGATGCGGCCGGTCGCGACGCCGCGGCCGAGTTCCGCCAGCGCCTGCGGCCAGGCCCCCATGTGGTCGCTCACGATGAATCCCTGCAGCTTCAGCCGCAGGACGAGCAGCGCTCGCACGTTGTGGATGGAAATGTCCTGGCCGTCGTAGCCCGAGATCATGCCGCACAGCGCGACACGACCGAACGGGTTCATGCAGGCGAGCGCCGAGTCGAGACAGATGCCGCCCACGTTCTCGAAGAGCCCGTCCACGCCGTCCGGCGCCGCCCTGCGCAGCGCGGCCACCATCGATTTCACGTCGGCATGGGCGCGATGATCGATGCAGGCATCGAAGCCCAGCTCGGACACCACGTACTCGCACTTCTCCTGGCCGCCCGCGATGCCGACCGCGCGGCAACCCGCCGCCTTGGCGAGCTGGCCCACGACGCTGCCGACTGCACCGCTCGCCGCCGAGACGAGCACGGTCTCGCCTGCCTTGGGCTCGCAGATCCGGTTCAGGCCGTACCATGCCGTGACGCCCGGCATGCCGACGGATCCCAGGTAGACGGAGAGAGGCACGGCCTTCGCGTCGACTTTCATCAGGCCCGAGGCGTCCGCAAGACCGTACTCCTGCCAGCCGAGCATCCCGACCACCGACTGTCCGACGGCGAAGTCCGCGTGACGAGAGGCCTCGACCACGCCCACGGTTCCGCCGACCATCGTCGCGCCGATTTTCTGCGACTCGGCGTAGGACTTCGCGTCATCCATGCGGCCGCGCATGTACGGATCGAGCGACAGGTAGTGGTTGCGAACCAGCACCTGGCCCGGGCCAGGTTCGGGCAGCGGGACCTCCTCCAGGCGGAAATTGTCGGGGGTCACCCGGCCTTGCGGGCGGCTGGCGAGGACCATGCGGCGGTGGGTGGAGGGCATCGGTGTCTTCCGTGAGGCCGGCTTGTGCGCAGGCGAGAGCATAGCGCGCCGGTATCATGGCCGGCATGGACATCACATTGATCCTGATCCTGGTCGCCCTGAACGGACTGTTCTCGCTTTCGGAGATGGCGGTCGTCACATCGCGGCACGCCCGGCTGCAGCAGTTCGCGGACGAGAGTCGCCGCGGCGCGAGCGCGGCCCTGGCGCTGCACAAGGAACCCTCGCGGTTCCTCTCGACCGTACAGGTGGGCATTACCGCGGTCGGCGTCCTGAGCGGTGCGGTCGGAGAGTCCCTGGTCGCAGACCCCATCGCCGCCTGGGCCGCGCAATACGCAGCACTTGCGCCTAATGCGCAGGGGATCGGGCTGGCCATAGCCGTCGTGTTGATCACCTACCTGTCGGTGGTGATGGGCGAACTGGTGCCGAAGCGCCTGGCATTGTTCGCGCCCGAGAAGGTGGCACTCGTCGTCGCGCCGCCGATGAACTGGCTGTCGCGCATTGCGCAACCTCTCGTGTGGCTCCTGACGCGGTCGAGCGACGCGGTGCTGGCACTCGTGCCGGGGCGGGGCGACCGCGGGCCCCCGGTCACGGACGAGGAGATTGCCGTGCTGATGGAACAGGGCGCCGAGGCCGGCGTGTTCCACGCGACCGAGCAGACTCTGGTGACCAACGTGCTGCGGCTGGACGAGCGGCGGGTGACGAGCATCATGACGCCCCGGCAGGACTTCTACGTGATCGACCTGGACGATCCCGACGTCGATGTGCGGGATCGCGTCGCCACGGCTCCGCACAATCGCCTGATCGTGTGCCGCGGCGGCACCGACAATCTCGTTGGCGTCGCAGAGGCCTCGGAACTGCTCGCCGACCTGGTGAAAGGCAAGCCGCTCGACATCGCGGCGCGAACGCGCTTGCCGCTGCTGGTGCCCGAGACCGCCACGACGACCTCGCTGCTCGAGACCTTCCGCGAGCAGGGAGTGCACCACGCGCTGGTCGCCGACGAGTACGGGGAGGTGCAGGGCCTGGTCACGCGTTCCGACCTGCTCGATGCCATCGTCGGCGAGATCGGCCTCGCCGGTGCGGCGGACGAACTCGGCATCCGCCGCCGCGACGACGGTTCGTGGCTGGTGGACGGCGGCCTGCCGGTCGAGCACCTGCAGGACGCCCTCGACCTCGGGCCATTGCCCGGGCAGGACACGCACGAGTTCACCACGGTCGCCGGCTTCGTGCTGCACCAGATGGGGCGCATTCCACAGGTGACCGATCAATTCACCTGGAACGGGCTCAGGTTCGAGGTGGTGGACATGGACGGGCGGCGGGTGGACAAGGTGCTGGTGAGTCCGCGCCCGGAGGAGAGTGGTCGGGATGAAAGGATTTGAACCTTCGACTCCTACGTCCCGAACGTAGTGCTCTACCAGGCTGAGCTACATCCCGTCGCCGAATCTTCCGCGGGCCCGGGTCAGAACGAGCGTCCGACCGCGAACTCCGCCAGCGCCTGAAGCGCCTGTCTGTGCGCCGACTCGGGTAGCCGGCCCAGGGCCTCGATCGCGAGGTCCTTCTCGCGCTGCGCGAGCCGGGCAGTGTACTCAAGGCCCCCCGACGATTCAATCGTGCGGGTGATGGCCTCGAGATCCTCGAGCCCGCCGTTCTCGACCGCGATGCGCAGCCGGGCCGTGTCATCGAGGGAGGAATGGGCCATGGCGTAGATCAGCGGCAGGGTCGGCTTGCCCTCGGCGAGGTCGTCGCCGAGGTTCTTGCCGAGTTCCTCGCGGTTGGCCCGGTAGTCGAGGGCGTCGTCCACCAGCTGGAACGCCGTGCCGAGATGCCGGCCGAAGTCGACCATGGCCTGCTCGATCGCGGGCGGGGCGCCAGCCAGGATCGCCGCCACCTGCGTGCCCGCCTCGAACAGCTTGGCCGTCTTGCGGTAGATGACCTCGAGGTAGCTCTCCTCGGTGGTGTCCGGGTCATGGGCATTCATGAGCTGCAACACTTCGCCCATGGAGATGGTGTTGGTCGCGTCGGCCATGATCGACTGGATGCGCATGTCGCCCAGGCCCACCATCATCTGGAAAGCCCTGGAATACAGGTAGTCGCCCACCAGCACGCTCGCTTCGTTGCCGAACACGTGGTTGGCGGTGTCGCGCCCGCGGCGCAGGTCGGAGCCGTCCACGACGTCGTCGTGGAGCAGGGTGGCCGTGTGGATGAACTCGATGACCGCCGCGGCCTCGACGTGCAGCACGCCCTGGTACCCGCAGGCCCGCGCGGCCAGCAGCACGCTGAGGGGACGCAGGCGCTTGCCCCCGGCGCCGATGATGTACTGGGAGACCTGGTTTACCAGCACCACGTCGCTCGCGAGGCGCTCGACGATGAGCTGGTCGAGGCGGCGCAAATCGTCCGCCACCGGCTCCCTGATGCGTTCGAGTTGCATTCCCGTCCTGGGCCCCCGAAAAATGACGGCGCATGGTACCCGGACGCCCGGGGCGAGGGAATGCCGGATTGAGCCTAAGCGCTTGATTCGGCCGGCCGGGACCCGTAAACTTCCGCGTCTTTCTGCCGGGCCAGCCCCGGCCCCAGTGGAGTTCCAAGGATATGTACGCGGTCATTGCGACGGGCGGCAAGCAGTACCGTGTCGCCGAAGGCGACGTGGTGCGTTTCGAGAAGCTCCCGGCCGAGCCGGGCGCCGCGGTCGAGTTCGACAAGGTGCTGGTCGTGGGCCAGGGCGCCGACATCAAGGTCGGCAAGCCCTACGTCGCGGGCAGCAAGGTCACGGGCACCGTGCAGGCGCACGGCAAGAGCGACAAGGTGACGATCGTCAAGTTCCGCCGTCGCAAGCACTACCTGCGCCAGGGCACGCACCGGCAGCAGTACACCGAAGTCAAGATCACGGGCATCGCGGGCTGAGCCCGGGTCCCCTGGAGGAGTCTAGCCATGGCACATAAGAAGGCAGGCGGCAGTACCAAGAACGGCCGCGATTCAGAGAGCAAGCGACTGGGCCTGAAGAAGTTCGGCGGCCAGCGCGTGGTGGCGGGCAACATCCTCGTCCGCCAGCGCGGCACCCAGTATCGCGCGGGCGACAACGTGGGCGTCGGCACGGACCACACCCTGTTCGCGCTCACCGACGGCACCGTGAAATTCCGCCGCAAGGGCGAGGCCCAGCGGATGCACGTGTTCGTGGATCCCGCGACGAACTGATCCGGCGCGCCTCCGCGCACCCGCAAGGCCCCGGCACTCCCGGGGCCTTTGCGTTTCCGGGGCCTTCCTCGGCACTATCCTGCAATCCTCAACCCCTGACCCCGTCCCAATGAAGTTCGTCGACGAAGCCACGATCAAGGTCAACGCCGGAAACGGCGGCCGCGGCATGGTGAGCTTCCGCCGCGAGAAGTTCATCCCGTTCGGCGGTCCGGACGGCGGCGACGGCGGCATCGGCGGCAGCATCTACCTCGTCGCGAAACAGGGACTCAACACGCTGGCGGATTTCCGTTACCAGCGCACCTTCAAGGCAGTGAACGGCGAGCCGGGCGGCAGCGCCGACTGCAGCGGCAAGGGCGGGCCCGACCTCGAGGTCATGGTGCCCGTCGGCACGGTCGTCTACGAGGTAGCTACCGAGGAGACCCTGGGCGACCTCGACCACGAGGGCGCCCGCATCCTGGTGGCGCGGGGAGGCCGGGGTGGCCTCGGCAACCAGCATTTCAAGAGCAGCACCAACCGAACGCCACGCAAGGCCACGCCCGGTTTCCCGGGCGAGAAGCGCGAGCTCAGGCTCGAGCTCAAGCTCATCGCGGACGTGGGATTGCTCGGCCTGCCGAACGCCGGCAAGTCGACGCTGATCAGCGTGGTGTCGGCCGCAAGGCCGCGGATCGCCGACTATCCTTTCACCACGCTGCACCCGAACCTCGGCGTTGTGTACGTGGGCGAGCACAAGAGTTTCGTGATGGCGGACATCCCGGGCCTGATCGAAGGCGCGGCAGAGGGTGCCGGGCTCGGCATCCGGTTCCTCAAGCACCTGCAGCGGACGCGGCTGCTGCTGCACCTCGTGGACATCGCACCGCCGGACCCGGAGTCGGACCCGGTGAAGGACGCCCGTGCAATCGCCGCCGAGCTGAAGAAATTCAGCCCGGAGCTCGCGACGCGCGAGCGCTGGCTGGTGCTGAACAAGATCGACCTGCTGCCGCCCGCCGATGCGCAGAAGCGCTGCAATGAAATCGTGCGGCGCATGCGCTGGAAAGGGCCTGTGTTCCGGATGTCCGGCGCCACACGCCAGGGAACACAGGAGCTCTGCCAGGCCGTGATGCGGCGCCTGGACGAGGTCGCGGCCGAGCCGCCGCCGGCCGAGTCCGCGCTGGACTAGAGGCCACCCGGTGGCACGCGCCCGCGCACGGGGTCTGCTGCTGGTCGGCCTGTGCGTCGTTTCCTCCGCACCCGGGGCCGCCACGCTTCGCGATGTCGTCGACCTGCCGGGCGCGGATGAGGTCGCCAGCGGCGCCGCGCAGCATCCCGAGGCGCTGCGGCAGCTCGAGCTCGAGCTGCTTGCGATGTTTCGGCAGGTTGACGACGAGGGCGTCCTGAGACGCCTGCGGGCGCTCGACGCCGTGCAGCCTGTTCTTACGGCGACCCTGCGCGAAACCATGGCGGGCCTCTACCTGCGCGACCGGAGGTTGTATCGCGCCGGGCAGCACCTGGCGTCGATACCGCCGACGCTCCGCACTGCGCAGGCGGCGTATTTCCTGGCCAACATCGCAGCCAGGCAGCGCCGGCTCGATGCGGCGCTTGCCGGCCTGGACGAGCTGGCACGGCGACTGCCCGGCGACCCACTGGTCGCCAGGGACCAGGCCCAGATCGCCTCCCTGACCGGGGACCACGCCAAGGTCGTTGCCGCGTGCGAACGCCTGCTGAAGTCGAGGCCGGCGGACGAACACGCACGGTTCGCGCTCGCTCGCGCACGCATGTTCCAGGGCCGCCTGGGCGAGGCCGAGGCGCAGCTCGATGCACTGCTCGACCGCAATCCGCGACACGGCATGGCTGCGCTCAATCGGGGGCTGCTGCAACTGGCGAGGGGCGACTTTGCGGGCGCACGGGAATGGTTCGTGCGGGCGCGATCCATCGAGGCGCGTGATCCCGCGCCTTACATCGCCGAAGCGGCGACGGCACTGCTGCTCGGTCACAGGGCCGAGGCGCGCGCAGCCGTGGCGGGTGCGGTGCGGCAGAATGCGGACGATCCGCTGGTTGGCCTCGTGGACCTGCTGGCGCGAGGCAACACGTCGACACCGCTCGTGGCAGCCACGTCACGCGCAGTCGCTGCAAGCTTGTACCCGGACCTCGAGCGTGCCGAGCCGCCCGTGGCCATCCTGGCCGAGATCGGCCCAGCGCCGGTCGCCGGCCGCATTGCGGCGGCCAGCCTGCTGCTGCAGGCGTGGTCACCCCAGGCCGCGCTCGATTGGCTGGCCACTCAGTCGAAGCCCGGGACGGCGGGCCCGCTGGCCGGGATGACGGCCATTCGGGCGCTGGTGGCGTCCGGCGAGCTGCAGGCGGCAGCGTCCAGGACCGCCCAGCTTGCGGGCGACGCAACTGCGGCGGACCTCGTCGGACCGGCGGTCCAGGCGGCCGAAATTGCGGTGCGGCTGGGCGATCGCGACGGTGCGGTCCGCGCCATGCAGCGAGCCTTGCCTTTGGCCCCAGACCTGCCGCGGCTGCGGATGACGTCTGGGGACCTGTACAACGCCCTGGGGCGGCCGGCGGAGGCGATGCAGGAATATCGCGCGGCGTTGCAGGGGATGCCGGGCGATCCGCGCCTCCTGAACCAGCTCGCGGCCACGATCGCCGCGGCCGGCCCCCGCGCGCAATACGAAGACGCGCTGCGGCTTGCGGAGGACGGCCTGCGCCGCCGGCCTCCTTACCTTCTGCGAGGGCGTCTGCTCGACACGCGCGCTGACCTGCTGCACAGGCTCGGGCGCACGGCGGAGGCCCTTGCGGCCTATCGCGAGTTATCGACGACGGTGGGTGGCATGACGGAGCCCGGAACCTGGCATCGGCTCGGCGAGCTGGAGCTTGCGGTCGGGGAGATCGCGAGCGCGCGCAAGGCATTCGAGGAGGCGCTCGACGACGGCCGGGACTATCCGCAGCGGGCCCGGGCGATCGAGCGGCTGGCGAGCTTGCCGGCGTCCGCGCCGCGGAAATGAAAAAGCCGGCGCGAGGCCGGCTTCTTCGACGAGCGGGGCGGGGCGCCTACTTGGCAGCCAGCGCCTTCACCTTCGAATTCAGCTCGCGCTTGTGACGCGCCGCCTTGTTGCGGTGGATGATGCCCTTCGAGACCATGGTGTCGATGATCGGCTGGGCGGACTTGAGCGCGGCCGCCGCCTCGGTCTTGTCCCCGGCGCCGACGGCATTCAATACTTTCTTGATCGAGCTGCGCAGCTTGGAGCGGGCAGCCATGTTGTGGGCACGACGCTTGACGGCCTGCTTGGCGCGCTTCTCTGCGGACTTGATGTTCGCCACGGAATCGGTCTCCTGCTTGCGGGCCCGGTCGGGGCCTGCGGGTCGATCAAAAGAGCCGCGTATTCTGGCGGCAAGGCCGTGCAAGGTCAAGGTTCGCGGAGGCGCGGGCCCTTGCCGGCCGGCGGGTAGGGCGCCCCGGGGTCCGCTATAGTTCGCCCCGCATGTCGAACCCCCCGGCCGCCCGTTTCCCGCTGTCCAACGAGGCTTCCGCTTGAGCGGCGGCTTCTTCCGCAGCACCAGCATCGTCGGCGCCTTCACCCTGGTTTCGCGGGTGACCGGGCTCCTGCGGGACATGGTCTATTCGCGCATGTTCGGCGCGGGCGTCCTGATGGACGCGTTCCTCGTCGCCTTCAAGATCCCCAACTTCCTGCGCCGGCTGTTCGCCGAGGGCGCGTTCTCGCAGGCCTTCGTGCCGGTGGTGTCGGAGTACAAGGTGCAGCGCCCGCACGACGAGGTGCGGGAACTGGTCGACGGGGCGGCGGGCACCCTGGCCTGGTTCCTGTCGGTGGTCACGATCGTCGGTGTGGTCGCGGCGCCGCTGCTCGTGCTGCTCTTCGCGCCCGGCTTCCACGCGGACGAGGGCAAGTTCGACCTCACGGTCGAGATGCTCCGCTGGACCTTTCCGTACCTGCTGTTCATCTCGCTCGCGGCGCTCGCGGCGGGGGTGCTGAACAGCTACGGGCGGTTCGCGATCCCGGCGACCACCTCCACGGTCATGAACCTGGTCATGATCGTGTTCGCGGCGTGGATCGCGCCCCGCTTCGACAAGCCGGGCGTGGTGCTCGCAATCGGTGTGTTCGTGGCCGGGCTGGCGCAGCTGGCGTTCCAGGTGCCGGCGATGCTTAAACTCGGCCTGCTGCGCCGCCCGCGCTGGCACTGGGGCCACGAAGGCGTGCGGAAGATCGGCCGACTCATGCTGCCGGCGATCTTCGGCTCGTCCGTGTCGCAGGTGGCGCTGCTGCTCGACACGCTCATCGCGTCGTTCCTGGCCACGGGCAGCATTGCGTGGCTTTACTACGCGGACCGGCTTGTCGAGTTTCCGCTCGGTGTCTTCAGCATTGCGCTGGCGACCGTGATCCTGCCGGGCCTGGCGGCGCACCATTCGGCGGCCTCCCCCGAGCGCTTTACCGCGACGCTCGACTGGGCGATCCGGCTGACCGTCGTGGTGGTGCTGCCGGCGACGCTCGCGCTCATCGTGCTCGCGGGCCCGTTGACCGTCACGATCTTTCACTACGGCAAGTTCGACGCGCACGACGTGCGCATGGCGTCGCTCGCGCTGATGGCCTACTCGTCCGGACTGCTCGCGTTCAGCATGGTCAAGGTGCTGGCCCCCGGCTATTTCGCTCGGCAGGACACCCGCACGCCGGTGCGCATCGGCATCCGGTCGCTCGGCCTGAACATGGGCCTCAACCTGGTGGTCGTGCTGCCGCTCGCGCTGACGCACGACGGGCCGGGGCTGCACGCCTTGCTTGCGCTGAACAACGGCATCGGGGCCTGGTACAACTCCACGATGCTCTATCGCGGGCTGCGCAAGCAGGGCGTCCTGCATCACGCGCCGGGCTGGCGGAGGGTCTGGCTGCAGGTCGTCGCCGGGAACGCGCTGATGGTGGCGTTCCTGTTGTGGTTCGGCGGCGAGACGCAGCGTTGGCTCGAGATGGGTGCCTGGCAGCGCGCGCAGTGGATGACCCTGCTGGTCGTCGGCGGAGCCGGCATCTACTTCGGCACGCTGTACGTGCTCGGCATGCGGGCCGGCGACCTGCGTGTTAAGGCCTCCAGGAGTTGAAGGCGGCACCCGCGATGGAACTGGTCCGTGGAATGTACAACTTGCGCGAGCGACACCGCGGCAGCGTGGTGACGGTCGGCAACTACGACGGAGTGCACCGCGGTCACCAGCACATGCTGGCGGTCGTCCGCGAGCGGGCGCGCTCATTGGGGCTGCCGGCGACGGTGATTACCCTGGAGCCCACGCCGCGGGAGTTCTTCGAGGGCGCCGCCGCGCCGCCGCGGCTGATGCGCCTGCGCGAGAAGATCGACGCGCTCGCCGTTTACGGCGTCGACCGTCTGGTCGTGATGCGGTTCGACGAGCGCCTGCGCAACATCAGTGCGGCCGAAGTGGTCGACCGGCTGTTCGTGGGCGGACTGGGGATGCGCCACATCGTCGTCGGCCACGATTTTCACTTCGCGCGCAATCGCGAGGGCGACGTCGAGACCCTGCGCGAGGCCGGCCACGTCCACGGGTTCGGCGTCGAGGAGGTCGGTCGTTTCCTCATCGACGGGGAGCGGGTCAGCAGCTCGCTGGTGCGCGAGGCGCTTGGCCGTGGCGACCTGGATCGCGCGCAGCACCTGCTCGGACGGCCCTACCGGATGGCCGGCCGCGTGCGCCGCGGCCAGCAGCTCGGCCGCCGGTTGGGCTACCCGACCGCCAATCTCGCGCTGCACCGCAAGGTGGTGCCGCTGTGGGGCGTGTTCGCGGTGCGGGTCAGCGGGGCCGGGCTCGTCGATCACCCGGCCGTGGTCAGTCTCGGCACTCGGCCGACCATCAACGGCACCGAGCCGCTGCTCGAAGTGCACATCTTCGATTTCGACCGTGACATCTACGGCCGGTACCTTAGCGTGGACTTCGTGCGGCGGCTGCGTGACGAGAAGCGATTCGAATCGCTCGATGCCCTGGTCGAGCAGATGCACCGGGATGCGGCGGAAGCGAGGCAAGTGCTGGAGAGAAGAGGCTGAAGGCTGAGGGCTGGAGGCTGTGGGTCGGAGCAAGAGCGTCTGCCATGGCGCTCCGGTTCCGACCCACAGCCCACAGCCTCCAGCCTCCAGCCTTCAGCCTTCAGCCTTCAGCCTTCGGCCTTCAGCCCACAGCCTCCAGCCTTCAGCCTTCGGCCTCCAGCCCACCGCCTACAGCCATTCCTCCATTTGCTACACTTTCCGGTTCCCGCCGTCCCCGCACCTCCATGGCCGACTACAAGCACACCGTCAACCTGCCCGACACCGCCTTCCCGATGAAGGCCGACCTCGCCCGTCGCGAGCCCGAGATGCTCGAGTGGTGGGAGCGCAACCGCATCTACGAAAAGTTGCGCGAGGTCGCCAGGGGACGGCCGCCGTTCATCCTGCACGACGGGCCGCCGTACGCGAACGGCGCGATCCACATCGGCCACGCGGTCAACAAGGTCCTGAAGGACATCATCGTCAAGTCGCGCAGCCTCGACGGGCACGACTCGCCGTACGTCCCGGGCTGGGATTGCCACGGGCTGCCGATCGAGCACCAGGTCGAGAAGGCCGGCGGCAAGGAAACGCGCCAGCTGGACGCGAAGTCCTTCCGCCAGGCCTGCCGCGACTACGCGCTCGAGCAGGTGGACGTACAGCGCAAGGATTTCGTGCGCCTCGGCGTCATGGGCGACTGGGCGGACCCCTACCTCACGCTGGCCCCGCGCTACGAGGCGGAGCAGCTGCGCGCCTTCGCGCAGATCATCCGCAATGGGCACCTCTACAAAGGCTTCAAGCCGGTGCACTGGTGCATGGACTGCCGGTCCGCGCTGGCCGAAGCCGAAGTCGAGTACGAGGACCGCACCTCGCCGTCGATCGACGTGCGCTTCGCCGTCGCCGATGCAGCGGATCTCGCTCGACGCCTGGGGCTCGGCAGTCCTCCGGACGAACCCTCCAGCGTGGTGATCTGGACCACGACGCCCTGGACGCTGCCCGCGAACCAGGCCGTCGCGCTGCACGCCGAGATCGATTATTCGCTGCTCGAGGTGGAGTCGGCGGCGGGCGCGGAGTTGCTGCTGCTCGCGACCGAGCTCGCGGATCCCGTACTGAAGCGCGCCGGCGCCACGAGGACGCGTGAAGTCGCGCGCGTGAAGGGCGGGGCGCTCGAGGGCCTGCAGCTGCATCACCCGTTCTACGATCGCCGGGTGCCGGTGATCCTCGGCGAGCACGTGACGCTCGAGAGCGGCACGGGCGCGGTCCACACGGCGCCGGGCCACGGCCAGGAGGACTTCATCGTCGGCCAGCGCTACGGCCTGGTCGTCGACAATCCCGTCGGCGGCGACGGGCGCTTCCTGCCTGCGACGCCGATTTTCGCCGGCGAGAAAGTGTTCGACGCGAACAAGCACGTCGTCGAGGTGCTGGCCGGGAAGGGCACCCTGCTGCATCACGAGCCGTTCGTGCACAGCTATCCGCACTGCTGGCGCCACAAGACGCCGGTGATCTTCCGCGCCACGCCGCAGTGGTTCATCGGCATGGAGCAGGCGGGCCTGCGCGCCGCGGCGCTTGCGGAGATCCGCAAGGTGCGCTGGATGCCCGACTGGGGCGAGCAGCGCATCTGGAGCATGATCGAGGGCCGGCCGGACTGGTGCATCTCCCGACAGCGGCGCTGGGGCGTGCCGCTCGCGCTCTTCACGCACCGCCACACTGGCGAGTTGCACCCGCGCACGCAGGAACTCGTCGATCGCGTGGCGGCGCTCGTCGAGCAGGGCGGCATCGATGCGTGGTTCGACCTCGACGCCCGCGAGCTGCTGGGCGAGGAGGCCGAACACTACGAGAAGGTGCCGGACATCATGGACGTGTGGGTGGACTCGGGAGTCTCCCATCACGCCGTCACGCGCATGCGTCCCGAGGTGCTGAACCCGGCGGACCTCTACCTCGAGGGCTCCGACCAGCATCGCGGCTGGTTCCACAGCTCGCTGCTCACCTGCGTCGCACAGAAGGGCCACGCTCCGTACAAGGCCGTGCTGACGCACGGCTTCACGGTGGACGAGAAGGGCCGCAAGATGTCGAAGTCGCTCGGCAACGTGGTGGCGCCACAGAAGGTGGTCAGCACGCTCGGCGCCGACGTCCTGCGGCTGTGGGTCGCCTCGACCGACTACGCCAACGAGATCAGCGTGTCGGACGAGATCCTCAAACGCATGGCGGATTCCTACCGCCGCATCCGCAATACCGCGCGCTTCCTGCTCGGCAACCTGGCGGGCTTCGACCCGGCGCGTGATTCGGTGCCGGCCGACCAGATGGTGGCGCTCGATCGCTGGGCGCTCGCCCGCACGCGCGAACTGCAGGACGAGATCGTCGCCGCGTACCGCGGCTACGAGTTCCACCTGATCTACCAGAAGGTGCACAACTTCTGCGTCGTGGACCTGGGCGGCTTCTACCTCGACGTGATCAAGGACCGCCTCTACACGACTCCCGCCCGTGGGCTGCCGCGGCGCTCGGCGCAGACGGCGATGCACGCGGTCGCCGAAGCGATGGTCCGCTGGCTCGCGCCGATCCTGTCATTTACCGCCGAGGAGGTCTGGCGGCACATGCCGGGTACCCGCGCGGAATCCGTGTTCCTCTCGACCTGGGCCGAGTTGCCCGCCGCGGCGCCGGGGACCGCGACCCTCGACTGGCCCCGGATCCTCGAGGCGCGCGGCGCAGTGCTGCGTGAGCTGGAGAAGCTGAGAGTGGCCGGGCAGATCGGGGCTCCGCTCGATGCCGTCGTGGACCTCTATGCCGGTCCTGAGATGCGCGCGGCGCTCGAGCCGCTGGGCGAGGAGCTGCGCTTCGTGCTCATCACGTCCGAGGCCCTTGTCCACGCAGCGGAGGCCCGCCCGGCGGAAGCGGTGGCGGCGGGTCCCGAGGCCCAGTCCGGCTTGTGGGTGCACGTACAGCCTTCGCAGGCGGCGAAGTGCGTCCGTTGCTGGCACAAGCGGGCGGACGTAGGCTCGGTGGCTTCGCACCCCGGGCTTTGCGCGCGTTGCGCCGGCAACGTCGACGGGCCCGGTGAATCCAGGCGGTTCGCATAGATGACCACTGCAGAACAGCCCGTCCCCGAGCCCACGCCGGCCCCGGTGCCGCCGCCGGCGCAGCGCACCCACCCGGCCGCGTGGATGTGGCTGTCGCTCACGGTGATCGCACTGGACCAGGCCACGAAATTCCTGGCGAGCCGGTTCCTCGATCTCTACGAGCGCGTCGAAGTCCTGCCCGTGCTGGACTTCACGCTGCTGCACAACACCGGCGCGGCGTTCAGCATGCTCGCCGGCGCGGGCGGCTGGCAGCGCTGGTTCTTCATCGTCCTCGGGTGCGCGGTGAGCCTGGTGCTGGCGGCCTGGATCTGGCGGTCGCCGCGCGGCGAGAAACTGCTGCCGCTCGCGCTCGCGCTCATCCTCGGCGGCGCGCTCGGCAACGTGGTGGACCGGGTGTTCCACGGCTACGTGGTCGATTTCATCCATGCACACTGGGGCGCATCGTACTTCCCGGCCTTCAACATCGCGGACAGCGCCATCACCATCGGGGCGGCGCTGCTGATCATCGACGCGTTCCGCGAGAAGCGCCATTCATGAAGATCCTCCTCGCCAACCCGCGCGGCTTCTGCGCCGGGGTGGACCGCGCCATCGACATCGTCGAGCGCGCGATCGAGCTCTTCGGCGCGCCGATCTACGTGCGCCACGAGGTGGTGCACAACAAGTTCGTGGTCGACCGGCTGCGCGGGCTCGGCGCGGTCTTCGTCGAGGAACTCGATGAAGTTCCTGCCGGCGCGACGGTGATCTTCAGCGCGCACGGCGTCGCGAAGGCGGTGCAGGCGGAGGCGCAGCGGCGCGGCCTCGCCGTGTTCGACGCGACCTGCCCGCTGGTGACCAAGGTGCACATGGAGGTCGCGCGATTCGCCCGCGAGGGCCGCGACGTGATCCTGATCGGCCACGAGGGGCACCCCGAGGTCGAGGGCACCATGGGGCAGTTCGACGAAACGCAGGGCGGCCGCATCCGACTCGTCGAGGACGTTGACGACGTCGAGCGGCTCGAGGTGCGCGACCCGGCCCGCGTCGGCGTGGTGACGCAGACCACGCTGTCCGTGGACGACACGGCGGAGGTGCTCGCGGCGCTCGCGCGGCGCTTCCCGGAGTTGCGGACGCCCCGCAAGGAAGACATCTGCTACGCGACCCAGAACCGGCAGGACGCGGTGAAGAAGCTGGTGGAAGCCTGCGACGTCGTGCTGGTCGTGGGCTCGCGGGCCAGTTCGAATTCGAACCGCCTGCGCGAGATCGCCGAGAAGGCTGGAATCCCGGGCTACCTGGTGGACGGCCCCGAGGACCTGCGTCCCGAGTGGTTCGAGGGGAAGCGCTGCGTGGGCGTGACGGCCGGGGCTTCCGCGCCGGAACTGCTCGTGCAGCGCGTCGTGGCGCGCCTCCGGGAATGGGGCGGGGAGGGCGCCGAAGAAATCATCGGGCGCGAGGAAAGCGTGGTCTTCGCGCTGCCGCGGGAGTTGCGGCCGGGCTAGGCGCGGCTCATGGGCCGCGGCCGGTTATCGCTCCCAGCAATCCGCCGACGTGGCGGTCTTCGCCCCGGCCTGGTCGATGGTGAACGTGGCGCAGTGCCCGTCGTCGGCCTGCCCGTCCTCCGCGGTCGCGGTGGCGGAGAATCCATCCGCGTCGGCCGCCGTGATCTCGATCGAGTAGTAGCCGTTCTCGGTGGTTGCCGTCATTCCCAGGCCGTCCGGCGCCGCGTCGGTCAGTTCGCCGTCGGTCGCGTAGATGTTGTTCTGCAGGTAGAACTTCTCCTGCGCGGCCGCGAGGTTGAGCAGCGCCGACTTGGCCTCGGCGCGATGGGTGCGCAGCAGGTACTGCCGGTAGCTCGGCACGGCGAACGCCGCCAGGATGCCGACGACCAGGATGACGACCATCAGTTCGATCAGGGTTACGCCACGATTCTTCGATTTCATGCGTTGCTTCCGTGAGCGTCGCCCGGGGCGGCGGCCATGGCCGCCGCCCCGGGCGCGCGTTAGTTGGTCCCGCGTTGCTGCCAGTACGTGCGGACCGGCGGATTGCCGAGGCCGCTGCCGCAACTCTCGAGGCCGACCAGGCAGAGCGGGTCCGCGGTCGGGTCCGCGGCGCCTTCGTCAGGCGTTGGGAAGACGAAGATCGCCTCTGGCGCGATGCTTCCCTGCGCCAGCTCCTTGGACCGGTCGCTCAGGCTGCTCACACCGTCCGTGGCGGTGTCCAGGTCGACGACCGGCCTCGCCGTCGCCGCGTCCACGATGTACAGCCGGTTGAGGCCGACGGTCGCCACGCAGAGCGCCGGATCGTATTCGCGCTCCTGCGGGGAATAGGTGGTGATATAGAGCCGGTTCTGGAACGTCCGCGACTCGGCCAGCACCTTCTCCCCGTCGTCCTGCAGGTCCATCCTCCAGCCGACCCCACCCGCCGGGATCACCGGATTGAGGTCCGCCGTGACGTCGAGCAACCGGTCATCGTCGTCGGTGATGATCTCGTGGCAGGGCGAGGCCTCCGCGGCGCCGCAATCGTCCTTGTACTGCCCGTTCGTCACCTGCGAGAAGATGTTGTAGTCGCGCAGGCTGTAGAAGCGGTTGATCGTCGTCTCGTCGGTGATCGGCTTCTCGCGATGGCCGGAGCCGATCGCAACGTTGATCCAGTTGGCCGTGCCAACCCGCATCAGCGAAACGTCCGGCGCGTAGAAGAAGCGGCGGTTCGCCTCGTCGGCCGCAGCGCCGACCGTGACCGCGAGGTCGCCCGTGCCCAGGGAGGCGAACACGCCGCCATAGGCCAGGTTGGCCGGATTCTGGCCGTTCCGGATGTCGAAGCGCCAGACGCGGCCGCCCATGTCGGAGGCGTACATGCGGTCCGCAAATCCGTCGCCGGTGATGTCAATCACTCGAACGTCCGCGGGGAACGCGTTCGTCATCTTCGCAAGCCTGAGCTGCGCCGTGAGGTCCGTGGACGGGCCCGCGCGCCAGATCAGGCTGCCGGTGACCGCATCCACCATGAAGATGCGGTTGCCGACGTCGTCTGCCGAGTACGGGATCACGTCCTGGCCCGTGTCGTAGCCGCCGCCGAAGACGAGCACGAGCTTGTCCGGGTTGGTGGCACCCCATGCGCGGTTCACGTTGACGCGCGCGACGGTGGGCGCGGACCAGGTCTGCCCGACGCCCGGCAGGGTGGACGGGCCGACGGTCCACATCAGGCGCGGTGAGTCGCGGTCCGTCACGTCGAGGCCGAAGTAGCTCTCGCCGCCACGGCGCATGCCGAAGAATACGTAGACCTTGTCCTTTTCCAGTTCCTGGATGCCGGGTATGCCATTGATTTCGGCGCCATCGGGCTCGATCGTGCCGTTGTTGTTGCGGTCGAGTCGGACGATCTTGACGGCGCCGTCGAGCCCGTAGACGCGCGAGGCCACGTCGCTGTTCTCGTAGAGCGGCTCGATACGACGGAGCATCTCCCGCGGCACGAACGACCACAATTCATCGCCGGTACGAGCGTCGATGGCATGCAGGTAGCCGTCGTTGGTCGTCGCGTACAGCGTGATGTCCGGGTCGTCCTCGGGACCGTCGTAGATCACGGTGGCCGGCCGGGAGTGCAGCGGGTCGCCCATGTCGGCGCGGGCGTCGGCAACCGATCCGTCCCCGTTGGCGTCGTGGATGTCGATGCCGTACGCCCAGTCGACGAGGCCCGTGACCGCCGGGCGGCCCGCCACGGCGACGGCCGAGACGACGCCGAGCAGCAGCTCGTTTGCCAGGCCCAGGTTCGCCGCGTCACTGAGCTCGGACAGCTCTTCGGACAGGACGCCGGTGTCAACGGTCAGGTTGCTGTAGATCGTACGATTGGCCGGGTCCGTCAGTTCGCCCGCGGCGCCGCCCCGCTCGGCATTGGCGCCGTCGACGACGTCCGACCAGTAGCTCTGCGCATTGTCACGGAAGAAGCCGTTGCCCGGATCGACGGCCGCATTGCCCTGCGCATCGCGGATCACGCCCTCGGGAGTGATGCGGTACTTCTTGATGTTGCCCACCCAGCGGTAGGTCGCGGATGGCTTGAAGACCGACATGTAGAGGAAGTTGAGGTTCTGCGTGCGGTTGAACGCGTTCACGGCGACGGTGGGCGCGGTGAACGTCGTCGTCTGTGCGAGGATGCGCGAGATGATCTGCGTGAACGCCTCTTCCAGCTCGGCCGTATCGCCCGCGGCGTAGTACTGGCCGCCGCCGCGCTGGGCCACGTGCTGGAGCGAATCCGTGCCGGCGGCCACGCCGTCGCCGAGCCCGATCCAGTAGCTGGTGACGTTCTGCACGCCCGGCCGGTCCGGCCGCATGTCCGACTCGTTCATCCAGCGGGCCAGTTCGTCCAGACACTGGCCGGTCCCATCGCCGTCGCTCGCCAGCACCCGCCCGCCGGTGCAGAGCGCGTAGCCGTTGATCGACTGGAAGTTCGGCAGGGCCTGGATCGTGGCGTCCGAATTGCTGTCGCTCTGCGGCAGGCCGTCCGTCAGGTAGACGATGAAGTTCTTCTGGCAATCCGCGTCCGCCGGGGAGTCATAACGCGACTGGTCGGCCGCCATGCGCGACGCGGGCACGCTGGGCGTATCGCTTTCGGGATTGGCAGCCAGTTCGCAGCGGCCCACGCCGGCACCGACAGCCTGGCCCGTGTAGCACTGGTCCGAATTGAGCCCCCAGAACACCGGCTCGCCCCGGAAGTACAGCGAGGCCTCGTAAAGCGTCTCGCTCAGGGGTGTCGAGCCGGAGGGCCTCCATGCGTTGATCGCTGTCTGCATGGGGACCCGGTTGTCTTCGATCCGCCCCATGGCCTGCACGACCATGCCGCCATCCGCCGCGTTCGGGAGCACGCCGCGGTCATTGCTGTAGCGCATCAGGCCGACGTTGACGTTGTTGTCGAGGTTGGCGAGCAGGTTGTTCAGGGCGCTCTTCATGATATCGAGGCGTGTGCGCGTCTCGGTCGGCGCCCCGTACCAGTGATTCATCGAGTTGCCCGAGTAGAACGTCACGGCGGCGGTTTCGCCGCCGGCATGGCCGCACGCGATCTGGCCGGTGTTGTTGCCGGCCTGCAGGGTCCGCCACCCCCACACGCCCGAGTTGTTCCTGCGCCACTGCGCCATCTGCGAAGTTCCGGGAGCCACCCAGATTCCCGTGGTGGCGCCAAAGGCGGCGCTGGCGCAGACGAAAGAAGCGGCCGGAACCCATTGATCGGTGTTGCACGACGGCCGTGTGCCACTCCTGGACCAGTAGACCCGGTCGCTCCGGCAGTTGCCGGTGTTGGGCCAGACCGCAACCGATTCGTATGGCGGGCGGGTGATCACGTCGGAGTTCATGCTGCCCGACGTGTCCATGATGAACAGGATGTTGGGTCGCGCCGGAGCGCCAGCGACGGCCTCGCCGACGAACAACTCGGTGTCGTCGCCGCGGGCCGGGGCGGTGGCCAGAGTCGTGGCGACCGCCATGGTGGCCACGGCGGCCAGGGTGCGGATCCTTGAGGTCATCATGACTTCTTCCTCGATTCAGTGGCGTTTGCGACGATCAATGTCTGGTTCGACATGTGCGATACCTCGGCGATGCACGCGGCGCTCAGGTGCCGCCCGGACCGACGACGTAGAAACTCTGCCGGTGCTCCGACAGCGCTCCGCGGTCCGAGGTGCCGTAGCTGTCGATGATGAAGTGATACGCCTCGAAGCCGGTGCCGATGCTGTAGCCGCCGCCCGGCACCGGGGTCGTGCCGGCCAGCTGGTCGAAGCGCATGAAATATTCACACTGCTCGGAGTCCTCGGGGCCATCGACCTCGGGGCAGTTGGCGACCGCGTCGCCGGTCCCGCGCGTTGGCTGCGGGTTCAGCGCCATCACGTTGTCGTAGTCGCCGATGGTCACGTTGGTGTTGTAGACGCCCGCGGCCATGGCCTGCTCGACGCCGGCCTCGGCGAACTGGAAGGCGCGCTCCTGGTATTGCTCGTTGCCCGCCATCTGCAACTCCAGTGAGGCGGTGGTCATGCCGGAGATGGCGAGCAGGGTCAGGACCAGCAACAGGATGAGGCCGACGACCAGGGCCGCGCCTTCCTGCCGAGCCGTGCCGCGCCGCGGCGCGGTGCTTGCTGTGGGACGGGTCATACGCGTGTATTCCGGATGTGGATCGTCTTGGAAATCACGATGCGCCTGAAGTTGTCGTTCGGCGTCCAGGCCGCGGCCATGTCGGCGTACTGGTAGGCCGTTTCGTCGCGATGGCTGAGGTCCATGTCTTCCGCGCGGATGCGCAGCCAGATCGTCGCCGATACGACGCGGGCGTTGGCCGGCACGGCGCCGGGCTCCACGTACTGGTCGATGTTCGTGTCGTCGTTGGTGTCGACGCCGAAGCGGACCTGCAGGTCCTCGACGCCGGGGACGATTTCCTCGTCGATCACCACGTTCGCCGCGGCCAGGCCGTTGATGTTGGCGAGGCGCTTGCGCCTGAGCGAAGGCACGTCCGCGCGCAGGGTGGACTGCGACGAGACGTAGTACACGTGGGCCTCGAGTTCCCGCGACGCCGACTGCGGCGGCAGGTAATCGGCCGGAATGCAGGCGGGACTCGTGGGGTCGTTGCAGGCAGGCACGAACAGCGTGCCCTGGATGCGGCTGGTCTGCAGGTACACGCGGTTCAGGTCCAGGGTCTGCGGGGCCGTCTCGTTGGCGCGCCGGATGAACACCACGTCGCTCGCAGGCTGGTAGTTCGAGGCCGCGCACGCCAGGGTGTACGCATTGTTCGAGCCGCCGATGTATTCCTCGAGGTTGATCATCCAGTTGCTGTTGGCCCCGCCGCATCGCGACGCGTTGGCCTGCTGCAGCGGCGCCCATCCGGCCGGCGCGGGCTGGCCGGCGGCGGCCCGGTTCACGATGTACTCGGCCCGGTTGCCCATGCCCCAGTAGTTCGCCATGCGGATGTCGGTCTCGATGACGTCCATGGCCAGGCGGGCCGTCTCCTGCAGGCGCGCGACGCCCTCGGAGGCGCGGTACGCATTGCGGCTCTGGTTGTAGACGGTGACGGCGCCGAGGACGAGGAACAGCCCGATCACGAGCGACACCATCAACTCGATGAGGCCCACGCCCGCTTGCCACACCGTTCGATGGAAATGCTTGCTCACTGCAGGCTCCTCAGATCTCGACCCGGATCTGGTAGGCAATCGGGTCCGCCTGGCCGACCTCGGTCCACTCGACCTCGATGTCGTACGCGCCGGGCGTTGCGGCGCCGGCCGCGGTGTAGGTCACGTTGCCGGTGCCGCCGGGCAACTGCGCGCCGAGCGCGGCGAGCCAGTCGGTGAGGTCGGCGATCGCGATGGCATTGCCCCCGTTGGCGGCGACGCACGGATCGCCGCAGTCGTAGGCGTCGGCCGGGGCGCGGTTGGCGCGCATGCGGTCAGCGAGGTCGGTGGCCAGGGTCACGGCCTCCGTCCGGTACAGCGAGGTGCGACTTGCGCGCAGGGTCTCGACGTAAAGCGCCGCGATGCCGAGCAACCCGATGGACAGCACCACCAGGGCCACGAGGGCTTCGACCAGGGTGAATCCGCCGTCGCACCTCTCGCCCGGCGCGCGGCTCAGGATGGATCGCGTTGCGGGCCTCATGGACAGTCTCCCTCCGCGGTGATCGTCGCGATGCTGCGCGTCACGGCCGGACGGCCGGTCGCCGTGATACGTACGGCTCGCGCGGTCGATTCGCCGCCGGCCCCGACGACGTTGCCGCGAACGTCGCACAGTCGGAAGGCCGTCACCTCGCCGGCCGCCCCGGCCACCGGGAATCCCGTCGGCCGGAACGTGGCGCGTCGCGCGTCGGCGTTGGTGATGATGGTGATGTCGTCCGCGAGGATGCGCTGGCGGAGAACGAGTTCGCCCCCGTCGAGTTCGCCGTCGCCGTCGTTTGCGGCGTCGACCACCGCCGGATCCGCATCGTCGACGAATACGATCCAGCGACTGAAGGGGTCGGCGTCGTCGGGATCGCAGGTCGCACCATCCTGGGACTTGCACAGCGAGACCGGCACGTTGCGCTTGATGGCCTCGGAGCGGGCGAGGTTGAAATCGGTGATGATGTCGTTCGCGGCCGCCGCCATGCGGCTGTTGCGCACGAAATCCCGGAAGTTGGGGACGCCGATGCCCAGCAGCACCGCGGCCACGGCGATGGCGAACATGAGCTCGATCAAGGTGAATCCGGCGGTTTTGGCTTTCATGCGAGGTACAGCATAGGTCGGCCGTCGATGGCTGCAGCAATGTCCCGACGAGCGGCTTCCCGCCAGCGACCGGCGGTTGGGCGTTTGACTAAATGCAGTCGAGCGGACCCCCCGAGGGGTCCCGATCGGAGATCCTCGGGCGGCCGGTCTGGCTGATGATCACGGCCCGGGCCGCCTCCGTCCCGCGGTCGTCGCAGAAGGCGAACGTCGCGGTCACGCCCGTCTGGCCGAAGGGACGGAACGACAGGGTGGCGCGGTTGGCACGCACGACTCCCTTCGGCCAGGGCGCGTACACGCGCAGCAGTTCTTCGCCGTCGTCCCGTGCGGCGGGCGAGTCCCGGTCGCGGTTGACGAACACGATCCAGCCCTGGTGCCACGGCGTGCCCGCCGGGGCGCAGGAGGCCCCGTCGCTGCTGGGGCAGAGGCTGACGACTCCGTTGCGCTTGATGGCCTCGCTGCGCGCCAGGTACACGGCATGAACCAGGTGGTTCACTTCCGTCGTCCGGGCGGCGTTGCGCTGGAAGTCGCGGAACGAGGGGATGCCCCAGCCGAGCATCCCCGCGATGATTGCCATCGTGAAGACGAGTTCTGGCAGGCTGACGCCTTCGTGCCGGTCCATGGCACACCCCGCTCGAAGTTTCCCGGCCGGCGAGGGTAGGGCGGCCGGGCCGCCGGGTCAGTGTCAATTTGTGGCGGATTCGTGGCCAAATGTGGCCAGTGCGCTCCGTCGCCGTATAATCCGTGGTCATGGCCATCCAGCACCAAGCCGGTCCCGCCGGCGCCGAGTCGGCCCGACTCATCCTCGAGCGGCGCGGAATCCGGCCGACTGCGCAGCGCCTGCGGGTGGCCGAGGTCCTGCTGACCGCTCCGCGCCACCTGACGGCCGAGCAGATCATCCATGCCCTGCGCGAAACGGCGGGGCGGGTATCGAAGGCCACCGTCTACAACACGCTCAAGCTGTTCGTGGACCAGGGCCTCGCCCGCGAGATTCACGCGGATCCCGAGCGCTGCGTCTATGACTCCACGATGGCGCCGCACCACCATTTCCAGAACGTCGATACGGGCGAGATGATCGACATCCGTCCGGAGGCGCTCGCGTTCGCCAGCCTTCCGCCGCTGCCCCCGGGCACCGAGATCGCCAGCGTGGACGTGGTCATCCGCGTTCGCCGCAAGTCTTAGCTTCACGATCGCTGGCCCAGCCCGTATAATTTGCGGCTCCCCGCCGGAGTAGCTCAGTTGGTAGAGCAATCGCTTCGTAAGCGATGGGTCGGGGGTTCGAGTCCCTCCTCCGGCACCATTCCCTAAGCAGTGTTCCGCGCACTTTCGCTGCTTCCCCTGCCCCTGTTGTACGCGGCATTCGCCGTGGCGGCCTGGTTCGTGCGGATCCTCGGCTGGCGGCGCGACCTCGTCGTGGAAGCGCTGGGCCGTTGCCTGCCGGACCTTGCGCCCTCCGACCGCGACGCGATCCTGCGCGGCTACTATCGCTACCTCGGCGAGCTGGCCGCGGAGGTGCTGCACACGATGCGCATCTCCCGCGCGGGCCTCGAGCAACGGATGCGTTTCGAGAATCCGGAGGTCGTGCAGCAGGCGCTGCAGGGGGGCGGTCGCGTGATGCTGCTGACGGCGCATCACTGCAACTGGGAGTGGTCGCTGCAGCGCTGCGCGATCGCGTTCGACACCGCGCTCGTGGCCGCCTACAAGCCCGCCAGCTGGGCCCACGCCGACCGTTCGCTCGAAGCGATGCGCAGCCGATTCGGTGCGGAGATGATTCCGGCCAGGCAACTGCTGAACACACTGCTCGAGCGCCGTGGCCGCGTGCAATTGCTTGCGCTGGTGGCCGACCAGTCGCCGGCGCCGAACAGCGACCAGCAGGCCTGGCTGCCGTTTTTCGGCCAGGACACCGCATTCTTCCCGGGCCCGGGCTTGATCGGCGCGAAGCTGGGGTATCAGCCGGTCTTCATCGCCACGCGTCGCGAAGGCCGGGGTCGATATGTCGCGCGGTTCGAGTTGCTCGTCACGCCCGGCGCGCGCGCGGACCCCGGGCAAATCCTGTCCGCCTACGTCAAGGCGCTCGAGACGCATGTGCGCGCGCATCCGGAGCATTATTTCTGGGCCTACAACCGCTGGAAGCGACCGCGCCGTCTCTATGACTGATTCGCTGCGACTGCGGTTGCTCTATCGCGCGATGGCCCTGGCCTCATGGCTGGCCTACCGGCTTTTCGGACTGCGCCGCGGCGTGATTCGCGGCAACCTCGCGCGGTCGTTTCCCGACTGGAGCCCGGCGCGCCTGCGTGCGACCGAGCGCGAGTTTTCGCGCCGACAGGGCGAGGTGGCGGCGGAAGTGCTGTATGCCGCGCGCATCGGCGAAGCGGAGTTGCGAACCCGGGTGGCCATCGTCAATCCAGTGGCGCTCACCGCGCTGCAGCCGCCGCGCCCGCTGATCATCGTGGGGGCGCACCACGGCAACTTCGAATGGGCGCTGCAGCGTCTCTCGCTCGAGATGCCGGCGCGGTTCCTGTGCCTGTACAAGCCGCTGCGAAACACGCGCATGGATGGCTGGATGCGCCGGCTGCGCACGCGTTTCGGCGCACGACTGGTCCCGGCAAAATCGGTGCTGCAGGAACTCGCGCGCTCGCGTGATGCCGCCGCCGTCGGCCTGCTCGCCGACCAGGTGCCGCGGACCAGCCCGGAGAAGCACTGGGTCGAATTCCTCGGGCAGGACACCCCCTTCTACATGGGGCCGGAGTTGCTCGCGCGCGCGCTGCGCTCGCGCGCCGTCCTGCTCCGCATGAAGCGCCTCGGCCGCGGTCGCTACGAACTCACGTTCGAGCCGCTCAACGAGGCCGGCGAGAAGCTTGCGACCGGCGAGATCACCGGACGCTACGCCCGCGCGCTCGAAGCCTGGATCCGGGGCGATCCGGCGGGGTGGTGGTGGTCGCACCGGAGGTGGAAACTCAGGCGAGGCGCCTGAAAGGGGACAGCGCGAGGGTGGCGGGCACCGCCACATTGCTCAACCCGCACTTGCGAGCTTCGCCTCGAGGTGCTTCGCGAGCTGCGCCACCGTCGGGAAATCGAACAGCTCCGTCAGGTCGACCTGGCCCGGGTACAGCTCGTCGATCTTCTCGTGGATCTGGATGAGCGAGAGGGAGCTCGCGCCGACGTCGAACAGGTTGTCGTCGACGTCGACCTGCTTGCCGACGAGGGCGTCGTCGACGATCGCCTTGATCTGCCGCTCGATGCGCCCAATCGCCGCGCGTCCCCGGCCGTGCGCCTCGGCCCAGGCCCGGTCGAACTCGGCAATCTCCGCGGCGAATTCGCCGTCGGCGTAGGCCGCTGCCAGCGCGCTGCGCTGCAGCTTGCCGCTGGTGGTCTTCGGGATGCGCTTCACGGGCACGACCCGCGCGACCTCGACCCCGGCGTGCTCGTTCACGAGGTGCATGGCCCGAGTGGCGAGCGGGACGAAATCCGCCATCGAGCCCCGGTGCAACACGAACAGCACCAGTTCGTCCGACGGCGACCCCGTGCCCTGCACGCCCGCGGCGATCACCTTGCCGTGACCGAGCCCGGGCTCGTGCTGGATGACCGACTCGATGTCGTACGGGTAGTAGTTCTGCCCGTTGACGAAGATGATCTCCTTCGAGCGGCCGGTGATGTAGTACCGGCCGTCGTGCTGCAACGCCAGGTCGCCGGTGCGCAGCCAGCCGTCGGCGTCGATCGCCGCCGCGTTCGCCTCCGGATTGTTGTAGTAGCCGCGCGTGACGCATTCGCCGCGGATCAGCAGGTGGCCGACCTGGTCCGGTCCGGACCCGGCGCCGGTGTCGCCCACCAGCTTGACGTCGATGTACGGGATCGGTCGGCCCTCGCACATGAGCTTGATCGCCGACGGGTCGTCCGGCTCGACGAAGCGGGCGGTGGCTCCCACGCCGAGTGAGCGCCGGTCCACCGTGATGTAGCTGTACAGGGAGCCGAGCTCGGGGAAGATCGCTCCCAGCGATGCTTCGGCCAGGCCGTAGACCGGAAACATCGAGGTGCGACGCAGGCCATGGGGCGCCATGCGGTCGAGGAACTCTTCGGCGAGATCCACGGAGATCGGCTCTGCGCCGTTGAAGATGATACGGATCGACGCCAGGTCCACGTCCTCGAGCGGCTTGTCGCCGAGCGCTCGCAGGAAGTGCCGGTAGCCGAAGTTCGGGGAGCAGGTGAGCGTGACCCGCTTCTCGGAAGCGAATTTCATCCACAGCACGGCGCGGCGCACGAACAGGTCGGTGGGCATCAGGTACTGCTGCACGCCCGCGTACATCATCATCAGGTGGAAGCCGATGAGCCCCATGTCGTGGGTCAGCGGCATCCAGCTGAGCGAGACGTCCTGCTCGTTGAAGCCGGCGCCCTGTCGCGCGCCCTCGAGGTTGGCCAGCAGGTTGCCGTGCGTGAGCACCACGCCCTTCGGCTCGCTGGTGGAGCCGGAGGAGAACTGGATGAAGGCCAGGTCGCCGGCGGCGAGCCGTGCGGGCGTGCCCTCGCGGGAGATGTCGTCCAGTTGCTCGACGAGGAATACTCGCGGCTCGAGCGCGGTCCACGCCGCGGCGTCGTCGAGCGTCGCCGCGAACGTCGCGAGCCGATCGCGCAACTTGCGGTCGGTGTAGAGGAACGGCGAGCCGAGCTGGCGGGCGATGCGCAGCAGCTTCTGCTTGTGCTCGTCGCTGATGCCGACGGCCACCGGCACCGGGACGATGCCGCCGTAGAGGCAGGCCCAGTAGGCGTCGATGAACTGCACGTTGCTCGCCACGTGCAGGATCAGCTTGTCGCCGGGCTGGGCGCCGATTCGCTGCAGGTGGCCCAGGATACCGAGCGCCCGCTGGCGCAGCTTCGCGAGCGTGAGGATTCTCTCGGCGCCCTCGCCTTCGAGGTAGCCGATCGCGCCCGGGCCGCGGGCGCGGTCATCGAGCATTTCAGTGAGCGTCTGGTAACGGATCATCGCTTCTCGACTCGCAAGTGGAAGTCCCGGCCGGGGCCGGAGCGGCCCGGGTCGAAGCATTGCGGATTGTCCCAGAAATGCGGGTGCCGGTGCACGACATCCGGGGCCGGGAAAACGGACGTAACGGGTGGCTCGCCGGGCCGGCGGCGTCTGGCGGCGGGTGACGCAGGGGCGGAGAATCGCCGGGCATGAGCCGTGTGATCGTGCTGCAGGCTGCTTTGGGTGGGGACGCCGACCGCCGCTTCGAACCGGCGCTCATGCAACGGCTGCCCTACGCGCGGCGGCACGAGCTGGAGGAGCGCGACGCGCAATCGCGCAGCGCGAGCCTCGCCGGGCTGCGCCTCGTGCTCGACGGACTCGCGGAGCTGCTCGGCCACCCGGTGGGCGCTGACACACTGCGTTTCCCGCAGGGCGGCAAGCCACATTGCGACGGCGCCGGTCACTTCAGCATCTCGCACACGCCGCGCCGGGTCGCGGTCGCGTTGAGCCGCGATTGCGAAGTCGGCATCGACGTCGAGGACCTCGCGCCAGAGGCCGCGCGAGACCCCCTCGAGCGCGAGCGGCTCGTGCGCTGGACGGCGACGGAGGCGGTATTGAAGGCCGCCGGACTCGGCTTGCGTCACGTGCGCGGGGTCGCACTCGAACTCGATGCAGGTTGCGCGCGGCTCGGCGGCCGGGAATTCTTCCTGCACACCCTGGCGCTCGGCCAAGGTGTCGTCGCACACCTCGCGACGGCGACGCGCGTCGATTCGCTGCAGATCGGCTGACGGCTCAGCCCACGTCCAGCGCCGCCTGCGCCTCGGCCTTCAAGGCCCCGAGCCTGTCCGCCATCTCGGCCTGGATGCGCGAGAGTCCTTCGGCGTCGAGCACGCGCGGCACCCGCACCGGTTCGCCGTAGGCAATTGCGATCCGGCTGAAGGGCAAGGGAAGTTCGAACTCGTCCCAGGTGCGGAACCGCCAGGTGTGCGAGGCGGCGACGCTGATCGGCAGGATCGGCTTGCCCGAGAGCTGCGAGAGCATCACTGCGCCGGGCTTGAACTCGTGCAGCGGCCCGCGCGGGCCGTCCGGCGTGATCGCGGGCGAGATTTCCTGCTTGACGATGGTCTCGTAGTAATCCCGCAAGGCCCGCGCGCCGGTGTGGGTGGAGGATCCGCGGATCACGTGCCCGCCGACCTTCTGCACCAGCATCGACGGCGCCGTGCCGTCCACCGAGGGGCTGATCAGGAAGCCCAGTTCGAGCCCGTCCGCGCGCAGGTCGAGGAGGGCGCGCACGCCGAACAGCATGTGCTGGTGCCAGTACACCGGAATGATGGAACGCGAGCCGCGCACGGCGTCCCGGGCCGCCTCCAGGCCGATGACCCGTCGCACCCGGCAGGTGGCCCAGAAGAAACGGATAAGGTGCCAGCCGACGAACACGGCAATGTGATAGACCAGCATGCGGCCCGCAGTCAGTCGCCGCTGGCCGTGGCGGACCCTGTGGTAGAAGCTGCCACGCGGTGCCTCTGCCCCCGCGGTCTCAGGCGCGGTCTCGACGAGGAGCCGGCCCGACTTGCGCAGCAGCGACCAGGCGCTGCGCAGGATGAGCAGTGCCACGAGCACGGCGAGCAGCGGGTCGATCGGCTTCCAGCCGGTACCGAGGATGACGACGGCGGCGATGCAGGCGCCGATCGATCCGAGGAGGTCGCCGACGACGTGCAGCCGGGCGGCCGGCACGTTCAGGTTCTCGTCGTGGACCGGGCCGAGGACGCGCAGCACGGCGAGGTTCGCGAGCAGTCCGAGCGCCGCGATCGCGAGCATCGTGCCGCCCTCCACGTCGCGCGGCGACGCGAGCCGTTCGGCTGCCTCGTACATTACCCAGCCGGCCACGGCGAACAGCGCGACGGCGTTCACGAGCGCCGTGGCCAGCTGCGCGCGATGCTGGCCCGGCGGCCTGCTTGCATCCGGCGCAGGTCGGGCACGATTCGCCGCCGCCAGCGCAAGCGCCAGCGCTCCGGCGTCGGCCAGCATGTGCCCGGCGTCCGCCAGGAGCGCGAGCGATCCGGCCAGCCACCCGCCGGCTCCCTCGACGAGCATGACTACCGTGGTGATGGCGAGTGCCCAGCCCAGGCGACGGGTGTCGGATGCGTGCAGCCGGGGCGCGGCGGGTTGGTCGGTCAAGCGATCGGCACCTGCAGGCGTGGTTCGTGGGGTCCGGGGTTCGGTGTGCGGCGGGCCACCGTCTATACTACCGTCCCCGACAGCAGAGTCCCCACCTTGACAGCCACTCAAGCCAGCCGCCCGGCGTCCTTGCCGGACGTATCCGTCGTGGTTCCGGTCTGCAACGAGCAGGACAACGTGCTGCCGCTGGCGCGGGAAATTCATGCGGCGCTGACTGGGCGCTTCTCGTTCGAGACAATTTTCGTCGACGACGGCAGCACGGATGGAACGGCACGCGCCGTGCTGGCTGCCCGCGAGGCGGGCATGCCCGAGATCTGCCTGCTCCGCCACGCGGTGCGTTCGGGGCAGAGCGCGGCCGTCGCCACCGGCGTCCGGCAGGCGCGCGGTCCCTGGATCGCCACGCTCGACGGCGACGGACAGAACGACCCTGCCGACATCCCGAGCCTGCTCGACGCCGCGCGTCAGTCGAGTTCGCCGCGGCTGCGGCTCGTGATGGGCAATCGCACGACGCGACGCGACACGTGGCTCAGGCGCCTGTCGTCGCGCGTGGCGAACGGCGTGCGTGGCCGCCTGCTCAGGGACGGCACGCCGGACACCGGCTGCGGCATCAAGGTCTTCGACCGCACGGTCTTCGTGGACATGCCGCGCTTCGATCACATGCACCGGTTCATGCCGGCGTTGTTCCAGCGCGAGGGCTACGAGGTCGTCTCGGTGCCGGTCAACCACCGCGAGCGCACGCGCGGCAAGTCCAAGTACGGGTTGCACAATCGCCTGTGGGTCGGCATCGTCGACCTGTTCGGCGTGATGTGGCTCATCCGCCGGGCCTCGCCGCGGGTCCCGCTTCGAGAGGACATCTGAATGCCGACCGCAGGCGCCGCCGCGCCGGCCCTGCTCGAGCGCTTCCTGCGTCCCGGACGAACCTCACGCCGCGACACCGTGATCGACCTGGCGTGGCTCGCTGCGATCGGCCTGCTGCTGATGGGGGCCGGGCTTGGATTGCGGGATCCGTGGCCGGCCGACGAGCCGCGCTTCGCCCTGGTCGCGCAGGACATGCTGCGCTCGGGCGACTGGCTCATCCCGCGCGTCGGCGGCGACCTCTACGCCGACAAGCCGCCGGTCTTCTTCTGGTTGATGGCGGCCTCCATGGCGGTCACCGGGTCCCTGCGCCTGGGCTTCCTGCTGCCGTCGCTGCTCGCCGGCCTCGGCACAGTGGGCCTGGTCTATGACCTGCTGCGCCGTGCGCGGGGCCGCGAAGTCGCGCTCGCGGGGGCGTTCATCCTGCTGCTGACGTTCCAGTTCGTCTGGCAGGCGCGGCAGGCGCAGATCGACGCAGTGCTGTGCTTCTTCACCACGCTCAGCCTGTACGGCCTGCTGCGACACCTGCTGCTCGGGCCCTCCCGGGGCTGGTTCCTGGCCGGGTGGGCCGCCGCCGGGTTCGGCGTCATCACCAAGGGTGTCGGCTTCCTGCCGTTGCTGGTGCTGCTGCCGTTCGCCGTGCTGGTGCGGCGCGCCTGGCGCTCGAAGGCGCCTCGCATCGGGTTCCTGTCGCTCACGGGACTGGGCGCCATGCTGGTCGCGATTGGGCTGTGGTTCGTACCCATGGTCGTCGCAACCTCCGCGGGAGGTGAATTGCTCGCCTACCGCAACGAGATCCTGATCCATCAGACGGTGACTCGCTACGCCGAAGCCTGGCACCACCACGCGCCGTTCTGGTTCTACCTGGTGGAGGTCGTGCCGTTCCTGTGGCTGCCGCTGGTCGCGCTCGTGCCCTGGCTCTGGCCGCGCTGGCGCGATGCGCTGCGCGGTCGCGACACTTTCGTCGTGCTCCTGCTGGCCTGGGCGGTCATCGTCGTCGTGTTCTTCAGCTTGAGTTCCGGCAAGCGGGGGGTGTACGTCCTGCCGGCGGTTCCGGCGCTGGCGATGGCGGCGGCGCCGTGGCTGCCCGAACTGTTGCGCGCCGCTGGGCCACGCCGCCTGGCGTTCGTCATGGCTTGTGCGCTTGCGTTGCTCGCCGCCGCGGGCGCCGCCTATCTCGCGATCGACGGCTCGGCCGCCTCGCGCATCGCCGCTGATTACGGCATTGCCCCAGCCTTGCCGCTCGCGTGCGTTGCAGCCGGCGCTGCCGTCGCCATCGGCATCCTCCGCGAGCGCGACGCGTGGTTCGCCTACGCCGGCGTGCTCGCCGCCGTGCTGTTGACCGTCGGTTTCGTCGTCTACCCGCGGATCGACACGGTGCGATCGGGACGCGAGTTCATGGCGCGTGTGGAACGGGCGAGCGCCGGCATCGCGGAGCTTGGCCTGGTGGGCGCCAAGGAGCAGTACCTCCTTCAGTTGCGACGGCCGTCGGTGAACTTCGGGCACGCGCGCTGGCGCGAGATGGAGGACGAGGCCGCGGACGCCGCGGCGTGGCTTGCGGAGGACCCGGGACGCGCACTGCTGATGCACTCGAAGTCGCGCGCAGCGTGCTTCGCCTCGGCCGAGTCCGTCGAACTCGGGCGCGCCAACCGGCAGCGCTGGTTCCTGGTGTCCGGGACGCCGGACGCGACCTGCGTCTCGAAGGGAGACCGGTCGCGGGCGCGCCTGTATCTGCCTCCAAATGCATCTTTAAATACAGGGGCTTAGCTTGCATTCCTGAGCGCGTGTGTCAGAATGCGTCGTAACTAATTGCAGAAAATAAGCAACGTGAACTGTGGAACAGTTCCGCCGCAGGGAGCGACGGGCTGACAGACTGAGCCGAGTCGACAGGGGGTCCGATTTACTCGATGGCCAACACCCCACCCGCGGGCAGCAACGAGCCAGAGGCCATTGACTTCCTGGCCACGCAGGCCGTTTTCGGCAACGGCAATCGCCCCACGGTCGGCATCGACGTCCTGGTCACCAAGGTGGCGCTGGATTTCCAGGCACTCACCAGCGAGACCGGCGACAACTGCGTCAAGCGCAACCTCGATGCGCTGCGCGAAGTCACCGGCGTGGACGCGATCTGCATCGCGCTGTTCGACCCCGAGAAGAAAGTCGTCGAGCGGGTGGCAAGCGCCACCGGACTGTTCGCTCCGTTCGACCCGCAGGTGCTGAAGGGCGACCCGCTCGCGCGCTTCCCGTTCCTCTCCGGCGTGCTCGAGCACCTGCGCATCCTCGAGGTCCGCGACACGCTCGCGCCGCGCCGCGACCTTGCCGTCGACGCGGCGCGCTTCGCCGAGCTCGGCGTCCGCTCGCTGCTCGTCTGCGGCTTCTCGCTCAACGGGCGCGTCCGCGGCTTCATGGCGCTGTGCTCCTCGCAGCCGCGCGAGGGCTGGGATGCGAACCTGCACCTGCTGCTCAAGCTGGTCGGCGCGAGCTTCGCGACGGGGCTCGAGCGTCTGCGCGTGCAGCGCTACGTCGGTCGGCTCGAGGAGCGCAACGCACTCTCGCTGCCGTCGGCCAACGACGGCCTGTGGGACTTCGACGTCGAGAACAACACGGTCTGGTTCTCGCCGCGCTGGAAGAAGATGCTCGGCTACGACGAGCACGATCCCGACGTGGCGCCCGACTGGCGGCGGCTCGTGCACCCGGACGACATGGCCCGCGTGCAGGCGCTGATCCGCGACCACATCGCGGGCAAGCTGCCGCTGTTCGAGAGCGTGCACCGCATGCGCCACTGCGACGGCGAGTGGCGCTGGGTGGTGAGCCGGGCCAAGGCGCGCGTCGATCCGACCGGCCGCCTGCGCCGCCTGGTGGGCGTCGAGTTCGACATCACCGAGCGCAAGCTCTACGAGGACGCGCTCTTCAAGGAGAAGGAGAGCGCCCAGATCACGCTGCAGTCGATCGGCGACGGCGTGATCACCACGGACCAGCACCTCGTGATCGAGTACCTGAACCCGGTCGCCGAGGACCTGACCGGCTGGCGCTTCGAGGAGGCGCAGGGCAAGCACATCGACGACATCTTCCGCGGCTTCCACGAGGAGACCTGCGAGCCGCTCGAGAACCCGCTCTCGGTCGCGATCCGCCGCAGCCGCGCCATCAAGTCGGTGCGCCCGACGCTGCTCATCAAGCGCGACGGCAACGAGATGTACATCGAGAGCACGGCCTCGCCGATCCGCGACGGCTCGGGCGCCGTGTCGGGCGGCGTGCTGGTGTTCCACGACGTGAGCGAGAGCCGGGAGCTGAACCGCAAGCTCTCCTATCACGCGAGCCACGACATCCTCACCGGCCTGGTCAACCGCCGCGAGTTCGAGGCACGCCTCGAACGGTCGTTGCGGAGCGCGCGGGCGCGCGAAGCGTCCTACGCGCTGTGCCACGTCGACGTCGACCAGTTCAAGATCATCAATGACACCTGCGGACACAGCGCCGGCGACGCGCTGCTCGGGCAGGTGGGCGCGTTGCTCAAGACCAAGATCCGCTGGCGCGACACGCTGGCGCGCCTCGGCGGCGACGAGTTCGGCCTGCTGCTCGAGAGCTGCTCGCTCGACGAGGCCCTGCGCATGGCCGACCTGCTGCGCGAGACCATCCGCAACTACAAGTTCGTCTGGGAAGAGCGCACCTTCCGGCTCGGCTGCAGCGTGGGCGTCGTGCCGATCACGGGTGACAGCGAGGACGTCGCTGCGCTGCTGTCGGCGGCCGACAGCGCCTGCGCCGCCGCCAAGGAAGCAGGCCGCAACCGCGTCTACAGCTTCCAGGAGAACGACATCGACCTGATGCGCCGACGCCGCGAGATGCAGTGGGCGGCGCGCATCAACAACGCGCTCGAGGAGTCGCGCTTCGAGCTCTACCGCATGACCATCCAGCCGCTGCAGACGGCGGACACCGGCGCGCACTACGAGCTGTTGCTGCGCATGAAGGACGAGGCGGGCAAGATAGTCTCGCCGGACAATTTCATCGCCGCGGCCGAGCGCTACGGGCTCACACCCGCCATCGACCGCTGGGTGATCGAGAACGCGCTGCGCTGGCTGGTGTCGGAGGCCGACGAGCGCGAGCGGCTCTCGCTGTGCTCGATCAACCTGTCCGGCCAGAGCCTGGGGGACGACAAGTTCCTGCCGTTCGTCATCGACCAGTTCCACCGCAGCGGCATCGACGCGAGCAAGATCTGCTTCGAGATCACCGAGACCGCGGCGATCGCCAGCTTTTCGCAGGCAAACCGCTTCATCCAGGCGCTGAAGGACCTCGGCTGCAAGTTCGCACTCGACGACTTCGGCACCGGGCTCTCGTCGTTCGGGTACCTCAAGCACTTCCCCGTCGACTTCCTCAAGATCGACGGCAGCTTCGTCAAGGAAATCCTGCACGACCCGATCGACCGCGAGATGGTGCGCTCGATCAACGAGATCGGGCACCTGACGGGAAAACTCACGATCGCGGAGTTCGCGGAGAACGCCGAGATCATCAACATGCTGCGCAACCTCGGGGTGGATTACGCGCAGGGCTACGGTATCGCCTCGCCGCAGCGGATCACGAGGATCGCGGCGATCGGCTGACTCTTCCTCGCTGCGCGCCCGAGCGCCCGCGCCTGAGCTGCGTCTCCGTTCCGGACACCACGCACGGCGCAAGCAACGTCGAGGCGCGCAGGCCGAGCCGTCGCGACGTCCACGATCGCCGCGGTGTATCGGCAAGGTCGGGCTCCCGAGTCCGACGTGGCCAGCCACTCGATGCGCCGTGCGAGCTTTCGCGCCCTGGCGAAAGGTCGCTCAGGCGCCGGGCATGAAGCGGGGATTGCGGGTCGGTCCGGGCGAGCATTTCTTCTTCGCGAGTCCGGACCGACCCGCAATCCCCGCTCGGCACCGCCGTCGGACGACTTACGCCGGGACGTCGAACTCGAATCGCATGGAGAGGTCGACCGCCCGCAGGTGCTTGGTCAACGACCCGATCGAGATGAAGTCGACGCCCGTCTCGGCGATCGGCCGCAGGGTCTCGAAGGTGATGTTGCCCGAGGCCTCGAGCTTCATCGGCCCGTTCGGGTGCCTGCGATTGAGTGCCACGGCCGCCCGCAGGTCCGCGAGGCTGAACTCGTCGAGCAGCGCCATGTCCGCGCCTGCGGCCAGCGCCTGGCGCAGTTCGTCGAGCGTCTCGACCTCCACCTCGACGGGGACGCCGAGGCCGGCCGCGCGGGCGGCGACGACCGCCGCGGCGATGGAGCCCGCGGCCATGATGTGATTCTCCTTGACGAGGATTCCGTCGTAGAGGCCCATCCGGTGGTTGGTGGCCCCGGCGCGGCGCACCGCGTATTTCTGTGCCCGCCGCAGGCCGGGGATGGTCTTGCGCGTATCGAGGATGCGGCAGGGCAGGCCGGCGACGAGGTCCACGTAGCGGCGGGTGGTGGTGGCCGTGCCGGACAGCGACTGCAGGAAGTTGAGCGCGGTGCGCTCGCCCGTGAGCAGGGACCGAGCGGGTCCTTCGAGGCGGCAAAGCAGTTGGTCCGGCACGACGGAGGAACCCTCGTCCGCCTGCCATTCGACTCGCACGGACGGGTCGAGCTGGCGGAATACCTCGTCGAACCACGGACGGCCGCACAACACCGCGGCCTCCCGCGTGATCACCCGGGCGCGCCCGCGCCGGCCCTCGGGCACCAGCCCGGCGGTGAGGTCGCCCCGGCCGACGTCCTCCGCAAGGGCGCGCGCGACCTGCTCGGCGAGGTCTGCCGGGGTCTCGAGCATCACGCCATCAGAAGGGCAGGCCGTGCGTCGCCGAGCCCATGCAGAGCAACATGGGGATGGACAGCACGAAGTTGGTGCGGGAGGCCAGCAGCGCCACCTTGCGCGCCTGCGCCTTCTCGTCGTCGCTGGCCGCCACGATGCCGAGCACCTTCTTCTGGTTGGGCCAGATCAGCACCCAGACGTTGAACAGCATGATGGTGCCCAGCCATGCGCCGATGCCGATGATCAACTGGTAGTAGTTCAGGGGGTCGCTCGCGAGCCCGAGGGTGAAAGCGCCCAGGAAGTTGCCCGAACGGCCGAGATACCAGGCGCCAGTGAGCCACGTGGCGAGCGCCGCCCAGCGAAACCAGAGCAGGGCGCGCGGGGCGACGTACTTGCCGATGCCCGCACCGCCGGGGCCGCCCTTGTCGGCCGCCGCGGCCGCGAGCG
Source organism: uncultured Gammaproteobacteria bacterium (assembly GCA_963778185.1). Lineage (GTDB taxonomy): Bacteria > Pseudomonadota > Gammaproteobacteria > Steroidobacterales > Steroidobacteraceae > RPQJ01. The sequence goes on along the minus strand of CAVZTF010000003.1, from coordinate 241,037 downwards.
CCGGCACCTGGACGACGTTGAAGTACCACAGCAGCCCGATCCACATGACGCCCGACAGGATGTGCAGCCAGCGGGCGAGGCCGAGTTCGAGGAAACCGGTCGGGGCGACCAGCAGGGTGAGCACGATGGCCAGGACGAATCCGGTCGTGATCGAGCCGCGAACCGAGTTCAATGGGTTCATCAGGATGCTCCTCGAGCGTGGTTTTGAGCGTTGCGGGCCGGTTCTTGGGCGCGTGCCGGCCTCTCGGATCTGCGTTTGAAGAATAGGCGAGGCATCCCCATAATTCAACGCTTCGCGCCTGGCCGCGGTTCCCGTGACGATATCCACCAGTCCTGCTTCCCCCTGCATCAACGTCTGCGTCCTCGACGCCGATCGCTGTTGCACCGGATGCCGCCGGACGCTGGACGAGATCTCGGGCTGGACCCGCATGAGCCCGGCGCAACAATGGGCCGTGATGGCACGGCTGGAGCGGGCCCGGGCGGCTGAGCCGGGTGCCCGGGTGTCGTGTTGAAAAGGTGAGGATCGTGGACGTCAACCAGCGAATTCAGGAACAGCTCAAGTCGAATCCCGTGGTGCTCTACATGAAGGGCACGCCGGATTTCCCGCAGTGCGGCTTCTCGGCCTCTGCGGTGCGCACGCTCGAGGCCTGCGGGGCGAGCTTCGCCTACGTGAACATCTTCGAGGATCCCGAGTTGCGCGACGCGTTGAAGCGCTACTCGAACTGGCCCACCTACCCCCAGCTCTACGTCAAGGGCGAGCTGGTGGGCGGCTCGGACATCCTCAACGAGATGTTCCAGAAGGGCGAGCTGCTGCAACTGCTGCAGGAGGCCGGGGTCGTCGAGAAGGCCTGAGCGCTAGTCCTCGGAGTCCGGGTCACGCGGGCCGGGCTCGTCCGTGGCGAGATCGGGCACGCGCTCGACGGCTTCCTCGTACATGTCGCGGAACCGGTTGCAGATGACGCAGAACAGCGACGCCGTGCGCTCGGCGTCGTAGATCGCCGAATGCGCTTCGTCGGAATTCCATGCGAGCCCGGCCGCCGTCACGGCGCGCGCGAGCACGGTTTGCCCGAGCGCGACGCCGCCGAGCGTCGCCGTGTCGAAACTCGAGAACGGGTGGAACGGGTTGCGCTTGAGGTCGGTGCGAGCCACCGCGGCGTTCAGGAAACCGAGGTCGAACGAGGCGTTGTGCCCGACCAGCACGGCGCGGGTGCAGCCCGCGTCGCGCACGGCCTTGCGCACCTCGCGGAACAGCTGCGTCAGGGCTTCCTTCTCCGGCATCGCCGGGCGCAGCGGATGGTGCGGGTCGATGCCGTTCACGGCGAGCGACGCAGGGTCCATCCGGGAGCCGTGGAATGGCTGGACGTGGTAGCGGAAGCTCGCGCCCGGACGCAGTTCCCCCATGGGCGTCATTTCGACCAGCACGGCCGCGACTTCGAGCAGCGCGTCGCTCGCGGCGTTGAACCCGCCCGTCTCGACGTCGACCGCCACCGGCAGGAAGCCGCGGAAGCGCGTCGCGATGCGCGGCATTCCCTCCAGGCCGTTCATGCGGGCACCACTTGCCAGGCCACCTCGGCACCGGCGCGCATCGGCACCAGTTCGTCCGACGCGAAGGCGTAGCGCTCCGGCACGGTCCACGGCTCGCGGCGCAGGGTGATGGTGCCTGCGTTGCGCGTCACGCCGTAGAAATCCGCGCCGCGCTCGGACGCGAACGCTTCGAGCCGCTCGATCCGCCCCGCCTGCTCGAACGCTTCCGCATACAGCTCGATGGCCGCGTGGGCGGAGAAGATGCCCGCGCAGCCGCAGGCGGCCTCCTTGGTGTGGCGCGCGTGCGGTGCGCTGTCGGTGCCGAGGAAGAAGCGCGGATCGTTGCCGGTGGCCGCCTCGAGGAGGGCTGCGCGATCGCCCTCGCGCTTGAGCACCGGCAGGCAGTAGTGATGAGGACGCAGGCCGCCGTCGAAGAGCGCGTTGCGGTTCAGGAGCAGGTGCTGCGGCGTGACGGTGGCCGCGACGCCCGGCCGCGCCGAGCGCACGAACTCGACGGCCGCCGCGGTCGTGATGTGCTCGAAGACGACCTTGAGGCCCGGCAGGCGCTCGACGACGCGGGACAGCACCCGGTCGATGAACGCCTGCTCACGGTCGAAGACATCGACGGCGGGGTCAGTGACTTCGCCATGCACCTGCAGGACCAGCCCCGCCTCGGCCATCGCCTCGAGCGCGGGCCAGGCTCGCTCGATCGAACTCACGCCCGCGTCGGAATGGGTCGTGGCGCCCGCCGGGTAGAGCTTGGCGCCGAGCACCCAGCTGTCCCTCCGCGCGCGACGGATTTCCTCCGCTGTCGTGCCGTCCGTGAGGTAGAGCGTCATCAGCGGCTCGAATTCGAAGCCCGGCGGCCGCGCGGCGAGGATCCTGTCGCGATAGCCGGACAGGGCGGCGGCGGTCGTCATCGGCGGCTTGAGGTTGGGCATCACCAGCGCCCGCGCGAAGCGGCGCGCCGTGAACGGCAGCACCGCTGCCAGGTGCGCGCCGTCGCGCAGGTGGAGGTGCCAGTCGTCGGGCCGACGCAGGACGAGCGTCGTCACCGGTGTGCCTCGAGGCGGCGGACGAATCCGCCGTCACCGAGCAGTTGCATCGCGTAGCGCACGCCGAAACCCGTGAACTCCGTGGGGACGTGAGCGAGCCCGCCCTTGCGCTCGGCGGCGGCGAGGTCGAGGTGCACCCAGGGAATGCCGTTGCCGACGAAGCGGCCGAGGAAGCGCGCGGCGAGGATGTGGTCGCCCTTGGAATCCGGCGTGCACTGCATGACGTCGGCGATCGGGCTCTCGAGGTCGGTGTCGAAGTCCGCGTCCATCGGGAAGCACCACACCCGCTCGCCGCTCTCGCGGCCGGCTTCCTGCAGCGCGGCGTGCAGTTCCGGCCGGTTGGTAAACGCGCCGCTGTAGCGTTCGGTCAGCGCGTTGACGCAGGCGCCCGTCAGCGTCGCGAAGTCGAGCAGCAGCTGCGGCTTCCCCCGCGACGCGAGCGCGAGCGTGTCCGCGAGGACCATGCGGCCCTCTGCGTCGCTGTGCACGACCTGGATGCTGACGCCGTTCGACGCGCGCACCACGTCCTGGGGACGGTAGGCGCGCGGCCCGATCTGGTTTTCCGTGAGTGCCAGCCAGCAGTCGACTTCCATGCTGGAGCCGCTGCGCGCGAGCGCGAGCAGCGTGCCCACGGCGACGGCGCTGCCCTGCATGTCGCCGTGCATCATGTACATGCCCTTCTGCGACTTGAGGTTGATGCCACCGGTGTCGAAGCAGATGCCCTTGCCCACGAGGCCGAGCCGGGAGGAGCGCCGCGCGCCGCGCGGTCGGTAACGCAGGCGCACGATGCCGGCGCCGCGATGTGGATTCGACTGCGTGACGGCGAGGAACGCGCGCGCTCCGAGCCGTGCAAGGGCCGGTTCGTCATAGAAGCGGAACGCCCAGCCCTCGCGTCGCGCGAGCTGCTGCAGTGCGAGGCGATAGGCCACGCAATCGAGCTCGTTGGGCGGCAGCGCGGTGAGCCAGCGCGCGAGATGGTTCCCGGCGGCGATTGCGGCGCTGCGCGCGAACTCGCCGACGCGCGCGCCGTGGACGTCGATCGTGGCGAGTTCGCACGGCGGTATGCGCTTCGACTTGCGGTCCGGCATCGGTGCGCCGCCGGCCAGCGCCGCGCTCACCAGCGCCTCGCGCAGCGCGACGGCAACCGGGTCGGTGAAGCCCTCCACGTGTCCGTGCAGGCGCGCAACGCCGGGCTTGAGAACCTCGTGCAGCAGCTTGCCGGCGAGTTCCAGGCGTTCGAAACCAGACTGCCCGGCCGCTGCGAACCCCACCACGGCGAGCGTGTGCCGGGCGTTCGGCAGCCGCGCGACCAGCAGTGGCGTCTTCGTCGCGCGCCGCGCGTCCAGGTAGAGCTTTCGCCACAACGCGGCGTAGGGCAGGTGCGCGAGCGCCCGCTCGCCCACGTCGGCGGGCACGACGAATACCGCGCCGTCCGCGCGCGCCAGACTCGATTCGCTCGGCGCCCGCCTGCGACCGCGTAATTCGACCGTGAAATCCGGTGGGAGCAGTTGCGCCACGTGCGTGCCTTGACCCTGCGGGAACGAGCGCTGATCATTGCGCGTCGGCATGCTAACAGGGCGTGCCGCGCAAATCATTATCGTGGGCGTGCACCATGTTCGAAGCCTCCAAGATCGATGACTCGGACCCGGTGGAAACGCGGGAATGGCTCGAGTCGATCGATTCCGTGCTGCGGTTGCACGGTGCGGAGCGCGCGCACTACCTCCTCGAGCGCCTCATCGACTACACGCGCCGCTCCGGCGCCTACCTGCCGTTCAAGCCGAACACCGCCTACGTCAATTCGATCGCGACCGGCCAGGAACGTGAGTACCCGGGCGACCGCGCGCTCGAGAAGCGCATCAAGGCGTATATCCGCTGGAATGCGATGGCCATGGTCGTGCAGGCCAACCGCCAGAGTTCCGAGTACGGAGGGCACATCTCGAGCTATGCGTCGGCCGCCACGCTCTACGAGGTGGGCTTCCACCACTTCTGGCGCGCGCCGAGCGAGGCGCACCCGGGCGACATGGTGTTCATGCAGGGACATTCGTCGCCCGGAATCTACGCGCGCGCCTTCCTCGAGGGACGCCTCACCGAGGAGCACCTGAGGCGCTTCCGCGAGGAAGTCGGTGGCGGCGGCCTCTCCTCGTATCCGCACCCCTGGCTGATGCCGGACTTCTGGCAGTTCCCGACCGTCTCCATGGGGCTCGGTCCCATGATGGCGATCTACCAGGCGCGGTTCGTCCGCTACCTCGAGCACCGAGGCATCGTCCCGGCGAGCGATCGCAAGGTCTGGGCGTTCCTCGGCGACGGCGAGATGGACGAGCCTGAGTCGCTCGGCGCGATCACCATGCCGGTGCGCGAGAAGCTCGACAACCTGGTGTTCGTCATCAACTGCAACCTGCAGCGCCTGGACGGACCGGTGCGGGGCAACGGCAAGATCATCCAGGAACTCGAGGCCGCATTCCTCGGCGCAGGCTGGAACGTCATCAAGGTGATCTGGGGCTCGCGGTGGGATCCGCTGCTGCAGCAGGACTCCAAGGGATTGCTGCGGCGCCTGATGATGGAGTGCGTGGACGGCGAGTACCAGAACTTCAAGGCCAAGGGCGGCGCCTACACTCGCGAGCATTTTTTCGGCAAGGACCCCGAGCTGAAGGAACTGGTCGCGAACCTCTCGGACGAGGACATCTGGCGGCTCAACCGCGGCGGCCACGATCCGCACAAGGTCTTCAACGCATACAAGGCGGCGATGGAGCACAAGGACCAGCCGACCGTCATCCTGGCGAAGACGGTCAAGGGCTACGGGATGGGCCGCGCCGGCGAGGGGCAGAACATCACGCACCAGCAGAAGAAGCTGGACGACGCGGCGCTCAAGGAGTTCCGCGACCGATTCAACATCCCGGTGTCGGACGCCGACATCGCGAGCGTGCCGTATTACCGGCCCGCGGACGACAGCGAGGAGATCAAGTACCTGCGCGAGCGGCGCCGGGCGCTCGGCGGCTACCTGCCGCAGCGGCGCACGACGGCGCCCCCCCTGCAGGTTCCGGGCGTGGAGGCTTTCACGGCTTTGCTCGAGTCGTCCGGGGAGCGTGAGTTCTCCACCACGATGGCGCTGGTGCGTATCCTCGGCATCCTGCTCAAGGACAAGGGCGTAGGGCCGCACATCGTGCCGATCGTGCCGGACGAGGCACGCACCTTCGGCATGGAGGGCATGTTCCGCCAGATCGGCATCTATTCCTCCATGGGACAGCTGTACACACCGCAGGACGCCGACCAGCTGCTCTACTACCGCGAGGACCGCAAGGGCCAGATCCTCGAGGAGGGCATCAACGAAGGCGGCGCGATGTGCAGCTGGATCGCCGCCGGCACCTCCTACGCCAACCACGGCGTGAGCATGGTGCCGTTCTACATCTACTATTCCATGTTCGGTTACCAGCGCGTCGGCGACTTCTGGTGGGCCGCCGGCGACATGCAGGCGCGCGGCTTCCTGATCGGCGGCACGGCCGGCCGTACCACGCTCGCCGGCGAGGGCCTGCAGCACCAGGACGGGCACAGCCAGCTGCTCGCCACCGTGATCCCGAATTGCGTGGCCTACGATCCCGCCTACGCCTACGAGCTCGCGGTCATCGTGCAGGACGGGCTGCGGCGCATGTACGCCGAGCAGCACAACGTCTTCTACTACGTCACCTGCATGAACGAGAACTACACCCACCCGGCGATGCCGAAGGGCGTGGAAGCCGGCATTCTCAAGGGCATGTACCTGCTGCACGTCGGCGGGCGCGGCAAGGTGAGGGTCAACCTGTTCGGTTCCGGAACCATTCTCCGCGAAGTGCTCGCGGCGGCCACGATCCTCGAAAAGGAATTCGGCGTACCGGCCGACGTATTCAGCGCGACGAGCTTTGCGGAGCTGCGCCGCGAGGCGCTCGATGCCGAACGCTGGAACCTGCTGCACCCCGAGGAGCCGCCGCGGGTGCCATTCATCACGCAGTGCCTGTCCACCTGCCAGGGTCCCTTCGTGGCGGCCACCGACTACATGCGTGCGGTGCCCGACCAGATCCGCCAGTGGGTGCCGGGCAGGTACCACGTGCTCGGCACGGATGGCTATGGCCGCAGCGACTCACGAGCCGCGTTGCGCGGGTTCTTCGAGGTCGACCGGCGCTACGTCGTAGTCGCGGCACTCAAGTCCCTGGCCGACGAGGGCAAGCTCGACGCCGCCACGGTGCGCAGCGCCATCGATCGCTTCGGCATCGATCCGGACAAGCCGAATCCGGTGACGGTGTAGGCGGACAGCAGGCCGTGACACAACTCATCGAAGTGCGGGTGCCCGACATCGGCGACTACAAGGACGTCGAGGTCATCGAGGTTGCGGTGAAGCCGGGCGACCGGGTCGAACTGGACGCCGCGCTGCTCACCCTCGAGACCGAGAAGGCGACGATGGACGTGCCTTCCACGGCGGCGGGGGTCGTGCGCGAGTTGAAGGTCACGGCGGGCGCGCGCGTATCGAAAGGCGACCTGATCGCGCTGGTGGAGGCGGAGGTCGGCGGGAAGACGGCGGAAGCCGGACCAGCGCCGCGGCGTGAGGGTGGTGCGCAGGTGGTGTCCGCAACGCCAACGGCTCCACTGCCCCCGCAAGCCGCCGCGCCAATGCCACGACCTGCGTCGGCGCCTGTGCCCGCTGCCGCGGCCGTCGACGAGCCGGGCTTCTCGCGCTCGCACGCCAGCCCGTCGGTCCGGCGCTTTGCACGTGAGCTGGGTGTCGACCTCGCGACGGTCAACGGCACCGGACTCAAGGGCCGCATCACGGAACAGGACGTCAAGGCGCACGTCAAGCGCCTGCTCACCGAACCCGCCGCGGCGACCGGGGCACTGCCCCGCGTACCCGAGGTGGATTTCGCGGCGTTCGGCCCGATCGAGCGCCGGCCGTTGTCGCGCATCCAGAAGATCGCCGGGCCGCGGCTGCACGCGAGCTGGGTCAACCTGCCGCACGTCACGCAGTTCGACGAGGCCGACATTACCGAGATGGAGGCGACCCGCACGCGCATGAAGGAGGAGGCCGCGGCGCGCGGCATCAAGCTCACGCCGCTCGCCTTCGTGATGCGCGCCTGCGCCAAGGCACTGCTGGCCTTTCCGCAGTTCGGCGCCTCGCTCGACGCCGCCGCCGGGCAGCTGGTCATCAAGAAGTACGTCCACCTGGGCTTCGCGGCGGACACGCCGCACGGCCTCGTCGTGCCCGTGGTGCGCGACGCCGACCGCAAGGACGTCTTCGAGCTCGCGCGCGAGCTCGCCGTGCTGAGCGACAAGGCGCGCAACGGCAAGCTCGCTGCGGCCGACATGCAGGGCGGTTGCTTCACGGTGTCGAGCCTGGGAGGCATCGGCGGCACGGCATTCACGCCGATCATCAACGCGCCCGAGGTGGCCATCCTGGGAGTGTCCCGGGCCACGTACCGCCCGGTCTACGAGAACCCGGCCTTCGTTCCGCGCCTGATGCTGCCGCTGTCGTTGTCATACGATCACCGCGTCATCGATGGCGCCGATGCCGTGCGGTTCACCACGTTCCTGGGCAAGGCGCTCGCCGACGTGCAGGGATTGCTGCAGGCCATCCCGTGAATCGAGCATCCTCGCTGCTCACCGTCGCAGTCCCGGACCTCGGGGATTTCAAGGACGTCGCGGTCATCGAGCTCCTGGTGAAGGTCGGCGACGCGGTGGGCGTGGACACGCCACTGGTGACGCTCGAGAGCGACAAGGCGACGGTGGAGGTGCCTTCGATGGCCGCCGGCACCGTGGAACGACTGGTGGTGAAGATCGGCGACACGGTGAGCAAGGGTTCCCCGATCGTGGTGCTGCGCGTGCCCGCTTTGGCCGAACCCTCCACGCGCAGCGAGATACGGGCTGCGGAGCCCTACGGCGGCGAACCCTATCTCGACACTGTCCCCTTGGTACCGATGTCGGTACCGGCGCAGGACGGCGCGGCGCCCGGCGATCCCACCCCGGCCCCGACACCGGCGGCCGGGCATCACGGCTACGATTTCGACCTCGTCGTCGTCGGGGCAGGACCGGGCGGCTATGCCTGCGCGTTCCGGGCGGCCGACCTCGGCCTGAACGTGGCCCTGGTCGAGCGCTGGCCGACACTCGGTGGCGTTTGCCTGAACGTCGGCTGCATTCCCTCGAAGGCGCTGCTGCATGCCGCGAAGGTCGTCGAGGATGCGCAGGCGGCTGCGGAGTTCGGCGTTCATTTCGGCCCGCCGCGCATCGACCTGCCGAAGCTCCGCGAGTGGAAGGACGGCGTGGTCGGCCGCATGACGCGCTCGCTCGTCACGCTCGCCAGGCAGCGCAAGGTCACCGTGATCCACGGCACCGCGACCTTCGCGGGGCCGCACGAGCTCGCGATTGCCGGGGGTGCCGGGACGCGCAAGCTCGGTTTCAGCCAGTGCGTGATCGCCGTGGGCTCCGAGTCGGCGCGCCTGGCCGGTCTGGCGGACGATCCGCGCATCATCGATTCCACGGGAGCGCTGGCACTCGACGTGCCCGAGAGCCTGCTCGTGATCGGCGGCGGCATCATCGGGCTCGAGATGGCCACCGTGTACGACGCGCTCGGCGCCAGGGTGAGCGTGGTGGAGCTGACGGACGGGTTGATGCCCGGCTGCGACCGCGACCTCGTGAGGCCCCTGCAGAAGCGGATCGCGGCGCGCTACGAGCGTGTCATGGTCGGCACGAAGGTCCTGGCGGTCGAGCCCCTGGCCGAGGGCCTGCGGGTCCGTTTCGAAGGCAGCGCGGCGCCGGAGCCGCAACTCTTCGGCCGGGTGCTGGTGGCGGTGGGCCGCGTGCCGAATGGCGGACGCGTCAATGCCGAGGCGGCAGGCGTGCAGGTCGGCGAGCGGGGTTACATCGCGGTCGACCGGCAGATGCGCACCAACCTGCCGCACATCTACGCCATCGGCGACGTCGTGGGTCAGCCCATGCTCGCGCACAAGGCCACGCACGAGGGCAAGGTTGCGGCCGAGGCGGCGGCCGGGCTCAAGAGCTTCTTCGACGCCCGCGTCATCCCGTCGGTGGCCTATACCGATCCCGAGATCGCATGGGTGGGCCTCACGGAGACCGAGGCCGGGGCGCGCGGCGTTGCCTTCGAGAAATCGGCGTTCCCCTGGTCCGCGAGCGGCCGCTCCCAGGCGCTGGGGCGCGCGGAGGGCGTCACCAAGCTGCTGTTCGATCCACAGACTCACCGTGTGCTCGGCGGTGGCATCGTCGGCACCAACGCGGGCGAACTCATCGCCGAGGTCGCGCTGGCGGTGGAAATGGGTGCCGACGCGGCGGATGTAGGTCTCACGATACATCCGCATCCGACGCTCTCGGAGACGATCGCGATGGCCGCCGAGGCGTTCGAGGGGACCCTCACCGACCTGTACGTGCCGAAGAGGAAAGGGGACAGGGGCTAGCGGATCGTGAAGAGGGACGTCGAGCGTGTCCTGCGCTGGTTCGGCCTGCTGGAGGCGGGGCGGGCGGCGGAACTGCGCTGGCGGAGGGGACAGCCGCGCGCGTTGCCGGCCGCAGTGATCCTCGGCGCACAGAAGTCCGGCACGAGTTCCCTGCACCAGCACCTCACGCGGCATCCCGGCGTCATCGCGCCCCTGCGCAAGGAAGTCCACTATTTCGACCTGAACTTTGCCCGCGGCGAAGACTGGTACCGCGCGCACTTCGGCCGCGTCGGCGATCCCGGCGTCAATATCGACAGCAGCCCCTATTACCTGTTTCACCCGGCGGTGCCGCAGCGCCTGCAGGCGCTGTTGCCCGCGGCGAGACTGATCGTGCTGCTGCGCGACCCGGTGGGTCGCGCCCACTCCCACTATTGGCACGAGCGCGACAAGGGCCGCGAATCGCTCGGTTTCGAGGACGCGATCGACGCCGAGGACGGCCGGGTCGCGGCGGCGCATGCTCGGCTGGCCGACGGCACGCTCGGCTACAGCCGCGAGCACCAGCATTTCAGCTACCTGTCGCGTGGTCGCTATGCCGAGCAGCTCGAGCGCTGGTTCGAGCGGTTTCCGCGCGAGCAGCTCATCGTCCTGCGCTTCGAGGATCTCGCGCGGGACCCGCTCGGCGTGCTCAACGCCACCTTGGGCTTTCTCGGTCTCGCGCCCGCGGCGGCGGTAACGATGGAAGCACGCAATGCCCGTTCGTATCCGTCGATGAATCCGGCGACGGCCGAGCAGCTCAAGGCGTATTTCGCGCCGCACAATCGGCGCCTGGAGGCACTGCTGGGGCGGCCGATGGGCTGGTGATTCGCCGCGCGCCGGCGTCAGTCGACGCGCGTGCCAAGCACCACGTCGCTCGCCCGCAATTCGCGCAGGGTGGCTGCGCCGCCGGCCTCGAGCGCGTCACGGTCCACCCGCGGCAACTCAGCGGCCAACGCAGCAAGTTGCGCGCGTCCCGTGCGCTCCGGGTGCAGGCGCAGCAGCTCGACGAGGCGCAGCGTCACCGCGTTTGCCTGCAGGAACCGCACCTTGTCCGAGCGATCGCGGCAGGCGATGTAGAACGACTGCTCAGCCGGAGGCTCCGCCGGCTGGAAGTCCGGTGCAAGACGATGCACGGGGAAGCGATAGGCGAGGGGCCACGCCAGCGGCGAGAGCTGCGGCACGCCGGCGAGGAGGTTGCCATCGGGATCCGTGCGCACCTCGTCCAGCGACGCTGCGTCGACCGCGAGCGCGAGTTCCACCCACTCGTAGTGCGCGAGCTCGCCGAGGAACGGCGGGTCGTCGACCGAGGCCGGCCGCTCCTCGCCGAGGTAAGCCAGGAACTCCTGCGACACCTCGAGGAACAGCGGCGTGTGGCAGCGATGGTCCCGGTAGAAGTCGCGCGCCAGCCGTTGCCAGCGATCGGGCCCGAGGATGCGCACCAGCACCGGGAAGACGCCCGCCAGCAGGCCGGCGAGGTTGTTGAAGAACAGCTCCCGATAGACCTGCATGCGCCGGTCCTCGACGTCCGGCGGCGCCGGCATCCGGTGCGGATCGCGGATGTGCGCCGCAAACTGCAGCTGCGTCTCGCGCAGGCTCATGCGGCGCTGCTCGCATGGCGCGCCTGCAGGCGGCGGATCGTCTCGACCTCGCGCAGCAGCACGTCGAGCGGCGGGATGTTGAAGTCGCGCTCGAGCACCGTCGGCCTCACCCCGCAGTGATCGTAGGCGGCCGCGAGCAGGTCCCACACGGGGTCGCAGACGTCGGCGCCGTGCGTGTCGACGCGCAGGTCCTCGGCCTCGACGTAGTGCCCGGCCACGTGCATGTAGGCGACGCGCGCAGCCGGCAGCGCACGCAGGAACTCGCGGGCATCGTAGCGGTGATTGACGGCGTTGACGTGGATGTTGTTGACGTCGAGCAGCAGGTCGCAGTCGGCCTCGGCAAGCACGGCGTTGATGAAGTCGATCTCGGCGAGTTCACGGCCCGGCGCCGCGTAGTACGAGACGTTCTCGACCGCGATGCGCCGCCCGAGGGCGTCCTGCACGTCGCGGATCCTGGCCGACACGTGGCGGACAGCCTCGTCCGTGAACGGTATGGGCATCAGGTCGTAGAGATGCCCGTCGTCCGAGCAGTAGCTCAGGTGCTCGGAGTAGCACGCCACGTGGTGCTCGTCGAGGAAGCGCTTGAGTTGCGCAAGCAGCGCGCGGTCGAGCGGCGCGGGACCGCCGAGGGACAGCGACAGCCCATGATTCGCGAACGGGTATTGGCGAGTGAGTTCGCGGAGGCGCCTGCCATAGGCGCCGCCGACGCCGATCCAGTTCTCGGGCGCCACTTCCAGGAAATCCACGTCCAGCGGCCGGCTGCCGGGCGCGAGTTCGGCAAGCATCGAACGGCGCAGGCCCAGGCCGACGCCGTGCAGGCCGGACGCGATCGCAGGCGTTGAGTGCATGGGTGCGAGGTTACCGGGAGCGTGCGTGTCCGTGCCAGCCGGCCGGGCGCGGCGGCTGCCTATTTCCGTCCCGGGAGCCTCCGCAGGGACTCGAGATACGCAGCCTCGTCCGGCGGCAGTCCGGTGCGCTGGCTGCGCCACAGGGCCTCGCCCAGGCACTCGATCATGCGGTGTTCCGCGTCGTGGCGGTTGCCGATCCTGTGGCAAAGCTCTGCATGGACGGCGGCGATGCCGGGTGGCCGGTTCGTGCCCACCTGCTCGCGGATCGCAAGGTGCAGGCCCATGTGCAGGAACGGATTGGCCTGGCCGCCCTCCGGGTCGTAGTCGCGGGACAACGCCCCGGCTTCGTCCTCGACCAGCGGCTGGTACTCCGGGTGTTCCTCGATCACCGACGCGATCTGGTCCTCGAGCGGCTCGAGCGGCAGCGCGGCGCGACGCTTGCGCCAGGCCTCGGTGTAGCGGCGTCGCAGGCCCGAGCGATCCTGGTCGTGGAAGAACGGCATGACGTTCAGCTCGCCCGGTCGCGGTTCGGGCGTGGCGCCGCCACCGCCGCGGGCTTCGTCTTCTGCTTGAACTCGCAGAGGTCGGCGATCGGGCAGGACGGGCAGTCGGGATTGCGCGCCTTGCACACGTAGCGGCCGTGCAGGATCAGCCAGTGGTGGGCGTCGTGCAGGAAATCGGCCGGCACGCGCTTCACCAGCCGGTCCTCCACCTCGCGGACGGTCCTGCCCGGCGCGAGACCGGTGCGGTTCGCCACGCGGAACAGATGCGTGTCGACGGCGATCGTCGGCTGCCCGAAGGCGGTGTTCAGGATTACGTTGGCGGTCTTGCGGCCCACCCCCGGCAGCGCCTCGAGTTCCTCGCGCTGGTCCGGCACACGGCCAGCGTGCCTTTCCAGCAGCTGTCCGCAGGTGGCGATGATGTTCTTCGCCTTGCCCTGGTACAGGCCGATGGACTTCACGTAGGCGGACAGTCCCGCGACACCCAGCGCGAGCATCTTCTCCGGCGTGTTGGCCTCCTTGAACAGGCGGCGCGTCGCGAGGTTGACGCTCTTGTCCGTGGCCTGGGCCGAGAGGATCACGGCGACCAGCAACTCGAACGGTGTCGAGTACTCGAGCTCGGTGGTCGGGTGAGGATTGCGCTCGCGCAGGCGTTCGAAGATCTCGCGGCGTCGCTGTTCGTTCATGCGCGCTTCCGCAGGCGCCAGTTGCGCAGGGCCAGCATGAGGCCGAGCAGGATGAAAGCGCCCGGCGGCAACAGCGCGAGCAGCAGGCCGTGGCGCTCGTCGAAGAGGCGCAGCCCGTCGCTGCGCGCGGCTGCGCCGGACAGCAGGTGGAGGTCGGCGCCGAGGCTGCCGCGCCCCAGCAGCTCGCGGCTCGCGCCGAGGGCGAGCAGCACCAGCAGGAATCCGCCGCCCATCGCCAGCCCGTCGAGCAGGCTACGGCCCACCGAGGTGCGCGAGGCGAAGGATTCCGCACGCGCGAGGACCAGGCAGTTGGTGACGATCAGGGGCAGGAAGATGCCGAGCGTCTCGTGCAGGCCCGGCCACCAGGCGGCCATCGAGATTTCCACGGCCGTCACGGCCCCGGCGATTGCGAGCACGAATACCGCGAGCCTCACCTCGGGCAGCAGCCAGCGCCCGGACAGTGCCGCGATGAGGTTGCTCGTCATCAATACGGCGATCGTCGCGACCCCCAGGCCGAGCGCGCTCGCGCCGGTCGTGCTGACCGCCAGCAGCGGGCACAGCCCGAGCAGCTGCACCATGCCCGGGTTCTGGTCGAGCAGGCCATTGCGGAGGATGCGGGCGGCGTCCATGCGGGCATTGTAGGTGTCCACGCGCGTGACTCAACGTGGCGCCGCAAGGATTTCCTCGCGGTGCCGCTCGCAATAGACCAGCGCACTGTGCACCGCGCGCACGACGGCGCGCGGCGTCACGGTCGCGCCCGTGAACTGGTCGAACTCCCCGCCGTCCTTGCGCACCTTCCAGCCGTCTGCGGCCGGGTCGACGAGCGATCGTCCCCGGAACGATTCAATCCAGTCCGACCTGCGCGACTCGATCGCGTCGCCGAGGCCGGGTGTCTCCCTGTGGTCGAGAACGCGCACCCCGAGCAGGCGGCCCTGCGGGTCGATTGCGACCAGCAGCCGGATGGTGCCCACGTAGCCGTCGGGCGCCACTGCGACCAGCAGTGCGGCAACGGGCTGCCCGCCCAGGCGGGCCCGGTGTACCGGCAGGACCTCGTCCGTGCCGAGCAGTTCCGCGTCGCGCACGTAGATGACGTCCGCCAGCAGGTCGTTGTCGTAGCGTGCAGTGCCGAGGACGGCCGCCAGTTGCGCAACGCGACGTGCCCGCTCGCTCGCCTCGATCTGCGGCCGGGCGAGGTCGTGCACCGTGGACACGAGGCCCACGACCAGCACGCCAGCGACCGCCAGGACGCCGGCGGCGCGCAGTGGCCGGAGCCGCGTGGATTCAGCGCCTCGGGTGTCCATGGATCCTCGGCACCGTGTAGCGATCGAGCAGGGGCGCGGCCAGGTTCATGAGCAGGACGGCGAAGGCGATTCCGTCCGGATAGCCGCCCCAGGTCCGGATCACCCACGTGAGCACGCCGATGCCGGCGCCGTAGTAGAGCCGCCCGCGATCGCTCGTGGCGGCCGTGACCGGATCCGTGGCGATGAAGAAGGCGCCCAGCATCGTCGCGCCCGAGAACAGGTGGAACGTTGCAGCGGCGTATGCCCCTGGATCGACGGCCTGCATCAGCGCGGCGGGCAGCGTCACGCCGGCCAGCACCGCGGCAGGTATCTGCCAGCGCACGAGGCCGCGGGCCAGCAGGAAGACGCCACCCATGAACGCGGCCGCGTTGACCCACTGGGCCCCCGCGTCGCCCAGGGCCCCGAATGCGGGCTGGACGAAGATCTCCTGCATCGTGAGTCGTTGACCAAGGCCGGTGCGCAGCTGGTCGAGGGCGGTTGCGCCGGTGACGGCATCCCAGGAGGCGCCGAACGAGGGCACCGGCCAGCGGGTCATCTCGAGAGGAAAGGACACGAGCAGCACGGCGTAGCCGACCATGGCGGGATTGAACGGATTGCAGCCCAGGCCGCCGTACGCGTGCTTGCCGAGCAGTACCGCGACCGCGGTGCCGAGCGCCGCGAGCCACCACGGCAGCAGCGGCGGCACGCTCAGGGCGAGCAGCGCGGCGGTGACGAGCACGCTGCCGTCGAGCAGGAAGCGGCGCGACTCGAGGCGCCGGGCGCGCAACGCCAGCGCCTCGCACGCGAGCGCCGTCGCTCCGCACACGGCGAGCTGCACCAGCACGCCGGGACCGTAGAGCGCGAACTGGGCGACCGCGACGGGGACCAGCGCCAGGAGTACCTGCGTCATCACACGGGGAACCGTGAGGCCGGCGATGACGTGGGGCGGCGCAGTGGTATCGAACCTCATGGATCGTCACCCGCCGGCTCTCCTCCACGCGCGCGGCGGCGCGCTTCCTCGAATGCACGCCGCTCCGCGTCGGCCTGGGCCGCCAGCCGGCGCTCGCGCTGCTCGAAGCGCTGGCGAGACTCGGCCGCCCGTTGCAGTTCGACCAGGCGCGCCTGCGCTTCGACCCTCGCTGCACGGAACCGCGACGTGAGTGGAATCCGGGACGGGCACACGTAGTCGCAGCATCCGCATTCGATGCAGTCGGCGAGGCCATATCGCTCGAGCTGTGCCGCGTCGCGGCTCCTCACCGCGCGGTGCAGTTGCTGGGGCAGGAGCCCGGCCGGGCAGGCGCTCGCGCAATCGCCGCAACGGATGCAGGGCATCTCGGCACCGCGCGGCACGAGATCCGCGCGGGTCGCCACGAGGATGCAGTTCATTGCCTTGGTGAGCGCGACCTCGTCAGTCGCGAGCGCGATGCCGGTCATGGAGCCGCCGGCGATCAGGCGGCGGGGCTCGCCGCAATAGCCGCCGCAGTCCGCCACGAGCGCGGCCAACGGCGTGCCGATGCGCGCTTCCAGGTTCGCGGGCTGGCTCACGCCACTCCCGGTCACGGTCACGACGCGACCGATGCAGGGCGCGCCCGTGCGCGCCCACGAGGCCACGGCCGCCGCCGTCCCCACGTTCTGGCACAGGAGGCCGACCGACGGCGGCAGCGCGTCGTGGGGCACCTCTCGTCCCGTCACGGCCGCAAGCAGCTGCCGCTCCGCGCCGGCCGGGTACAGCGCGGGTAGCGCCACGACCTGCAGGCGGTCGTCGCCCAGCGCGGACAGCGCGGTGCGCAGGGCCTCGATCGCCTCGGGCTTGTCGTCCTCCACGGCGATCGTCGCGCGCCGAGCCCCGCAGGCCCGCATCATGACTCGTGCGCCGAGCGCCACGTCGTCCGCGCGCTCGCGCATCAGCGCGTCGTCGCAGGAAATCCACGGCTCGCACTCGGCGCCGTTCAACACCAGGTGTTCGACGGACTGCGCGAGGGCTGTCGCCAGCTTGGCGCCCGTCGGGAATGCCGCGCCGCCGAGTCCCACGATGCCCGCCTCCCGTATGCCCTCGATGAGGTCCGCGGGCCCGAGCGCCTCCAGGTCGGGGGCCTCGATACGCGGGTCGCTGGTCTCCGAACCGTCATTGTCGATCACGACGCACGGGAGCGTGCCGGCCGCAGTCTCGCGCACGGAAATCTCGCGCACCACGCCTGCGACCGGCGAGTGAATGACTGCCGCCGTACCGCCGGACGGCCTTGCGATCGGCGTGCCGACGAATACCCTCGCGCCCGCGCGGATGAGTGACTGCGCGCCGCCGCCCTGGTCGAGGGCGACGACCGCGCGGCCAGGCGCCGTGGCTGCCCGCAGGCGCAGCTGCATCGCCAGCGCCTTGTGCGACTCGAGCCGCAGTCCGCCGGCCTGCCGGGAGCGGGCTGCCATCTAGCGCAACTCGATGCAGTCGACGGGGCAGGGCGGCACGCAGAGGCCGCAACCCGTGCAGTGTGCCGCGATCACCGTGTGCATGTAGCGCTGTGCGCCGACGATGGCGTCTACCGGGCAGGCGGGCAGGCACAACGCGCAGCCGATGCAGCGCTCCTCGTCGATCCGGGCCACGGCGTGCAGGTTCGCCTGGCCGAACTGCGGGTCCACGGGCTTGGCGCCCTTCCCGAGCAGGTTCGCCAGGGCGCGCACGGTCGCCTCGCCGCCGGGCGGGCACTGGTCGATGTCGGCCTCGCCACGGGCGATGGCTTCGGCGTAGGGACGGCATCCCGGGTACCGGCACTGCCCGCATTGCGTCTGGGGCAGCAGCGCATTGATCGCCTCCGGAAGCCGGGCCTGATCCGGGCGCAGGCGCGTCGCTGCCCAGCCGAGCACGGCGCCCATTCCCGCGGCCAGCAACGCGCCGACGGCGATCGCCGGCAGTGTCGTGGGGTCGCTCATCGCGCGCCGAGCCCGCTGAAGCCCATGAACGCGAGCGCCATCAGCCCGGCGGTCACGAGGGCGATCGGCGCACCGCGGAACGCGGCGGGAACGTCGCCCGAGTCGATGCGCTCGCGCAAGGCCGCGAACGAGAGCAGGGCGAGGCCGAAGCCTGCGCCCGCGGAGGCGCCGAACACCAGGGACTCGAGCAGCCCGTGCCTGCGGTCGAGGTTCAGCAGCGCCACGCCCAGCACGGCGCAGTTCGTCGTGATGAGGGGCAGGAATACACCGAGCAGCTGGTGCAGGAGCGGGCTCGTGGCGCGTACCGCGAGTTCGGTGAACTGCACGACCGCGGCGATCAGCAGGATGAAGACGAGGATTCGCAGGTACTCGAGCCCGAGCGGCACGAGCACCCAATGCCAGGCCGCGTAGCTCAGGCCGGAGGCGAGCGTGAGCACGAACATGGTCGCGAGCGCCATGCCGGCGGCCGCCTCGAACCTCCGGCTCACGCCGACGAACGGGCACAGCCCGAGGAAATTCGTCAGGACGAAGTTGTTGATTAGACTCGCGCCCAGCGCCAGCAGCAGCAGGTCCGTCATCAGGAGAGGGGACCGTGTGAGGAAATTGGGGGGGGCCGCGTCCGGGAGCTACTTTACCTTCATGCCGGGCGCGGCGCCGGAGTCCGGGGTGAGCAGGAAGATGTCGGCGCCGCCAGGCCCGGCGGCGAGCACCATGCCCTCGGAGACGCCGAAACGCATCTTGCGTGGCTCGAGGTTCGCGACGACGACAGTGAGGCGGCCGACGAGCTCCTGCGGCTCGTAGGCCTGCCGGATGCCGGCGAACACCGTCCGGCGCTCGCCGCCGAGGTCGACCGTGAGCTTGAGCAGCTTGTCTGCGCCTTCCACGAGGTCCGCCGCCTCGATCCGGGCGATACGCAGGTCGATGCGCGCAAAATCGTCGATGGAGAGGTTGGCCAGCCCCGGGGCCGTGGCCGGCGATGCGGCTGGCGGTTGCACGACCGCGGCCGTGGGCACTCCGGACGGCTTGAGGCTCTCGACCGAAGCGGCGAGCAGCGCCTTGATGGCGGCGGGATCGACACGCGTCGCGAGCGGCTCGTAGGCGCCGATCGCGCGGCCGAGCAGCGGCTGCCCAACGTCGTCCCAGCGCTGCGCTTCGAGGCCGAGAAAGCGCTCCGCCGCGGCGGCGAGCCGCGGCACGATCGGCGCGAGGTACAGCACCAGCGCACGGAACATGTTGATTCCCTGGGTGCAGACCGCCTGCACGTCGGCCGCGCGCGCGGGGTCCTTGGCCATCAGCCAGGGCTTGCGCTGGTCGATGTAGAGATTCGCACGATCGGCGAGCAACATCACTTCGCGCACCACGGCCGCGAGGTCGCGGCCTTCATACGCCTCGCCGATGCGTCCCGAGGCGGCGACGAACCCGTCGTACAGCGCGGGTTCCGGCAACTGCGCCGCGAGTCGACCGTCGGAGCCGCGCGCAATGAATCCCGCGCAGCGGCTTGCGATGTTCACGAGCTTGCCGACCAGGTCCGAGTTGACCTTCGTTGCGAACTCGTCGAGGTTGAGGTCGAGGTCGTCGACGCCGGGGCCGAGCCGCGACGCGTAGAAGTAACGCAGGTACTCCGCCGGGAGGTGGTCGAGCCAGGCGCGAGCCGTGATGAACGTGCCGCGCGACTTGGACATCTTCTGCCCGTTGACCGTGAGGAAGCCGTGCGCGTACACCGCGGTCGGCGGGCGGTAGCCCGCGCCGTGCAGCACGGCAGGCCAGAACAGCGTGTGGAAATACACGATGTCCTTGCCGATGAAGTGATAGACCTCGGCGTCGCTGCCGGGATTCCAGTAGGCGTCGAAGTCGAGACCCGTGCGCCGGCAGTACTGCAGGAAGCTGCCGAGGTAGCCGATCGGCGCGTCGAGCCAGACGTAGAAGTACTTGCCGGTCTCGCCCGGGATCTCGAAGCCGAAGTAGGGCGCGTCGCGGGATATGTCCCAGTCGCGCAGGCCCGCGCTGAACCACTCGTCGAGCTTCGCGGTGACCGCGGGCTGCAGCCGCCCCGACCCGGTCCACTCGCGGAGCCACGCCTCGAAGTCACCCAGGCGAAAGAACAGGTGCTCGGAATCGCGCTGCACGGGCGGCGTGCCGCTCACCACCGACACCGCGTCCTTCAGGTCCGCCGGCGTGTATGTCGATCCGCAGACCTCGCAGCTGTCCCCGTACTGGTCGAGGGCGCCGCAGCGCGGGCAGGTGCCGCGCACGTAGCGGTCGGGCAGGAACATCTGCGCCTGCTCGTCGTAGGCCTGGCGGATCGTCTCGCGGCGGACGTGGCCGCCGTCCACGAGGCGCCGGTAGATGGTCTCCGTGACCTCGCGGTTCTCGGGCGAGTGCGTGGTGTGGAAATTGTCGAAGGAGATGCCGAAGTCGCCGAAGTCCCGCACCTGCTCCGCGCCGACCCGCGCGATGAGCGCTTCCGGCGCAATGCCCTCCTGGCGGGCCTTGAGCATGATCGGCGTGCCGTGCGCGTCGCTCGCGCAGACGTACAGGCAGTCGTGGCCGCGCAGCCGCTGGTAGCGCACCCAGATGTCGGTCTGCACGTACTCGACGATGTGGCCGAGGTGCGGGGCGCCGTTCGCGTAGGGCAGGGCGCTCGTGACCAGGATCTTGCGGCGGTTCGGTGTGCTCATGGGGCGGGACGGCGTGCGGGGCGCAGGATTATGCCACGCCGCGTCCCCGGCCTGCCCGGACCCGCAACCCGCGCCGTGGCGCGGGCGCGCGCCTCAGCCGATCTCCTTGAACTGCTCGAAGCGCTGCTTGTTGATCGCCTTCTCGTAGGCCGCGCGGCCGCTGATCAGGCCCTTGTCGAGCATTTCCTGGATCGCGGCGTCCATGGTCCGCATGCCGTGCAGGGCGCCGCTCTGCATGGCGTTCTCGATCTGGTCCAGCTTGCCCTGGCGGATCAGGTTCGACACGGCCGGGGTGTTGATCAGTATCTCGAGCGCGGCCACCCGCCCGCGCTTGTCGGTGCGCTGGATAAGCTGCTGGGAGATGACGCCGCGCAGGGACGTCGACAGCATGGTCCGCACGTGCGCCTGCTTGTCCGCGGGGAAGGCATTGACGATGCGGTCCACCGTGGCCGCCGCGCCGTTGGTGTGCAGCGTGCCCATCACCAGGATGCCCATCTCGGCCGCGGTCACCGCGATGCTGATCGTCTCGAGGTCACGCAATTCGCCGACCAGGACCACGTCCGGGTCCTCGCGCAGGGCGGAATGCAGCGCCTCGGCGAAGCTCGGGCTGTGGACGCCGACCTCGCGCTGGCTCACCAGGCAGCTCTTGCGCGGGTGCACGAACTCGATCGGGTCCTCGATGGTGAGGATGTGGCCCTTCACGCGCGCGTTGATGTCGTCGATCATCGCGGCGAGGGTCGTCGACTTGCCCGAGCCGGTCTTGCCGGTCACCAGGATCAGGCCGTTGTTGGTGCGGCAGAGGCTGCGCACGGCTTCCGGCATGTTGAGCTGGTCCAGGGTGAGCGCCTTGGACGGGATCGCCCGGAACACCGCGCCGAGGCCGCCGATGTGGCGGAAGACGTTGACGCGGAAGCGCGAGACGCCAGGGATCGTGTAGGCGAGGTCCGCGCCGTCCTTCTCCTCGAGGCGCGCCAGTGCCGGCCGCGTCATGATCTCGGTGATCATCTCCCGCGCCTGGTCCTGCCCGAGGCGCTCCTCGCGCAGGGTCTGCAAATCGCCGTAGAGGCGAATACGCGGCGGGTCGCCCGCCACGAAGTGCAGGTCGGAGCCGTTCCTGACCAGCACCTCGCGCAGGTACTCGTCGATGCGGCGCGGCACGTGCTGCACGCCCGTGCTGGAGGTCCCGCCGAGAGTCTGGTTCGCCTGGCTCGGGTCCGCGCTCATGACGCGCCCTGCGTGACGTCGGCCTTGAGGATGGCGGTGCCTTCGGGGACGTAACGGGTGAACGGCCGCTTGTCCGACGCATAGGCGAAGGCGTCCTCGGGATCGACCTCGCGCGCCTGGGTCGCTCCCAGCAGCGCCTGGTCCAGGGTCTGCATCCCCAGGTCCCGGCCGGTCTGCAGCTGCGAGGGAATCATGTGCGTCTGGTCGGTCATGATGAGCTTGCCGATCGCGCGGTTCATGACCATGACCTCGCAGATCGCCTTGCGGCCGCGCAGGTCCGGCGTGCGCACCAGCACCTGCGTCACCACGCCGATCAGGCTCTGCGACATGAAGCTCTTGGTCTGTTCGCGTTCCTCCGGCGGCAACGCATCGACCATGCGGTCGATGGTCTTGACCGCGCTCGTCGTGTGCAGCGTCCCGAGCACGAGGTGACCGGTCTCGGCCGCCGTCATTGCCCAGCGCACCGTGTCAGCGTCGCGCAGCTCGCCTACGAGGATCACGTCCGGGTCCTCGCGCATGGCCGCGCGCACGCCCTCGGCGAACGACGGCAGGTGCGTGTGCAGCTCGCGCTGGATCACCTGCGCCATCTTGCTGCGGTGGACGAACTCGATCGGGTCCTCGAGGCTCACGATGTTGAGCCGCCGCGTCCGGTTCAGGTGGTCGATCATCGCGGCGAGCGTGGTCGACTTGCCGGTACCGGTCGAGCCGGTGACCAGCACCATGCCCTGGTGGTAATCGCAGAACTTCTTCACGACCGGCGGCAGGCCGAGCGAATCGAGCGCCGGCGCCTCGTTCGGGATCGTGCGGAACACGGCGCCCACCCCCGTGTCCTTGCGGAACAGGTTTACGCGGAAGCGGCTGCTGTCCTCCGACACGTAGGAGAAGTCGATGTCGTGGCCCTTGCGGAACTGCTCCTGCTGCGAAGGGCTCAGGATCTCCGTGACGTAGCTCTCGAGCTCCGCGTCGCCGAGGTTGCGGAACTTGATGGGCATCAGGTCGCCGTTCATGCGCAGCATCGGCGGGACGCCCACCGCGAGGTGCACGTCCGAGCAGCCTTGCGAGGCGCCGAGCTTGAGGAATGCGTCTATGCGTGCCATGTCGCGGGCCCGTTCAGAGGTACTTTTCGAGGGCGGTGCGCATCTCGTCCATGCTCTGGAAGCGCCGCGCCTTGTCCACCGCCATCGCCTTCATCACGATTTCCGAGAGCCCCGGCGGGATCGACGTGTTGATCTCGATCGGCGGCTTCGCCTTGCCCTGCACGTGCTGGTACATGACGGCCATGTGGTCGCCGCGGTGGTAGGGCGGCTCGCCGGTGACCATCTCGTAGAGGATGACGCCGAGGCTGTAGATGTCGGCGCGCTCGTCGACTTTCTTGCCGAGGATCTGCTCGGGCGCCATGTACTTGGGCGAGCCGATGACGTAGCCGGTCTTGGTGAGCTGCGTGTCGCCCTGGTGCTGGGCGGCGGCGACGCCGAAGTCCACGATCTTGACCAGCCCCGCGTCGTCGATCAGGACGTTGGCGGGCTTCAGGTCGCGGTGGATGATGCCCGACTGGTGCGCGACGGCCATGCCCGTGGCGATGTCGCTGGCGTAGCGCACGGCCTTGGCCAGCGGCAGCGGCTTGTCGTTCACCTCGTTGCCGAGCGTGTGCGACGGGAAGTACTCCATCGAGATCGCGTAGTTGCCGCGGATGGACAGGAAATCGTAGATGCGGATGACGTTGCGGTGCGTGATCTTGCGCGAATAGCGCAGCTCGTGCACGAAGCGCTTCATCATCTCCTCGTCCTGAGAGACGTTGGGGTTCAGGAACTTGAGGATGAGCCGCTCGTCCACCACCGTGTCCTCCATCAGGAGCACGGTGCCGAAGGCGCCCTTGCCGATCTTCTGCACGTACTTGTAGCGGCCCTCGAGCACGTCGCCCTGCTTGAGGGTGGAGATGTCGAGACGGGCCTGCTCGCGCGACTGGCGCATCAGGCCCTCGAGGTCCGCGCGCTCGAGCAGCAGGGTGCGGGCGGTCTCGCCCATCCGCACCGGCGCGCCCTCGCGCACCGCCACGGCGCCGCTCGAGAAGCGGGCGTCGAGGTCCTCGACGGCCCTGAGCGCCGCGTGGCTGATGGTGGCGTCGGCGGCCGAGGAGCCCACCAGCTCGAGGCGGGCGCGCACGGCGTCGGCCGTTGCATCGTCCACCAGCCGGGTCAGCGCGGTGATGGTCTCGACGCGCACTTCCTTCGAGGAGTGGTCGAGCAGCGGCAGCAGCCGGGTCACGTGGCCCTTGTCGCCGAGCTTGCCGACCGCGCGCACCACCGTCGGCAGGGAACGATCGTCGCTCTTGTCGAGCAGGTCGAGCAGGGCGGGCAGGGCGGTGCGGCTGCCGATCTCGGCGAGCGCGTCCACCGCCCGCTCGCGTACCCACCAGTCCTTGTCGCGCGTGGCCTCGATCAGGAAGGCGACCGCGCGTTCGTCCTTGGTCTGGTTCAGGATCTCGATGGCCGCGCGGCGCACGTCCTCGTCCTGGTCGCGGATCAGCTCGAGCGCCGCGTCGATGACGCGCGGCCCGCCGATCTTCGCGAGCGCGTCCGCCGCGCGGCTGCGCACCCACCAGTCGTCGTCCTTGATGGACTGCAACAGGTACTTCACGTGCCCGACGGTGCCGATCTCGTTCAGGACCTCGACCGCGGCGCGACGCGCGCCCTCGTTCTCGTCCTTCAGTACCTTGACGAGGTGCTTCATCGTCTCGGGATGGTTCGCGCGCACGACGGCGTCGATCGCCTTCTGCTGGGTTTCGACGTCCGGGTCGCGCAACACCTCGCACAGCAGGCTCGGGTCGAGGTTGCCGTCGAGACTGGCGAGCGCGTTCAGCACCGCCTGGCGGACGAACTTGTTGGTGTCCTTGAGCTGGCGCTGCAGCGCCTCCGCGACGTCCGGGCGGTTGAAGCGCGCGAGGATCCCGATGACGTGCGTGCGGGCGATGGGATCCTTGCCGTCGATGCGGCTCAGCAGCTCCGGGACGATGCTCGCGTCTGCGATGTCGCTGACGATGCGGAACAGGGCGGCCTTCTCCGCGGGCTCCTGGCTGTAGGCGCGCATCAGGACCTCACGCGCGTTGAGCCGCGATTTCTGCGCGGCCAGCACGCTCACGATCGGGCCCTTGGGCATCGCCGGGTCGTCGAGCATGGAGAGCAACAGCTGCGGGTTGTAGTTGCGCGCGGTCGAGAGCGCCGCCGCGACGGCGGACACGGTGCGCTGGTTGCCGTCGCCCAGGCCGGCGACGACCAGCGGCAGGGTCTTGTTGTCGAGCAGGTTGGCCAGCACGGCGACGAAGCCCGCCGTCTCGTTGCGGTCGGCGTTGGCGAGCGCGTCGATGATGCGGGGGATGGCGGTGGGACCCAGCTTTGCCAGCCTGTCGAGCGTCTTGCGAGCGCCGTCGCCGTCGCCATCGCCCGTCGCCTTGATCTCCGCGATCAGGCGATCGGCTCGCATGTTGGTGAAGAAGCTCATTGACCGCGCGTGCTGCCCGACTAAGTCAAACAGGGGCCTGCCCGGCCGGGCGGGTCCCGAAGTGACGAAGTATGCCATGCGCAGGCGCGCCGGCCGGGTACCTCGAACCGCCTGGCCAGGCCCCGGTTTCCGCTACAATCCGCCCCTTACGGCACATGCCGCTCTCCCCCACACCAGTTGCCAACAATATGACTTCGGATCGCGTCCGCGAAGCCCGCCTTGTGGTCGGGAATTATGTCGAACCCTACCTCGGGATGCCCTTGGACGACGCCAAAGCTGTGAAGTCCGTCCGGTCCGAGGGCGACCGGGTGCTCGTCGAGGTGGAGCTTGGATTCCCGCTGGCCCGCGGCGCCGCCGCGCTTGCGGCGGAGCTCGAGGCCCGGCTGGCCGCTTGCCCGGGCGTCTGGCCGGCCACTGTCGCCGTCCGCTGGCAGGTCGCGGCCCATGCCGTGCAGGGCGGGCTCAAGCCGCTGCCCGGGATCAGCAACGTCGTGGCCGTCGCCTCCGGCAAGGGCGGGGTGGGCAAGTCGACCACCGCGGTCAACCTCGCGCTGGCGCTGGCGCTCGACGGCGCGCGGGTCGGGCTGCTGGACGCTGACATCTACGGCCCGAGCCAGCCGCGCATGATGGGTCTGCAGGGCGAGCGCCCCAGCTCGCGGGATGGCCGGCGCATGGAGCCGCTGGAGGCCTATGGCGTGAAAGTCATGTCCATCGGCTTCCTGATCGAGGAAGAGCAGCCCATGGTCTGGCGCGGCCCGATGGTCACCCAGGCCTTGACGCAGTTGCTCTCCGACACCAACTGGGGCGAGCTCGACTACCTGGTCGTCGACATGCCGCCCGGCACGGGCGACATCCAGCTCACGCTCGCGCAGCGGGTGCCCGTCAGCGGGGCCGTCGTCGTCACGACACCCCAGGATATCGCCCTGCTCGACGCCCGCAAGGGCCTCAAGATGTTCCAGAAGGTCAACGTGCCGGTGCTCGGCGTCGTGGAGAACATGAGCACGCACGTTTGCTCGCAGTGCGGCCACGAGGAGCCGGTCTTCGGCGCCGGCGGCGGCCAGCGCATGGCCGAGCAGTACGGCGTGAGCCTGCTCGGGCAGTTGCCACTCGACATCCGCATCCGCGAGGAGACCGACGCCGGGCGGCCGACCGTGGTCGCGGACCCGGACGGCCCCGTCGGCAGGGCCTACCTGGACATGGCACGGCGTACGGCGGCGCGGCTCTCGGTCGGCGCCGCCGCGGGAGGCGGCGCCCCGGCGATCACCGTCGAGGAAACCTGATCGTGAGCATCAAGTCCGACCGCTGGATCCGTCGCATGGCCGAGGCGCACGGCATGATCGAGCCCTTCGAGCCCGGCCAGGTGCGCGTGGCCGGCGGGCAGCGCATCGTCTCCTACGGGACGTCGAGCTATGGCTACGACGTGCGCTGCGCCGCCGAGTTCAAGATCTTCACCAACATCAACTCGACGATCGTGGACCCGAAGGACTTCGATCGCGGCTCGTTCGTCGATTTCTCGGGCGAGGTGTGCATCATCCCGCCGAACTCGTTCGCGCTGGCCCGTACCGTCGAGTATTTCCGCATCCCGCGCAACGTGCTCACGATATGCCTCGGCAAGTCGACCTACGCGCGCTGCGGCATCATCGTGAACGTCACCCCGCTCGAGCCGGAGTGGGAGGGGCACGTCACGCTCGAGTTCTCGAATACCACGACGCTGCCCGCGAAGATCTACGCGAACGAGGGCGTCGCGCAGATGCTGTTCTTCGAGTCGGACGAGGTCTGCGAGGTCTCGTACAGGGACCGCGGCGGGAAGTACATGGGGCAGCGGGGCGTGACGCTGCCCAAGGCCTGAGGGGGTTGGGGGCCGTGGGCGGTAGTCTGTGGGCTGTTGGTCCGAAGCTGCTGCACCTCCGACCTGCAGCCCGCAGCCTAGCGCCCGCTACAGCCTCTCCAGCGCCACCAGCTTCATCTGCACCTCGGGCTGTCCCTTCCGGTACTGCACCGCCTGTACGGCGAGGTATCCGAGCGACGGCGCGTGCCAGACCCTGGTGACGCGCGGCGACCCGTCGCGCTGGTTCGCCCAGACCACCGCATCGAACTGGCCATACGGAGTGACGACCGTTGCGCGGCCTTCCGGCCAATAGCGGTAATCGCGCAGTTTGTCCCCGGTGAGGATGCGGAAGCCCTGCGGTGCGCGGCCCGCCAGCAGTTCGACCATCATGGCCGCCTGTACCGAGGCGGTGTCATGGGTGTCGGGCGTCACGGGCAACTCGAACGGACCGTGCTTGGCCGTACCCCTCACCCGCCTGGCCGACCAGTCGAATTCCAGGTGCACGTCCTTGGCCGTGTCGGCCGTGCCGTCGTCCAACACGAACTTGAGCGGCCGCACGCCGAGCCCTGAGATCTGCATCGTGCTGCGCTCGCGGGCCTCGGAGCTGACCGCCATGCGCCCGAGCAGGCTCGGGTAGGCGCGGGTCTCGTACAGCCACAGGTCGGTGGCGGCGCCACGCTTCAGCGACATCTCGATCTGCCCGCCGTTCAGTCCCCGGTAGTTCACCTGGTAACGCGCCTTGTATGGCGAGGGCGCGAGTGTCCGCGCCTCGGCCTCCACGCCCGCCGCGGCAGCCGTCGCGGGCGACGATACGAACGCCGCGCCAAGCGCAAGCGCCAGCGCCAGCGGTGCGGCCCGGGCCCTAGGCGGGTACTTCATGCGCGCCATCGAGGACCAGCGGGGCGGCGAGTGGATTGCCGTCCAGCCACGCGCATCCGTCGTGGCAGGCCAGCCGCCCGCTCGCAAACCAGTCGATCGCCTGCGAATAGATTCGATGTTCCTGCTCCAGCACCCGCGCCGCCAGGGTGGACTCATCGTCGTCGTCCCGCACGGGAACCCTGGCCTGTAAGACCACCGGACCACCGTCGAGTTCGCGTGTGACGAAATGCACGCTGGCGCCATGGACACGGTCACCGGCTTCCAGCGCACGACGATGGGTGTGCAAGCCCCGGTGTCGGGGCAGCAGGGACGGGTGGATGTTGAGCATGCGCCCGGCGAACCGGTCGACAAATCCGGGCCCGAGGACGCGCATGAACCCGGCGAGGACGACGAGCCCGGGCCCGAGTCTGGCCACGACCTCCGCCAGTGACTGGTCGTAGTCCTGGCGGCTCGCGAACTGCCCCGGGGCCACGACGACGCAACGCAGGCCCGCGGTGCGAGCCCACTCGAGGCCGGCGGCCTCTGCGCGGTCGCTCACGACCGCACGAATCTCGATCGGCAGCCGGCCGGCGAGGGCCTCCTCCGCGATGACCCGCAAGTTGCTGCCGCGGCCCGAGATCAGCGCAACGACCGGCAGCCGCGCGGCGGCGTGGTTCATCGCTCGATCACGACACCGCGGTCGCCGCGCCTCACCTCGCCGACCAGGGTCGCCTCCGCGCCGTGCCGGCGCAGGAGCTCGATCGCGCGGTCTGCTGCGGCCGGGGGGACGCACAAGGTCATGCCGAGGCCGCAATTGAAGGTGCGGTGCATCTCCTCGCGTTCGATGCTGCCCGCGCGCTGCAACCAGTCGAAGACTGCTGGGCGGCGCCACTTGCGCTCGTCGATGACGGCCTCGAGCCCGTTGGGCAGCACCCGCGGGATGTTGCCCGTCGGGCCGCCGCCGGTGATGTGGGCGACGCTGTGCACCGGCACTTCGGCCAGCAGGGCCAGCACCGGCTTGACGTAGATGATGGTCGGCGCGAGCAGCTGGTCGTACAGCGGAGCGCCGTCGAGCAGCGTGTCCGGGCCGGCCTTGCTCATCGCGATGAGCTTGCGGATCAGCGAATAGCCGTTCGAATGAGCCCCGGAGGACGCCAGCCCGATGATGGCGTCGCCCGCCCGAGTGCGGGTGCCGTCGATGATGCGATCCTTCTCGACGAGGCCGACGCAGAACCCCGCGAGGTCATAGTCGTCGCCTTCGTACATGCCCGGCATCTCGGCCGTTTCGCCGCCCACCAGGGCGCATCCGGCCTGCACGCAGCCTTCCACGATGCCCTTGATGACTCGCTCGGCCACGGCGACCTTCAGCCGGCCGGTGGCGTAGTAATCGAGGAAGAAGATCGGCTCGGCCCCCTGCACGACGACGTCGTTGGCGCACATGGCCACGAGGTCGATGCCGATCGTGTCGTGGCGGCCGGTCTCGATGGCGAGCCTGAGCTTGGTGCCGACTCCGTCGGTGCCCGAGACCATGACCGGCTGGCGATAGCGGTGCAGAGGCACCTCGACCAGTGCGCCGAAGCCCCCGAGCCCCCCAAGGACTTCAGGTCGCATGGAGCGCTTCACCGCCGGCTTGATGCGCTCGACGAGTTCGTCGCCCGCGTCGATGTCAACGCCGGCGTCGCGATAGGTGGTCGGTCGGGTGTCGGCCATGCTCATGCTCCCGCGGGCAGGTTCGCCCCGGGGTTGGGGTCGAGGCTGTGTTATTTTACACGCGCGCCGGCGGCGCCGAGCTCTCCTGAAGATTCCATGCGCAGATCATCAAGCACCGTCAGGAACGACGGGCAGGCCTTCCTCGCCGCGCTCGTGTGCGTACTTGCCCTGTTTGTCGCCGAGCCGGGCAGGGCGGACGTCGCCCTTTACCAGGCGGTCGTCCCCTTGCAGGGAGCCACCGAGGCGGACCGCCAGGCCGGTTTCGCGGCCGCATTGCGCGTGGTGGCCGTGCGCGCCACCGGACGGCGTGATGCCGCTGCCAACGCCCTCGTCGCTCAGGCAGCGGCGGACCCGGCGGGGTACGTGCAGCAGTACGGTACGACGGCCGGGCGCATGCTCAAGGTCGGTTTCGACCCGCGAGCGACGGAGCAATTGCTGCTCAGGGCGGGACTGCCCCTGTGGCCAGCGGAGCGGCCGGCGATCCTCGTCCTGCTGGCCGTCCCTGCCGCCACGGGGACCAACCGGCTGATCGTCGCAGGCAGCGCGACGCCGGAGCGCGCCGAGATCGAGCGCGCGGCCCAGCTGCGCGGCTTGCCGATCGTGTGGCCGCGGTCGGGCGTGGACGTCGAGCGGGCGCGCGAGCAGGTCCTGTCCGGCGACGCCGATGCGGTCGCAGCCGCTGCAACCACCGAGCGCGCCCAGGCCGTGCTGGTCGGAGTGGCGGGCGGCGCAGGCGTGGAGTGGGCGTTCGGACATGCCGGCCGGTCGGCGCGGCAGCGCGGTTCCCTGCAGGACGGGGTCCACCTCGCGGCGGACACCCTGGCGGCGCGGTACGCGCCGGCCTCGACCCGCGCGTCGAGTGTGGTGACCATTCGCGTGGCCGGCGTGGAAGGTGTGCGGGCCTATGCAGGACTGCTCGAGTACCTGCAATCGCTCAGCATGGTACGGCAGGTCGGGGTGGACGAGCTGGCCGGCGGGACCGTGCGGCTCGAACTCGCGATGCACGGGGACCTCGAGCTGCTGCGCAGGATCGCGGCGCTCGACGGCCGCCTGCAGCCGGGGGCCGACGGGGACTTCACGTTCCAGCCATGAACCTGAGGCACCTGCCCAACCTGCTGTGCGTGTTCCGCATCCTGCTGGTCTACCCGATCGGTCACGCGATCCTGCAGGGGCGCTTTCCCGAGGTCCTGGTGCTGGTGGCGATCGCGGCATTCACCGACGCGCTCGACGGCTTCCTTGCCAAGCGTTTCGACTGGGTGAGCGACCTTGGCAGGTTCCTCGACCCGCTCGCCGACAAGCTCATGCTCGTGACCACTTTCGTCTGCCTGAGCGTGGCAGGTCTCGCGCCCTGGTGGCTCACGGTGCTGGTGCTGGCTCGCGACCTCGTCATCGGGTTCGGCGCCGCCACGTATCGCGCGCTGTTCGGTGAACTGCGCGGCCAGCCGACGTTGCCGAGCAAGTTGAATACCCTCGCGCAGATCGCGTTCTGCCTGGGCACGGTCGCGCACCAGGCCTTCGGCTGGCTGCCGGCGACGCTGTTGACCGCGTCCGGCGCGCTGGTGCTCGTGACCACGGCGGTGAGCGGGCTCGACTACGTCCTGATCTATTCGAAGCGCGCCGCAGCCGTCGCGCGCTCGCGGGCTGCCGCGGTCCGCTGAGGCACATGCAGCAGCTGCCGCTCAGGGTTCGGCTGCGCGACACGGCGCGCTTCGCGAGTTTCGTGCCGGGACGCAATTCCGAGGTGGTGGAGTTGCTCGGCTCCGCAGCGCCCGGCGCACCACGGGTCTTGTGGTTGTGGGGCCGTGCGGGCACGGGAAAGACACACCTGCTGCAGGCGGCCTGTGCGGCCGCGGGCGAGCGGGGTGGTTCGACGACCTACCTCGACCTCGCAGGCGGGGCCGAACCCGGCTGGCTCGAGGGCTGCGAAAGCCTGGACCTCGTCTGCCTCGACGGCATCGACGCGGCGGTGGAGGACGCTGGCTGGTGCGCAGCGATCTTCCGCCTGTACACCCTGATGCAGGACATGTCCGGGCGCCTGTGCGTGGCCAGCACCCAGCCGCCCGCGAGCCTGCGCTTCGAGCTCGCCGACCTCCGCTCACGCCTTCTCGCAGGTTCGGTGCACCAGTTGCACGAGCTCGACGAGACCGGGCAGGTGGAGGCGCTGCAGCGAAGGGCCGGCCAGCGCGGTCTCGAACTGTCGGAGGAGGCGGCTGCCTACCTGGTGCATCGCCTGCCGCGCGACATGCGTTCGCTGTGTGCCGTGCTCGACCGGCTCGACGAGGCCTCGCTCGCCGCGCAGCGGCGACTGACGGTGCCGTTCCTCAAGGGAGTGCTCGAGTCTCAGGAGCCCATGGAGTCCTGAGGCGCCGCGACCGGGCGGGTGAGGCGCAGGAAACCCACCAGCGATACGAACAGTGCCAGGCTTGCGAACAGGATCGCCCCTGCCACGCCGCGCACGGCGGGATTGGCGATCGACTCGGTGACCCCGTAGACGAAATAGGGCGTGACGCAGAGCGTCGCCCACGCGTGAGTGCGCCGGTCACTGCGCAAGAGTCCCGGCAGCGGCAGGACGAGCGGCACGAGCATCGCAAGGGCGAGCACCGCGTTGCCCGGCCATGGTCCACTGCTCAGCGCGGCGGCGGCGACGCAGGCTGCGAGGACGATCAGCGTCGCGAGCACCCAGCGATGCGCACGAGTCGCCGAGGGCGCGACGGCGGCGGTCGACACTCAGGAGCGTCCTGGCCGCACCGCGCTCGCAAGCTCCGCGACGCGGCGCCCGAGCAGCCGGGCGAGATCGCGCTCGTGCTCGCTCAGTCGCGCGTCGCCCTGGGGGCCGGCCAGATGGCTCGCGCCATAGGGAGTGCCGCCCGTCCGCGTTTCGTTCATCGCGTCCGCCGTGAAGGGCAGTCCGACCAGGTACATGCCGTGGTGCAGCAGTGGCAGCATCATGGTGAGCAGCGTCGACTCCTGGCCGCCGTGCATCGAGCCGGTGGAGGTGAACACGCCGGCCGGCTTGCGATCGAGTGCGCCGTTCAACCACAACGCGCTGGTCCCGTCCAGGAAGTACTTGAGTGGAGCTGCCATGTTGCCGAAGCGGGTCGGGCTGCCGAGCACCAGCCCGTCGCATTCGCGCAGGTCGTCCTGCGTGGCATAGGGCGGGCCCGACTCGGGCACCGCCGGCTCCGTCGCCTCGCTGACGGTCGAGATCGCGGGCACCGTGCGCAGCCGTGCGTGCGCGCCGGCGACGGACTCGACGCCGCGCGCCACCTGGCGCGCAAGTTCGGCCGTCGAGCCGCGACGGGAGTAGTACAGCACCAGCACTTCGACCATGTAAGATTTCCCGTCACCTGGTCGCGCGGAGCCAGTTCCGCGCAGCCGGCGGATTCTAGGCCCGTCGTTCTTGACGGTACAGGGTGCAGTTGTTACGGTCCCTGCCTACTCGAGTCCCGGATCATGCACCTGCCAAGACGATCGAGATTGCCTTCCCTGGCGATTGCGCTGCTTGCCATCGCCATCGTCGCCGGTTGCGCCGGCGCGCCGGTGCAGGAGATGAGCGACGCGCGGCAGGCCGTGCGCGCAGCGGACAAGGCCGGCGCGGAGCAGTATGCGCCCGAGCTGATGACCGAGGCGGAGCGCCTGCTGGCGAGCGCACGGTCGAATCTCTACAAGGGCGAGTACCGGCTGGCCCGCGACGAGGCCGAGCAGGCCCGCGACAAGGCCATGGAGGCCCGCCGCGTTGCGGAGCTGGCCAAGGCGCCCCGGCCGGCTGACTGAACCCCCATGAGCGGCTGGATCGCGCGGCGCTGCTGGGTCGCCGGCCGTGTCCAGGGGGTCTTCTACCGAGCCAGCGCGGCGCGGCGCGCCGTCGAGCTCGGCGTCACCGGGCATGCGCGCAACCTCCCGGACGGGCGTGTGGAAGTGCTTGCCTGCGGCGAGGCAGCGGCAGTAGAGGCTTTCTGCAACTGGCTGTGGCGGGGCTCCCCGGGATCGCACGTCACGTCGGTCGAGGTCGAAGACCTGGACCCGGTTTCCCTGGGGGCGCGCCCTGCGCAGTTCGGCGCCCGCTGATGCCGCTCAGTGGCTGTAGCGCCAGCGCGAGAGCAGGCGGTCGATGACGAGGTCCGAGTAGGACGGCCGGCCCAGGCTGCCGTTGTAGCGCTGCAGCGCCCGCTGGTAATTGCCACGTTCCTTGCGGAGGTAGTAGCCGAGGATGGTGGTGCCCATGCGCACATTGTCCGGGATGCGGATCAGCTGCTCGTTGTCCATGCCGAGCTCCCGCGGCCAGAACGGCATGACCTGCATCAGCCCCACCGCGCCGGCCGACGAGACGGCATAGCGGTCGAAACGACTCTCGACGTCCATCACCGCCAGCACGAGTTCCGGCGGAATGTCGACGCGACGTGCCTCGCAATGCACGTGGTGCAGGATCTGCTCGCGTTCGGTCGCGTCCTTGACGTAGCGGCCGAGTCGCGGATCCATGTAGGCGAACCACACCGCCTGCTCGTACTTGTCCGCGAAGCACGGCGCGGGCAGCAGGACTTCCGCGAGGACGCCGCGCAGCTCGGGGTCCATCTGCCGCTCGGCGCGGGCGCCGGACGCAGGCAGCGCGACGACGAGGAGGCCGACGAGTGCGTGTAGCCTCATTCCGCGATCAGCGGCCGCGGCCGCTCCTCTGGAGCAGGAACTGCACGATCCCGGCGGCCGGCACCTCCGTGGCACCCTCGCCGGACCGCGGCTTGTACTCGAGCACGCCGCGATCGAGGCCCTTGTCGCCGACGACCACGCGGTGGGGGATTCCGAGCAGCTCGTCGTCGGCGAACTTGACGCCGGGGCGCGCGTCGCGATCGTCATAGAGCACTTCGAAGCCGGCCGCCTGCAACTCGGCATAGAGCCGTTCCGCGGTTTCGCGCACGCGCTCGGACTTCTGCAGGTTGATCGGGATCAGGGACACTTGGAAGGGCGCAAGCGGTTCCGGCCAGAGGATGCCGCGCTCATCGTGGTTCTGTTCGATGGCGGCCGCAACGACACGCGTCACACCGATGCCATAGCAGCCCATGAACATGGTCACGGCCTTGCCCTGCTCGTCGAGGACCGTGGCGTTCATGGCCTCGCTGTACTTGCGCCCGAGCTGGAATATGTGGCCCACCTCGATTCCGCGGGCGATGCCGAGCGTGCCCCGGCCGGACGGGCTCGGGTCGCCGGCGACGACGTTGCGGACGTCGACGACCTCGGGCTCAGGAAGGTCGCGCCCCCAGTTGACGCCGGTCAGGTGGAGGTCGCGCCGGTTGGCGCCGCAGACGAAGTCGGCGAGCTGCGCCGCCGAGCGGTCCGCGTACACCTTGACCTGCAGCCCGACCGGGCCGATGAAGCCCGCCTCGCACCCGGTCGCGGTGCTCACCTGCTCGGCCGTCGCCATCTTGAGGGGCGCCAGCACGCCCGGCAGCTTCTGCGCCTTGACTGCGTTCAGCTCGTGGTCGCCACGCACCACCAGCGCGACCACGCCGCCGTCGTCGCCTTCGACCAGCAGCGTCTTCACGCAACGGGACGCGCCGACCTGCAGGAACCGCGTCAGCTCCGCGATCGTGCGCACCGCGGGTGTCCGCACGTCGGCCATGGCGGCCGTGGCCGGCCCGCGCGGGGCGGCGGGTGCGAGCGCCTCGGCCATCTCGAGGTTGGCCGCGTAGTCGTCCGCGTCGGAGAACGCGATCGCGTCCTCGCCCGACTCCGCGAGCACGTGGAATTCCTGCGAAGCGTTGCCGCCGATGCTGCCGGTATCGGCACGCACCGCCCGGAAGCGCAGGTTCATGCGGGTGAAGATGCGCGAATAGGCGTCGTACATCGCCTGGTAGCCCTGCTCCAGCGAGGCCGCGTCCAGGTGGAAGGAATACGCGTCCTTCATCGTGAACTCGCGGGCCCGCATCACGCCGAAGCGCGGCCGGATCTCGTCGCGGAACTTGGTCTGGATCTGGTAGAAATTGACCGGCAGCTGGCGGTAGCTCTTCAGCTCCCGGCGCGCCAGGTCGGTGATCACTTCCTCGTGGGTCGGGCCGTAACAGAACGGGCGGTCGTTGCGGTCGCCGAAGCGCAGCAGTTCCGGCCCGAACTGGTCCCAGCGCCCCGACTCCTGCCACAGCTCCGCCGGCTGCACGGTCGGCATCAGCAGTTCGATCGCTCCGGCGCGGTCCATTTCCTCGCGGATGATGGCCTCGACCTTGCGCAGCACCTTCAGGCCGATCGGCAGCCAGGTGTAGAGTCCCGCGGCGAGGCGGCGGATGAGCCCGGCGCGCAGCATCAGCTGGTGGCTCACCACCTCGGCATCCGCCGGGACGTCGCGCAGGGTATTGATCGGGTAGTTCGAGAGTCGCATCGGGCTTGGAGAGCAGCGGAAAAGGCCGCGTATGTTACCAGAGGGGGTGCGGTCAGCCCGGGTGCGTTGTGCCGGCGACGCGCGCTGCCTATGATGCTCCGAGCTACACCCGGTGGGTTCCCATGACGACCGACCCTTCCCTGTCGCCCGACGCGGCCAGCCCGCGGCCGCGCGGCCGCGGCGTTTACCTGCTGCCCAACCTGTTCACCACCGCCGTGCTGTTCTCCGGCTTCTACGCCATCGTGGCGGCGACCGACGGCAACTTCGACCGGGCCGGCATCGCGGTCTTCATCGCCTTGATCTGCGACGGCCTCGACGGGCGGATCGCGCGTTGGACCAACACCCAGAGCGAATTCGGCAAGGAGTACGACAGCCTCTCCGACATGGTCGCGTTCGGTCTCGCGCCGGCGGTCGTGGCGTACCAGTGGGGCGTTGCGCGCATCGCGGAGTACGACACCCTGTGGGGACGCCTGGGCTGGCTCGCGACGTTCTTCTACGCCGCCTGCGCCGCATTCCGGCTCGCGCGCTTCAACGCCCGCTCAGCCGGGGCCGACAAGCGTTACTTCGAAGGCTTGCCGAGCCCCTCCGGGGCCGCGCTGCTCGCCGGGTTCGTGTGGATGCTGGACGACCTGGGCCGCCAGGGGCTGCTGGCGCTCATCCTTGCCTTCGCGGTCGCCCTGGTCGCGGGCGGACTGATGGTGAGCCGCTTCGCGTACCTGAGCGGCAAGGACTTCAACCTGAACCGCCGCATCCCGTTCGCGCTGCTGCTGCTGGTCCCGGTCGGGTTCATCCTCGTGGGGTCGAGCCCACCCGAGGTGCTGTTCGGACTGTTCGGCGTCTATGCCCTTTCCGGCCCGGTCGTGTGGGCCTGGCGCCGGGCTACGCGCGGCCGCCGGCATCCGAAGCTCCGCGACGCCGACGCGCCCAAGTAGGGGAGCCGAGGGTGCACCACGCGGGCAAGCTCGCGATTCTCGAGGCGCTCGGCGTGGACGTCTACGTGCGTCGGGGCCTCACGGCGGAAGCGCCGGACGCTGCGGCCGGGAAGCCGCAGGCCGCCACGGCAATCGCGGCCGTGGCCAAGGCCGCCGTGCCGGGAGCAGGCCCCGAGGCAAGCCTCGCCTGGGACCCGCTCCGTGAAATGGTCGCCTCCTGCACGCGCTGCGGGTTGCACGCGACCCGGACCCAGACTGTCTTCGGCGTGGGCAATCCGTCGGCGCGCTGGATGTTCATCGGCGAGGCGCCCGGTGCCGAGGAGGACAGGCAGGGCGAACCTTTCGTGGGTCGCGCGGGTCAACTGCTGACCTCGATGCTCAAGGCCGCCGGGTTCGGGCGCGAAGACGTGTACATCGCCAATGTCCTCAAGTGCCGCCCGCCGGGCAACCGGGACCCCCGTCCTGAGGAGGCGCGCGCCTGTCGCGGCTACCTCGAGCGCCAGATCGAGCTCGTTGCTCCCGATCTCGTCGTCGCGGTCGGGCGCATCGCGGCCCAGAACCTGCTCGCCACGGACTCCCCGCTCGGAAAACTGCGCGGCAAGGTGCACGCGCTCGGTGCGCGCCGCTGGCCGCTCATCGTCACCTACCACCCGGCCTACCTGCTGCGCAGCCCGGCCGAGAAGCGCAAGGCCTGGCAGGACCTCTTGTTCGCCAGGCAGGTACACGCGCGCCTCGAGCGCGGCGAGGCGGTGCTGGCATGAGCGCAGCGGGCGCACATCTGGGCGGTCATCGGCAGCGGCTCGTGAAATTCCGTGCGATGACGCCCTCCGATGTGCCGGCGGTGGGCGCGGTCGAGCGCGCCTCCTACGCCTTCCCGTGGAGCGAAGGGATTTTCCGCGACTGCCTGCGCGTCGGCTACCTGTGCCGCGTCGCAGAGGTGGACGGCGGCATCGTTGCCTACGGAGTCGTCGCGATGGGGGCCGGGGAGGCGCACATCCTCAACCTTTGCGTGTGCGGCCAGCTGCGCGGCCGCGGCATTGGTCGCCAGATGCTCATGCTGCTGCTCGAGAGAGCACGCCAGGCCGGCATGGCGGAGACCTTCCTCGAGGTCCGCCCCACCAACCTGCTCGCGATTGCGCTCTACCAGTCGGTGGGATTCGTGCAGGTCGGCCTGCGCAAGGGCTACTACCAGGCCGAGGGCGGCCGCGAGGACGCGCTGGTGCTCAGGCTCGACCTCAATCCGGACGAGCCCGGACGCGCTGCCTGCTAGAATTACGCGGATGACTTCCACACGCGACGAAGTGGCGCGTCGCCGCACCTTCGCCATCATCTCGCACCCCGACGCCGGCAAGACCACGCTCACCGAGAAGCTGCTTCTCTTCGGGGGCGCGATCCAGCTCGCCGGCACGGTCAAGGGACGCAAGGCCGCGCGGCACGCCACCTCCGACTGGATGCGCCTGGAGCAGCAGCGCGGCATCTCCGTGACCTCGAGCGTGATGCAGTTCCCCTACCAGGGCCGGATCGTCAACCTGCTCGACACCCCGGGGCACGAGGACTTCTCCGAGGACACCTACCGCACGCTGACCGCCGTCGACTCCGCGCTCATGGTCATCGACTGCGCGAAGGGCGTGGAGGAGCGCACCATCAAGCTGATGGAGGTCTGCCGGCTGCGCGACACGCCGATCATGACCTTCATCAACAAGCTCGACCGCGAGGGCCGCGAGCCCCTGGACCTGCTGGACGAAATCGAGAAGGTGCTCAGGATCACCTGTGCACCCGTCACCTGGCCGATCGGCATGGGGCGCGAGCTCAAGGGCATCTACCACCTGCTCGAGGACCGTATCTACGCCTACCAGGCGGCCGAGAAGGGTCGCGCCGGCACCAACGATACGATCGACGGGCTCGCGAGTGCGGCGGCGGCGGAGTTCCTGGGTGACCGTGCACGGGCCTTCCGCGACGAGGTCGACCTGGTCCGGGGTGCCTCGCAGGCGTTTTCCAGCGAGTCGTACCTCGCCGGGCGGCAGACGCCCGTCTTCTTCGGCTCCGCCATCAACAATTTCGGCGTCACGGAACTGCTCGCGGCGTTCGTCGAGTACGCTCCGGGCCCCCGGCCGCGCGCGACCACCGGCCGCGAGGTTGACGCTTTCGAGGAAAAGCTCTCGGGCTTCGTCTTCAAGATCCAGGCGAACATGGATCCCGGGCACCGCGACCGCATCGCCTTCATGCGCATCTGTTCCGGCCGCTATGCCAAGGGCATGCGCTTCCACCACGTGCGGCTTGGCAAGGAGATGCGCGTGGCGGACGCGCTCACGTTCCTCGCCGCCGACCGCCAGCACACGGAGGAGGCCTACGCCGGCGACATCATCGGCCTGCACAACCACGGTACGATCAACATCGGCGACTCCTTCACCGAGGGCGAGGCGCTCACCTTCACCGGCATCCCGAACTTCGCGCCGGAAATGTTCCGCCGCGTGGTGCTGCGCGACCCGCTGCGCATGAAGGCGCTGCAGAAGGGGCTCGACCAGCTGTGCGAGGAGGGCGCGACACAGCTCTTCCGTCCGCTGCGCAACAACGACCTGATCCTCGGCGCGGTCGGGCAGCTGCAGTTCGACGTCGTGGCCTTCCGGTTGCAGGACGAGTACGGGGTGCAGGCGACGTGGGACGCCGTCAACGTGTACACGGCGCGCTGGGTGTACTGCAACGACGCGAAGAAGCTCGCGGAATTCCGCAACAAGGCCTACGAGAACCTGTCGCTCGACCACTCCGGCGCGCTGGTGTTCCTCGCGCCCACGCGGGTCAACCTGCAGCTGACGCAGGAGCGCTGGCCGGACGTGACGTTCCGGGAGACCCGTGAGCACCTCGCCGACGCCGCGTAGCATCCTGCGGCGGCGCCCGGTCGTCTCCTGGGCGCTGTACGACTGGGCGAATTCCGCGTTCGCCACGACGGTGATGGCCGGGTTCTTCCCGGTGTTCTTCAAGCAGTACTGGAACGCCGGCGTGCCCGTCACCGAGAGCACGTTTCGCCTCGGGCTCACGAGCGGGCTCGCGAGCGCGCTCGTCGCGCTGCTTGCGCCGGTGCTGGGCGCAATTGCCGACCGCAGCAGCTCCCGCGTGCGCATGCTCATGCTGTTCACCGTGCTCGGGTCAGCCTCCACGGCCGGCCTGGCTCTGGTGGGGCAGGGGCAGTGGATCGCGGCGGTGGCGCTCTACGTCGCCGCCTCGCTCGGATTCTGGGGCGGCATCGTGTTCAACGACTCGCTGTTGCTGCACGTCGCCGAGCCGGACGAGTACGACCTCGTCTCGGGCTACGGGTACGCGCTGGGGTATCTCGGCGGCGGGCTGCTGTTCGCCGTGAACGTCGCGATGACCCTGAAACCCGCGAGCTTCGGACTCGCGGACTCCGCGGCCGCCGTGCGGGTCTCGTTCGTCATGGTGGGCCTGTGGTGGATCGTGTTCGCGCTGCCGCTCGCCTGCTGGGTGCACGAACGAGAGTCGGGGCCGCGGGTGTCGGCACTCGCCGCCGTTCGCCAGGGGCTGCTCGAGCTGCGAGGCACGCTGCTCGCCATCCGTGGCTACCGGCCGATCGTGTGGTTCCTCGCCGCCTACTGGCTCTACATCGACGGCGTCAACACGATCATCAAGATGGCGGTGGACTACGGGCTCTCGCTCGGGTTCGAGGCCTCGAGCCTCGTCGCCGCGCTGCTGCTCACGCAGTTCGTCGCCTTCCCGGCGGCGCTCGCTTTCGGCTGGCTGGGCCGCAAGATCGGTGCCCGGCGCGGAATCTTCGTGGCGCTTGCCGTGTATGCCTGCATCACCTGCTACGCCTACTTCATCCAGGACGCGCGGGACTTCTACGTTCTCGCCGTGGCCGTGGGCCTGGTGCAGGGGGGCGTGCAATCGCTCAGCCGCTCGTATTACGGGCGGCTGGTACCCGAGGGAAAGTCGTCCGAGTTCTTCGGCTTCTACAACATGATGGGCAAGTTCGCGGCAGTGCTGGGTCCGTTGCTGACCGGCATCGTCGCGCGCGTCACCGGCGACTCGCGGCTGTCGATCCTCTCGATCCTGGTGCTGTTCGTCGCGGGCGGAGCCATGCTGGTCGTTGCCGCACGCGCGGAGCAACGTTCGACGGGAGGCGATCCATGATGAGCACTCGTGGCCGCGGAGGACGGATGGCGCGGATCGTTTCCGCGACGCTTGTTGCGTTGGGCGGGACGGTCTCTGCGTCCGCCGGGGCCGTGGACCAGCCGGAGCAGGCGCCCGCGGCGACTGAACGCAGGGGCGAGGCGGAGGTTGCGGTCCGGCAGGCGATCGCCGATCTCTTCGACGTCGAGCCTTCCGGAATCGACATGCAGGAGCCGCTCTCCGCGGCGCCGCTCGGGCTCGACGACCTGGACTTCGTCGAACTCGTGATCGAGATCGAGAATCGCCTCGGCGTCGTGATCGAGGACGAGGAGATCGAGGCGCTGGTCGGGGCCCCGCTCAACGACACCTGGATACGCTGCACGCCGCAGATGCTGGTGGAGGCGGTCGGACGGACCTCCCGGTGAGCGGCACCGGGCTCGTGGACCTTACCCGGGCGGCGCCGAAGTGACGAACTGCCAGTACTCGTCCCAGATCCGGTCGACCTTCATCAACCGCGCGAAGCACCAGCCGGCGAGCGCGAATATGAGCACCCACAACACGCCGGTGTAAGCGAGCAGCACGCGGGTGTGCAGCGGGTTGATGACATTGGCGACGTGCTGCGACCGAAAGTCGTTCGCGGCGACCATCGTGTACACGACGACGGGCAGGAAGCAGATCAGCTTCGGTATGGCACGCAGCAGACGCGGTCTGTGGATCGCCCAGCCGACCCGCTCGTCCCGCATCTGCGGAAACGTCAGGACCTGCTGCATGGCCACCAGGTCATAGAAGGCTTCGAGTCGCGGCCGGTCGCCGGCAGTCTCCCGGGCGGCCGCCTTGAACGCGATGCGCAGGCTCGCGATCTCGGTGCGCAGGCTGAATCTGAGGAGCACGAGGATCGTCACGAACCCGATGCCGCCCATGAGCCCGAGGTCGTTCACGTCGAAGGCCACGCCGAAGAAGGGCACGCGGACCGTCATCGCGTTGTCGATATAGGCCCGGATGATGGCCCCCTGCAGCGCATCCCGGGCAGCCGGATTCATGTCCGGTGCGAATTCCAGCTTCTGTGCGATGTAGGCGCCCGCCGGGTCGCTCGCGGCCCGCACGCGCTGCAGCATCCAGCCCGACTCGAGCGAGTTGAGGAAGCCCACGAGCGCCAGCACGCAGGCGACCACCAGGACGACGAGGAGGGTTCGCGTGCGCCGCGAGGAGTCCCGCGCGGCCTCCGCGAAGTCATGGAGGCTGAGCGCCGGGAGCCGCGTTCCCGAACTGGCGATCAAGCCGGCACCGGCTTGCGCACGAACCCGAGAACGACCAGCGCGAGCCCGGCCAGTCCCAGGACTGCGCCGACGATTGGCAGCATCGGCGACCTCCGCTCAGGAGCCAGCGTGTATCGCAGGACGGGCACTCCCGTTTCGCCGGTCACCTGCTCGGAGTCGCGCGCGCCCTTGGGCAGCTTGACCCTGAAGTTCTGCTGCAGGATCACTCCGCCTTCGCCGGTGGACTTGGACAGCTGCCAGACGGTGTCGCTGACTCGCGTTGCGCGCGCGCCTTTCTCGAGTTCGACTTCCCAGGACCCGTTGCCCCGGTACTCGGCGCTGGCCGCGCCCTTCATGCTCAGCCTGGCCGTCCGGTTCATCTCGTCGCGCTCCAGCTTGAAGTCATGGAGCACGACGGCTGAAAACTGGTGCTCGAAATCCCGCTTCAGCAGGAACTCGTTCTGGCCGTAGGTCTGGTTCCACATCCGCCACTGGGCGGCAGGCAGCGTGAACGA
The DNA here is from genome assembly GCA_963778185.1 of uncultured Gammaproteobacteria bacterium. Classification (GTDB taxonomy): domain Bacteria; phylum Pseudomonadota; class Gammaproteobacteria; order Steroidobacterales; family Steroidobacteraceae; genus RPQJ01. The sequence continues at coordinate 198,191 of CAVZTF010000003.1, read as the reverse complement.
TGCGCTGATGTCGGCATTGCCGAGGGGGTCGACGACCACCTCGATGTCCTGTTCGATGACGGGCACTTCCTGCTGCATACCCCGGACCCCCGGCGCCGGCAGCAACGCCGCCAGCCAGGCGACGGCCAATCCTGCAGACAAACGTCTGGTCTTCATCTTCACGCCCTCACGCGCAATGTCCGCGCGACCTGACGCAGGTAGGAGCGTCGTCCGGCCAGCTGGCCGGCGGCCGTCCCCACGCTCATGACGATCGTCACGTTGCCGGCGGCCCTCACGTACGCTTCCCACTCGCTGCCCGTGCCGGTCGCAGGAAAGTACGTCGTCCCGGCGTAGCGCTGAAACGACCTGCCGCCGAGCGTCGCGCTCCCGTTGGGCGAGTAGTTGACGACCCCGCCCGACGACCCGATCGCAGACTGGATGACCGACATCGCGCCCGCCACGTTTTCGGCACCCTCGAAGACGTAGACCTCGAGGCCGGTTCCCGTGCTCTGGTCCACTGCCTGCAAGGCCAGCGCCGGCATGGTGGGGTAAGGCATGAGGGCAGCCCGCCATCCCGCGGGGACGGTCACGGAAAAATGGCCGCGCGGGTCGGCCATGGTGTTGCCGGCCACGCCTTCGTCGGTCTTCGTCTCGCGGGGTTCCGTCGCCTGCGCCTGACGGGCGGCGGCGGGCTCCGCCGCCGAGGCACGTCGCTTGCCGCCGAGCAGCGCCGCGAGCGTGTCGTCGATCTTCTGCTTGAGCACCGCATCGTCCGGCAGCTCCGGTGGCACGATGCCCTGCTGGTGCAACTCGGCGATGTCGTACCAGCCGATCGGCAGCCCGGGCTCCATGACGACCCGGCCTTCGAGGACGCTTTGCCCGCGGCCTGCGAGCCAGGCGTCGAGATTCGCCTTGCCGAGCATCATTGCCTGCTCGAACGACGCCGCGCCGTATTCCTTGCCGCGGCCCGGCATGCCGACCGCCGTGGCCTCGATCGGGATCAGGTCGTTGCCGACCTTGATGGCCGGATACGCGTGACCTTCCGTCGTGAGGATCACGGGTTCGAGGCCTGCGGCCTGCGCGATGGACGCGAACAAGGTCGCGAGCTCGACGCACAGGCCCGCCTGGCCGACGAGCACTTCGCGCGGCAGCCGCACGTGCTGGATCATCGTGATCGAGCTGCCCGAGCGCTCGGGCAGCCCCTCCGTCCCGGCGTAGACGATTCCGCTCGCGACCCAGTAGGCATACACGGCGTGCATGAAGCGGAGGGTCTCCTCGACGTCGGAGCCGGCGCCGACCGTCGTCCCGCCCATGACCTTCTGCTCGAGCTGCTGTACGAAGTACTTGATCACGGGGTCGTCGGGCGTCACGAACGTGGCGAGCAGGTCCGTGTTCTCGTACATGTCGTGCGACGACACGATCTCGGACGCGGGCAGCGTCGTGTAGATCATGTCGTTGCGCCCGCGCATCTGGAACGGGACCTGCCGCGACTCCTCGCGTCGCTGTCCCTTCGCGTCGTACTGGACGCGGAATTCCACCTGCTCGGTGGTGTTGGTCGTCTTCGTCGCCACCGTGTCCGGGAACCGCGGATAGAACAACGCGACGACGGTCTGCCCCGGCAGCAGTTCCGGATAGTTGCGCGGCGTGGACCACTCGATGTGACCGGGCACCTGGAAGGAGGTCGCGACGTTCGAGAGCGGCCGGCCGCCGTCGTTCGTAACGATCACCTTCGCGAGCCAGTAGCGGCCGCTACCGGCCTCGCGGTTCGCGTAGACCTTGTAGGCGCTGGTCATGATCGCCGGCTTCACCTCGATCTGCATCGAGACGTGCCCGGGGTCGGGCCTGGTCATGAAATGGGCGACGAAAACGGCGGCGGAGGCGAGCAGGAGGGTTGCTCCAGCCGCAAGCAGGATGGATCGCTTCATCGGACCTCCCTGGCTGAAGCTCCACCCCCGATTGTAGGGACCGCGCGCCCCACGATTGATCCGCAGAAGAGGCAGCCGGATGCTTGAAGTACCTAAGGCGGCCGTCGCCGCATCCGGCGGCTTCAGTCGAATCGCGCGGGATCGAGCCCATAGAACTCCCGCAGCAGTTCATACAGGCGCGGATGCGCGGCGAGCAGTTCGACGGGGCGCTCGAAATAGTCCTCGGTGGCGACCGCGAAGAACTCGGCCTCGTCCTCGGCGGCGTACGGATCGAGAAACGTGTACTCACCGCGGTCAACCGCGGCGAGCAGGGCATCGAACTCGTCGGCCAGGTCGTCGGCCCATGCGGAAATCGTACGCGAGCCGTCGGCGAGCCCAAGGCCCTCGGCGTCGAGGTAGTGCGCGAATTCGTGCAGCGCGACGTTGTAACCCTCGCCCGGCGCGCGCGCCGCCGCGAGCACGTCCTCCCACGACAGGATGATGCGGCTCGACTCCCAGGCTTCGCCGGACAGCACGCGCCGCCGCCGCGAAACGACGCCGGCCTCGTCCTCGACCTCGTCCTCGACCCAGAAGGCGGTGGGGTAGACCAGCACCGAGTGCAGCCCGACGTAGTGGCCACGGCGGCCGAGCACCAGCAGGCAGGCGAGGGCGGCGATGGTGGCGCGGATCTCGTCGGTCACGACGAGGCCGTTGCAGCCGATGAACTCCTTCTCGGCCAGGAACGCGCTCGTCGACGACTCGAGGCGTGCGCGCAGGTCCGGTGGAATGCGGCGCACGGCGGGGATGTTGCGTTCGATCGCGGATCTCGCGCTCGCCGGCAACGGCTGCGCCATGCTCACGGCACGCTGCCGCTTGCGCCAGAACGGCACTCCGATCAGCCAGGCGAGGACGGCGATCGCGCAGGCGACGACCGCGAACTGCGCCGTCACGGGCGCTCAGCCGTAGGTCTTCTTCAGTCGCTCGACGAGCTTGACGTAGGTCTCCATGGCCTTGTTCGAGTCGGTGCCCTTGAGTCTCGCCCAGGCGTCGTGCTTCGCGCGCTCTGCGAAATTGAAGGCGCCCGGACGCTCACCCTGGACGTCGCCGGCGCTCGCCTGCTTGTAGAGCGAGTACAGCCGCAGCATGTCCTCGTCGTCCGGGCGTTTCTGGAACTTCTTCACGTCGGCCGCGGCCTTCTCGAAGGCTTTCTGCATGTCTGCCATGTTCCTGGGGCTCCCCCGCTCTGGTGCCGCAAGCATACGCGGGCCCGTTCAGGCCCGCAGCCCGTTGACGAGGTGCTTCAGCCGGCGCAGCCCCCCATCGCTGGGCAGCGGCCCGTAGCGCTGGTCGACGTACTCCGCGCGGATGGCCTCGAGATCCGGGGCGAGGTCCGGGCATTCGACGGCGGCGCGCTCGAGGAACGCGACGGGCCCTTCCGCAGCGCCCGGGACGAGGCCCCGCTTCTTCAGTCGCCGCGACGTTTCGGCGTGGAGGCGTGCCGGCCAGTCGCGGACGGGCGGGCGGTGTTTCCAGGCCAGCCAGCCCGAGAGCGCCGCGAAGAACGCCGCGCTGCTGGCAGCGAGGCCAAGCCCCAGCGCGCGCCAGTCCGGTTCCTCCAGGCCGAGGCGCTCGAGCAGGTCGAACTGCTGCGTCGCGTTGAAGCGCACCACGCGCTCGTTCCAGAAGTCATTCAGCGCATCCCAGCCGAGCTCTACCCGGAGCCACAGCTCGCTCGCCTCTCGCAAACGGCCGGGCACGGGCTCGTCGGCGCCGACCGCGCTGATCAGGCCCTGCTCGATGCGCTCGGGGGCGACCGCGGCTGTCGGGTCCACGCGTACCCAGCCCTGCCCGGCGACCCAGACCTCCGACCAGGCGTGCGCATCGGACTGCCGGACCAGCAGGTAGCCGCCGATCGGATTGAACTCGCCGCCCTGGTAGCCGGTCACCACGCGTGCCGGAATACCGGCCGCGCGCATCACCAGGGTGAATGCGGACGCGTAGTGCTCGCAGAAGCCCTTGCGCGTCTCGAACAGGAACTCGTCCATCGCGTCTTCGGCGAGCTGCGGTGGCCGCATCGTGTACACGAAGGGCTGGTCCCTGAACATCTCGAGCATGCTGCGCACCACGGCACGCGTGTCGTCGTGCCGCGCGGCGAGTTCGCGCCCGAGCGCGACGGCGCGCGGATTGCCCTGGGCGGGCAACTGCAGGTCCTTGTTGCGCACCGTTGTCGGCAGCCGCACGCCCGCGCGGTACTGCGGGTACGAGCGCAAGCGGAACGACGTGACGTCGGAGAGGGGGCGCGGCGCGAGGAGCTGGAAGTCGAAGGCACGCATGGCCTCGCGTTCCGGCCAGCCGCCGGGAAGGTCCAGGGCCAGGATCCACGGCCGGTCGTGCGGCTCGAGCGTGATCTGGTAGTCGACCGGCGCCCCGGCGAACTCGACCTCCTGCAGTGGAAACGCCTGGCGCTGGGTGCGGCGCCAGCTGCGGCCGTCGAATTCGTGCAGCACGGGCCCGCGCCAGTAGCGTTGCACCGGCGGCGGAGGGTCCCCGTCGAAACGCACCCGGAACGCCACCGCGCCGGACACGCTCAGGTCCGAGACGTCGCCGGGCGTCATTTCGTCGCCGAGCCCGGTGCGTGCGGACTCCTTGCCGGCGATGCCCCAGAATGGGCCGGGCAGCCGCGGGAACAGCAGGAACAGCGCGAGCGCCAGCGGCAGCGCCTGCAACAGCAGCACAGCCGTGCGCCTGAGTGCGGGTCGCCACGGGTCTCCGGCCACACCGGCGTGCACGCGCATGAGCGCCGTCGTCGCGAGTACCGCGCCTGCGAGCAGGAATGGCAGCTGCGGGAGCCGCTGGTCGCGCAGCAGTGCGGCGTACAGCAGGAACCACGCGATGAACACGATGACGGTGAGGTCGCGCGCGCCGCGTGTCTCCAGCAGCTTCACGCCAGCCATGAGCACGAGGAGCGCCGTGCCGGCCTCGATGCCGTTCAGCGTCCGGTAGGTGCCCAGCACCACGAGGGCCGCCGCCACCGCGATCATGACGCGCAGCCACTTGGGTGGCAGCGGCCAGCTGCGCCTGGCCGCGAGCCAGCGCCATGTGCCGATGACCACCAGCAGCGCGGTGATCCACGCCGGCAAATACTCGACATGGGCCGCGGTCGCGACTCCGAGCGCGGCGAGCACGCCGCCCACTCCGCGCATCGGCAGGTCATCGCGCTCAGTCATGGACGGCGCCGGGCTCGAAGAGCGCAAGTGCGGTCAGGCAGCGCTGCCGGTGCGCGGTGCCGATGCTCGGATCGATCGTGGCCCCCGGCAGCCGCAGCCCGAACGCCTCGCCCTGGTCGTGCGCATCGAGCACCCACCGGCACAGGCGCGCGATTCTCGCTTCCGTGTCCAGACCGGGCAGCGCCCCCCAGTCGAACAGGTGCGAGACGACGTCGGTGCCCGCGTATTGCTTGGTGTGCAGGCCCTGGCCTCGCGCGTACGCCTTCCAGGCGATTCGGCGCGGCGAATCGCCGGCCTGGTATGGGCGCAGTCCGGCGAAGTCCGCGTCTCCCGCCGCGCGGTCCTGCGCGCCGCCGGTGTCCGTCTCGACACCGGGCGGCCGCGGCCCGCGTGGCTCGGGCTGCGGCCAGGCGATGGCGCAGTACTGCGGGTGGATGACTGCCCAGGCTCGGAACAGCCCGAGCGGGTGGCGGGTGGCGACCGAGAATTGCCGCAGCGGCACCCGTCCGCGTCGATCGGCGTGCACGCGCAGTTCCGCGGGCGCCGACCCGCAGGACGGCACGTCTGCCACCTGCAGCAGGTGGGCGCCGACCGACAGTTCGATGCGGGGCCGCGCCACTCGCGCACGATTTTCCAGCAACAGCCGGAATGCCACTTGCTGACCAGCGAACGCGGATTCGGTCGCGAGCAGGCGCAGCCCGAGACCGTACAGCGTGCCGTGGCAGTGATGCATGGTCACCAGCCCGAGGCTCGCGAGCAGGAACGCGAGACCGAGGCCGAGATTGTTGTTGTAGTTCAGGCCGCCGAGCACCATCGCGAACACCATCGCGGCGTAGGCGAGACCGAGGCGGGTCGGCAGGATGTAGATGCGCCGCCTGTGCAGCGCGACTGGATCAGCGTCGATTCCCTGGCGGCGCATGAGCCAGGCCTGCACGCGCGCATCGAGGATCGAGCGCAGGCGGCGAATCAGGCGCGGCATCGGCTCTAAGGGACGGGCACCGCTTCGAGCACGTGCCGGCCGACCTGGCCCGCGTCCCGAAAGCGCGATTCCTCGCGCGGCGCGAGGCGGTGTCCAACGACGGCCGGCAGCACTGCCTGTACGTCCTCGGGCAGCACGCCCGGATGCGCGTGCATGAACGCCCACGCCTGGGCCGCACGCAGCAGCGCGATGACGGCTCGCGGCGAGAGGCCTGCCTCGAACTCGCTCGCCTGCCGCGTGTAGCGTGCGATCGCCTGCACGTAGTCGAGCAGCGCCTCGGAGGCATGTACCCTGGGCACCGCGCCCTGCAGGCGCAGCAGCTGCTGTGGCGTCAGGGCAGGGGCCAGGCTCGCGAGCAGGTCGCGGCGGTCGCGGCCCAGCAGCAGCTGGCGCTCGAGGGCCGCTTCCGGGTAGCCGAGCTCGATGCGCATCAGGAAGCGGTCGAGCTGGGACTCGGGCAGCGGGAAGGTCCCCACCTGGTAGACCGGGTTCTGGGTTGCGATCACGAAGAACGGCTCGGTCAGCGGATAGGTCTGCCCGTCGGCCGTGACCTGGTGCTCCTCCATCGCCTCGAGCAGCGCGCTCTGGGCCTTCGGCGTGGCCCGGTTGACCTCGTCCGCGAGCACCAGCTGCGCGAACACGGGGCCCCGGTGGAAGCGGAACTGGCCCGAGTCCGCCTCGAACACCGAGACTCCGATGATGTCGGCCGGCAGCAGGTCGCTCGTAAACTGAATGCGCTGGTAGCTGAGGCCGAGCGTGCGGGCGAGCGCATGCGCGAGCGTCGTCTTGCCGACGCCCGGGATGTCCTCGATCAGCAGGTGCCCGCGCGCCAGCAGGCATGCGAGGCACAGCCGCAGCTGCTGCTCCTTGCCGATGATGATCTCGTTCAGGCCGCCGATCGCGGCCGCGACGAGTTCGGGCGGCGCGGCGTCGCGCACCGCCGGCGTGCCCGGTGCGGGCGCGTTCATGCGGCCGGCCCTTGCGAACGGACGGCTTCCAGTCGCCGCAGCTGCTCACCGAGTTGCCCGAGCTGGCGGTCGAACTCGGTGATGCGCGCGCGCTCCTGGGCCACCACTTCCGGCGGGGCATTGGCGACGAAGCTTTCATTGCCGAGCTTGGCAAGGCTCTTGTCGCGGTCCTGGCCGGCGCGCGCGCGACGCTTGTCCAGGCGCGCGATCTCCGCCGAGACGTCGTCGACCAGCCGGGCGAACGGTGCGAGCACCGTGCGCCCGTCGATGATCGCGATTGCGCAGGGCGGCAGGTCGTCCTCGGAAACGACTACGCGCACGGACTCGAGGTTGCCCACCTTCGCGATGGTCGGCGCGAGCGCGGCGATGGCCTCGGCATCGCCTGGGCGGTCCGTGCGCACGTACACCGGCGTGGCGCGCGAGTGCGGAACGTCGAGCTCGCCGCGGATCTGTCGGATGCCTAGCACCACCGCCTTGAGCGCCGCGACCTGCCGCTCGGCCTCGGCGTCGGCCGGGAAGTCCGCGGATTTCGGGTAGGACTCGAGCATGAGGGTGGGGCCTCGGCGGCCGGCGAGCGGCCCGACGCGCTGCCAGATCTCCTCGGTGACGAACGGCATGAGCGGGTGCAGCATGCGCAGCGACGCCTCGAGCGTCTCGACGAGCGTGCGGCGCGTGCCGCGCTTGGCCGCGGCGGACACGTCCGGCGACTGCAGCACGGGCTTCGAGAGTTCCAGGTACCAGTCGCAGAACTCATACCAGACGAACTCGTACATCGCCTGCGCGGCGAGGTCGAAGCGGTAGTTCGCGAGGTGCTCGCGCACGCCGGTGATGGCGCTGCCGAGCCGGCCGCGGATCCAGCGGTCCGCCATCGTGAGCTCGGATCCACCCTGCAGGTCGCCGGCGAACTCCTCGGTGTTCATCAGCACGTAGCGCGAGGCGTTCCACAGCTTGTTGCAGAAATTGCGATAGCCTTCGACGCGCCCGAGCTCGAAGCGGATGTCTCGTCCCATCGTGGCGAGCGCAGCGAAGGTGAAGCGCAGCGCATCCGTGCCGAAGGCGGCGATGCCCTGCGGAAACTGCTTGCGGGTCGCCTTTTCGATCGCGGCCTTCATCTGCGGCTGCATGAGCCCGGTGGTGCGCTTCGCGACCAGCGCGTCGAGTCCGATGCCGTCGATCAGGTCGAGCGGGTCGATGATGTTGCCCTTCGACTTCGACATCTTGTTGCCATGCTCGTCGCGGATCAGGCCGGTGATGTAGACCTCGCGGAACGGCACCTCGCCGGTGAACTCGAGCCCCATCATGATCATCCGGGCGACCCAGAAGAAGATGATGTCGAAGCCCGTGACGAGCACGGAGGTGGGGTAGAAGGCCGCGAGTTCCCGCGTCGACTCGGGCCAGCCGAGCGTGGAGAACGGCCACAGCGCCGAGCTGAACCAGGTGTCGAGCACGTCCTCGTCCTGGCGCAGCGCAACCTCGCGGCCGTGCTGCCTGCACGCGGCGGCCTTCGCCTCGGTTGCGTTGCGCGCGACGTAAACGTTGCCGGCCTCGTCGTACCAGGCGGGAATGCGGTGCCCCCACCAGAGCTGGCGACTGATGCACCAGTCCTGGATGTTGCGCATCCACTGGAAATAGGTCTTGGCCCAGTTCTCGGGCACGAAGCGGATGCGGCCTTCCTCGACGGCGCGCATGGCCGGCTCCGCGAGCGGGGCGGTGCGCACGTACCACTGGTCGGTGAGCCAGGGCTCGAGCACCGCGCCGCTGCGGTCGCCGCGCGGGACGGGCACGGTGTGCGGATCGGCCTTCTCGAGCAGGTTCGCCGCCTCGAGGTCCGCGACGACGCGCTTGCGGGCCTCGAATCGGTCGAGGCCGCGGTAGGCCGCCGGCGCCGCGTCGTTCAGCACGGCGTCCGCCGTGAACAGGTTGATCAGCGCCAGGCCGTGGCGCTTGCCGATCTCGTAGTCGTTGAAGTCGTGGGCCGGCGTGATCTTCACGCAGCCGCTGCCGAAGGCCGGGTCGACGTAGTCGTCGGCGATGACGGGGATCAGGCGATCAGTGAGCGGCAACCGCAGCTGCTTGCCGACGAGGCGAAGGTAGCGCTCGTCCTCGGGGTGAACGGCGACGGCGGTGTCGCCGAGCATTGTTTCGGGGCGTGTCGTCGCTACGACGAGGTGTCCCGTGCCGTCGGCGAGCGGATAGCGCAGGTGCCAGAGCTGGCCGGACTCCGGCTCCGAGACGACCTCCAGGTCCGACAGCGCGGTGTGCAGGACCGGGTCCCAGTTGACGAGACGCTGGCCACGATAGATGAGCCCCTTCTCGTGCAGTCGCACGAACACCTCGGCCACCGCAGCGGAGAGCCCTTCGTCCATCGTGAAGCGGTCGCGCGACCAGTCCACGGAGTCGCCCAGGCGGCGCATCTGCCGGCTGATGGTATCGCCGGACTGCGCCTTCCATTGCCACACCCGTTCGACGAACGCCTCGCGCCCAAGGTCCTGGCGCGAGCGGCCCTCGGCGTTCAGCTGGCGCTCGACCACCATCTGCGTGGCGATGCCCGCGTGGTCGGTGCCGGGCTGCCAGAGCGCGCGCTCGCCCTCCATGCGGTGGAAGCGCGTGAGCGCATCCATCAGCGTGTGCTGGAAGGCGTGACCCATGTGCAGCGTGCCCGTCACGTTCGGCGGCGGGATCATGATGCAGTAGGGTGATCCCGCCGCCGCCGGGGCGAACCAGCCCGCGGCCTCCCACTGCTGGTAGATGCGGGTTTCGATGTCGGCGGGGGAGTAGCTCTTGTCCATCGAGGGTGTCAGTTGACGCGCGCGGGTCCGTGGAAATGTTCGTCGATGATGCGCGCGATCAGCGCCGGGAGCTCCGCCTTCATGCGGTCCGAGACCTGCTCGAGCAGCAGTGCCTCCATCTCGCGGCAGGCGTTGTGCACGAGCTCGTCGGCCTGCTCGTGGATGGTCGCGGTCAGGTGGGCCTCGAGCTCGTCGAGGAACAACGAGGTGCGGTCGATCGGCGTGGTGGCCGTGCCCGCCTCGTCCTCGACGATGTCGGTGAGTACCGGGATGCTGTCCTGGACGTGGCTCATGGCGGCGGTCCTCGTTCAGAGATCATGCGACTGCGGCGAACTGCCCGCCGACTTGTAGCCACGCCAGCGCACGCGGGCCCCGCGCTTGGCGTCCTCGTCGCCCGCGACGATCTCGCAGACGCGCGCGTAACTCGCGAAGTCCGCAGGAAGATCGTGGGCGAGGTTGATCAGCACGTCGCGGTGCGACTCCGGCAGCGCGCCGCTCGCGATCAGCACCGGCGTTGCGGCGGCGAACGCCGGCTCGGCCGGCAACACTCCGTGCGGCACGAAGCTGCGGTCGCTGAATGTCCACATCAGTTCGTCCACCTCGGCGGACTCGGCGGGCCCCGAGGTGCGCACGGCGACGCGCAGCCCCTGGTCGCACGCCTTCTCGGCCAACCGGCAGGCGGTCGTGAGGCGCGCCCGGGCGTCGGGCGTGGCGAGCAGGTAGAAATCGACCTTCGTCGGCGCCACGGTCAGCGACGGTGGATCAGGAAGTCGACGAGCATCGGCACCGGTCGCCCGGTGCTGCCTTTCTGCGCGCCCCCGAGGTACGCCGTGCCGGCGATGTCAAGGTGTGCCCAGCGCAAGCCGTTGGTGAACTTCGCCAGGAAGCAGGCGGCCGTGATGGCGCCGCCGTCGCGACCGCAGGAATTCGTGAAGTCCGCGAAATTGCTCTTGAGCTGCTCGTGGTACTCCTCGGCCATGGGCATGTGCCAGGCTCGGTCCTCGGCGCGACGGCCCGCTTCCACGATCTGCGCGGCCAGCTCGTCGTCGTTGCTCATCACCGCGGAAGTGTGCGCGCCGAGCGCAATCACGCAGGCGCCGGTGAGCGTGGCGACGTCGATCACCAGGGCGGGCTTGAAGCGCCGCGAGTAGGTGAGTGCGTCGCACAGGATCAGGCGACCCTCCGCGTCGGTGTTGATCACCTCGATCGTCTGGCCCGACATGCTGTGCACGATGTCGCCAGGCTTGGTCGCGCGGCCGCTCGGCATGTTCTCGCAGGCCGGCACGATGCCGACCAGGTTCAACGCCAGCCCGAGTTCGGCGGCGGCCTTCAGCGCGCCGAAGACGCTTGCCGCGCCCGTCATGTCGAACTTCATCTCGTCCATGGCGACCGGCTGCTTGAGCGAGATGCCGCCGCTGTCGAAGGTGACGCCCTTGCCGACCAGCGCGATCGGCGCCTGCTTCGGCGCGGCGCCCTGGTAGCGGATGACCAGCAGCTTCGCAGGCTCGTCCGTGCCGGCCGTCACGGAGAGGAACGCGCCCATCTTGAGACGTTTCAACTCCGCCTCGTCGAGCACCTGCACCTTGACACTGCGGTGCTCGCGAGCGAGTTCGCGCGCCGTCCGTGCGAGATAGGAGGGCGTGCAGACGTTGGCCGGCAGGTTGGCGAGATCGCGCGTGAGCGCGGCGCCGAGCGCGATGCCGCGGCCGTGCGCGAGCCCGCGCTCGGCGTCCTTCTTCTGGTCGCGCTCCGGCACCGCGATCCCGAGGCTCTTCAGCGCCGGCGCGGCCGGCTGGCGAGCGCTGCGTATGGCCGGGACGCGGTACAGCGCGTGTCCGGCCGCCTCGGCCGCGAGCCGCCCCCGGTAGTAGGCGTCGGTGTCCGCCACGGGCTCCTGGGAGAGGTAGCTCACGGCATCGTGCGCCCCGGTCTTGGCGAGCGCGGCCACGGCGGTCAGGACGGCCTTGCGGTACTGCTTGCGCCTGAAGGTGTCCTTTTTCCCCAGTCCCACGACGAGCACGCGCGGGCAGGGTCCGCGGTCGACGTCGAGCAGCACGGTCTCATGGGCCTTGCCGCGCAGGTCGCCGCGCTTCACGAGCCGTGTGAGCCGGCCGCCGAGGGCGGCGTCGAGCTGGGTGGCGGCGGTCGACAGGGCTCCGTTCTCATACAGGCCGACGATCGCACAGTCCGTGCGCTGGCGTGCAGCCGAGCCGCTGACGGCGTAGAAACGCATGCTCTGATCCTTCGTTTTTGCTGGTGGGCCGGATGCGCCGCCCGTTAGACTTGCGGCCGGCGGAGTCTACCGTTTCCTGTCTGGAGCCGCGACCTGTGCTCACCCAGCTCGACCGTTACCTGCTGCGCGAGGTCGCGCAGGCTTTCGTCGCGGTCACGGGCGTGCTGCTGGCGATCCTGCTGTCGAACCAGCTGGCCCGCGTCCTCGCCCAGGCGGCCGAGGGCGGGTTCCCGGGCAGCGTCGTGCTCGCGCTCATCGGGCTCACGACCCTGCAGCAGCTCACGGTGCTGGTGCCGATCGGCCTCTTTCTCGGCATCGTGCTCGCCCTCGGCCGCCTCTATCACGAGAGCGAGATGACCGCGATGAGCGCCTGCGGCGTGGGTCCCGTGAGTATCTACCGGCCGATCCTGCTGCTCACGCTGTTCGTCGTCGCGCTCCTCGCGCTGCTCTCTTTCCGGATCGTGCCCGCGGCCGGACTGCGCGCCCAGGAGATCCGCATAGAGGCCCTGCGCGCCGCGCAGTTCGGCGCGCTCGAGGCCGGTCGATTCCGCTCCTTCGCGGGCGGCGACGCGGTCTTCTATGCCGAGCGGGTGCGGCGGGAGGGCCAGATCGAAGGCGTGTTCGTGCAGCGCCGCAACGCGGACCGGCTCGAGATCGCGGTGGCGGAGCATGCCGAGCAGCGGGGTGCGGGGCAGGCGGAGCAGTTGTTCGTGTTGTTCGACGGCCGCCGCTACGAGGGCGTGCCGGGCGCCCGCGAGTGGCGGGTGGTCGAGTTCAAGGAGCACGGCATTGCGGTGCGCCTGCCCGACTACAAGGCCAGGAAGGAGCGGCGCGAGGTGAAGCCTACCCGCGCCCTCATCGGGTCGACGGACAACCCGGATCGCGCGGAGCTCGCGTGGCGCGTGGCGGTGCCTGCCATGGCCCTCGTCCTCATGGTGCTCGCGGTGCCGCTCGCCAAGCTCCAGCCGCGGCAGGGGCGGTACGCGCGCATCGGCTTCGCGGTGCTGGCCTACTTCGCGTACTCGAACCTGCTCGCCGCAACCCGCGTCTGGATCGAGAAGGGCGACCCGGGCGGCGCCCTCGGTCTGTGGTGGGTGCACCTGCTGCCGCTCGCGCTGGCGGCCTGGCTGCTCTGGCGCGACGAACGTCCCGGTCCGCTCTGGCGGCGCAGACGGGCGAGGAGCGCCTGAGATGCCCACCCTGGGGATGTACCTGGTGCGCACGGTCCTCGGCTACACCGCGCTCGCGATGCTGGTGCTGCTCGCGCTCGGCGCGCTGTTCCTGTTCATCGGCCAGCAGGGCGACATCGGCACGGGCAGCTACACGGCCAGCCAGGCGATGCTGTTCGTCGCGCTCAACCTGCCGAACTACATGTTCGACCTGCTGCCGGTCGGCGCCCTGATCGGTTCGCTGCTGGGGCTCGGCAACCTGGCGCGCGGCAGCGAGATGGTCGTGATGCGCGCTGCCGGCATCACGACGCTGCAGTTCTGCCGGTGGCTCGGGCTGGCGGGGCTCGTGCTCGCCGTCGTGATGGTCATGCTGGGCGAGTTCGTCGCGCCGCCGCTCGAGAAGTACGCCCGGCAGCTCAAGGTGTTCAGCAAGTTCAGCGAATTCAGCCTCGCCGGCAATCGCGGCACCTGGGTGCGGGACGGCGACAAGATCATCAGCGTCGAACAGCAGTCGGCAGATGCGCACTACGGCGGCGTGCAGGTGTTCCGCTTCGACGGTCAGCGGCGGCTGCTGAGCGCCGGACGCGCAGAGTCCGCGCGGGTCGACGAGGACAAGCGCTGGAGTCTCGAGAACTACGTCGAGACCCGTTTCGCGAACGGCGGGACCGAGGCGGAGAAGGTCGGCGTCCAGGAGATCGCCTCGACGCTGTCACCGGACTTCCTCGGGCTCGCGGTCGTGGAGCCGGAGACCATGGGACTGCGCGACCTCGTGCAGTACATCGGCCACCTCGAGCGGAACGATCTCGATTCCATGCAGTTCAAGATCGCGCTCTGGTCGCGCGCCGCGCGCGTCGCCGCGTTGATGCTCGTGGTCATCCTCGCGCTGCCGTTCGCGCTCGGGCCCATGCGCTCGTCCGGCCAGGGGGCGCGCACGGTGGTCGGCATCCTGATCGGCACGGGCTTCGTGCTACTGAGCCAGACGCTCGAGAGCAGCGGGCAGCTGTTCGATCTGCCCCCGTGGCTGGTCGGCTGGATTCCGACCGCGCTGCTCGCGGTGGTGACGGCGGCGCTGCTGGTCCGCGCCCGCTGAGCGCGCTCAGGCGCCGCTGCGCGGCGCGCGTTTCGGCAAGACGACGACCCGCGTGCGCGTCCAGCGGTCGTGCCAGGCGCGACGTTGCGGGTCGAACAGGATCCACAGCAAGCCGAGGCCCGCCGGAGCGAGCGAAACCGCCGCCGCCGCGAGCCGGCGCACGGTGTCGGGCCACGTGAGCAGCGCACCGTCCTCCCGCTCGATCCGCAATCGCCACGAGGCCATTCCCAGCGTCTGCCCGCGCCGAGTCCAGAAGCAGCCGTAGAAGCCGACGAGCAGCGCGAGCAGCGCTGCGCGGTAGGCGAACTCGAGTGCCGGGTGGGCGGCCGGGGTAATGGCTTCGCCGCCCGTCAGTGGCAGCAGGATGGCGGTGGCGACCATGAAGAGCGCCAGCAGCAGCAGCGAGTCATACAGCAGGGCGCCGAGGCGACGCAGTAGTCCGGCAGGCATGGTGCGAAGTCTACGACAGCGCCGCAGTTGCCAGGCGCGCGTTGCTAGAATCCGGTGCTCGACGAACCTGCACGGCCGGCAACCCCCGATGAACGACCCGCATGCCGCATCGCGCCCGGGCTCGACACTGGTCTGGGACCTGCCGGTGCGGCTCGCGCACTGGCTGCTCGCGCTCTGCGTGGCGGGTTCGTGGCTGACTCATCAGGCCGGCCTGCAGTGGTTCGGGTGGCACAGGCGCCTCGGCTATGCGGCTCTCGTGCTGGTGCTGTTCCGCATCGCCTGGGGTTTCGTCGGAACACGGCACGCGCGATTCGCCAGCTTCGTCCGGGGTCCGCGCCAGATCGTGGCGTACTTGCGTGGCGGCGCGCGCGAGGAGGCCCCCGGCCACAATCCCCTGGGTGCGCTGAGCGTAGTCGCCATGCTGGCATTGCTGCTGCTGCAAGCCGCGACGGGCCTGTTCGCCAACGACGAAATCGCCAATGCAGGACCGTTCTACGGCTTGGTATCCCCGGCGACGAGCAATCGCATCACGGCGTTGCACCACGCTAATTCCGACTGGCTGCTGGCCCTGGTCGCGCTGCACCTCGTCGCGGTCGGTTGGTACGTGCGGGCGCGACGCAATCCGCTGGTCCGCGCCATGCTGACCGGCCGCAAGGACTCCGACCGTGTGCCGGAGAGCGAGGCGATTGGCAACTCGCGGGTGCTGCTCGCAGTTGCGATCGTCGCTGCTCTGGCCGCGACCCTGGCGCTGGCGATCCGTGCAGCGCCCGAGGCCACGATCGCGCTCTACTGAGTCAATCGGCCTTGTACTCGTCGTGGCATGCCTTGCAGGCGTTCGCCACTTCGAAAAATGCGGCCTTGGTCTTTGCTTCGTCGCCGACGGTGACGACGGTAGCGAGTTCCGCGCTGCGATCGACGAGGGTCTTCAACTTCGCGTCGAAGTCGGCGCGGTTCTGCCACATGCCCGCCTTCAGTTTCGAGCCGGCGACTCCCTGGGTCTCCGGCGAATAGGACTCCGACAGCATTGGCGTGAGCGCGGCCACCCGGCCGGCGCGCATCGCGAACTGCGCGGCGTCGAAGGGCGCCTTGCCCTGGGCCATCGCGCTCATCGGGCCGAAGTTCCAGACGATCGCCTGGTAGACCGCCTTGCGGTACTTGAGTGCCTGTTCACCCCTGGACGGCTGGGCCTGCGCGTGCGCGGCGCCGGCGAGGACGTCGCAGGCGAGCAGGGTGGCGAGGGCGGAGACGGCGAGGCCACGTGCGCGGGTGAAATGCATCGGCAGGACACTCCCTGGGTTCGTACGGCTGGGGCGTCCGAAGTTATCAGGAGACCGCTTTCGACCGCCACCCGCCAAGCGGTGTCAGTCCGGCGGACGCCGGGACTGGGCCTCGATGGCGGCGCGATGCCTGCGCAGGATCTTCCAGACCTCCTGCTCGCCGGGCCGGTCCGCCAGTCGTGCAATGAGACTCGCCAGCTGCGGCCACTCGCGGCCCCAACTCATGAATCGAACGGCGTCCGCGATCACGGTCGCCGTCAGCTTGTCCGGGACGTCGGTGACCGCTGCGGCCGGCGGTGCCGACCTGCGCGGAGCGCGCGTGGCGGCACGCGGGCGCGGCGCTTCGGCAGCGGCCGCGGTCTGGGCAGGGGCGCGCCTCGCGGCGGGTGCCGGCGGCGGCCTGGGGGACGTTGCTGTCGACGCAACCGGAGCGACGACGGTCTGGTCCGCCACAGCCGCGGCGGGCTTCTGCTTCGCCAGCGGTATGAATCGCTCGATGTGCTCCGAGCCGAGCAACGTCGTGAGGAAGCTCATGAGTTCGAGCGATTCCGCGAAACCGGCGTCACCGCGGGCCTGGCGATCGACCAGCTGGCGCTTCAGGTCGAGCAGGCGCGCATGCGCGAGATCGACCACCCACTTGGTCGGGCGCTGGTGCTGCGGCCATTCCTGGGCCTTGGTGTAGGCCGCGTCGTCGAGTTTCAAGTAACCCGCGTGCAGTTCGACGCTCGCAAGCCATCGGTCGAGAAGCTCGACGATGCGTTCGTCAGCTGCACTCATGCGTCACACGTCGTGGCCATGGCGCGCGAGTGTAATACGCGCGCCCCGGTGGGATTGCGGACCAATGCACAGGTTGCCCGCGCGGCGACCAGAGTCCCGTTCCTGGACGCTGGCCACCGCCGGACGGAGAGTGGGGTTTGCATAACATGTCTATATATGAGACAAAGCGTTCCATATATGGCAACTGTGACAGAAAGACCGGTCGTTGCTGCCTGCCGCCACTGGCTTCGGCCCGTGGCCCGGTGGCTGCTCCGTTCCGGCGTCACGTGGAAGGAATTCGCCGAACTGGCCCGCCAGGCCTTCGTCGACACTGCCACCGACGAGTTCGGGCTCCGCGGGCGGCCGACCAACGTTTCGCGCGTCGCCCTGCTGACAGGGCTCGCTCGCCGCGAAGTGCGGCGGGTGCGCGGCGCCGGCACCCGTGCCGCGACACCCGAGACCGACGAATCGCTGAACCACGCCAGCCGCGTGCTCTCAGGCTGGCACCTCGACCATGAGTTCCTCGAGGCCGACGGCCGGCCGCGCGTTCTTGCGGCGCCGGGTTTCGAGGTCCTGCTCAAGCGCTACGCGGGCGACATCCCTGTCACCGCCCTCGTCAAGGAGCTGGTCAGGTCGGGATCCATCGAGCGACTCGAGGACGGGTCGTATCGCACGCTGCGTCGCTACTACATGCCGAGGCAGATGGATGGCCGCGCCGTCGAGCGCGCCGGCAGCGTCCTCGCCGACCTCGCGGCGACCGTCGAGCACAACCTTTCGCGGGACGCGGGCGAGCCCTCACGTTTCGAGGGCCGGGCCCAGAGCCGTCGCGTGGACCCGCGCAGCCTGCCGGCGTTCCGCGCCTTCGTCGAACGCGAGGCGCAGGGGCTGCTCGAGCGAGTCGACGACTGGCTGAATGCCCACGAGTCGAAATCGGATGCGGTCGATGCAGCCACCGTCCGGCTCGGCGTCGGGGTCTATGCCATTCAGGATTCCACGCCCGGAGCGATGCAATGAAGTACCTACCCCGTTTCGGATTCCTGATCATCGTGTCCTGCACGCTGCTGGTGCTGGGTTGCGGTGGCGGGGGCGGCAGCGAGCCCGTCGCCGGCATCGATCGCGGCGGCATCACTTTTGCGAGCGGTCCCATCAACGGTTTCGGCAGCGTGATCGTGAACGGCGTCCACTATTCCACCGCCGGCGCCACGATCACGATCGACGGTCAGCCGGGCACGGAATCCGAGCTTCGCGTGGGGCAGGTGGTGCGCGTCGAAGGTACGGTGGACGCGAGCGGCACGACCGGCACGGCCCGCGTCATGCGCTTCGACGACGATGTCGAAGGACCGGTGCAGAGCATCGACCTGGCCGCGTCGCGCCTGGTCGTGCTCGGCCAGACGATCGTCGTCGGGGCCGGGACCTCCTACGACGACGCGATCGTGCCGCGCGGGCTGGAGGGGCTCGCCATCGGCGATCGTGTCGAGGTGAGCGGCCTCGTCAACTCCGACGGTCTAGTCGTCGCCACACGCATCGAGCGCAAGCCCGTGGCCGGCTCCGTCGAGGTCAAGGGACCCGCGAGCGACGTGAATACGGCCGCGCGCACGCTGAGCATCAATGCCCTGACGGTCGACTATGCGGCTGCGCAGCTGAGCGGATTCGCCGGCGGCCAGCCGGCCAATGGCGACCTGATCGAGGCCAGGGGTTCGCTGGATGGATCCGGCGTTCTCGTGGCGTCGAGCCTCGAGCGGGAGACTTCTGGCCTGTCCGGCACCACGGATGACGATGCCGACCTCGAGGGCCTGGTGACACGCTTCGCAACCGCGACCGATTTCGACGTGGCCGGCCAGCGCGTCACCACGACGGCGTCCACGCGGTACGAGGGCGGCGGCGCCGGGGACCTCGCGCTCGACGTGAACGTCGAGATCGAGGGCGGCTTCGACGCGACCGGCCGCATCGTCGCGGACGAGGTCAAGTTCCGGCGCCAGGGCGAACTCGAGATCTCCTCGCAGGTGGAGTCGGTCAACCTGGCCGCGGGTTCGCTGGTGGTGCTCGGGCAGAGCGTGCGTACGACCGAGATCACGCGCTTCGAGGACAAGAGCGCCGCCGACGTCGAGCAGTTCGATCTCTCGGACCTGCGCGTCGGCGACTGGGTGGAGATCGACGCATACAGCGACGCGAGCGGCCTGGTGGCCACGCTGCTCGAGCGCGAGGACGCGCAGGTTGCCATCGAGCTGCGGGGCGTCGCGAGTGACGTCCTCCAGCCGGACTTCAGCATCGCCGGCGTGGCGGTCACCACTGACGCGCAGACGGAGTACAGGGATACAAACGGTGACTCGATCACGGACGCCGCCTTCTTCGCCGCCGCGGCCACCGGCCGCGAGGTGAAGGTGCGGGGGACGTTGGTCGGGGACACCCTGCTGGCCGAACGGGCCGAGCTCGAGGACTGACCGGGACTCCGGGGTATGGCGGCCGCGCGAGCGGCCGAACTGATCAGTACCGGGCATTCGAGGTGTGACATGAATTCGATCAGGGGCAAACTCTTCCTGCCGGCGGCGATCGCGCTGCTCGTCGCCGCCTGCGGCGGCGGTTCGTCGGGCGATTCGTCGTCGACGCCGCCGCCACCGTCCGGGTCGACCCGGACCAAGCTGGTGACGGGCGTCATCAGCGGCTTCGGCAGCGTCATCGTCAACGGCGTGCGCTACGACTCGTCCTCCGCGACGGTACGCATCGACGATGAGCCCTCGTCGGACGACCAGCTCGAGGTGGGCGAGGTGATTCGCCTCGAGGCCGAGGTGGACGATCATGGCAATGCGCGCGCGACGCACATCGAGCAGGACCACCTGCTCGAGGGCGTCGTTGAATCCGTGGACGCCACGGCCGGGACGATCTCGGTCGCTGGACAGGTCGTGATCGTCGATGCGGACACGTCCTTCGACGATTCGATCGTGCCGGGCTCCCTCGCGGGCGTCGCCGCGGGCGATCGCATCGAAGTGCATGGCTTCGTCTCGTCCGGCGGCCAGGTGCGCGCCACGCGCATCGAGACGGCCGGGCCGGGCGGGGCCGAGGTCGAGGTCACGGGCCACGTAAGCGGTCTTGACGCGACGGCCCGCCGCTTCTCGGTCGGCACGCTCATCGTGGACTACTCGACCGCCACGCTGGAGGACTTCGCAGGCGCCGGCCCGGCAGACGCCGACCTGGTCGAAGTCAAGGGCACGCAGTTCCTGGCCGACGGCGCGCTCCGGGCGACCCGCGTGCAGAAGGAGGACGGCGGCCTGGGTGGCGAGGATGGCGACGAGGCGGAGGTTGAAGGCCTGGTCACGCGCTTCGTCTCCCCGGTGGACTTCGACGTCGCCGGTCAGGGAATCACGACGATGGGTTCGACCGTATACCAGGGCGGCACATCCTCGGACCTCGCGGCCGACGTGAAGGTCGAGGTGGAGGGCGAGTTCAACGCCAGTGGCGTGCTGGTCGCGGAGAAAGTCCAGTTCAAGCGCTCCGCGTCCGTCAAGCTCGCTGCCCCGGTGGACGCGGTGGACGCCACGGCGGGGACGCTGAGGGCGCTCGGCGTCACGATCGTCGTGGACGCGAGCACGCGCAAGGAAGACCACGAGAGCGACGATCATTTCTTCGCGCTCGACGACCTGCGAGTGGGCGACTGGGTCGAGGTGGCGGGTTACCCCGACCCGGCAGGCAGCGGCAGGGTCATCGCCACGAAGCTCGAGCGCGACGAGGCCGAGGAGGAGGTCGAACTGCGCGGCCGGGCCGATTCGCTCGAGGAACCCAGGTTCCGCATCGTCGGCGTGAGCATCGAGACGACGCCGGCCACGGAGTTCGAGGACGAGGATTCGAGCATCGATGCGGCGACGTTCTTCGGCACTGCCGCGGGCCAGACGGTCGAGGTCGATGGCGGTTGGGACGGCGCCGTGCTGACTGCAAGCAAGGCGCAAATCGAGCGTGAGAACGGTTCGATCGTAACGCCGCCGCCGCCGCCGGGCACGGGCAATCGGGCACCGGTGGCGAACGCCGGTGCGGCACAAACCGTCGCGGTCGGTGCCACGGTATCCCTCGATGGGCGTGCGAGCAGCGACCCCGACGGCGATGCGCTCACCTATGCATGGACGCTGATCCGCCCATCGGGCAGCGCGGCAACGCTGACTGGGCCGTCCTCGAGCCAGTCGAGCTTCGTCGCGGACGTGGCGGGGACCTACACCGCCACGCTCACGGTCCGTGACGGCACTTCCCCGAACAGCGCGAGCGTGGTGATCACCGTGCAGGGAGGGACTCCGCCGTCGGACGGCGCGGCCCTGTACGCGGACAGCTGCTCGACCTGCCACGGCCCCATCAACGCAATCGTCAGGATGGCGGTGAGCAACCGGGATGCCGCGGGCATCCAGCGGGCCATCGACCAGGACAAGGGTGGCATGGGCTTCCTCGGCTCGCTGACCAGCGCCGAAGTCCAGGCCATCGCCGCCGCGATCGCCGCTGCCAATCGCTAGGTCAACAGAACCCCGGACCTCTCGGTCCGACTCGGGCGGGATGGCGCAGGCCTCCCGCCCTTTTTTTCAGTGCGGCTCGATCCGCAGGTCTTTCGACGCCACGTGGTCGAGCGGGTTGGCGCGAATCCCGGTCACGTAGGGCTTCACGAGGCGTTTCGAGACGCGGAAGAAGACAGGGATCACCGGCATGTCGTCCAGCAATTGCGCCTCCGCTTCGGCCAGCAGGCGCATGCGATCATCGGCGGTGGCGGCGGTCCGCGACGTGGCCAGCAACGCGTCGTAGCGCGCGCTGCCGTAGCCGAGCGTGTTCTGCGGGTGACCGGACTCGAACACGACGGCAAAGGTTTCCGGGTCGGCGAAATCCGCGGACCATCCGAGTCGCAGGAGGTCGCAGTCGCCGGGATTGCGGCGGGCATCGAGGTACACGTTCCACTCGAGTTCCACGATCTCCGTCTCGACGCCGAGCGCCGTATGCCACAGGTCGGCAAGCGCCACGGCCGTGCGGTGATGATTCGCGCTGGCGTCGGTGCAGAGGACGAGCTTGGCGGGCGTACGGCCTGCTGCGCGCTCTGTCGTCCAGAGCGCGCGCGCGCGGGCCGCCGCCTGTGCGAACTCCAGCTGCCGCCAATCGAACCTCGCCGGCGTGTAGCCGGGCAAGCCGTCGGGAACCCATCCGAGCGCCGGCTGTTCTCCGGCACCGGTCACCTGGCGCGTGATGCGCTCGCGGTCCACGGCCATCGCCAGCGCGCGGCGCACCCGGGCGCTCGGCAGGCGGGCGAGATTTACTGCATACGAGTACACGCCGAGGTACGGCGCGACACGCAGTTCGCCCGGGCGCTGTTCGCGCAGATCCGCGAGCCAGGCATTCGGAACCTCGCTCGTCAGGTCCAGTTCGCCCGTGCGGTAAAGGTTGAGTTCGGTGGTGAGGTCGCTGACCGTGAGGTGCACGACGTGGTCGATCCTGACCCCGGCGGCGTCGCGGTAATGCGGATTCCGCTCGAGTTCGATGCTCTCGCCGCGCGTCCACCTCACCAGTCGGTATGGACCGTTAACGGGCGGGGAGTCGAGTCCACCGACCCGGGGATACACGGGTGCGGCGACCGGCAGTGCGAGCAACGCCGGCAGTTGCGGGACAGCGCGGCGCAACCGGAGCCTCAGCGTGCGCTCGTCGACCGCCTCGACGCGCTCGATGTCGGCCAGCAGCCCGGCGTTCGGCGCCGTCGCCCCGGGAACGGTGACCGCACGCAACGCGGCGGCGAAGTGCGCCGCGGTCAGCGCATCGCCGTTCGACCAGCGCAAGCCCGGGCGCAGTTGGAACTCGTACGACCGGCCCTCGTCGAGGACCTGCCAGGACTCCGCCGCCCCGGGCACGATCGAGCCGTCCGCGGCTTCGCTGGTCAGGCCCTCGTACAGCTCGGCGGCGATGGCAAGGGCCGCATTGTCCTCGGCGAAGCGCGGATCCAGGGTGTGCGGCTCGGCGCCGAGGCCGCGGCGCAGGACGGATTCGGTCCCGGCCGCTCGCTCGTCCGCGGGACCGGCAGCGTCCGGCTGACAGGCTGCAAGCATGCAGATGGCCAGCGCGGCGGCTGTTGGTCGATGGACGGGCAGGCGTCGAGATCCAGGCGGCATGATGTCGCAATTCTCACGTCGGCGAGGCGCTCCGCCGGACCTTCCCGTAACAGACGATGCTGGGCCGACGTGGCAAGGATAGGCTAATCTCGCTCGCGCATGCGCACGCCAACGGGTTCCAGCGAATTGCGGCTCGTCGAACCGGTGACGCCGGCCACCCTGCGCAAGCATGGCGTACCGCTCGTCGTTGCCGTGACGGGGCACCGGGACCTGGTGCCGGGCGAGATTCCCCGCATCCGTTCGCGGGTCCGGGAATTCCTGCTCGATCTGCGCAGCCGCTATCCGGACCGCGACGTCGCCGTGATGACCTCCCTCGCCGAGGGGGCCGACCGGCTCGTCGCCGACGAAGCCGTCGCGCTCGGCGTGCCGCTGACGGTGGCGCTGCCGATGCCGAAGAAACTGTACCTGCACGACTTCGACACGGATTCGTCGCGAGGCGAGTTCGAGCGGTTGTGTGCGGCCGCCGTCGACGTGTTCGAATTGCCCGTCACGCCCGGCAACACCGCGTCGTCGATCGCCGACCCGGGCGCAAACCGGTCGCGCCAGTATGCGCAGGTGGGCGTTTTCCTCTGCGCCCACTGCCACGTCCTGCTCGCGCTCTGGGATGGCAAGGCGTCGGATCAGCTCGGCGGCACGGCCCAGGTCGTGCGCTTCCACCACGACGACATCATGCCCGGCTACACTCCGCGCGCCGCATCGAGCCGGCTGATCCTGGCGGACGACGAGAGCGACCTCGTCTACCACATCGTCTGCTCGAGGGATCGGCCGGACGGCGCGCCGGCCGAGGGCCTTGCGCCACTCGAGGTGTCGTGGTTCACGACGGACGACCGGCAGCCACGGGTCAGCGAGATTCCAGCGCGCCACCGCCAGGTCTTCGAGCGGTCCAACGAGTTCAGCCGGGATGCCGCGGCCCGCGCCGCCAGCATCGAAGCGGGGAGCTACCCGCTGCTGACGGCCGAGCAGGCCGCGGTCATGCCCCCGGGCCTGCAGGACATCGACGGGGTCTTCCGGGCGGCCGACTGGCTGGCAATCCACTACCAGCAGCGCGTGCTGCTCACTCTGCGCGCCACCCACGTCTGCGTGCTGCTCATGGGCATTGCCTACGTGTCCTATACGGATTTCAGTTCCGAGCGGTATTTCCTGTTCGTCCTGCTGGGGCTGATGCTCGCCGCCACGGGCATCAACTACCTGGCCCGTCGCGGTGCCTGGCATCGCAAGTACCTCGATTACCGCACGCTGGCGGAGGGCCTGCGAGTGCAGTTCTACTGGGCCGCTGCCGGCGTCACGAGCGGCAATGTCTCCAAGTTCGCGCACGACAATTTCCTGCAGATGCAGGATCCGGACCTCGGCTGGATCCGCAACGTGATGCGCGTCGCCGGCACGGAGTGCGACATCGCGCCGAGCCAGGACCCCGTGGGCGTGAGTTTCGCGCTGCGCGAGTGGATCGGCGACGACTCGTCCGGACAGCTCGGCTACTACGGGCGCAAGGGTGCGGAACGCCTGCGCCGCCACGCGGACACGCGCAGGCTCGGCAGATTCGGGTTGTGGGCGAGCGCGGCCACGCTGATCGTGCTGCTGCTCATCGGTGCGGGCGTCCCCGAGGGCGTGCGCCAGCCCCTCGTGTACCTGATGGGGCTGCTGCTGCTCGGTATCGGCGTGCGCCAGTCGTATGCCAAGAGTACGGCCGAGTCCGAACTCATCAAGCAGTACGAGTTCATGCACCGGATATTCTTCAACGCGCGGCGACGCATCGACTCGGCGGAGGACGACGGCGAGCGGCGGCGCATACTCAAGCTGCTGGGCGATGCGGCCCTCGAGGAGCATGCGGAGTGGATCCTCGTGCATCGCGAGCGTTCGATCGACCAGCAGGAGATCGTCCGGCTGAGCTGAACCCTGCAAAGGACGCTCCCATGGCATCGTTCGCGGCGGGCCGCGCGCCGCTCGTCGGCGCGATGTTCCTGATGGCCACCAGCGCGATCGGGCCGGGATTCATCACCCAGACCACGCAGTTCACGGCGCAACTCGGCGCCGCATTCGCCTTCGCGATTCTCCTGTCGATCGTCGTCGACATCGCGTTGCAGCTGAACGTCTGGCGCGTGATCGGCGTTTCGCGCCTGCGTGCACAGGATCTCGGCAATCGTGTGGTGCCCGGCCTGGGCCACCTGCTCGCATTCCTGGTGGTGCTCGGCGGATTGGTGTTCAACGTCGGCAACGTGGCTGGCGCGGGCCTCGGCGCAAATGCGCTGCTCGGGGCGCCGCCGGTCGCGGGCGGCACGATTTCGGCGCTGATTGCGATCGCGACGTTCCTGTCGAGGCGGGCGGGCCTGGCCATGGATCGAATCGTGGTGGTGCTCGGGTTCCTGATGATCGGCATGACTGGATACGTGGCGATCGTGTCGGATCCGCCGGTCGGGGAGGCGCTGCGCAACACCGTCCATCCCGTACGGGTCGACTTCCTGGCGATCACGACCCTGGTGGGGGGCACGGTCGGCGGTTACATCACCTATGCCGGTGCGCACCGGCTGCTGGATGCGGGTGTCGGGGGACCCGGGCATGTCGGCGAGATTTCGCGCGCGTCGATTACCGGCGTGCTCATTACCGGCTTGATGCGCACGCTGCTCTTCCTGGCGGTGCTGGGCGTGGTTGCCGCCGGGGTCCAGCTCGATCCCTCGAATCCGACCGCGTCGGCTTTCCAGGCGGCGGCGGGGAAGGTGGGCTTGCGGGTCTTCGGAGCAATACTCTGGGCTGCGTCCATCACCTCGGTGATCGGAGCGTCGTATACGTCGGTCTCGTTCCTGACGGGCAATCGGCCCGGGCTCGAACGGCACCGAAATCTCCTCGTCGCCGCGTTCATCGTCGTGTCCACGCTGGTGTTCGTGCTCGCCGGCGCCGCTCCGGTACCGCTGCTGATCTTTGCCGGCGCGTTCAACGGCCTGATCCTGCCGGTCGGCATGGCTGTGATGCTCTGGGTGGCACTGCGGCGGAGTGACCTGCTGGGCGGTTACCGTTACCCGCGCTGGCTCGCAGCGCTGGGCGTGCTGGCATGGCTCGTCACGATCTACCTGGGCTGGCGATCCGTCGGGAGTCTCGCGGCGATCTTCGACTGATGCACGGCAACCTGGCGGTCTGCGCCGTGCTTTGACAGCACCTCACGGTTGAAGCGTATATTCCGCCCGCTGGCCCACGGGAGCGCGACGGATGGATCCTCAGTTCAAGTACCGCGCTTTCATCAGCTACAGCCATAGCGACGAGAAGTGGGCCCGGTGGCTGCACCGGAGCCTCGAGACGTACCGGGTGCCGAAGCACCTGGTCGGGACCCGGACGGCGTTCGGGCCGGTGCCGGAGCGGCTCGCGCCAGTGTTCCGCGATCGCGACGAACTGGCCACGGCGACGAATCTCGGCGAGACCCTGACCCGGGCGTTGCAGCAGTCCGCATTCCAGGTCGTCATCTGCTCACCGGCCGCCGCGAGGTCGCGCTGGGTCAACGAGGAGATCCTGGCCTTCAAGCGCCTCGGCCGCGAGGACCGGATCTTCTGCCTGATCGTGGGCGGCGAGCCCGGCGCCAGCGTGTCGGCAGCGACCGCTGACCAGGAGTGCTTCCCGAACGCGCTCATGTTCACGATGGGCGAGAACGGTCAACTCACCGGGACTCGCAGCGAGCCGATCGCCGCGGACGCCCGGCCCAACAAGGACGGCAAGCAGGACGTCCGCCTCAAGCTGGTCGCCGGCATGCTGGGGGTCGGCCTCGACGAGCTCAAGCAGCGCGAAGCGCACCGCCGTCACCGGCGCATGATGGCCCTGGTGACGGCGTCCGTCGCCGGCATGGCGATCACGTCGGGGCTGGCGGCGGCCGCATGGCTCGCCCGCAACGAGGCGGAACGCGAGCGGGTCCGTGCCGAGACCGAGGCCGAGACGGCCAGGCAGACGACGCGATTCATGGTCGACCTGTTCAAAGTGTCGGATCCGAGCGAGGCGCTCGGCAACAAGATCACGGCCCGCGAGATTCTCGACAAGGGCGCGGCACGCATCGACCAGGAACTGGTCGACCAACCGGCCATCCAGGCAACCCTGATGGACACCATGGGCACGGTGTACACGAGTCTCGGCTTGTACGAGTCGGCGATCCCGTTGATCCGCAAGGCCCTGGACCAGCGCAGGCAGCTGTCGGGTGAGCGGGACGTGATGGTTGCGCAGAGCCTCAATCACCTGGGCGAGGCACTGTCGCTCAAGTCCGACTATGCCGAGGCCGAGCAGCGCCTGCGCGAGGCGCTGGCGATTCGCCGTCAGCTGCTCGGTGACCTGCACCCGGACGTTGCCGCGACGTACACCGCGCTGGCCGACGTCATGTCCTACACGGGCGAATACGCGAAGGGCGAACCGCTGATCCAGGAGGCGCTGCGGATCAGGAAAGCGCTTTACGGCGAAGTGCATGCCGAGGTGGCCGAGAGCATCGGCGACCTGGGCGTCAACTGCGGGGAGCGCGGCGATTTCAAGCAGGCTGAGATCTACCTCCGGCAGGCGGTGGCGCTGCAACGCAAGCTGCATGGCGAGGTGCATCCGGACCTCGCCGAGGCCTTGAACAACCTCGGCTGGGCGCTGATGGGATTGAACCAGCCGGTGCAGGCCGAGCCGCTGTACCGGCAGGCACTCAAGATGAAGGAGCTGATGCTCGGCGACGCGCACCCGGAACTGGCCGCCGGCCTGAACAACATGGGTTTCGTCCTGGAATCGCGAGGCGATCTCATGGGTGCCGAACGGGCGTACCGCAAGGCGCTGCTCATGAATCGCAAGCTGCTGGGTGAAAGTCACCCCGAGATCGCGCTCAACATGAGCAACGTCGCATTCGTCCTCTATGCGAAGGGGGACCGCGACCAGGCCATGGCAATGCTGAGGGACTCGCTGGACATGAGCCGGCGTGAACTCGGCGCCGAGCATCCGGACGTCGCCGGAGGCGCGGCGAACCTCGCGTACTGGCTGATCGAGGCGCGCAGGTACGACGAGGCCGGGCGTCTCCTCGAGGAGAGCCTCGCCATCCGCCGCAGAGTGCTGGGCAATGACCACCCGCAGGTGGCCAGTACCTTGACGGTCAAGGCCAACCTGCTGGTGGCCACTCGTCGCTTCGACGAGGCGAGACAGGTGGCCGCAGAGGCGCGGCGCATCCTCGCGCTGAGCCTGCCGGAGGAACATTGGCAGATAGCGATGGCGAAGAACGTCGAGGGTGCGGCACTCGTCGGCCTGGGTGATTACAAGGATGCCGAGCCCTTGCTGCTTGGGAGCCTGGCCGGGCTGTCGGGCGCGCCCATCGCGGACCTTCTGCAGCGCGGCCGAATCCGGCTGGCGGAGTTGTATGCCGCGTGGGGCAAGCCCGACGAGGCCAGCAAGTACATGAACAACTAGATGTTCACTTGCCAAGCGGCTGTATTTTAGAGCTTTCTTCGAACCGGCCGCGATCGCTGAGGCCTGTCGTGCGCACCGCTGCGAGAACTCTTGCCGGGCAGTGCTGTTACCTGTCCTTACATAAGCTGGACAAGCGCGGAAGCGAGAATCGTTTCGCCCGTTTGATGCTAGGCTCTGCACGCTTGGGAACCTGGATCTGTGACGCCGCGCAAGGTTTGGCGAGCTCGCAGCACAAACAACACGAATGCAGGGGAGTCGACATGATGCCGCCAGTAGACGGATTCTCACGGTCGTTCTCGTTGGGTCTCGTCGCGCTCGTGGCTGGCGCCAATGCCTGGGGACAGGCGTCCCTGCCTGACCAGGTCCTCGACCAGGTCGATGCCTTCAACAAGGACATCGTCCTGGAGATGACCTTCGACGATCCAAACCGCACGGCCGATTCCACCGGCTTGCTCCTCTCCGGGGGCAAGGCCTTCGCAGCGTGCAAGCTCGCAGCAAACGGTTTCTATTGCCTGGAAACGGATGGTGCTGCGCAGGTCGTTCGCCATTGGAGGGAGCCGCAGAGCCTGCCGAATGCCTCCACCGTGCTGCTGGACTGCAACGACGCGACGCTCGACTTCGACGGTCCGCAACCCTGCACGGGCATGACGGTCGACCTGTCGGGTGACATCTGGCTGGCGGGCCGGAAGGCCGGTGCCACCCACAGTCTGATCAAGGTGGCCGGCAAGCCCGCGCAACAGAACTGCCCCGGCGGGTGGACGGCGCTTGCAGGAAACCCGAACCTTTGTGCCAACGAGTACGTGGCGGGCAGGGCGTTGCTGTCGGACCTCGACTCGATTGATGGCGACCCTGCAGAGGCATTCATGCCCTTCGGGTCCGGGGTCCTGGCGGTGGAAGGCGGTACCACCGTTGTCTTCTTCCAGGACGTGGATGGCGCCGACCCCTTGCCGAATCCGAATTTCGGAGCCTGGGGTCTCGCGGACGGCGAGAGGATTCTTGGCACGTCGCTGTTGCAGGTGCCGCTGCAGCCTGATGACCCGGACGTCAGGAATTACGTCCTGGCGATGACCGACACCGGGCGAATCCTCGCCAAGGAAGCCCTGGTCCCGGTGCCGGGTTTCCTGCAGCAGGTCTTCGACGCTACGCCGCAGCCATCGATCACGATCGACCGCAATGCCTGGTCCACTGCGGGTTGCCTGGGACAGTCGGCCTGCGCGATCGGGGGAGCGACGTTGACGGCGGCCAACCTGAAATTGATGGGCGAGAAGCAGGTCAACGGCGCTTTCGGTCTCGGCGTGCAAGGGGGTGCGGCTGCCAACGAGGTCGACGTCGGTGAGCACCTGGGCATCCAGTTGCCGAATGCCTACTCGGTCACGGCGATCCAGGTCCTGTTCCTCTACAACGGGCCGGAATTCAGCGACGTCAACGAAGAGGTCGCCATCACGACGACCGATGCGGGCACGAATACGCAGCACGTGTACACGCTCCGGGCGAGCGCTGAGAACACGGCGTCCTGGAACGGTGCGGGCCAGGTCGTGAACTGCGGTGCCACGAGCAGCACCGGCACGGGTTGTTTCCTGATCACCAATCCGTTCCCGCCGGACGTCCCGATCGGCTCGGTGAGCTTCACGGCGGCGGGCCACCCGACGTCGGATTTCGCGATCGGCAAGGTCCACGCAGCCGTCACGGGCGTTTACGGTGTCCGGACGAGCTTCACGTCAGGGCTGGCGTACATGTCCGATCGTGACGCAAGAAACGTGCGTGCCCTGCGTCCCGATTCAGCCGCGCTCACGGCGCTGAGCGCTGCCTTCGTGGATCCTGACGCGCCTGACGGAATTCTCTCGACGTCCCCTTACCAGCCCGACGGGCTGACCGTCGCGCCGGGCAACAGCCTCGATCTTGCCGAGTGCGCCGTGAATTGCGCCTACCGGACCACGCAGGATGGCGTCGTTGCGGCGTCGTTCAACAACGTCACGGTCGCTGCGGGACCGACGGACGCCCGGGTATTCGAGGTCGTGGGTATCGTCGATTGTCGATACCGGCCGCAGGACTGCAGGGTCCTGCTGAATGGCAATCCCACGCCGGTTTCCGACGCCGTCGCGCTGCAGGAGCTGATCGACGCAGGATGGATCGCCTGCGTGGGTGCCGCCCCGTGCCTGGAGCCGGCCCGGGAACTCCTGAACGTGAAGCCGCAGCTTCCCAGCGACGTCACGTCCCAGTTCGACGCGAGCGGCGTGCCACCCAACGGTCTGCCACCGCTCTACGTCTCGCGGCAGTTCCGCGGGCAGGCGTGGAACGACTACCGGTTCAACGCGTTCTTCTTCAAGACCGCGACCGGCGTCGTGTTCGCGAACACGTTCGGTGGCGAGATCGACGTCAGCCGGTTGACCGGCAGGGAACTCGGGTGTGAGCCGCCCGACTCACCGTTCTTCCAGCCGGCGCCCATTCCCAATCCGACGATCGCCGACCGGCTCCGATGGGACGTGATTACCACGGCGTCGGAGACCGTCGTGAGTGTCGGCGGGCAGTACATCGACACCCTCACCAACGTGGGCTGCCGCAACCCGACGAAGATTTCCGGCGGGCGCCTGTCGCTCGTCCCCTACAACCTGGAGATCGCGCCGGACACCTATGGACCGACGGTCCGCAGCAGCTCGCCGTCCGTCACGCTGCAGAATGACGGCGTATTCGCGCGACTGGTGCAGTCGTTGTACTCGGATCTCTATTCGACCCTCAACGACTACACCTGCCAGCCGCTGAACACGCCGCTCACCAAGGCCCGGTGCGACCAGCTGCGCAAGCTCTGGTCATCGGGCAAGCAGAAGCTCGACAAGTGTGTCAACGCAGCCTTCCTGCCGAAGGCCAGCGCGAGCAACGAGAACTGCCAGTCGTTCCGCAACCAGTTCGATTCCTACAAGCTGGCCCTGCCGGCCAGCGCGTCGGGTGCGGATCCGAAGAACAGGCTGGGCGAGCAGAAGTGGCGCTGGGAAGTCATCAAGCATGCCTTCGAGACGCGGTTCCTGCCGTCGATCCCGGCGAAAGGCTACTGCCGCGAACGGACCGCGCCCAGTTACACAGGGTGCCCGGCAACCTGACCCGATCGAGTCTTCCGCCGATGCGCGGGGCGGCCACGACGACCGCCCCGCGCAGGTTCAGTCACACCGCGTCCGGGTGACCCCGCCGATGCGGCCCATGCGTTCACAGCGCCGCTCGCGCGTCGCTTCATGCCGAGCGGCTGCGGACGCGGCATCACTGGCCATTGCCACGGCGGCCTCGCGAGTCCGCGCGATCGACGCGTCGTTCCCGATCGAGGGGAACGTCGGGAATGCGGCCAGCAGCACGAGGGTGAGAGCCCTCGGCGCTGCTGCGGCGTTGGTTCGCATGGCTGTCTCTCCTCAGGCGACCGCGCGGGGCGCTACGCGCTCTGGTTTCTGGGCGGTCGCGCGCATGCCGGCAGTCTCACGCGCCTGGCGGGCCTCGTCGGTGCGCCCCTGCGCGTCCAGCGCCCTCGCCGTCAAACGCCAGTTGAACGGGCTGGAGCGCTTGACTGCCGTGCGCTCCGCGGCGAGCGCCCGTGCCAGGGCGTGCCGGCCGGCGCGCAGCGCCGACTCGATGAGCGTGAGATGCACGATGTCCCGCTGCGCGTGGCTGCCGCCGAAGCGGTGTGCGCTGGCACGGATCCGCAGCAGCTCCTCGACCGCATCGCCGTAGGCTCCACGTCCGAAGGATGCAAAGGCCCGCGCCAACGGCAATCCGACCTCGCGGCTCATCATGGCGTTCGTACCCGCGCCCCTGGCCTCGCGCTCCAGGCTTGCCAGCGCTCGATCGACACGCGGCCAGTCCCCGGCGCCGACCAGTGCCATCACGGCGTGCGCGTCGTTGAATGCGTAGTAGGCGTCCTCCGCGACGGGCGCCCAGCTTGCCGCGAGCGGCTGCCAGCGCGAACCGACGTCAACGCCTCGCAGCGTCAGCCGCCAGAGCATCGCCGAGGCATCGACCATCTCGAGTGCGACCGGCGACTGCGCTGGCCGGATGCGTGTGTCGTACAGCTCGAGTACGCTCCCGTGCTCGCCCAGTTCCAGGTGATGCAGGGCGAGGTGCCACCAGTTGTGGAAGGCGAGGCCGTTGTCGGGCGCCCAGTCCTGCTCGCGGGACGTAAGCCACTCGATGCCATCGCGAATCCGACCCTGCATCTCCATCACGTGGGCCACGGCGTGCACTGCCCAGGGGTCGCGCGGGTTCGCATCGAGTGCCCGGCGGCCGGTGTCCTCGGCCCGGTCGTACAGGGCCGTTTCCTCGAGGCCGAAGGCGTGCATCCCGAGCACGTAGCCGTAGCCGGGAACCGTGTAGTCCCAGTGCGGCAGCACTTGCGACACGCGGTCGCGCAGCAGCGTGGACTGCCCGAGGAAGAAATCGCCGATGTGGGCGACCTGTACGGCGAGAAGGTCGCGTGGGTATTCGACGACGATGTCGCCGTACAGTCGCACGGCTCGCTCGGCGTCGCCAGCGAGCCAGGCGCGCGCCGCCGCCGCGTGCATGCGCTCGCGTTCGTTCGCACGCGTACCGGGAGCCTCGATCACCTCGATGCTCTCTTGCAGCATCGGCAGGGCGCCGCGCTCCGACGACATGACCGCGAGCGCGGCGCGCAGGCAGTGGCCCGCCGCGAAGGACGGGTCGTCGGCGATGGCCTCGTTGATCTTCGCCAGGGGGTCGACGAAGTAGGACGCGGTGAGCTCGAGTGCGTGCTCGTAGCGTTCGAGCGACGCAGGGTTGCGGGTCGACAGGGCGACTCCGCGCTGGTCCATCAGGTTCATGATTGCCTCCGATTGTTGAGCGGGTGTCCGGGGCCAGCCGGCGTGAACCCGGGCCGGTCCCGATGGCGTGCAAATTACGGCGAGCCCGTGAACCGACTGTCTCGACAGGCGTGAAAAAACCGTGAAAACTGCAATGGCCCGTGGTCCACGGGACCTGCAGGGGGCGACAGGGACGCATGGCTGATCTGCTGGTCGAGCTGGCCGGAGGAGTGCGTGTCGGCACGGGCACCGGTCGTGAGCTGCGCATCGCCTCGCGCAAGGCGCTGGCGCTGCTGGCCTGTCTGGCGATGCGGCCCGGCGTCGCCCACACCCGGGACTTTCTCGCGGGCCTTCTCTGGGAGGATTCCGATGCCGAGCTTGCGCGGTCGAGTCTGCGCCAGGCGCTCGCGGCGCTGCGTCGCGCGTTGCCCGAAGACATTGCGGACACGCTGCGCTCGGATGCTGGTGCGGTCTGGCTGGATGCGGATCGCGCGGACAGCGATGTCGCACGGTTGCAGGCCCTGTTGCGGGACGGTTCGCCGGGCGCGGTCATCGAGGCGGCCGCGCGCTGCTCGGGCGAGTTGTTCGAAGGACTCGAGCCGCGTTCGTCCTCCTTCGAGCACTGGATGGACGAGCAGCGCAGGACGTTCAGGCGCCAGTTGATCGACGCCCTGGTGCGCGCAGCGGCCCAATGCGATGCCGCGGGCGACATGTCGGGACGGGTCGCGGCGCTGGAGCGGTTGACCGCGATGGAGCCCACGAACGAGCGCGCGCACCGCGAGTTGATGGAGGCCCTCGCGCGGCTCGGCCGTTACACCGACGCATTGAAGCAGTACCGGACCTGTCGGGATGCACTGCGCCGGGATCTCGACGTGGCGACGGAGCCGGCCACCGAGGCGTTGTATCGCGAGGTCCTGCGCCGCCGTCGAGCCGAGGAACCGCCCAGGCCCGTGCCCGCGGTGGAGCCGGACGCATCGCCGGGCGTCGCCCGAGGCACATCCGTCGCTGCCACGCTGCGCGACGCAGTCGTCGTGGTCGTGCGCATCGGCGGTTCCACGGATCCGGGCCACGAGGACCCGGAGGTGACTCGACGGCGCTGGTCGGATGCGGAGTCCCGCGTGAGAGGCGTAGTCGAGCGACTCGGTGGCCACGTCGATCGTCCGAGCCAGGGCGAGATACTCGCCGTGTTCGGGCTCGGCAGGCTCACCGGGAACGAGGCCGAGCGCGCGGCGCGTGCGGCGCTGGAGCTGGCGATACAGGAGATCGCGGGCGTCGGGCACCGCCTTGCCATTGGAATCGCCGAAGGGCAGGTGTTGCCGGCGGCGGCCGACGTCCCGTTTCCGCTCAGCGGAAGCCCGGTGGGACGGGCGCAGGAACTCGCACGTTCGTCGCAGTTCGGCTCGGTATGCGTGTCGGGCGACGTCGCGCACCGCTTGAGCCATCGCTACCGGCTCGAGCCGTCGAAGTGTGACGCGCCCGGAGAGGCCTGGAAGATCACGGACATGCTGGGCGCCGCGGCGAAGGAGCGGGGGCGCCTGTTTGCCGGGAGGCGCGCGGAGCTGGCGATGCTGACCGCCATGCTTGAGCGCGTCCGGGAATCCGGCCGCGGCCGGGTCGTCGTCGTCCGGGGCGAGCCCGGCATCGGCAAGTCGTCCTTGCTTGACGCCCTCGCGAGCGCAGCGATCGAGCGTGGGGCGGCGGTGCACGTCCTGCAGGTGCTCGACTTCGGGCAGGCGTCGGTTGAGCGGCCCGCACCGGCACTTGCGCTGCGGCTGCTCGGGCTCGGGCCCGGTTCGGACGGAGCCGCGCGGGCCGCAGCGGTGGAGACCGCGGTCGCCGCCGGTCGGTTGCCCGCCGAGCTGCGATTGCTCGCCCATGACCTGATCGATGCCTCGCTGCCGGGCGACGCCTCCTCGCTCCTTGCGGCGATGGACAGTGCAGCGCGGGAGCGCGACCGGGCCCGCGTGCTGCATTGGCTGGTCACGCATGCGCGGTCGAAGCCGATCCTGATCGTCGTGGAGGACGTGCATTGGGCCGCTGCCGTCGAGATCGCCCAGCTCGGCGATCTCGCCGCGGCTTCGGCCGCGCAGCCGGTGTTGCTGGCGCTTTCGACGCGCTCGGAGCGCGATCCTGTCAACGCCGCCTGGCGCGCTCGCGCGCGGGGCTGCCCCGTGACGGCGCTCGATCTTGCGCCGCTGGACGATGACGAGGCGCGCGAGCTTGCCGCGACCTACACGGAGTTGCCCGCCGAGGTTGTCGAGCGTTGCCTGGCCACTGCCGCGGGGCACCCGTTGTTCCTCGAGCAGTTGCTGCGAGCGGCACGGGCGGGCCAGACGACCCTGCCGGGGTCCGTGCGTGGGCTGATCGCGGCGCGCATCGAGGGGCTCGCGCCCGAATGCCAGAACGCCGTGCACGCGGCGGCCATCCTCGGCGTTCGATTCGCGGTCGGGGCATTGCGACACCTGCTCGCCGAACCGCAATTCGACCCCGCGCCGCTCGAGAACGCGGGGCTGATTGCGCCCGGAGGCGAGGAATACCGGTTCGCGCATGCGCTGATCCGCGACGCCGTTTACGAATCCCTGCTCGGCTCCACGCGACGCGACCTGCATCGACGCGCCGCCGTGTGGTACGAGGCACGAGACGCGGGACTGCACGCCGATCATCTTGCGGCCGCCGCGGACCCTGCAGCGCCGGCGGCCTACCTGCGCGCGGCGGCGGTCGAGATGCGGTCGTTCCGACCCGACCGCGCGCTGGTGCATGCGGGTCGTGCGCGCGAGACGGCCCGGCAGCCGTCCGAGCTGTTCGATGCCTGCGCGATGCTCGGCGACGTCCAGCTCGCGCTCGGACGCACCGACGATGCGATCGCATCGTTCCGCGAGTGCGTCGATCTCGCCACGAACTCCAGGGCCCGTGCACGCGCATGGTTTGGCCTGGCGACAGGCTTGCGCATCGTGGATCGCTACGACGAGGCGTTGGCTGCGCTCGTGCACGCGGAGCAGGCGATGGGTGGCTCGGACCCGATCGGCCTCGCACAGTTGTGGACGTTGCGCGGCAACCTGCACTTCCCGCGCGGGGCCATGGACGATTGCCTCGATGCTCATCGTCG
This sequence comes from uncultured Gammaproteobacteria bacterium, assembly GCA_963778185.1. Classification (GTDB taxonomy): domain Bacteria; phylum Pseudomonadota; class Gammaproteobacteria; order Steroidobacterales; family Steroidobacteraceae; genus RPQJ01. Next base: position 161,955 of record CAVZTF010000003.1, on the reverse strand, counting down.
CGCGCTCGAGTTCGCGGAGCGGGCGAGTTCTCCCGAGGACGTGGTGCGGGCACTGGGTGGTCTCGGCGACGCTCATTACCAGCGCGGCCGGATGCGCACGGCCCACGACAGGTTCCGCCAGTGCGTCGAATTGAGCGAGCGGCATGGCTATGCCGGCCTGCGCGTCACGTACCTGCCGATGGTCGCCGCCACGCTCACATACGTCGGGGACCTTGCGGCCGGTGTCGACGCTTGCGAACGGGCTGCCGCCGCTGCCCGGGAGGTGAGCGACCTGCGGGCCGAGCTGCTGGCCAACACCGTGCAGGCCGCGATCGAGATCAACCGCATGCAGTACGAGACTGCCCGGCGTTGCAGCGAGCGCAGCCTGGTGCTGGCGCGCGAGATCGGCGCGCGCCGCTTCGAGGCCGAGGGGTTGGCCCTGCACGGACTGGCGCACTTCGGCGCCGGGGATCGCGACTCAGGGCGCGACTTTCTCGAGCAGGCTGTCGTGCTGGCACGCGCGGCGGCGCCGACCTATTGCGGCCCGTGGGCGCTGGGCGCGCTCGCGCTGACCTGTGACGACGCCGCGCGCAGCAGGGCGTTGCTGGCCGAAGGCGAGCAGTTGCTGGCGCGCGGTTGCGTGAGCCACAACTATTTCGACCTGAATTTCCACGGCATCGATGTCTGTCTGCGCCTGGGCGATGCCGAGGGTGCGAGGCGGTATGCGGCAGCGCTCGAGGCCTACACGCGGGATGAGCCGCTGCCGTGGTGCGAGGCAGTGATTGCCCGCGGCCGGGCGCTTGCGCGAGTCCTGGACGGCGAGCGTGCGGACGATGCGCACGCGGCGGTCGAGCGTGCGCTTGGTCTGGCCCGGGAGATGAACTTCCTGGCGCTGGTGCCGGCTTTGGAGGAAGCGCTCGAGGGCCGATTCTGCTGAAACGCAGCCCGCGTGTAAGTCATTGAAGGGATTGGCGCTCCCAGAGGGATTCGAACCCTCGTACCAGCCTTGAGAGGGCTGTGTCCTGGGCCTCTAGACGATGGGAGCGCGCCCGGAAATAGGCAGGCTGTCGGAGCCTGCAAGAGGGCGCGTATTATACGCAGCCATTTTGCCCGGTCCAGCGGAAGCGGATTCTTTGAGCCAGAACGAATACGAAAATCCCCAGGGTCCACCGCAGCCGGTGATCGTGCACCGCGCCGATCACCCGATCTCGCGCGCCAACATCTCGCCCTATGCCCTGAAGGTGCTCTATCGCCTCAAGGACGCCGGCTACCAGGCGTTCCTGGTCGGCGGCGCGGTGCGCGACCTGCTGCTGGGCCTTTCTCCCAAGGACTTCGACGTCGCGACCGATGCCCACCCGGACGAGGTGCGGAAGATCTTCCGCAACTCCCGCCTGATCGGCCGCCGCTTCCATCTCGCGCACGTGCGTTTCGGCACGGAGATCATCGAGGTCGCCACGTTCCGCGCCGCGCACACCGAGGTGGACGAGGACCACGGCGTCGACGAGGCGGAGCACCGCGTGCTCGACGTGCACGGGCGCATCCTGCGCGACAACCTCTACGGCAACATCGAGGAGGACGTCTGGCGGCGCGACTTCACCGCCAACGCGCTGTACTACAACATCGAGGACTACTCGATCTGGGACTACGTGGGCGGCGTGCCCGATGCGACCGCCCGCATCCTGCGCCTGATCGGCGATCCCGAGACCCGTTACCGCGAGGACCCGGTGCGCATGCTGCGGGCGGCCCGCTTCGCGGCCAAGCTCGACTTCACGATCCACCCGGACACCGAGGCGCCGATCCGCCAGCTCGCGTACATGCTCGATGCGATGCCGCCGGCGCGGCTGTTCGATGAGTCCATGAAGCTGATGCTGGCGGGCAGCGGGCTCGCGTCCTTCGACCTCATGATGCGGCTCGGCCTGCTGGACCACCTGATGCCGGAGGTGGCGGCCGCCGTGCGCGAGGCGCCCGAGTCGCCGGGCGCGAAGCTGCTGCGGCTGGGGCTCGCCGGTACCGACGAACGGGTGCGGGCCGACAAGTCCGTGACGCCGATGTTCCTGTTCGCGGTGCTGCTGTGGCCCGCGATCCTGCGCGCGGCCGGCACGCCGAACGGGCCGCTGCCGGAGGACCCGCAGCTGCTGCTCGATGCCTGCGATTCGGTGATGTCGCGGCAGTTGCGTCGCATCACGGTGCCGAAGCGCTTCTCGCTGCCGATGCGCGACATCCTGATGCTGCAGCCGCGCTTCGAGCGGCGCTCCGGCCGGCGCGCACTGCGCCTGCTCGAGCATCCGAAGTTCCGTGCGGCCTACGATTTCCTGCTGCTGCGCGCCGCCTCGGGCGAAATCGACCCCGAGGTCGCGGCCTGGTGGACGCGACTGCAGGAGATTCCGGAGGAAGCGAGGATCGCGGAGGTGGAGAGCCAGCCCGCGATGGGCGAGGCTGCGCCGCGCCGACGTTCCCGCTCGCGCCGCCGCCGCAAGCGTCCTGCCGTCTCGACCTGACGGGCCCAGGGCAGCAAGTGTCGAGTCAGCGCTGGTTCCCCGCCTATGTTGCGCTCGGCAGCAACCTCGATGACCCGCGAGCGCAGGTCGAACGAGCGTTCGACGAGCTCGGGCGCCTGCCCGATTGCCGGCTGGTCGCACGCTCGTCGCTGTATCGATCGCGGCCGCTCGGGCCGGTGGCGCAGCCCGATTTCGTCAATGCCGTCGCCGGCATGCTGACCCGTCTCGAGCCGACCGGGATGCTGGCCGGACTCAAGGCCCTCGAGCAACGACTGGGCCGCGACCGACCCGTGGTGCGCTGGGGTCCGCGGCGGATCGACCTCGACCTGCTGGTGCACGGGGAGTCCCGCATCGATGAACCCGGGCTCACGGTGCCGCACCCGGGCATCGCGGAGCGCGCGTTCGTGCTCGCGCCACTTGCCGAGATCGCACCGGATCTCGCGGTGCCAGGTCGCGGGCGCGTCTCGACTCTCCTCGAGCGCGTGCCGGCATCGGGACTGGAGCGAATCACCGCGTGAGCGACGTGAGCAACGTGAGCAGGCAGGACGTGGTGGAAGTCGAGGTCGTGCAGACGCCGCACCGTTACGTGGTGGTCGAGGGACCGATCGGCGTAGGCAAGACCAGCCTCGCCCGACGGCTCGCGCACAGCTTCGGCAGCGAGCTCGTGCTGGAGCAGGACCAGGACAACCCGTTCCTCGAGCGCTTCTACCGCAATCCGCGCGCCAATGCGTTCCAGACCCAGCTCTATTTCCTGTTCCAGCGCGCGCGGCAGCTGCAGGAGTTGCGCCAGCACGACCTCTTCGAGCGCGTTCGCGTGGCCGACTACCTGCTGGACAAGGACCGCCTGTTCGCGCGCCTGACCCTCGACGACGAGGAGTACGCGCTCTACGAGCAGGTCTACGCCCGGCTCGCAATTGACGCCCCGGTACCCGACCTCGTCGTCTACCTGCAGGCTCCCGTGGACGTGCTGCTCGAACGGATCTCGAGACGCGGCATCGACTACGAGCAGGGAATCGAGCGGCGCTACCTCGAGCGACTGGCCGAGTCCTATGCGCGCTTCTTCCTCGAGTACGGCCTCGCCCCCGTGCTGATCGTCAATGCGGCAGAGATCGATCCGATCGGCAGCGATGCCGATTACGCCGGACTGCTGGCCGAAATTGCCCGTGGCCGCAAGGGGCGGCACTACTTCAACCCCCTGAAAAGCCTGCTGTAGTTCCCGGCATTGATGTTCGCCAGCGGCTCCGTCATTCTGGCCGCCTGAATAAGAGTCGCTCGCATGTACACACAACTCCAGCTGCGTGATTCGGCGCGTCCACCGGTCAACGTCGCGACCCTGGGCCGCATGAAAGCCGAGGGCGAGAAGATCGCGAGCCTCACCTGTTACGACGCGAGCTACGCCGCGGTCGTGGACGAGGCGGGCGTCGACGTGGTGCTCGTCGGCGACTCGCTCGGCATGGTGATCCAGGGCCACGACACCACCGTGCCCGTGACGCTCGAAAACGTCATCTACCACTGCAAGGCGGTGGCGCGCGGCCTGATCCGTCCGTTCCTCATGGCCGACATGCCGTTCATGACCTACACGTCGCGCGAGGACGCGCTGAAGAACGCGGTGCGCCTGATGCAGGAAGGCGGCGCAAAGATGGTGAAGCTGGAGGGGGGCGCGGGACAGGTCGAGATCGTCGAGTTCCTCGCGAGCCACGACATCGCCGTGTGCGCCCATCTGGGCCTCAAGCCGCAGTCCGTGCACAAGACGGGCGGGTTCCGCGTGCAGGGTCGCGAGGAAGCGGCGGCCGAGCAGATGAAGCGCGACGCCAAGGCGCTGCAGGACGCGGGCGCGGACGTCGTGCTGCTCGAGTGCATTCCGTCGAAACTCGGCGCCGAGATCACCGCCGAGCTGCACGTTCCGGTGATCGGCATCGGCGCCGGCCCCGACACGGACGGCCAGATCCTCGTGCTGTACGACGTCCTCGACATCACGCCCGGGCGCAAGCCGCGCTTCGTGAAGAACTGCATGGCGGGCCACGACAGCCCGCTCGCCGCGGTCAGGAGCTACGTCGACGCGGTGAAGACCCGCGCCTATCCCGCGCCGGAACACTGCTTCTAGCAGCCGCGCGATGCAGACCATCACGCGCATCGCCGATCTGCGCGCCCTCGTGCGCGAGTGGCGCCTGGCCCGCCAGACCATCGCCTTCGTGCCCACGATGGGCAACCTGCACGCGGGGCACGCGAGTCTCGTCGGCGCGGCGCACCTGCACGGCAATCGCGTGGTCGCGAGCGTGTTCGTGAATCCGCTGCAGTTCGGCCCGAGCGAGGACTTCGCGGCCTATCCGCGCACGCCCGAGGACGACTCCGCGCTGCTCGACGAGCTCGGCGCCGACGTGCTGTTCCTGCCGACCGTTGCGGAGATGTACCCGAAGGGCACCACGGGCAGCACGATCGTGGACGTGCCCGGGCTTTCAAACATCCTCTGCGGCGCGTTCCGCCCGGGCCATTTCCAGGGCGTGGCCACGGTCGTGGTGAAGCTGCTGAACCTCGTCCAGCCCGACGTCGCGATCTTCGGCGAGAAGGACTACCAGCAGCTCACGATCATCCGGCATTCGGTCGAGGACCTGTGCCTGCCCGTGAGGATCGTGGGCGCGCCGACCGTGCGTGCGGAGGACGGCCTCGCGCTCAGCTCCCGCAATCGTTACCTCGACGAGGAAGAGCGCGGCCGCGCCCCGCGGCTGTATCGCGCGCTCGACCACGCCCGGCGCAGGCTGGAATCGGGTGACGGCGACATCGCGGACATCGAGCGCGAGGGGCTCGAGGCGCTGCGCGCCGCGGGCTTCCGTGCCGACTACTTCGAGGTGCGCATGGCGGAGTCGCTTGCGCGCCCGCACGGCGCCAACGTGGACGTCGTCGTGCTGGCCGCCGCGCGGCTGAGTCGCGCGAGGCTGATCGACAACCTGCAGTGCCGTGCGGCGGGCGGGATCACGCTACGGGCTCCGTGATCACGGCCCGACTTTCCGGAGTCTTCCCCTTCAGACGGCCGAGCGCCCAGCCGACGCTCTCACGCACGACCGCGCTGTGGTCGTCGCGTCGCGCCACGAGGGCCGCTTCCACCTCCGGCGCCGGATCCGCATTGCCCAGCGCGATCGCGATGTTGCGCAGCCAGCGCTCGTAGCCGATCCGGCGGATGGCGCTCCCAGCCATGCGTTCGAGGAACTGCGCTTCGGTCCACTCGAACAGTTCGACGAGCCGCGCGCAATCGAGGCCGTGGCGCGGCAGAAAGTCGGGCTCCGCGGTGAGCTTCGCGTAGCGGTTCCAGGGGCACGCGAGCTGGCAATCGTCGCAGCCATAGATGCGATTGCCGATGGCGGCCCGGAACTCCTCGGGGATCGGGCCGTCGAGCTCGATGGTGAGGTAGGAAATGCAGCGCCGCGCGTCGAGCTGGTACGGCGCGACGATCGCCCGCGTCGGGCACACCTCGATGCACGCGGTGCAACTGCCACAGTGGCCGGTGACCGGCTGGTCCACCGGCAGCGGCACGTCGGTGAATACCTCGCCCAGGAAGAACCACGAGCCGTCGTCGCGGTCGAGCAGGTTCGTGTGCTTGCCGATCCAGCCGAGGCCCGCCGCGCGTGCGAGAGCCTTCTCCAGCACCGGCGCGCTGTCGGTGAACGCACGGTAGCCCTCGGCGCCGACGGCCGCAGCGAGGCGGCCGGCGAGCCGGGCCAGCCTCTGCCGGACGAGCCTGTGGTAGTCGCGCCCGACGGCATATCGCGACACGTAGGCCAGCGCCGGGTCGGCAAGGACGCTGCCTGGCCCCGCGCCCGGCGGCAGGTAGTCCAGGCGCGCCGAGATCACGCGCACCGTCCCCGGGACGAGTTCCGACGGCCGTGCGCGCTTCATGCCGTGCCGCGCCATGTATTGCATCTCCCCGTGCCGGCCGGCGGCGAGCCAGTCCGCGAAACGTCGCTCGTCGTCCGGCAGGTCGACGGCCGCAATGCCCACGCGCCGGAAGCCGAGCTCCCGGCCCCAGTCCTTGACCTGCGCTGCGAGCGCTGCGAAATTCATGCGATGGCGGCCGTGCGTGAGGGCTGAAGGGCGGGGGTCAGTATAATGCCCGGCATGCAAGCGCAATCCGGCGCCCTCTATACAGCCGAGCAGGTGCGCGAACTCGATCGCCGCGCCATCCGCGAGCTTGGCATTCCGGGCTACGAACTGATGACGCGCGCGGGCCACGCGACGCTCGATGCCTTGCGCGCGCTGTGGCCGTCGACGAGGTCGCTGGCGGTGCTCTGCGGGCCAGGCAACAACGGGGGCGACGGGTACGTCGTCGCGCGCGTCGCACGGGCCCAGGGCATGAGGGTCAACGTCGTCGCGGCCGGTGACCCGCAGCAATTGGGCAGCGATGCGCGGCATGCGTACGAGGACTTCACGGCAGCCGGCGGCCGGTGCCAGGCGTGGTCGGCGCAGGCGCTCGACGCGGATGTCGTCGTCGATGCGATCTTCGGCACGGGCCTCGCTCGCGAGTTGACCGCCGATGCGGCCGCGATCGTACAGGCTGCCAATGCCTGCGGACGGCCGATCGTCGCGGTGGACATTCCCTCGGGCCTGCACGCCGACACGGGAGCGGTCCTTGGCGCGGCGGCGCGCGCCAACCTGACGGTGACCTTCATCGGTCGCAAGCTTGGTTTGTATCTCGGCGCGGGTCCGGAGCACGTCGGTCGCCTCGTGCTCGACGATCTCGACGTTCCGAGCGAGACCTATGCACTGCAGTCACCGGTCGCGCGCCTGCTCGGCGATGACGATGTCGCGGCGGCGCTGCCGAGGCGTCCACGAGCCGCGCACAAGGGCTCGCACGGCCACGTGCTGGTGATCGGCGGAGGGCCGGGCATGCCGGGCGCCGCACGACTCGCGGGCGAGGCGGCGCTGCGGGCCGGCGCGGGTCTGGTGACGGTGGCCATGCATCCCGAGAACACCGGGACCGCGGGGGCGCGGCCGGAGCTCATGTGCGTGGCAGCCCGCTCGGCACAGGACTTGTCAGGCGCGCTCGCGCGAGCGAGCGTCGTCGTGATCGGGCCGGGCCTGGGACAGGGCGACTGGGGCCGCTCGATTTGCGCGGCCGTGCTGGGCAGCGACTTGCCGCTGGTGGTGGACGCGGATGCCCTCAACCTGCTCGCGGCCGTGCCGCGCCGCAACGATCGCTGGGTACTCACGCCGCATCCCGGCGAGGCCGCACGCCTGCTGGCGGCGACGGGCGCCGCGGTGCAGGCCGATCGGATGGCCGCCGCGCGCGCACTGCAGGAACGCTTTGGTGGGCACGTCGTCCTGAAGGGTGCAGGATCGATCGTGCAGTCGCCGGGCGACGTGCCGCGCATTTGCGATCGCGGCAATCCCGGGATGGCCACGGGCGGCATGGGCGACGTGCTCACCGGTGTCATTGCCGGGATCGCGGCGCAATGCGGCGACCTCGCGCTTGCGGCGCGCGCCGGCGTGTACGTCCACGCACAGGCCGGGGACCTCGCCGCGCGCAGGGGCGAGCGCGGGCTGCTGGCCGGCGACGTGATCGAGCAGGTGCGGGCTTGCGTGAATCCCCAGTGAGCCTTGCGGCGGGGAGCGCCGAGGAGATGCGTGCGCTCGGGGCGCGACTCGCCGCTGCGGTTCGCGCAGCCAATCCGAAGGAGGCCCTGCTCATCGGATTGTCGGGCGAGCTCGGGGCCGGAAAGACGACGCTCGTGTCCGGGTTCCTTGCCGCACTGGGTCACGACGGTGCCGTAAGGAGTCCCACCTACACGCTCATCGAGCCCTATCGCCTGGCCGGTCGCGACGTCTATCACTGCGACCTCTACCGCCTGCGCGATCCGGCGGAACTCGACGAACTCGGCCTGCGCGAACTTGCGGTCGACGGCAGCGTGCTGCTGATCGAATGGCCGGAACGCGCCGGTGATCGGCTCGGCCGGCCCGACCTCGAGCTGCAGCTCGGCTACAGCGACGCAGGGCGCATCGTCGCCATCGAGGCCGCCACTGAGCCCGGCCGGCTGGTTGCGCGCGGGGCAGGCCTCGACCAGGCCTGACAAAACACGCGTATCTTTATAATTTTATTGAGTTAATACCCCGGATCAGCGTAGATTACGTCGCATGTTCCCACGCCTGCCCACACTGCTCGCGTTCGTCGTTGCCTGCTGCGGCACGATTCTCGCCGACCCGGCGCTGGCTGCATCGCCCGTTCACGTAACCGATGTTCGGCTCTGGGCCGGTCCCGAAGGCACCCGGCTGGTGCTCGACCTGTCGGGTCCGGTGCGGCACGAGGTGTTCACGCTCGACAACCCGGACCGCGTCGTCATCGACCTCGACAACGCGCAGCTCGCGCTGGCGAAGGGTCTGCCGGACGGGCAGGGACCGGTGCAAGAGGTTCGCTCCGGCCCTCGGCCGAATCGGGGCCTGCGCATCGTGCTCGATCTTTCGTCCCGGCAGTCGATGAGGAGCTTCGCCGTGGGCCCGGAGGGTGCCGCAGGTCATCGGCTGGTCATCGAACTGCCGGCCGGTACTGCGACCGCAGGAACGCAGGCTCCCGCGGTGGCGGCCCGGCCTGCGGCCGAGGCGCCGAACCCGGTCAAGGTGCTGCCCATCGCGGCGGCGAAAGGCCGCGACCTCGTGATCGCCATCGACGCGGGCCACGGAGGCCAGGACCCGGGCGCCCTCGGGCGCGGCGGCACGCGCGAGAAGGACGTGACGCTCGCGATCGCGCGCAAGCTGGCTGCCGGGATCGACGCCGAGGAAGGCATGCGCGCCGTGCTGATCCGCGACGGGGACTATTTCATCACGCTGCGCGGCCGCTCCCGCAAGGCGCGCGAACTCGGCGCGGACATGTTCATCTCGGTGCATGCCGACTCGGTGCAGAACCGCGGCGTCAGCGGCTCGTCCGTCTACGTGCTGTCGCTGCGGGGCGCGACCGACGAGGCGTCGAGGTGGCTCGCCGAGCGCGAGAACGCCGCGGACCTGATGGGTGGCGTGTCGCTCGACGACAAGAGCGACGTGCTCGCCTCGGTCCTTCTCGACGTCACCCAGAAGGAAGCGGTGAGCAACAGCGTCGAGGCCGCGGACAGCGTGCTCGCGGCGCTGCGGCGGGTCGGTTCCGTGCACGGGCCGCGCGTGAAGCACGCGGGGTTCATCGTGCTCAAGTCGCCCGACATCCCGTCGATGCTGGTCGAGACCGCGTTCATCTCGAACGCCACGGACGAGCGCCGCTTGCGCGACGCGACGCACCAGCAGCGGATCGCCCAGGCGATCCACTCCGGGGTGAAGAACTACTTCTACGAGAAGCCGCCGCCCGGGACCCGGATTGCCGCGCTCGTGGCCGCCCGTCGCGGCGGCGCCGGCGCCGACACCCAGACCCTCGCGGAACGCTGAGCCCCCTCAGGCCTGCTATTCTCGCGGCCCCTTGCGCGAGGCCGCCCCGTCCATGACCATACGGGTCCTTCCCGAGCAATTGATCCACCAGATCGCGGCCGGCGAGGTCGTCGAGCGCCCGGCGTCGGTGATCAAGGAACTGGTCGAGAACAGCCTCGACGCGGGTGCGCGATCGATCGAGATCGAGGTCGAGGGCGGCGGCGCCACCCTGTGCCGGGTCCGCGACGACGGTGGCGGTATCCCCGCCGGCGAACTGGTGCTCGCGCTGGCGCGGCACGCCACCAGCAAGATCGGCCGCATCGAGGACCTCGAGGCCGTCCGCACCCTGGGATTCCGCGGCGAGGCCCTGCCGAGCATCGCTTCGGTCTCGCGCATGAAGCTCGTGTCCCGCGCGGCTGTCGCCCCTGTCGCGTACGCAGTGTCCGCGGTGGACGGCGAAGTGAGCGGTCCTGCGCCGCAGCCGCACCCGCCGGGCACCACGGTCGAGGTCCGCGACCTGTTCTTCAACGTGCCGGCGCGGCGCAAGTTCCTGCGTGCGGAGCGCACGGAACTCGCGCAGGTCGAGCGCCTCGTCGAGCGGCTCGCGTTGAGCCGCTTCGAGGTCGGGTTCCGCCTGAGTTCGGCCCGTCGGGCACTCGCGGATCACCCGCCGGCGCGCGACGAACGAGGACGCGACGCCCGCGTGGCGGCAATCCTCGGCGAGGAGTTCATCGCCCATGCGCTCAAGCTCGACCACGAGGGCGCCGGCCTGCGCCTGAGCGGCTGGTTCTGCATGCCCACCTATGCGCGCAGCCAGGCGGACCAGCAGCACTTCTATCTCAACGGACGTCCGCTGCGCGACAGGCTCGTGTCGAGCGCCGTGCGGCTCGCTTACCGCGACGTCCTCTATCACGGCCGGCAGCCGGCGTATGTGCTGTACCTCGACATGGATCCGGCGCGCGTGGACGTCAACGCCCACCCGCAAAAGCTCGAGGTGCGCTTCCGCGAGCCGGGGCTCGTGCACGACTTCCTGTTCCGCACGCTCGAGCGAGCGCTGGCGCAGACCCGGCCGGCCCGAACCGCGGCTGAGGAAATTCCGGCGGCGCGCTTCTCGCTCAACGATGCGGTGGGCACCGTTGCGCCGCGCACGTCGGCCCTCGACCTCTACACGGCGCTGGCGCCGGGCATTCGCGACGCCGCGGGTGCGGTCGAGTCTGCGCTGCCGGCGTCCGCTGCAGCGGAGCCGCGCGAGCCCTGGGCCGAGCCGCACGAGCACCCGCTCGGCTTCGCCATCGCGCAACTGCACGGCATCTACATCCTCGCGCAGGCGCAGGGCGGCCTGGTGCTGGTGGACATGCACGCGGCGCACGAACGCACGACCTACGAGCGGCTCAAGGCGTCGCTCGCGGCACAGCGCGTCGCGAGCCAGCCCTTGCTCGTGCCGGTCGCGCTCAACGTTGCGGTGGCCGAGGCCGACGAGGCCGAAGCGCACCTGACGCTGTTCGACGAACTCGGCATCGAGATTTCGCGCGGCGGGCCCACGCAACTGCTGGTGCGTTCCATGCCGGCACTGCTGTCGTCGGCCGAGCCCACGGCCCTCGTGCGCGACATGCTCGCGGACCTGCGTGCGCAAGGCAGCGGCGGCGCGCGGCAGGCGCTCGAGCGCGCGCTCGGCACCATGGCCTGCCACCAGGCCGTCCGTGCGAACCGGCGCCTGACCGTGCCGGAAATGAACGCCCTGCTGCGCGAGATGGAAACCACCTTGCGCGCCGACCAATGCGTGCACGGTCGCCCGACGTGGTCGTTCGTTGGCATGGACGACCTCGACCGCCTGTTCCTGCGCGGACGATGACCGCGGACGCCCTCGTGCCGGCCGATGCGGTGCTGCTCATGGGCCCGACCTGCGCGGGCAAGACCGAACTCGCCTTGCGGCTCGCCAGGCGGTTCCCGCTCGAGATCGTCAGCGTGGACTCGGCGCAGGTCTATCGCGGCATGGACATCGGCACCTCGAAGCCCTCCCTGGAGGTACGGGCGGCCGTGCCGCACCACCTCATCGACATCTGCGACCCGTCCGTGCCTTATTCGGCGGGGCGCTTCCGGCGCGATGCGCTGGAACTGATCGGCGGGATCCGGCAGCGGCGGAGGGTGCCGCTGCTGGTCGGCGGCACGATGCTGTACTTCCGCGCATTGACGAAGGGGATGGCCCCGCTGCCGGAAGCGAGTCCCGCCGTGCGCGAGCGCATCGACCGACGGGCGCAGGAGCTCGGCTGGCCGGCGCTGCACGCCGAACTCGCAGCTCGCGACGCCGAGGTGGCGGCCCGCATCCGTCCGGCCGACGGCCAGCGCATACAGCGCGCACTCGAGGTGCTGGAGCTGACGGGGCGGCCGCTGTCGGAACTGCAGAAGCTCGCCGTGCCGGCGCCGCTGCGACTGGCCGCCTTCGCCTTGCAGCCGTTCGACCGGGCGGAACTGTATCGTCGCATCGACACGCGATTCGTCGAGATGATGGCGGCGGGCTTCCTGGAGGAAGTCGCCACATTGCGGACCCGCGGCAGCCTGCGGGCGGACCTTCCGAGCCTGCGGGCAGTCGGTTACCGGCAGCTCTGGGCGCACCTTGCGGGCGAGACGAGCCTCGCGGCGGCCGTCGAGGCCGGCCAGCGGGCGACGCGCAACCTTGCCAAGCGCCAGCTGACCTGGACCAATGCGGATCCATCGATTATGTGGATCCGAAGCCTTGAAGATCAGGAACTTGCGCCCATACAGCGGCTCATGGAGAAGGTGGCGGCCGGCGGCGGCCCCGACGGCCTGTGATAGCATTAACCACGTTCTTGCTCGTCGAGGCGACGGGCGTTACGGCCGTTTCATGGAAGAGTGCGCGGCAGGAACGAAGCGGTATGAATAAGAAGGAGACGCGACCATGGCCAAGGGCCAATCCCTGCAAGACCCATTCCTGAACGCGCTGCGCAAGGAGCGGATCCCCGTGTCGATCTACCTGGTCAACGGCATCAAGTTGCAGGGCCAGATCGATTCCTTCGACCAGTTCGTCGTCCTGCTCCGCAACAGCGTGAGCCAGATGGTCTACAAGCACGCTATTTCCACGGTGGTGCCGGCGCGCAACGTCCGCCTGCCGATGGGCGACGAGGAACTGCCCCCCGAGGAAGTCCCGGCGGCGACATGAGCCAGGCACGGCGGCGGGCGAGGTAAGGGCGACTTGTTCGACAGGCCCGGTAGCGGCGAACGCGCGATTCTGGTCTGCGTCGGGCTCGGCCATGCGCCGGAACCGGACCGCGTCGAGGAATTCACGGCACTCGCGCGCTCGGCTGGCGCGCAGGTCCTCGAGGTGCTCACCGTAACGCGCAAGGTCGCCGCGCCCAAGTATTTCCTGGGCACCGGCAAGGTGGAGGAACTGCGCGCGCGCATCGCCGCGCTGGGTGCCGACCTGGTCGTGGTGGACCGCGCACTTTCCCCGGCCCAGGAACGCAACCTCGAGAAGACCCTCGAATGCCGCGTGCTCGACCGCAGCGGCCTGATCCTCGACATCTTTGCGCAGCGCGCGCGGACCTTCGAAGGCAAGCTGCAGGTCGAACTCGCGCAGCTCGAGCACATGTCCACGCGCCTCGTGCGCGGGTGGACCCACCTCGAGCGCCAGAAGGGCGGCATCGGACTCCGAGGCCCCGGCGAGACCCAGCTCGAGACCGACCGCCGCCTGCTCGCGCGGCGCATCAAGACCTTGAACGACCGCCTCGACAAGGTGCTGGTCCAGCGCGAGACCACGCGCCAGGAGCGCAAGCGCGGGGCGGTTCCCACGGTGGCGCTGGTCGGCTACACCAACGCCGGGAAGTCGACGCTGTTCAACCGGCTCACCTCCGCGAATGCGTACACCGCCGACCAGCTCTTCGCCACGCTCGACCCCACCGTCAGGCGCCTGCGACTCTCGCCGGGGCTCGAGGTGGCGCTCGCGGATACGGTCGGCTTCGTCCGCGACCTGCCTCACGAACTCGTGGCCGCCTTCCGCTCGACGTTGCAGGAAGCGCGGGAGGCCGACCTGCTGCTGCACGTCATCGACGCCGCGGACCCCGAGCGAGTCGAGCGGATCGCCCAGGTGAACCAGGTGCTCGAGTCGATCGGCGCACACGAGCTGCCGCAGATCGCGGTCTACAACAAGATCGACCGCACCGGCGAGGCCCCGCACACCGAGGTCGGGCCGGACGGGCGGGTCGACCGGCTCTGGCTCTCCGCCCACGACGGGCAGGGCGTCGATCTGCTGCACAAGGCCCTGCACGACCAGCTGGGCACCGACATCCACCATTGCGTGCTGCGCCTGCCGCCGCGGGCGGGCCGCGCGCGCGCCCAGCTCTTCGAGGCGGGCGCCGTGCTCGGCGAACGCCGGCTCGACGACGGCAGCATCGACCTCGAGGTCAGCCTGCGGCTGCGCGACCTGCAGCGAATCTGCCGCGAGGCGGGCCTCGAAGTACCTCCCGCGAGCGTGCCTTGTGCCGCCACGGATCGGTTCCTACAATCCCCGGTTCGCGTCGCAACGGGCGACGCCGGAATCCGCCCACCCCACTGACGTCAAACTTTCGGGAGCACACCATCCCATGGCCTGGAACGACCCGGGCAGGAACCGCAATCCCTGGGGCAACCGCCCCGACAAGGGAGCCGCCGATCTCGACGAGGCGCTGCGCAACCTGCAACGAAAACTATCCGGAATGTTTGGCGGCGGCGGCGGCGGCGATCGCAGCGAATCCGGCGGCGGCGGCGCGATGCGCGGCTTCGGCGTCGGCACCGTCGTACTCGTGCTGGCTGCCGTCTGGGCGGCCACGGGACTCTACAAGGTGGATGCCGCCGAGCGCGCCGTGGTGACGCGCTTCGGGGATTACGTGGCGACCACCGAGCCCGGACTGCGGTGGCACATGCCGTGGCCGATCGAGACCCGGCAGATCGTCAACGTCGAGAGCGTCGAGGGCTTCAGCGACCAGACCCGCATGCTGACCTCGGACGAGAACCTCGTCGACATCAACATCGCCGTGCAATACCGCCGCGTGGAGCCGGTGGCCTATGCCTTCAACGTGCGCGAGCCGGAGGCCACGCTCGGCGAGGTCAGCGAGAGCGCGATCCGCGAGATCGTCGGCCGCAGCACGCTCGACTTCGTGCTCGAGCAGGGTCGCCAGGAGATCACTGCCAAGACCCGCGAGCTGATCCAGCGCACCCTGGACTCCTACAGCACGGGCATCGAGGTGACCACGGTGAACCTGCAGGGCGTCAGCGTGCCGGAGCAGGTGCAGTCCGCGCAGCGCGACGCCATCAAGGCCCGCGAGGACAAGGAGCGCCTCGGACTCGAGGCCCAGGCGTACGCGAACGACATCCTGCCGAAGGCCAAGGGCTCGGCCGCACGCCAGATGGAGGATTCGGAGGCCTACAAGGCCCGCATCGTCGCCGACGCGGAGGGCGAGGCCTCGCGCTTCGCCAAGCTGCTCGAGGCCTATGAACGCGCGCCCGGCGTGACCCGCCAGCGCCTGTACTACGAGACGATGGAAGAAATTCTCGGCAGCACCAACAAGGTGCTCGTCGACACCAAGGGCACCGGAAACATGATCTATCTGCCGCTCGACAAGCTGCTGGAGCGCCGCGCGCCGACGCTGACGCTCGACGAGCAGCGCCAGGTGCCGGCGACGGCCGCGCCACGCGTCAACGTGTCCGAGGAGCCGGCTGCGACCGTCGAGTCGCGCCGAGAGCGGGGGGCGCGCTGATGAGCAACCGCAGCTACCTCGCCGTGATCCTCGTCGGCTTCCTCGCCCTGGTGTTCTCCATGGCGGCGTTCACCGTGCGCGAGACCGACCTCGCCATCAAGTTCCGCTTTGGCGAGATCGTGCGCGCCGACTATCAGCCGGGACTTCATTTCATGATGCCGCTGGTGAACAACGTGCGTAAGTTCGACAAGCGCATCCTCACCGAGGACTACCCGGCGGAGAGCTTCCTCACCAGCGAAGGCAAGATCCTGCGCATCAACTTCTTCGTCAAGTGGCGCATTACCGACGTGTCGCGCTACTACACCTCGACGGCCGGCGGCAGCGAGGAGGTCGCGGCCCGCCGCCTCGGCGAAATCGTCAAGGACGGCCTGAAGGGCGTCATCGCGCGGCGCACCATCCAGCAGGTGGTGGCGGCGGAGCGCACCGAGTTCCTCGGCGAGGTGCTCAAGATCGCCGGCGACAACGTGGGCGGCCTCGGCATGACCATGATAGACGTACGCGTGAAGAGCATCGAGCTGCCCGAGGAAGTGAGCGAGTCGGTGTTCAATCGAATGCGGCAGGACTTCGCGCGGCAGGCCGCGCAGCTGCGCGCCGAAGGCTCGGCGGTGTCGGAGCAGACGCGCGCCGAGGCCGACCGCCAGCGCACGGAAATCCTGGCCGGCGCGTACCGGCAGGCGGAGATGGTGAAGGGCGAGGGCGACGCGGCGGCCGCGGACATCTACGCGCGCGCCTACGGGCGCAATGCCGAGTTCTATTCCTTCTACCGGGGATTGCAGGCGTATCGCAAGTCGCTGGGCAAGCAGGGCGACGTGATGGTGCTGGCGCCCGACGGCGAGTTCTTCAAGTACCTGAAGGAGTCCGGCCGCTGACCGCGGGGTCGGTCCCGGCTCCGCCATGCACTGGAACGACCTGTGGGCGGCGTGCGCCCTCTACCTCGTGCTGGAAGGACTCATGCCATTCGCCAACCCGGGCGGCATGAAGCGAACGCTGCTGCAACTCTCCCAGCTCGACGAGCGCACGTTGCGCTTCGCGGGCCTCGCCAGCATGATCGGCGGCGCGCTGCTGCTGTACTTCGTGCGCGGCGCGGGCTGACCTGACACCGGACACCATCACCATGGCCAGGAACCTCGTTGTCATCGGCGCCCAGTGGGGCGACGAAGGCAAGGGCAAGATCGTCGACCTGCTGACGGAGCGGGCGGCCGCGGTCGTGCGCTTCCAGGGCGGTCACAACGCCGGACACACGCTGGTCATCGACGGCGTGAAGACTGTGCTGTCGCTGATCCCGTCGGGCGTGCTCCATCCGGGCGTGCAGTGCCTCATCGGCAACGGCGTCGTGCTGTCGCTCGAAGCGCTGCTGCGCGAGGCCGATGCCCTGGTGCAGAAGGGCGTGCCGGTCTACGAGCGCCTGCGCATCAGCCCGAACTGCGCGCTGATACTGCCCTCGCACATCGCGCTCGACCGCGCGCGTGAGCGCGCCAGCGGTGCCAACGCGATCGGCACCACCGGCCGCGGCATCGGCCCCGCCTACGAGGACAAGGTCGCGCGCCGCGCGGTGCGGGTCGCGGACCTCTTCCAGCGCGATCGGCTGGCGGCCCGCCTGGGCGAAGTCCTCGATTTCCACAACTTCATCCTGAGCCGCTATTTCAGCGCCGAGCCGGTGGATTTCCAGCGCGTGCTCGACGACCTCGTGGCGCAGGCCGATCGCGTCCAGCCGCTGGTGGACGACATCAGCGAGCTGCTGCGCGTCGAGATGAAGCGCGGCGGCAACCTGCTCTTCGAGGGCGCGCAGGGCGCATTGCTCGACATCGACGTGGGCACCTACCCGTTCGTCACCTCGTCCAACACGATCGCGGGCGCAGCGGCGGTGGGCACGGGCCTCGGGCCACGGGACATCCACGCGGTCATGGGTGTCGTGAAGGCCTACACCACCCGCGTCGGTGCGGGGCCGTTTCCGACGGAACTCTTCGACGAGAACGGCGAGCACCTCTCGCGCGTGGGCCACGAGTTCGGCGCGGTGACCGGCCGTCCGCGACGCTGCGGCTGGTTCGACGCCGTCGCGCTGCGTCGCGCGGTGCTGCACAACAGTCTCTCGAGCCTCGGCGTCACCAAGCTCGACGTACTCGACGGCCTCGACACGCTGCGCATCGCCACGGGCTACCGCATCGACGGCGAGGTCCGCGACAACCCGCCGCTGCTGCCACACCGCTACTCCGAGTGCGTGCCGGTCTACGAGTCACTGCCGGGCTGGTCCGAGCCCACGTACGGAATCACCGACTTTGCGCAACTGCCGGAGAATGCCCGCCGCTACCTCGCGCGCGTCGAGCAGCTCGCAGGGGTGCCGATCGACGTCGTCTCGACGGGGCCCGACCGCAACGAGACCATCGTGCTGCGTCACCCCTTCGAGTGATCGCCAGGACGGAGCGAGCCATGCATCCCTACGAATCACCCTGGATGGACGACGACCTGCGCATGCTCCGCGAGGCGGTGTCGCGTTACGTCGAGACCGAGATGCTGCCGAAGGAGCCGAACTGGCGCGCCCAGCATCACGTCGACCGGGAGACCTGGCGGGCGGTCGGCGAGTCCGGTTTCCTGCTGATGGACGTGCCGGTGGAGCACGGCGGCGGCGGCGGGGACTTTCGCCACGAAGCGGTGCTCTACGAGGAACTCGGGCGTCGCGGCATCTCGGGCTTCGGCCAGGGCGTGCACAGCATCGCCGCGCACTACGTGCTCAATTACGGCAGCGAGGAGCAGAAGCAGCGCTGGCTGCCGCGCATGGCGCGCGGCGAGCTGATCGGCGCGATTGCGATGACCGAGCCGGGTGCCGGATCGGACCTGAAGGGCGTCCGTACCCGGGCCGTGCGAGAGGGCGGCGAGTACGTCGTGAATGGCTCCAAGATCTTCATCACGAACGGTTCGATCGCGACCATCCTGATGCTGGTCGTGCGCACCGACCCGAACGACCGCAGCCGCGGGCTCTCCATCCTCATGGTCGAGACCGAGGGCCTGGAGGGCTATCGCGTGGGTCGCGTGCTCGACAAGATGGGCATGACCGCGCAGGACACCTCCGAGCTCTTCTTCGAGGACGTGCGCGTACCGGTCGATTGCCTCCTCGGCGAGGAAGGCAAGGGCATGCACCAGCTGATGGGCGACCTGCCGTACGAGCGCCTCACGATTGCGGTGGGCGGCGTCTCGGCGATGGAAGGGGCGCTGGCGGAGACCGCCCGCTACGTCCAGGAGCGCCAGGCGTTCGGCCAGTCGATCGGCACGTTCCAGAACACGCGCTTCAGGCTCGCGGAGGTCGCGACCTACACGCGCGTCGCGCGCACCTTCGTCGACCGCTGCATCGAGCAGCAGGTGTCCGGCACGCTCGATTCCGAGACGGCGGCGATGGCGAAGTGGTGGGTCACCGACATGCAGCAGAAGGTGATGGACGAATGCGTGCAGCTGCACGGCGGCTACGGCTACATGAACGAGTACCTGGTCTGCCGCATGTTCGCCGACTCCCGCGTGCAGCGGATCTACGGCGGCACCAACGAGATCATGAAGGAACTGATCGCCCGCAGCCTGCCCACGGGCTGAGGAGGACGCCGGCGGCGACGCCGGTGAGGGCGCGCCTCGCCGCCGGCGCCATGCGCCGCTACGGGATCGTCTTCGACGCCTCCTGCGAGAAGTCGCTTTCGATCCCGGCCGCGGTCAAGGCCTTGACCGCGAAGTACCACGTGCCGCTCGCCAGGTTCTCGATCACGACACTGGTGAGCCCGGCATTCGGAATCGACAACGACCGATCGTACGAGCGCGAGACCGTCCCGTAATGCACCCGGTAGCCGCCCAGGTCGATGAGTGGGGTCCCGTCCGTGTTGGTCCTCGGCGGCGTCCATGACAGCGTAGCGCTGCCGGTGGCGCTCGGCTGAGCCACGGCGATGGAGAACGGCGCCAGGGAAACGCTTGCAGTGCCGTCCGACACCGAGATCGTGATGCCGCTGTACCTGGTGCCGGCGAGGCTGCCGGCCGGAGTGCCCGAGAGGCGCCCGGTCGAGCTGTTGAAGGTCGCCCAGGTGGGTCGGTTGGCGATGGAATACGTGAGCGTGTTGCCGTCCGGGTCGGAGGCGGTCGGCTGGAACGAGTAGGCCTGGCTTGCAGTGACCGACGTCGCCGGCGTCCCGCTGATGACGGGCGGGCGGTTGCTGCGCGCAATGGTGATCGCGAACGGTGCCAGGGCCGCGCTCGCGGTGCCGTCCGACACCGAGATCGCGATGCCGCTGTACGTGGTTCCCGCGACGCTACTGCCGGGCGTGCCCGACAGGCGACCGGTCGACGCGTTGAACGTCGCCCACGTCGGCCGGTTGGCGATCGAATAGGTGAGCGTGTTGCCATCCGGGTCGGAGGCCGTCGGCTGGAAGGCGTACGCCAGGCCGACGGCGGCAGACGTCGCCGGAGCCCCGCTGATGACCGGAGGCCGGTTGCCGCTCCCGATAGTGATCGAGAAAGGTGCCAGGGACGCGCTCGCGGCGCCATCGGAGACTGAGATCGTGATGCCGCCGAACGTAACGCCGCCGAGGCTGCTGCCCGGCGTCCCCGACAGGCGTCCGGTCGAACTGTTGAAGGCCGCCCAGCTCGGCCTGTTTGCGATGGAGAACGTCAGCGCGTTGCCGTCCGGGTCCGAGGCACTGGGCTGGAACGCGTAGGCCAGGCCAGCCGCGGCCGCCGACGACGGTGACCCGCTGATGGTCGGCGCCCGGTTGACGCTCGCGCCGACCGTGATCGAGAAAGCGGGCAGCGTATGGCTGAGTTGTCCGTCCGACACACGGATCAGGATGTTGCCGTACGTGCCGGCGTGCGCCGCCGAGGGCGTTCCAGACAGGCGTCCGGTGGCGGTGCTGAACGCGGCCCAGGCCGGGCGGTTCTGGATCGAGAACACGAGCGCGTGGCCATCGGGATCGGAGGCGGCTGGCTGGAACGCATAGGCCGAACCCACGGTGGCCCTCGTCGCGGGCGAGCCGGAGATGGTCGGGGACCGGTTGGCCGTGGCCGTACGGACCCTGATCGAGAAGTAATTCAGGCTGCGCGTCGCCCTGCCGTCCGTGACCTTGATCCTGATGCCCGGGTACGAGCCGACGTGGCGCACTGACGGCGTCCCTCGCAGCGTGCCCGTGGCGGCGTCAAAGGTCGCCCACGCGGGCTTGTTCACGATGCTGAAGCGCAGCGCATTGCCGTCCGCGTCGGATGCGGTGGCGCGGAAGCTGTAGCGAACTGCGACGGTCGCACTGGTGGGCGGGGTGCCCGAGATGACCGGCGGGCTGTTGGCTGCGGCGGCCGTCGCGGCGCCGACCATGCAACCGAGCGCGACCAGGGTGGAGAGGAGGAACGCCCGGGCGGGCAAGGGCAGGGCAAATTTCATTTCGGCTAAGACTCCAGTGCAGCGGCCAAAGGCGACTGCAGAGCACTGACAGGCCCCCAAACTTCAAGCGAAGCGGAACGCCGGGGCGTGCCGCGAGGCAAACGCTGCCGATGCCGAGTGGGGCTGCGCTGGACCTGCGGGGCGGGGTGCTGCGGCTGGCTTGTGCGGTCGCTTGGGACCGTCGCGAGACAAGACTGCTAGGCAGCCCCGCTATCCTCGGCATGCGTGACCGGGGACCGGAGGTTTTGCGCCCCCGCCTCGCGGCGGGTTTGCCTTTATCAGCAATCGGCCTTGTGACCGCGGTCCGCCGCCTGTGCGGGGGCCGTTGTCGCCGGTAGTGACCTGTGCAGTTCCCTGCATCCCCAGGGTCGATCACAGGCCTAACCGTGCCGCGCGGTGATTATGATCAGTGACGGTGATCCGTCAATCCGAAAAGTGTCGCCTTTTGGGGACGATTTTTCACGTTGCCCGGCAGGGCCGAAGTGCGAACCGCACGACCGCTTGCGGTGCTGCCCGACAGACAGTTCCGAGGGGCCGATGGTAGAGTGGCGACTACCGGTCGGATGGTGCCCAGGAGAGGACTCGAACCTCCACGGTGTTACCCGCTAGTACCTGAAACTAGTGCGTCTACCAATTCCGCCACCTGGGCATGGGTCGCGGCGCGGCCCCGACGGGCCCGCTGGAAGGTGGCGCAATTTACTGGCGGCCCCCGGGACTGTCAACGAATACCGGCGGCCGCAGGCCGCCCTCGACTCGAATCCACATGAAAAGACAAAGAAACCGACGATCCCCCCACGGGCCGCAGGGCGCAGCGCGTCCGCGGCCAGCGCAACGCACGCCACACTCGCCGGAGGCGGGGGTGCTGCAGGTCCTGAGGCGCGCCGGTCGCCCGATGCGCATGGAGGAGGTCGCGGCGGAGCTCGGCCCGGTTGCGGGCGCGGACGCCGAGGCGCAGCTGGCAACCCTGCTGAAGCACGGCGAGGTCGTCCTGAACCGCCGCCGGCAGTATTGCCTGCGCGAGCAGCTGCCGGGCGTCGTCGTCGGCACGGTGCAGGCGCATCGCAGCGGCGACGGCCTGTTGATGCCCGACGATGCGTCGGCGCCGATCCACCTCCCGGGCCAGCAGATGCGCGAGGTGATGCACGGTGACCGCGTGGCCGTGCGCATCGAGGGGCCGAGTTTCCGCGGCAAGCCGCAGGGCACGATCGTCGAGGTGCTCGAGCGGCGCACACGCGAGGTGGTGGGGCGCCTGCAGGTCGAATCGGGCGTCGCCTACCTGACGCCGGACAACCCGCGCATCACTCACCGCGTGCTCGTGCCGCAGGCCGAGCTCGCCGGCGCCGAATCCGGCCAGATCGTGATCGTCGAGATCACGCAGCAGCCCGGTCGCACCGCCCAGCCGGTGGGCCGCGTCTCGCGCCTGGTGGGCGAGCACGGCGCGCCGGGCATGGAGACCGATATCGCGATCCACTCGCACGGGCTGCCGTTCGAATTTCCGGCGGCGGTACTCGGCGAAGCTGCGGTTTACGGCGCCCGTATTCCGCAATCGGCCATCGCGGGGCGCGAGGACTTGCGCGAAACCGCCCTGGTCACCATCGACGGCGAGGACGCGAAGGATTACGACGACGCGGTCTACTGCGAGCGCTCCCGCGGCGGCGGCTGGCGACTGATCGTCGCGATCGCGGACGTCGGCCACTACGTGCTGCCGGGAAGCGCGCTCGACGTCGAGGCGCGCGAGCGTGGCACCTCGGTCTATTTTCCGAACCGCGTCATACCAATGCTGCCCGAGGCACTGTCGAACGGACTGTGCTCGCTGGTTCCCGACGCAGACCGCCTGTGCCTGTGTTGCGAGATGCGCGTGAGCGACGACGGTCGCATCACGCGCTCGCGGTTCTTCGAGGGTGTGATGCGCTCGGCCGCGCGGCTCACGTACCGCGAAGTCGGCGATTTCCTCGAGCGACCCGACGCGCGCCACGCGCCGCGCCTCGAAGCGCTCCGCGAGCGCCTGCTCGCGCTGCATGGGATCTACAGGAGCTTCACGCGCTATCGCAGCGGCCGCGGTGCGCTCGAGCTCGATACGCCGGAGCTCAAGCTCAAGTTCGACGAGGCTGGTCGGGTCGCGGCGCTGGTCGAGCAGCCGCGCAACGACGCGCACCGCCTCATCGAGGAATGCATGATTGCCGCCAACGTCGCGGCCGCGCGCTTCCTCGACCGCCATCGGGTGCCCACGCTCTACCGCGTGCACGGCCTGCCGGAGGTCGACCGGCTGGAGACACTGCGGCAGTTCCTGCGCGAGTTCGGGTTGTGGCTGCCTCCGGCCGGGGAGGTCAAGCCCGAGCACCTGCGCGACCTGCTGCAGAAGATCGGCGACCGGCCGGACGCATTGCTCATCACCACCGCCGTGATCCGCTCGATGCCGCAGGCGGTCTACCAGCCAGGCAACATCGGGCACTTCGGCCTCGCACTGGAGCACTACGCGCACTTCACATCGCCGATACGCCGCTACCCGGACCTCGTCGTGCATCGTGGCATCCGGCAGATCCTGCGGCAGGGCGAGCCGCAGGCGCTCGTCGACTGCCACGGCCCGTTCCCCATCCTCGGCCAGGACTGCTCGTTCCGCGAGCGGCGCGCCGACGAGGCGACCCGCGGCGCCGTCGCGTGGCTCAAGTGTTACTACATGCAGGAGCGCGTGGGCGAGGAGTTCGGCGGTATCGTCTCCGGGGTGGTGGACTTCGGCCTGTTCGTCCAGCTCGATGGCCTGCAGGTCGACGGGCTGCTGCACGTCTCCGCGCTCGGGCAGGATTACTTCATGCGTGACCGGTCCGGGTTCCGGCTCGTCGGGCGCAGTTCCGGAAAGGTCTACAAGCTCGGCGACCGGCTGCGGGTCCGGGTCAGCAACGTCTCCCTGGACGAGCGGCGCGTGGATTTCGATCTCGCGGGCGCCGACGAAGCGCCGCGGCGCAGCCGGCGTCCGCGCCCGGCCGGGAGGCGGCGCTGATGGCGAGCCCCGTGGCCTACGGCATCCACGCGGTGCGGGTGATGCTGGCGCGCAGTCCGCAACGCGTGCGGCGCGTGCTGCTCACGTCCGGGCGGGATGCCGGGCGGCTCGGCGAGCTGAAGGCCCTGGCGCAAAGTGCCGGCGTGCAGGTCGTACCCGCGGACGATGCGCTGCTGGACAAGCTGGCCGAAGGCGGCCGGCACCAGGGCGTGGTGGTCGAGATTGCGGCGCGTGCCGGCGACCCCGAGACGCAACTCGAGGAGGCCCTGGAAGCGGCCAAGGGCCCGCCGCTGCTGCTGGTGCTCGACGGCGTGCAGGACCCGCACAACCTGGGTGCCTGCCTGCGCTCGGCCGACGCGGCCGGCGTCGCCGCCGTCATCGCCCCGCGCGATCGGGCCGCTGGCGTGACGCCCGTGGTGCGCAAGGTCGCGGCGGGTGCTGCGGAAACGGTTCCGTTCATCCCGGTCGTGAACCTTGCGCGTTCGCTGCGCGACCTCAAGGAGCGAGGCATCTGGCTGGTCGGCACGGACGATTCCGCGGACAAGACCCTGTTCGAGGTCGACCTCACCGGCCCGACGGCGCTCGTCATGGGCTCGGAGGGGGAGGGCCTGCGGCGCCTGACCCGCGAGTGCTGCGACCAGCTGGTGTCCATCCCGATGGCCGGCGCGGTCGAGAGCCTCAACGTGTCGGTGGCGGCCGGGGTAGTGCTGTTCGAAGCAGTCAGGCAGAGACAAAAGCCAGGCGGGGCTTGAGCCCCTAGCCCCATCCGCCTCGTTTAATGTATCCTACGCGGCCCGCAGCGGCCCTCGTGGTCGCGGCGTTTCTGCAACTCCTTGCCGCACCGG
This sequence comes from uncultured Gammaproteobacteria bacterium, assembly GCA_963778185.1. Classification (GTDB taxonomy): domain Bacteria; phylum Pseudomonadota; class Gammaproteobacteria; order Steroidobacterales; family Steroidobacteraceae; genus RPQJ01. The sequence continues at coordinate 137,113 of CAVZTF010000003.1, read as the reverse complement.
GGCTTCGGCCACCGGGCGGCTTCAGCCAAAGGGAGCACAAAAAAAGTGCGTCATTACGAAATCGTATTCCTGGTCCACCCTGACCAGAGCGAGCAGGTCCCGGCCATGATCGAGCGCTACCGCGGCATGATCACCGCGGGTGGTGGCGCGATCCATCGCGTCGAGGACTGGGGCCGCCGCCAGCTCGCGTTCCCGATCGCCAAGGTCCACAAGGCCCACTACGTGCTGATGAACGTCGAGACGGACAAGAAGTCGCTCGACGAGCTCACCGGCGCCTTCCGCTTCAGCGACGCGGTCATCCGCCACCTCGTGGTGTCGATGCCCGAGGCCGTCACCGAGCCCTCGCCCATGGCGCGGGCCGAGGAGGAGGGAACCCGCGGTGACGACGCCGGTTCGCACGACGGTGCCGACGACTCGGTGAGCGCGAACTGATCGCCGCCGTTCAAGCAATCCAATCGAATTCAGACAGGGTGACCCATGGCACGTTTTTTCCGTCGCCGTAAGTTCTGCAAGTTCACGGCCGAGGGCATCGAGCGGATCGACTACAAGGATCTCGCCACGCTCAAGGGCTACATCTCCGAGACCGGCAAGATCGTGCCGAGCCGCATCACCGGCACGCGCTCGAACTACCAGCGCCAGCTTTCGCTCGCGATCAAGCGCGCGCGGTTCCTGTCGCTGCTGCCGTACACGGACCAGCACTGAGCCGACCGAGGCTGTGCGGGTCGCCCGCCGGGGCGCCGCCATGAACCGATCGCTCGCAACGTGGCTCGCCGAGAACCCGGTCGGGGCCGTGCTGGTCACCGGCCTGCTCGGCCTGCTGCCCCTGTTCGGGCTCGGGTTCGCGTTCTTCCTGCCCGGGGCCGTGCCGGCCCTGGTTGCGCTGATGCGCGGCCCGCGGGCCGGACTGATGGTCGCCGCCGGCGCAAGCCTCCTGCTCGCCGGCGCGATGTGGATGATCGGACGGCCGGCGCCGGTCGGCCTGGTCTATTCGGCCTGGGTGCTCGGCCCGCCGCTCGCGCTCGGTGCAATGCTCGGACGGACGGAGTCGCTCACCCTGTGCCTGCAGGCGTCGGTGCTGGCGGCCGTGGTCCTGCTGGTGGTCCTGTACCTGTCGTTCGGCGATCCGCAGACGTTCTGGGCGCCGTTCGTGCGCGACGTGGCTCAGGAGATGCAGCGGCGCGGACTGCCGATGGACCTGGCGAAGGATGGGCTCGCCGACACGCTGGCGCGCACCTTGTGGGGCTGGGTGACGGTGCTCACGATGCTGCTGGCGATGTGCGCGCTGTTCCTAGCCCGCTGGTGGCAGTCGCTGCCGTCGCAGGCCGGGCGCTTCGGCGCGGAATTCCAGCAACTGCGCATCGGCGTGGTGCTGGGCGTGCTCGGGGCGGTGGTGATCGGCACGTCGTTCTTCGCGGACCGGCCGCTGGTCGACGACCTGGGGAGGATCTTCCTGGGAGCGTTGATGCTGGTGGGACTGGCCGCGGCGCACCGGTTCAAGGCGGCAGGTCGCCTGAACGGGATGTGGCTGTGGGCGATTTACGTGCTGCTCGTGCTGGCTGCGCCCATCATGGTCGCGGCGCTCGCGGGCTGGGGATTCGTGGACAACTGGCTGCGCTCGCAACGGGCGGCGCACGCCGCGTGATCAAGTAACGAGATCGAGCGAGGAAACAACGATGGAAGTCATCCTGCTGCAGAAGGTCGCCAACCTCGGCAACATCGGCGACAAGGTCAAGGTCAAGCCCGGCTACGGCCGCAACTACCTGCTCCCGCAAGGCAAGGCCGCCATGTGCACGGCCGCCAACCTCGCCAAGTTCGAGGAGCGCCGCGCCGAATTCGAGAAACTCGCGGCCGACGAGTTGTCGAGCGCGAAGCTCCGCGCCGGCCAGCTCGAGGGGTTCAAGCTCACGCTGGCCGCGAAGGCGGGCGGCGAGGGCAAGCTGTTCGGCTCGATCGGCACGTCCGACATCGCCGAGGCGCTCTCCAAGGCCGGCATCCGCATCGAGCGCAGCGAAGTGCGCCTGCATTCGGGCCCGATCCGCCTCGTGGGCGAGCACCACGTGAAGCTGCACCTGCACACCGACGTCGTCATCGACCTGCCGGTGGACGTGGTCGCCGAGGAATAGCCCGGCCGCGCAACGGATCTTCCTCGATGGACCAGGAATCGGGGGGCGCCGGGAGGCGCAAGCGGGCGCGGGCGGCATCCGTGATGGACTCGCTGCGCGTCCCGCCGCATTCCGTGGAAGCCGAGCAGGCCGTGCTCGGCGGCCTGCTGCTGGACAACAGCACGTGGGACTCGGTGGCGGACCGCCTGCGCGCCGAGGACTTCTACCGGCGCGACCACCAGCAGATCTTCGCCGCGATCGCCGAGCTCTCCGGCCGCAGCGAGCCCAGCGACGCCGTCACGCTCGCCGAGTACCTCGCGGCGAAGGGCCAGGGCGAGGAGACCGGCGGTCTCGCTTATCTCGCCGGGCTCGCTCGCGACACCCCGACCGCCGCCAACATCCGCGCCTACGCGGACATCGTCCGCGAGCGCTCGCTGCTCAGGAACCTGATCCGCGTCAGCGGCGAGATCGCGGCGAGCGCCTACGACAGCGAGGGCCGCTCCGCCCGGGAGCTGGTGGACAACGCCGAGCAGCTGGTATTCGCGATCGCCGAGCAGGGCCGGCACGGCAGCTCGGGATTCGTCCCGCTGCGCGACATCCTGGGCGACACGATCGACCGCCTCGACCTGCTGCACCAGTCGCAGGGGCAGCTGACCGGCATCAGCACCGGCTACACCGAGCTCGACCGCATGACCGCCGGCCTGCAGCCCGGCGACCTCATCATCGTCGCGGGGCGCCCGTCCATGGGCAAGACCACCCTGGCCCTCAACATCGCGGAGAACGCCGCCATTGCCTCGAACACGGGCGTGGCGGTGTTCTCGATGGAAATGTCCCGCGAGCAGCTGTCGATGCGCATGGTCTCCTCGCTCGGCCGTGTGGACCAGAGCCACCTGCGCACCGGCTTGTTCGGTGACGAGGACTGGGCACGCATCAACAGCGCCATCGCGCAGATGAAGACCGCACCGATCTTCATCGACGACAGCGGCGCGCTGACGCCCACCGAGGTCCGCGCCCGCGCGCGCCGCCTGACCCGCGAGCACAAGCTCGGCCTGATCGTGGTCGACTACCTGCAGCTGATGCAGGTGGCAGGGACCAAGGAAAACCGCACCAACGAGATTTCCGAGATCTCGCGCTCGCTCAAGGCGCTGGCGAAGGAGCTCAAGGTGCCGGTGATCGCGCTCTCGCAGTTGAATCGCGGCGTCGAGCAGCGCACCGACAAGAAGCCGGTGATGTCCGACCTGCGCGAGTCGGGAGCGATCGAGCAGGACGCCGACCTGATCATGCTGATCTACCGCGAGGAGGTGTACGAGCCGGATACGCCGCGCAAGGGCATCGCCGACATCATCATCGCGAAGCAGCGCAACGGTCCCACCGGCGAGGTGCACCTCACCTTCCTCGGCAAGTACACGCGCTTCGAGAACCTCGCGACCGGCGACTACGACTACCGCGGCTGAAGCAGCTCGCGGCAATCACCCGGGTTCCACGTGAAGACACTGATCCGCGCCATCGTCGATGCCGCCGCCCTGCGGCATAACCTCGCGCGGGTCCGCTCGACGGCGCCTGCCTCCCGCGTGATGGCGGTGGTCAAGGCCAACGGGTACGGCCACAGCGTCGTTCCGGTCGCCAAGGCACTGGCCGAGGCGGACGGATTTGCCGTGGCGCGCCTCGAGGAGGGGCTCGCGCTGCGCGCGGCGGGCCTCGCCAACAGGATCCTGCTTCTCGAAGGGGTGTTCAGCGCGGACCAGCTCGCAATCGCCGCGCAGCAGCGCTTCGACCTGATGATCCACAGCTTCGAGCAGCTGCAGTTGCTCGAGGGTCGCGACGGCTCGCAGGCCGTGTCGGCCTGGATCAAGGTGGACAGCGGCATGAACCGGCTCGGTTTCCGCGTCGAGCAGTTTGCCGACGCGTATCGGCGGCTCACGCGCATCGCGAACGTGTCGGCCGACCCGACGCTGGTGACCCATCTCGCGAACGCGGACGAGCAGGAAGACGCGAAGACCCCGGAACAGCTGCGTGCGTTCGCCGCGGCGACCGCGGGTGTCCCGGGTGCCCGCAGCATCGCCAATTCCGCCGGCATCCTGGCGTGGCCCGACTCGCGTGCGGACTGGGTGCGGCCGGGCCTGTTGCTCTACGGCGTCTCGCCGTTCCCGAGCGGCATTGGCGCAGAGCTCGGCCTGCGGCCGGTCATGTCGCTGCAGACCGAGGTCATCGCGGTGAAGATCGTGCGGCCCGGCGAGACCGTCGGTTATGGCGGTACCTGGCGCGCGGAGCGGGACACCCGCATGGCGGTGATTGCGGCGGGTTACGGCGACGGATACCCGCGCAGCATGCCGTCAGGCGCCCCGGTCCTCGTGAACGGCCGCCGTGCGCCGCTGATCGGGCGCGTCTCTATGGACATGGTGACGGCGGACGTCACCGATCTGCCGGCGGTCGCGACCGGCGACCCGGTCGTCCTCTGGGGCGATGACGTGCCGGTGGAAGAGGTGGCGCGTCACGCCGGCACCATCCCCTACGAACTGGTCTGCGGGGTGAGCCAGCGGGTGCAGCACGAGCTGCGCTAGTTCTCGAAGAACCCCATCTTCACGCCGGCCAGCTGCATCACGTCGTTGTCGTGAAGCTTGCGGGCCTGCGGGCCGATCGGGGTGCCGTTCACCAGCGGATAGTCGCCTTCCTTGCCGCTCTCGACGTGGATTACGTAATAGCCGTCAGCGCGCCGCGTGATGGCCGCGACCTGCACGCCGGGGCGCCCGAGCGTCGTCAGCGTCTTCACCAGCTCGAGCTCGCGCCCGGCAAACTGGCCGGAGAGCACCTGCAGTCGCGCCTTGGGCAGGGTGCCGTTTCCGAAGCCCGACGCCTGCGCGGCGGGGGCCTGTGCCGGCGGGACCTTCAGCCTCGCCGCCTCGCGCGGGCCGATCACCATCGTCTTCTCGAACTCATCGGCCGGTTCCTCGGCCTCGCCGTCGATGAAGCGCAGCGCGTGGTGGCCGACGGTGATCACGTCGCCGTGCTGCAGCGCGTGCTTCTTGATGATCTTGCCGTTGACGTACGTGCCGTTGGTGCTGTTCAGGTCCTCGAGGAACGAGTCGTTCAGGATGTTGATGATGAGCGCGTGATGGCCGCTCACCGCCGCATTGTCGATGCGGATGTCGTTGTCCGGGAGGCGCCCGACCGTGTAGCGCTCCTTGCTCATGTTGTACTCGGCGAGCGTCTGCCCGTCGAGACTCAGTACCAGCCTGGCCATGCGTGATCCTGCGTTGTGTTAGCCGAACAGCCCGAGCAATCGGTCCATCATGCCGCGGTGGGCGGGAAAACCCTCCAGCACCCTGAGCAGCACGATCGACACGTTGTCGCGCCCCCCATTGTCGTTCGCCAGCAATACCAGTTGCTTCGCCAGCGTTTCAAGATTAACACCAAAGGTACTGATCGTTAACTGAATATCCTCGTCCTCGACCATGTCCGACAAGCCGTCCGAACAAAGTAGGAACAGGTCGTCCTTTTCGACCGGTACCTCGGTCAGTTCCACGTCCACGGCGGGCTCGACGCCCAGCGCCCGTGTGACGTAGTTCTTCGCCGCCGCGCGCTGGGCCTCCTCGGGCGTATAGAAGCCCCGTGCGACCAGCTCCTGCAGCAGCGAGTGGTCGTGCGTCACCTGCTCGAACTTTCCGCTGCGCAACCGGTACAGGCGGGAGTCGCCCACGTGGGCGATCGTGAGGGTGTCGTCGAAGAAGAGCCCCGCCACGACCGTGGTGCCCATGCCCTCGCAGTTCGCCTGGGTCTTCGCGGTCTGGTAGATGATCTTGTTGGCGCGCTGGATCGCGTCGCGCAGCAGGATTCCGGGCCGGCTGAGGCCCGTCGCCTCGTCGCGGATGCCGAGGTCCTCGCGCTCGACGGCTTCCTTGACGAGGCCCATGATCGTGCGGACCGCGATGCCGCTTGCGACCTCGCCGGCCTTGTAGCCACCCATCCCGTCGGCGAGCACCACGAGGCCGATGTCCGGGTCCGTGCCGATGGTGTCCTCGTTGTGCTCGCGCACGCGACCCGGGTCGCTCATGCCGACACAGCGGAACTTGCCCTTGAGAGCCATCGGTCAGGCCCTGGCCGCCGCGCGGATGTCGCGCAAGGCCTGCGCGAACGCCGCGCCACTCCCGAACCGGGCTGCCGGATCCTTGGCGAGCGCGCGGTCGAAGAACTCGTCGAGTCCGGGCGGCAGGTCGGGCCGGACCACCCGGATCCGCGGATGCGGCTCCATCGCGATCTTGATCATCAGCGCCGGCATCGAATCCGCGCGGAAGGGCAACTGGCCGGTGAGCAGCTGGAAAAAAGTGATCGCGAGCGAGAACAGGTCCGAGCTGCCCGTGACGGCGCGGCCCTGCAGCTGCTCCGGCGACATGAACGAGGGCGTGCCGAGGACGATGCCGGTGCGGGTCCGGTTGGCGTCCGTCAGGCGCGCGATGCCGAAGTCGGTGATCTTCAGGTCCCCGCGGGACGGTTCGTACATGACGTTGGCGGGCTTGATGTCGCGGTGCACCACGTGTTGCTGGTGCGCATAGTGCAACGCGTCGGCGAGGCGCGCCACGATTTCGAGTGCGATCAGGGGCGGGAACAGGTGCGCGGGGTCCGTGTACTCGACGAGGTGTCCGCCCCGCAACAGTTCCATGGCGATGTAGGCCGTGCCGTTGTCCTCGCCGGCATCGTAGATGGTCACGATGTGAGGGTGGCTCAGGCGCCCGGCCATCTCGGCTTCGCGGAAGAACTTGCTGCGCGCGTCCTCGAGCTCGTCCCCCTCGAACTCCTCCGCGAGGGGGATCGCCTTGAGCGCCACCTCGCGGTTGATCATCGGGTCGCGGGCCCGGTAGACCACCCCCATCGCGCCCTTGCCGAGCTCGCCGAGGATCTGGTAGCGGCCGAGTTTCGCGGGCACGTCCCGCGACGCCGGCTCCGGCCGGGACTGGCCGCCGGTGCGCATCATCGGGAGGGTATCGTCCGCTGGCGCTCGCATGGTCGCAGGGAAGTATACGGAGCGTTCCAGCGCCGAATTGCAGGCGGCGTCACACATCCGGGCCGGCTGCGGGCCGCGTGCTAGCATCGCTGGCCCCCGGGCAAAGCCCGCGTCTGGCGCAGAGAGGCATGGCGAGACAGAAGAGCAGCTACGTCTGTGGCGCGTGCGGCGCGACGGCCTTCCAGTGGCAGGGGCAGTGCCCGTCCTGCCAGGCGTGGAACACGCTGGAACTCGCCGCCTCGACCGTCGCGGCCCGTTCGCAGCGCCGCACGGCGCCTGGCCAGGCCAGCAGCCGGACAGTGACGGAGGTCACGGAAGATTCCGACCTCAGGGCGGCCTCTGGAATCGGTGAACTCGATCGAGTGCTCGGCGGGGGCCTGGTGGCGGGTTCCGTGGTGTTGCTGGGCGGTGATCCCGGCATCGGCAAGTCCACGCTGTTGCTGCAGGCAGCGGACGCGCTGAGCCGTTCCCAGCCCGTGCTCTACGCCTCGGGCGAGGAGTCGGTGCGCCAGGTGGCGCTGCGGGCCCGCCGGCTGGGGCTCGACTCGCCGACCCTGCGGCTCGTCGCAGAGACCCGCGTCGAGGCGATCATTGACGAGGCGGCCGCGGCGCACTCCCGCGTGCTGGTCGTCGATTCCATCCAGACCATGCATACGGAGTTGAGCGAATCCTCGCCCGGGTCCGCCGTGCAGGTCCGTGAGTCCGCGGCGCGCCTCGTCCGGCATGCGAAGGATACCGGGACCGCCGTGCTCATCATCGGCCACGTGACCAAGGAAGGGCTGATCGCCGGGCCGCGCATCCTCGAGCACATGGTCGACACCGTGCTGTATTTCGAGAGCGACCCCGGCAGTCGCTACCGCGTGGTCCGCGCTGTCAAGAACCGCTTCGGGGCCGCGAACGAGATCGGCGTGTTCGCCATGGTCGACGACGGGCTCAGGGAAGTCCGCAATCCATCGGCGATCTTCCTCTCCCGCCACGAAGTCCCGGTCGCGGGCAGCGTGATCACCGTTGCGCGCGAGGGCAGCCGGCCCCTGCTGGTCGAGGTGCAGGCGCTGGTGGACGAGGCGCAGGGCATGTCGCCGCGGCGCGTCGCCGTCGGCTTCGAGTCGAGCCGGCTCGCGCTGCTGCTTGCAGTGCTGCACCGCCACGGTGGCATCTCGACGTCTGGCCAGGACGTGTTCGTGAACGTCGTGGGCGGCGTGCGCATCGGCGAGACGGCGGGCGACCTGCCAGCCGTGCTTGCGGTGATGTCGAGCCTCCGCAACCGCCCGCTCGCGCAGGACACCGTGTGTTTCGGCGAACTGGGCCTCACCGGCGAGATCCGACCGGTGCCGTTCGGCGAGGAGCGGTTGCGCGAGGCGGCGAAACAAGGATTCCGCCGAGCGCTGGTGCCGGCCGCCAACGTGCCGCGCAAACCGGTCGAGGGGTTGGCCGCGGAGGGCGTCGGCCGGCTGGAGCAGGCCCTAGCGCTCGCTTTCTGACCCGGCCACGGCCCCGCCCGTCGGAGGTTCGATTGGCTTCAGGCGCACCGTCTTCACGGCGTTGTCGCCGGTCTGCAGGATGTCGATCGCGTAGTCATTGACACGCAGGCTGGTGCCGGCCTCGGGTATGTTCTCGAGGTACTCCACGATGAGGCCGTTCAGCGTGCGCGGGCCGCTGGTCGGCAGCGACCAGCCCATCTTGCGGTTCAGGGTGCGCACGCTCGCCGCCGCGTTGACGATGAAGCTGCCGCCCTTCTCACGGTGCACGTCCTTGTGGAGCGAGCTCGTGTCCGAGGTGAACTCGCCCACGATCTCCTCGAGCAGGTCCTCGAGCGTGACGAGGCCCTGCACGTCGCCGTACTCGTCCACCACGAACGCCACGCGCCGGCGCTGGCGCTGGAAGTTGAGCAGCTGCCGGTTGAGCGATGTTCCCTCGGGGACGTAGTAGGCCTCGCGCGTGCGCGCGAGCCCCACGAGCTGCTCGCGGTCGAGCTCGCCGCGCGCGAGCAGCCGGGCCACCTTCTTCATGTGCAGGATGCCGATCAGGTTGTCGAGGCTGCCCTCGAAGACCGGGATGCGGGTGTGCCGGCTGTCGCGCAGCTGGTCGAGGATCTCGTCCCATTCGTCCGCGGCGTCGATGCCCGCGATCTCCGGTCGCGGCACCATGATGTCCTCGACGTTGATGCGCTCGAGGTCGAGGATGCTCATCAGCATGCGCTGGTGGCGGTGCGGGATGACGGTGCTCGCCTCGGCGACCACCGTGCGCAGTTCCTCCTGGCTGAGGGACGTGGTGCTCGCCTTCGCGCGCGTGACCCCCACCAGGCGCAGCACGCCGTTCGTGACCAGGTTCGTCGCCCAGACGATCGGATACAGCACCTTGAGCAGCACCTGGTAGATCAGCGCCGCCGGGATCGCCAGCCGCTCGGGGTACAGGGCGCCGAACGTCTTGGGCGAGACCTCGCCGAAGATGATCAGCACGACCGTGAACACGCCGACGCCTACGGCGGCGTACGACTCGCCGCCCAGGGACAGGCAGATGATGGTGACGATCGCGGCCGCCGCGGCGTTCACGAAGTTGTTGCAGATCAGGATCATCCCGATCAGGCGGTCGGGTTGCGCCAGGAGCTTCTCGGCGGCTCGCGCGCCGACGCTGCCTTCACGCGCCCGGTGTCGCAGCCGGTAGCGGTTGATGCTCATCAGCGCCGTTTCCGTGCTCGAGAAGAACGCGGACAGCGCGACCAGGACGACGAGGACGACGAACAGCCAGGGTAACGGGATGTCCTGCAAGGCCGGTCAGCCCCAGTGCTTGCCCAGCACGTTCTCCAGCACCAGCTTGCTGCCGAAATAGGACAGGCCGAGCAGCACGTAGCCGGCGATGGTCCAGCGCAGCGCCTTGCGGCCGCGCCAGCCGAAACGCCAGCGCCCCAGCAGCAGCACGGCGAAGACGACCCAGGCGATCATCGCGAGCACGACCTTGTGCACGAGGTGCTGCGCGAACAGGTTCTCGATGAAATAGGCGCCGCTGACGAGAGCCAGGGTCAGCAGCGCGAAGCCTGCGAGGATGCTCTGGAAGCATCCGGACTCCAGCGACTCGAGCGGCGTGAGGATCTTGAGCCAGCCGAGCGGCCGGCGGCTGCGCAGCTTGCGGGCGACGACCACCTGCGCGACCGCGAGCGCGGCGCCGATGGTGACGAATGCGAAGGCGGTGGTGGCCACCGCGACGTGGAAGGCGAGTTCCCAGCCGGGCTGGCCGATGGAGAATTCCCGCGCCCCTTCCGAGAACGCCGCTTCGAGCGCGGCGGCGATGCCGAACAGGAGGGCAGCCATGCCGCGTCGTTGCGGCCGGAACGCCATGAGCAGGGCGGTGATCGCGATGACGAGGCTCACGATGGCGGCCGTGTCGCCGAGCGAGAGGGCGGCCTGCGGATCGAGCCGGCGCTCGTCCATCAGGGCGGCCGCATGGACCACGGCGCCCACGGCGGCGATGGCGACCGCCGCGATGCGACGGCCGCGCCCGTGGAGCGTATCGCCCCGGTAGGCGGCCATGCCGAGCCCGAGGGCTGCGAACACGTAGCAGGCTACGGCGATCAGTGTCAGGAGCAAGCGCGGATCCGGCGTGGCTGGGTGGAGCACTGAATGATGTCACATCGTCGGCATCGTGAGGAGGCGCGGGTCACACCCGCCGCCTATAATCCGTGTTTCCCGGGCCGCAACCGCCCGCGCCGAGGTTCCCCGTGTTCGACAAGCTCTCGTCCCGCCTCGCCGCCGTAGTCGAGGGCCTGCGCGGTCGCGGCAGACTGACCGAGGACAACATCGGCGACACCCTGCGCCAGGTGCGCATGGCCCTGCTCGAGGCGGACGTCGCCCTGCCGGTCGTCAAGCAGTTCATCGACGCGGTGAAGGCGCGTGCCGTCGGCCTGGAGATCCACAGGAGCCTGACGCCCGGCCAGGCCCTGATCCGCGTCATCCACGAGGAGCTGGTGCGGGTCATCGGCGAGGGCGTGCGGCCGATCAACCTGCGCACGCAGCCGCCCGCGGTGATCCTGCTCGCCGGCCTGCAGGGTGCGGGCAAGACGACGACCGCGGCGAAGATCGCGTTGTGGCTCAAGGACCGTGAGCGCAAGCGCGTGCTGATGGTTTCGACCGATGTCTACCGTCCCGCGGCCATGCTGCAGCTCGAGCGGCTCGGCCAGCAGCTCGGCATCGACGTGGCGCCTGCCGATCCCTCCCGGCCGCCGGTCGCCATCGCCGGCGCGGCGCTCGAGGAGGCTCGCCGGGGGCTGTACGACGTGCTGCTGGTCGACACCGCGGGACGGTTGCACGTCGACGAGGAAATGATGCGGGAGGTGCGCGAGGTCGGTACGGCCCTGCGGCCGATCGAGACCCTGTTCGTCGTGGACAGCATGGCCGGCCAGGACGCGGTCAACGCGGCCCGTGCCTTCGGTGCCGCGCTCGATCTCACCGGCATCGTGCTCACCAAGGCGGACGGCGATGCCCGAGGCGGCGCCGCGCTGTCCGTGCGGCACGTGACCGGGCGCCCGATCCTGTTCCTGGGCGTCGGTGAAAAGCCCGAGGCGCTCGAGGTCTTCCAACCCGAGCGCATGGCCTCGCGCATCCTCGGCATGGGCGACGTGCTGAGCCTGGTCGAGGAGGTCACCCGCAAGGTCGACCGCGAGGAGGCGGAAAAGCTCGCCCGCAAGCTCGCCAGGGGCAAGGATTTCAGCTTGGAGGACCTGCTCGCGCAGCTCCGCCAGCTCGAAGGCATGGGCGGCATGGCGGCCCTGATGGACAAGCTGCCGGCCCACCTCGCAGCCAAGGCGGGGGCGCTGCCGCAGGGCAACGAGCACGAGATCAGGCGCCAGATCGCGATCATCTGCTCCATGACCCCGGGTGAACGCCGTTTCCCCAAGGTCATCGACGGGTCGCGCCGGCGGCGCATCGCGACCGGCTCCGGCACCCACGTGTCCGACGTCAACCGGCTGCTGAAGAGCTTCATGCAGATGCAGAAGATGATGAAGGGCATGGGGAAGGGCGGGCTCGGGCGCATGATGCGGGCCATGGGTGGCCGTCTTCCGCCCGGCCTGTCCTGAGCCTTCCACAAGCATTTCTTTTCGCTGGCGTTTTCGGTATAGTTCGCGGCTCTTTTTTGACCGGGCGCCTGGCGGCGCCTGCCGCCCCAACAGAGGCATAGCCAGAAGATGGTGACGATCCGATTGATGCGCCGCGGTGGCAAGAAGGAACCCTTCTACCACGTCGTGGTGACCGACAGCCGCCGCAGCGTGGGCGGCTCGCTCGAGCAGGTGGGTTTCTACAATCCCGTGGCGCGTGGCGCCAGCGAGGAGGTCCGCCTCGACCTCGAGCGCATCGACCACTGGGTCGCGCGCGGCGCCCAGCCTTCCGAGCGCGTCGCGCAGCTGCTCAAGAGCTACCGCAAGACCAGGGCCGCGGCGGCGGCCTGAGCGGGCGGCCGACGGCATGAGCCCGGAGCGTCCCGGAAAAGACGGGACCGCGGTGGTGCTCGGCCGGGTCGGCGCCCCGTTCGGGGTGCGCGGATGGGTCAAGGTGACGTCGTACACCGATCCGTCCGAGGGCATAGTGGATTTTCCGAGCTGGGAGCTCGTCCGCGCCGGCCGGTCCGAGCGCCGGGCGGTTCTCGACTGGAAGCGGGCCGGACGGGCCCTGGCCGTGCAGCTCGAGGGCGTGACGACGCGGGAGCAGGCCCAGGGGCTCACGGGGACGGAGGTGCAGGTCGGTCGCGACGAGCTGCCACCGACGGCGCCTGGCGAGTACTACTGGCACGACCTGCTGGGGCTCGAGGCCGTCAACGCGGCGGGAGCGCCGCTGGGACGCATCGACGAGATCCTGGAGCTTCCGGCACATCCGGTGCTGGTGCTCAAGGGCGACCGGGAGCGGCTGGTGCCACTGGTGCCGCAGAGGCTGGTGGCCGTGGACCTCGAATCGGGCCGCGTCACACTGGACTGGCACCCGGACGATTGAGCCTGAGGGGGCGTAGCGTGAAGATCGTGGTCGTCACGTTGTTCCCCGAGTTCATCGAGCAGGCCCTGAAATTCGGGGTGCTCGGGAGGGCGATCGAGCGGGGGGTGCTGACCGTCGAGACGGTGAATCCCCGGCAGTTCGCCACGGACGTGCACAAGACCGTGGACGACCGCCCCTACGGCGGCGGGCCCGGGATGGTGATGAAGGCGGAGCCCCTGCGGCTCGCCATGATGGATGCGGTGGAACGAGCGCCCGGGGCGCGGCGGATATACCTGGCAGCGGACGGCGTGCCGGTGACGCAGCGCAGGGTGTCCGAGCTCACCGGACTCGCTGGCCTGGTGCTGGTGGCGGGCCGCTACGAAGGTGTGGACGAGCGCTTCGTCGAGGCGTACACGGACGAATCGCTGTCCGTGGGCGACGTGGTGCTGAGCGGCGGCGAGCTGCCGGCGCTGATGCTCATCGACGCGGTTGCGCGCCTCCTGCCGGGTACGCTCGGCTGCGCGGAGTCGGCAGAGCAGGAGTCGTTCACGACCGGGCTGCTCGACTGGCCGCACTACACGCGGCCCGAGGCCTGGCAAGGGCGGGACGTGCCGCCGGTGCTGTTGAGCGGCAATCACGCCGCGATCGGGCGCTGGCGGCAGAAGCAGTCGCTGGGCAGGACGTGGGCACGGCGCCCGGACCTGCTCGGGCGGCGCGAGTTGAGCAAGGAGGAGCGCGGGCTCCTCGAAGAATACAAGGCGGAGCAGGATGCGACGCGACACGGTGCATCGGAAGCAACACTGCGAGAAGGTGAGACATGAGCAACATCATTGCCACGCTCAATAGCGAGCGCATGAAGCGTGAAGTGCCGGACTTCGGCCCGGGCGACACCGTCGTCGTCGAGGTGAAGGTGAAGGAAGGCGACCGCGAGCGCGTGCAGGCCTACGAGGGCGTGGTCATCGCCAAGAGCAACCGCGGCCTCAACTCCTCCTTCACCGTGCGCAAGATTTCGCACGGCGAGGGCGTCGAGCGCGTGTTCCAGACCTACAGCCCGGCGCTCGGAAATATCACGGTCAAGCGCCGTGGCAACGTGCGTCGCGCGAAGCTGTACTACCTGCGCGACCTGACGGGCAAGGCCGCGCGCATCGAAGAGAAGGTCTGACGCGGAACCGGCCGGGCGTACGGCGAGCCCCGAGGGGCGCCGTGCGCCGGGTCAGACGCACATGATCCGCGCCATCGGACGAGCTCTCGCCTGGATCTGGAGCGGCCTCGACGGGCTGCGCAAGGTCCTGCATCTCCTGTTGCTGCTCGCGCTGTTCGGCGCGTTCTGGGGCCTGTTCTCGCGCCCCATTCCGCTGGTGCCGGATCGCGCGGCGCTGGTGGTGGCCCCGCAGGGTCCTCTCGTGGAGCAGTACGCCGGCGACCCGATCGAGCGCGCCGTCACCGAGAGCCTGCGCGGCCGGCCCGCACAGGCGCTGCTGCGTGACCTCGTCGATGCAATAGAGTCCGCCGCCGACGACGAGCGCATCAGCTCGCTCTACCTCGACCTCGGCGGCTTGAGCGGCGCCGGCGTGCCGAAGGTACAGGAGATCGCGGCGGCGATCGACGAGTTCCGCGCGGCGGGCAAGCCCGTCATCGCCTACGGCGACTACTACGACCAGGGCCAGTACTACCTCGCGGCGCACGCGGACGAGATCTATCTCGATCCGCAGGGCATCGCCTACATCGACGGCTACGCGAACTACGGGCTGTTCGTGAAGGATGCGCTCGACAAGCTTGCGATCGACTGGAACGTCTTCCGCGTCGGGCAGTACAAGTCCGCGGTCGAGATGTTCAGTCGCAACGACATGTCGCCCGCCGAGCGCGAGGAGAGCCTCGTGTGGCTCAACACGCTCTGGGGCACCTACAAGGCCGACGTCGCGCGCGTGCGCGAGTTCGAGCCGGAGCGCCTGCAGGCCTACGCGGACGATGCGGCCGCGGCGCTGCGCAAGGCGGACGGCAACCTGGCGCAGATGGCGCTCGACGCCGGGCTCGTCACCTCCCTGAAGGGGCGCTTCGAGGTCGAGGATCGCCTGGCGCAGATCACCGGCGAGGACGAGGACACGCATTCCTACGTGGGCGTGGACTACGACTCCTACCTGGCCAACCGGCGTTCGCAGCGGGCACTCGAATCGCGGTCGGACAACAAGGTCGGCGTCATCGTGGCGTCGGGCGAGATCCTGCCGGGCGGGCAGCCGCCGGGCACGATCGGCTCCGAGACGCTCGCCCAGCAGTTGCGTGATGCGCGCTTCGACGAGTCCGTGAAGGCGGTGGTGCTGCGCATCAACAGCCCGGGTGGCAGTACATTCGCGAGCGAAGTCATCCGCCGCGAGGTGGCGGCGCTGCGCGAGGCCGGCAAACCGGTCGTGGCCTCCATGAGCAGCCTCGCGGCGTCGGGAGGCTATTACATCGCGATGGACGCGGACCGCATCGTCGCGAGCCCGGCCACGCTCACCGGCTCCATCGGCATCTTCGCCATGTTCCCCACGTTCCAGCGCACGCTCGAGAAGGTGGGCGTGCACACGGACGGGGTGGGCACGACGGCGCTGTCGGGCGAATTCCGCGGCGACCGCGCGCTCGGCGATGTCTCGCGCGACATCCTGCAGCAGAGCATCGAGCACGAGTACCGCCAGTTCATCGGCCGGGTGGCCAAGGCGCGCGGCAAGGATGTCGCGACCATCGACGGTATCGCCCAGGGCCGGGTATGGGCCGGGGTCGAGGCGAAGGAACTCGGCCTCGTGGACGAACTGGGCGGATTCAAGGATGCCGTCGAACTCGCGGCCGAGCTCGCCGATCTCGGCGACGACTACGACATCGAGTATCTCGACACCGACATCGGTATCGGCGAGGCGCTCGGGTTGCGCTTCGAGGCGCAGGTGGCCCGTGTCCTGGCAAGAATGCTGCCGGCGAGCGCGCTGCCCGGGATTCCGGCTTCGCTGTCACCGCTCGTCAGCGAGGCGCAGCGGCTCGCGCGTCTCAGCGATCCGCGCAACCTCTACTCGTACTGCCTGGCCTGCTCGGTCGAGTAGCTGGGCTACGCGCCGGCGTCGCCACCCGGCGGGCCGTGGAAGAACACCCAGGCCGCGAAGTCGTGCGACGACCTAGGCCTCGTCGCGCTCATGCCGCGGTGCTCTGCACGAAG
The DNA here is from genome assembly GCA_963778185.1 of uncultured Gammaproteobacteria bacterium. Lineage (GTDB taxonomy): Bacteria > Pseudomonadota > Gammaproteobacteria > Steroidobacterales > Steroidobacteraceae > RPQJ01. The sequence continues at coordinate 120,874 of CAVZTF010000003.1, read as the reverse complement.
CCCTTCCAGTTGCCCATGTACGCGATGAACGCCGGTCCGAGGCCTTCGCTGCGCAGGTATGCCTGGCTCACCGGCGTCTTGACCGACTCGAACTGCGGGTCGCGCTTCACGCGGTCCGGGAAATCGTGGTGAAGGATGGCACCGCGACCGACCACCACGATGTCAGCACCGCCTGCGAGGCAGCGCGCGGCGTCGCGCCCGCCCATGATCTTGCCTGCGGCTCCGACTCGCACGCCGCCGCGGTCGAGTTCGGTGAAGTACGAGAGCAGGCTGCGGCCGCGAAACGCCTCCTCCTCGGGCTCCTTGAACACGTCCCAGAGCGACATGTCGAGCAGGTCGATGGCCGCCTCGGTCATCAGTCTCTGCGCCACTGCGCGGACCTCGGCGAGCTTCAGGCCGAAGCGCTCCGGCGACAGGCGCACGCCGACGATGAAGTCCGGGCGGCAGCGGGTGCGGACTCCGGAAACGATGTCGAACAGGATCCGCGCGCGATTCTCTAGCGAGCCGCCGTAGCGGTCGGTGCGCTGGTTGACCGCCGCGCTCAGGAATTGGCCGAGGACGTAGCCGTGCGCGCCGTGGATCTCGACGCCATCGAAGCCGGCGCGCTCCGCACGCACGGCGGCGGCGATGAAGTCCTCGGTCAGCTGCTCCACTTCCGCGAGGCTCAAGGCCCGCGCACCGGTTTCCGCGTTGTCCGACGGGCAGACCGGCTGCGTCCCGATCAGCGTGGCCGGTGCGCGCATGCCGGCGTGGTGCAGCTGCATCATCGCCAGGCTGCCTTGCGCCTTGATCGCGGTGGACAGGCGGGCGAGGCCGTGCAGGTGGATGTCGGAAAAGACGCCGAGCTGACCCGCGAATCCTCGTCCCTGCGGCTGCACGTGCGAGGCGCAGGTCATGGTCAGGCCGAAGCCACCTCGCGCGCGCATGGCAAGCCAGTTGAACTCGTCGTCCGACAGGCGGCCGTCCTCGTGGCTCTGGCAGTTGGTGAGCGGCGAGAGCATGAACCGGTTCTTCATGGCCGGGCCGTGCGCGAAACTGAGCGGATCGAATGGGTGCGACATGGGTGGACTCCGTCGACGGACTGCGTAATGTACAGCTTGAAAAAATTCCGTCGATCCCGGACTTCCACCGCGGCGGGGATGTGGCCCGACGGAGCGATCGAAAGAGGCGGCGGTCGCGAGTAGACTTTCGCGCAACTCCTCGAGCACAGACCATGTCGCACATCAGCCACTCGAACGTTTCAGCGGCTCCCGCCGCCATGCCCGCCGCAGGACTGGGATTGTCGAAGACAGCCCTCGCCACGCCCGAGCCGCTGGTCCGCGCCTTTGCGCGCAGGGTCCAGCAGGAGGGGGCGCTCGACCTCACCCAGGGCGACTACAAGAACGCCGACTTCGCGCCACACCCCGAGGTCGTGAGGGCCGCCCAGCGCATCACGCGCAACACGGTGCACAGCTACGGCCCGGCCGTCGGACGCATGGACGTTCGCAGCGAGGTCGTCGAATTCATCAACCGCGATGGCCTGCTCGACTATCCCGCGTCCGACGTGCGCTTCCTGCCCGACGAGGTGCTGTTCACGCCCGGCACGCGCTCGGGGCTCGCGATGGTGCTCGAGGTGCTCGGACCGGACGGCTCGGGGGTTGTGGTACCGCGGCCGAGCTGGGAGTACGACTGGTTCGTCGAGCGGGCCGGCAAGCGCGTCGTCGAGCTGCCGACGCGGCCGCCCGGGTTCGTTCCCGATCCGCAGGAACTCGACCACCTGCTTGCCGGTGGAGGGATCTCCTCGGTCATCATCAACAACCCGCACAATCCCACCGGCCGCGTGTATCCCCGGCCGCTCGTCGAGGAGCTGGTGCGTGTCGCCGTGAAGCACCGGGCCTATGTGCTCTACGACTCGGTCTACCAGCGTCTCGACTACGTCGGTTCCTTCGTCAATCCCGCGTTCGCGAATCCCGAGTGGCGCAATTGGGTCGTCACCCTGTCCGGCCTCTCGAAGATGGACATGTTCGGGGCCTCGACCGGCGCCCGCGCCTGCTGGCTCGTGCTGTCGGACCAGATCCGCGAGGGAGGGGTGCGAGCCCGTGAGGTGCTGGCGAATCTCTCTGCGTGGCTGGTCGCCACGCCGTCAACGCTGGCGCAGGACTGGGCGCTGGCGGCCCTGCAGAGCCCGCTGGCAGCGCTGCGTCGACCGTCGCCGTACATGCGCGCGCGGCGTGACTACATGATCCGTGCCGCGGACGAACTCGCGCACCTCGGCGTGGAGCGCACCGACTTCGGCGGCACGTTCTATTCACCGCTCGCGTTCCCGGGGCTCGTCGGCGAGTCGTTCGAGCGACTGCGCAACGGCGTCCGCGAGCGCGCGATCGTGAGGGATTCCGTCGACGCCTTCGAATTCCTCCTCGCCGGGGGCGTCGGAGGCATTCCCTTCGCCGCGTTCTCGGGCAGTTATGCAGATCGCTACGGCACCTGGCAACGATTGTCGTACGGCTCCAAGGACGTGAGCGAACTCGAGGTCTTCATGGACCGCGTCCGCGAGCGCCTCGAGAAGAAGGGAAGGGAAGGCGCAGGCGCCGGCGCGACCGGTGCCGTGGGTGCCAGGCCGATCGAGGTTGCGGTCTGGTCGAGCACCTGCACCGAAGGCGGTTACACGGCGCTCGACGCGCTCGATCCCGCGGCGTTCGCGGCCGCGCGCAAGGCTTTCCTGGAGCACCCACGTTCCGAGTCGCTCAGGCTCACCGGGACCAAGCATCCGGACTCGACGGCGCACCGGGCGGAACAGCTCGCGCGCGCGATCGCGTCGGTTCCCGCAGGCGCCGTCGACCGGGCCGAGGCCGCGCTGACCCACCTCGAGTGGCATCCGCTGGTGGAGGCGCGCCCGGAATACGAGGAATCGATCGCGGATCTGCTCGGTCCCTGCACCGAGGTGCTGCTCGACTACGAAGGGCGGCAGATCAGCCCCGACTGGCTCGAGGTGCCGGAGAAAGTGGTCCTGGCGCTGCTGCGGCACGGGGTCATTCCCGGCGAAGATCGCCACCTGCTGTTCCGCGTACCGAACCCCTGGCTCGAACAGGACGAGGAGAAGATTTCCAAGATCCTCGCGTCGGTCGCGCGGGCGAATTTCCTGTTCCTGCTGGCCTGCGAGCGGCTCGGCATCACGCCGTCGCAGAACGCGATCTACGAGATCACGGTCCCGCAGGTGAACTCGCGCGCGGAACTCGGCGCCGTCATGAAGATCGGCACGCTCTACCTGCAGGCCATCGAGGGGCTCTTCGCCGGGGCGCCGGAGCGCATCGACGCGTTTCTCTCCGCGCGTATCCCGCTGGCACGTCGCGCCGAGTTCGCGGGCCGGGCGGCGCGCGTGCGCCTCGTGCCGCTCGTGGAGAACGTGGGTGCGCTCGCCCACCTGCCCGACCTGCTGGAGGCCTATTACCAGGGTCTGGAGCGAGGCCGCGGCCTGGTGGACCTGCCGACCCCGGGGTGCCTCGCGACGCGTTTCGATCGACGCGAGGCACTCGTACGGGTGTTCGTCGCGATGTCCGACACGGCCGAGCAGAGCGGCAAGATTGCGACCGACGCCGCCTACACGCTCGCCGTGGCCGGTCGCGACGAGGCCGAGCAGCGCCTCGCCCGGCGGGCCGCGGCCATCTCCGAGCCGCCGCCTCGCGTCACCTTCCTGATCGGCGCCGGCCGTGCCGGATTCCGCGGCGGATTCGACCCGGAGCACGAGGGCGTGATTGCGCAGTTCGCCCGCGCGGACGGCGTCACGATGCAGGGGATACGCGCGGACGCGCCCGCGGAAGCCGAGCGGCTGGCGGCGAAATTCCGCGCGGTCGTCGCGCAGGACGCCCATGTGGCGGCCGTCGGGGCCACGGAGCGGGAGTCGTTGCGCAGGCTGCTGGAGGCGGGCGTAAAGGCCCATACCCAGACCCTGCTGAAGATCGCCCCGTTGATTGCACCCTTCGGGGGTCTCGTGCCCCAGACGCGGGTGCGGATCCGGGCGACCGGGTCCGTGAATTACGGCCGCTCGATCCCCGAGTACCCGGAGGAGTGGGGTGGTGGCACGGAGCTGCCAGACAACCGGGACCTGCGCGATGCCTGGCCAGAGGGCGTCAGCCTGCCGCGCGCAATCAACTACAACCTCGGCTGCACGACCCTCGGCCTGCCCGCCGTGACCAGCGACCTCGTCGCGCTCGACAAGCGAGCCGCGGTGCTGCTCGACCGCCACGTGCCGGGTTACCGCGAGATCATCGCGAGCGAGCTGCCGTTCTTCGTGCGCGAGTCGGTCGCGCTCGTGTTCGGCAGGAAGCTGGCCGATACGACGGCAAGGCGATGCCTGAGGGCCGCCGCCGCCCTGTGGGTGGACGCAAAGGTGCGCGAGGACCTGGTCGAGCCGACCTGCCTGTTCGCCATGCTCTACCTGCGCTTCATGGCCGAGGAGGCCGACAGCTGGGACGAGACCAAGGAGCACGAGTCGCTCACGACGCGCGAGGAGGAACTGCTGCGCCAGACGGGCAGCAGCGCGTTCGCGGCGCTGTGCTCCGAGCGCCCCGGCGACCGCTGGAGCGTGCTGCAGACCCTGGTCGACGCGGAGGAGGCGAGCCTGCTGCTGCTGGCGCGCGAGCTGACGATCGAGGAAAAGCGCGAGTTCGTGGATCTCAGGATCGAGGGCTGGCTCAGGTCCCTGCCGGACGCGCTCGCGCGCGAGCTGCGCCGGGAGTGGTCCGCGCTGCGCGAACTCGGCAAGGCGCAACTCACGCTGCGCGGCATCGAGCAGATGATCGCGATGGAGAAGCTGCGCGGAAGCCGCGGGGCGTAGGCGACTACGCGGCCCAGTCGAGGATCACCTTGCCGGACTGGCCGCTGCGCATGATCTCGAAGCCCTCGCGGTACTCCGCGACCGGCAACCGGTGCGTGATGATCGGCGTGATGTCGAGCCCGCTCTGCAGCATGGCCGCCATCTTGTACCAGGTCTCGAACATCTCGCGGCCGTAGACGCCCTTCAGGACGAGGCCCTTGAAGATGACCTCGTTCCAGTCGATGGCCGTGTTGTCCGGCGGGAGGCCGAGCAGCGCGACGCTGCCGCCATGGTGCATGGTGCGCAGCAGGTCGCGGAACGCGGTCGGGTTCCCCGACATCTCCAGGCCGACGTCGAAGCCCTCGGCCATGCCGAGCTCGCGCATCGCATCGTCCAGCGTCTGGTGGCCCACGTTGATGGCCTTCGACGCGCCCATCCGGCGCGCGAGGCCGAGCCGGTAGTCGTTTACGTCGGTGACGACGATGTGGCGCGCGCCGACGTGACGTGCGATGGCGGTCGCCATGATGCCGATCGGGCCCGCTCCCGTGATCAGGACGTCCTCGCCGACGAGGTTGAACGAGAGCGCGGTGTGCGTGGCGTTGCCGAACGGATCTAGGATCGAGGCGACCTCGTCGCTGATCGAGTCCGTCAGCTTGAAGACGTTGAACGCGGGGATGACGAGGTACTCGGCGAAGCAGCCGGGCCGGTTGACCCCCACGCCCACCGTGTTGCGGCAGAGGTGGCGGCGGCCCGCGCGGCAGTTGCGGCAGTAGCCGCAGGTGATGTGCCCCTCGCCGGAGACGCGATCGCCCACTGCATAGCCCTGCACCTCGCCGCCGATCTCGACGATCTCGCCCACGTACTCGTGGCCCACGGCCATCGGCACGGGGATGGTCTTCTCGGCCCAGTGGTCCCAGTTGTAGATGTGGATGTCGGTGCCGCAGATCGCCGTCTTGCGCGTCCTGATCAGCACGTCGTTGTGGCCGACCTTCGGTTCCGGGATGTCTTCCATCCAGATGCCGGGCGCGCGCTGCGACTTGACCAGTGCCTTCATGTTCTTTTCCTCAGGGTTGCCGGCCGCCGATCACGCCGAGTTCGCGGCCCACCGCGACGAACGCCTCGATCGCGGTATCGAGCTGCTTGATCGTGTGCCCGGCGCACATCTGTGTGCGGATGCGGGCCTTGCCCATCGGTACCACCGGGTACGAAAAGCCGATCACGTACACACCGCGCTCGAGCAGCCGTTCGGCGAACTGCGCCGCCAGGGCGGCATCCCCCAGCATCACGGGGGCGATGGGGTGCTCGCCGGGGACGATGGTGAAGCCCGACTCGGTCATGCGGCGGCGGAAATGCTCCGTGTTGCGGCGCAGGATCGCGCGCAGGTCGTCGCCGGATTCCACGAGGTCCAGCACGCGCAGCGTGGTCGCCGCGATCACCGGCGGGAGGCTGTTCGAGAACAGGTACGGCCGTGAGCGCTGGCGCAGCCAGGCGACGATTTCCCTGCGCGCGGACGTGTAACCGCCCGCGGCGCCGCCGAGCGCCTTGCCGAGCGTCCCGGTGAGGATGTCGATGCGGCCCATGACTTCCCGGAACTCGGGTGTGCCGCGGCCGCCCTGGCCGACGAAGCCGGTCGCGTGGGAATCGTCCACCATCACGAGCGCGCCGTAGCGGTCGGCGAGGTTGCAGATGTCCTTCAGGCGCGCAATCACCCCGTCCATCGAGAACACGCCGTCGGTCGCGATGAGTCGCACGCGCGCGCCGGCCGCTTCCTTGAGGCGCGTCTCGAGCTCGTCGAGGTCGTCGTTCGCATAACGCAGTCGTTGCGCCTTGCAGAGCCGGATGCCGTCGATGATGCTCGCATGATTGAGCGCGTCGCTGATCACCGCGTCCTGCTCGTCGAGCAGGGTCTCGAACAGGCCGCCGTTCGCGTCGAAGCAGGACGAGTAGAGGATCGTGTCGTCGGTGCCGAGGAACGTGCTCATGCGAGCCTCGAGTTCCTTGTGCACGTCCTGCGTCCCGCAGATGAAGCGCACCGAGGCCATGCCATAGCCGTGGCGGTCGATGGCACGGTGGGCGGCCTCGCGGATCGCGGGGTGGTTCGCCAGCGCGAGGTAGTTGTTCGCGCAGAGATTGATGAGCTTGCGGCCGTCGGCGAGCCTCACGACCGGTTGCTGCGGCGAGCCGAGCACGCGCTCGGGTTTGTAGAGCCCGGAGACCTTGAGTTCTTCGGTCTGGCGGGCTAGACGGTCGAGGAATGGCTGGTCCAAGCGCGTGCCTCCCTGGAAGGACCGGATTATAGGGGGCCTATAATTGCGGCGTGACCCGGGAAGACCCCACTGCCAGGACCGACCCCGCGACCCTGCGTCTCGACAGGTGGCTCTGGTGCGCCCGGTTCTTCAAGAGCCGCGGCCTGGCGCACGAGGCCGTCGAGGGCGGGCACGTCCAGGTGAATGGCGAGCGCGTGAAGGCGTCGCGGCAGGTGAGGGTGGGGGACTGGCTGCGCATTACGCGGGAGCGCGAGCGCTACGAGGTGGAAGTCACCGGCATTCCCGTCCGGCGCGGCCCAGCCACGGAGGCCCGCCAGCATTACCTGGAGACCCCGGAAAGCGAGGCCGCGCGGGCCCACGCCCGGGAACTCGACCGGCTCACCGCGCCGGTCGCTTCCGGCCGCCCGGACAAGCGTGAACGACGGGACCTGCTGCGCATGGTCAAGGGACGCGGGTAGGCGCGGGCACCACTGTGACCGCCATCACAGAGACCGTCACAATCGGCGCCTATCGTGGCGCCAGTCTCCCCGCCGGTATTGCGAGTGACCAAAGATCTGAACCGCACGGACAGCCCGTCCGGACCGATCGTCGAGCGGCGAGTGCGGGACCGGCCGGACGGATCGGCCGGCGACTGGGAATCCATAGCGCTGCGCCGGGTGGCACGGCGCGTCCAGTCGCTCAACGTCGACGGGCAAGCGCCGCAGCCCGACGAATCCCCGGAATACGGCTGGGAGGACGCCGCGCTGCGCAATCTCAGCCGGCGCCTGAAGGACGATCCCGGCTGAGTCCGCGGGCACGGATGCCCGCATGATCTCCGCGCTCGCCTCGCGATCCACGCGCCTCTTCATCGTGCTGGCCGCGTTCTTCTCGGCGAACGCCATCATCGCCGAGTTCGTCGGCGTGAAGATCTTCGCCCTCGAGTCCACGCTGGGAATGCCGCCGTTCGGCTGGAACCTGTTCGGCCAGTCCGGCTCGCTCAGCTTCACGGCGGGTGTGCTGCTGTGGCCAATCGTGTTCGTGATGACCGACCTCATCAACGAGTACTTCGGCCGCCGCGGCGTGAGGTTCATCTCGTTCGTCGCGGCAGGGCTGATCTGCTACGCGTTCCTGTTCGCCTACGTCGCGATCGGCCTGGCGCCAGCGCAGTGGTGGGTTACGGTGAATGCGCAACGCGGCGTGCCCGACATGCAGGCCGCGTTCGCCCAGACCTTCGGCCAGGGCCTGTGGACCATCGGTGGCTCGCTCGTCGCGTTCCTGGTCGGCCAGCTGATCGACGTCGGGATCTTCCATCGCATCCGCGAGGCGACCGGCGAGCGCTGGATCTGGCTGCGCGCCACGGGCTCGACGGCCGTATCGCAACTGGTCGACAGCTTCGTCGTGCTCTACATCGCCTTCGTGCTCGGCCCGCAACAGTGGCCGGTGCCGCTGTTCCTTGCGGTCGGGACGGTGAACTACCTCTACAAGCTCGCGGCGGCCGTGGCGCTGATCCCTCTCATCTACGTCGCACGCCGCCGGATCGAGCGATACCTGGGCCCAGCAGAAGCGGGCAGGCTCAAGGCCGAGGCGGCCCGCGACTGACCGCGCGGGCGGCACGGTCCGGCCGCTGGGCGACGCGTCAGGCCAGCGCCGCGTCGAGCGTGATCTCGACGGCCGCGAGCGCCTTCGATACCGGGCAGTTCTTTTTCGCATCGGCCGCGAGTTCCGCGAACCGCGCGGCGTCGATGCCGGGAATCGTCGCCCGCGTCACGAGCTCGATCTTCGGGATGCCGAACCCGCCGTTGCCCTGCACGATGTGCACCGCGGCCGTGGTGCGGATTTCCGTCGGCGCGATCTTGTCGCGCGCGAGCAGCGCGGTGAGGGCCATCGTGAAGCAGCCCGCGTGCGCCGCCGCGATCAGCTCCTCGGGGTTCGTTTCCTTGCCCTGCTCGAACCGCGATTTGAAGGTATAGGGCCCGCGGAACGCCCCGCTCTCGAGTGCGAGCTCGCCGGCGCCCTCGCGCAGGCTGCCTTGCCACACCGCATCGGCCTTGCGAATTGCCATGTCCGTCTCCTTGCAGGGTTGATCCGACCTCACGTCATTGCGCATTGGCCAACTTCCGATACTGCGCAACCTTCCGGCGATCGCCCATCAGCTCGAATACCCGCAGTGCCCTGTTCAGCGTGTCGTGGCCGTAAGCGGTCTGCGCCGGCCATTTCCCCAGCACGACGGGCGTGCTCTGCGCGATGAGCGGCGCGGCCTCGCTCAATCGCCCGAGCGCGGCAAGGCACGCCCCACGGACGTTGTCCACGTGCGCCGTACGCCAGGGTTCGTCCGGGTAGCGCTCGGCGACCAGACGGCGTGCCGCATCCAGGCGCGTAAGGCCGTCGGCCGTCCGGCCCGTGCGGCACTCCAGGTCCGCGAGGTCGGTGAGGATCGGACCCTCGAGGCGATGCCGCGTCGCGATCGCGGCGCGAAGTGCCGTCCGCAGCATGGCGGCGGCCTCGGTGTAGTCACCCAGGCCCATCCGCGCGAGCGCGAGGTTGTTGAAGCCAAACACGAGGCTGTCGTGAGTTTCGCTCTGCTGGGCGACCATGATGCCGACGGCCTCCTCGAGGATCTGGATCGCCTGGCGAAACTCCCGGCGCTCGACGCGTAGCCGACCCAGATTGACCATCGTCGCGGCGAGATCCGGGTGCTTCGCGCCGAGCACAAGGCGATCGACCTCGAGCGAGCGCAACCAGAACTCTTCGGCGTGCGTGCTGTCGCCGCGCATGTACGCGATCGACCCGAGCGCGGTGAGGGTCTCGGAGACCTTCGGGTGCGTCTCGCCCGAGACGCGGATCCTCGCGACGAGCGCCTTGTCGTACCACCGCTGGGAGCCCTCCATGTCCCCGGCGTAGAACGAGGACATACCCAGCCCTTCGAGCGCGCGCGGCGCGACATCCTCCAGACCGTGTTGCCCGGACAGCCCGAGCGCCTCGTGGAAATACCGTTGGGCATCCCCGTCCTTCTGCCGAACGGCGGCTACGTCGCCGCGATCCAGCAGGATCCTCGCGTGGACTGCGGGATCCGCTGGCTTGACCTGGCGTACGTACAGCTGATGCGCGGTCGAGAGCAACGCTTCCGCACGGGCATCGTTGCCGCGCTGGAACTCCAGCTCCGCCAGTGACACCGCTTGCCGTACCCTGGCAATTGGCGCCTGCCTCGGGACCGTGCGCGCCCGGGACAGGAGTTCGAACGCGGGTCCGTACAGCCCCAGTCCCGTGTAGACCTCGCCGAGAGTCGTCGACAGGTCTGCGCGGACCTCTGGTTCGTGACGCAGGGCCGCGTCGATCTGGCGAGCACCGCGATCGAGGATTTCACGGGCCGTGACAGTATTGCCGCGTGCCTCGCTGGGATCGGCCACCCTGAACAACGAGATGACGAAATCGGCCGTGCGTTGCGCCGTCAGCGATTTCTGCTCCGCGATTCGCCGCTGTCGCTCGGCCTCGTTGCGGGCCAGCCACGCCGCGATCGCCAGGCCCGCCAGCACGAAGCAACCGATGGTCGAAGCGGTGCCGATGATCGCGAGCCGCCGTTGCCTGCGCGCGTGATCGCGCTGCCGCAGGTCGTCGAGGCGCACGGCCAGCAGACCCGCGATGATCTTGAGGCCAGCGTCGGCCCGCGAGTCCTGGCCGGGGCGGATGTCGGCCGCGAGAGGCTCCGGTGCCGGGCGGTTCGTGATCCGATCATCCTCGAGCTCGAAGCGCACGGCGGGGGGCAGGCATTCCAGTTCCGGTCGCAACCCCCTTCGCTCTGCATCCGGCTCGCCGGCTACGATCAGGCACAGGACCTGTCCGCCGCGCCCCATTGCCTTGAAGCTCCGCACCTCCTCGTTCACCCAGCGCGAGCGCGCCGCAGCGGGCGAGCACACCACGACCAGGAACGCCGACTGCAGCAGTGCGGTACGAACCGACTCGGCAAGATCGACGGAGGAAGGCAATTCCTCCCGATCGAGGAACACCGGGTGCAGCCGGTCGCCCCGTCTGACCGCTGCGGTCGACGGCGTGAGCAGTCGCGCCGGAATCGGGTAGGTCTCGAGCGTTCGATGCAGCCACCGGGCGGCGTCGCGGTCCGCGTGGCTGTAGCTGATGAAGGCCGCGTAGCGTCGCTCGCCGGCCGTGTCGGCAGTGATCACTTGACTTCCAACGTCGTTGGGTGCAAACAGACCACCGCAATATCGTATTCCGATCAGGAATGCGATGGGAGATCGTCATGGACACGAGCCTTCCTCGACGGACGCGCTGCAGGCGGTTGCTCGTCGGCCTGCTTGTCTTGTGTGCAAGTGCCTGGAGCGATGCGAGCCACGCAAGGCGGATCGTCATCGATTTCGCCGGACAGCAGCCGGGCGAGATTTCACCCACGGGCGACATCTGGGTTCCGAGCAGCACGGATTGCGCGCTCGGGAACACGTCGCCCGCGTCCTGCGGCCTCAGCTTCACCGACGACACGACCGCCGCCATCGAACTCGGGTTCTCGATCCGGGTCGGCGACACCGTGTTCGACGAGATATTCGTCAACCGTCGTGGTTTCGTCACATTCGGGTCGGCGGCGCCCCTGTCGTCGTTCGCCCTGGGCACGGACTTGGCCGCGCTGCGCCAGATCATCAGCGAGTCCGGTACCGTCACGCGGCCGTTCCTCGCGCCGTTTTACCAGGATCTCGACCTGCCGCAGCGAGTGGACGCCGACTTCGCGCCGTCGCCGTTCAGCGGCGGTGGCGCAAGCTACTTCCGTGCCAGTGCGGATCCGACAGCGCCGTATTCGGTGGCCGAGGCGCGGCCAGCGTTCGCTGTCACCTGGGTCCAGGCGGACAACTTTCCGGGCGACGGCGTCGATACGTCGGTCCTGTTGCAACTGGTCATCTACTCGACCAGCGACGATGGCGACTGGGCACTGCGTTTCCGTTATGGTGACGAGTCCAGCGAGCCGTACAACCAGGAGGGTACCGTCATTCCCGGGCTTGCCGGCTTCTCTCTCGAGACCGGCGTACCGACGGATGTCGTGACGATCAGCGACACGTTGACCGTGGACTCCGAACTGAGCAACGCCGACGAGGTGGACTACTTCCACGCGTTCGAGGACGGTCATCTCGTCACGGGCCCTGCGCCAGACGGTGACGGCGACGGCGTGCCGGATGCCTCGGACAACTGCCCGGCGATCGCTAACACTGACCAGGCCGACACCGACGGCGATGGCCGCGGCGATGCCTGCGACAACTGCCCGACCACCGCGAACTCGAGCCAGGCGGATGCGGACGGCGATGGCCGTGGTGACGCCTGTGACAATTGCAGCGCCACGGCGAACGCCGACCAGGCGGACGGCGACGGCGACGGACCTGGCAACGTGTGCGACAACTGTCCGGCGCAGGCGAACCATGACCAGGCTGATGCCAACGGCAACGGTGTCGGAGACGTTTGCGAAGCGCCGCCGGCGCCGCAGCGCTGCGACGCCGATGTCGACGGAGACGTAGACGCCTACGATCTGGCCACGATCCTGCGCGCATTGGGGAGGGCTGCCTCCGGCCCGACAGATCCGCGGGACTTCGACAGGAGCGGCAGGATCACCCTGGTGGATTTCGTCAAGTGCGCGAGTCGCTGCACGAGAAAGTACTGCGCCGCCCACTAGAGGCGTGAATCCGAGCGGGGTCCGGCGTCCGGCGCCCGCCCCCTGCCGTCAGTACTGCCAGCCGTGGGCCCCGGCCACCGCGCCGAGCACGGCGACCAGGCTGATCGTGAGCAGTACCCGGTGCATGCGCTCGATGCGCCGGAAAGTTGCCTCGGGATGCCGCCGCGCCGACTCCAGGAGCCGGCGATGCAGGAACAGCGGCTCGGCGACGAACAGCATGACGGTGAAGATCGCCCACACCAGTACCATGGCGTGCATCCACCACCAGGTGGCGCTCGCGAACCGCTCCCAGAGGTTCCAGGCGTGCACGAGGTAGAAACCGGTGGCGCCGACCAGCAGCGTCGTGCCGCGCGCCTGCCAGGCGAACCGGCCCTCGACCGCCGCGAAGAACTGCACGCGTTCCTCGGGTGACCTCATGCGTCGCACGGCAGGCAGCAGCACCGTCGTCACGAAGGCGACGCCGCCGATCCAGAGGACCACGCCCGCGACGTGCAGCCCCCTTGCGACGATCGCGTGGTCGGGCACGGCCTACTTGACCAGCTGGTTGAGTTCGAAGATCGGCAGCAGCATCGCGAGCACGATCAGCAGCACGAGGCCACCCATGACCAGGATCATGAGCGGGCCGAGCAGCCCCACCACGCCCTGCAGGATGGCGTCGAGTTCGCGTTCCTGGTGGATCGCCGCGCGGTCGAGCATGGTGTCGAGCTCGCCGCTCGACTCGCCGCTCGAGATCAGGTGGACCATCATCGGCGGAAAGACCCGGCTCGCGCCCAGCGAGCGGCCGATCGGCGCGCCCTCGCGGACCTTCACGGCGGCCGCCTCGACGGCGGACTTCATCGGCAGGTTCGAGACCACCTCGCTCGCGATGCGCATCGCCTCGAGCACCGGCACCGTGCTCGAGGTCAGCGTGCTGAAGGTCCGTGCGAAGCGCGCGGTGTTGCTGCCGCGCACGACCTTGCCGACGAGCGGCAGGTTGAGCAGGAAAGTGTGCCAGCGGCGCCGGTTGGACTCGATGCGCAGCCAGCGCGTGAAGAGGAACATGGCCGCACCGAGCGCCACCACGAGCCAGACGCCGTACTGGCGCATGAAGTCGCTGCCCGCGATCAGTATCTGCGTCAGCACCGGCAGCTGCGCCTCGCTGCTGCGGAAGACTTCGACGATCTTCGGCACGACCGACACCAGCAGGAAGAACACGATCGCGACGCACACCGCGAACAGCAGTACGGGGTAGAGCATCGCGCTCAGCGTGCGCTGTCGCAGCTGCTGGCGGTTGTCGGTGTAGTCGGCGAGCCGCTCGAGCACCGCGTCCAGGTGCCCCGATTGCTCGCTCGCGGCGATCGTGGCGCGATAGATCTCCGGGAAGGAGCCCGGGAAATCCGCGAGCCCGTTGGCCAGCGTATGGCCCTCCATGACCTTGGAGCGCACGCCGAGGAGGATGCTGCGCACGCGTGGCTTCTCCGTCTGCTGCGAGACGGCGAGCAGCGCCTCCTCGAGCGGCAGGGCGGATTTCACCAGCGTGGCGAGCTGGCGCGTGACGAGCGCGAGGTCCGAGGCGCTCAGGCCTCGCTGGAAGCGGAAGCCGAAGCCGAGCCCCGGCTGCGTGCCGGCTGCCTGTTGCTCGGCCACTTCGCTGACCGAGACCGGGAGCAGGCTCTGCTCGCGCAGCAGCTGCCGGACGTGGCGGGGCGTATCGCCCTCGATGACACCCTTGCGCTCACGGCCGGCTGGGTCGACCGCAACGTATTCGAAGGCGCCCATGCATCAGTCCTCGCGCGTGACCTTGAGGACTTCCTCGATGGTCGTGACGCCCGACAGCACCTTGGCGCGCCCGTCGTCGCGTATCCCCGGCGTGCGCGTCCGGGCGTGGCGTTCGAGCTCGAGCTCCGAGGCGCCGTCGTGGATCATCATGCGCATGTGCTCGTCGATGAGCACGAGCTCGTAGATGCCCGTGCGGCCCCGGTAGCCCCCCGAGGCGTCCCGCGGATTCGGTCGGTACAGCGTGGGGGAGGGGGTGCCTTCGGGCAGGTTGAGGAGCCGCCGTTCATATTCGCCGGCCGTGTAGGCCTCACGGGTGGCCGGGTTCAGCACGCGCACCAGGCGCTGCGCCAGCACGCCGACCAGGCTCGAGGAGAGGAGGAAGGGCTCGATGCCCATGTCCCGCAGGCGCGTGACGGCGCCCACGGCCGTGTTCGTGTGCAACGTCGACAGCACGAGGTGGCCGGTGAGGCTCGCCTGCACGGCGATCTGCGCCGTCTCGAGGTCGCGGATCTCGCCGACCATCACGACGTCGGGATCCTGGCGCAGGATGGCGCGCAGGCCGCGCGCGAAGGTCATCTCGACGCGAGTGTTGACCTGTGTCTGGCCGATGCCGTCGATGTAATACTCGATCGGGTCCTCGACCGTCATTATGTTGCGGGTGCGGTCGTTGATGCGGTCGAGGGCCGCGTAGAGCGTCGTGGTCTTGCCGGAACCGGTCGGGCCGGTGACGAGCAGGATGCCGTTCGGCTTGTGGATCAGCTCGTCGACGTGCCCCTGGGTGACGGGGTCCATGCCGAGCGATGCGAGGTCGAGGCGGCCGGCCTGCTTGTCGAGCAGCCGCAGCACCACGCGTTCGCCGTGGCCGGCCGGGATGGTCGATACACGGACGTCCACCGCGCGCCCCGCGACGCGCAGCGAGATGCGGCCGTCCTGCGGCAGGCGCTTCTCCGCGATGTCGAGGCGCGACATGACCTTGATGCGCGAGACGATCAGCGGGGCGACGGCGCGCTTGGTCTGCAGCACCTCGCGCAGCACGCCGTCCACGCGGAAGCGGATCACCAGCCGGTTCTCGAACGGCTCGATGTGGATGTCCGAGGCGTTTTCCTTGACCGACTGCGTGAGCAACGCGTTGATCAGGCGGATGACCGGCGCCTCGTCCTCGCTTTCGAGCAGGTCCGAGGGCTCCGGGATGTCCTGGGCAAGGTCCGCGAGGTCGGTTTCCTCCTCGAAGCCGCCCATCGCGTCCATGGTTGTGCCGGAGCCGGCCTCGTAGACCTGCCGCAGCAGGGTCTCGAAGCGCTCTGCGTCCACGCGCTCGATCTTCAGCGGGCGGCGCAGGTGGCGGCGTACCTCGGCGACCGCGAGCGGCGAGGCGCCCGCGCGGACGACGACGTCCGCGGAATCTTCCTCGAGCGCGCGCACCAGTACACCGTTGCGCTTCGCGAAGGCGAAGGGCACCGGCCGGAGCGGGTCACTGACGCGGCCGGCAGCGGCGAGAATGGCCTCGTCGGTCGAGGCGGTGCTCACGGAGTCGTTTCCTCCGCCGGGGGTGTCGTCGGGGCCGCAGGCGTGCCGAAAGGCTCGGTCGCTGGCGGCGGCGCGGCCGGCGGCGGAGCGCCCGCCGCGGAGTCGGCCGTCGGCGCAGCGCGCGCCGGGTCGACCAGTTCTGGACGGACCAGGTCCTCGAGGGCCGGCAGCGTGGGCTGGCGCTCGCCAATCATCAGCGGCACGCGTCCGTTGCCGCGCTCGATCTGCTGGTCGCGGATGTAGTTGTACTTGGCGTTGGTCTCGATGGCCGCGTCCACGCCGTCGCGCAGGATGCGGGGGCGGATGAACACCATCAGGTTGGTCTTGACCTTGTCGACGCTGCGGGTCTTGAAGAGTTCGCCCAGGATCGGGATCGAGCCCAGGAACGGCACCTGCGACTTGCTCTCGCGGACTTCGTCGGAGATCAGCCCGCCGAGCACGATGATGCCGCCGTCCTCGACCATCACGTTGGTCGAGATGGTGCGCTTGTTCGTGATCAGGTCGGTGCTGCTCACCTGCTGCGAGCTCGCCGCGATGCTCGAGGCCTCCTGCGAGATCTTGAGCATCACCGAGTCGCCCTCGTTGATCTGCGGCGTGATCTTGAGGATGTTGCCGACTTCCTCGCGCTGCACGGTGGTGAACGGGTTGACATTGCCGTTCCCGCCGCTCACGCCCTGGCTGGTGTACTGGCCGGTGATGAACGGCACTTCCTGGGCGATCTTGATCTCGGCCTCCTCGTTGTCGAGAGTCACGACCGAGGGCGTGGCGACGATGTTGGTGTTGCCGATGCCGCTCAGCGCACGAATGATCGCCGCCCAGCTGAGGCCGCCCTCCACGATCTCGCCGACGCCCAGGGTGAGGCCGCTCGGCAGTGCGGCGACGCTGTCGGGGTTCGTGATGCCCTGCAGGATCTGCCCGAGCCCGGTGCCGTCGATCGGCTGGATGAATCCGCCGGCGGGCAGCACGGAGCCGTCCGAATCACGGTCCAGGATGGCCCAGTTCACGCCGAGGTCCATGGCCTTGTCGACCGACATCTCGACGATGATCGCCTCGACCAGGACCTGTGCGCGGCGGATGTCGAGCCGGTCGACGATGGACATCACCGAACGCATGATCTTGGGCGGCGCGGTGACCACCAGGGCGTTCGTCATCGGCTCGGCCCAGATCGTGACGCTCTTGTCGCCGCCGCCGGAAGCCATCACCGGCGCGGCGCCCGCGGCGCCGCCGGGCGCCGCCGCCGCGGCGATGCCCTGGATCTGCTCGCGCAGCTTCTGCGAGATCTTCTCCGCGTCGGCGTAACGCAGGTAGCGCACCTGCGTGTCGCCGCCCGCCTCGAGCGGCGTGTCGAGGTGGGTGATGAGGGTCTTGAGGCGCAGGCGCTGCGAGGCCTCGCCGCTCACGAGGATGCTGTTGGTGCGCTCGTCGGCGACCATCTTGACGGTCGGCATGCCGCCGCCCTCGGCGGCCGCGCTGGTGTAGAGCGTGCTCACGATGCGCACGACCTCGGTCGCGCTCGCGTGCTCCATCGTGATGACGTCGATGTTCTCGTCGCCGGTCTGGTCGATGCGCTGGATGATCTTGCCCATCCGGCTCACGTTCGAGGCGCGGTCCGAGATGATCAGCATGTTCGACGCGGGGTAGGCGGCCAGGTGGCCGTACTGCGGGATGAGGGGGCGCAGGATGGGTACGAGCTGCGCGGCGCTGACGTTCTTGACCGCAAACACCTGGGTGACTATCTCGTCGGACGTGGAGCTCACTCGCGATGGCAGGTCGTTCGCCGGCACCTGGCGGGCATTCGCGTCCGGGATGATCTTCACCACGTCCCCGGACGCCACGGCGACGAAGCCGTGCACCTGCAGGATCGACAGGAAGGCCTCGTAGAACGCCGCGGGCGACATCGGCGTGGACGACAGCATCGTCACCTGGGCGCGCACCCGCGGGTCGACGATGAAATTCTTGCCGGTCACCGCGCTCACCGCCTCGATGATCTGGGCGAGGTCGGCGTCCTTGTAGTTCGGCGTGATGGCGCCCTGGGCCTGCGCATGCGTGGACGCGGGTACGAAGGTCACGAGCACGGCCGCCAGCGTGCAGCCGGCCAGGGTGTGGGCGACCCGTTCGAGCAGCTTGGGTTTCATCGTCACTCCGCTGAGTCCTGTTCCCCGGGGGGCGCCGGTATCTCGCTGACCGGGATCGCCTCGGGCAAGGTCGCTGCGGCTGCCGCTTCCGCGGCGACCTGGGCGTTGTTGATGTTGATCTGGGTCGGTTGACCGTTGCGTTCGACCGTCACTGTCACCTCGGAGGCGGCGTTCATGGACTGGAGGATCTCCATGCCGCGCGCCGGGTCGTCGAGCGGTGCGCCGTTGATCGCCGTCACGAGGTCACCCGGCATGAGCCCCAGGCGGGTGAACTGCGCGCGGTTGCGTCCGGGGTAGACGCGGTAGCCACGCTGCTGGCCGTTCGCGAAAACCGGCTGCGGCCGGATGATCTCCGTGATCGCGCCGGGATTCTCCGTCGCAAGCTGCCGCAGGCGGTCGCCGAGCATCGGGTCGGGCTGCGCCGCCGCGACGGCGGCCGGCGGCGGCGCACCGCCGCCCTGGAACTTCCTCGGCAGGAGCAGGGCCTCGAGCTTGCCGCCACGGTCGAGGATAACCCGGTCGGGGTAGACGGAGTGCAGCTTCGTGCCCCCGGTGACGGTCTTGCCCACGGAGTACACCCGGGCCGACTGGGCGCTTTCGCCGATGATGGCGTAGCCGAGCTGGGGGTCGGACTGGGCGATCGTACCGACCAGCACGAGGCTCATCTGGGTGGCGGCGACGGCATTCGGGTCGGTTTCGGACGGCCCCGCCCCGGCGACGCCGAACAGGTGGGCGTTCACGATGCCCCCCACGTCGAGGGGCGGCCGGGCAGGGGTGGCGGCCGTCGCAGGGTCCGCAGGCGTGCCTGCGCCCGGCCCCTGGCGGGCGCCGAGGAGGGTCCAGGCGACCTGGACCAGCTGCCAGGACAGCACCACGACGAGGGCAACGGACACCCACAACGGCAGCGACTTGATCCAGCGGTCGGACCGGACGCCCTCCGTGAGGGAGGCGAGGCGGGACAGGCTCTGTGGCAACTGCATGAGAAGCGGGCGCTCATCCCTCCGGCAGGTACGGCCGCCGTGACGCCGCATGATACGGACTTGCGGGACAATGCCTCAAGACAAGCACGCAAATATCGGAACGCACGACAGGTTCCGCGGTTCCGGGGCCCGGTGCTTGTCAGGGGCCGGACGTGGCCCTATATAGGCATGGCGGGAGCATCGGCGAGGCATGAGCGAGGAACGGACACAGCAGGGCCATGGCCTGGTGGTGGAGGAGGCGCAGCCGAAGCTCGCCCGCCCGCCCCTGTACCAGGTCGTCCTGCTGAACGACGACTACACCCCGATGGAGTTCGTGGTGGACGTGCTCGAGCACATATTCGGCCTCGACCGCACCTCGGCCACCCGCGTGATGCTCGAGGTGCACACCCGCGGCAAGGGCGTCTGCGGGGTCTACACCTACGAAATTGCCGAGACCAAGGTGGCGCAGGTGACGACCTACTCGCGCCAGCACCAGCACCCACTCCTTTGCACGATGGAAGAGGCATGAACCCGTGTTGAGCAGCGAACTCGAGATCTGCCTGAACGAGGCCTTCCAGGCCGCGCGGGAGGCGCGGCACGAATTCATGACGGTCGAGCACCTGCTGCTCGCCATCATCGACACGCCCAAGGTCCGGGAGATCCTGCGTGGCTGCAGCGCCGATGCCACCCGCCTGCGCAAGGAACTGCAGGAATTCATCGAACAGACCACCCCCCGCCTGAAGCAGGACGACGAGCGTGAGGTGCAGCCGACGCTCGGGTTCCAGCGCGTGCTGCAGCGCGCCGTGTTCCACGTGCAGTCGAGCGGAAAGAAGGAAGTCTCGGTCGCGAACGTGCTGGTCGCGATATTCAGCGAGAAGCACTCCCACGCGGCCTACCTGCTCACGCTTCAGGACGTCTCCCGGCTCGACGTCGTCAACTACATCTCCCACGGACTCCCCAAGTCCGGGGACGAGCGTGACGCCCGGCCCGACGAGCCGGCGCAGCCCGAGGGCGAGCGCGAGGCGGAGGGCAGCTCGGCACTCGAGAAGTACGCCACCAACCTGAACCGCCTCGCCGAGGAGGGCCGCATCGACCCGCTGATC
Organism: uncultured Gammaproteobacteria bacterium; assembly: GCA_963778185.1. Lineage (GTDB taxonomy): Bacteria > Pseudomonadota > Gammaproteobacteria > Steroidobacterales > Steroidobacteraceae > RPQJ01. The sequence goes on along the minus strand of CAVZTF010000003.1, from coordinate 100,689 downwards.
GGCCGGCAGCTCGAGATCGAGCGTACGGTCGAGATCCTGTGCCGCCGCCGCAAGAACAACCCGCTTTACGTGGGCGAGGCGGGCGTGGGCAAGACTGCGCTGGTCGAGGGGCTCGCGCGCCTGATCGTCGAGCGCAAGGTGCCGGAGGTGCTCGCCGGGAGCACCGTGTTCGCACTCGACCTCGGCGCGCTGATCGCCGGGACGAAATACCGCGGCGACTTCGAGAAGCGCCTGAAGGCCGTGCTGTCGGAATTGAAGAAGCAGCCGGGCGCCATCCTGTTCATCGACGAGATCCATACCGTGATCGGCGCAGGTGCCGCGTCGGGCGGCGTGATGGACGCCTCGAACCTGATCAAGCCCGCGCTCGCCAACGGCGAGCTGCGCTGCATCGGTTCGACGACCTACCAGGAATACCGCGGCATCTTCGAGAAGGACCACGCGCTAACGCGACGCTTCCAGAAGATCGACATCGTGGAACCCTCGATCGAGGAGACGGTGGCGATCCTGCATGGGTTGCGGGCGAAGTTCGAGGAGCACCACGGCATCCGCTACACGGACGAGGCGTTGCGCGTTGCCGCGGAGCTTTCGGCGCGGCACATCAACGACCGCCACCTGCCGGACAAGGCGATCGACGTCATCGACGAGGCGGGGGCCCGGCAGCGACTCAGGCCCTCCGGCGAACGTCCGGACACGGTCACGGTCGAGCAGATCGAGGACGTGGTCGCGCGCATCGCGCGCATCCCGCCGAAGACCGTCTCGTCGAGCGATCGCGACGTGCTGCGCAACCTCGAGCGCGACCTGAAGCTCGTGATCTACGGGCAGGACAAGGCGATCGAGACCCTGTCCTCGGCCATCAAGATGTCGCGCTCGGGGCTCGGGGACCAGCGCAAGCCCGTGGGCTCGTTCCTGTTCGCGGGGCCGACCGGCGTGGGCAAGACCGAGGTCACGCGCCAGCTGGCGCTGGTGCTCGGGGTCGAGCTGGTGCGCTTCGACATGTCCGAGTACATGGAGCGCCACACCGTCTCGCGCCTCATCGGCGCGCCGCCGGGCTACGTCGGCTTCGACCAGGGCGGGCTGCTCACCGAGGCGATCACCAAGCACCCGCACTGCGTGCTGCTGCTCGACGAGATCGAGAAGGCCCACCCGGACGTCTTCAATCTGCTGCTGCAGGTGATGGACCACGGCACGCTCACCGACAACAACGGCCGCAAGGCGGACTTCCGCCACGTCGTGATCGTGATGACGACCAATGCGGGCGCGGCGGAGATGGCGCGCGCCTCGATCGGCTTCGTGACCCAGGACAACGCGCCGGACGGCATGGAGGCAATCCGCCGCCTGTTCGCCCCGGAATTCCGCAATCGCATCGACGCCATCGTGCAGTTCGAGGGGCTCGACGAGCGCACGATCCAGCGCGTCGTGGACAAGCTGCTGGTCGAGGTGGAGGCGCAGCTCGAGCAGAAGGGCGTGGCGCTGCACGTCGAGGACGACGCGCGCCAGTGGATCGCGAAGCGCGGTTACGACCCGAAGATGGGCGCGCGCCCCATGGCGCGTGTCATCCAGGAGCACATCAAGCGGCCGCTCGCCGAGGAACTGCTGTTCGGGCGCCTGGAAAAGGGCGGCCACGCGTTCGTGAGCGTGGGCGCGGACGGGCAGCTGAAGGTGGAAACGCGCTCGGCGGAAGAGCCGGCGCTGCTCGAATAGGACGCTTACCGTCCGCGATAGACGATGCGTCCCTTGGTCAGGTCGTAGGGTGTCATTTCCACCGTGACGCTGTCGCCGGTGAGGATGCGGATGTAGTTCTTGCGCATCTTGCCCGAGATGTGCGCGGTCACGATGTGACCGTTCTGCAGCTGGACTCGAAACGTGGTGTTGGGCAGGGTCTCGACCACCCGGCCTTCCATCTGGATTGCGTCTTCCTTCGCCATGCACCCTCACTGCGACTCTGCGGGCGCGAATTCTGCATAAAGGCCCCCTGCATTGCAATTCAGGTTTCCCGCCACGCCGCCGGGGGCTCGAGGTCGGGGATGGCGGATTGCAGCCGAGAGACGAACTCGCGGCGCGGAATCTCGCGCGCCCCGAGACTCCCGAGGTGCTCGCTGGCCACCTGGCAGTCGATCAGTTCCACGCCGCGTGCAAGGCATGCCTCGGCCAGCCGCCTCAGGGCGACCTTCGAGGCGTCCCGCTCGAGACTGAACATCGATTCACCGAAGAACACCCGGCCGAGGGTCACGCCGTAGAGGCCGCCCACCAGGCGTCCCTCGAGCCAGGTCTCGACCGAATGCGCGTAGCCGAGGTCGTGCAGCGACCGGTAAGCGGAGATCATCGCGGGCGAGATCCAGGTGCCCTCGGGGCGCAGGTCGCTGTCGCTGCAGCGGCGCATGACCTCGGTGCAGGCGCGGTCGAAGGTGACCTCGAACCCACGATTGCGGCAGGTCTTGGCGAGGCTGCGCGAGACCTTGAGTTCCGCCGGGAACAGTACCGCCCGCGGGTCGGGCGACCACCACAGGATCGGTTGTCCCTCGGAATACCAGGGGAAGATCCCGCGGCGGTAGGCTTCGAGCAGGCGCTGGGTCGAGAGGTCGCCACCCGCGCATAACAGGCCGTCCGGCTCGCGCAGGGCCGTGGCGACGGGTGGGAAGGCGTCAGGCGGGTCGTCCGGCTTGAGCCAGGGGATCACGGCTGGGGCTCGCGCTGGAAAGGCAGATGCTGTGCGGCGGATGCGATGTAGTCGTCCACCGCGGCACGTTCCCGGTCGAGGTAGCGGCCGATGACGGACGCGAAGCCCGGGTGGGCCAGCCAATGCGCCGAGTGCGTGAGGGTCGGCTCGAAGCCGCGCGCCAGCTTGTGCTCGCCCTGGGTGCCCGGGTCGAACCACTCGAGCCCGCGCTCGATGCAGTACTCGATGCCCTGGTAATAGCAGGCCTCGAAATGCAGGCAGTCCTCGGTCTGCACGGCGCCCCAGTAGCGACCGTAGAGCCACCCGCCGCCCTGGAAGAAGATCGCGGCCGCGACGGGCTCGCCAGCCCGCTCGGCAAGCTTGACCACGACCGTCCCGGGCGCCCGCCGCGCGACCATCTCCAGGAATTCCGCGCTCAGGTAGTGCGAGCTGCCGTGGCGAAGGAACGTGCACTCGGAGAACCCGAATATCGTCCGCCACAGGGCGGCCTCGATCTGCTCACCAGGCAGGGTACGGAATCCGATGCCCGACTCGGCGACGCGACGGCGCTCGCGGCGCGCCTTCTTGCGCTTGTCGGAACGGAAGCGATCGAGGAAGTCGGCGAAGTCCCGGTAGGCGCGATTGCGCCACAGGAACCGGCAGTCGTGCCGGCGCAGGAAGCCTGCACTCTCGAGCGCCGCCTGGTCGTCCGGTGTCGTGAAGTTCACGTGCGCGCCGGAGAGGCCCGCGCGACGCGCCGTCTCCTGCAGCAAGCGGGCGAGCGTCTCGCGCGTGCCCGTGGACGACGAGTCGCTCACGAGCAGGCGAGGGCCGGTCACCGGCGTGTAGGGGATGGCCGACAGCTGCTTGGGATAGTAGTCGAGGCCGGACCGTGCGTACGACTGCGCCCAACTCCAGTCGAAGATGAACTCGCCCCAGGAGTGCGCCTTGAGGTATCGCGGTGCCGCGCCAACGAGGCGACCGTGCTCGTCGCGAAGCAGCAGGTGCTGCGGTTGCCAGCCCGTGTCGCCGCCGACGCAACCCGCACTCTCGAGCGCCTCGAGGAAGGCGTGCGACAGGAACGGGTTGCCGGCGGCCTCGAGCGCGTCCCAATCGCCCGCGGCGACATCGGCCATGCGCCCGACGATTTCCGCGTGCAAGCGCATCGGGCGGCTGCGGGCTCCTCAGTGCGCGCCGGCGTCGAACTGCTCGAGGTACTTGTCGGCATCGAGCGCAGCCATGCAGCCCGTGCCTGCCGAGGTTACGGCTTGCCGGTAGACGTGGTCGGCGACGTCGCCGGCGGCGAAGACACCGGGCACGCTGGTCGCAGTGGCGCCGCCTTCGGAGCCCGAGCGCACCACGATGTAGCCGCCCTTCATGTCGAGCTGGCCCTCGAAGATCTGCGTGTTCGGCGTGTGGCCCACCGCGATGAAGAGGCCGGCCACCGGGATGTCCCGCGTACCCTTGCCGTCGGTCGACTGCACGCGTACGCCGGTCACTCCCGAGTCGTCTCCCAGCACTTCCTCGACGGTGTGGTTCCACACGATGTCCACCACGCCTGCGCGCTGCCGCTCCAGCAGGCGGTCCTGCAGGATCTTCTCCGAACGCAGCCTGTCGCGGCGGTGAATGAGCGTGACGTGCGAGGCAATGTTTGAGAGATAGAGCGCCTCCTCGACCGCGGTGTTGCCGCCCCCGACCACCGCCACGCGCTGGCCCCGGAAGAAGAAACCGTCGCAGGTCGCGCAGGCCGACACGCCGCGCCCGCGCAGGGCCTGCTCGGAGTCGAGTCCGAGGTAGCGCGCGCTTGCGCCGGTGGCGATGATGAGCGCATCGCAGGTGTACTCGCCGCGATCCCCCGTGAGGAGCAGCGGCCGCCGGCCGAAATCGACCTCGTTGACGTGGTCCATCAGGATCTCGGTATTGAAGCGCTCGGCGTGCTGCCGCATGCGTTCCATGAGCCCGGGTCCGGTGAGGCCGTGCACGTCGCCGGGCCAGTTGTCCACCTCGGTCGTGGTCATCAGCTGGCCGCCCTGCTCCATGCCGGTGATCAGCAGGGGATTGCGGTTGGCGCGCGCGGCGTAGACGGCGGCGGAATACCCGGCGGGGCCGGAACCGAGGATGATGAGCCGCGAGTGACGGGGACCGCTCATGTATACTTCCTTGCTCGTGGGCGCGCAGCGCCCGCAGGTGGGGCGCGGCATGGTAAGCAACTACCTGCCGGACGGCAAAGCGCCAGGGGCGCACCCCATGCCGGCTGGCCGGGCCGGGCTGGTGGCGGTCTCCCCGCCACCCATGTAATCTTCGCAACTTCATTGGCTTACGCGAAAGTCTTGAGCTTTCAGGTGATCTCTGGTGGCAAGGTCTGATACCAAGGGCGCGGCGGGCGTACAAGCCGCCAATGTCGCGCGCGGCCTGCGCGAGAGCGCGTTGTGGATTTTCGGTGCGCTCGCGCTGATCCTGCTCGTCGCGCTCGCCAGCTACGACCGTGCCGACCCGGCGTTCTCCTCCACCGGCCAGCCCGGCCCGGTCACCAACCTGATCGGCCCGTTCGGCGCCTGGCTGTCCGACCTGTTCTTCGTGCTGTTCGGCGCGCCGGCCTACCTGTTCCCGGCGATGCTCGGCTTCGCCGGCTGGACGCTGTTCCAGGAGCGACGCAGCACCGAGCCGTTCGACCGCCGCACGACGGGACTGCGCGCCCTCGGCTTCGCGCTCGCGCTCGCCAGCAGCTGCGGGCTTGCGACGCTGCATTTCTCCGGGGCCTCCTTTCCGAATACGGCCGGCGGCCTGCTCGGCGCGCTCGTGGGCGAGGGGCTCGCGGGCGCGCTCAGGTTCCTCGGTGCGACGCTGCTGCTGCTCGCCGTCTGGTTCGCGTCGGTGTCGCTGTGCACCGGCGTCTCGTGGCTCGAGACCATGGACCGCATCGGGCGCGGCGTGCTCGCGGCCATCGACTGGGTCAAAGGGCGCGCCTCGACTGCGCGCGACGTCAAGGCGGGCCGCGAGGTGAAGCAGGCGCGCCAGGAAGTGGTGCGCGAGGAGCAGAAGAAGGCCGCCGAGCGCAAGCCGCCGAGGATCGAGGCGCCGGCGCCAAAGGTCGAGAAAAGCGAGCGTGTCGAGAAGGAGCGCCAGGTGGCGATGTTCGAGCGCCCGGGCTCGACCGAGCTGCCCGCGCTGTCGCTGCTCGACGATCCGCCGGCGCGGCACGGCGGTTATTCGGCCGAGGCGCTCGAGGCGATGTCGCGCCTCGTGGAACTCAAGCTCCGCGACTTCGGCGTCGAGGCCGAGGTGGTCGAGGTTCACCCGGGACCGGTGATCACGCGTTTCGAACTGCGACCGGCGCCGGGCGTGAAGGTCGCGCAGGTTTCGCACCTCGCGAAGGACCTCGCCCGCGCGCTCTCGGCCGTGAGCGTGCGCGTCGTCGAGGTCATCCCGGGCAAGTCCACGATGGGCCTCGAGATTCCGAACGAGTCGCGCGAGATCGTGACGCTGGGCGAGATCATCAAGTCCCGCGCCTACGACGAGATGGCGTCGCCGATTGCACTGGTGCTCGGCAAGGACATCGGCGGCAATCCGGTGGTGGCCGATCTCGCGCGCATGCCGCACCTGCTGGTCGGCGGCACTACGGGCTCCGGCAAGTCGACGGCCGTCAACGCGATGGTGCTCTCGCTGCTCTACAAGTCCTCCGCGGAGCAGGTGCGGCTCATCATGATCGACCCGAAGATGCTGGAGCTCTCGGTCTACGAGGGCATCCCGCACCTGCTCGCGCCGGTCGTCACGGACATGAAGCAGGCCGCGAACGCGCTGCGCTGGTGCGTGGCCGAGATGGAGCGCCGCTACCAGCTGATGGCCGCCGCGGGCGTGCGCAACCTCGCGGGCTTCAACCGCAAGGTGAAGGACCTCGCGGACGCCGGCACGCCGATGCGCGACCCGCTCGAGATGAAGCGCCTGCCGCCGGGCGGCGACCCCGATTCCGTGCCGTTCCTCGAGCCGCTGCCGTTCATCGTCGTCATCGTCGACGAACTCGCCGACCTGATGATGATCGTCGGCAAGAAGGTCGAGGAACTGATCGCGCGGCTCGCGCAGAAGGCGCGCGCGTCCGGCATCCACCTGATCCTCGCCACGCAGCGACCGTCGGTGGACGTGATCACCGGCCTCATCAAGGCCAACATCCCGACCCGCATCGCCTTCCAGGTCTCGGCCAAGGTCGATTCGCGCACCATCCTCGACCAGAGCGGTGCCGAGGCGCTGCTCGGCCATGGCGACATGCTGTACCTGCAGCCGGGCACCTCGCTGCCCGTGCGCGTGCACGGCGCGTTCGTCTCCGACCAGGAGGTGCACCGGGTCGTCGCGAAGCTCAAGGTCCTGAGCCCGCCCGTCTATCTGGACGAGGTCCTCGACGGTCCGTCGGCGCCGATCCCGGGCCTGCCGGGCGAGGGCGGCGGCGAGGAGGGCGCGGGCGATCCCGAGCAGGACCCGCTCTACGACGAAGCCGTGCGCATCGTCACCGAGAGCCGCAAGGCGTCTATCTCGGGCGTGCAGCGGCGGCTCAAGATCGGCTACAACCGCGCGGCGCGCATGATCGAGGCGATGGAAGCGGCTGGCCTCGTGGGTCCACTGCAGTCGAATGGCAGCCGCGAGGTGATCGCGCCGCCGCCGCCCGAGTCGGATTGAGCGTGCGATGAAGCTACCAGCGCCGTTGCGCGCATTGCTTGCGGGCACCCTGCTCCTCGCGGCCCGGATGGCCAGCGCCGCGGACGGTGATTCGCTCGCTCGCGTCGATGCCTACCTGGGCTCGCTCAAGACCCTGTCGGCCGATTTCGTGCAGGTCGTGCGCGACCGGGACGGACAGATCGTCGACCGCGCGACCGGGACGCTGTCCCTGTCCCGGCCGAACCGCTTCCGCTGGGACTACCGGGATCCCTACGTGCAGACCATCGTCGCCGACGGTCGCAAGCTGTGGCTCTACGACAGCGACCTCGAGCAGGTCACCGTTCGCACGCTCGAGGCGGGCCTCGGCTCGACGCCGGCGATGCTGCTCTCGGGCTCGGGCAAGGTCGGCGACAGTTTCGTGGCGGGCCCGGTCGATCGCGAGGGCGAGCTGACCTGGTGCCGATTGCAGCCGAGATCCTCGGCGTCGGATTTCGAGCGCGTGAGCCTCGCCTTCGACGCGCGCGGCGAACTCGCCGCCATGGAGCTCAAGGACAAGCTGGGCCAGAGCACCCGGATCGAGTTCGGCAAGCTGGAGCGCAATCCGGCCCTGGACGAGAGACGGTTCCGGTTCGTTCCGCCGCAGGGCGCCGACGTCATCGGCCAGGCCACGCCCTGAGCGGCGATGTTGCCGCTCAGGCACAAGCGCCTCTGGCTGACCGCGAGCGCCCTGCTGCTTGCGCTGGTCGTCTACGGCAGCCTCGGCCCCGGCCCCGCGGTGCCGACGCCCGGCCACTTCGACAAGGTCGAGCATCTCGGCGTCTATGTGTTCCTCGCGGTCTGGTTCACGGCGCTGTATCCGCGACCGAAGTACTGGCGGGTGGCCCTCGCGCTGCTCGCGCTCGGCCTGGCGATGGAAGTCCTGCAGCAGGCCATGGGGCTCGGGCGAATGGCAGATCCGCGCGACATGGCCGCGAACGCGGCTGGCGTGCTGCTCGGTTGCGGTCTCGCGATCGCGGCGACGGGTAACTGGGCCCGGCGAGTCGATGCATGGCTGACCCCGAACTGAACCTCGCGGGGCCCCCCGGTGCAGGCTGGCGCCCGCTGGCTGATCGCATGCGCCCGGCGAGCCTCGACGAGTTCGTCGGGCAGTCGCACTTGCTCGCCCCCGGCAAACCGCTCCGACGCCTGCTCGAAGGCCGCAGCCTGCACTCGATGCTGCTGTGGGGCCCGCCGGGCACGGGCAAGACGACGCTCGCGCGACTCGTGGCGCGAACCTGCAACGCGGATTTCGTGGCGCTCTCCGCGGTGATGGCGGGCGTGAAGGACGTGCGCGCGGCCGTCGAGCGCGCGCAGGAGCTGCGCCGGCAGTCCGGGCGGCAGACCGTGCTGTTCCTCGACGAGGTGCACCGCTTCAACAAGTCGCAGCAGGACGCATTCCTGCCGTACGTCGAGGACGGCACGGTGTGCTTCATCGGCGCGACGACGGAAAACCCGTCGTTCGAAATCAACAGTGCGCTCCTGTCGCGCGCACGCGTCTACGTGTTGCGCTCACTTGCCGCGGACGAGGTCAGGGAAGTGCTGCGTCGCGCGCTGGCGCACGAGACCGGGGTCGGCGGCGGGACGGTGGACATGGAGGCCGACGCGCTCGACACACTGGCGCGCGCGGCGGATGGCGACGCGCGCCGTGCGTTGAACCTGCTCGAAGTCGCGCTCGAACTCGCGCGCGCGGGCGACGGCGTGATCACGGAGGCGATCGCCTCCGAGGTGTCCGCGGGTGGCTACCGCCGGTTCGACAAGAAGGGCGAGCAGTTCTACGACCAGATCTCGGCACTGCACAAGGCCGTGCGCGGGTCGGACCCGGACGCCTCGCTCTACTGGCTGTGCCGCATGCTGGACGGCGGCTGTGATCCCCGCTACGTCGCGCGCCGGGTGCTGCGCATGGCCTCGGAGGACATCGGCAACGCGGATCCGCGGGCCCTGACGCTTGCGCTCGAGGCCTGCGAGACCTTCGAGCGCCTCGGCAGCCCCGAGGGCGAGCTCGCGATCGCGCAGGCTGTCGTGTTCATGGCTTGCGCTGCGAAGAGCAACGCCGTCTACGTGGCTTTCCGCGCGGCCATGGAGGACGCGAAGCGACACGGCACGCTTGACGTGCCGCTGCGGCTGCGCAATGCGCCGACCGGCCTGATGAAGGGACTGGGCTACGGCAAGGGCTACCGTTACGCGCACGACGAGCCGGACGCCCATGCGGCCGGGGAGAAGTATTTCCCGGACGAGATGCAGCCGGCACGGTATTACGAGCCGGTCGAGCGCGGGCTGGAGATCCGGATCCGCGAGGCGCTTGAGAGGCGACGCAAGTAGGGGACATTCTCCTGTTTTTGGCAGTCCAAAAACGGGACAATGTCCCCTGTTTCCGCGGAAACGCAGGTCATGCTCGACGCAAGAATTCTCAGGAACGACCCGCAAGCCATTGCGCGCAACCTCGCGCGACGGGGCTTCATGCTCGACGTGGAGCGCTTCTGCGCGCTCGAGGAGCGACGCAAGGCCGCGCAAGTGGCTGCGGACGCGACTCGCTCCGCGCGCAACGCGCATGCGAAGCGGGTGGGGCAGGCCAAGGCGCAAGGGCAGGACATCGCCGCGCTGATCATGGAGGGCGATGCCCTGGCGCGGCAGCTCGAGAGTCTCGAGAAGGAGCAGGACGCCGCCCAGGCTGAATTCGACGAGCTCGCGCTCGGCCTGCCGAACACGCTGCACGACAGCGTGCCGGAAGGGCGCGACGAGGTCGCAAACGTCGAGGTGCGCCGGTGGGGGACGCCGCGCGAGTTCGAATTTGCACCGGCCGACCACGTGGCGATCGGCGAGAAGCTCGCGATGATGGATTTCGAGGCGGCGGGCCGCATTTCGGGCGCGCGATTCGTCGTGCTGAAAGGCGGCGTCGCGCGGCTGCATCGCGCGTTGATCCAGTACATGCTCGATGCGCACACCTCGCAGCACGGTTACACCGAGGTCTATGCACCGTATCTCGTGGCGCGACAGGCGCTGGTGGGAACCGGGCAGTTGCCGAAGTTCGAGGCGGACCTGTTCCGGGTCGTCGGCGGCGAGACGGAGTATTTCCTGATCCCCACCGCCGAAGTGCCGGTGACCAACCTCGCGCGCGAGACGATTTTCGAGGCGGCGGCCCTGCCGCGCAGGTTCGTCGCGCATACGCCGTGCTTCCGGTCCGAGGCGGGTTCCTATGGCCGGGACACGCGCGGCATGATCCGTCAGCACCAGTTCGAGAAGGTGGAACTGGTGCAGATCGTGAAGCCCGAGGACTCGTACGCCGCGCTCGAGGAACTGACCGGCCATGCGGAGAAGATCCTGCAGGGGTTGCACCTGCCGTATCGCGTGGTGGCCCTGTGCGGCGGCGACGTCGGGTTCGGCAGTTCCAAGACCTACGACCTCGAGGTGTGGCTGCCCGGCCAGCACAAGTATCGCGAGATTTCCTCGTGCAGCAACTGCGAGGCGTTCCAGGCGCGGCGGATGCAGGCGCGCTGGCGCAACCCCGCGACGGGGAAGCCGGAGGCGGTGCACACCCTGAACGGATCGGGCGTCGCCGTCGGTCGCGCGCTCGTTGCCGTGCTGGAGAATTACCAGCAGGCGGACGGCAGCGTGGTCGTGCCCGAGGCGCTGCGGCCGTACATGGGTGGTGCGGAGGTCATCCGCGGCTAGGGTCGGAATTCGCTTCCAGGCGCGGTGGGGTGGCCGAGCGGTTTAAGGCAGCAGTCTTGAAAACTGCCGAAGGTGCAAGCCTTCCGTGGGTTCGAATCCCACCCCCACCGCCAACTCTCGCACCTCAACGGTGGAACGCCGCGCGAGCGACGACCGCGCGCGGCTGCCGATCGCAGATCCTGCCGAGGTCAGTCATTCCGCGAGGGCAGGCCCGAGTCAGGCTCAAAGCATGAGCCGGGCGTTCCCAGGCGCCCGTCGGACGACCTTACAGACTGCCATCGGTCCCCAGCGCAATGGCAAGTTAAGCACTTGATTATAATATGATTATTGACGGCTGGCCCGAGAATTGCCTTTTCCTGGCTCAGGAGCGGACTCTGCTGGCTTCGGCTGCAGGCGGAGAAGACCGTCAGTCCGCCGTAACTCCGCAGACCTGAATAGACAGCAAGGGATTCGACAACTCATGAATGCTAAGTGGCTATTGAATTTGCTTACGGCGGGCGCGCTGTTGATCATCGGCCAGGCGCAGGCGCTCACGCTCACCCCCGCCACCTCCGGTGTGTTCGGGGTGAACCTGGGTCCCAGCAACTGCGAGCCGGGGTGTGTGTACACGGCATTCGGTCTCCCGGACGATGGGTCCCTGGACCTGCTGTACAAGGCCGATGTGGTCGGTTCGGACGGTCTTGGGCTCAATAGCGGCGAATTCGCCTCGTCCTATCAAACGACCTTCAACAACTCGCCGGCGGATCCGTCCGACGCAGTGATCGCCTACGTCGGCGGCGCTGCCATTGCCTGCCCCAGTTGCTATCTGGCCATCAAGGACGGCAACCACCACCCTTCCTACTATTTCTACAACCTGTCCGCCTGGAACGGTACTGAGAACATCGTCCTGACTGGCTTCTGGCCGGCCAGGGGCGCTATTTCCCACGTTTCAATCTGGGGGCCGGGAGGCGGCTCGAGCGTCCCCGAGCCCGGCCCGCTCGCGCTGTTCGGCCTCGGGCTCGTCGGTTTGGCGGTCCGTCAGCGACGCAAGGCAGCGTAAGCGACACGCTCGGCAAGACAAGAACCCCGGCCTCGCGCCGGGGTTCCTGCTTGTGAGGAATTGCGTGGGCATGAATCAGAACGCGCAGTTAGCGGGCAACACGTCCAACTTCCCGATGCCGGCTCCGGTCCTGTCGACGTCCTTTGCATCTGATCCAGGCGATGCCTGCAAGACTCGCGTGGCTTGCGACGAGAATCAGTGCAACTCCGTGCGTAATCCAAGCTTATGTCCAGTTCGTCTGCATCAACGGGTGCCTGGCGTGGTCGGAGCGACGAATAGTCTTACATCCGTGGTGTGATCCTGCGGTGTGCAACTCGTAAGGGCTTGATTCTGAAGCCATGCCATGGCTGGCACGAAGACTGCATGGTCACCTGCAGGAACTGCCGCGGATTTAATACAAATGCGACTCAAACAAGCCCTCTTCGCAATGTCCTTGCTGGCTGCATCGACGACGGCAGGAGCCGTGGAGTTCCACGCGTCCGTCGGCAGCAACGGAAATCTACGCGTCGGCAACGCTGGTGGCGGGGTCGGGTTTGATCCGGTCGCCGTGACGGGATACACGGGGCAGGGCGGTCAGTTCACCGGGAACTTCTGGACCGGCTCGGCGGCGTCGATGCCGGCGGACTCGTTCTTCCGGTTCTTCTGCGTCGACCTGGCGCAGCACGCGAACACGGGACCGAATGCTTACTCGTCGGCGGTCTACGCAGGCGCCAACCTCGACAACATCCGCAAGCTGTACGACGTCGCCTACCCTAACCAGGCGCAAGGGGATTTCTGGAACGTCGGCGCGCAGACGACCTTCGGCACATTCAGCAATGACGTCCTGTCGGCCGCATTCCAGGTCGCGCTGTGGGAGATCAGTTTCGACACCAATCTCAGCCTGTCAGGCAACTCCACCTTTCAGTGGACCGGGAGCGCCAGTGCGGTACTGACCGCCGCCAACCTGATGCTTGGCCAGGTCGCAAACTATCAAGGCACCGGATACCAGGACTGGACGGTCTACCGGTTCTCGAGCGGCCAGTACCAGGACTACGTCGCCGCCACCAGGGGCGGCAGCGTCCCGGAGCCCGGCCCGCTCGCGCTGTTCGGCCTCGGCCTCGTCGGCCTCGGCCTGCGCCGGCGACGCAAAGCGAACTGACCAGCACGCTCGACTCGACACGAACCCCGGCCACGCGCCGGGGTTTTCGTTTGCACAGGCGAAACTCTCCCGGCGACGGCGACGACTCCTTTCGGGTATGTTCCTATGTGCTGCCCTGCCCAAGCGGGGCGGTGCTAACACAACCCGCAAAATAGGCCGCGATGAGCAAGACGATTCTGGGATTACTGACCGTGGGACTGCTGGCGGCCGCGGGAACGGCCAACGCCGTATCGATGAGGCTGGAGGCCACGAGCGTCGTCCCGGGCATCGGCCACTTCCAGATCCTGTTCGACGACGACGGCGACAAGGTCCTGCAGATCTCCGAAGTGACGGGATTCTCGGGCGTCGCCTTCCTCGGTGACTTCTATTCCATCTTGCATGTCGTCGGCGAGTCGGGTGCCTACACGACCCCCAGCACGGTCGTCGCCGGCTGCGCCACCTTCAGCGATATCACGGGTTGGTGCTTTGCCGAGCCGGGCGGTGCCCGCTTCTTCGGGAGCCCGGGGACCGTCTGGAGCTTCGCGCGCAGCCGGGCCAGCGTGCCTGAACCCGGCACCCTCGCGCTGGTCGGCCTGGGCCTCGCGGGGCTGGGTTTCGTGCGGCGACGCAGGGTCGCCGGAGCGCCACGCGGGGTCAGTTCAGGCAGACGACGAGCTTGGCCGCGTGGCTGCGCCAGTTGATCGGTATCACCACGGGACGGCAATCCGGCGGCAGGGCGATGGGCTCCGTGGTCCCGGTCACCACGGTCGGGACCGAGATCACGAAGTCCTTGCCGAAGTCGCGGCGCACGTTGCCTGAGATCGTATTGGCGACCTCGCCGACGAGGTCGCGCAGATTCTCGTGCGTGACGTTGCTCTCGTTCATCTTCATCAGCAGCACGGTGAGCATGCCGCGCGGCGCCGAGAAGTAGACGATGCCGTTGCGACGGCCGGATACCGCGATCACCCCGGTGTAGTCGTGGATCTCGGGGCTGCCCTGGGTAACCAGGAAAGGCGATCCCACGGAGGCCGCCTGCTGCGCGGCGACCTCGAAGTAGTTCGTCGTGCCGTAGACGAACGCGCGGATGTCCTGTTCCTCGAGCATCCTGGCCTCACATCCCGGCAATCAGCTCTTCGAGAGCGTCGTTGAGCTGCCGGTCGGTGAACGGCTTGTTCAGGAAGCCGTTCGCACCTTTTTCCATCGCCTCGACGGCCGTGGCCTTGTCCGCCAGGGCCGAGACGACGAGGATCAGGACGTGCGGCTTCATCTCCACCAGCCGGCCGACGCACTCGATGCCGTCCATCTGCGGCATCGTGATGTCCATCGTCACGACGTCGGGATCGGTCTGGCGGAAGAGCTCGATTGCCTCGAAGCCGTTGCTCGCGAGGCCAACGACTTCCAGCCGGTCGATCTGTTGCGATCGCTCGATGCGCCGCCGGATGACGTTGGAGTCGTCCACGATCAGCATCCGCAGCGGACGGCCGAAGGCAGGGGCGGTAGCAGACATTGCCGGTGTTTCTCGCTAATCCCGTCAGGCGACGGCGTCCTGCCGGGCCTGCTCCGCAGGCACCAGGACACGGAACCTCGTGTACTTCCCGGGCGCGGTCGCCACGCTGATGCGGCCACCGAGCGACTGCACCATGCGGCGCACGAGATCCAGGCCGACGCCGCGTCCGGCGTCGCGGTCGCTGCTGCCGTGGGTGGAGAATCCGGGGCGGAAGATGAGGGTGAGGGCCGACTTCGAGTCGAGCGCCTGGGCCTCCTCCGCGCTGATCACGCCGCGGGCCACGGCAGTCTCGCGGATGTGCTCCGCCACGATGCCGGCGCCGTCGTCCTGGAACAGGAGCTCGTAGCCGCCCTCAGTGCGCTTGAATTGCACCTGCACCACGCCGGTCTCCTCCTTTTCGAGGCGGCGGCGGGTGTCCGCGGGCTCGATGCCGTGGACGACCGCGTTGCGCACCAGCTGGATGACGATGTCCCGCAGCGTTTTCCGATAGTCATCGGGCACGTCGTCCAGGCCCGCCGCGACCAGGCGTATCGTCTTGCCGTTCTCCGCGGCGATGCGCTTCGCCAGCGCGCCCAGCGAAGCCGGGGAGGCCGCCGGCGCCGCGGGCGCGGCCGACAGCAGCGCCGTGGCGCGCAGCCCGTCCAGGCGGGCGACAAGCTCGCGGACCGACTGCAGGTGGTTGAAGAGCTCGTCGAGTCGCACGACCAGCGGCAGGAAGTCGCTGCCGGAGAGCTGGTCGCGCTGCCGCAGCTCGTTCAGCAGGTCCTCGAACTCGTGGGCGCGAGTCTCCACGGTGACGATGCCGAGCACCGCGGCCTCGCCCTTGATGCGGTGCATCTCGCGGAACAGCTGGTCGATCTTCTCGCGGAAGTCGCGGTCGTTGCGCGCCGGCACCTTCAGCACGGTGTTGATGTGGCCGAGCGCGGCGCCCGCGTCGTCGACGAACGACGTCACCTGCTTCGGGTCGGCGTGGAGGATGCCGAGCAGCATGTCCATCTGCGACTGCGCGCTCTCGTGGGATTCCTTGAGTTCGCGCGCGAGCAGCACGCGGGAGGTCACGTCGTTGACGGTCACCAGCACCTGCCGGATGCCTTCGTCGCCGCGGACGCGGTGGAACTCGAACTCGAGGTACTTGGCGTCGCGGCTGCCGTCGCCGCGATCGATCTGCACCTCGACCTCGGCGAGCGGGTTGATGCTGCGGATCAGGTTTTCGTTGGCACGCTCACCCCACAGGAGCTTGACGTACTTGGTCGCGGTCGCGAGCGTCTTCTCCGGCACCAGGTCGCGCAGCAGGTCCTCGAAGGTCAATCCGTCGAATTTCTCACGACGTAGCAGGGTGGACAGCGCCGCGGAATGCGCCTTGCCGATGCGGAAGTCCGAGTCGAGCAGGAACAGTCCATCCTTCACCGTGGCCAGGATGTCGCGCGTCTGGTTCTGCGCCTCGACGGCGGCACGCTCGTGCCGCGCCTTGAGCCACTGCACGTAGGCAAGCAGGGCGACCAGCAGGCACGCGAACACGACGCCGGCGACCATGAGTCCGCGCAGCGTCGAGGAGCCTGCCGCCACGTCGCCTTCGAGGCGCGCTCCGATGGCCGTCATCGCCGCAGTCAGCTGTGCGGCGCCGGTGCGATTGAACTGCAGGGCGCGCCTTGTGTCTTCGAGAAGCCTGCGCCCGCCAGCGTTCAACTGGGCGCCGCCGGTGTCGCTGTCGAGGTACGGTACGCCCTGGAACGCGGCGACGGGCTCGAGGAGCTTGCGGTACTCGGTCCAGCGCGCCTCGGCGTCGCGCAACTCCTGCGTGTCGCCGGCCGCGGAATGCTGCAGTTGCTCGAGCGCCAGGTCGAAATCCTCGATGGATCCGCCGATCTCGTCGATCGCCTCGCCGATGTAGGCTCCCGAAGCGAGGCGGTCGCGGATCGCGCCGAGCGAGCCGGCGACGGAATCCGCCAGGCCGCGACGCTCGCTCGCGAGCTTGAGCGCCGCCGAGTTACCCGAGAGCTCGTTGGCCAGCCGGTAACCGGGCACCAGGACGGTGCCGATGAACGCGACGAGCAGCGCCACGAAACCGAAGGCCGCGGCGCTGTTCCGTGCTCGTCCGAGCAGATTCATTCTCGTCACGGCTTCGAGTCCCCTGGTTGGAATGCGATCGTCGCTACCGCGCTCGCCTCGACGCCGGAGTCGTCCTCGCCGATGGGCTTGAAGCGCCACTTGCGCACGGCGGCGAGCGCAGCCTCATCGAACACCCTGGCGGGGTTCGAGCTCACCACGGTTGCGTCCTTGACCTTGCCGTCGGCCTGCACGGTGACCCGCACGCGGACTTCGCCGGCCAGGTTGTTCTTCAGCGCGTTGGCCGGGTAGTCGGGCGGTACGTAGCGCGTGCGCTTGAGCTGGATGGGCGACCGGGCTTCCTTTGACGGTGCCTGCGACTCGGGCTGGGCGCTACCAGCGGCAGCGACGTCGCGTTCGAGGGCCGCGACCTGGTCGAGATTCACGCCGATCTGGCGGGCGGCGGCGGCGCTCGCCTGGGCCCGGTAGACACTGCCATCGGTGAGCGCGCCGCGCCCCTGCTCGAGCAGCTTGGCGGACAGTGCCCGTTCACTGGCGGCGAGTGCGGCCGAGGTGGGATCGGCCTTCCGGAATGCGTTCAGGTGGAAGAGCGCGCTGTCGCCGGACGGCTCGAGTAGCTGTCCCGCCGCGATGCGCTGCTGGATCAGCTGCGCGAAGTTCGTCGAATCCTGCTGGACCTGCTTCACGCTCGCCCTGGAACTGGTTTCCCGCTGGATGGCGGCGAGCTCGGCCGCGCTCACCCCGAGCGCCCGCGCCTCCACCTGCCAGCGCTCGGTTTCCGTGGCCAGCGCTTGTGCGCTCGCCTCGCGGAACCGCTTGAGGTAGGCCTGCTGCAGCTCCGTCGTCGCCCGGCTCACGAGCTGCGGCGGTGCGTGGGGCAGGCGGCGCAGCTGTGCGAGATGGAGCTTCGCGTTGTCGTTGGCGGGTTCGACGAGCCTGCCTTCGCGGATCTTCACGGAGACGAGCCGCGCGAGCTGGTCCGCCTGCGCGCTGCCTTGTTGGCGTTCGATCTCGCTGCGCCAGCGTGCGGCGCTCTGCGGTGGCAGCGTTCCGGCCTGCGTGGCGCTCCGCAGCAGGCTGCTCGCGCGCTCGACGTTGCCCTCACCGAGGGCCGAGCTTATCTGCGCGTCGGCGAGCTTGGCATCGAATTGCGCCAACGCCGGATGGTCCGGGCGAATCGAGCGGAGCTGCGCAATCGTGCCCGCGGCCTCTTCGGTACGGCGGGCCGTGAGCGCCGCTTGCGTCCGCTCCTGCAATACCGCGGCGATGCGTTGCAGTCCTTCGCCGGCCTCGCCGTTGTCGGGCTCCTGTGCGAGCACCGAGCGGTAATAGTTGAGCGCATTGTCGCCCTCGGGATTCGTGTAGCGACGCTCACGGATGGCCGCGCGGGCGCTCTCGAGGAGTTCGTCGATGGAGCCCGACTGGATCGCCTCGGACGTGACGGTGGGTGCCGGTGCCTCCACGGGCGCCGATGCCTCTGCCGCCGGCGATGTCGGGACGACAGCGGCGGGCGCCGCGGCCGCCTGGGGCGGGGTCTCGGGCTCCCGCAGCACGAGCCAGGCGATGGCTGCAGCGATCAGGGCCAGGGCTGCCCCGGCGAGCATGACCAGCTTCGCACGGCCACCGCCGGATCGCCCTCCCGTGGGCAACGGGGCAAAGGTCTGCTGGGCATCGAACTCGGCTGGCGTCGGCGCGCCGGGCGCCCTGGGTCGCACCCGACTGACGGGAACCGGGGCATCAGCCGTTGTCGGGGCTGGCGCCGAGGCCGAGGCCGAGGCCGGGGCTGACGCAGGCGCCGGCGCAGGCGCCAATGCGGTCGGGAGGGCGCTCGCCTGTTGGCTGGCAGCCAGGCTGTAGCGCGCCAGGGACTCCTCACGAGCCCCTTCGATGACGGCCATGGCCTGGGCAGGCTCGACCGGGATGGGCAACACGGCGAACGCCGCGGACCCGCGGATGGCGCGGGCGACGTCGGCGCTGCGGTTGGCCGGCGCGAATACGATGACGACGCTGGTCAGGTCGGGCGATTGAAGGCCCTTGACGATTGTGGCCGGGTCCTCGAGCCCCGTGGCATCGAGCAGCAGTACGCAGGGCTGCGTCGGGCGCAGGAATTCGCGCGCCTCCGGGGCGGTCTCCACGTGGCGGACGGTCGATTCGCCGTCGAGGGCCTGGCCGATCTGCTCCAGCAGCGAGTCGTCGCTGGTGATGGCTATGAATTCCGCCCGCAACGGGCGCGAACGGTCCGGCCTGACGGCAGTGGCGTCACTCGTTTGCCCATCAACGGGCGCGGGCATCGCGGCCAAGTGGCCCTCCTGTCATGAGGCCGGGGCGGCCTCGAGCAAGTCGTCGAAGATCGAACGCTGCCGAGTTTAAGTAAGATGCGTTCCGCGACCTTGTGCCACGTCACAGAATGGGCGCGCGTGAGGCGCTGCGGCCGTTTTCGCAGCCTGTGGGTGAGTTCGAGGAGTGCCCCAGGCCGCAAGTCGGGTCCCTACGGCCGCGCAGGCTTGAACTGCGTCACATTTGCGCCGGGCTCGTGCCTGGCGCGAACGGATAAGCAGATTCCACAGCCGCGGCGCCGCCGGGCCGTGGCAACATCAGCCCGACGCAGCACCACATGGATGGAACGACCATGTATCCGCGGTCCAAAGTCGCCGAGGACAACCTGCAGTTGCCGACCGAAGGACTCGAGGTCGAGGAGGCGTGCGACGACGACACGATGCGACGATTCATGCGCGAGTGGCGTCGGCGCGTGACCCGGCAATTGGCGTCGGAGCAACGGCCCGGCCCCGTACGCGGCCCGGACCGCGTGCGCCCGACGGCGCACTGAACGCGTCCCCGCATGATCATCGACGCGTGGTCGCAGCACCCGACGGCGCGGCATCTCGATCATCCCATGTTCGAGTCCCTGCGACGCTGGACGCGCCGGGATTCGTCCGCCCTGTCCGCTGCAAAGGCCGAGTGGCCGGTGTCCGTCACCCTTGCTGCCATGGACCAGGCGGGCGTCACGCGGAGCTTGATCTGTGCGTGGGAGGGCCCCAGGGGCTCGCTCATTTCGAATGACGAAGTCGCCGGCTTCGTGGGCGAGGCGCCCGACCGGTTCGTGGGCGTTGGCTCCGTCGACATCAGCCGGCCGCGCGATGCCGTGCGCGAGGTGCGTCGCTGTGTCCGCAGGCTCGGCTTCAAGGCCATCCGCGTGTTGCCGTGGCTGTGGGAACTGCCTCCGACGCACGCACGCTTCTACCCGGTCTTCAGCGAATGCTGCGAGCTCGGGGTGCCGTTCTGCACGCAGGTCGGCCACACCGGCCCGCTGCTACCGTCGGAGGTGGGCCGTCCGATCCCCTACGTCGACCAGGTCGCCATCGACTTCCCGGAGCTGGTGATCGTCGGTGGCCACATCGGTTACCCATGGACCGAGGAGATGATCGCGGTGGCGACCAAGCACCCGAATGTCTACATCGACACGTCGGCCTACACGGTGCAGCGCTATCCCGCGAATCTCGTCGCGTACCTGAAGACGCACGGCCGAGCCAAGGTGATGTTCGGCTCGAACTGGCCGATGATAGCGCCGGCCAAGGCCCTGGAAGGGCTGGATGGCCTGGGGCTCGACACCGCGACCCGAGCGGACTTCCTGGCCGGAAACGCCGCCCGCGTGTTCGGGATTACTTGATCTGCCCGCGGATTTCGCCCAGGGGGTAATCGCCGGGCCCCGTGTTGGCCGGGTCCACGCCGTCCGTCGTGTGGATGTTGACGTAGGCGTTGCCTGCGCGGATCTCGGCGACCAGGTCCGCAATGGAGGTGCCCGTCAGCGCGCCGATGAGGTCGCCAGCATCGAGGGAACCGTCCGCCAGTACGCCGCTGAACTCGCCCTTCTTCGCAGCGGCGCCGCGTGCCGGAAACAGCTTGGCGATCAGCGGCCCGTTCGCGTGCGCGGGACCGAGGTGCAGGTCGACCGCGGCGGCGTTCAGGATCCGGTCGACGGTCACGGTGTATTTCAACGTCCTGCCGTCAGGGCTCAGCGTGAGCTTGAGCTCGCCCGTCGCCTGGGTGTCCTTCGGCTCGGGAAGTTCCGAAGCACCCGTCAGCGTGGCGCCGAAAGTCATTTCCTCGGCCCCCGCCGGGACGGCCGACAAAACCACGGTGGCGGCCGCAAGCGGGATCCAGATTCGTTTGATCATCGACATGTTCGCGTCCCTTTCTGCACCCAATAACGTGCCTCACGAAATAGGCCCCGGCCCGCGAATCGAAAATACGTAGTTTCGGAAGGCCGGTAGCGCGGTCACGTCTTCAGCCGAGCAGCAGGGCGCCAGCGCCGGTGCCGAGGATCGCGACGGCGGCTCCGAGAATCGACTTGCGCAGCTCCCGGCTGCCGAGCGCAACGACCATGGCCGCCTTCACCACGGTGTTGGTCAGCGTCGCGATCGTTATGGCGTGCACCGCGACCGGCATGGCGCCGCCGCGCGCGTACTGTGCCATCGAGAGGGTGATTGCATCGACGTCGGTCGTGCCGGCGAGGGCCGCGACAAAATAGATGCCCTCGTCCGGGGCGTAAGTCTGGACGAGCTTGACGATGAGCAGCACGAGCGCGAAGAACGCCGCGAACTTTGCCGCCGCCGTGAGGCTGAACGGGTTGCGCAGCGGCACGCCCTCGGCCTGCTCCGACCGGCCGGCGCGCTGGCGCAGGTACAGGGCGAAGGCGGCGGAGACGGACGCCATGACCCCGAACGGCACCACGAGCTGGGGCAGCAGCGCGCGATTGACGACCATCACTTCGACGACCACCCTCAGGAACATCACCGTCCAGGCGAGCAGTATGCCGCTCGCGAGCGCCGGAGCGGCTTGCGAGTAGGCGGCGTCGCGGCTCTGCCGCGCGAACGCTAGAGTCACGGCCGTCGAGGACACCAGCCCGCCGGTCAGTCCGGTCAGCGGGATGCCGCGATGCGCGCCCAGGAGGCGGGTCGCGACGTAACCGACCAGGGAGAGCGAGGAGATGAGCAGCACCAGCACCCACAGGGAGCGCGGGTTCAGCGCGCCCCATGGGTCGAGCGCGTCGTTGGGCAGCAGCGGCAGGACGATGAAGGTGGCGATCAGCAGGCGCAGCCCGGCGTAGACGTCCTCGCGGTCCAGGCGGTTGACGATGCCGTGCAGCGGCTGCTTGTAGGCGAGCACCGCCGCGACCATCACGCCGAGGCCCACGGCGAGCTCCCGGTAGCCGAGCGTCGTCATCGCCCCGAGCAGGCAGGCGGCGACCGCGGCGAGCTCGGTGGTGAGGCCCAGCGCGTCAGGCTGCGTGCGTGCCGAGATCACATAACCGGCGAGGACCGGCGCGAGCGCGGCGAGCAGGGCGGTCGCGAGGATCCACGGCGAATCGAGCACGAGCGTCAGCCAGCCGCCGAGCGCGCCGATCAGCGTGAACAGGATGAACGTGCGCAGCCCGCCGATGGTCTGCTCGTCGCGCTCACGCTTGTGGCGCTCGCGCTCGATACCGAGCAGCGCGCCGATGAGCAACGCCGTCGCGAAGTTCCAGACGACCGTGAGATCCACCGCTGGGAGCATGATCGAGTCGCGACTCAGCGGCCGGGGCGCGGCCCGGCGTGCAGGTCGATGACCTGCTCGAGCGCTCGCTGGCAGACCCGGCAGAACGGCACCTCGTCGCGGGTGAACATCACGCAGTCGAGCTGCGGACGGTAGTAGGCCCGGGCATCGTAGTTCGCGCCCTGGAAGGCGCCGACCTGGTCCGCGCGGACGTCGGCAGCAAGCAGTCGCTCCGTGTACGCCTGCTCCTCGCGGAACAGCGCGTCCATCTCGTTCTCTGGCCGCCGCTCGGCGCGGATCTGTTTGCGTCGCGCCTGGAATTCGCGCTGCCGTTCCTCGAACTCGGCCTTCGGCCACGGCGTCGGCACGGGCGTGCTGGTGGCGAGCAGGTCGCGCCACTTCAGGCGCTCGGCGTCGAGCAGCGCCGTGACGTTGGCCTCCCAGGGCTCGACGATGCGGCTCGCCGGCTCGTAGGCCACGGGCGAGGTGTAGTACTCGTCGGCGAGGCCGGCGAAATGGTGGCCGAACTCATGGACGAACAGGTAGTCGGCCCAGGCACTGTCCACGGCCACGGTCGAGAACGCGCCGAAGATGCCGCCTCCGCCGTAGGTTGCGCCGTTGACGAGGATCGCGAGGAACTCGTAGGGGGCCCACGCGGCGACCTCGCGCAGCGCACGATTCTCGAACGTCAGCACGTAGCGCTCCGAGCCGAAGGCGTCGTAGGCCGCGCCGACCGGGGTGCGCCGATGGACCCCGGTCGACGGTCGCGCGACACCGGACTCGGCGGACGGCGGGCACAGACCCCAGACGTTGAAGTCAGCGCGGCGCGCCGCGAAAGGCTCGTGCCGGAAGAGTGCGCCGGCCATGCGCCGCGCGTCGGGCAGGAACTTGCTGGCGCACTCGGCTGCGGTGTAACCGTCCCCGATCAGCAGCACGTCCACCTTGTCCGCCGGGGAGCCGTGGCGCTCCACTTCGAGCAGTGCCTGCACCGCAGGCGCCGCACGGTCCACGAACATGTCGGACGGGTCCACCGTCGCCTGCCACACGGTCTCGAAGGACTGGTCGGCATTGCGACGCTGCACGATCACCTGTACGGGAGCCGCAGGCGCCGGGAATCGCAGCGATTCGTGGAACGTGCGGTGCGATTGCGCCGCCTCGGCCGTGGTGACCCACTCGGCGAAGATCGACGCGAAGCCGCGGGAATACAGCAGCTCGCCCGCGGGACTGCGCACTTCGAAGCGATAGGTGCCCGAGGTGCCGTCGTCGGTGGAGCGGTCCGGGTGCCCGGGCCAGGGCAATGGTTCGGCCACGATGCGGTCGACGGCAAAGATCTCGACGCCCTCACCGCCGGTGTGGAAGTAGTCGACGCGCAGGGTCCCCGGCGCTGCGGCCCGGGCCGGGCCCAGGGCGACCGCGAGCAGCGCGACGGCGGCGCCCCGCCAGGGGAAGGCGATTCGCACGTCAGCGTCGCCGGGCCGGCGTGGAAGACGAGCGCTTCGCCCTTGCGGTGGTCCTGCGGGTCGCGACCTTGCGGCTGTGGCGCTTGATGTCCATGCGCGCGAGCGCGCGCTGCTCGCGTTCCTGGATCATGGTCTCGACCTGCCGCAACTGGGTCACGAACAGCTGGGCCGCGCGCGACAGCGAACGCTTGCGTGGATAGAAGAGCCCGTAGCTCATGTGCATCCAGGCCGCCTCGTAGCGGATCAATGCGATGCGCCGGGCGCGCAGGTCGGCCTCGATCGCCATGATGGGCGCGAGGGCGATCGCATCGCCGGCCAGCACCGCCGCCTTCGCCACGGCAAAACTGTCCAGCATGAGGTTGGGCGAGAGGTCGCCGGTCTCGCGGTCGACCTTGGCGAGCGGCATCGATTTCGCGATGTGGACGGCGATGCGCTGCGGAACGCGGGGCGAAACCAGGGGCGTCTCGAGTATCGACTCGAGCGTCAATTCCTTGGCGGTCGTGAGCGGGTGGCCGTGCCGCGCGAAGAAGAACAGCTGGTGCTCGGCGATCGGCTCGATGGCGAGCCGCGCCGTATGCCGTTCTGCGCTGGTCGTGTCGGCGACGGCGAATTCGAGCTTGCCACCGAGCACGGCGCGCGTCAGGTCCTCGAAGTCGCCGATGACCGTGCGCACCCGCAGCCGGGAGTTGGCCGAGGCCATGCGCCCGAGCGTGATGCCGAGCGGGAGCTCCGCCGCGAACATGTCGGTGCCGAAATTGATCTCGGGAGCCTGCAGTCCGGCGAGTTCCTCGAGGTCCCGCGTGAAGTCACGGGCCTGCGAAAAGATCCGGCTCGCGTGGTCGATGACCAGGCGCCCGGCCTCGCCGGGCCTCAGGGCCTTCGTTGCCGTGTCGACCAGCTTGGTGCCGAGGACCGACTCGAGGGTGCCGACTTTCTTGATGAGCACCTCGGGCGTGAGGCCCAGGGCCCGGGCCGCGCGGGTGATGTCGCGGGCGGGGAGGAGGCCGACCAGGTCGAGCAGGCTGGGTGTCTTCGCCATGCCCGGGAACGCTAGCAGATGGCGGGTCCGATGGCACGTTTCGTCGCGGCGACGGCGGCCCGCTCGCCCTGCTTGTATCATGGCCGTCATGACCTCGAAGCTCCTTTCCCGTCGCGACCTCGAGTTCCTGCTGCACGAATGGCTAGACGCCGCCTCGCTCTGCAGCCGCCCCCGGTTCGCCGACCATTCGCGCGAGACCTTCGATTCCGCCCTGGACACTGCGGAACGCATCGCCACCGAACTGTTCCTGCCGCACCGTCGCAAGAGCGACGTCGAGGAGCCCGAGTTCGACGGCGAGCGCGTGCGTCTCATTCCGGAGGTGAAGGCCGCCTTCGAAGCGTTTGCCGGGGCGGGCCTGCTCGCCGCCGCGCAGGACTACGACCTCGGTGGCATGCAGCTGCCGGCCCTGGTCGACAAAGCCTGCTTCGCGTACTTCCTCGCGGCCAACGCGGGCAGCGCTGGCTACCCGTTGCTCACGGCGGCCAACGCCAACCTGCTCATCGCACACGGTTCGCCCGCACAGGTGGAGACGTTCGTGCGGCCGATGCTGGCGGGCCGTTTCAGCGGCACCATGTGCCTGTCGGAGCCCCAGGCGGGTTCATCGCTGGCCGACATCGCGACTCGCGCTGAGCCGGACGGCGATTCGCCGCTCGGGCCGCGTTTCCGCCTGTCCGGTAACAAGATGTGGATATCCGCGGGCGAGCACGAGGTCACCGGGAACATCGTCCACCTCGTGCTCGCGAAGACGCCGGGCGGGCCGCCCGGGGTCAAGGGCATCTCGTTGTTCATCGTCCCGCGCAGCCTGGTCGGGCCGGATGGAACGGTCGGCGAGCGCAACGACGTCGCGCTCGCCGGACTGAACCACAAGATGGGCAACCGCGGCATCGTCAACACACTGCTCAACTTCGGCGAGGGCCGCTACCGGCCGGAGGGAAGGGCCGGCGCCATCGGCTACCTCGTCGGTGAGGAACATCGCGGCCTCGCCTGCATGTTCCACATGATGAACGAGGCGCGCATCGGCGTCGGGCTGGGAGCGGTCGCACTCGGGTACGCGGGTTACCTCGAATCGCTCGAGTACGCGCGCAATCGCCCGCAGGGCCGTCCGGTCGCCGCGAGGGACCCCTCCTCGCCACAGGTCAAGATCGTGGAGCACACCGACGTGCGACGCATGCTGCTGGCACAGAAGGCCTACGTGGAGGGCGGGCTTGCCCTCAACCTGTACTGCGCGCGCCTGGTGGACGACGAGCACACGGCGGAACCTCCGTCGGTGCGCGCGGATGCGAAGCGGCTGCTCGAGATCCTCACGCCGATCGCCAAGTCCTGGCCATCGCAGTGGTGCCTCGCCGCCAACGACCTCGCGATACAGGTGCTGGGCGGATACGGCTATACGCGTGACTACCCGGTGGAGCAGCTGTATCGAGACAACCGCCTGAACCCCATCCACGAAGGCACGCACGGCATCCAGGCGCTCGACCTGCTCGGGCGCAAGGTCACGATGGAGCGTGGACGCGCGCTCGAGCTGCTCGGGGAGCGCATCGCGGGCGCCGTCGCTCGCGCACGGCAGGCGGGCGACGCGGACCTCGCCGCTTGCGCGCTGGCGCTGGAGCAGGCCGTCGCGCGCATCGTGGCGACGACCCGTGCATTGCACGGTGCCGGGGATGCGGAGCGGACGCTCGCGAACGCAACGGTCTACCTGGAGGCTTTCGGGCACGTCGTGATCGCCTGGATCTGGCTGGAGCAGGCCTGCGCCGCGCACGGCCGGGCGGGCGCGTTCTACGACGGCAAGCGCCAGGCGTGCCGGTATTTCTACCGCTGGGAGCTGCCACGCATCGCGCCCCGGCTCGACCTGCTCGCGAGCCTCGACGAGACCACGCTCGGCATGCGCGACGAGTGGTTCTGACGGGGCTGCCATGACACGCTCGATCTTCATCACCGGCGCGTCGGCCGGCATCGGCGAGGGGCTGGCGGTCGAGTTCGCGCGCCGCGGCTACGATCTTGCGATTGCCGCGCGCCGCATGGATCGTCTCGAGGCACTGTCCGGCCGCCTGCGGGAGCTGGGCGCGGGCAGGGTCCTGCCGCTTGCGCTGGACGTGACGGACTTCGACGGCGTCAAGACCGCGATCGAGCGCGCGGCGGCGGAATTCGGCCGCCTCGACGTGCTGGTCGCGAACGCGGGCGTCGGCTACACGCTGCCGATCGGCAAGGGCAAGCTCGACCTTGCCCGCCAGGTGCTGGACACCGACCTCGCGGGCGCCATCGCCACCATCGAGTACGGTCTTCCGGTATTGCGGGCCCAGGGCGGCGGGCAGATCGTTGCGATCACCTCGGTCGCGGGTAGCCGCGGCCAGCCGTTTCTCGGCGCGTACTCGGCGGCCAAGGCCGGGTTGCACGCTTACGTGGAAACGCTGCGCGCCGAGGTATGGCACGAGCCCATCGTCGTGACCGAGCTTGCGCCCGGTTACATCAGGACCGACATGAATCGCGACGCAAAGCGCCTGCCGTTCGCCATCCCGGTGGAGAAGGGCGTCGCGATCATGGCCCGCCTTATCGAGCGCGGCGTCGGTCACCGCTACGTGCCGGCGTGGCCGTGGGCGCTGGTCGCGCCGCTGCTGAGATTCGTGCCGACACGCCTGCTGGCGCCGCCCCGTAGAAGGTGAGGAGACCCTGAAGCGAATGTCTGCGCAGCGAGACAACACGCGCCCCGTGGCGCCCCAGCACGCCCTCGACGCCGCGCGCCTGGCCGAATGGCTCACGGCCAACGTGGCCCCGCTCGCGGGCCCGCTCGAGATAGCCCAGTTCAAGGGCGGTCAGTCGAACCCCACCTACCTGCTCGCGGCCGGGCACCAGAGCTACGTCCTGCGCCGCAAGCCACCCGGCAAGCTGCTGCCGTCCGCGCATGCAGTGGATCGCGAGTTCCGCGTGATCAAGGCGCTCGAGGGCACCGACGTGCCGGTCGCCCGGGCGCACGCGCTCTGCGAGGACGAATCGGTCATCGGCACGGCGTTCTACGTCATGCAGTACGTGGAGGGGCGCGTCTTCTGGGATCCGCGACTGCCCGATCAGCCGGCCACGCAACGCGCCGCGATCCACGATGAGATTAATCGCGTCATCGCCGCGTTGCACAACGTGGACTACGCGGCGGCAGGACTGTCCGACTTCGGCCGCACGGGGGAATACATCGCCCGCCAGGTGTCGCGCTGGACGAAGCAGTACCAGGGGTCGGAGACCGGGACGATCGAGGCCATGGACAACCTGATGGCCTGGCTGCCCGACAACATCCCGGCCAGCGACGAGACCAGCATCGTCCACGGCGACTACCGCATCGACAACGTGATCTTCCATCCCTGCGAGCCGCGCATCCTCGCCGTGCTCGACTGGGAACTGTCGACCCTCGGGCACCCGCTCGCGGACCTCGCCTATCACTGCATGGCATGGCGGATCCCACCCGGCGTGTTCCGCGGCCTCGGCGAGATCGACTTCACCGCGCTCGGCATCCCGACCGAGCGCGAGTACGTCGCGGCGTACTGCCGGCGCACCGGCCGCGAAGGGATTCCCGCGCGCGACTGGGAGTACTACATGGCCTACAACATGTTCCGCATCGCAGCGATCCTGCAGGGCGTGCTGGCGCGCGCACTGCAGGGCAACGCCTCGAGTGCCGAGGCCCTGCAGACCGGTCGCGCCGCGCGGCCGATCGCCGAGCTCGCGTGGGCCCAGGTGGAACGACTCAAGCTTTCCTGAGGAGACGACGATGGATTTTGGCTACTCCGGCAAGGTGCAGGACCTGCAACGGCGCGTGAGCGCCTTCATGGACCAGCACGTCTATCCCAACGAGACGCGTTTCCACGCCGAGATCGCGGAAAATCGCGGCAAGGGCAACGCGTGGCAGCCCACGCGCGTCATGGAGGAAATCAAGGAGAAGGCGAAGGCGCAGGGACTCTGGAACCTCTGGCTGCCGGAGTCGGAGCACGGCGCGGGCCTCACCAACCTCGAGTACGCGCCGCTCTGCGAGATCATGGGCCGCTCGCCGCTGGCGCCCGAGGCCTGCAATTGCTCGGCGCCGGACACCGGCAACATGGAAGTGCTGGTGCGCTACGGCAACGAGGAACAGAAGCGGCAATGGCTTGCACCGCTGCTGGAGGGCAAGATCCGCTCGGGCTTCGCGATGACGGAGCCTGCAGTCGCCTCGTCGGATGCGACCAACATTGCCGCCAGCATCGTGCGCGACGGCGACCACTACGTGATCAACGGGCGCAAGTGGTGGACCTCCGGTGCCGGCGACCCGCGCTGCAGGGTCCTGATCTTCATGGGCAAGACCGACCCCTCGAACCCCAACCGTCATCGCCAGCAATCGATGATCCTGGTGCCGATGGACGCCCCCGGGGTACGCGTGGTGCGCAACGTGCCGGTATTCGGCTACGACGATGCACCCCACGGCCATTCCGAGGTCGACTTCGACAACGTGCGCGTGCCGGCCGGCAACCTGCTGCTCGGGGAGGGCCGCGGCTTCGAGATTGCGCAGGGCCGGCTCGGCCCGGGGCGCATCCATCACTGCATGCGCGCCATCGGCGTGGCCGAGCGCGCGCTCGGCGCCATGTGCAAGCGGTCCATCGGACGCATCGCCTTCGGGCGGCCGCTGGCGGAGCAGGGTGTGTGGCGCGAGCGAATCGCCGAGGCGCGCATGAAGATCGACCAGGCGCGCCTGCTGGTGCTGAACGCGGCCTGGATGATGGACAGCGCCGGCAACAAGGCGGCGCAGAAGGAGATAGCGATGATCAAGGTCGTCGCTCCCAACGTCGCCTGCGAAGTGCTCGACATGGCCATCCAGCTCTTCGGCGGCGCGGGCGTTTCGGACGACTTCGGCCTCGGCTGGATGTACGCGACGACCCGCACGCTGCGAATCGCGGACGGCCCGGACGAAGTCCATCGCAACCACATCGCGAAGCTCGAGCTCTCGCGGCACCTCGCGGGCTGAACCGGCATGGAGATCCAGGGCACGGTAGCGCTCGTCACCGGCGCCGGGCGCGGCATCGGGCGGGCGGTATGCCGCGAGTTCGCACGGCGGGGGGCGGCGGGCATCGCTGTCCTGGATCTCGATGGCGGGTTGGCCAGGGCCACGGCCGCCGAGCTCGGCGGAATCGGCCTGCAGTGCGACGTCGCGGACCCGGCGGCTGTCCGTGCAGGCGTGGCCGCTGCGGAGGAGCGCTACGGCCGGCTCGACATCCTGGTGTCGAACGCGGGCTTCGGCGCCCGCGAGCTCGATCTCGACGACGCGCTCTCGGCGCCCGACGCAACCTGGCAGCGAATGTGGGAGGTGCACGTCATGGCGCACGTCCACGCCTGCCGTGCCGCGCTGCCGGGAATGCTCGAGCGTGGCTCGGGGTGCCTGGTCAACGTTGCGTCGGCGGCGGGCCTGCTGAGCCAGACCGGCGACACGCCCTACAGCGCGACCAAGCATGCCGCGGTCGGTCTCGCGGAGTCGCTCGCGATCACTTACGCCGACCGCGGCATACAGGTCTCGGTCGTTTGTCCCCAGTACGTCGCTACGGCGATCATCGGCGTGGATGAGGCTGCCGCGGCGGGGTCCTTGCCCGGCGTGCTCACGGTGGAGCAGGCGGCGACCGCGATCGCCGACGGCATCGCCGCAGGCCGCTTCCTGGTGCTGACGCATCCCGAGGTCCTGGGGTACTTCCAGCGCAAGGCCTCGGACTACGACCGCTGGCTCGGCGGCATGCGCCGCCTGCGCGACGGGCTGCGCGCGGGTGGATTCCTGAACCCGGCCCTGGTCCGCCGCCCCCGGGACGGTACGTGACATCCGTTGAGGTGACGGCCGTACCGGCGGTGCTAGACTCGGGTGCACTGCAGCAAACAGCCAGGTGAGAGCCCGATATGCGCCAACTGCGCGGTGAGGATGCCCGGTTCGTCTATGCCGAGTCGGGGCATGCGAATTCGAACATCACTCTCGTTCACATCTACGATCCCTCGACGGCGCCGGGCGGGCGCGTCCGCTTCAAGGGGTTCCTGAAGCACATCGAGAGCCGGTTGCACCTCTCGCCCGTCTTCCGCCAGAAGCTGCTGCGCGTCCCGCTTGAGCTCGATTACCCCTACTGGATCGAGGACGAGCGTTTCGACCTCGAGTACCACGTCCGTCACGTCGCGCTGCCCAAGCCGGGCGACTGGCGGCAATTCTGCATCCAGGCCTCGCGCATCCACGCCCGGCCGCTCGACATGTCGCGGCCGCTGTGGGAGATCTACCTGGTCGAGGGCCTGGACTCGTTTCTCGACCTGCCGGCGGACAGCTTCGCAGTGCTCACCAAGATCCACCACGCGGCGATCGACGAGAAAGGCGGTGCGGCGATCACCACCCTGCTGCACGACACCACGGCGCAGCCGCCGCATCCCGAACCGCCCGAGCCGTGGTTCCCCGAGTCGCCGCCGGGCGCGATCTCGCTGCTCGTGCGCGCCGCGCTGCACAACATCATCCAGCCGCTGATGCTGGCGGCGCCGCTGACGCGCGCCGTGCGCCACCTGACGCCGGTCCTGATCGGCTCGCTGCGCGAGTTGTGGTTCCATCCGGAGCGCCTGCCGATCACGCGTTTCAACGCCGAGGTGTCCCCGCACCGCGTGTTCGAAACGCGGCGCTTCACGATCGACGAATTCAAGCGCGTGCGCGAACTCGTGCCGCACTCGACCATCAACGACGCGGTCCTCGCCGTGTGCGGCGGCGCGTTGCGTCGCTACCTGATGACGCACGGCGAGCTGCCCGGCCCGAGCATGGTTTCGATCGCGCCGCTGTCGATTCGCAATGCGGACACTACCGCGGGCTCGACGGCGGGTCTCAGCATGCTGCGCGTGCCGCTCGGGACCGACATCGAGGATCCGGTGCGGCGGCTGCGCTCCATCCACCAGCACACGGCGTCCGCGGCGGACATCGGGCAGGCCGTGGGAGCGAAGGAACTGACCGACATTACGAAGCACGCGCCGGCGACCACGCTGGCCCTCTCGGCGCGGCTGCTCGCGGACACCACGATCGGCATCGGCCAGCACGCTCCGGTCGCGAGTTGCACCATCACCAACGTGCCCGGGCCCGCCGTGCCGCTGTATTTCAACGGCGCGCGCATGACGTACTTCTCGGCGATCATGCCGATCTCCGACGGCATGGGGCTCGTGTTCGCGGTGACGAGCTATGACGGCCGGCTGCTCATCTCGGCGACGTCCTGTCGCGAGCAGATACCTGATCCGGAGTTCTTCGCGCTGTGCATCCGCGAGTCCTTCCAGGAATACCTGGAGCTCGCGAGCAAGCCGAAGCCGCGGCGCAAGGCCGTTGCCAGGAAGAAGGCCAAGCCGGCGGGGAAGGCCACGGGCCGCAAGGGCCGTAAACGCGTCGCCGCCTCAGCCGGTCAGCGGCGCCCGCTCACGCGGGCTGCATCAGCGCCGCTGCGCGCCCATAGAGAGAGCCGACCATCCCGGTCGGGCGGAAGTGCTTCCAGGCGCCCTCCGGCTGCGACAGCCGGTCGGCGAGGATCCACATCACCGCCGGGTTGAATCCGAGCCCGCAGTGACTGCCCGGAACCCAGATGTTCTCGTGATGGCCGTTGACCGTGTCCAGCCGGGCCGCCTCGGGCGGGACGATGCCGTCGGTCTCGGAATAGATGCACGACGAGGGTACCGGCGGCGGCGACATCAGGACCTTGGCGCGGACGTTGGCCAGGTGTGCCACCGGGCCCATCGGGTGGGCGAGGTAGCGGTAGAGCGCCTGCACGAGGAACGGCACCTTGTAGCTGTCGACTGAAAAGCGCATCGGGCTACCGAGCGATATGACGGTGCGCACGCATTCCGGCGCGCAGTGCGCGGCATAGAAGGCATACACCCCACCGAGGCTCCAGCCGACCAGGCTCACCTTGCTCTTGTGCTTGTGATGCAGGTACCTGAGTTTCTGCTCCAGCGCCTGGCTGAACTTGAGCTTGAACCCGGTGTTCTGCCCGAAACCCCAGGTCACGACGTTGTAGCCGCGCGAGCGCAGGAACAGGCGCAGTCCGATCAGCGTGGCATCGGACGCGGTGAACCCGGGCACCAGCAGCACCGGGTGGCCGTCGCCGCGCGGGGTGGTCTGCAGGGCCGGGAGCAGGAAGGGCAGTGTCCCGATTTCCAGCAGCGCCCGGCCTTCGAGCAGGGAATACAGGGCGCGGGGGGCCCGGGAAGCGGGTGAGCGGCTGGCCATGTCCTTGAGTTACGTACTCCGCGGTCGGTGCCGCAGTTGCACCGCAGCAAGCTTAACCCCGTCGCGGGCGGCGGCGATAGCTGCGAGGGCGGCGATATCAGCGCTGCGTCACAACACCATCGGCTCATTGCGGCCGACGGAGCGGATGGGCAAGCTTGCGGCTTTACGCCGCTCACCCGGGCCCGAGGTGCTTCCATGCCGCTGTTTCGATCCCGCCCCCTGCTGGCCGTCCTGGCCCTCCTGGCGATCTCGCCGGCAACCTCCGCCGTCGAGCGGCCTGAGCTGCCGGAGAGGTACACATGGGACCTGACGAGCCTGTACCAGGACGAGGCGGCGTGGGTCGCCGCCAAGCAGGAGCTCGCCGCCGACATCGCCCGTCTCGGCCAGTGGCAGGGCAGGCTCGGCGAGTCGGCGGCCGGCCTGCTGGCCGCGATGAGCGACTGGGAAAGCGCCAGCCGCAAGGCCGACCGCTTCTATTCCTACGCCTTCCAGCTCTACGACCAGGACACGCGCGTCTCCCGCAGCATGCAGATGCAGCAGGAGGCGAGCCAGGTCTACACGGACCTGCAGACGGCCGCCGCGTTCATGCGCCCGGAGATCCTCGCGGCCGGGCGCGCGAAGGTCGACGGCTTCCTCGCCGCGGAGCCGCGCCTCGCCCAGTACCGCATGTTCTTCGACGACATCCTGCGCGCTGCGCCTCACACGCTGTCGCCGGCGGAGGAAAAGATCGTCGCGCGCGCCGGATCCCTGGCGCAGACCGGCGGCACGGTGCATTCGCTGTTCACGAGTGCGGAACTGCCGTTCCCGGAGATCACGCTGTCGACGGGCGAAAAGGTCCGTCTCGACGCTGCTGCCTACAGCCGCTACCGGGCCTCCCCGCTGAAGGCGGACCGCGATGCGGTCTTCGCCGCGTTCTGGGGCCGCTACGGTGATT
The DNA here is from genome assembly GCA_963778185.1 of uncultured Gammaproteobacteria bacterium. GTDB lineage: Bacteria > Pseudomonadota > Gammaproteobacteria > Steroidobacterales > Steroidobacteraceae > RPQJ01. Next base: position 66,765 of record CAVZTF010000003.1, on the reverse strand, counting down.
TCACCGGCACGCTCGCCACCACCCTGAATGCGCACGTGCAGTCCCACGTGTTCGCCAGGGACGTGCGCAAGTTCGGCAGCTCGCTCGAGGCGGCACTCTTCGATTTCAACATCCCGCAGTCGGTCTACACCCGCCTCATCGACGACGTGCACGCGAACCTGCCGACGCTGCACCGCTACCTCAGGCTGCGCCAGAAGATCATGGGGCTCCCGCAGCTCGGCTACGAGGACCTCTATGCGTCCATCGTCGAGAGCGTGGACCTGAGGTTTACGCCCGAGGAGGGCATGGCTCTCACGCTCGAGGCTTTCGCGCCCCTCGGGCCGACGTACGTCGATAACCTGCGCAAGGGCTATGCGTCCCGCTGGGTGGACTTCCTGCCGAGCACCGGCAAGAGCCCCGGCGCCTACAGCAACACGGTCTACGGCGTGCACCCTTACCAGCTGCTGAACTACAACGGCGCGTGGGACGACGTTTCGACCCTTGCCCACGAGTCGGGCCACTCGATGCACTCGTATCTCGCCAGCGAGAAGCAGCCCTATGCGACCGCCAACTACTCGACCTTCGTGGCCGAGGTGGCCTCGACGCTGAACGAGAACCTGTTGTTCCACCACGTGCTCGACCGCACGAAGGACGACCGTACGCGGCTCTTCCTGCTGTCGAGCTACCTCGACACCATGCGCACGACGCTGTTCCGCCAGACGCTGTTCGCGGAGTTCGAACTGCGCATGCACGAGGCCGTGGAGCGAGGCGAGCCGCTCACCGGGGAATCGCTGTCGAAGCTCTATCTCGAGCTGGTGCGCAAGTACTACGGGCACGATCAGGGCGTGGTGAAGGTCGCCGACGCGTACCGTGCGGAATGGGCCTACATCCCGCACTTCTACCGCAATTTCTACGTCTACCAGTACGCCACGAGCCTGATCGGCGGCATGTCCCTGGCCGAGGGCTTCATCGGCAGGGGTGCGGCCAATGCGAAGCAGGCGGCGCAGAACCGCGACGCGTACCTGCGGATGCTGTCGGCCGGTTCGTCGAAGTATCCGATCGACCTGCTGAAGGATGCCGGCGTGGACATGACGACCTCCGAGCCGTTCGAGGCGGCGATGCGCGAGATGAACCGCATCATGGACGAGATGGAGCGCATCTACGCGCGGCAGGAGAAGTGAGCGATGGCGGCGCGGCGCGGCGGCAGGCAGGGCGGGACCTACGGCGGTCTGCAACAGCTGGGCGCGGCGACGGCGGTTGCGGAATCACCGCAGGCGGCGGTTCTCGAGCGGGTGCCGAATCCCCACCCGCGCAAGCGATATCTCGCTCGCTTCACGGCACCCGAGTTCACCTCCCTCTGTCCGATCACGGGACAGCCGGATTTCGCGCACCTCGTGATCGACTACGTGCCGGGCCGGTGGCTGGTCGAGAGCAAGTCGCTCAAGCTCTATCTCACGAGCTTCCGCAATCACGGCGCATTTCACGAGGACTGCACGCTGGCGATCGCGGATCGCCTGGTGGGGTTCCTCGCCCCGCGCTGGCTGCGCATCGGCGGGTACTGGTACCCGCGCGGGGGCATGCCCATCGACGTGTTCTGGCAGACGGGGCGGCCACCGGCCGGACTGTGGATTCCCGACCAGGGGGTCGCGCCGTACCGTGGGCGCGGGTGACGGCGTGGTATAGTTTCGCGCTTCCATGGTGGCTCGCGTCGGATCCCTCGCGACGGCCAGCCGCAAACCCCGCCAGGCCCGGAAGGGAGCAACGGTAGCGGCCAGGACGGGTGCCGGGGGTATTCTGGCGCGGGCCGCCTCCCTCCAGCCCACCCGGGGAGTCCGGATCTCCGCATGAGCTACCTCGTCCTCGCCCGCAAGTGGCGACCGCGTACGTTCGACGAACTCGTCGGGCAGGACCACGTCCGCCGCGCGCTCACCAACGCGCTCGATTCCGGCCGCATCCACCACGCGTTCCTGTTCACCGGCACGCGCGGCGTGGGCAAGACCACCATTGCGCGTATCTTCGCCAAGTCGCTCAACTGCGAGCAGGGCGTGACCTCGAAGCCCTGCGGCGTGTGCGGCGCGTGCCGGGACATCGACGCGGGCCGGTTCGTGGACCTGCTCGAGGTCGACGCGGCCTCACGCACCAAGGTGGACGACACGCGCGAACTGCTCGACAACGTCCAGTACGCGCCGGCGCGCGGCCGCTACAAGGTGTACCTCATCGACGAGGTGCACATGCTGTCGACGCATTCCTTCAACGCGCTGCTGAAGACGCTCGAGGAACCACCGCCGCACGTGAAGTTCCTGCTGGCGACGACCGATCCGCAGAAGCTGCCGGTGACGGTGCTGTCGCGCTGCCTGCAGTTCCACCTGCGTCGGCTGCCGCTGCAGCAGATACAGGACCGGCTGGCGATGATCGCGACGGCCGAGAAGGTCGAGTTCGAGCCGGCCGCCCTGCGAGCCATCGCGCGCGGCGCGGAGGGCAGCCTGCGCGATGCGCTGTCGCTGCTCGACCAGGTGCTCGCCTTCGGAGGCGGACGCGCGCTCGAGAGCGAAGTGCGGACGTTGCTCGGCACCCTCGACCGGCGGCACGTCGAGGGCATCCTGGATGCGCTGGCAGCCAACGACGGGGCGGCGCTCATGGCGTGTGTCGCGCAACTGGACGAGCGCGCACCCGACTACGACCAGGCGCTCGGCGAGCTCGCCGCGGCGATCCAGCGCATGGCGCTGTTGCAGGCGCTGCCCGACCTGCGCGGCGAGGACGAGGAGCAGGACGTCGCGCTCGCCGGCCTTGCGGCGAAGTTCGCTCCCGAGGACCTGCAACTGCTCTACCAGATCGCGATCATGGCCCGGCGCGACCTCGACTTTGCACCGGACGCGCGCGGCGGCTTCGAGATGGCGCTGCTGCGCATGCTCGCGTTCCGGCCCGAACGCGTGCCGGACACGACCACTCCCGGCACGGCACCGCCGCCGCCGAGGAAAGCCGCTGCCGTGGCCGTGCAACGGGCGGTGCCCGCGGCGTCCGCTCCTGCCATGCGCAGCGAAGCCGTGGCGCCGCCACCCGCCGCGGCAGCCGGCGACTGGCCGGCGATCGTAGCTGCGCTGGGCCTCCAGGGGCCGGCGCGGCAACTCGCGGCGCACTGCGGGCTGCTCGAGCGCACGGACAGCGTGGTCAAGCTGCAAATCGACCGCGCCGGCGAGGTCTTCCGGCGCCCGCAGCTCGAGCAGAAGCTCGAGCAGGCGCTGGCGCAGCACTTCGGCCGGGAACTGCGCCTCGAAATCAGCGTTGCCGAGGAGGCCGTGGTGACCCCGGCACGCCAGCAGGCGCAGGCCGCGGACGAGCGCCTGCGGGCGGCCGAGCAGGCGATCGACGGGGACCCGGCGGTGCGCGCGATGCGCGAGGTTTTCGGCGCGACCGTGCAGCCCGGGTCGGTCAAGCCCCTGAACTGAGTTTTCCCGAGGAGACGACACGAGCATGAAAGGCGGCATCGGAAACTTGATGAAGCAGGCGCAACAGCTGCAGGCCAACATGCAGAAGGCGCAGGCCGAGATCGCGGCCATGGAAGTCACTGGCGAATCGGGCGGCGGCATGGTCAAGGTGACCATCAACGGCCGCCACGAGGCGAAACGAGTGCAGATCGACCCGTCGGTGCCGATGGACGACCGCGAGATGATCGAGGACCTCGTCGCCGCCGCGTTCAACGACGCCGTGCACCGGCTCGAGGCGACGACGCAGGAGCGGATGTCGGGCCTGATGGGCGGCATGAACCTGCCTCCCGGACTCAAGCTGCCCTTCGGCTGATCGCGGCCGGACGATGCTCTATCCGCCGTCCCTCAATCGACTGATCGAGGCCCTGCGCTGCCTTCCCGGCGTGGGGCCGAAGTCGGCGCAGCGGATGGCGTTCCACCTGCTCGAGCGCGATCGCGACGGCGCGCGGGAAATCGCGGCGTCGCTCGGCGGCGCGGTCGAAAGACTCGGGCACTGCAAGCGCTGCCGCATGTTCGCGGAAGGCGAGGCCTGCCCGGTGTGCTCGAACGCAGGTCGCGACCGTGCACTGCTCTGCGTCGTCGAATCGCCGGCGGACGTGGTCGCGATCGAGCAGTCGGGCAGCTTTCGCGGCTGCTATTTCGTGCTGATGGGGCATCTCTCGCCGCTCGACGGCGTGGGTCCGTCGCAGATCGGCATAGACGCATTCGAGCGGCTGCTCGGTGAAGGCGAAGTGCGCGAGGTCATCCTGGCCACGAACCCGACCGTCGAAGGCGAAGCGACCGCGCACTTCCTCGGCGAGGTGGTTGCCAGGCGAGGAATTCGGGCGTCGCGGATCGCGCATGGTGTTCCCGTCGGTGGCGAGCTCGAGTACGTGGATGGCGGCACGCTCGCGCATGCGCTTGCCGGCAGGCAGGCGCTTTCCTAGCGCGGTTGCGCGTGTCCCGGTCTGCGGAGAGCGGCGTCAGGATCCGGTGACGAGGCGGCCTTTCCGGGTCCGTCCGGGATTCGCGAAGAACATATCCTCACCCAGGACGGACCCGGAAAGACCGCTCGATGCGCGGCGCCTGGGCGAGTTTTCCGCAAAGCCGGAAAACTCGCACGGCGCATGAAGCGCCCACCGCCTGTCAGGAAGCGCGACCCGAGCGGCGGTGACTATCGGCAAGCGAGCGCGAGAGAAGCGTCCGTCGCCACGCTGCACGCTACGTGCGCCGTGCGTAGTCCTCTCCACGAGGACGAAGCTCAGGCGCGTGCCGTCAGGTGGGCTGTGCGGGTTCCTCCGGGCGAGCATGTCTTCTTCGCGAGCCCGGAGGAACCCGCACAGCCCACCCGCACAATGCAGCCTGGCGCTTCTACCTCGCTGGGGCGAGCGCGAGGCGTAACGACCGCGTCAGCCAGCGGCCGGAGTCTTCTCGCCCGCGAGGAACAACCACGTTTCGACGACCGTATCCGGGTTGAGCGACATGCTCTCGATGCCCTCGTCGAGCAGCCAGCGCGCGAGGTCCGGGTGGTCGGAGGGGCCCTGGCCGCAGATACCGATGTACTTGCCCGCCTTGCGGCAGGCCTGGATGGCCATGTGCAGCATCGCCTTCACGGCGTCGTCGCGCTCGTCGAAGAGCCGCGCGATGATGGCCGAGTCGCGGTCGAGGCCGAGCGTGAGCTGGGTCATGTCGTTGGAGCCGATCGACATTCCGTCGAAGAACTCGAGGTAGCGATCGGCCAGGACCGCGTTGGTCGGCAGCTCGCACATCATGATGACCTTGAGGCCGTCCTCGCCGCGCTTCAGGCCGTTGGCGGCCAGCAGTTCGACGACGTGCTCGGCCTCCTTCAGCGTGCGCACGAACGGCACCATCACCCAGACGTTCTTGAGGCCCATCGCCTCGCGCACACGCTTCAATGCGCGGCATTCGAGCTCGAAGCACGGCCGGAAGGCCTCGTCCACGTAGCGCGCAGCGCCGCGGAAGCCGAGCATCGGGTTCTCCTCGACAGGCTCGTACTGGCGGCCGCCGATGAGGTTGGCGTACTCGTTGGACTTGAAGTCGGAGAGCCGCACGATCACCGGTTCGGGCGCGAAAGCGGCGGCGATGGTGCCGATGCCCTCGCACAGCTTTTCCACGTAGAACCCGACCGGGTCGGTGTAGCCCGCCATCTGGCGCCGGATGGTCTCCTGCAGGTCGTCATCGAGCTTGTCGAATTCGAGCAGCGCCCGCGGGTGCACGCCGATCATGCGGTTGATGATGAACTCGAGGCGCGCGAGGCCGACGCCGCGGTTCGGGATGGCCGCGAAGTCGAAGGCGCGGTCGGGATTGCCGACGTTCATCATGATCTTGACGGGGATCGACGGCAGGGCGTCGAGCTCGATCTGCGTCTGCTCGAACTGCAGTGCACCGTCGTAGACGTAGCCGGTGTCGCCCTCGGCACAGGAGACCGTGACGGGTTGCCCTTCGCGGATGACCCGGGTGGCGTCGCCGCAGCCCACGACCGCCGGGATCCCGAGCTCGCGCGCGATGATCGCGGCGTGGCAGGTGCGACCGCCACGGTTCGTCACGATCGCGGAGGCGCGCTTCATCACCGGCTCCCAGTCGGGATCGGTCATGTCGGCCACCAGCACGTCACCCGTCTCGACGCGTGCCATCTCCTTGACGCTGCGGATGACACGCGCCGGGCCCGCGCCGATGCGATGGCCGATGCTGCGGCCGCGGGCCAGCACCGGCCCCTTGCCCTTGAGGGTGTAGCGCTGCAGGGTGCGGCCGGCGCGGCTCTGCACGGTCTCGGGCCTGGCCTGCAGGATGTAGATCTTGCCCGTCTCGCCGTCCTTGCCCCACTCGATGTCCATCGGGCAGCCGTAGTGCTCCTCGATGATGAGCGCCTGGCGCGCGAGTGCGAGCAGGTCCGCGTCCGTGAGGCAGAAGCGCATGCGGTCGGCTTCCTGGACGTCCACCGTCGCGACGCGCCGCGCGGCGTGCCGGTCGTCGGTGGCATAGATCATCTTGATCGCCTTGCCGCCCATCGTGCGGCGCAGGATCGGGTGGTGGCCCGCGCGCAGCGCCGGCTTGTAGACGTAGAACTCGTCGGGGTTCACCGCCCCCTGCACGACGGTCTCGCCGAGGCCCCAGGAGGCGGTGATGAACACCACGTCGCGGAACCCGGAGTCGGTGTCGAGCGTGAACATGACGCCGCTCGCGCCGAGGTCGCTGCGCACCATGTGCTGGATGCCGGCGGACAGCGCCACCAGCGAGTGGTCGAAGCCCTGGTGTACGCGGTAGGCGATCGCGCGGTCGTTGAAGAGCGAGGCGAAGACCTCGTGCACGGCCTGCACCACGTGTTCGGCGCCGCGGACGTTGAGGAGGGTCTCCTGCTGGCCGGCGAACGAGGCCTCCGGCAGGTCCTCCGCCGTTGCCGAGGAGCGCACGGCCACCGACACGTCGGCTCCGCCCTCGCACATGCGCGCGTAGCCCGCGGTGATCTCCTTCTCGAGCCGGGCGGGGAAGGGCGTGGCCAGGATCCAGTCGCGGATGCGCGCGCCCGTCTCGGCGAGGCGCGCGACGTCGTCCACGTCGAGGCTTGCGAGCTCGGCGGTGATGCGGCCGGCGAGCCCCTCGTGGGCGAGGAACTCGCGGTAGGCGTCGGCCGTGGTGGCGAAACCACCGGGCACGCTGACGTGCAGGGCGGCGAGGTTGGCGATCATCTCGCCGAGCGATGAGTTCTTGCCGCCGACTTCCGCGACGTCGTGGCGACCGAGTTGCTCGAAGGGGATCGTGTAGCGGGTCAAGACGAGCCTCTTGCTACTTGCACTGGACAGGTGAAAGACTGCGCGACCGGCAAGCCGCTCGGGAGAGCCACGCGCGGATGAATCGCAGAACCGTCTTCTTCGTGTCGGACCAGACCGGCGTGACCGCCGAGACGATGGGACACAGCCTGCTTACGCAATTCGATGGCCTCGAATTCCGGCAGGTGACTCTGCCATTTATATCCAGCGTTGACAAGGCAGAGGAAGCCGTAAGGAAGATCAATGCGACGGCCGTGGCGGACGACGCCCGGCCCGTCGTGTTCAGTACGCTCGTCAAGGAAGAGTTACGCTCGGTCGTCAAGTGCAGCAACGGCCTGTTCCTCGATTTCTTCGACGCGTTCCTGACGCCGCTCGAGGCGGAGCTGAACGTGAAATCGTCGGAACGCGAGGGACGCGCGCACGGCATCGCGGACCAGCTCGTCTACAGCACGCGCATCGAAGCGACCAATTTTGCACTGGCCGCCGACGACGGCGGGGTGAGCGCCGACTACGAGCGCGCGGACGTGGTCCTGGTCGGGGTCTCGCGCTCGGGCAAGACGCCGACCTGCATCTACATGGCGATGCAGTACGGCGTGTTCGCCGCGAACTATCCGTTCACCGAGGAGGACTTCGAGGGCAAGCAGCTGCCGCCCATGCTGCGTCCGTACGCGGGCAAGCTGTTCGGCCTGACGATCGCGCCGCAGCGGCTGCAGCAGATACGCAACGAACGGCGTCCGGGGAGCCGCTACTCGTCCCTCGCGCAATGCGAGTTCGAGGTTCGCAGCGCCGAGACCCTCTTCCAGCGCTACGGCATCCCGTCCCTGAACACGACCGAGTGCTCGATCGAGGAAATTGCGAGCCGCGTCATCGACCGCAAGGGCATCGAGCGTCGCCTGCGCCCCTGAGCTGCCAATGCCGTGTCGCGCGTCACGGTCGCGCCGGACCCCTGTGCTATATTCGGCCAATGTCCGTCGACAGCCAGTGCGTGACCTCTTGGCGTGCGCGGCCGGTGAGTTTCGTCAGCCTGATGACGCTGTACGAAAGCAACTACATCCGGCTGCGCGCACTGGTCGGCGACGTGCGCGGCCTGTACGGCCGGCGGGTCTCGCGCACGCCAGGGGATTGCGACCTGCACCTCGAGGTGATCGAACACGCGGCCTACACCTCGATCCTGCGGCTCACCTACTTCTTCGACGACGCCGCAGGGGCGATCGCCGAGCCGGACCTCGAGGTCCGCGTGTACCACGACGCGCGGCTGGCCGAAGCCAGCCATTGCGCCCGCTGGGTCCGCCATCCGGGGCTCGCGACCATCCGCTCCAAGCTGTCGCTGACGCTCGGCGAGCGCTGGCTCAGGAACATGCTGCTCAACAAGTGGGTCGATTACTGCGCGGAACGGGGGCATCGCTTCGAAGCGACCGCCGCCGCGCAAGGCGGCGCGCTGCATGAGCCTGCCTGACCGGCTGCACGGCTTCCTGCAACGGCTCCAGGGCCACAGTCCGTCGGCCGAGGACGAGCGGCTCGTCGCGCTGTTCCGCAACCGCGCCGAACTCAAGAAGGAGCTGACGGCCCTCGACGACGAGCGGCACCGGCTGCTCGACCGGCTGAAGCTGCAGGAGGGCGCGACGATGCGCGTCGAGGAACAACTCGATGCGCTCGAGCAATACCTCGGTCGTTCCGACGAGGGTTACAAGAGCCTCGCGTACTTCCAGCTCAAGGCCGCCTGGCGCGCGGCGGCGCGCCGCCTCGAGCAGTTTTCCAGCGAACTCGCGCGCCAGCAGAAGGACCGCGAGCGCAAGCAGCAGCTTGCCGATTTCCAGCGGGCGCAGCTTGCGCAGGTCGCCGAGCTCGATCGCGAGATCACCGAGGCGCGCGTGCTCGCGGACCAGTTGCAGGCCGAGCAGCGCGCGGCGCAGCGCCGGTACGCCGAGTTGCGGGGCTTCTGGAATCACTTCCGCAGGCGACGGCTCCGCGAGGAGATCGACACGCGGCGCGCGCGCATCGACGTGGCGCAGACCATGCTCACGGATCTCGGGGACCGCCGCCACGACCTGGAGGCGAGCCCGCCGCCGGCGTTCGACGGGTTGAGTTTCGAAGGGCGCCGCTCGGTGAACATCGCAGTGATCGCGTACGCCGAGGCGTTGTTCGACCGACTCGCCCCGGGCGGACTCGCCGATCTCGCCCGGCAGAGCACCTTGCGCCGCGTGTACGAAACGAGCTACGGAGGTCGCGAAGATTGCCTGCGCATCATGCAACAGGCGTCCCGCGCGATCATCGACCTCGATCGCATGCAGGACGACCTCGCGGACATCAAGGCCCGCAGCGACCGGCTGCGCCGCAACGCGACCTACCGCGGTGCCGAAGATGTCGTGCCGACGCAGGACAGCATCCAGCCGCCCGCGGCGACCGCCAATGTGCTCCTCGACGAGTATTTCGAGATCTACAAGGCGCTGGTGCGCTGACCCGCACGAAGTGGCGCCACGGCGCCGGGGCGGGCGGCCTGCCCGAAAACCCGTTGGCGCCACTCGTTCAGGTCGTCGAACCAGACGTAGAACATCGGCACGATCAGCAGCGACACCACCGCCGAAAATGCGAGCCCGCCCATGATGGCGCGCGCCATCGGGTAGTACGCCGGGCCCTGGCCGCTGCCGCCGACCTGGGCGTCGCCGATGGCGAGCGGCAGCAGTCCGAGCAGCGTGGTGAGCACCGTCATCAGGATCGGCCGCAGGCGGTCGCGCCCGGCCCGCAGGATGGCTTCCTGACGCGGCATCCCGGCGTTCCGCAGGTCGATGACGTGGGCGATGAGCACGATGCCGATGTTGACCACGACGCCGATCAGGATCATGAAACCGATCATCGCCATCATCGTGATCGCCGTGCCGGTCAGTGCCAGGAACCAGATGGCGCCCACGATCGCGAACAGGATGGAGGTGATGATCGACAGCGGGTAGAGCGTCGACTCGAACAGCGAAGCCATGACGAGGAAGATCAGCACGACGGCGAGGACCATGTTCTGCGCCATGGTCTGGATCGCCTCGTCGTTCTCCTCGAAGCCGCGGCCGAATTTCCAGCCGTAGCCGGGGGGCAGGGGATAGTCCTTCATGATGGGCTCGACGCGCTCGCGCGCATCGTCCATCGTGGTGCCCTTGGCGAGGTTCGCGTTGATCACCACGGTCGTGAGCCGGTTGAGCCGCTGGATCTCGCGATCGCTCGGCTTGACCACGAAGTCGGCGACCGCGCCGAGTTCCATGCGCGTGCCGTCGGGCAGCATCAACGGTACCTTGGCGAGATCCTCGATCGACTGCCGGTCTGACTCGCGGAACGCGAGTCGCATGGTGAGTTCGCGCTCGGAGCTGCGCAGCTCCGGCAGCTTGTCGCCGCGCATCGCGCCGGCCACCGTCAGCGCGACGTCCTGCGTCGTGAGCCCGAGCTGGGAGGCGCGGTCGCGGTCGACGATCACCTGCACCTCCTCGTCGCCAGTGCGGGCTTCGGAGCGCACGGCCTCGAGTCCCGGCACCGCGGCAAGTCGTTGCGCGACCTCGAACGAGAGATCGGCGAGGCGCTCCGTCGATTCCCCCGAGAGCTGCAGGCTGAACGTGTTGCCCGCGCCCGCGCCCTGCTCGAACTGGAAGCTCGGCTTGCCGATGATGATCTCCGGCATCTCGTCGATCACCATCTTCATGACTTGCGTCGCGGGAACCGTGGCTTGCTCCTTGGGCGTGAGGTACAGGCGGGTATAGGCGTAGTCGGGCAGCCACAGCGAGTAATAGGTCTCGACGTCGAGGCGCTCCTTGTTGGCCTCGACGTAGGCGTCCATGCGCTCGACCGCCTGTTCGAGGCGCTCCATCGGGTAGGAGCCGTCGAGGTGGTAGCTGAGCGTGAGGGTGCGGCTCGCCTCCTGGGGGAACGGGTCCACCTTGGCGAGCTTGAGGAGGAAGAGCGGCACGGGTGAAACCAGGATCACGACCGTGAAGAGCGCCATCAGCCTGCGGTGCCCGAGCGCCCAGCGCAGGCTGCGGTCGTAGCGGTCCTGCAGGTGCCCGAACCACGAGCCGGCGGCCACCTCCGGCGGCGGCGACATGCGCGCCGCGAGCATCGGGATCAACGTCTGGGCGACGAGCAGCGACGCCACCATCGCCACGACGATCGGCACGGCGACGTGCACGAGGAAGATCGACATCTCGTTCTTCTCGCCGAACACCATCGGCAGGAAGACGATCACGGTCGAGAAGGTGCCCGCCAGCGTCGCGAGGCCGACTTCCTTCACGCCCGCGAGCGTCGCCTCCAGCGGGCGGCCGGGCGTGAGCTGGCGGTGGCGGAAGATGCTCTCCGTGATGACGACCGAGTTGTCCACCAGCATGCCGACGGCGAGCAGCATGCCCATCATGGTGAGGATGTTGAGCGTGAGGCCGAGGAAGTACATCGCGCCCAGCGTGACCAGCAGCGAGGCCGGCACGGCGAGGCTCACGATCACGGTCGTGGGCACGTGCCGCAGGAAGAACAGCAGCATGAAGAACGACAGCACCGCGCCGATCATGCCGGCCTTGCGCAGTTCCTTGAGCGACTGGCGGATGCTGTCCGCCTGGTTGCCGACCACCAGGATGTCGACGCCCTGCAGCTGGGGCACCTTGCGCGCCTCTTCGATCGCGGCGAGCACGCCGTCAGCCACGTTCACGACGTTGGCCTGCGTGGACTTGTAGACGTCGATGCCCACCGCCGGGCGACCGTCCATGCGTCGGCCGATCTTGAGCTCCGGCGCGAAGAGCTCGACCTCGGCGATGTCGCCGACGCGCACCCCGGGTGAGATCACCAGGCGACGCACGTCGTCCAGCGAGTGGAACTCGCCGATCGGCCGGACCGTGAAGCGCTGGCCGTTCTCGGTGATCTCCCCGGCGCTGACGGAGAAGTTGCTGGATTCGAGCAGGACCCGCAGTTGCCGCACGTCGACCGCATGCGCGGCGAGGCGCGTCGGGTCCACCAGGACACGCACCTCGCGCGGCTCCACACCGGCCAGTTCGACCCGGGCCACTCCGTCCAGGCGCTCGATCGGGCGCTTGAGGTACTTCTCGAGCGTGTCGTACTGGTCCGTGAGGTCCTGGTTCGAGGAGATGCGTATGACGACCACCGCCTCGTCCGAGGCGCTGAACGAGAACATCAGCACCCGGTCCGCGCCGGCCGGCAGGTTCGGCCGGATCGAGTCGAGCTTGGTGCGCACGTCGAAGGCCGCCGCCTCCGCGTCGCGGTCCCAGTCGAACTGCACGTCGAAGCTGGCCTCGTCGGCCCGGGCGGACGAGCGGATCTCGACGATGCCGGACAGCGTGGCCAGCGCCTCCTCGACGGGCCGCACGACCAGCAGTTCCATTTCCTCCGGCGTCGAGCCGGGGTAGGGAATGACGATCCGCATGCCGGGGAACGTGATGTCCGGGAACGCCTCGAGGCGCAGCAGCCGCGCCGAGATCACGCCGATCGCGAGCACGGCCAGGAAGACCATCACGGTCGTGACGGGCCGGTCGAGCGCGAGCCTGGTGTGGCGCATGGCGCAGCCTCAGCCTGCCGCGGGCTCGGGTTCGGTCGTCGTCTGCGGCGCGGCCTGCCGGTAGACCTTGCGATCGAGCACGGCATAGACCACGGGAATGACCAGCAGCGTCAGGAACGTCGTGAGCAGCACTCCGCCGATCACCGTTATCGCCATGGGCGCGCGCACCTCGGCTCCCTCGCCGATGCCGAGCGCCATCGGCATCAGGCCGAGGATGGTCGTCAGCTTGGTGATCAGGATCGGTCGCAGGCGCAGTCGCCCGGCCTCGACGATCGCCTCGTGCTTCGCGAGCCCGCGCTCCCGAGCCTGGTTCACCGCGTCGATCAGGACGATGGACTGATTGACGACGATGCCAGCGAGCATGATGAGCCCGATGTAGGCGACCACGTTGACCGTGGTGCCGGTGATCCACAGGGCCCACACCGCACCGATGACGGCGAGCGGGATGGTCAGCAGGATGACGAACGGGTGCACCAGCGATTCGAACTGCGAGGCCATCACCAGGTAGACGAGGAAGATGGCCATCAGCAGCACGAACTGCAGCGAGCGGAAGGAATCCTGCATGTCCTCGCTCTGGCCGGAGAGGAATGCAGCGGTGCCGACCGGCAGCTGCACGTCCGCCACGATCCCGTGCAGGTGCTCCACCGCGGCGCCGAGGTCGCCCTGCGCGAGGTTGGCTGACACGACGGCCACGCGTTCCTGCCCGATGCGGCGCACCTCGGCCGGACCCACCGCGAGCTGGACGTCGGCCACGGCGCTCAGCGGCACCGGGAAGTCGCTGCCGGGGTTCACGATCAGGTTGCGTACCTCCTCGATCGATGCCGCGCGGGTATCGACGCTGCGTACCAGCACGTCGATCTGCTTGTCGCGCAGCTTGTAGCGCGTTGCGACCTCGCCGCGCACGCTGTTGACCACGCGGTCCGCGATGTCGCGCACCACCAGCCCGAGCTGCGCGGCGCGCTCCTGGTCGAACACGATCTGGATCTCGGGGTTGCCGGCCTCGACCGTCGTCTTGACGTCGGCAAACAGGTCGTCGGCCACCATGCGCGCACGGACCTGCTCCGCCGCCACCTGCAGGCGGTCGAGGTCGTAGCCCGAGATCACGACCTCGAGGGGCGTGGAAAGGGCGAACAGGCTCGGTCGGCTGAAACGGTACTGGACGCCGGCGAGGTCGTCGAGGCCTGTGCGCAGCGCATCCATCGCCGCGTCCTCGTCCTCGCGCGAGGCGCCCGGCACGAGCGTGATGTTGAGCCGGCCGGTGTTCTCGCCCGCGTCGACGGGATTGGCGTCGAGCCGGTTGCCGGTGCCCGCCACCGAATAGGCCAGCGCCACGTTGCCGAGCTCGCCGCTCGAGCGCTGCGCGGCGCCCACGATCCGATCGGTCTGCTCGAGCGGCGCACCCGGCGGGAGGCGCAGGTCGACGATGAACTCGCCCTGGGACATCTGCGGGATGAGTTCGGTTCCGAGCCGCGGCCCGATCACCAGGACCGTGAACAGGAACAACGCCGCCGCCGAGCCGATCACCTTGCCGGGGTGGGCGAGCGCCCAGAGGATCGCTCCCGGGTAATGGGTCTCGGCCCAGTGGCTGACGGCCTGTGTGACTCGCACCAGCGGGCTCAGCAAGAGCGCGAAGAACCGGCTGATCCAGGCGCCGGCGCGACCGAGCGCCCGGGAAGCGCGTGCAAGCAGTGAATCCATGCGTCGCGGCTTGCGCGTGGCGGCGGCGCCGTCGGCAGCCTCGCCGCGCGGTGGCCGCCCCGCGGCCAGCATCGGCACCAGCGTCAGCGCCACGACGAGCGAGATGGCGAGCGCGAACGTCACGGTCAGCGACTGGTCCTTGAACAGCTGGCCGGCCACGCCGGTGATGAACACCATCGGGAAGAACACGGCGACCGACGTGAGCGTCGCGGCGGTCACCGCCATGGCGACCTCCGCCGTGCCGCGGCGGGCGGCCTCGCGCCGCTCCATGCCGTGCTCCTGCTTGCGGACGATGCTCTCGAGAACCACCACCGCGTTGTCCACCAGCATGCCGACCGCGAGCGCGATGCCGCCGAGCGACATGATGTTGAGCGTCACGTCGAACGCGTACATGAGCACGAAGGTGCCGAGCACCGACACCGGGATGGCGATGCCGCTGATCAGCGTGGCGCGCGCGTCGCGCAGGAAGGCGTAGAGCACCAGGATCGCGAGGATGCCGCCGATGAGCGCCGCGCTCTTCACCTCGCCGATAGCGGCGTCGATGAAGGTGGACTGGTCGTACACCGTGCGCACGGTCGTGCCTTCGGGCAGCGAGTCCTTGAACTTGACGATCCGTTCGTCGACGCCCCTGGCGAGCTGCACGGTGTTCGCGTCGCCCTCCTTGTACACCGCAAGCTCGATGGCCTCGCGGCCGTCCACGCGGGTGATGGCCTCACGGTCCTTGTAGCTGCGGGTGACGGTCGCGACGTCGCGGAGATAGACCGGCTGCCCGTCGCGCGTCGCGATGATGGCGTTGGCCATCTGCTCGATCGACTCGAACTCGTTGAGCGTGCGCACCAGGAAGCGCTGCATGCCCTGTTCGAGGCGACCGCCCGACAGGTTCACGTTCTCGGCGCGGATGCGGCGGGTCACCGTGTCGATCGTGAGACCGAGCTGAGCGAGCTTCTGCTGGTCGACGAAGACCTGCACCTCGTCCTCGTAGCCGCCGCTCACCTTGACGGCCGCCGAGCCCTCGACGGCCTCGAGGTCGGGCTTGAGGCGGTCGTCGGCGAAGCGGCGCAGGGCCTTCAACCGGTCCACGCTTTCCTCGCGCGCGGACTCGCCCTCGTCCAGGAAGGCGAGGCGCATCACCGGCTCGCTCGACGGGTCGAACCTGAGCAGCAGCGGCCGCTTGGCCTCCAGCGGCAGCTGCAGCAGGTCGAGCTTCTCGCGGACGTCAATGCCCGCGAGGTCCATGTCGGTGCCCCAGACGAACTCGAGGGTCACGTCGGACTGCCCGGAGCGCGACACCGAGCGCACCTGGCGCACGTTGCGGATGATGCTCACCGCCTCCTCGACGGGCCGCGTGACCAGCGTCTCGAGCTCGAGCGGCGCCGCGCCCGGGAGCTCCGTGCGGATGGTGAGCGTCGGGTAGGAGAGGTCGGGCAGCAGGTTGAGCTTGAGCCGCGTCAGCGAGACGAGCCCGAACAGCGCGATGGCCACGGTGCACATGACGATGGTCACGCGGCGCCGGATCGCGAAATCGATCAGCTGCATGGTCTTCCCCGTGCGGCGGCCAGGAGGTGTGGCGCCGTGCCCGTCGTTACTTGGCCTTGGCCGTCGCCGGCGCGCCGGCCGGACTTGTCTCGTCGACGACCTTGACCGCCGTGCCGGTCTTGAGTCCGCCCTGGCCCACGACCACGACGCGCTCGTCGCCCTTGAGTCCCTCGAGCACCTCGACCCAGCCGTTGTTGGCGAGACCGCTGGAGATGCGGCGCTGCTCCGCCCTGCCGTTAACGACCACGAACACCGACTGCTCGCCATCGGCGTCGAGGATCGAGTTGCGCGGCAGCTGCAGCGCGTCCTCGCGCCGCTCGTAGACGATGTTGACCCGCGCAAACATGCCGGGCTTCAGGCGCCGGCTCGCGTCCGGCACCTCGACGCGCGCGCGGAAAGTGCCCTTCTGCGGGTCCACGGTCGGGCTGATGCGGGAGATCTTGCCAGCGAAGCGTTCACCGCCCAGCGCGTCGACCAGGACGTCGGCGGCCTGTCCCGGCGCGAGCTTGCGGAATTCCTTCTCGGGGACGTGCACGTAGGCGACCAGCGGGTCCAGGTTTGTAACGCGGAACGTCGGGTCGTTCGGCTTGATGGTGTTGCCGACCTTGATGTGGCGAGCCGAAACGACGCCCGCGATCGGCGCGCGGATCTCCGTGTAGCTCAACTCGAGGCGTGCGCTGTCGTAGGCGGCCTTCAGGGCGTCGAGGTCGTACTTGGCGTTCTCGGCCGTGCCCTTGGCGACGAGGCCCTTCTGGCTCAGTTCGAGCTGGCGGTTGTAGTCGCGCTCGAGCTTGCGGAGGTTGGCCTCGATCTCGGCGAGATCGAGGCGCAGCCGGTCGCCGTCCAGGCGGGCGAGTACCTTGCCGGCGTCCACCGAGTCGCCTTCCTCGACGAAGATCTGGCGGACCTCGCCGCCGACCTTGGCGACGACCTCGGCCTCCTCATGGGCCTCGATCGGAGCCGTGCCGGAATAGACCGCGACCATGGCGGCGCGGCGCAGCGGCTGGACTTCGACGGGCACGGCGGTGTCAGCCGCGCCGTCCTCCTTGTCCTTGGCCTTGCCGTTGCTGCAGCCTGCGACGAGCGCAATCGCCAGCCCGATCGCCAGCGCGGGCCGGGCGGCGGGTCGACCGTCGCTGGAGTTGCTGCGGTGGGTGTTCGTCACGTTCAGGCCCCCAAAGGTATCGGCATGGGAGCGATCGTATGGCCATCTAGTGTTGTAGTCAAGTACAACACTGTTGACAGCCTTGGGCCCGCCGTGACGGATTCCCGCTCAGGTCCCCGTGCGTGCCCTTGCGAGGTAGCGCGGCTCGAGTTGCGTCAGGTCGGCAGTGATCTCGGAGGCCTCGCCCAGGATCGCGTCCGGCGCATCCTTGATCTCGGTGGCCTCCTTGAGCGGTGTTTCGCCCCGCGCGGCACGCCGCTCGTTTTCACGTGCCAGCTGCTGCTGCGCGCGCTCCTCGCGCTCGGCCTCCCGCTTCTTGAGGTTCAGCGATACCGTCTTCTGCTGGCGCATCGCGTCGAGCGCAGTGATCTCGGCCTGCAGGTAGCGGAAATCGGCGTCCGTGGTGGCGCGTTGCTCGTGATTGCGCTGCAGTTCCGACACCAGCGGCGCGAGCGAACCTTCGCGCTTGAACGGGGCGGGGCGGATCCGGTTCCAGGGCAGGGCGGCGTCGCGGGAGCTCTCGCCAACTTCCTCGGGGCTGATGGCCGAGGGCAGCCGGATGTCCGGCTGGACGCCCCTGTTCTGCGTGCTGTCGCCGGTTACCCGGTAGTACATGCCGATCGTGACAGTGAGCTGGCCGTAGCCAGGGTCCTGCCCGAGGGCATACCGGTCGAGAGGGTAGAGGTTCTGGACCGAGCCCTTGCCGTAGGTTTCCTGCCCGATCACGACACCGCGGCCGTAATCCTGCATCGCGGCGGCGAAGATCTCCGACGCCGACGCGCTGAAGCGGTCCACCAGGATCGTGAGCGGTCCGCTGTAGGCCGGGACCTGCTCCTCGGATTCGAGCACCTCGACGCGCCCGCCGGTCTCGCGCAGCTGCACGACCGGACCCTTCGCGACGAACAGGTTCACCAGCCCCACGGCCTCGGTGAGGTGGCCGCCGCCGTTCTCGCGCAGGTCTAGGACGAGGCCGTCGATGCCACCCTCGGCCTTGAATTCGTCGACGAGGCGGCGCACGTCGCGCGTGGTGCTGCGATAGTCGTCGTCGCCCGCGGCCCGCGCGTTGTAGTCCTGGTAGAACGAGGGCACCGTGATCACGCCGATGCGCATTTCCTGCTCGCCGCGCTTGACCTTGCGCAGCTCCTTCTTGGCGGCCTGCGCCTCGAGCGTGATCTTGGCGCGGGGCAGCGACACGACTTTTTCCTCCGTGCCGGGCGCGGCGTTGCCGGGCAGGATCTGCAGCCGCACGAGGGTGCCGCCCGGTCCGCGGATCATCTCCACCACGTCGTCGAGCCGCCAGCCCACCACGTCGACGAAATCGCCGTCCTTGCCCTGCGCGACCGCCAGGATGCGGTCGTTGGCCTTGAGTTCGCCGCTCTGTTGGGCCGAGCCTCCCGGCAGGATCTCCATGACCGTGACGTAGTCGTCGATCACCTGCAGCGACGCGCCGATGCCCTCGTAGGAGAGGCTCATCTGGATGCGGTATTCCTCGGAATTGCGCGGTGAGAAATAGCTCGAATGCGGGTCGAACACGTGCGCGAACGCATTCATGAAGTTCTCGAACACGTCGTCGGCGGTGACCTGCGAGCTGCGCTTGGCGGCGCGCTCGTAGCGCTTCTGGAGGATGTCGCGGGTCTCCGCCCAGGTCTTGTCCGTAAGCATCAGCGACAGCGCGTCGTTCTTCACGCGCTTGCGCCAAAGGTCGTCGAGTTCGGCCTGGCTGGTCGCCCACGGCGCCTCCCGGCGGTCGAACTCGAAGCCCTCGTCGAGTGTGAAGTCGGGCTCCTTCTGCAGCACCTCGAGCGCGAACGCCATGCGCTCGCGATTGCGCTCCTGGAAGCGGTTGAAGACGGCGAAGGCGGGCTCGAGGCGGCCCGTCGAGATCGCATCGTCGAGCTGGTAGCGGTAGCGCTCGAAGTCGGCGACGTCGCTCGCCAGGAAGTAGCTGCGCGAGCCGTCCAGCGACTCGAGGTAACGGTCGAGCACGAGCGAGGAAACCGGGTCGTTCACCGGCGACTGCCGGTAGTGCGAGCGCTCGAACATGCTGCTGACGAGGCGCGCTACCCGCGCCTGCCGGTCGGTAGGAGCGAAGTCCACCGTTGCCGCGCCGGCGGACGACGACGGCGCCCTCGCCGTGCCGAGCAGCAGCGTGCCGATCGCGACGATGAGGGCTGCCAGCACCGTCGTTCCGGTGCGGCCCCATGCGCGGCGTGGTGTCCTGGTCTCGTCCTGGCGGCCTGCCTGATACACTGTGCGGATTCCTCGACGATCAGTCGTTGCGAACTAGGCTAGTGACACCCTGGGCCGCGATCAAGGGCCGGGGTCGAAAACTCCCGAAATCACCGTGCGACCTCTCACTGTCCTCACCGGCATCGTGCTCGGATCGTCGGCCGCCACCACCTTCGGGCTCGGGGCCACCCTGGTGGTGTTCCTGGTCCTGTCGGGGGATTTCCCGCAGTTTCGCGCGGAATTGCCGATGCTGGTCCGCTACCTGGGGATCTTCCTGGCTTTGACCGGCCTGGCCGCTGTCGGTTTCATCGGACTCGCGAGGAACCGTCCCTGGCGCCTCTGGGCGCAGGCGGCCATGTGGGCATCATTGATGGCGGTCGCCGCCCTCTATTGGTCGACTCGCGCCTGATCGGCCCGCGGGGCACCCCGGGACTCAGTCGTGGTCCACCCGTTCCCAGGAATGGGGCTTGGCAAAGCCTGCATCGCAGGCGTACGGGTCGAATCCGGCCGCGCCTATCCTGGACGGCTTCCTGCGAGGCGGCTCGTCCACCAGCTGCAGTCCGTCGATCTCCCGGCTGGCCACGGGCCGAGCCGGACGTGCCGCAGCCTTCGCCGGCGCGGGATCACTGCCGATCCGCTCTCGCTGCCACATCAGATGTGTCCCCATGGCGCCACCTCGACTGGCCCGGTTCTCAGCCCGAGCCCTTGCGCCAAGCATACGCCAGGAGGGTACGCCAGACGAGGACCAGCCCCACGGGGACGAGGAGCAGCGTCCACGCGGACAGGCGCAACCGGGCCAGGTCGGCCAGATAGTCGCCCATGAATCGCCCGAGGCCGCCGTCGGCATAGGCTCCGAGGGTCGCCGACCCGGTGCAATAGACGAGGACGGGCAGGACCACCGCCCCGAAGGCCAGCGCCGCGATCAGCCAGGGCAGGTGTCGCCGGGAGCTCATCGCGCCGATCCTGAGGGTAAGCCGCAGAAACCGCAATCGCGCCCATTGAGTATGATCAGCCCCATGCAGAAAGTGCGAACCGCCGTCATCGGCGTCGGCTACCTCGGGCGCTACCACGCGCAGAAATACGCCGTGCTGCCCGACTCGCAGCTCGTCGCCGTGGTGGATGCCAGCGCGGCCGCGCGCGACAAGGTCGCGGCGGAGACCGGCTGCCGGGCGGTCGCGGATTTCCGCGAGGTGCTCGGCGAGGTGGACGCGGTGAGCATCGCGACCCCGACGCCGCTGCATTTTGCGATTGCCCGGGAGTGCCTGGAGCGTGGCGTCCACGTGCTGGTGGAGAAGCCGGTCACGGAGACGCTGGAGGAGGCCCGCAGCCTCGTCGCGATCGCGGCTCGCTCCGGTCGTGTGCTGCAGGTCGGGCACCTCGAGCGCTTCAACGCGGCGATCCTCGCGCTCGAGGGCACGCTTGGCACGCCGCGCTTCATCGAGTCGCACCGGCTCGCGCCGTTCAAGGAGCGCGGCACCGACGTCAATGTGGTCCTCGACCTGATGATCCACGACATCGACCTGATCCAGAGCCTGGTCGGCGCGCGCATCGAGTCGATCGACGCCGTCGGTGCCTCGGTGTTCTCCGCCGGGCTCGACATCGCCAACGCGCGCATCCGCTACGCCAACGGTTGCGTCGCGAACACCACCGCGAGCCGCGTGAGCATGAAGATGGAGCGCAAGCTGCGCCTGTTCCAGGACGACGCCTACGTGTCGATCGACCTGCAGCAGAAAGTGCTCACGATCGTGCGCAAGCCGCCCGCGGCTGCCGTCGCCGCGCCGGGGCAGGTCGTCATCGAGGAGCGCTCCTACGAGCAGGGCGACGCACTCAAGCTCGAGATCGAGTCGTTCCTGCGCTCCATCCGTGAGGGCCGCCCGCCGGCAGTTTCGGGCGAGGACGGCCTGCGCGCGCTCGAGACCGCGATCCGCATCACGGAGCTTGTGCAGGGCCGGGAGCCGGCACGGTGATGCGCACGCACTACGCCGGTCGCGACGTGCGCCGCGCGGTCAACGTCGAGGACCTGCGGCGCATGGCCCGTCGCCGGCTGCCGAATTTCAGCTTCGAGTACGTGGAGGGCGGGGCGGAGGACGAGGTCACGCTGCGGCGGAACCGCGACGTCTTCGAGCGCATCACCTGGGTGCCGCGCACGCTGGCCGGTGTCGGCCCTCCTGACATGGGCGTGGAGATCTTCGGCCGCGCCTGGCACTTGCCGATCGCGATCGCGCCGACCGGGTTCAACGGCCTGCTCTGGCCGCAGGGCGACCTTGCGCTCGCGAAGGCGGCCGCGTCGGCGGGCATCCCGTTCACGCTCAGCACGGTGTCGAACTACGCACTCGCGAAGCTGGCGCGCGAGGTGCCGAACCCGCTCTGGTTCCAGCTCTATCCTGTGAAGGACGAGAAGGTCGTCGACGGGCTCATCGACCGCGCGCGCGACGCGGGCTGCGAGGCGATGATGGTGACCACCGACGTGCCGATCTTCGGCGCACGCGAGTGGGACCAGCGCAATTACCGTGCGCCACTCAAGCTCACCCTGCCCAACATGCTCGACGTGCTGGCGCACCCGCGTTGGCTGCGCGAGGTGATGGTTCCGAACGGCGCGCCGAAGTTCGAGAACCTGCTCGAGTTCCTGCCGCCCGGCAGCCAGTCGGCGATGGTGGGCGCCCGGTACATGGGCACGCAGATCAACGCCTGGCTGTCCTGGGCGGACATCGCCCGCATGCGCGAGCGCTGGAAAGGGAAGCTGCTCCTGAAGGGGATCCTCTCCGTCGAGGACGCGCGCCGCTCCGTGGAAGAAGGCGTGGACGGCATCGTGCTCACGAACCATGGCGGGCGGCAGCTCGACTCGTGCGTTTCCGCCGTCGAAGTGCTGCCGGCGATCGCAGCGGAGGTCGGCAGCCGGCTGACCGTGCTGGTGGACGGCGGTTTCCGGCGCGGTTCCGACGTGCTCAAGGCGCTCGCGCTCGGCGCGCACGGCGTACTGGTCGGTCGCGCCGTGCTCTATGGCCTCGCTGCGGGCGGGGAGGCGGGAGCCGCCCACGCCATCAACCTGTTCAGGACGGAGATGGAACGCACGATGGCCTTGCTCGGCTGCCGTACCATCCCCGAGGTCGGTCGCCACCTGATCCGCGCCTGAACCGGGTCGCAAGCAAACTGGAGTGCCGCCATGCGTGCAGTGATATGCCGGGACCTGACCGGGATCGCAGGTCTCGCGATCGTGAACGACTGGCCCGAGCCGCAGGCGGCTGCGGGCGAGGTGCTCATCGACGTCAAGGCGGCGGCGCTCAACTTCCCGGACCTGCTGATGGTCCAGGGCCTCTACCAGGACCGGCCCGGCCTGCCGTTCGTCGTCGGCAGCGAACTCGCCGGAATCGTGACGGCGGTCGGGGAGGGCGTGAGCCGGCTGAAGGTCGGGGACCGCGTGGTGGCGGCCTGCGGCAGGACGCTCGCGGAACGTGTCTCGTCCAAGGCGTCGGTCGTGCTGCCGGCGCCGCGCAACCTGGACCTGGAGGCGGCCGCCGGCATCTGCATCACCTACTTCACCAGCATGCACGCCCTCAAGCAGCGGGCGCAGCTCGCGGCGGGCGAGACGTTGCTGGTGCTCGGCGCCGCGGGCGGGGTCGGCACGACGGCGGTGCAGCTCGGCAAGGCGATGGGCGCGACGGTGATCGCCGCCGCGAGCAGCGACGAGAAGCTCGCGCTGGTGCGATCACTGGGCGCGGACCACGTGATCAACTACACGACGCAGGACTTGCGCGAGCGTATCAAGCAGATCACCGGCGGCAAGGGTGTGGACGTCGTCTATGACCCGGTCGGTGGCGAGCTGGCCGAGCCAGCGCTGCGCAGCATGGCCTGGCAGGGCCGCTACCTCGTGATCGGGTTTGCCGGCGGCGAGATTCCCCGCATCCCTCTCAACCTGCCGCTGCTCAAGGGGTGCTCGGTCGTCGGCGTGTACTGGGGCAGCTTCGCGAGCCGCGAGCCGGAGTTGCAGCGCCAGAACGTCGCGGAACTGTGGCAGATGTTCGAATCGGGGCATCTCGCGCCGGTGGTCGGCGAGACGCACGAGCTCGACGACTACGCAGCGGCCTTCGAGGCGCTCGCTACGCGCCGCGCGCGCGGCAAGGTGGTGTTGCGGATCTGAGTCAGGGCTCGCCGATGGCCTCGAGCTCTGACTGGGTCGCGAGCCAGCGTTCTTCGGCGGCCTCGAGCAGCCGGGCGACTTCCGCGCAGCGACGCGTCGCGCCCAGGACCTCGGCGGAATTGCCCGCGGCGTAGAAGGAGGTGTCCGCGAGCCTGGCCTCGAGCTCGCGCCGTTCGGCCTCGTATCCGGCGATTTCCTTCTCGAGCCGCTCGACTTCGCGTGCCAGCGGACGTCGGCGTGCGAGCCGCTCCGCGCGCTGCGCAGCCAGGTCCTCGCGTTGCCGGCGTCGCGTCTCGCGGTCGAGGGCGACGGTCGCATCCGCGTTCGCAGCTTCGCTGCGCGCGCGGCGCTCGTTCAGCCACGCGAGGTAATCGTCGATGTCGCCATCGAACTCGGCGGCGCGTCCGTCGGCGACCAGCAGGAACCCGTCGCACACCGTGCGCAACAGGGCGCGGTCGTGCGAAACGAGCACCAGGCTGCCTTCGTAACCGGCCAGGGCGCGCATCAGTGCGTGGCGCATCTCGAGGTCGAGGTGATTGGTCGGCTCGTCGAGCAGCAGCAGGTTGGGACGACGGCGCACGATGAGTGCCAGCGCCAGGCGTGACTTCTCGCCTCCCGAGAATGCGCCGACCGGCGCATCGGCCATGCTGCCGCGGAAGTCGAAGCCGCCGAGGTAGCTGCGCAGTTCGAGGTCGCGCGTGCGGGGTTCCTCGCGCAGCAGGTGTTGCAGCGGCGAGTCCGCCGGCCGCAGCTGCTCGAGCTGGTGCTGCGCGAAGTAGCCGATGGTGAGCCCGTGGCCCGCGACCCGCCGCCCGGCGAGCGGCTCGATTTCGCCGGCGATCGCCTTCACCAGCGTCGACTTGCCCGCGCCATTCGCGCCGAGCAGGCCGAGGCGGGCGCCCGGGCGCAACGAGAGCTGCACGTCCTCGAGGATCGACCGCCCGGCGTAACCGAGCGCGGCGTCCTCGAGCGTGAGCAGCGGGTCCGGGGCCCGCGCCGGCGACGGGAACTCGAAGTCGAAGGGCGCGTCCACGTGCGCGGCCGCGATCCGCTCGAGGCGGTCGAGCGCCTTGAGCCGGCTCTGCGCCTGCCGGGCCTTGCTCGCCTTGGCGCGGAATCGCGCCACGAACTGGGTCATGTGCGCGATCTCGCGCTGCTGCTTCTCGTAGAGCGACTGCTGCACGGCCAGGCGCGCGGCCCGCTGCACCTCGAACGCTGAGTAGTTGCCCGCGTAGAGATTCAGCCGCCCCGCCTCGATGTGCGCGACGTGGGTGACGCTGGCGTCGAGGAAGTCGCGGTCGTGGGAGACCAGCAGCAGGGTACCGCGATAATTCGCGAGCCAGCGCTCGAGCCAGATCACCGCATCCAGGTCGAGGTGGTTGGTCGGTTCGTCGAGCAGCAGCAGGTCGGCGCGGGAGAGCAGCGCGCGCCCGAGATTGAGCCGCATGCGCCATCCGCCGGAGAAATCCGCGACGGGTCGGGCCAGGTCCGACGTCGCGAAGCCGAGGCCGGCGAGCATGCCGGACGCGCGGGCGCGGGCCGTGTAGCCGTCGATCGCGTCGAGACGCGCGTGCGCTTCGGCGAGCGCGTGCCCGTCGTGGATGCCCTCGGCCGCCTGCAGTGCCTGCTCGACTGCGCGGAGTTCCTCGTCGCCATCGAGTACGTATTCGATGGCCGGCCGGTCGAGCGCCGGGGTCTCCTGGGCGACGGAGGCGATGCGCCACTGTCGCGGGACCTCGCAGTCGCCCGCCTCGGCGTGCAGTTCGCCCCGCAACAGCGCGAACAGGCTCGACTTGCCGCTGCCGTTCGCGCCGACCAGTCCGACGCGCCAGCCCGGGTGGATCTGCAGGCTGGCGTCCTCGATCAGTCGGCGCGAGCCGCGGGCGAGCGTAAGTTGTCGGAACAGGATCAAGGGCGGGGACCGGGCAGCTGTGCGGGGCCGCATTCTAGCCGCTGGCCGGGGCGCAGCGGATGCCATGCGCCTGCCGGCGGAATCCGGCACAATTCGGCTCCTTCTGCACCGCCCGGCGGTCCCGCCGGGTCTTTGGAGAACACAAGCCGATGCTGTCGTTGCGCCTCGCCGAATTTCGATCCGCCGTGCTGCCCCGGATCCTGCTGCCAGTCCTTTGCCTGGTCCTCCCGACCGTCGCGTCCGGGCAGGCTGCAACCGCCGCGGTCTCCTCGATCGTCGCATTCTCCGGCTCCTCGACCACCGCGGGGCCCATCGTCGGGACGGACGGGGCCCTGTACGGCACCACGTCGATTGCCAGTGCGACGACCGGCGGGCTGATCTACCGCGCGGCGGTCGACGGTTCGGAGATCCGCACGATCCACCAGCTGAAGCTCACCGAAGGGTACACGCCCAGCGGCGGGCTGCTGCTTGGCAGCGACGACCGCCTGTACGGCACGACGCGCCTTGGCGACCTGAGCACGGTTGGCAGCACGGGTACGATCTTCAGCCTCGAGCAGGACGGCGGCGAGTTCACGATCCTGCACAGGTTCGCGGCCTACACCGCGCTGAACCCCAGCTTCGGCGCGATCAATACCGACGGAGCTTATCCGGAGTCCCAACTCGTCGAGGGCAGTGACGGCTTGTTGTATGGCGTCACGAGCGCGGGTGGCGCCAGCGGGACAGGCACGGTCTTCAAGGTGGCTCCGGACGGCAGTGCGTTCGAGTCGCTGCACGCCTTCGGCGCCATCATTCCGGACGAAACCGTCACCCTCGACAAGAACGCCGACGGCATCAATCCAGCCGGGGGGCTCGTCGCCGGCGCCGACGGCTACCTGTACGGCGTTACCCAGGCCGGCGGGGCGAACGGACGCGGTACCGTTTTCCGTCTGCGGTTGGACGGCAGCGGCTTCGAGACGCTGCATGTATTCAGTTCGACCACGACGGACGCGACCACGCTGCAGTCCATCAACGCCGAGGGCGCGGTCGCGGTGGCGGGACTCACGGACGGTGGCGACGGGTTCTACTACGGCGTGACGAGCACGGGCGGCGAGAACGGCTTCGGGACGCTGTTCTCGATGTCCCCCGACGGTTCCGTATTCACCGTGATGCATCATTTCGAGGGCGGCGATGGCTCGCAGCCGCGAGGCGCACTGCTGCTCGCCAGTGACGGCAGGCTCTATGGCACGACCCCGTACGGCGGCACATCCGGCGCTGTGGCGAGTACGTACGGCACGATCTTTTCCATTGCGCGCGACGGTACGGGGTTTACGAGCCATTACAGCTTCGTGAGCGAGAACGGGGTCTTTCCGATCGGCAAGCTGGCGCG
This sequence comes from uncultured Gammaproteobacteria bacterium, assembly GCA_963778185.1. GTDB lineage: Bacteria > Pseudomonadota > Gammaproteobacteria > Steroidobacterales > Steroidobacteraceae > RPQJ01. The sequence continues at coordinate 39,957 of CAVZTF010000003.1, read as the reverse complement.
GCTCAGCGATACCGCGTTCGTGGGCGCCACCACGTCCGGCGGCAATTGCGGCTTTGGCACGTTGTACTTCTTCAGCCTCGCTGGCGACACCGTCGTCGGCAATACGCGTTGCGGCAATCGAAGGAACAACGACAGCGGTGGCGGCTCCACGGCGCCGGCGCTGCTGCTGATCCTGGGTGCCCTCGGGTGCGTGCGACGCATGCGGGTGGCGTGAACGGCGAGCCCCGCAGGGAGGGGCCATGGCAGCGACCGGCCTTCATTACCGCACCTGCTCGATCTGCGAGGCGATGTGCGGCATCGTCGTCGAGCACCGCGACGGACGAGTGGTCTCGATCAAGCCCGATCGCGAGGACGTGCTGAGCCGCGGGCACATCTGCCCGAAAGCCGTCGCACTCAAGGACCTTCACGAGGATCCGGACCGGCTGCGCCGGCCCATGCGCCGCACGCCGTCGGGCTGGGTCGAGGTCTCCTGGAGCGAGGCCTTCGACGAGGTCGAACGGCGCGTTGCCGGCGTGCGTGAACGGCACGGCCCGGACTCCGTCGCGATCTATGCTGGCAACCCCACCGTGCACAACCTCGGCGCGATGCTCGGCATCGGCGACTTCATCCGCGCCGTCCGCACCAGGAACCTGTATTCCGCGACCAGCGTCGACCAGTTGCCGCACATGGTCGCCTCGCATCTCATGCTGGGCCACCAGTTCCTGATGCCGGTGCCGGACGTCGACCGCACGCAGCTGTTCATCTGCATCGGCGGCAATCCGGTGGCGTCGGCCGGCTCGCTCATGAGCGCGCCGGGGTTCGAGAAGCGTGTCGAGGGGCTCCGGGCGCGCGGCGGGCGATTCATCGTCATCGACCCGCGACGCACGGAGTCCGCGGCGATCGCGGACGAGTACCTGGCGATCCGTCCGGGCACGGACGTCTTCCTGCTGCTCGCGCTGTTGCACGAGATCTTCAGCGCCGGGCTCGAGGACCTCGGACACCTCTCCGGGGCGGCCGACGGGCTCGAGGACCTGCGCCGCGCCGTGCTCGAGTTCGAGCCGCGGCGGCTCGCCGAGCGCACGGGCATCGCGCACGAGCGCATCGCGCAGCTTGCACGCGCCATTGCCGCCGAGCCGCGCGCGCTGGTGTATGGCCGGGTGGGCGCCTGCACGCAGGAGTTCGGCGGGCTCAATCTCTGGCTCATCTACTGCCTGAATGCCGTGACGCGCCACCTCGATCGCGAGGGCGGCATGATGTTTCCCGAGCCGGCCGTGGACCTGACGCGCGCCTACGGCTCCAAGGGCCACTACGGACGGTTTCAGTCGCGGGTGCGCGGCCTGCCGGAATTCGGCAACGAGCTGCCGGTGGCGGCCATGGCCGAGGAGATGCTCACGCCGGGCGCGGGGCAGGTGCGCGCGCTCATCACGTTCGCCGGTAATCCGGTGCTCTCGACGCCGAACGGACGTCAACTCGATCGCGCGCTCGCCGGGCTCGATTTCATGGTGTCGGTCGATCCGTACCTCAACGAGACCAGCCGCCACGCCCACCTGATCCTGCCGCCCACCAGCCCGCTCGAACACAGTCACTACGACATCGCGTTGAGCGGCTTCGCGGTGCGCAACGTGGCGAAGTACTCGGGCGCCCTGTTCACGCCGCCCCCGGGGTCGCTGCACGATCACCAGATCCTTGCCGAACTCGCGCTGCGCCTCGGCACGCGCCCCGGGGTCGCGCGTCTCGGCGCCCGCGCGCGCGGTTGGCTGCCGCGGCGCATGGGCCCGGACGGCCTGCTCGACTGGATGATGAAGACCGGGCGTTACGGTGCGCCATACCGCGGCTGGCTCCGGGGTCTCTGCGCGCTGCCGGGATTCGGCGGCATGCGGCGACAGCTCGAGTCGCCCGACCGCAAGCCGCGTGGGCTCAGTCTCGCGACGCTGCGTGCAGCGCCGCACGGCATCGATCTTGGCCCGCTCGAGCCTGGGCTGCCCCGGCGGCTCGCGACCCCGGACAAGCGCATGCGGCTCGCCCCCGGGATCTTCGTCAAGGACCTCGCGCGGGCACGCGAGGCGTTGCTCGCGCCGATGGCCGACCTGGTGCTCGTTGGACGGCGGCACGTACGAAGCAACAACTCATGGCTGCACAACAGCCAGCGTCTGGTGAAAGGCAAGGCGCGCTGCACGTTGCTGATTCATCCGGATGACGCCGCGCCGCGCGGCATCGCCGATGGAACGACGGTGCGCATGCGCTCGAGGGTGGGGGAGGTCGAGGTCACCGCGGAAGTCTCCCCGGACATGATGCCGGGCGTCGTGAGCCTGCCGCACGGGTGGGGTCACGACCGTCCAGGATCCCGCCTGTCCGTCGCCGGGCAGCACGCGGGAGTGAGCATCAACGACGTCGTCGACGACCAGCGGGTCGACGCGCTGACCGGCACCGCCGTGTTGAACGGCACCCCGGTCGAGGTCGCACCGGCAGCCTGACTCGTCCGCCTGGCCGAGCCAGAGCGTGATTACGCCGTAGTTCCTGCTGCGCAGGCTGCAGCCGACGACGATCGGCGCGTCAGGCCCCGGCGATGAGCTCGAACGAGCGCAGCCTGGTCGCGTGATCGTACACGTCCGAGACGACGATCAGCTCGTCCGCGCCGGTCTCGGCCAGCAGCGCGTCGATGCCGGCGCGCACGGTGCCGGGCGAGCCGATGATCGAACGTGCGAGCATCTGGGCAACCTGCGCTTTCTCCATCGGTGTCCAGTATGACTCGATGTCGTCGATCGGCGGGCGACTCAGGCCGCGGGCGCCGCGGAACATCTCGACGAACGACATCTGCTGCGTCGTCGCCAGTCGACGGGCTTGCGCATCGCCGGCGGCGGCGATGATGTTGACGCCGACCATGGCATGGGGCCGGTCGAGCTGCTCCGAGGGCTTGAACCGCCTGCGGTAGGTTTCGAGCGCCGGCATCAGCTGCTGTGGTGCGAAGTGCGAGGCGAATGCGTACGGGAGCCCGAGCTCCGCCGCGAGCATAGCGCCGAACGTGCTGGAACCCAGAATCCACAGAGGGACGATCGTGCCGGCCGCCGGCACCGCCTCGATGGCCTGGCCCGGGCGGGCAGGGGCAAAGTAGGCCTGCAGCTCGAGCACGTCCTCGGGGAATCGTTCGGCGGCCGCAGGCGTGCGGCGCAACGCGCGCAGCGTGTTCTGGTCCGTACCCGGCGCACGGCCGAGCCCGAGGTCGATGCGGCCCGGAAACAGGCGTTCGAGCGTCCCGAATTGCTCGGCGATGACGAGGGGAGAGTGGTTCGGCAGCATGATGCCGCCGGCGCCGACACGGATGGAAGTCGAGCCAGCGGCGACGTGGGCGATGGCGAGCGACGTAGCGGCACTCGCGATGCCGGGGAAGTTGTGGTGCTCGGCCAGCCAGATGCGGCGGTAGCCCCAGGCTTCCGCGTGGCGGGCGAGATCGCGGGCATTGTCGAGCGCGGCCCGGGCATCGGCGCCTTCCGTGACGCGCGCGAGTTCGAGGATCGACAACGCGACCAATGGTGATGGTTTCCTCGCGGACAGGCCCCCGGCCGATCACGACCGGGGGCCAACGTTGGTGGAGGCGGCGGGAATCGAACCCGCGTCCGCAAGCCCTACGTTCCAGGACCTACATGCTTAGCCGTCTTTTTGATTCTCGTCGTTCACTACCCAAGCGGCAGGGAAGATGACCGACCAGCTCAGGAACGTTTTAGCGAGCCAGCCCTCAGCACACTGGACCCGCGAGCTTGTGAGCGCGTCCCTCGGGTCTGGATGCACAAGCACATGCCAGTCGAGGGTTAGGCGGGATTAAGCCGCCAGAGCGTAGTTGTCGTCGTTGGCAACTAAAGGTTTGCAAGCGGTTTTACGAGGAACCTTGCACCTCGGCATGCACCTGAAGTTTCGCGACCCACGTCGAAACCGGTCGCCCCCGGATGGACGCCCTTAGTGTAGGGGCCATCGGCCGGAATGCAAGTCAAGAGGGGGACATTCACCCTCTCTTCCTCAGGATCCTTGCCTTTTCCCGCTGCCAGTCACGATCCTTCTCCGTCGCCCGCTTGTCGTGCGACTGCTTGCCCTTGGCGAGCCCGATCTCGAGCTTCACCTTGCCCTTGCTCCAGTAGAGCTTGAGCGGCACGACGGTGTGGCCCTTGCGCTCGACGGCGCCGACCAGGCGGTCCAGTTCGCGACGGTGCAGCAGCAGCTTGCGGGTGCGCGTCGGGTCCGCAACGACGTGAGTGGAGGTCGTTCGCAGCGGCGAGATGTGCGCGCCGATCAACCACGCCTCGCCGTTCTTGATCAGGACGTAGCCTTCGGTGATCTGCGCCTTGCCGGCCCGCAGGCTCTTCACTTCCCAACCCTGCAGCGCCATCCCCGCCTCGAGGTTCTCCTCGATGAAATACTCGTGCCGCGCGCGCTTGTTGAGCGCGATCACGGGGTTTTCCTTGTCCTTGTCCTTGCTGGGGGCGGCCATGGCGGGTCACGGAGGGTCGGTCGCGCATTCTAGCCGTCCCGCATACACTTGCGCCCGGTTCGAGAGCCCAGGCCCATGGCGATCCACGAAATCAGGCGCAGTGCGCTCGTCGTCTTCAGTCCCGAGCAGATGTTCGACCTCGTGGTCGACGTCGAGCGCTACCCGGAATTCCTGCCGTGGGTGGCGGCGGGAGTGTTGCACGAGAAGTCGGACCACGAGCTGCTCGCCAGCATGGAAATGCAGCGCAGCGGCGTCCGCGAGCGCTTCACCACGCGCAATACCTTCGACCGCCCCGGCTTCATGACCCTGCAGCTCGTGAAAGGCCCGTTCCGCCTGCTGGAGGGTCGCTGGTCCTTCGCCCCGATCGGAACCTCCGGTACCCGTATCGAGCTCGAGATGCGCTTCGAGTTCGGCAATGCGGTCATCGAACTGCTGTTCGGCAAGGCCTTCGAGCAGAGTTGCGGCCAACTCATCGATGCGTTCATCGCGCGCGCCAGGCAGTTGCATGGCGCCGCCTGAGGTGCCGCGGGCCGAGGTCGTGTACGCGCTGCCGGAGCGCCAGCGCATCGTCCCGGTCGTGCTGGAGGATGGCATGACTGCCCTGCAGGCCGTGGCGGCATCGGGCCTGCTGCAGGAATTTCCGGAGCTCGCGAGGCGCGCGCTGGTCCTCGGTGTCTTCGGGCAGCGGGTCGACGGTTCGAGGAGGCTCGCGCCGGGCGATCGAGTGGAAGTCTACCGGCCGCTCAAGGCCGATCCGCGCGAGACGCGCAGGCGCCTCGCGGCGCAGGGTCGCACCATGGGCCGCGGTTGAGTCGGCGTCAGCCGCCCTGCGGACGCCGCGTGTCGGGCTGGGGCTGCCGCACGGAAGGCGCGGGCGGCGGCTCGCGGTCGACCGTTCCGCCCTTCGTCTCGCCCGCCGGTTTCGCGTCGGCCACGTGGAGCTTCTCGACGCGCGTCACCTTGTCGTCGGCAAAGTGCACGACGAAGTGCGCGGTGTCGGCCCGACTCTCCCGGCCACGCCTCAGGCTGTAGACGTAGTCCCAGCGGTCGGGGTGGAACGGGTCGCTGACCATCGGCGTGCCGAGCACGTAGCGCACCTGGCTGCGCGTCATGCCGGGTGTCACCTGGTCGACTTCCTCGATCTCGAGCAGGTTGCCCTGCTGGATGTTCGGCCGGTACACGCAGCTCGCCGTGCCGATCACCGCAGCAAGCAGCAGCAACGGGGCCAGGCGTGGGCTCATTCCGAAGTGTCTTTGCGTCGGCTTCATCTGTCTGGAGTTGCCGGCCCTTGCCGGACATAATGGGCGCGGATCATACAGTAACCGCGTCCCCTGCGCGGACGCTCAAGGACGCCATGACCGTGGAACCTTCGCACCTGCGCCGGGCCGGACTGAAGATCACGGTACCGCGCCTCAAGATCCTCGAGATCCTCGCGGTCAGCCAGCCGCGCCACATGAGCGCGGAGGATGTCTACCGGCGGTTGCTCGACTCCAACGAGGACATCGGCCTCGCCACCGTCTACCGCGTGCTGACGCAGTTCGAGTCGGCCGGGCTCGTGACCCGCCATCACTTCGAGGGCGGGACGGCCGTCTTCGAGCTGAACGAAGGGACGCACCACGACCACATCGTCTGCATCGACTGCGGGCGCGTCGAGGAGTTCACTGACGATGGCATCGAGGCGCGCCAGCACGAGATCGCCAGGCGACTGGGCTTCGACATCACCGACCACTCGCTTACTCTGCACGGCCGCTGCGTGCGCGAGAACTGCCCCCACCGTCTGAAGGCGAAGTAGGCCGCCGCGGCACGCGCTTCGCGGGCCGCAGCAGGGCCGACTCGAGCATTTCCCGCGCGTGGTCGCGCGTTCGATCCGTGATGCTCGCGCCGCCGAGCATCCGCGCGAGTTCCTCGACGCGGGTCTCGGCATCGAGAGGCTCGATGCGCGTGCGCGTCACGCCTCGCACCGCCTGCTTGCTGACGCGGAACTGCTGGCTGGCCTGCGACGCGACTTGCGGCAGGTGCGTCACGCACATCACCTGGCCTGACGCAGCCAGCGCACGCAGTTGCCGGCCCACCATCTCGGCCACGGCGCCGCCGACGCCGGCGTCGACTTCGTCGAAGACCAGGCAGGGCAGGTGGGCCGCGTTCAGGGTCGCGACCTGCAGGGCAAGGCTGATACGCGAAAGCTCGCCGCCCGAGGCGGTCTTCGCCAGCGGCCGCAGCGGCTGGCCGGGATTGGCGCTCACCATGAACTCGATGTCGTCGTTGCCGTGCTCGGCGAACCGTGGCGGCTCGGGTGACTCGATGCGCGTCGCGAACACGCCACCCGGCATGCCGAGCTCCTGCATCAGCGCCGATACCTTCCCGTCGAGCACGGCGGCGGCCTCGCGCCGCGCTGCCGCGAGCTCCCGGGCGGCCGCGACGTAGCGCTCGGCCGCGGCGGCGAGCCTGCGGTCCAGGTCGGCGAGGCTGCTGGCCGCGCCTTGCAGGGTTGCGAGTTCCTCCGACAGGCTCTGGCGCAGCGCCGACAGCCCGGCGACCTCGATACGATGCTTGCGCGCGACGTCCTCGAGGGCGGCCAGCCTCGACTCGACCCAGTCCTGTCGCGCTGGATCTGCCTCCAGCGACTGCGTGTAACGGTGCAGGCTGGATACGGCCTCGCGGCACGCGATGGTCGCCTCGTCCAGCAGTTGCGCCGTGGGCGCGAGGCCCGCGTCCAGGCTTGCGAGTTGCCGCAGCACGGATTGCGAACGAGCGAGCGCGGAGCCTGCGCCGCCCTCGTCCCCCGCGAGGAGGCCCTCGACCTGCGCGGTGCCCTCGACCAGCCGGCCCAGGCTTGCGATACGGCGGCGCTCCTCGGCGAGTTCCCGCGCCTCGTCCGGGCGAGCGTCCAGTGCTTCGAGTTCGGCGACGTAGTGTTCGAGCAGGTCGAGGCGTGCGTCACGATCCCGCGTGCGCTGCCTGAACGCCTCGTGCTCCACTTCGAGGTCTCGCCAGGCGCGGTGAGCGGCGCGCACCGCGTCCACCTGGGCGGCGAGGCCGCCACTGTCGTCGAGCAGCCCACGCTGGTAGCCCCGGCGCGAAAGCGACTGGAACTCGAGCTGCCCGTGGACGTCGACCAGAAACTCACCCAGCTCGCGCAGTGATTGCACGGGCATCGTGCGGCCGTTGATGTAGGCGCGGCTGCGGCCGTCGGCCGCGACCACCCGACGCAGTACCGCCTCGCCGTCGTGCTCGACCGACTGCTCGTCGAGCCAGGTCGCGGCAGCCGCGTTGCGTGCGAGGTCGAAGCTGGCGGTGACTTCGGCACGCTCGGCGCCATGGCGCACCGCGCTGCTGTCGGCGCGGCCCCCGACGGCGAGGAGCAACGCGTCGACCAGGATCGACTTGCCGGCACCGGTCTCGCCCGTGAGCGCGGTGAACCCTGGCGCCAGCTCGATCTCGACCGACTCGACGATCGCAAAATCGCGAATCTGCAGGTGGGTCAGCATCGGACGGTCAGTCGGTCGGCGGCTGGCCGTTGCGGCCGCCCCGGCCCCAGTGCAACTTCGAGCGCAGGATGCGGAAGTAGTCGTGACCGGGCGGGTGCAGCAGCGTCGCGCTCACGCCGGCCCGCGCGATGCGCAGGCGGGTGCCCGGCTCGAGTTCCGTGAGCACGATGCCGTCGCAGACGACCTGCGCGCGGGTTTCCGGGCGTCCGCTCAGCTCGAGCTCGACCACGCTTTCGGCGCCGACGACGATCGGGCGGTCGGACAGCGTGTGCGGGCAGATGGGCACGAGCACGATGGCGGCGAGGCCAGGGTGCACGATCGGTCCGCCACACGAGAGCGCGTAGGCGGTCGAACCGGTGGACGTCGAGACGATGAAGCCGTCACCGCCATGGGTGTTGACGTAGGCGCCGTCGACCCAGGTGCGCAGGTCGAGCATGCGGCCGGTGTCGTGCTTGGCGACCACGACGTCATTGAGCGCGATCGCCGAGACGAGCGTCCGGCCCTCGTGGTGCACGGCAGCCTCCAGCAGCATGCGGGATTCCGCCGTGCAATGGCCCGCGAGCGCCTCGTCCACGCTTTCGAGCATGTCGGCGGGGCGGATGTCGGCGAGGAACCCCAGCCGGCCGCGATTGACGCCGAGCACCGGTACGCCGGCGGTGGCCGCCATGCGCGCCGCATGCAGCATCGTGCCGTCCCCGCCCACGGCAACCACCAGTTCGCACCGGGCGGCGAGGTCCGCCTCGGGGACGAGTTCGACGGCCAGCGTTCCGAAATCGACGTGCTGGTCCGCCGCGGCCGCTACCCGGCAACCCCGCTCCAGGAGGTGCCGGGCGAGCCCGGCCATCGCCTCGGCGACGCGCGGTTCGACGGCACGACCCGCGAGGGCGACGGTTCGATAGGCGGGGGAGGCGCTCATGGATGCCGGCGTTGTAGCACGCGTGGCGCGTGGCGGGCCAGCGCGTTTCATGACGCGTTCGGCATGATTCACGATGCTTGACTCGGGCAGAATGGCGTTGCTAAGTGGTGCCAATGTCACAGGAATCGACCGAAGACCGGCTCAACGAGCGCGCGCAGCACCTGCTGCGGGTGCTCGTCGAGAGCTATATCCGCGAGGGCCAGCCGGTCGGTTCGCGGACGCTGTCGCGCGACTCAGGGCTCAACCTGAGCGCGGCGACCGTCCGCAACGTCATGGCCGACCTCGAGGAGTACGGCTTCGTCACCTCGCCGCACACCTCGGCGGGACGCGTGCCGACGGACAAGGGATACCGGTTCTTCGTCGACACCCTGCTCAGGCAGCGCGCGACGCCGGCCGTGGACGATGTCATCGACGAACTGCGCCGCCGTCTGTCGGAGGACCAGGACCGTGATCCGAAGGCGATCGTCGCCATCGCCTCGCAGGTGCTCTCGTCGATCACGCACCTTGCAGGCGTGGTGACGATCCCGCGCCAGCCGCACCAGTCCTTGAGCCAGATCGAGTTCCTCCCGCTGTCGGACAATCGCGTCCTCGCCGTCATGGTCGTGAACGGGCGGGACGTGCAGAACCGCATCGTCCAGCTCGACCGCTACCATTCGGCGGACGAGCTGCGCCAGGCCGCCAACTTCCTCAACCAGCAGTTCGGCGGCAAGGAAATCCGCCAGGTGCGTGACGACCTCGTGGCGGAACTCAAGCAGACGGGCGAGCGCCTGAACCAGCTGATGGTGGACGCGATTCACCTCGCGCAGCAGATGGTCGGGACGAGCGCGCCGGAGGCTCCCGAGTACGTGATCGCGGGCGAGACGAACCTGATGGAATTCGCCGAGCTCTCGAACGTGGACAAGCTGCGGCGGTTGTTCGACGCCTTCACGTCCAAGCGCGACATCCTGCATCTGCTGGACCTGAGCCTGCGCGCCGAGGGCGTGCAGATCTTCATCGGCCAGGAGTCCGGCTACCAGATCCTCGACGACTGCAGCCTCGTCACGGCGCCCTACATGCTCGACAACGAGACGGTCGGCGTGCTTGGCGTCATCGGCCCGACCCGCATGGCCTACGAGCGGGTGATCCCGATCGTGGACGTGACGGCCCGGCTGCTGGGGTCCGCCTTGAATTCGCGGCGCTAGGCCCGATATCGGCACTCACGATTCGGCTCCCCGCCCGGGCTGTCTCCGGGCGGCGGGGCGATTTCGACTCCAGGCAAGGTGACATGACGACGCAACCCGAACAGGAAACCGTGGCACAGGACCCGGGCGAGGCGGACTCCGGGAACGAGCGACTGGCGGCCGGACTGGCGGAAGCCCAGGCGCGGGCCGAGGAAAACTGGAACCAATACCTGCGGGCCGTGGCGGAGACTGAAAACGTCCGCAAGCGCGCCCAGCGGGAGGTCGAAGCGGCCAGTCGTTATGCAATCGACCGGTTCGCAGGCGAGCTGCTCGAGGTGCGCGACAGCCTCGAACTCGGGCTGGCCTCGGGCGCCGGCGTCGAGGCGGCCCGGTTGCTCGAGGGCATGGAGGCCACGCTGCGGCTCCTGAACAAGGCCTTCGAGAAGTCGGGCCTGACCGTCGTGGACCCCCGGGGAGACGCCTTCAATCCGGAGCTCCACGAGGCCATCGCCACACTCGAGAGCGCCGAACAGCCGGCCGGCACGGTCCTGGAGGTGGTCCAGAAGGGCTATGTCCTGAACGGCCGGCTGCTGCGGCCGGCCCGGGTCGTGGTGGCCCGGGCGCCCGCACCGACCGCCTCCTGACTTGAATCGGCCGCCCGGGACCCCCAACTAGACGGCCAGCAGAACTACTGAACCGACGGAGTCACATCCATGGCAAGAGTCATCGGCATCGACCTGGGCACCACGAACTCGTGCGTCGCCATCATGGAGGGCGGCAAGCCCAGGGTCATCGAGAACAGCGAGGGTGACCGCACCACCCCGTCCATCGTCGCCTTCACCAAGGACGACGAGGTGCTGGTCGGCCAGTCCGCCAAGCGGCAGGCCGTCACCAATCCGCAGAACACCCTGTATGCGATCAAGCGACTGATCGGCCGGCGCTACGAAGACCCCGTCGTGCAGAAGGACGTCGGCATGGTCGGCTACCACATCGTCAAGGCCGACAATGGCGACGCCTGGGTCGAGGTGCACGGCAAGAAGATGGCGCCGCCCGAGATCTCTGCGCGCGTGCTCATGAAGATGAAGAAGACGGCCGAGGACTATCTCGGCGAGGCGGTCACCGAGGCCGTGATCACGGTGCCGGCCTATTTCAACGACTCGCAGCGCCAGGCGACCAAGGACGCCGGCCGCATAGCGGGCCTGACCGTCAAGCGCATCATCAACGAGCCGACGGCGGCCGCCCTGGCCTACGGCCTCGACAAGTCGGGCGGCGACCGCAAGGTCGCGGTCTACGACCTTGGCGGTGGCACGTTCGACATCTCGATCATCGAGTTCGCCGATGTCGACGGCGAGCGCCAGTTCGAAGTGCTCGCCACCAACGGCGACACCTTCCTGGGCGGCGAGGACTTCGACAAGCGCGTGATCGACTACCTGGCAGCCGAGTTCCAGAAGGAGAGCGGCGTGGACGTGCGTCGCGACCCGCTCGCGGTGCAGCGGCTGAAGGAGGCTGCCGAGAAAGCCAAGATCGAGCTTTCCTCCAGCCAGCAGACCGAGGTCAACCTGCCCTACATCACGGCGGATGCCTCGGGCCCGAAGCACCTGGCGATGAAGCTCACGCGCGCCAAGCTCGAGTCGCTGGTCGAGGACCTCGTGCAGAAGACCATCGAGCCGTGCCGCATTGCGCTCAAGGACGCGGGACTGTCGATCAACGACGTGGCCGAGGTGATCCTGGTCGGCGGCCAGACGCGGATGCCGCTGGTGCAGAAGTTCGTCAAGGACTTCTTCGGCAAGGAGCCGCGCAAGGACGTGAATCCGGACGAGGCCGTGGCGGTCGGCGCCGCGGTGCAGGCCGGCGTGCTCACCGGCGAAGTCAAGGACGTGCTGCTGCTCGACGTGACTCCGCTGTCGCTCGGCATCGAGACGCTCGGTGGCGTGATGACCAAGCTCATCGAGAAGAACACCACGATCCCGACCAAGGCGAACCAGGTGTTCTCGACGGCCGACGACAACCAGACGGCCGTGACCATCCATGTCCTGCAGGGCGAGCGCGACCGCGCGGGCGACAACAAGTCGCTCGGCCGCTTCGACCTGTCCGACATCCCGCCGGCGCCCCGCGGCATGCCGCAGGTCGAGGTCACCTTCGACATCGACGCGAACGGCATCCTGAACGTGTCGGCGAAGGACAAGGCCACGGGCAAGGAGCAGAAGATCGTCATCAAGGCCTCGAGCGGCCTCACCGACGAGGAGATCAAGCGCATGGTGCGCGATGCCGAGGCGCACGCGGAGGAAGACAAGAAGTTCCGCGAGCTGGCCGAGACGCGCAACCGCGCCGACGCGCTGCTGCACGCCACGGACAAGGCGCTCAAGGATCTCGGTGACAAGGTGTCCGCCGCGGACCGCGCCAAGGTCGAGTCGGCGCTGTCCGACCTGAAGGGCGTCATCAAGGGCGATGACAAGGACGTGATCGAGACCAAGGCGCGGGCCCTCGCCGAAGCGTCGGCGGCCATCGCGCAGCAGGCGTATGCGCAGGCCGGCGCTGGCCAGCCGGGCGGCGGCGCCGCGGGCGGTGGCGCGCCGGGTGGCAAGGACGAAGTCCTCGACGCGGAGTTCGAGGAGGTGAAGGACAAGGACGGCAAGCCGTCGTAGCCGCTCGCGAGAGGTTATCCTTGTCGAAGTGACTCACATCGCCGCGGGCCGATCCCCCGCGGCGTTTCTGCGTTCCAGAGCAGCCCGGACCGTTCATGTCGAAGCGCGATTACTACCAGGTCCTCGACGTGCCGCGCACGGCGAGCGAGGCCGACATCAAGAAGGCCTATCGCCGTCTCGCCATGAAATTCCACCCGGACCGCAACCCGGGCGACCACACGGCCGAGGGGAAGTTCAAGGAGGCCAAGGAGGCCTACGAAATCCTCTGCGACGCTCAGAAACGGGCGGCCTACGACCAGTTCGGCCACGCGGGCGTGGACGGAATGCGTGGCGGCGGGGGCGGCCAGGGTTTCGACCCGCGCGACGCCTTCGGGGACATCTTCGGCGACGTCTTCGGGGACATCTTCGGCGTCGGCCGTCGCGGCCGGTCGCAGGTCTTCCGCGGTGCGGACCTGCGCTACGAGCTCGAGCTCGACCTCGAGCAGGCCGTCTTCGGCGACACGGTCAACGTCGACTTCGCGACGCTGGCCGAGTGCGGCGATTGCAGCGGCAGCGGCTCGTCGAAAGGTGCGAAGCCGGTGGCCTGCGAAACCTGTCGCGGCGCCGGCCAGGTGCGCATGCAGCAGGGGTTCTTCACCGTGCAGCAGACCTGCCCGCGTTGCCAGGGCCGCGGCCAGGTCGTGAGCGACCCCTGTGGCACCTGCCGCGGCCAGGGTCGCCTCCGCAAGCAGAAGACGCTTTCGGTCAAGGTGCCTCCGGGCGTGGACACCGGCGACCGCATCCGGCTGTCCGGCGAGGGCGAGGCCGGCCGCAACGGCGGCCCGTCCGGCGATCTCTACGTGGAGGTCCGCGTCCGTGAGCACGCGATCTTCGAGCGCGACGGCAGCCACCTGTCATGCGAGGTGCCGGTGAGCATTGCCACGGCGACGCTCGGCGGCAGTATCGAGGTGCCGACGCTCGATGGCAACGCAACGATCAAGGTCCCCCACGAGACACAGTCCGGCCGGGTCTTCCGCTTGCGCGAGAAGGGCATCAAGCCGGTGCGTGGCGGCCCGACCGGCGACCTGTTCTGCCGCGTCGTGGTCGAAACGCCCGTCAACCTCACGCGCGAGCAGAAGGACCTGCTCAGGAAATTCAGCGAATCCGTGCAGCAGGACGCCAAGCGGCATCATCCACGCGAGGAGTCCTGGCTCGACGGCGTCAAGCGGTTCTTCACGAGCCTCGGAGAATGAGTCCCATGCTGAACGTAGCGATGCTGGGCGCCTCCGGGCGCATGGGACGGACCATCGTGCCGCTGGTGGTCGAGAGCACCGACCTGCGCCTGAGCGGAGCGCTGGCGGCGGCAGACGACGCGGCCGTCGGGCAGGACGCTGGCGTGCTGGCCGGTACCGTGCCGGTGGCGGTCGCCGTGACCGGCGATCCCGCCCGTGCCCTGGATGGCGCGCAGGTGGCCATCGACTTCACGTTGCCGGCGGCCTCGCTCGCCAATGCACGCCATTGCCTGGAACGCGGCATCCCGCTGGTGATCGGCACGACCGGGTACGACGACCAGGCCCGCTCCGAGATCGAGAGGATTGCCGAGTCCATCCCGATCGTGATGGCACCCAACATGAGCCTGGGCGTCAATCTCCTGTTCAAGCTCGCCGAGGTCGCTGCCCGCGCGCTCGACGAGGGATACGACGCCGAGATCTTCGAGGCGCATCACCGCAACAAGGTGGACGCGCCGAGCGGCACGGCCCTCGGCCTCGGGCGCGCGGTTGCGCAGGGCCGGGGTACGACCCTCGACCAGGCGGCGGTCTACGCCCGCCAGGGGACGACCGGCCCGCGCGCTTCCGGGACCATCGGGTTCAGCGTCCTGCGTGGCGGCGACATCGTGGGTGATCACCGAGTGATCTTTGCGGGGCCGGGCGAGCAGATCGAGCTTGCTCACCACGCCCAGGACCGGTCCGGGTTCGCCCGGGGGGCGCTGGCCGCCGCGCGCTGGGTCGTCGGGCGCCCCCCGGGGCTTTATTCCATGCTGGACGTGCTCGGGCTCTAGTCGCTCGTCGCGATTGGTCGCGAACACATCTCCGGGGCTTGGGCGTGTCCGGAAGGACGCCGTAAATCCATCCATGGGGGCTCCGGGCGCGCCGTCCCTGGCGCGCACGGGCCCGGGGAACAAGCCCCCACCCCGAGCCGCAGGACACAACGACCGACCGTATGACGCGATGCAACACGCGTAGCGCGAACCAAGCCGCTCGCGTAAACTTCCTTACTTAGCCCGTGGAGCCAACCAGGAACGGGGTGAGCGAACGCTCATCTCCGCCGGTCGGCGCACGCGCGAAATGTGTCCGCATGCTGGCTGCGGACAGGAATGTACCGGAGGGCAAGGCCGTGACGACACCCGCTGTTCTGGCTCTGGAGGACGGCACCGTGTTTCGCGGCATTTCCGTTGGCGCCGGGGGCACGGCGACCGGGGAGGTGGTGTTCAACACCGCCATGACCGGCTACCAGGAGATCCTCACCGATCCCTCGTATTCGCGGCAGATTGTCACGCTCACCTACCCGCACATCGGCAACACCGGCACCAATTCCGAGGACCTCGAGTCCAATGCGATTCACGCCGCCGGCCTCGTGATCCGCGACCTGCCGCTGCTGCACTCGAACTGGCGCGCGACCGAGTCGCTCCCCGAGTTCCTGACCCGCGGCAACGTGGTCGCGATCGCGGAAATAGACACCCGCAAGCTCACCCGGATCCTGCGCGAGAAGGGAGCCCAGGCTGGCTGCATCGCGAGCGGCGATGCCGCCCAGCGGCCCGACCTCGCCGTGGAGGCCGCGCGACGCTTCCCGGGTCTGAAGGGCATGGACCTGGCCAAGGTCGTGACGACCAGGCGCTCGTTCCAGTGGAACGAGGGCACCAACTGGTCGCTCGAGCAGGGGCCGCGCCGCCGGCCGGGGCAACGGCTGCACGTGGTCGCCTACGATTTCGGCATCAAACGCAACATCCTGCGGCTGCTCGCCGACCACGGCTGCCGCATGACCGTCGTGCCTGCGCAGACCTCCGCCGAGGACACGCTCGCACTCAGGCCGGACGGCGTGTTCCTGTCGAACGGGCCGGGCGACCCTGAGCCCTGCACCTACGCCATCGAGGCGATCCGCGGCGTCCTCGGCGCCGGCGTGCCGTTGTTCGGCATCTGCCTCGGGCACCAGCTGCTGGGCCTCGCGACAGGCGCCCGCACGGTCAAGATGAAATTCGGCCACCACGGCGCCAACCATCCGGTCATCGAGCTCGACACCGGGCGCGTGTTCATCTCGAGCCAGAACCATGGATTCGCGGTGGACGAGGCCACGCTGCCCGGCAACGTGCGCGCGACCCATCGTTCGCTCTTCGACGGGTCCCTGCAGGGCATCGCCTGCACGGACGGCCCGGCCTTCAGCTTCCAGGGTCACCCGGAGGCGAGCCCGGGCCCGCGCGACCTCGCGCCCCTGTTCTCGCAGTTCGTCGAGTCGATGCTGCGCCGGGGCTCGGAGCCCGCGCGCAAGCTGGTGTGACCCGGAGAGATTGCAACCCCATGCCGAAGCGCACCGACATCAAGAGCATCCTGATCATCGGGGCCGGGCCGATCGTCATCGGCCAGGCCTGTGAATTCGACTACTCCGGCGCGCAGGCCTGCAAGGCGCTGCGGGAGGAGGGGTTCCGGGTGATCCTGGTGAACTCCAATCCCGCCACGATCATGACCGACCCCGGGACGGCCGATGCGATCTACATCGAGCCGGTGAACTGGCGCACCGTCGCGAGCATCATCGAGAAGGAGCGCCCGGACGCGCTGCTGCCGACCATGGGCGGGCAGACGGCGCTCAACTGCGCCCTCGACCTCGTGCGCGAGGGCGTGCTGGAGAAGTTCGGCGTCGAGATGATCGCCGCCTCGCGCGACGCCATCGACATGGCCGAGGACCGCGAGCTCTTCCGCAATGCCATGCGCGAGATCGGCCTCGAGTGCCCGCGCTCGCGCATCGCGCACAGCATGGAGGAGGCGCTGGCGATCCAGGCCGAGATCGGCTTCCCGACGGTGATCCGCCCGTCGTTCACCCTCGGCGGCAGCGGCGGCGGCATCGCCTACAACCGCGAGGAGTTCGAGCAGATCGTCGCGCGCGGCCTCGACGCCTCGCCCACCAGCGAGGTGCTGCTCGAGGAGGCCGTGATCGGCTGGAAGGAATTTGAGATGGAGGTCGTTCGCGACAAGAACGACAACTGCATCGTCGTCTGCTCCATCGAGAACCTCGACCCGATGGGCGTGCATACCGGCGACTCGATCACCGTCGCCCCGGCGCAGACGCTGACGGACAAGGAATACCAGCTGATGCGCGACGCCTCGATCGCCGTGCTGCGCAAGATCGGCGTGGAGTGCGGCGGGTCGAACGTGCAGTTCGCCGTGAGCCCGAAGGACGGGCGCCTGCTGGTGATCGAGATGAACCCGCGTGTGTCGCGGTCCTCCGCGCTCGCCTCGAAGGCCACCGGATTCCCGATCGCCAAGGTCGCGGCGAAGCTCGCGGTCGGCTACACGCTCGACGAGCTGCGCAACGACATCACGGGCGGTGCGACCCCGGCGTCGTTCGAGCCCAGCATCGACTACGTGGTCACCAAGATCCCGCGCTTCACCTTCGAGAAGTTCCCGGGCGCGAACGACCGCCTCACCACGCAGATGAAGTCCGTCGGCGAGGTCATGGCGATGGGGCGCACCTTCCAGGAATCCCTGCAGAAGGCGTTGCGGGGGCTCGAGACGGGCATCGACGGCCTGACGCCGATCATCCCCTTGCCGCTCGACGACGACGGCCGCAACGGGCTGCTCGAGGAGTTGCGCATCCCAGGACCCGACCGGCTGCGCTACGTGGCGGACGCCTTCCGCGCCGGGCTGTCGCTCGAGGAAGTGCAGCGCGCCTCCTACATCGATCCCTGGTTCCTCATCCAGATCGAGGACCTCATCCGGGAGGAGGGAAGCATCGGGCAGGCCGGGCTCGCCGGGCTCGACGCGCCGCGCCTGCGCAGGCTCAAGCGCAAGGGATTCGCCGACAGCCGTATCGCCAAGCTCGTCGGGGTCGCCGAGAATGAAGTCCGCGAGCGTCGCCATGGCTTCGGGATCCGGCCGGTCTTCAAGCGCGTGGATACCTGCGCGGCGGAATTCGCCACCTCGACGGCCTACCTCTACTCGACTTACGAAGAGGAGTGCGAAGCCGCGCCGACCGACCGGCGCAAGATCGTGATCCTCGGCGGCGGGCCGAACCGCATCGGGCAGGGCATCGAGTTCGACTACTGCTGCGTGCATGCGGCGCTGGCGCTGCGCGAGGACGGGTTCGAGACCATCATGGTCAACTGCAACCCGGAGACGGTCTCGACGGACTACGACACCTCCGACCGCCTGTACTTCGAGCCGCTCACGTTCGAGGACGTGATGGAGATCCTGCACGTCGAGCGACCGTTCGGCGTGATCGTGCAGTACGGTGGGCAGACGCCGCTCAAGCTCGCGAAGGCGCTCGGCGCGGCGGGCGTGCCGATCATCGGCACGAGCCCCGACTCGATCGACGTGGCCGAGGACCGCGAGCGCTTCCAGAAGCTGGTCGACCGCCTGCACCTGCTGCAGCCGCCGAACCGCACGGCGCGGACCGAGGAAGACGCGGTGAGACTCGCTGGCGAGGTGGGGTTCCCGCTGGTCGTGCGGCCGTCCTACGTGCTCGGCGGGCGGGCGATGGAGGTCGTGTTCACCGAGGACGACCTGCGTTCGTACATGACTCACGCGGTGCAGGTCTCGAACGACAGCCCGGTGCTGCTCGACCGCTTCCTCGACCTCGCCATCGAGGTGGACGTGGACGCCATCTGCGACGGCAAGGACGTCTACATCGGCGGCATCATGGAACACGTCGAGCAGGCAGGCGTGCATTCGGGCGACTCCGGCTGCTCGCTGCCGCCCTACAGCCTCAGCGAGGGCCTGCAGGCACAGATCCGCGAACAGACGCGTCGCATGGCGCTCGCCCTGAACGTCGTCGGGCTCATGAACGTGCAGTTCGCGATCCAGGGCGGAGTGGTCTACGTCCTCGAGGTGAACCCGCGCGCCTCGCGCACGGCGCCGTTCGTTTCGAAGGCGACCGGCGTGCCGCTCGCAAAGGCCGCGGCGCGCGTCATGGCGGGCCGCACGCTGGCCGAGCTCGGTCTCGTTCGCGAGCGCGTGCCGAGCTACTACTCGGTCAAGGAGGCGGTGTTCCCCTTTGGCAAGTTCCCGGACGCCGATCCGATCCTCGGCCCCGAGATGAAGTCGACAGGCGAGGTGATGGGCACCGGGCGCAGCTTCGGCGAAGCGTACGCCAAGGCTCAGACGGCCTCCGGCGTGACCATCCCGACGCGTGGCGTCTGCCTCATCAGCGTGCGGGACCGCGACAAGCCCGGCGCGGTCGAACTGGCACGCCTGCTGATCGAGCGCGGGTTCGAGATCATCGCGACCCACGGCACGGCCGACATCCTCGAGCAGTCGGCGGTGCAGTGCCGGCGGGCCAACAAGGTTCGCGAAGGGCGGCCGCACATCGTCGACATGATCAAGAACGACGAGATCAGCCTCATCGTCAACACCACCGAGGGCAAGCAGGCCATCCTGGAGTCGCGATCGATCCGCCGCGAGGCAGTGGCTAGAAAGATCACCTACTACACGACGTTGCCGGCGGCACTGGCGACCTGTCAGGCTATCGACCACCTGCAGGAGGTCGAGGTCAATCGGCTGCAGGACCTTCATGCAGAGGTTCAATAATGAGGCGTAAACCACTGACCCTTAAGGGTTCTGAGAGGCTCAGAATAGAGCTTCGCCGCCTCAAGACGGAGGACCGCCCGCGGGTCATCCAGGCGATCGCCGAGGCCCGGGCGCACGGTGACCTGAGCGAGAACGCCGAGTACCACGCGGCGCGCGAGCAGCAGGGCTTCATCGAGGGCCGCATCAAGCAGATCGAGCACGACCTGTCGCACTGCGAGATCATCGACGTGAGCCACATTCCGCGGACCGACAAGGTCGTGTTCGGCGCGACGGTGCACCTCGAGGACCAGGACGGCGGCGCCGAGGTCGTGTTCCAGATCGTGGGCGAACCCGAGGCGGACGTGCGCCTGGGGCTCATATCCATCACCTCGCCCATCGCGCGGGCCCTGGTCGGCAAGAGCGAGGGCGACGTGGTCGACGTTTCCGTGCCGGGCGGCGCCCGGGCGTTCGAGATCGTCGCCGTCCGCTACGTCTGACGGGCTCAGGCCGGCAGCAGGATGCCTGGCTTGTCCGGGTTGCGGCGGTAGTAGAGACCGACGTGTCCGATACGCTGCACGATCTCGGAGCGGGTGGCGGCCGCCAGCTCGTCCAGGATCGCGCCCCGCGCGGCTCGGTCACCGACACGAGCCCTGACCTTGACCAGCTCATGGTCGGTGAGGGCGCGATCGAGCTCGGCGACCAGGTTGGTGCCGATGCCCGCCTGACCCACCAGCACGATGGGGTCGCGGTCGTGGCCGAGGCGGCGGAGATATTTGCGTTGGGCTTCCGAGAGGGGCATGGGTGGACCTTGAGCTGTGGGCTGTGGCCTGAAGGCCGTCGCATCGACTGGGGCCCGAAAGTTTACTGCCGCACGCGCCCAGCCCCCAGCCCCCAGCCCCCAGCCCTCATCCCTCAGCCCTCATCCCCCAAACCCCCAAACCCCCAGCCCTCATCCCCCTATCCCGATGGCCAAGCGCTCGAAAAGCTCCGCCCGCTGGCTCGCCGAGCATGCCGCCGATCCCTACGTGAAGCGGGCGCACGAGGAGGGCTGGCGCTCGCGTGCCGCCTTCAAGCTCGAGGAAATCCAGCGCAGCGACCACCTGCTGCGGCCCGGCATGACAGTGGTGGACCTGGGCTCTGCGCCCGGCGGCTGGAGCCAGTACGTGGCGCGCACCCTGGCCGGGAAGGGCCGGGTGGTCGCGCTCGACATCCTCGACATGCCGGGGCTGCCAGGCGTCGAGTTCATCCAGGGAGATTTCACGGACGAGGCCGTCCTCGCGCGGCTGGCGGCCGCTCTCGGGGACGCGCGCGTCGATCTTGTAATGTCTGACATGGCCCCCAACATGATGGGCATCGCGGACGTGGACCACGACCGATCCATGCACCTGGTGGACCTGGCGGTGGACTTCGCCGAACACTCCCTGCGCCCGGGCGGGGACCTGCTGATGAAGGTGTTCCAGGGCCGCGAGTTCCAGGCGCTGGTCGCGCGGCTGCGGCGGAGTTTTGAATCCGTCAAGTTCCGCAAGCCGAAAGCGTCCAGGGCTCGCAGTGCCGAGGTGTACGTTCTGGCACGCGGTTATCGATTGGTGTAGTGTCGGGCGAGCGTTTTCGCGGGCAAAACGCGCGGGTTTGCCGCAACAGTCTCCGAGGTCAAGGCATTGAACGATCTGGCCAAGAATGTCGTCCTGTGGATCGTGATCGCCGTCGTGCTGGCGACCGTGGTCAGCAATTTCAGCGCGCGCACCAGCGCCGTGCCGGAAATGCCGTATTCGGCGTTCCTCGCCCACGTCAAGGACGGCACCGTCTCCCAGGTCACCTTCAGCGGCGACAAGATCACCGGCGTGCGCTCGACCGGCGAGCAGTTCACGGTCTACAACCCGGAGACCGACAACTCCGCGCTGATCGGCACGCTGCAGGAGTACGACGTCACTTTTGCCGCGGCGCCGCCCGAGCGGCAATCGTTCCTGCTCCAGCTGTTCATCTCCTCCTTCCCGATCCTGCTGCTCATCGGCGTCTGGGTCTACTTCATGCGCCAGATGCAGGGGGGCGCGGGCGGTCGTGGCGCCATGTCGTTCGGCAAGAGCCGCGCGCGCCTGCTGAACGAGGACCAGGTCACCGTCACGTTCGCGGACGTTGCCGGCGTTGACGAGGCCAAGGAAGAGGTCAGCGAGATCGTCGACTTCCTCAAGGACCCGGCCAAGTTCCAGCGCCTGGGCGGCAAGATCCCGCGCGGCGTGCTGATGGTCGGCTCCCCGGGCACCGGCAAGACGCTGCTCGCCAGGGCGATCGCGGGCGAGGCCAAGGTACCGTTCTTCACGATTTCCGGCTCCGACTTCGTCGAGATGTTCGTCGGCGTGGGCGCCTCGCGCGTGCGCGACATGTTCGAGCAGGCGAAGAAGCACGCACCCTGCATCATCTTCATCGACGAGATCGACGCCGTCGGCCGGCACCGCGGCGCAGGCCTCGGCGGCGGCCACGACGAGCGCGAGCAGACGCTGAACCAGCTGCTCGTCGAGATGGACGGCTTCGAGGGCAACGAGGGCGTGATCGTCATCGCGGCGACCAACCGCCCGGACGTGCTCGACCCGGCGCTGCTGCGCCCGGGCCGCTTCGACCGCCAGGTGGTCGTGCCGCTGCCCGACGTGCGCGGCCGCGAGCAGATCCTGAAGGTGCACATGCGCAAGCTGCCGCTCGCGGAGGACGTCAGGCCCTCGATCATCGCGCGCGGCACGCCCGGGTTCTCGGGCGCGGACCTCGCGAACCTCGTCAACGAGGCGGCGTTGTTCGCCGCGCGCGCCAACAAGCGCACGGTGACGATGGACGAGTTCGATCGCGCCAAGGACAAGATCATGATGGGCGCGGAACGCAAGTCCATGGTCATGGACGACAACGAGAAGAAGCTCACCGCCTACCACGAGGCCGGGCACGCGATCGTGGGTCTCAACGTTCCCGACCACGACCCGGTCTACAAGGTCAGCATCATCCCGCGCGGCCGCGCGCTGGGCATCACGATGTTCCTGCCCGAGGCCGATCGATACAGCACCAGCAAGCGCCGCCTCGAGAGCCGCATTGCCACGCTGTTCGGCGGGCGCGTCGCCGAGGAAATCATCTTCGGCCCCGAGTACGTCACGACGGGCGCGTCGAACGACATCGAGCGCGCGACCGAGATCGCCCGCAACATGGTCACCAAGTGGGGCCTGTCCGATCGCCTCGGTACGCTCACCTACGCCGAGGAGGACGGCGAGGTGTTCCTCGGCCGCTCGGTGACCCAGCACAAGCAGGTCGGCGACAAGACGCGCGATGCCATCGACGAGGAGGTGCGCCGCGTCATCGACGACAACTACCAGCGTGCCAAGGGCATCCTCGAGCGCGAGATCGACAAGCTGCACAAGATGTCCGAGGCGCTCATGAAGTTCGAGACCATCGACGAGGAGCAGATCAAGGACATCATGCAGGGCCGCGAGCCGAAGCCGCCGGCGGACTGGGAAGACCGCGACGTGCCGGGGGCGGGTTCGAAGCCGCGCGAGCGGCGTGACGGCGACGCCCCGAGCGGGCGGCCCGCGCCGCAGCACTGACCACTCACCGCGCCCGGCTCCTGCCGGGCGCTTCGCTTTCGTCCGCCTTGCACAGTCCATGAAGCTCGCTTGTCGCCGCACGGTCCTGGACCTGGCCGAGCCCGCAGTGATGGGTGTGCTCAACGTCACTCCGGATTCGTTCTCCGACGGCGGCCTCCACGCGAGCCTCGAGACCGCGGTGGCCCACGGGTTACGGCTGGCGGACGAGGGTGCGGCCATTGTCGACGTGGGCGGCGAGTCGACGCGTCCTGGAGCAGCGCCCGTGGATGCCCGCGAGGAGATCGAGCGCGTCGTGCCGGTCATCGAACGGCTCGCACAGCGGCTCCGGGTGCCCATTTCCGTGGACACGAGCAAGCCCGAGGTCATGCGGGCCGCCGTGGCCGCCGGCGCGCAAATGATCAATGACGTCTGCGCGCTCAGCTTGCCGGGCGCGCTCGAAGCGGCGGCCGCCAGCGGGGCCGCGGTATGCCTGATGCACATGCAGGGCGAGCCGCGGACGATGCAGTCGTCGCCGAGCTATCGCGACGTCGTCGCGGAAGTGAGGCAGTTCCTCGACGCCCGTGTGGCCGCGTGCGAGGCTGCCGGCATCCCGCGCGAGCGCATTTGCGTGGATCCGGGCATCGGCTTCGGCAAGACACGGGACCACAACCTGGCGCTGCTCGCGAGGCTCGACGAACTGGCGGGGCCGTCGATGCCGGTGCTGATCGGAGTGTCGCGCAAGTCGCTGGTCGGTATGATCACCGGCCGTCCGCCGGCCGGGCGGCTTGCGGGCAGCGTTGCACTGGCCGCGCTCGGCGTGGCGCGCGGCGCCGCGATCGTGCGGGCGCACGACGTCGCGGCGACGCTGGATGCAGTCAAGGTCGCGTGCGCGTTCAGGCTCGCGTCGACCGGAGGCAGTTGACGATGACCAGGAAATATTTCGGGACCGACGGTGTGCGCGGGCGGGTCGGCGAGCACCCCATGACGGCGGAGTTCGCGCTGCGGCTCGCCAGCGCGGCGGCGCGCGTGCTGGCGCCGGAGGGCGGCACCGCCCTGGTCGGCAAGGACACGCGGCTGTCCGGCTACATGTTCGAGGCGGCACTCGAGGCCGGCTTCGTCGCCGCCGGAGTGAGCGTCAAGCTGATCGGCCCGCTGCCAACGCCGGGCATAGCCTACCTCACCAAGCGCTTCGGCTGCGCCTTTGGCGTGGTCATCAGCGCTTCGCACAACCTCTACGAGGACAACGGCATCAAGTTCTTCGATGCCGAAGGCGGCAAGCTCTCGGACGAGACCGAGGAGGGCATCGAGGCGCTGCTCGAGGGGCCGGTGCTCACGCGCGACTCCATGTCGCTCGGCACGGCGGCGCGCGTCGACAAGTCCCGCGTGGTGTACCAGGAATTCTGCGCCTCGACCCTGCCGAGGGGAACGGACCTCTCGGGCCTGAAGATCGTGATCGACTGCGCCAATGGCGCCGCCTACAAGGTGGCGCCGCGGGTGCTGTCCGACCTCGGGGCGGAAATCATCCCCATTGGCTGCTCGCCGAACGGCCGCAACATCAACCTGCGCTGCGGCTCGACCGCCCCGGAACTGTTGCAGCTCACGGTGGCCGGCATCGGTGCGGACGTCGGCATCGCGCTCGACGGCGACGGTGACCGGCTGGTGATGGTCGATCACCTCGGCCGGCTGGTGGACGGCGACAACCTGCTCTACGTGATCGCCCGCGACCGCAAGGCGCAAGGCGACCTGCAGGGGCCGGTGGTCGGCACGGTCATGAGCAATCTCGGCCTCGAGCAGGCGCTCGCGGCGGAGGGCATCGAATTCCGGCGCGCGAAGGTCGGCGACCGCTACGTGCTTGGCATGCTCAGGGAACTCGGCGGCTCGCTGGGCGGGGAAACCTCGGGTCACCTGTTGTGCCTCGACCGGACGACGACCGGCGACGGGCTGGTGAGCGCCCTCCAGGTGCTGGCCGTCATGAAGCGCTCGGGGCGGCGCCTCGCCGAGCTGACCGCCGGCATGACGAAGTTTCCCCAGGTCATGGTCAACGTCCGGGTCCGCGAGCGCGTCGACCCCAGCCGCTCGGCCGTCATCCGGGACGCAGTGCAGCGTGTCGAGCGTGCACTCGGCAGCGCCGGCCGCGTGGTGCTGCGCGCGTCCGGCACCGAACCCCTGATCCGCGTCATGGTCGAAGGCAGGGACGAGTCCGCGGTCACGCGGCACGCCAACGAACTGGCCGAGGTCGTGCGGCAGGCCGTCTGAATCCCGCGCGCGAATTGCTTTCCCGCGGACCCGCCGCTAAGATCGCGCGCCTTTCGCGGCCCGCCCCCAACGGGGGAGGTTGGCCGAACGGACGGTGGAGAGCCGCATGCGTCAGCCCCTCGTCGCTGGAAACTGGAAAATGCACGGCTCGCGGGCCGAGAACGCGAGCCTGGTGCGCTCGCTCCTGGACCTGCTCCGCCCCGAGCAGCACGCCGAGGTGCTGCTGTGCCCGCCGTTCGTCTACCTCTGGGAGACCGGCAGGATGCTCAAGGACACCGATGTGGCGCTCGGCGCCCAGTCGGTCTGCGCCGAGGCGCAGGGCGCCTTCACGGGCGAAGTGTCCGCCGCGATGGCCAGGGACGTGGGGTGCCGTTATGCCCTGGTCGGCCATTCCGAGCGACGGCAGATCTTCGGCGAGAGCGACGCCGTCGTCGCCCGCAAGTTCGTGGCCGCCCAGTCGCATGCCCTGGTGCCCGTGCTCTGCGTGGGCGAGACGCTGGAGGAGCGCGAGGGCGGCCGCACTTCCGAGGTCGTGGCCCGGCAGATCGACGCAGTCCTGTCAGTCACCGGCATCGCGGCATTCGGCCGGGCCGTGGTCGCCTACGAGCCGGTCTGGGCGATCGGCACCGGGCGCAATGCATCGCCGGAGCAGGCACAGGACGTGCACGCCATGATCCGCGCCAAGCTGTCGGCGCTGGATGGTACAATCGCCGGGTCCGTGAGGATCCTGTACGGCGGCAGCGTCAAGGCGTCGAACGCACGGGAACTGTTTGCGATGCCGGACATCGACGGCGGCCTGGTCGGTGGCGCGTCGCTCAAGGCAGATGAGTTCGCGCGGATCTGCGCGGCCGCGGACTGAATCGGAGAGTACAAGGATCATGAGCTGGGTACAGACGCTGGCCGTCGTGTTTCACGTCCTGCTGGCCGCGGGCATCATCGGCCTCGTGCTGCTGCAGCGCGGTCGCGGCGCGGATGCAGGCGCGGGTTTCGGCGCGGGCGCCTCCGGCACCGTGTTCGGTTCGCGGGGTTCCGCCTCGTTCCTGTCACGGACGACGGCGGTGCTCGCGACGCTCTTCTTCCTGACGAGCCTGGGGCTCGCGTATATCCTCAGCCAGCAGAAGGCGCCGACCAGCGTGGTCGATCGGGTGCAGGTCGAGCAGCCGGCGCCCGAACCCGCGGCCCCGGCCGGCCAGCTGCCGCTCATGCCGTCCGCGACGCCGGCTCCTGCCGCGGAGTCGACCACGCCCGCGGCGCCTGCGCCCGAGACGCCGCCGGCCAAGTGACGCTCAGGGATCGATTTCGAATGCGGATGTGGTGGAATTGGTAGACACGCTATCTTGAGGGGGTAGTGCCGTAAGGCGTGAGAGTTCGAGTCTCTCCATCCGCACCAGACTTACGTACAAGGCGAGCCGACGGGCTCGCCTTTTTGTCTTTAGGCCTTACTGCGCCGCAGCACTCCCTGCTAAAATTTCCGGATGCTCGCCGGCTACCTCCCGATCTTGATATTTCTCGCGGTCGCCGGCGCGCTCGGACTGCTGCTGCTGGTGCTGGGATTCGTGATCGCACCGCGCAAGCCCGACCCGGAGAAGCTTTCGGCATACGAGTGCGGCTTCGAGGCCTTCGAGGACTCGCGCATGAAGTTCGACGTGCGCTACTACCTCGTCGCCATCCTGTTCATCGTCTTCGACCTCGAGATCGCCTTCCTGTTTCCGTGGGCGGTCGCGCTCGACTCGATCGGCATCGTCGCGCTGGCCGCCATGGGCGTGTTCCTGCTGGTGCTGGTGGTCGGCTTCGTCTACGAGTGGAAGAAGGGAGCCCTGGAATGGGACTAGAGGCCTCCGAGCTGCCCGAGCGCGGCTTCGTCACCACCACCGTCGATGCGGTCATGAACTGGGCCCGCACCGGCTCGATGTGGCCGGTGACCTTCGGACTGGCCTGCTGCGCCGTGGAGATGATGCACGCGGGCGCCGCGCGTTATGACCTCGACCGCTTCGGCATCATCTTCCGGCCGAGCCCGCGCCAGTCCGACGTGATGATCGTGGCGGGCACGCTCGTGAACAAGATGGCCCCAGCGCTGCGCAAGGTATACGACCAGATGCCCGAGCCGCGCTGGGTGGTTTCGATGGGCTCTTGCGCGAATGGCGGAGGCTACTACCACTATTCGTACGCGGTGGTCCGCGGCTGCGATCGAATCATTCCGGTGGACGTGTACGTGCCGGGCTGTCCGCCCACGGCCGAGGCGCTCGTCTACGGCCTGATCCAGCTGCAGAAGAAAATCCGCCGCACGCAGACGATCGCTCGCTGAACACCATGAGCCAGGCGCTGGAACAGCTCGCCGAGTCCCTGACCACGCGCTACGCGGGGACGCTCGAACGCGTGCCCTCGACCTGCGGGGAGCTCACGTTCGAGGTGGCCGCGGATCGGCTCGTCGAGATCTGCCGCGCGTTGCGGGACGAGCCGGATTGGCGCTTCGAGCAGCTGATCGACCTCACCGGCGTGGATTACCTCGACTACGGCCGCGTCGAGTGGACGACGCAGTCGGCCACGGGCACCGGCTTTTCGCGCGGCGTGCAGAAGACCCCTGTCGGTGGCGCCGGCGAGGGCCGGGGAGAGCGTGCCGAGCAGCGGTTCGCGGTGGTCTACCACCTGTTGTCCGTCACGCACAACCGTCGCCTGCGCCTGCGCTGCTGGTGCGAGGCCGGCGACCCGCCGATGCTCGACTCGGTGGTCGACGTCTGGGCATCGGCCAACTGGAACGAGCGCGAGGCGTTCGACCTGTTCGGCATCCTGTTCCGCGGCCATCCCGACCTGCGTCGCATTCTCACGGACTACGGCTTCGTCGGCCACCCGTTCCGCAAGGACTTCCCCCTGTCCGGCAACGTCGAGGTGCGCTACGACCCGGAGAAGGGCCGCGTCGTCTACCAGCCGGTCAGCATCGAGCCGCGTACGCTGGTGCCGCGCGTCATCCGCGAAGACAACCGCCATCCGGCCGCACTGCAGGATCCTCCACGCCATGGCTGAGATCCGCAGCTACACGATGAACTTCGGCCCGCAGCACCCGGCTGCGCACGGCGTGCTGCGCCTCGTCCTCGAGATGGACGGGGAGGTCGTGCAGAAAGCCGACCCGCACATCGGCCTGCTGCACCGGGCGACGGAGAAGCTCGCCGAGTCGAAGCCCTTCAACCAGTCGATCGGCTACATGGACCGGCTCGACTACGTCTCGATGATGTGCAACGAGCACGCCTACGTGATGGCCATCGAGAAGCTGCTCGCGATCGAGGTGCCGCTGCGCGCGCAGTACATCCGCGTCATGTTCGACGAGATCACGCGCATCCTGAACCACCTGATGTGGCTCGGCGCGCACGGCCTCGACATCGGCGCCATGACGATGTTCCTGTACTGCTTCCGCGAGCGCGAGGACCTGATGGACTGCTACGAGGCGGTCTCGGGCACGCGCATGCACGCCACCTACTACCGTCCGGGCGGCGTGTACCGGGACCTGCCGGACGCCATGCCGAAGTACCAGCCGTCGCGTTTCCGCAGCCAGAAGGACGTCGACCGGCTGAACGAGAAGCGCTCGGGCACGCTGCTGGACTTCATCGACGACTTCACCCGCCGGTTCCCGGCGTGCGTGGACGAGTACGAGGCCCTGCTCACCGACAACCGCATCTGGAAGCAGCGCACGGTCAACATCGGCGTCGTGTCGGCGGAGCGTGCGCTCAACCTCGGCTTCACCGGCCCCATGCTGCGCGGCTCCGGCATCGCCTGGGACCTGCGCAAGAAGCAGCCCTACGAAGTCTATGGACAGATGGACTTCGACATCCCGGTGGGCGTGAACGGCGATTGCTACGACCGTTACCTGGTGCGCGTCGAGGAGATGCGGCAGTCGAACCGGATCATCAGGCAGTGCCTGGACTGGCTGAGGAAGAACCCCGGGCCGGTGATGGTCGCCGAGCACAAGTTCGTGCCGCCGTCCCGCGAGCAGATGAAGGGCGACATGGAGTCGCTGATCCACCACTTCAAGTTCTTCACCGAGGGCTACTGCGTGCCCGCGGGCGAGGCGTACGCGGCGGTCGAGGCGCCCAAGGGCGAGTTCGGCATCTACCTGGTGTCCGACGGCGCCAACAAGCCGTACCGACTCAAGTGCCGCGCCCCCGGGTTCCCGCACCTCGCCGCGCTCGAGGAAATGGTGCAGGGGCACATGCTGGCCGACGTGGTGGCCGTCATCGGCACCGCGGACGTCGTGTTCGGGGAGATCGACCGGTGAGCGAAGCAGGCCACGCCGGGAACGGCGCAACGCTGTCGGCGCACGTCCGCGAGGAAATCGACCGCTGGGTCGCCAGGTTCCCGCCGGACCGCAAGCGCTCGGCGGTCATCTCGGCGCTGCACGCCGTGCAGCACGAGCAGGGCCACCTGACGCAGGAGGCCATGGATGCCGTGGCCGACTACCTCGGGCTGCTGCCGATCCAGGTGTACGAGGTCGCGAGCTTCTACTCGATGTTCGAAACGAAGCCGGTCGGCCGCCACCACATCTCGGTGTGCACCAACATCTCCTGCATGCTCTGCGGCGGGGAGTCGATCCTGGCGCACGTGGAGAAGCGGCTCGGCATCAAGGTGGGCGAGAGCACGCCGGACGGCCGTTTCTTCCTCAAGCAGGAAGAGGAGTGCCTCGCCGCCTGCAACGGCGCGCCGATGATGATGGTCGACCACGTCTACTACGAGAACCTGACGCCGGAGACGGTGGACAGGATCCTCGACGAACACAAGTGAGGGGCGACGCGTGACCGACTGGAGCGATCGCCTGAACCTGGTCTGCTTCGAGCCGCTGCAGCACGAGCGCCCGTGGGAGCTCGCGACGTACCTGAAGATCGGTGGCTACGAGGCCTGGAAGAAGATCCTGGCCGAGCAGACCCCGCGCGAACAGGTCATCGAGACGGTCAAGGCCTCGGGCCTGCGCGGCCGCGGCGGTGCCGGGTTCCCCACCGGCCTCAAGTGGTCGTTCATGCCGCGCAACGCCCCGGTGCAGAAGTACGTGGTCTGCAACTCGGACGAGAGCGAGCCCGGCACCTGCCACGACCGCGACATCCTCCGCTACAACCCGCACGCGCTCATCGAGGGCATGGCCATCGGCGGCTACGCCATGGGCGCCACCGTCGGGTACAACTACATCCGCGGCGAGTTCATGGCCGAGCCCATCCCGCGCTTCGAGGCAGCGCTCGAAGAGGCCTATGCGGCCGGGCTGCTCGGCAAGAACGTGCTCGGCTCAGGCGTCGATTTCGACCTCCACGCCTTCAGCGGCGCGGGCGCGTACATCTGCGGCGAGGAGACGGCGCTGCTCGAATCGCTCGAGGGCAAGCAGGGCAAGCCGCGTTTCAAGCCGCCGTTCCCGGCGAACTATGGCCTCTACGGCAAGCCCACGACGATCAACAACGCGCAGAGCTTCGCCTCGGTGCCGACCATCCTGCGCAAGGGCTCGGAGTGGTTCGCCGCGCTCGGCCCGCAGAACTCCGGCGGCACGGTGATCTTCTCGGTGTCGGGCCACGTGGCGAAGCCCGGCAACTTCGAGCTGCCGCTCGGCATTCCGTTCCGGGACCTGCTCGAGATCGCGGGCGGCATGCGCGGCGGGCGCAGGCTCAAGGCCGTGATCCCCGGCGGCTCGTCGGTGCCCGTGGTTCCCGGCGAAGTGATGATGCAGGCGAACATGGATTACGACTCGCTGAAGAAGGCGGGCTCGGCAATCGGCTCCGCCGCAGTGATTGTCATGGACGAGACCACCTGCATGGTGCGCGTGCTCGAGCGCCTCTCGCGCTTCTACTGGATGGAATCCTGCGGCCAGTGCACGCCCTGCCGCGAGGGCACGGGCTGGCTCAACCGCACGCTGAAGCGGATCCTGGCGGGGCAGGGGCGCAAGGAGGACGTCGACCTGCTGGTCAGCGTCGCCAACAACATCGAGGGCCACACGATCTGCGCGCTCGGCGATGCCGCGGCCTGGCCCGTGCAGAGCTTCGTGAAGCATTTCCGGCACGAGTTCGAGTATTACGTCGAGCACGGCCACAGCCTGGTCGAGGCGCGCGAGCGCGCAGCGTGACGGCATGAGCGAAGAGCTGGTCAGTCTCGAAGTCGACGGCGTCCCGGTCAAGGGACGCAAGGGCGCGATGATCATCCACGTGACGGATGCGAGCGGCGCCTACGTGCCGCGCTTCTGCTATCACGACAAGCTGTCGATCGCGGCCAATTGCCGCATGTGCCTGGTGGAGGTCGAGAAGGCGCCGAAGCCGATGCCGGCCTGCGCCACGCCCATCGCCGAGGGCATGAAGGTCTTCACGAAGTCGCCCCGCGCCATCGCGGCGCAGAAGGCGACGATGGAGTTCCTGCTCATCAATCACCCGCTCGACTGCCCGATCTGCGACCAGGGCGGCGAGTGCGAGCTGCAGGACCTCGCCGTGGGCTTCGGCCGTGACATCGCGCGCTACGCGGAGCGCAAGCGCGTGGTGCGGGACACCAGCATCGGCCCGCTGGTCTCCACCGACATGACGCGCTGCATCCACTGCACGCGTTGCGTACGCTTCGGCCAGGAGATCGCCGGGATCCAGGAACTCGGCACGGTCGGCCGCGGCGATCGCATGCGCATCTCGACCTGGATCGAGCAGAGCGTCGACCACGAGCTCTCCGGCAACATCATCGACCTGTGCCCGGTCGGTGCGCTCAACAACAAGCCCTACCGCTATCGCGCCCGCGCGTGGGAGATGACGCAGCACCCGCTCGTTTCACCGCACGACTGCACCGGCACGAACCTGTATGGCCACGTGCTGCGCGGCCGCCTGATGCGCGT
Source organism: uncultured Gammaproteobacteria bacterium (assembly GCA_963778185.1). Lineage (GTDB taxonomy): Bacteria > Pseudomonadota > Gammaproteobacteria > Steroidobacterales > Steroidobacteraceae > RPQJ01. The sequence continues at coordinate 7,895 of CAVZTF010000003.1, read as the reverse complement.
CGTGCCGAGGTCGAACGAAGCGATCAACGAGACCTGGATCGCCGATCGCGACCGATTCAGCTGCGAGGGCCTCTACACCGAGGACCGCGCGCTGGCGCCGATGGTGAAGGTGGCGGGCGCCTGGCGCGAAGTCGATTGGGAGACGGCCCTCGAGACAGCCGCGCGCGGCCTGCAGAAGGTCGCACGGGAAGCGGGTAGCGCGCAGATCGGCACGCTCGTGTCCCCGGGAGCAACGGTCGAGGAGGCCTACCTGGCGGCGCGCGTGGCGCGCGGCCTCGGCAGCGAGAACGTCGACTACCGCCTGCGGCGCATCGACTTCCGCGGCCAGCAGGTCGAGCCCGTCGCACCGACTCTTGGTTGCGCCATCGCCGAGCTCGAATCGGCCTCGGCAATCCTGGTGGTCGGCGCCAACCTCCGCAAGGAAGTGCCGATCATCGCGCACCGCATCCGCAAGGGCGCGCTGCGCGGCGGGACACAGGTGGCGTTCGTGAACCCGCGGGCATACGAGGTCACGTTCCCCGTCGCCGCGAGCTGCACGAGCAACGGCCATGGCATGGCCCAGCACCTCGCCGCCGTACTGCAGGCCGCGCTGCGGGCCGCGGGGCGTCCGGCGGCCGCGAGCGTGGCTGCCGCGCTGGAGGGCATAGCGCCGGGCGCGGAGCACGAGCGAATCGCGAAGATGCTCGCCGAAGGCGGGCTGCGCCTGGTCCTGCTCGGTGCGATCGCCGAGAGGCACGTCGCGTATTCGGAGCTCTGCGCACTTGCGGGCGCGCTTGCAGAGGTGACGGGTGCGCGGCTCGGCTTCCTGCCCGAGGGGGCCAATGCCGTGGGCGCCGCGCTGGCCGGCGCCACCCCGCATCGTGGCGTGGGAGGCCGCGAGGTCGCGAAGCCGGGCCTGCCGGCCGCAGAGATGCTGAACGCTCGACTGGGGGCCTACGTCCTGGTGGGCGGCATCGAGTCTGCCGACCTCGTGCCGTCGCGGAGCAACGAGGCGGCGCTGCAGTCGGCCGAATGCGTCGTGTCGCTGACGCCGTATGCGGGCGAACAGCAGCTCGCCAGCTCGACCGTGATCCTGCCGGTCGCTGCCTTCGCCGAGACGTCGGGCACCTGGGTCAACGTCGAGGATCGCTGGCAGAGCGTGCCGGGCGCGGCGCGCCCGCCGGGCCACGCGCGGCCGGCATGGAAGGTGTTGCGCGTGCTCGGCAACCTGCTCGGCCTCGCCGGCTTCGAGTACCTGAGTTCCGAGGAAATCCGCGACGAGCTGCGCAAGGAGCTCGGCGAGTATGTCTGCGGCGCCCCGGGGGCCGGCGCGTTCGCCCCTGGCCGGCTCGCCTCGCTGGATTCCACCCGCGAGCTCGGCATCTACGAGGTCGACGCCGTGGTGCGCCGCTCGCGGCCGCTGCAGGAAACCCGTGACGGGCGGGCCGCCCGCGGCGGTGCGGCATGATGGATTTCGTCACCGCCACCTGGCAGGCGTGGCCGGGGGGGCTGCGGCAGGTGCTCGTCGCGCTGGGCCAGATTCTCGCGGTGACCATCACGGTGATCCTTTGCGTGGCCTACCTGACGCTCGCGGAGCGCAAGGTCATCGGCTACATGCAGGTGCGCCTCGGGCCGAACCGCGTGGGACCGAAGGGACTGCTGCAGCCCTTCGCCGACGTCATCAAGCTCCTCATCAAGGAAGTGGTGGTGCCGTCGCGTTCGAACCGCTTCCTGTTCGTCGTGGCGCCGCTGCTCGCGCTCACTCCGGCCTTCGCGGCCTGGGCGGTGATATCCCTGTGGCCGGGATTCGCGATCGCGGACGTGGACGCGGGCGTGCTCTACGTTCTCGCGCTCGCGGGCTTCGGCGCCTACGGCATCATCCTCGCCGGCTGGGCGTCGAACTCGAAATACGCGTTCCTCGGAGCGATGCGCTCCGCCGCGCAGATCGTGGCCTACGAGATCGCGATGGGATTCGCGCTGGTCGGCGTGGTGATGGCCGCCGGCACGCTCAACATCGGCCGCATCGTCGAGGCGCAGTCGGGCGGGGTGCTCGCCTGGCACTGGTTCTGGCTGTTCCCGCTCTTCGTCGTGTACTTCATCTCCGGGGTCGCCGAGACCAACCGCGCGCCGTTCGACGTCGCCGAGGGCGAGTCGGAGATCGTCGCGGGCTTCCACGTCGAGTATTCCGGCATCGCGTTCGCGCTGTTCTTCCTGACGGAGTACGCGAACATGATCCTGGTCGCGGCACTCACGGCGACCTTCTTCTTCGGCGGCTGGCTGTCGCCGTTCGAGGGCTACCCGCTCGTGGGTGGCACGTTCCTCGCGGCCCCGGGCCTGCACTGGCTGGTGCTCAAGATCGCGTTCTTCCTGTTCTGCTTCCTGTGGTTCCGCGCCACGTTCCCGCGCTACCGCTACGACCAGATCATGCGGCTGGGCTGGAAGGTGTTCATTCCGGTCACGCTCGTGTGGCTGTGCGTGGAAGCCGCGCTGTGGGTCTTCAAGATCGGCCCGTGGGCCGCCTGAGGCAAAGCATGCGCAGCGTCATCAAGACATTCTTCCTCTACGAGCTGCTGGTCGGCCTCTCGGTCACGCTGAAGAATTTCTTCCGGCCGAAGGTCACGATCCTGTACCCGGAGGAGAAGACCCCGCAGTCGCCGCGCTTTCGCGGCCTGCACGCCCTGCGCCGCTACCCGAACGGGCAGGAGCGCTGCATCGCCTGCAAGCTCTGCGAGGCCGTGTGTCCCGCGCTCGCGATCACCATCGAGTCGGACGTCAGCGCCGACGGCACGCGCCGCACCACGCGCTACGACATCGACCTCTTCAAGTGCATCTATTGCGGCTTCTGCGAAGAGGCGTGCCCGGTGGACGCGATCGTCGAGACCCGGCTGCACGAGTACCACATGGAGAACCCCGGCGAGAACATAATGACCAAGGACAAGCTGCTCGCCATCGGCGAGCGCTACGAGGCCATGATCGCCGCGGACAAGGCGGCCGACGCCCGCTACCGCTGAACGAGCGACCACACGATGATCGTCAACGTCCTCTTCTACCTGTTCGGCGCGATCCTGGTCCTCGCGGCGCTCGGCGTGATCACGGCGCGCAACCCCGTGCACTGCGCGCTGTTCCTGGTGTTCGCGTTCCTGAACAGCGCGGTCATCTGGCTGCTGCTCGAGGCGGAGTTCCTCGCCATCACCCTGATCGTGGTCTACGTGGGCGCGGTCATGGTGCTGTGGCTGTTCGTCGTGATGATGATGGACGTGGACGTCGAGAAGCTGCGCCAGGGCTTCACGCGCTACGCGCCGCTCGGCGCGCTGATTGCGCTGGTCGTCGTGGCGCAGATCGGCCTCGTGGTGTGGGTCCGCCAGCTGGGACTCGACGAGACGCCGGTGCCGGCACCCAGGCCCGAGGGCTATTCGAACACGGCCGAGCTCGGCTACCTGCTGTACACGGAGTACCTGTACCCGTTCGAGGTCGCTGCCGTGATCCTGCTGGTCGCCATCGTCGCCGCAATCACGCTGACGATGCGCCGGCGGCCGGGACAGAAGCTGCAGGACGTGGCGCGACAGGTCGCCGTGAGGGCGCAGGACCGCATCCGGATCGTGAAGATGGACGCGGAGGGCAAGCAATGATCCCGCTGTCGCACGTCCTGCTGCTGTCCGGTGTCCTCTTCGCCCTGAGCGTGGCCGGCATCTTCATCAACCGCAAGAACGTGCTGCTGCTGCTCATGTGCATCGAGCTCATGCTGCTCTCGGTCAACTTCAACTTCATCGCGTTCTCGCACCACCTGGGCGACCTCTCCGGCCAGGTGTTCGTGTTCTTCATCCTGACGGTCGCCGCGGCGGAGTCCGCCATCGGGCTGGCGATCCTGGTCGTGCTGTTCCGGCAGCGGCGCAGCATCAACGTCGAGGACCTCGACGCCATGCGGGGCTGAGCCGTGGAGAAGGTACTCCTCGCCATCGTGCTGGCGCCGCTGGCCGCAGCCCTGGTCGCGGGACTGGGCGGGCGCCGGGTCGGGCGGGTCGGGGCCCACACGGCCACCATCCTGGGCGTGGCCGTCTCGTTCATGCTGTCGTCGCTGGTGCTGTTCGACATCGCCACCGGCGGCCCGGGCTTCGACGGCCCGGTCTACACCTGGCTCGTGAGCGACGGCATGCGCATGGAGGTCGGCTTCCTGGTCGACCGCCTGAGCGCCCTCATGATGGTCGTCGTCACCTTCGTGTCGCTGATGGTGCACGTCTACACCATCGGCTACATGCGCGACGACCCCGGCTACACGCGGTTCTTCAGCTACATCTCGCTGTTCACCTTCGCGATGCTGATGCTCGTGATGTCGAACAACCTGCTGCAGCTGTTCTTCGGCTGGGAGGCGGTGGGCCTCGTCTCCTACCTGCTGATCGGCTTCTGGTACACGCGCCCCACGGCGATCCACGCCAACCTGAAGGCGTTCCTGGTGAACCGGGTGGGCGACTTCGGCTTCCTGCTTGGCATCGCCGGCATTGCCTACCTGACCGGCACGCTGCACTACGCCGACATATTCGAGCAGGCCGGCACGATCGCGGGCAGCACGTTCGAGCTCATCCCGGGCGAGGCATGGTCGGCAGCGACCGTGATCTGCATCTGCCTGTTCATCGGTGCGATGGGCAAGTCGGCACAGGTGCCGCTGCACGTGTGGCTGCCGGACTCGATGGAGGGTCCCACACCCATCTCCGCGCTGATCCACGCCGCCACGATGGTCACGGCGGGCATCTTCATGGTGGCGCGCATGTCGCCGCTGTTCGAGCTGTCCGAGACCGCCCTCAGCTTCGTGCTGGTGATCGGCGCCACCACGGCGCTGTTCATGGGCTTGCTCGGCATCGTCAACAACGACATCAAGCGCGTGGTCGCCTACTCGACGCTGTCCCAGCTCGGCTACATGACCGTGGCGCTAGGGGTCTCGGCCTACGCCGGGGCGATCTTCCACCTCATGACGCACGCGTTCTTCAAGGCGCTGCTGTTCCTCGCGGCGGGCTCGGTGATCATCGCGATGCACCACGAGCAGGACATGCGGAAGATGGGGGGCTTGCGCAAGTACCTGCCCGTCACCTACTGGACGTGCCTCATCGGCGCGCTGGCACTGATCGGCTTCCCGGGGTTCTCGGGCTTCTTCTCCAAGGACGCGCTGATCGAGGCCGTGCATGCCTCGCATCTGCCGGCCGCGACCTACGCCTACTGGTGCGTGCTGCTCGGCGTCTTCATTACCGCGTTCTACACCTTCCGGCTGGTGTTCATGACGTTCCACGGGCAGGAGCGCATGGACCACCACACGAAGCAGCACCTGCACGAGTCGCCGTGGGTCGTGACGCTGCCGCTCGTGATGCTCGCCATCCCGTCCGTCGTCGCCGGCTGGCCGTTCATCGGGCCATTGCTGTTCGGCGACTTTTTCCAGGGCGCCATCCACGTCGCGGACTCGCACGACGTGCTCGGCCACCTCGGCGAGGAATTCCACGGCCCCGCGGCGTTCGTGCTGCACGGGCTCAAGGGGCCGGCGGTGTGGCTGGCGGCGGCTGGCGTGCTTTCGGCCTGGTTCGTCTACCTCAAGCGCCCGGCGCTCGCAGCGCAACTGCGGCACAAGGCGGGCGGCCTCTACACGCTGCTCGTCAACAAGTACTACTTCGACGCCTTCAACGAGAAATTCATCGCCGGCGGCAGCCGTGCGCTCGGCCGCCTGCTGTGGCGAGTGGGCGACGTGGCGATCATCGACGGCGCGGCGGTCAATGGCTCGGCCCGGCTGGTGGGCTGGGTGGCGAGCGTGGTGCGCGGCGTGCAATCCGGCTATCTGTATCACTACGCCTTCGCGACGATCATCGGCCTCTCGGCGCTGCTCGCGTGGCTACTCTGGCGAAGCTGACCCATGCAAGCTGACTGGCCCGTTCTGAGCGTTCTCGTCTGGCTGCCCATTGCGGCCGGCTTCCTGCTGCTGCTGGCGGGCGACCGCAACGCGGCCGCCGCGCGCTGGCTGGCGCTCGCGGGCTCGGTTGCGACGTTCGTCGCCAGCCTGGTCCTGTGGAGCGACTTCGACACGGGCACGGCCGCAATGCAGTTCGTCGAGCGGCAGCCGTGGATCGGCGCGTTCAACGCCTGGTACCACCTCGGGGTCGACGGCATCTCGATGCCGCTCATCGTGCTCACCACCTTCGTGACACCGCTGGTGGTGATCGCGGGCTGGACGATGATCGAGAAGCGCCCGGCGCAGTATTTCGCAGCCTTCCTGGTCCTCGAGGGGCTGATGATCGGCGTGTTCGCGGCCCTGGACGCGATGCTGTTCTACGTCCTGTGGGAAGCGATGCTGATCCCGATGTTCATCATCATCGGCGTGTGGGGCGGCGTGCGCCGCGTGTACGCGACCGTGAAGTTCTTCCTCTACACGTTCCTCGGGTCGGTGCTGATGCTGGTCGCCCTGATCTACCTTTACCTGCAGGGTGGCAGTTACTCCATCGCAGACCTGCAGGCGATGCCGTTGTCGCTGACCGAGCAGTTGTTCATCTTCGTCGCGTTCCTGGTTGCGTTCGCGGTGAAGGTGCCGATGTGGCCGGTGCACACCTGGCTGCCGGACGCGCACGTCGAGGCGCCGACGGGCGGTTCGGTGATCCTGGCCGCCATCATGCTGAAGATGGGCGGGTACGGGTTCCTGCGCTTCAGCCTGCCGATCGCGCCGGACGCGAGCCGGGAACTCGACTGGCTGATCATCGCGCTGTCGCTGATCGCCGTCGTCTACATCGGCTTCGTCGCCCTGGTGCAGCAGGACATGAAGAAGCTGATCGCCTATTCGTCCATCGCGCACATGGGCTTCGTGACGCTGGGCGCGTTCGCGGCGTTCGAGATCGTCCGCAACACGGGCGGGACCGAAGGCGCGGCCATGGGGCTCGACGGCGCGATGGTGCAGATGGTGTCGCACGGCCTCGTCTCGGGCGCGCTGTTCCTCTGCATCGGCGTGCTCTACGACCGCATGCACAGCCGCCAGATTGCGGACTACGGTGGCGTGATCAACACCATGCCGGTGTTCGGCGCCTTCATGGTGCTGTTCGCCATGGCGAATGCCGGGCTCCCGGGAACCTCGGGTTTCGTGGGCGAGTTCCTGGTAATCCTCGCGAGCTTCCGCGCCAACTTCTGGTACGCGTTCCTGGCCGCCGTCACGCTGATCCTGGGCGCCGCCTACACGCTGTGGCTCGTCAAGCGCGTGATCTTCGGGCCGGTGGCCAACGACCACGTCGCGCAACTCCAGGACCTGAACCGCCGCGAATTCCTCGTGCTCGGCGTGCTGGCGGTCGCGGTGCTCGCGCTCGGCCTGTGGCCCGCGCCGCTGCTCGACGTGATGCGGCCCACGATCGAACACCTCGTCCAGCAGATGATGGTCACGAAGTTCTGAGCCATGAACCCAGCCTCCGTCACTCGCCTCGACCTCATGCTGGCCGCGCCGGAGATCTTCCTGCTCACGGCGGCCTGCATCATCCTGCTCGTGGACCTGTTCGTCGACGATGCCAGGCGTGGCGTGACCTTCGTGCTGTCGCTGGTGGCGCTCGCGGGCGCGGCCTGGGTCACCGCGCGCACCGGGGTCGACACCCGCACCATCGGCTGGCACGGCACCTACGTCGCCGATCCAGTCGGTGGGCTGCTCAAGTTCGTGGCCTACGGGGCCGTCGCGGTCGCATTCCTGTATTCCTACGGCTATCTGCAGGCGCGCGCGATCCTGAAGGGCGAGTTCTTCGTGCTCGGGCTCTTCGCACTGCTCGGCATCATGGTGCTGATCTCCGCCAACAGCCTCGTCACGCTGTACCTCGGCGTCGAGCTGCTGGCGCTGTCGCTGTATGCGATGGTCGCGTTCAACCGCGAGTCCGGCACGGCGGCGGAGGCGGCCATCAAGTATTTCGTGCTGGGGT
>CAVZTF010000002.1:0-272397 GCA_963778185.1 uncultured Gammaproteobacteria bacterium | reverse complement strand
GGTCTGCATGAACCGCCCGAGCGCCGGGTTGTAGAACCTCGCCTTGTAGTAATAGAGCCCGAGCTGCGGGATCGCCGCCTGCCCGGTGTACTGGAACCGCCAGGTGCTCGGCGCGGTCGTCACGCCGTACGCGTCGTAGGTGCCGAGGTCCGAGCTTGGCCCCGGCCGCATTGCTGGTCGCGATGATCGAGCCCTGGTGATCCGCATGCAGGTAACGACGGCTGGCACTCGAGACTGCGGCGCCCTCGTACCACACCAGCGGCTCGTCGACGCCGGCGCCGTGCACGTAGCGCCGCTGCACCGTGCCCGCAGTGTTGTATTCCGCGATCAGCCGGTCGCCGTCGTACACGAACCGCGTCGTGACCCCGGCGCTCGTGACCTGATACAGCCGCCCCAGCGGATCGTAGGTCAGCGTGGCCGACTTGGCCCCGCTCGCGCTCGTGAGGCGGTTTTCGGTGTCGTAGCCGAACGAAGTGGATCCGTCCGAGGTGAGGTTGCCATTGTCATCCCAGGTCAGCGTCGTCGGGGCATCCCCGGTGATCTGCGTGTACTGGTTGCGGCCGTTGGTGGCGTAGGCACGGTTCGAGCTACCGACCGGGAACTCGTACGCGTTGTTCGACTGCGCGCGGGTGACGATCTGGCTCGCCGGGTTGTAGTTGAACGTGGTCGTCAGATCGTTGCCGGTGGCAGGGCCGTCCAGGTTGTGGACGATGGCGCCGAGCCGCGAGATGGCGTCGTAGCCGAACCCGGTGGCCGCCCCGGCCGTGTCGCGGCCGATCGCATCGCGGCGCCCCTGCGCGTCGTAGGTCAGGCGCGCCAGTGGCGTCGAGGGGCCGTTCTCCGTGATCTGCGTGAGTCGATATTATTATATTTATTATTGCGCTCGTGAGGCGGTTCTCGTGTCGTAGCCGAACGAAGTGATCCGTCAGAGGTAGATTGCCTTGCATCCCAGTCAGCGTCGCATATCCCGGTGATCTGCGTGTACTGTTGCGGCCGTTGGTGACGTAGGCACGTTTGAGCTCGCGACCGGGAACTCGTACGCGTTGTTCGACTGCGCGCGGGTGACGATCTGGCTCGCCGGGTTGTAGTTGAACGTGGTCGTCAGATCGTTGCCGGTGGCAGGGCCGTCCAGGTTGTGGACGATGGCGCCGAGCCGCGAGATGGCGTCGTAGCCGAACCCGGTGGCCGCCCCGGCCGTGTCGCGGCCGATCGCATCGCGGCGCCCCTGCGCGTCGTAGGTCAGGCGCGCCAGTGGCGTCGACGGGCCGTTCTCCGTGAGCTGCGTGAGTCGACCGGCCGGATCGTACCGGTACTCGAAGTAGGCGCCGTCCGGATGCGTGATGCGGGTGCGGTTGCCCTGCGCGTCGTAGTCGGAGACGACGCTGCGGGTCACCCCATCGAGGTTGGTGCTCGAGCTGCGCAACCCTCCGAACCCGTCGTAGGTGTTCGTGACACACGCACCGGAGGTGGACCTGAACCGTGCAGAAACCCCAAATCGCGCGGGTCGTCCGCCGCTATTGGAATTTCATTTCAGGAACCCCGGTGTCGGAGAAATGCGAGACTTGCACCCATCGCGACCGAGCGGGGACCGAATCGGGGCGACTTTGTTGTTGAATTGCACGTCCCGCGCGGCGCAATGCTGTGCACCGGATCATCTTTAACATACCCGTGAAAATACCTGTCGTCTTCAGCTGCACCTACGTGCGAAGCAGCGGAACTGCAAGCCCGTTGACAATGAGCCGCGGAGCTGTTGCCAGCGAGGCGCGGTTGAACAGGCTGCGACCAACCCATGCTTTCTCGGCGCCAACCTCCACTCGGCAGCACACGGATTTGACCTTGGCTATGACATCGCGGAACGCCGTCTTCGCCTCATTCGTAGCCGGCACCTCGATACCCAGTGTCGGCGCGTAAGCTCGTGCTCTGAGGTCAATCATTCCAGCCGAGTAGGTAGTCACGTCACCCCTATCAGCCACTGCGGGAAACCTGATTGAAATCAGTGGGCCCTCATACTCGGGGCGAATCACGTAGTGACCCGCCCAACGACCTTTGGACAGCTTCTGCCACGACAATCCCCGCGTAAAGGGACCGGCAATGAACATGGTCCTGTTTATGTTCAAGTACGTCGCGAACTCAGCACTTGGCGACTTTATCTCGATCGCCGCCGAGCGCTCGTAGCAGATGTTCGGAAGCAAGAGATAATTGGAGCCGGTGAGAACCGCCGCCGCCGCGGCATCGCAATCATCTGCATCTCCGTAGAATTCGAATACCGCCACGACCCCTCCGACAAAAAGCTGATCAACAACCCTCACCGAGCTTAACAACTACGCACTTGATGCCCGCTGCCTTGTACTCATCTTGCTTCACTCTTTCCCGCACCACCAGACTTCCATCCTTGTTGGTACGAGCGACCTCGCCTACCTGGACGAGATTCCCTTCCCGGTCCCTTACAGAGACATCGGGCCGACGGTTTACTCCGGTATCGGACTTGATGCTTTTATTGCTATCGACGGTGTAGCCCTCGGACGCGGGATACTCTTCGCGCTTCATATCGACCAATTTCTGATTCGCCTCCCGGTGATCTGCCTTGCCCGGCGACCCGTCTGGATTCGGTCCGCGACGGTTGGCCTTCATCGCCTTGAATAACTGGGCAGCGGACTTCAGAGACTTCCCAGGATTGAATGCACCTAACAAGGCATTGGTGGCGGCCTGTCCCCAATCCACGTCTCCTGTGGTCAGATACTGCACGGCAGCATCAATGGCGATGTCCCCTGCAATCTTGAAGCAGGTCGGACAATTGCCTGTCGGGTCCGTCTTGTTGAGCGGATCGTTACCTACGTACGCATAGAGATTGAGGTCATCGTCAAACCCGATCGGATCGGTCTGCATGAACCGCCCGAGCGCCGGGTTGTAGAACCTCGCCTTGTAGTAATAGAGCCCGAGCTGCGGGATCGCCGCCTGCCCGGTGTACTGGAACCGCCAGGTGCTCGGCGCGGTCGTGACCCCGTACGCATCGTAAGTACCGAGGTCTAACCTGGTTCCGGCCGCATTGCTGGTCGCGATGATCGATCCCTGCTGATCCGCATGCAGGTAACGGCGGCTGGTACTCGAGACGGAAGCGCCCTCGTACCACACCAGCGGTTCATCCACCGCGGCACCGTGCACGTAGCGTCGCTGCACGGTGCCCGCGGTGTTGTATTCCGCGATCAGCCGGTCGCCGTCGTACACGAACCGCGTCGTGACCCCGGCGCTCGTGACCTGGTACAGCCGCCCGAGCGGATCGTAGGTCAGCGTCGCGGTCTTCGCCCCGCTTGCGCTCGTCAGGCGGTTCTCGGTGTCGTACAGAAAGTTGGTCGGTGTCGGGAGGCCGTCCGACGTGAGGTTCCCGTTCGGATCCCACGCCGGGGTGCCTCCGCCGGTGCCCACGATCTGCGTGTACTGGTTGCGACCGTTCGAATTGTACGTCTGGTTGACGAGGCCGATGGGGTAATCGTAGTTGTTGTTCGTCTGGGATCGCGCCGCCACCTGGCTGGCCGGGTTGTAAGAGAACCCGATCCCGACGTCGTTGGCGGTGGCGGTTCCGTCGAGGTTGTGGCCGATCGAGAGCAGCCTGGAAATCTCGTCGAAGCCGATGGTCGTGACCGAACCTGCGACGTTCCGGTTGATCTGGTTGCGACGGCCGAACTCGTCGACGAGATTGCGAGATCAGCGCGATGGACGGGCCATTCTCCGAGACGAACATCCAGGCTGTCGGCAGCGTCGTAGGCGTACTCGAAGAACATGCCGTCTGGATGCGTCACGCGCGACTCGTTGCCGTGGCGTCGTAGTCCGACGTGACCGCCCGGGCGGTGCCGTCCATGTTCGTGACGAGGAGCGGAGCCGCCCGAAACCGTCGTACTGGTTGGTGACGCCACTGCCAGAGATGGATCCGAACCGGGCGAACGTCTGCAGGCCGCGCACGTCGTATCCGTAGAACACGGAGTATCCCGCCGCGCCGCTAAGCGACACCGGTACTATCTTGCTCCGCACTCGGTTCAGGGCATCGTAGCGTGTACGTGATGACCTTGCCGTCCCTCTTCCGTAGCGACGTTCGATTGCCGACGCTGTCGTACCCGTACTGCTCATAATCCGTGGTACTGGACGTGCCGGCGCCCAGCGTTGCCACCGGGAATCTCATCTTCGACAGCCGGTCGAACCCGTCGTAATCATAGGTCGTCCGGTTGCCGTTGGCGTCTGTGACCGTCTGCTGCCTGCCGTTGGGCGTGTACGTATAGGTCGCGTAGTTTATTTGGATCGACGTGCCGTAGGCGCGGTGGACCTGCAGCAACTGGCTCGAGGCGTCGTAGACGTTGCGGGTGATCCGGTCGTCGCCAAAGCTGCCGGGGGTGCCCAACGTGCAGGCGTCCGCGGCCGCGGGGAACGACGCGAAGGCCGCCGGGTACATGCGCCGGGCTTCACAGGTGAGCCGCCCGCGGTTGTCGAAGGTGCGCTGGGTCAGCGTGTGGACGGTGCCGCCGGATGCCTTGACCTTCTCGACAACAGGGTTGCGGCGCCCGTCGTAGTCGGTTTCGGATCGGGTGAGTATGCTCACGAAGGCCGGCGCGGTGACGTTCGTGACCGAGCCCACGGAGACGGCAAAAACCATGTCGTCCGAGAGGCGGTATTCGGTCTTGGTCGCGCGGCGATAACCCGCGCCATTCAACGGACCGATGACCCATTCCTCTCGACCGAAATGGTCGTAGTGGTAATAGGTGGCGTCACTCGTGCCCGGCAACGGGCCGTCCGATGCTTTCAGGCGGCCAGCGAGGTCGTACTCGTTCGTCGTGACGAGCGTTTCGCCTCGCGCCGCATCGATCCGCCGCACGACCGACGGCAAGAAGGTGTTGCCCCAGTAGTCGTATTCCATGCGGATCTCGTTGGCGGTGCCGCAGGTCGTCACATCGCCGCACACCCGCACGACCTTCGGCCGGCTGAGACCCGCGACGGTTTCGTACGTCACGTACGTCTTCCTGCGCACGCCATCCGCGTCGGCGGGATCGGTGCGCTCGGTCAGTTGGCCCTGGGCGTTGTAGAGAAAATCCGTCTGCCGACCCAAACCGTCCCGGAACCACTCCGGTCGGAAACACTTGATATCGAATGCCATGCCGTCGCATGCGGCCGTGTTGTAGTGCGCGGTTTCGCTGACGGGGAATTGTCCGGAGTTGGGCTTGGGCTTGCTGGTTCTCGAGACGATGTTGCCGAGCGAGTCGTAGCCGACCGTCGTCTCGTTGCCCTCCGGATAGACCACGCGAGTCGGCCGATAGTACATGTCCGACTCGAAGGACGTCTGTCGCGCAATGCTGTCGGTGACCTTGGTGATGACGTTGCGCCGGTTCGACACCTGCAGGTCGTAGACCACGCTGTATCCGTTTGGACCGGCGACACTCAACCGGTCATACCAATAACCGTCGGTGCTTCCGTTGTAGCGCGCGTTCGTGTAGCTGTAGTTCCACTGCACGCCGTCACGCGTGACCGACGCGACCAATGGATAACTTTGATTTGCTGTGGCCTGAATTGTGGGCGAGCTTTCTCCGGGGAGCGTCAAGGATCCATAGGCCAGCTCGAGGTGATTTCCTAAGGAGTTCTGGCAGGCGAAGCAGGTATAGGCGCGACTGCCGCCCGTGGTGACCTCGGTGATCGTCGTGCCTTCGTACGTGAATCGTCGCAGCGGGGTCGATGGCGCGGAGGTGCGGTAGATCGCTGCCTCGGCGGGATTTCCCCACGGGTCGACCCCAAGCTGGCCGGGATGGTAGGCAATACTGATGAAGTACCCGAGATTACTGGACACCCGCGTGGGCCGGTAATAGACCCGGCCGTAGACATCGCCGGCGATCGTGCCCGTTTCATACGTGTAGGTGAGGACCTCGCCGTTGGGGTAGCGCACCGACGACGCGTAGTAGATCGTCGTGACCGTGCTAGTCAGGGGTGGGCCGACGGAGAGGTGTTGCAGGTCGAATGTATAGACCTCGCCGCTACTGCCCCGCGTGTACTGCCCTTCGGGGAGATACACAGAACCGGTCCCGGTCAGACTCCTGCAGATGCCGCCCTCGCAGCGGAAAGATTCCGACACTCCGGCGTTGGTGTGAACGGAGTAATTGGATAAGGTCTCGCCCGTGGCCGTGGACACCGTTCCGCTGACATAGGGGGCAGCATTCTGGACGCGGTCGAACCGCAGGTTCGGCGCACCGGGCACCGAAAGCACGGGAATTTGAATGTCAATCTTTCCGGAAACGAGATTTACGCCGTTCGGATCGCTCTCGACCCGAAGCGGCGAAATGACGATGGGAACCTCTTCCTGGGCACTTGCCGTCACTGCCCCAAACAGCGCAACGGCTGCCAGCGCGGAGCTCAAGCACAGGCACGGGAAGGTGGGCGCATACACCGGCTGGGAACGTCGATTTGTCATTGTCAGATCCCTCCCTTTTGCGGCTCCGGGCAGCTCTGCCCGGGCGGCAGGCTCCGAGCTTGGGGAAGGACGGTGACCGCGGACGTGCCGGAGTGCGTTTGGCCGTTACTGGAGTTGCGAATGACGTAACTGGCGGTGCACTGCTGATTCGCGCCCGATTCGCACTGGTGATAGTAGTAATTGCTGTTCGTCCACCTGACGCTCTGCGCACCGGTCTGGATCGCGGCGCTCGCCAAGGTGCAGGTCTCGGTGAAAGTCTGAATGGTGGCGGCGTACCCATTCAGGTTGGCGAGCGTGGTGATTTGGGTGAGCTGACCCGTTGCGCCCACAGATATCGACGGGTTTAGGACCTGGATCTGGCTCGAGACAGTGACGGTCACCCCGTTTGAGCCGGCCAGATAGGCGCTGCATGCGCTATCGAAGCAGGCCCTTACGCGGTAGTAATAGGTTCCGTTGCTTCGGCCCGAGATCGACGCGCTGAGCGCTGTCCCGCTATAGATCAGGGCTTGTCCCGAGAAACTGGAGTTGGTCGCTTCGTAAAGACCGTAGGTCGTAACGGTGCCGGTCGCTGTGCCCCAACTGACTGTGTACGATCCAGACGTGCTGCTCGGCGGCACGGTAATCGACGAGGGTGCCCCCGGTAGCGTGCCGCTCATGACCTGTGTTCGGTTGCCCGCCGCGTCGAATCGGTAGAACACGACCTTGCCGTTGGAGTACGTAACGCGCGTGAGGCGCCCGAGGGCGTCGTACTCGTAGCTCGCGGTCGCCGCCCAGCAGGGCGCTGCCAGCAAGACGAGGCAGCAGGCTAGCCCCCCCCCCCCAACCGAACTGCGATCGATTCACCTGCGACTCCCTGGTGCGTGTCGTGGTCCGGGTGGACCATATTTGGCGGAGCGGCCAATGTCAATCGCGGTTCGCGCAGTCCGTTTGTACTGGCTATCGGGCAGGGCTGCTTACGCTACCGCTGAGCGCCTCGCTGCAACCGACTGGCTTCGCGGATGCCTCAGCGGCCGTGCGGTGGAGCAATGCTCGCTATTACGGCGAACTTCCGCTTCGGGTCGTTCGCGGGCCTCCAGCGTCTGCACTCGGCGCGTTGCAGCGATCTTGTCACGGCCGAAACCAGGATCTCCGGTTGATACGCAGGCGGCTGTTCCAACGCTCTCTATGGGGATCGGCGACGAACCACGCTGCTCCGCACTAACCGCCAACCGCTGATCACTTTCCGAGCTCTTCCCCGTGCTCGGGCGCGAGAAAGAGCGCCGGATCCACCATCGCCCGGTTCACCGCCACCCCCCAGTGCAGGTGCGGCCCGGTCACGCGTCCGGTGGCGCCGACCAGCCCGAGCGGTGCGCCGCGCGCGACCTCGTCGCCTGGCTTCACGTCGATGCGACTCAGGTGGCAATACATGGTCACGATGCCGCGCCCGTGGTCGACGAATACCGTATTGCCGTTGAAGAAGAAGTCGCCCGCGTCGAGCACGCGACCGGGAGCGGGGTTCAGGATGGGCGTGCCGGTCGGTACGGCGATGTCCATCCCGCTGTGCGGATTGCGTGGCTGGCCGTTGAAGTAGCGGCGCAGCCCGAAGCTGCTCGAGCGACGCCCGGCGACCGGGGCCTGAATGTCGAGATCGGGCATGCGGTCCGCGCTGTAGGCGCCGAGGGCGGCCTCGATGCGAACACGCTCGCGCTCGATGCGCTCGAGGTCCTCCGGCGACGGGTCGACGTGCCGCTGGTTCTGCACCTGCAGCCGTTGCTCGTCGTATTTCTTCGGCGCCACGACGAACTCGAGCCGCCGGGCCGCGGTGTCTGGACCGCCAGGGGCAAGCGTAGCCTCGACCGATCCAGGGGCGACGTCGAGCGGGATGCCGACGAGCGCGATCCAGCGGTCGTCCACGCGGAGCACCGGGACGCGACGGTCGCGGAATACGACCGGGCCGGGCTCCACCTCGCCGCCGCCGAGCTCGATGATCGCAAGGCCGCCCGGGACCCGGCTCTCGCGCGGCAGGACCGTCGCGCCATGAGCGACGGTGCCCAAGAGGCCGAGAAGCAACAGGATTGCCGCCCACCTCACGCCGTGCGGTCCTCGTCGGCCTGTTCGGCGGAGGTCGCGACGACCGTCGCGCGCACCCGGCCGCGAGCGAGGCGAGCCTCGATGGGGTCGCCCGGCCTGACGGCGGCGGCGTCCTGTAACACATGGCCCGCCGCGTCGGTCACGATCGCGTAGCCACGGTCCAGCGTTGCGAGCGGGCTGACCGTGTGCAGCGTCCTCGCCGCCAACTCGAACCTCCCGCGCAACTCGGCGACCCGGCCGCGGGTAGCGCCGGCCAGTGCACGCCGGGCGGACTCGAGGCGGATGCGTAGCGCCGCGACACGAAGCGCGGGCGACGCGCGCAGCAGCAGCGACGCCGACGCACCGAGCCGGGCCCGCGCGCGCTCGAGCCGGGTGTGGATCGCGAGTCTCGCGCGACCCTCCAGTTCGTCGAGCCGTTGCGCATGCTGTCGCAGGCGAATGCCGGGGTGGCAGCGCGCCAGGCGCTGCTCGCGCGCCTGCAGCGAGACGCGCGATTCCTGCAATCGACGACGCATGGCGAGCAGCAGTCTCCGCTCGGTCGCGGCGATGCCGCGGAGCCATTCCGCCTTGTCCGGCACGACGCGCTCCGCGGCCCCGGACGGCGTCGGCGCACGCTCGTCGGCGACGAAATCGGCGATGGTGAAGTCGACCTCGTGGCCCACGCCGCTCACGACCGGGATCGGGCACGCGAATACCGCGCGTGCCACGGACTCGTCGTTGAAGGCCATGAGGTCCTCGAGCGAGCCGCCGCCACGGGCCAGGATCAGCACGTCGCAGTCACGGCGCCGCTCCGCGAGCTCGAGCGCCTGGACGATCTCGCGTGGCGCGGCTTCCCCCTGTACGGAAACCGGGTAGACCAGCACCGGGACGGCCGGGAAACGCCGGCCGAGCACGTGGAGGATGTCGCGGATCGCCGCGCCGGTGGGGGAGGTGATGACGCCGATGCGTCGCGGCAGGCGCGGCAGCGGTTGCTTGTGCCGGCTGTCGAACAGGCCCTCGGCGTCGAGCTTGCGCTTCAGTTCCTCGAAGCGCCGCCTGAGCAATCCTTCGCCGGCCTCCTCGAGGTGTTCGACCACGACCTGAAACTCACCCCGCGCCTCGTAGAGGCTCACCCGCCCGCGCGCCAGCACGTGGCTGCCGTCGCGCACCGCAAAGCGGACCAGCAGGTTGCGCTGCCGGAACATCGCGCAGCGCACCTGCGCGGCCTCGTCCTTGAGCGAGAAATACCAGTGCCCGGACCCGGGCCGCGACAGGTTCGAGATCTCCCCCTCGAGCCATACCGAGCCGAGGCCGCGCTCGAGCAGGGCCCGCGCCTCCCGGTTGAGACGGCTGATGGTGAAAACCTCCCGCGGCGGCGGGGAATCGGCGGGGGCCTCGAGCCAGGAATCCTGCATGGTGGGCCGATCTTACCGGGTTTCCCCCGCGCGGCCCCGGGGGGTACAATTCCGCGCTTCCTTTGTCAGGCCCGGGTCCACCCCATGCTGCGCATCCTCGAGGAAGCCCTCACCTTCGACGACGTACTCCTCGTCCCTGCCTATTCGCAGGTCCTGCCGCACGAGGTGGACCTCGGCACGCAGCTCACCAGGTCCATCCGCCTCAACCTGCCGGTGATGGCGGCGGCGATGGACACCGTGACGGAGCACCGTCTCGCGATCGCGATCGCGCAGGAAGGCGGCATCGGCATCGTCCACAAGAACATGACCGTCGAATCCCAGGCGCGCCAGGTCGCGCACGTGAAGCGATTCGAGAGCGGCATCATCCACGACCCGATCACGGTGCGCCCGGACCAGACCATCCGCGAGGTGATCGAGCTCACGCGCGCCAAGAACATCTCCGGCGTGCCCGTGGTGCAGGACGGCAAGGCCTTCGGCATCGTCACCCACCGCGACCTGCGCTTCGAGACCAAGCTCGATGCGCCGGTGTCCTCGGTGATGACGCCGCGCGAGCGCCTGGTCACGGTGCGCGAGAACTCCCCCAAGGAGGAGGTGCTCGCGCTGCTGCACAAGCACCGCATCGAGAAGGTGCTGGTGATCGACGACGACTTCGCCCTCAAGGGCATGATCACCGTCAAGGACTTCCAGAAGGCCACCGAGTTCCCGCGCGCCTGCAAGGACGAGCGCGGGGCGCTGCGCGTCGGCGCCGCGGTCGGCACCAGCCCGGATACGCTCGACCGCGTCGCGGCGCTGCGTGAGTCCGGCGTCGACGTGATCGTGGTGGACACGGCGCACGGCCATTCGCGCGGCGTGATCGAGTCCGTGCGGCGCATCAAGGCGAAGTGGCCCGCCCAGCAGGTGATCGCCGGCAACATCGTGACGCGCGAAGCTGCGCTCGCGCTGGTCGACGCCGGCGCGGACGCGGTCAAGGTCGGCATCGGCCCCGGCTCGATCTGCACCACGCGCGTGGTGGCGGGCGTGGGCGTGCCGCAGATCAGTGCCGTGGCGAACGTCGCCGAGGCGCTCGCGCAGCACGGCGTGCCGCTCATTGCCGACGGCGGCATCCGCTACTCGGGCGACGTCGCCAAGGCGATCGTCGCGGGCGCCTACTGCGTCATGATCGGCAGCCTGTTTGCCGGCACCGAGGAATCCCCCGGCGAGGTCGAGCTCTACCAGGGTGCGTCCTACAAGTCCTACCGCGGCATGGGCTCGCTCGGCGCGATGGCCCAGGCGCACGGCTCCCGCGACCGCTACTTCCAGGACACCACCGAGGAACTCGAGAAGCTGGTGCCCGAGGGCGTCGAGGGCCGCGTGCCCTACAAGGGCAGCATCGTCGCGATCCTGCACCAGCTCACGGGCGGCCTGCGGGCGGCCATGGGCTACACCGGCAGCGCCGACATCGAGCAGATGCGCACGCGGCCGCAGTTCGTGCGCATCACGAACGCCGGGATGCGCGAGAGCCACGTGCACGACGTGACGATCACCAAGGAAGCGCCGAACTACCGTGTCCGCTGATCCAACGAGACCCCGCCCGCCCGACATCCACGCGCACCGGATCCTGATCCTCGACTTCGGGGCGCAGTACACGCAGCTCATCGCACGCCGCGTCCGCGAGTGCGGGGTGTACTGCGAGATCCATCCCTGGGACATGGGCGAGGAGGACGTCCGGGCGTACGGTGCGCGCGGCATCATCCTGTCGGGTGGCCCGGAATCCGTCACCGATGCCGAGCCGCCCCGTGCGCCGGCCGCGGTGTTCGAGGCCGGCGTGCCCGTGCTCGGCATCTGCTACGGCATGCAGACCATGGCGCAGCAGCTGGGCGGCCGCGTCACGCCGGCGGACCATCGCGAGTTCGGCTATGCACAGGTCACGGTCACCGCGCCGTGCCGCCTGCTCGACGGACTGCGCGACCATGCCGACGCCAACGGCCGCGCGGTTCTCGACGTCTGGATGAGTCACGGCGATCGCGTCGACACGCTGCCCGATGGGTTCGTGCCGGTTGCCTCCACCCCGAACGCGCCGCTCGCGGCGATGGCGGACGAGACGCGCCGCTACTACGCCGTGCAGTTCCACCCCGAGGTCACGCACACGCTGCAGGGCGCGCGCATGATCGAGCGCTTCGTGCGCGAGATCTGCGCCTGCGAGGCACGCTGGGAGCCGGGCAACATCATCGCGGACGCGATCGCGCGTGTGCGCGAGCAGGTGGGCGGCGACAAGGTGCTGCTCGGCCTGTCGGGCGGCGTGGATTCGTCCGTGGTCGCGGCGCTGCTGCACCGGGCCATCGGCGACCAGCTGGTGTGCGTGTTCGTCGACCACGGGTTGCTGCGCGCCGGCGAAGGCGACCAGGTGATGAAGACGCTCGGCGAGAACATGGGCGTGCGCGTGATCCGCGTGAACGCCGAGCAGCGCTTCCTCGACGCGCTGCGCGGCGAGACCGACCCCGAGCGCAAGCGCAAGATCATCGGGCGGCTGTTCGTCGAGGTGTTCGACGAGGAGTCGCACAAGCTCGCGGGCGTGCGCTGGCTCGCGCAGGGCACGATCTACCCGGACGTGATCGAGTCGGCGGGCTCGAAGACCGGCAAGGCGCACGTCATCAAGAGCCACCACAACGTGGGCGGCCTGCCCGAGCACATGAAGATGAAGCTCGTCGAGCCGCTGCGCGAGCTCTTCAAGGACGAGGTGCGCAGGCTCGGCCTCGAGCTCGGCCTGCCGCGCGAGATGGTGTTCCGTCATCCGTTCCCGGGGCCCGGCCTCGGCGTGCGCATCCTGGGCGAGGTGTCGAAGCAGTACGCGGACCTGCTGCGCCGCGCGGACAAGATCTTCATCGACGAACTCAACGCGCACGGCCTCTACGACCAGGTGAGCCAGGCCTTCGCGGTGTTCCTGCCGGTGCGCTCGGTCGCCGTCATGGGCGACGGCCGCCGCTACGACTACGTGATCGCGCTGCGCGCCGTCGAGACCGTCGATTTCATGACCGCCCGCTGGGCACGCCTGCCCTACGAGTTCCTCGACCTCTGCGCGCGCCGCATCATCAATGAAGTGCCCGGGCATTTCGCGGGTCACCTACGACATCAGCGGGAAGCCGCCGGCCACGATCGAGTGGGAGTGACCGAGTCGTGCCGGGAATCTTCTAGATCCCGCCGGCGCGAGGCGGCGGACACTGGATGCCATCGCTGCTGCACCGAAAAGAAGCAGCCAGAATGTGCCGGGCTCCGGTACACGGACCGTTGCGTGCTCGAGGTCCCAGGCGCCGATCCATGCGGGAGGGTGGTCGGGGTTTGAGTCGCCGCCGAGAATCGGCGGAGATCCGAAGAACAACGCGCCGAGCGAGTCGGCAACGAACACGTCATCTCCGGGACCTATGCCGAAGTAGTTCAGGCCGAAGAATGCGTGGTCGAGCAACACGACATGCGGAAGCGCCGTGGGGAAGAACCCGCCGAGGTCGCTGCCGAACAGCGGTTCGTCGAGTTCGGTCCAGTGTCGCGATCCGACATCGATCGCGAGCGCCGCGCCCGGGCTTGCCAGACTGGCGAACTCCAATCCCGGGATTCCGAAGGTGGCAGATGCATCGACGATCGCATTCGAGTCGAAGGTCGCGTGCAGCGTGATCAGGTCTCCGACCGTCGTACCGAATGCGTCCGGTGCGAATACCGCGGTGACGGATCCCGTCGCGTCGATGGTGATCGGGAATGCTCGCGCCGACGGCGCGACCAGTGTGAGCGTCGCAGCAACGACCGCGAGTGCCTTCATGGCGGACTCCTCGAGTGTTGGTAAGCGCACCAGATGCGAGGCAACTTCCATGCCACTGAAGACATGCTTCTGCCAATCAATCGGTTGATTGCCCGCCCCCGTAGCGGACACCGGGCATGTGTAAATATTCTCGACTACGCAGACCGTTCGGGCGGGTGGGACGTCCGCGCGCGTCAGGTACGCGGGCGAACGTTGGCGTTCAGGCGGAACAGGTTGGTCGGGTCGTAGCGCTCCTTGAGTTCGGCCAGACGCGCAAAATTTCCGCCGTAGGCTTCGCTGATCCGATCGGCCGCCATTTCCGACAGGTTCATGTTGGCGTAGAAGCCCTTGGTGTGCGCCTCCAGCGCCGGCCACCTGGCCCTGGCCCAGCCGACGTTCGCGGCATCCTCGTCCGACTCGTCGCCGCTCGTCTGCAATAGCACGCTGTACAGCGCGGCGCGATGCCAGAACGCCGTGGCGTCGGGCGCGACGCGCGCGGTGGCGCCGCCTTTCGGCGGCATCGCGATGCGCGCCCGCGGAATCGTGGCGCCGCCGATGGTGTCCAGCATCACGTCGATCAGGCCATCCGACAACGTGTCCGTAAACCCGGACTTCGTGTAATAGCGGCCGCCAATGCGAGCGCGCTCGTCGTCCTTGGTCTGCAGCACGGTGTATCGCACCGGCTTGACGTCATCCGCGATCGTCTTGCCGAGCTTGCGATAAGACGCCAGCGCGGCCTCGGCCGCTGCGGGCGGGTCGCTGCAGCAGACGTCCAGTATCAACGCGCGCCCGCCGCCCGGCATCGTGGTCAGGATCGGCTCGATCCAGAGCCCCTCGGGCGCGCTGGGATAGAGTTCCGCGAAACCGCGCAGCGCCTGCCGCGCCTGCTCGAAGGGAAACACCAGATGACCGCCGGTGACCCAACCGTCGAACGGGTGCAGCCGATACTCGAGTGACGTGACGACGCCGAAATTGCCGCCGCCTCCTCGCACGCCCCAGAACAGGTCGGCATTCGCCGTCGCACTCGCCTCCAGCAGGCGGCCATCCGCGGTGACGATGTCCACCGACGACAGCTGGTCGCAGGTGAGGCCGTAGCGGCGCGCCAGGCGCCCGAACCCGCCGCCCAGCGTCAGGCCACCAGCGCCGGTGTGCGAAACCGTTCCGGTCGTCGTGACCAGGCCGAATGCCAGTGTCTCGCGATCGAGATCGCCAAGCAACGCGCCGCCGTCGGCGCGCGCGACCCGGCGCGATGGGTCGACGCGGACGGCGCGCATCTGCGCCAGGTCGATCATGAGCCCGTCGTCGCACACCGACTGGCCCGAAAGGCTGTGGCCCCCGCCGCGCACGGCGACCAGCAGCCCGTGCGCCCGCGCGAACTGCACCGAGCGCACGACGTCCGCCGCGCCCAGGCAGCGTGCGATCATCGCGGGCCTGCGGTCGAACATGCCGTTGTAGATCTTGCGTGCGGCGTCGTAGCCTGCCGCGTCGGGCAGCAGCAGCTGCCCGCGCAGGCCGGCGCGGAAATCCTCCACGTCCGGCCCCGGCAGCAGGATTTTCCGGCCGTCGCCGGTGACCGCCTCTATACCGGCGGTAATCGCAGCCGCCACCGAGAAAGCGCGACCGAATGGAAACGCGGCGGCGCCCAGCGCAGCCGCGGCGGACATGCAGAAGGCCCGTCTTTTCATGGTCCGCTTTCCCCCCCGAACGGCGCTACTCTGCGCCGGGCCCGGTTGGCACGCAAGCCGCGGATGTCAGCCCTGGACGGTCAGGTGTGCTCGTGCCAGGCGCGTCATTTCGAGCGGCGCATTACGCTGATGTAGTCCGGCGGTTACACTGCGCCCCGAGAATGCGGGAGCCGTCGCGCCAGCGCGTCTTTTCCTCAGAATTGTCCGAGATCCGCGTCACTTTGGATCCCCTTGACCGCACCTTCATGACCCGCGCGCTCGAGCTCGCGCGCGCCGCCGAGGCCGCCGGCGAGGTGCCCGTGGGCTGCGTGATCGTGCGCGATGGCGAGATCGTCGCCGAGGGGTGGAACCGCCCGATCACGACGCACGACCCGACGGCCCATGCAGAGATGGTCGCGCTGCGGGCCGCGGCGGCGGCGAGCGACAGCTACCGGCTCACGGGGACCACGCTCTACGTCACGCTCGAGCCCTGCGCGATGTGCGCGGGCGCGATGGTGCACGCGCGGGTGCAGCGGCTGGTGTTCGCGGCGACCGACCCGCGTGCCGGCGCGGCCGGGTCGGTGTTCAACGTCGTGCAGCACCCTGCACTCAATCACCGCATGGAGTGCACCGGTGGCGTGCTGGCGGAGGAGTGCGGGGCCCTGCTCAGGGATTTCTTCGTCGCGCGTCGCTGACCGGCTCGGTCGCCGCGGGACGCGCGAGCCCGGCGCCCGCCACTTCGAGGATGTTGAGGTAGGCCTGCACGTTGTCGACGTAGCGCACGGGCTCCCAGCCGCGGGCGTAACCGCGCTTGGTGCGCGTGTACCAGCGCTCCTGGCTCAGGAGCGGCAGGGCCTGGCGCACGTCCTCCCAGCGATCGGGATTGCGGCCCTGCTGCTGCGTCAGGATGCGCGCGTCCTCGAGATGGCCGAAGCCGACGTTGTAGGCGGCCACGGCGAACCAGGTACGGTCGGGCTCGGGCACGCGCCGCGGCACCGTCTCCATCAGGCGGCCGAGGTACTTGGCGCCGCCGAAGATGCTCGATCGCGGGTCGCGCCGGTCGCCGGCCCGCATCATGGCCGCGGTGTCCTCGGTGAGCTGCATCAGGCCGCGCACGCCGGTGAACGACACCGCGTGCGGGTCCCATTTCGATTCCTGATAGCCCATCGCAGCGAGCAGCCGCCAGTCGAGCCGGTACTTGGCCGCGGCTTCCTGGAACCACTCCAGGTAGATCGGCAGGCGGCTGTCGAGGTGCTCCATGAAATTGCGCGACAGGAGGTAGTCGAAGCGCTGGTTGTTGCCGTAATAGCGGTTAAGCATCCCGGCGAGGAAGCCGTCCGCGCGCGTGGCGAAAAAGAAGGCGTTGACGCGGTCGAGCAGGCTGCGGTCGTGGCCCATCGTGCTCACCACCCACGAGATCGCGCGCTGCGGCGAGAGGTCGAGCGCGATGGCGAGATCCGGATGGACGGCGCGGTTCAACGCGAACTCCGTCGAGCTCGCCAGCGTGTACTGCGCCGTTCCCCGCGACACGTCGGCCAGGATCTCCTCGGTGTCCGTGTCCGTGCGCTCGACCCACACCAGGTCCGGGTGCTGCAGGCGCAGGTCCTCCAGCGTCCGGTGGTGGGGGCTGCCGGCGGCGACCTCGATCTGCCCCTGGGCGGCGGCACGAATCGTGGCCGGCCGTGCGTCCCGGCGGCGGTACACGAGGTGTTCCCGGACCAGCTGGTACCCCGGCCCGAAATGGGCGCTGGGGGGCAGCTCGATGCCCGTCGAGAGGCCTGCCGCGGCGACGTGGGCGCGGCCTTCCGCGACCTCGTCGATGGCCGCCTCGCGCGTGCGCACGGTGTAGAGGCGCAGGGGCACGCCGAGCTGCTCGGCCAGGCGGCTCGCGAGCTCGTAGGCCGGCCCCTCCGGGCCATGGCTGCCGAGGTAGTAGGCGTCGGGGCTGTTGCGCGTGACGACCCGCAGTTCCCCCGTGGCCAGGATCCGCTCGAGCAGGGGCGGGGGCTGGGAACAGGTCGTCAGGAACAGGGTCGCTAGCAGCGCGAGCAGGGCCTTCATGGTTGCTATAGAATACGCGGCCCTCGGAGAGGTACCGAAGCGGTCATAACGGCGCCGACTCGAAATCGGATGGGGGCATAACCGCCCCACGTGGGTTCGAATCCCACCCTCTCCGCCACGTTTCCAGGCGCCCGCGACTGCGGGCGTCGTCGTTTCAGGCCTCGCGCGTCTTGCGCTTGGCGCGCAGACCCGCGCGGGTTTCCTCGTACGCCTTGGCAAACGCCTCCGCGAACGGGTGCGGCACGCCGTCCGAGGCGCTCTGGGCGATTACGCGGTAGAACTCCGCGTAGTATTCCCAGTAGCGCGGGCGCGGGTCCTGCCCGGGAGCGAGCGTCCGTGCGCGGCCCTGTTCGAACTGGTCCGCCACGTTGGTGGGCGAGAGCTGCTCGAGCATGGTCTGCGCTCCAGCGCGCATGGCCGCGTTCATGGCGGCGTCGTGGTCCTTGACCTCCTGCAGCACTTCGCGCAGCGCGTCCACCGGCCCGCCGTAGAGCCGGCCGTGCGACTCGAACAGCCGCTGCAAGGCCTGCTCGACGCTGGAGGAGGTGCGCAGCGGGTTGCTCGCCGAAACGGGCGCGGCGCCGGCACTGGCAGCCGCGGGAGTGCCCGCATGCCGTGCGAGTTGCAGGTCGTTCAGTCCCACCACGGCCTCGCGCAACAGCTGTCCCGCAAGCAGCGGCAGCATCGACAGCGCCTCGGGCGTGAGCGATGCCGGGTCGATGCCTGCACCGCGGCAGAATGCCTGCGAGGCGGAGCGCAGGTCTTCCCACGTCGAGGCCTGCTGGTGGAACGGCAGCGTCTGGGTGCGCACGTCGAGGCGGCTCTGGCGCCGCGCGAGCGCGTCTGCCAGCTCCTGGCGCGTGATCGCGCGGGTCTTGAGCGCCCAGTCGGCCGTCGGCGCCACCGCCGCCCCGGGAGCCGGCGCGGGTGCGGGCTCGGCGGCAGGCGCAGGCGCCGGTGCAGCGGCTCGCGCTGGCGGTGGCTCGGCTGGCGTGACCAGCTCCGGCCGGGGTCGCGCGGACGGGGGGTTCGGAGGTGGCTCGAGCGGGATCTCCGGCCCCGACTTGCCGAGCTTGATGCCGAAGGCGTTGCGGACGGAGATTGAGCCGGACTCGGCGGGATTGCGCGGCACGAACAGGCTGTTGACGTCGAGCTTGGCGCTGATGATGCCGGAATCCATGTGCTGCTCCGCAGAGCGAGCCTCGGCCGCCGAGGGCAGGAAGTCCATGCGCTCGTCGATCCCGACGATGACCTCGTAGTCGCCGAGGCGCAGGCGGTCGCCGTCCTGCAGGGGCACCGGGCTGCCGGAGGAGACCGGCTCCTCCGCGTCGTTGACGTAGACGCCGTTGGTGCTGGTGTCCTTGAGCCAGTATCCGCCGCCGCGGTACATGACCTCGCAGTGGTGGCCGGAAACGAGGCGCTTCGGGTCCGGCAGGACCCAGTCGTTGTCGGGCGCGCGGCCGATGGTGCCGCCGTTCACCCCGAACACGCGCGCGCGCTGCTCGCCGAGCTCCCGGTACTGTTCGCTGATGACTCTGAGCTTGATGGCCATGCTTGGGGGCACCTTGTAATATGCGGCGACCCCTCACCGCAAGCGCGCAGCTCACAATGGCGGCTACCCATCTCTTCAAGGTCGTGTTCCACAACCAGGGCAAGGTCTATGAGATCTACGCCCGCAAGGTCGGCCATGGAGCGCTGTTCGGCTTCGTGGAGGTGGAGGAGCTGATCTTCGGGGAACGCTCCTCCGTGGTGGTCGACCCGGCCGAGGAGAAGATCCAGGCGGAATTCTCCGGCGTCAAGCGCACCTACCTGCCGCTGCATTCGGTGATCCGCATCGACGAGGTGCGCAAGTCCGGCGTCAGCAAGATCTCGCCGGTCGATTCGTCGAACGTCACCCAGTTCCCGTTCCCGGTCTACACCCCGGGCGATCCGGGTTCCCGCAACAAATAGGCCGCTTTCCGGTATCATTGCGCGCCCCTGCCAGGCCGGCGGCGGCACTCTGCAAATGCTCATACTCAGCGGCGCTCCCGCGGTCTCGGATTTCAGGCTCGCCAAGCTCCTGACCGCGGTGCGCCCGCGAGTCGGTCACGTCGACCGGCTTGAATCCCGTTACGTGCATTTCGTCGACACCGAGCGCGATCTCGCGCCCGACGAGTCGGCCGTGCTCGAGTCGCTGCTGCGCTACGGGCCGGCGGCGCAGGCGGGCGAACCCGCGGGCGAGGTTCTGCTCGTGGTGCCGCGCTTCGGCACGGTATCGCCCTGGTCGAGCAAGGCCACCGACATCGCGCACGTCTGCGGCCTCGGGGCCGTGCGCCGCGTCGAGCGCGGCATCGCCTATTACGTTGCCGGATCACGCCGGCTGTCCGCGCAGGACTGGTCCGACGTGGCGTCGCTGCTGCACGACCGGATGACCGAGAACGTGCTGCGCGATCCGGCCGAGGCGCAGCGACTGTTTGCACACACCGCGGCCAAACCGCTGGTGCGGGTGCCGGTCCTCGGCGAGGGCCGTTCCGCCCTCGAGTCGGCGAATGCGAGCCTCGGACTCGCGCTGTCCGAGGACGAGATCGACTACCTGCTCGACGCGTTCGGCGGGCTCGGGCGCGACCCGACCGACGTCGAGCTGATGATGTTCGCGCAGGCGAACTCCGAGCACTGCCGTCACAAGATCTTCAACGCCGAGTGGGTCGTCGACGGCGTAAAGAGCGAGAAATCGCTGTTCGGCATGATCCGCAATACCCACGCGCGCAGTCCGCAGGGCGTGCTCTCCGCCTATCGCGACAACGCAGCCGTCATCGAAGGCTGGCCGGGACGGCGCTGGTTCGCGCAACCGGGCGGCGGGCCGTACGCAAGCGCCGACGAGTCCATCGACATCCTGATGAAGGTGGAAACACACAACCATCCGACGGCCATCTCGCCGTTCCCGGGTGCGGCGACCGGCTCGGGCGGCGAGATCCGTGACGAAGGCGCCACCGGCCGTGGCGCGAAGCCGAAGGCGGGCCTCGTGGGCTTCACGGTGTCCAACCTGCGCATCCCGGGCGCGGAGCAGCCCTGGGAGCAGGATCTCGGCAAGCCCGACCGCATCGCTTCGGCGCTCGCGATCATGCTCGAGGGTCCGATCGGCGCCGCGTCGTTCAACAACGAGTTCGGGCGGCCGAACATCTGCGGCTACTTCCGCACCTTCGAGCAGCGCGTGGAATCGCCGGGGCGCTCGCCGCTGCGCGGCTACCACAAGCCGATCATGATCGCCGGGGGGCTCGGCAACATCCGTCGCCGGCACGTCGAGAAGGCCACCATCGTGCCCGGCTCGCGCATCGTAGTGCTCGGCGGACCCGCGATGCTGATCGGCCTCGGCGGCGGTGCGGCGTCGTCGGTGGGCGCGGGCGCAAGCTCCGCCGACCTCGACTTCGCCTCCGTGCAGCGCGGCAACCCGGAGATCCAGCGCCGCGCGCAGGAAGTCATCGACGCGCTGCTGGGCGCTCGGCGACGAGAATCCCGTGCTGCTCATCCACGACGTCGGCGCGGGCGGGCTCTCGAACGCGGTACCGGAGGCGGTGGCGCAGGGCAGCTCGGGCGGCCGCGTGGACCTGCGCAAGGTGCTGAGCGACGAGCCCGGCATGTCGCCGCTCGAGATCTGGTGCAACGAGGCGCAGGAGCGCTACGTGCTGATCGTCGCAGCCGAGCTGCTCGCCGCCTTCGGCGCGCTCGCCGAACGCGAGCGCTGCCCGTTCGCGGTCATCGGCACGGTCACCGACGACGGCCAGCTGCGTGTCGACGACCCGTTGTTCGCGGACGCGCCCGTCGACATGCCGCTCGAGGTTCTGCTCGGCAAGGCCCCGCGCATGACGCGCGACGTGCGCCGGCTGCCTTCCGCCGCGGACGATTTCGATCCGGCGCGCGTGGACGTGCGCGAGGCCGCGGACCGCCTGCTGCGCCTGCCGACCGTCGCGGACAAGACCTTTCTCATCACCATCGGCGACCGCTCGGTCGGCGGCATGATCAGCCGGGACCCGCTGGTGGGACCGTGGCAGGTGCCGGTGAGCGACGTCGCCGTGACCGTGAGCGACTACTTCTCCACGCATGGCGAGGCGATGGCGATGGGCGAGCGCACGCCGCTCGCACTGCTCGACGCGGCCGCGTCCGGCCGCATGGCGGTAGGCGAGGCCGTGACGAACATCGCGGCCGCCGACATCGCGCGCATCGAGGACATCCGACTCTCGGCGAACTGGATGGCTGCCTGCGGCGAGCCGGGCGAGGACGCCGACCTGTACGACACGGTGCGCGCCGTGGGCGAGGAGTTCTGCCCGGCGCTCGGCATCGCCATTCCCGTCGGCAAGGACTCGTTGTCGATGAAGACGGCGTGGCGCGAGGGGGAAGAAATCCGCAAGGTGGTCGCGCCGGTGTCGCTGATCGTCTCGGCATTCGCGCCCGTGGCGGACGTGCGCAGCACGCTCACGCCGCAACTGCGCACCGACCGCGGTGAAACGCGCCTGCTGCTCATCGACCTCGGCAAGGGACGCAATCGTCTCGGCGGCTCGTGCCTGGCGCAGGTGTACGGCCAGGTGGGCCGCGAGGCGCCGGATTGTGACGATCCACGGCGGCTGCGCGCATTCTTCGCGGCCGTCGTGCGGCTGCGTCGCGAAGGCCTCTTGCTCGCGTATCACGACCGCTCCGACGGCGGACTGTTCGTCACGCTCGCCGAAATGGCTTTCGCCGGGCATTGTGGCGTCGAGGTGGACATCGGCGCCCGTGGCGACGGGCAGGCGGCAGCCGCGCTCTTCGCCGAGGAACTCGGCGCCGTCGTGCAGATCGAGGCCTCGGCGGAGGCACGCGTCGTGTCGGTGCTGCGCGAGCTCGGGCTCGGGGATTTCGCAAGTGTCATCGGGCGCGTCGGCGCGGACGATCGCATCACAGTCACCCGCGGCGGCCAGGCCTGGTTCGCAGCCAGCCGCACGGAGTTGCGCCGCGCCTGGTCGGAGACCAGTTTCAGAATGCAGTCCCTGCGCGACCACCCGGACTGCGCGCGCGAGGAATACGAGCGCGCGACCGACCCGGCGGACCCGGGCCTGCACGCACGACTGTCGTTCGATCCGTCCGAGGACATCGCCGCGCCCCTCGTCAGCAAGGGAGCCCGCCCGGCCGTCGCGATCCTGCGCGAGCAGGGTGTGAACAGCCAGGTCGAGATGGCGGCCGCGTTCCACCGCGCCGGATTCGAGCCCTTCGACGTGCACATGACTGACCTGATCGCCGGCCGCGTGCGCCTCGCCGACTATCGCGGCCTGGTGGCCTGCGGCGGATTCTCATACGGAGACGTGCTGGGCGCGGGCGAGGGCTGGGCCAAGTCCATCCTGTTCAACGCGGCGTTGCGCGTGCAGTTCGCGGAGTTCTTCGCCCGCAGCGAGACTTTCACGCTCGGCGTGTGCAACGGGTGCCAGATGCTCTCGGCGCTCAAGTCGCTCATTCCCGGCACGGGGCACTGGCCGCGCTTCGTCCGCAACCGCTCGGAGCAGTTCGAGGGACGCGTGGGCCTGGTCGAGGTGCTCGAGACGCCGTCCCTGTTCTTCGCGGGCATGGCCGGTACCGTGATGCCGATCGCCGTTGCCCATGGCGAGGGCCGCGCGGAGTTCGCGGACGCGATTGCGCAGCGCGCCTGCGTCGAGAGCGGGCTCGTGAGCCTGCGGTTCGTCGACAATGCCGGGCGTCCGGTGGAGCACTATCCGGCCAACCCCAACGGCACGCCTGCCGGCATCACGGGTCTCACCAGCGCGGACGGCCGTGCGAGCATCCTGATGCCTCACCCCGAGCGCGTGTACCGCACGGTGCAGAACTCCTGGCATCCGGCGGAGTGGGGCGAGGACAGCGGCTGGATGCGGATGTTCCGCAACGCTCGCGTCTGGGTTGGCTAGCTCCGCGTCTACGCTGGCTTACCGACTCGCGTAGCGGGAGTGCACCCGCGATTCAGCGTGTTTCCGGGCGGGCGGGGTTCCGGGTCCATTCTCGAAAACGCCGTAAACCCGTCCATGGGGGCTCCGGGCGCGCCGTCCATGGCGCGCACGGTTTCGGGAATGGACCCGGAACCCCGCCCGCCCGGAAACGCCAGTCAACGCCGTCGCGTTCTGCGGCCTCGTGTAGACGCCAGCCGACTCGCGAACGCACACGTTATCGCGTCAGTGCGCTAGCGAAAGCGACTCGCCCGGGACCTCGGCGCGGAGCCGCCGAGTCAGCAACGACGCGATTGACCCGATGCGTCAGCGTGCGAAAGGGCGGATCAGTCGGCGCCGGCCGCGCGACCGATCGGAGTGATCTTGTCGAGCGTCTCTTCCGCGAAGAACCGCCGCACCATCATCGCCTGCTGCAGCTTGCCCTTGCGAACGTAAGCCTGGTAGAGCATGTCCTTCGCGAGCTCGAGCAGGACCCCGGCCTCGTAGGCGCCGAGCTCCGGGGTCGAGGGCCACGGGTCCGCGTCGTTGCCGAACAGCACTTTCTTCACGACGTTGTAGGTGTCGACGTCGATCTCCGCCATGTCGCGCGCCTCGGCGATCTGGTTGAAGATCCGGAGGCGGCCGTTCTCGCCGAGTTCGTTGAACACCGACTGCGCCGTGCGCCGGCACATGGAGGCAAAGGCGTTGAAGTGTCCCGCGGAGTAACAGGCGAGCGCCTCGCGGAACAGCCTCTCGCATTCCTCGGGCAGGTACGTGAAGTTGAACTTCTCGCGCGCCCGCTCGAGCTCGACGAAGTTGTTGGAGAACTCGACGCGGTTCGCCGCGTATACCTTGACCGCGTAGCGCAGGAACACCGGCGCGTTGCACGAGTCGCAGCGGTAGACGACACCGACGTGGCTCGGGCGGTTCGCGACCAGTTCGGAAAACTGCGGAACCGAGACCGCGGTGATGTGCGAATAGACCTGGCAATGCGGGCAGTTGAGCGCCAGGCTGCGCTCCTGGTCGTGGTGCAGGCGGCTGTTCGCGTCAACGTAGACGGACATGGCTCGGCATCCGCGTCGGGGCTGTTGGCTCCGAGTGTAGCGGATGGCAGGTTCGCAGGCACGCGGCGCCGCAACGCTACTCGACACTCGCGGCGGCGGCCTCGTTGGACGGCTCAGTGTAAAGTTTTCCGTCGCGCAGGTGCACCGCGAACCGCGCGCCGTTCGCCATCCGGCGCCAGGGGCCGTAGGCGACCTGTGCGTCAGCCTGGCGTGACCATGCCCAGCCCTCCCGCGACCTGGTCCAGACGTCCGCGCCGCGGTCCTCGTTGAGGTCAAACCCTGCGACCGACGCTTCGAGTCCGGTGTCCGCGGACGTGTCACGGGTGCTCAGGCGCTCGAGGCGGTAACGGGACGCCCACTCCAGGCGCGCGGCCTCGTTCTTCCACCGCAGCGTGCGCGCATCGATGCGCCACTGATCTCCGGGCAACTCGAAAACCTGCATGCGCCCTTCAGGCAGGCGCGTGAGGGTGGCGCGGAATTGCCGGGAGCCGGTTCGCTCGAAGAACATCTCGGCCACGGGCTGCTGCTCGTCGAGCCGCAGGTAGCTCGCGAAGTCAGACGCCAGCGACCCGGTAACCGCAGTTGCCGTGGCGCAGGCGATCGCCAGGGCAAGGTGCCCGGCCGAGGCGAGCTGGTGCCCGGCGAGCCTCCGGCTCCAGGCCAGGATCAGCGCGACCAGCGCGAAGAAAGCCAGGACGAACGCGGCACCCAGCACGACCGGTTCAACCGATGAACTGCGACAGGACGCCACTGTCCACGACCGCCGACAGGGTCGCGATGTCGCGGTCGAGCCGATGGTCGTGCGCGCGGTACGGGACCTGCTCGCGGACGTGGTGGTGGACCCGCTGCAGCTCCGGCGTCGTGGCGAGCGGGCGCATGCAGTCGATCGCGTGGGCGGCGACCAGCAGCTCGATGCCGAGGACCCGCGCCGCGTTGGCGCACACCGCCAGCAGCTTGCGGCCCGCCCAGGGCGCCATGCTTACGTGGTCCTCCTGTCCCGCCGACGTCGGCACGCTGTCCACCGAGGCCGGATGTGCCAGTGTCTTGTTCTCCGAGACCAGTGCCGCCGCGGTGACGTGCGCCATCATGAAGCCGGACTCGAGCCCGGGTTCCGCGGCGAGGAACATGTTGAGGTTCGGGTTCACGCGCGCGGTCGAGCAGGTCGATGCGGCGCTCGGCGATGCTCGCGAGTTCAGCAACCGCGATGGCGAGGAAGTCGCTCACAAAGCCGAGCGCCTCGGCGTGGAAATTGCCGCCCGAGAGGATGTCGTCGCCGAAGATGAGGGGGTTGTCCGACACGCCGTTGACGGCCGCGCCGAGCACGTCCCGCGCATGCTCGAGCGTGTGCTCGACCGCGCCGAACACCTGCGGCATGCAGCGGACGGCGTAGGGATCCTGCACGCGCTCGCAGTTCTCGTGGCTGCGACGGATCTCACTGTCCGTGAGCAGGTGGCGCAGTTTCTTCGCGACCGCGACCTGGCCGGGAAGGCGACTTGCCTCCTGGATGCGGGCGTCGAAAGGAGCGTGGCTGCCCGCGAGGCCCTCGACCGTGAGCGCACCGGCCACGATCGACGCATCGAGCAGGCGCTCCGCCTGGAACAGTCCCTCGAGCGCAAGCGCGAGGCTCAGTTGCGTACCATTCAGCAGCGCGAGGCCTTCCTTGGCTTCGAGTGCAAGCGGCTCGAGGCCGACGGCCGCGAGGACGGCGGCACCCTCCAGGGTTTCGGGCCCGCGAGTCGCTTCGCCTTCGCCAATCAAGGCCAGCGTGAGATGGGCGAGCGGCGCGAGGTCGCCCGAGGCGCCGACCGACCCCTGCGAGGGCACCACCGGCAGGATGTCGGCGTTCAGCAGTGCGAGCAGCATCTCGACGACCTGCGTCCGCGCGCCGGAGTAGCCTGCCGCGAGGCC
Source organism: uncultured Gammaproteobacteria bacterium (assembly GCA_963778185.1). Taxonomy (GTDB): domain Bacteria; phylum Pseudomonadota; class Gammaproteobacteria; order Steroidobacterales; family Steroidobacteraceae; genus RPQJ01. The sequence goes on along the minus strand of CAVZTF010000002.1, from coordinate 246,110 downwards.
GTTCGCCTTCAGGAGCAGCATGCGGCGCACGAGGCGGGGTGCCAGCGGCGCCCCGGTGCCGCAGGCGTGGCTGCGAACGAGGTTCAGCTGCAGCTTGCGGGTCTTGGCGGCCGGGATCACCCGGTTGGCGAAGGCCCCGAACCCGGTGTTGATTCCATAACAGGTCTCGCCACGGGCGACGGCACGCTGGACCGCGGCCAGCGACACCTGCATACGCTTGCGTGCTGCGGCAGCGAGGCGCACCCGCGGCCGGCGCGCCTCGAACTCGCGCAACTGCGCGAGCGTAAGGCGCGTGCCGTCGATGTCGAGTGTGGGTCGGGTTTCGGTACGAGCCATGCGTGTTCCCCCGGCCGCGAGTCTACGCGCCTCAGGCGTGCAGCTTACGGTAACGCATGCGATGCGGCTGCTCCGCATCCTCGCCGCGCCGGCGCTTCAGGTCCTCGACGTACTCGGAATAGTTGCCCTCGAACCACACGACCTCGCTGTTGCCCTCGAACGCGAGGATGTGGGTCGCGATGCGGTCGAGGAACCAGCGGTCGTGCGAGATCACGACGGCGCAACCGGGGAACGACAGCAACGCCTCCTCGAGCGCGCGCAGGGTCTCGACGTCGAGGTCGTTGGTGGGTTCGTCGAGGAGGATGACGTTGCCGCCTTCCTTCAGCACCTTCGCGAGGTGCACGCGGTTGCGCTCGCCGCCCGACAGTTCGCCGATCGACTGCTGCTGCTGCGCGCCGCGGAAATTGAAGCGCCCCACGTACGCGCGCGACGGGGTCTCGTAGCTGCCGACCTTGAGCATGTCGAGGCCGTTCGAGATCTCCTGCCAGACCGTCTTCCTGTCGTCGAGCGTCTGGCGCGACTGGTCCACGTAGGCGAGCTGCACCGTCGGCCCGATGCGGATTTCGCCGGCATCCGCCGTCTCCTGTCCGGTGAGGATGCGGAAGAGCGTGGTCTTGCCCGCGCCGTTCGGGCCGATGATGCCCACGATGCCGCCCTGCGGCAGGTTGAAGTTGAGGTTGTCGAACAGGAGCTTCTCGCCGTACGCCTTCGCGAGACCCTTGGTCTCGACCACCAGCTCGCCGAGCCGCGGTCCCGGCGGGATGTAGATCTCGTTGGTCTCGTTGCGCTCCTGGAACTCGCGCGACTGCAGTTCCTCGAAGCGCTGCATGCGCGCCTTGCTCTTCGCCTGGCGCGCCTTCGGGTTCTGGCGCACCCATTCCAGTTCGCGCGCCAGCATCTTCTTGAGGGCGTCCTGCTGCTGCTCCTCGACCTTGAGGCGCGCCTCCTTCTGCTCGAGCCAGGACGAGTAGTTGCCCTGCCAGGGAATGCCGTGGCCGCGGTCGAGCTCGAGGATCCAGCCCGCGACGTTGTCGAGGAAATAGCGGTCGTGGGTCACCGCGATGACCGTGCCCGGGTATTGCTCGAGGAAGTGCTCGAGCCAGCGCACCGACTCGGCGTCGAGGTGGTTGGTGGGCTCGTCGAGCAGCAGCATGTCGGGCTTCGACAGCAGCAGCTTGCAGAGCGCCACGCGGCGGCGCTCGCCACCGGAGATCTTCGTGACGTCGGCATCCCAGGGCGGCAGGCGCAGTGCGTCCGCCGCGACCTCGAGCTGCAGGTCGAGGTTGTGGCCGTCGGTGGCCTGGATCAGTGCCTCGAGCTTGGCCTGCTCGGCGGCGATCTTGTCGAAATCGGCGTCCGGCTCCGCATAAGCGGCATAGACCGCGTCGAGGCGCGCGAGCGCGTCCTTGATGTGGTTCACCGCCTCCTCGACGTTGCCGCGCACGTCCTTGCTGGCGTCGAGCTGCGGTTCCTGCTCCAGGAAACCGATCTTGATGCCGGGCTGCGGGCGGGCCTCGCCCTCGAATTCCTTGTCCACGCCGGCCATGATCCTGAGCAGGGTCGACTTGCCGGAACCGTTCAGGCCGAGCACGCCGATCTTGGCGCCGGGGAAGAAGCTCAGGGAGATGTCGCGAAGGATGATGCGCTTCGGCGGCACGACCTTCCCGACGCGATTCATGGTGTAGATGAACTGGGCCATTGCTGCTCGTCGGCTCCGCGGCGGTCGGTGCGAAAAAGGGCCGCGATTATGCGGGTTCGGGCGACCTCGCGCCACGTTAGGGAGGGAGCGTTCTCCATAGCCCAGGCTGCGGGGTGCCGGGGGCCATCGCGGGGACGCCGTGAATCCGTCCCTGGAGGCTCCGGGCGCGCCGTCCATGGCGCGCACGGCCCCGCGATGGCCCCCGGCACCCCGCAGCCTTCCCAACGGCGGGTCGTCCGGCACCCCCGCAAAGCGGCCCTGTTGCCGATGCCGCATCCACGCATCCGCGGCCCTCGAATCGCAGCGAAAGGTGGTCCGCGGCGTCGACCCAGCCAACTCCGACGTTTCGGCGGAGCGGCGGGGACGGGGGGATACGGTCCCGGGGCCGTGCGCGCCATGGACGGCGCGCCCGGAGCCTCCACGGATGGATTCACGGCGTCCCCGGGACCGTACCCCCCGTTCCCCGCCGCTCCGCCAGGCGGCCATCGGCTACAATTGCGCGTCCGAAGACCGTGGAGTACAGATGTTCCCCGCCAGCATGAAGATCGCCGGGTTCGACCCCGAACTCGCGACCGCGCTCGATCGCGAGCGCACCCGCCAGGAAGACCACATCGAGCTGATCGCCTCGGAGAACTACGCAAGCCCGCGCGTGCTCGAGGCCCAGGGATCCGTGCTCACGAACAAGTACGCCGAGGGCTACCCGGGGAAGCGATACTACGGCGGCTGCGAGTACGTGGACGTCGCCGAGCAGCTCGCGATCGATCGCGCGAAGCAGCTCTTCGGGGCCGACTACGCCAACGTCCAGCCGCACTCGGGCTCGCAGGCGAACGCTGCGGCCTACCTCGCGCTCATCCAGCCGGGCGACACGCTGCTCGGCATGAGCCTCGACCACGGCGGCCACCTCACGCACGGCGCCAAGGTCAACTTCTCCGGCAAGATCTTCAAGGCCGTGCAGTACGGCCTCGACCCGGCGACGGGCGAGATCGACTACGCGCAGGTCGAGCGCCTCGCGCAGGAGCACCGGCCGAAGCTCGTCATCGCGGGTTTCTCGGCGTATTCGCGCGTCATCGACTGGGCGCGCTTCCGGGCGATCGCCGACGCCGTGGGAGCCTATTTCCTCGTCGACATGGCTCACGTCGCAGGCCTGGTGGCCGCCGGGGTCTACCCGAACCCGGTGCCGTTCGCGGACGTGGTCACGACCACCACGCACAAGACACTGCGCGGTCCGCGCGGTGGCCTCATCCTCGCGCGCCCGAACGAGGACATCGCGAAGAAGTTGAATTCTCTGATCTTCCCGGGCACGCAGGGCGGACCGCTCATGCACGTCATCGCTGCCAAGGCGGTCGCGTTCCTCGAGGCGATGCAGCCGGAGTTCGTCGGCTACCAGCAGCAGGTCGTCGCCAACGCGCGGGCCATGGCGGCCGCGCTGACGGGTCGCGGCTACAAGATCGTCTCGGGCGGCACCGACAACCACCTGTTCCTCGTCGACCTGATCGGGCGTGACTACACCGGCAAGGACGCGGATGCCGCGCTCGGGCGCGCGCACATCACGGTCAACAAGAACTCGGTGCCGAACGACCCGCGCTCGCCGTTCGTCACGAGCGGCCTGCGCATCGGTTCGCCGGCCGTGACCACGCGCGGGTTCAAGGAGCCGGAGGTCACGCAGCTCTCGCACTGGATCGCGGACGTGCTCGACGACGTGGGGAACGGGCAGGTCATCGAGCAGACGCGCAATTCGGTGCGCGAGATCTGCCACCGGTTCCCGGTCTACGGCTGACGCGCGCCGCGCGGCCGCCCTTCGGCCATGTACTGCCCGTTCTGTTCGCACGAGGAGACGAAAGTCATCGACTCGCGCCTCGCGGCCGAGGGGCAGCAGGTCCGCCGCCGCCGCGAATGCCTGCATTGCGGCGAGCGTTTCACCACCTTCGAGTCCGCGGAGCTGGTCATGCCGCGCGTGGTCAAGAGCGACTCGACGCGCGAGCCCTTCGACGAGGCGAAGCTGCGGGCCGGGATGCTGCGGGCCCTGGAGAAACGCCCGGTGTCGAGCGAGGCGGTGGACGCGGCCGTCAACCACGTGTGCCACAAGCTGCGCACGCTCGGCGAGCGGGAGGTACCTGCGCGCCTGGTGGGCGAGCTCGTGATGGACGAGCTGCACCAGCTCGACGAGGTGGCCTACGTGCGGTTCGCCTCGGTCTATCGCAGCTTCCAGGACGTCGACGCGTTTCGCGAGGAGATCGAGAGCCTGAAGCAGCGCCGTCCGCGCACCGCGGAGGACGTGCAGCTGGCGCTCTGGTCGACGGCCGAGCCGACGGGCAGGAAGAAATGACCGATTTCACCGCCGACGATCATCACTTCATGGCGCGCGCGCTCGAGCTCGCACGTCACGGGATCTACTCGACGCCGCCAAATCCGGCCGTCGGCTGCGTCGTCGCGCGCTGGGGCCAGGTGGTGGGCGAGGGCTTCCACGAACGCGCCGGCGAGCCGCATGCGGAGGTCGTCGCGCTGCACGACGCCGGTCACGCCGCGCGGGGTGCCACGGCATACGTGACACTGGAGCCGTGTTCCCATCACGGCCGCACGCCTCCGTGCACCGACGCGCTGATCGCCGCGGGTGTGGCGCGTGTCATCGCCGCCCTGCGCGACCCGAATCCACGCGTGGACGGCTCGGGACTGGCCATCCTCGGGCGGGCCGGCATCGCGACCGCGCACGGCCTGCTCGCGGGCGAGGCAGCCGAGATCAATCGCGGATTCGTCCAGCGCATGTCCAGCGGCCGGCCGTGGGTGACGCTCAAGCTCGGCGCGAGCCTCGATGGCCGCACTGCGCTGGCGGACGGGACGAGCAAGTGGATTACTGGCGAGAAGGCGCGCTCCGACGTGCAGCGCCTGCGCGCGCGCGCCTCCGCGGTCGTCACCGGCAGCGGTACCGTGCTCGCGGACGACCCGATGCTGACCGTGCGGGATCCCGACATCGAGATGCGCGGGCGCCGCCCGCTCAAGGTCGTGCTCGATTCGGAGCTGCGCACACCGGTCAACGCACAGGTGCTGTGCTTCGGGCAATCGACGTTGATCCTCACCCGTGACGGCGAGTCCGCCGCCGCCGAGGCGCTGCGGCAGACCGGCGCCCGCGTCGAGACGATCGAAAGCGCCGCCGGTGGGCTCGACCTCGCGGCCGTGCTGCGCCGGCTGGCCGGGCTCGAGTGCAACGAGGTGCTGGTCGAGGCCGGCCCCACGCTCGCGGGAGCGTTCGTCCAGGCCGGGCTGGTCGACGAGATCGTGGTGTACATGGCGCCGGTCGTGCTGGGGCCTGCCGCCCGCGGGCTGTTCAACCTGCCGCAGCTCGAACGCATGTGCGATCGCTGCGAGTTCGAATGGCACGGGGTCGAGCACATCGGCGACGACCTGCGACTGACCTTGCGTCCCAGGAGGAGGTCCAGCTGATGTTCACCGGCATCGTGCAGGGCGTGGGAGCTGTCCGCGCCGTGGAACCGCGGGGAGGGGACGTCACGCTGTGGGTGGAGACGGGCGCCGTGCCGCTGGCGGACGTGCAGATCGGCGGCAGCATTGCGGTCAACGGCGCGTGCCTCACGGCCGTGCAGCTCGAGGCGCACGCCTTCGCGGCCGACGTGTCGCGCGAGACGCTGTCGCTGACGACGGCCGGCGACTGGACACCCGGCACGCGCGTCAACCTCGAGAAGGCCCTGACGGCGGGGCAGTCGCTCGGCGGGCACTACGTCACCGGCCACGTGGACGGCGTCGGCCGGGTCGTATCGAGGCACGACGACGCCCGCTCGGTGCGCGTCGAGTTCGACGTTCCGCCGCAGCTCGCGCGCTACGTGGCGCGCAAGGGCTCGGTCTGCGTGGACGGCGTCAGCCTCACGGTGAACGGCGTGTCGGGTCGTCGCTTCGACGTGAACCTCGTGCCGCACACGCTCGAGCTCACGATCCTGGCCGGTTACCAGCCCGGCACGCGTGTAAACATCGAGGTGGACATCATCGCGCGCTACATGGAGAGGCTGCTCGAGGAGGGCCGGCAGTAGGCCGCTCGGCGCCGCGGGCTGCTGCTACACTTTGCGCATGGGAACGCTGAATTCCACCGACGAGATCCTCGAGGACATCCGCCAGGGCCGGATGGTCGTCATCATGGACGACGAGGACCGCGAGAACGAGGGCGACCTCGTCATGGCCGCCACCAAGGTCCGTCCCGAGGACGTGAACTTCATGGCCCGCTTCGGCCGCGGCCTCATCTGCCTGACGCTCACCCGGGACCGCTGTCGCCAGCTGCGCCTGCCGCTCATGGTCGGCGACACCGACCTCGACCATGGCACGAATTTCACCGTCTCGATCGAGGCGGCCGAGGGCGTCACCACCGGCATCTCGGCTTACGACCGGGCGCACACGGTCCGCACGGCGGTCGCGCCCGACGCGCGCCCCGAGCACCTGCGCCAGCCCGGGCACATCTTCCCGCTCATGGCGCAGCCGGGCGGCGTGCTGACGCGCGCCGGGCACACCGAGGCCGGCTGCGACCTCGTGCGCATCGCGGGGCTCGAGCCTGCGGCGGTCATCGTCGAGATCCTGAACGACGACGGAACCATGGCGAGACGCCCGGACCTCGAGGTGTTCGCCACGCAGCACGGGCTCAAGATCGGCACGATCGCCGACCTGATCCGCTATCGACTCGAGAAGGAGCGGTCCGTCGAGCGCATCGCCGATCGCGACGTGGAGACCGACTTCGGCCGCTTCCGCCTCTACTGCTACGAAGACCACGTGAACAGCACGGTTCACCTCGCGCTGGTGCGCGGCGCCATCGAGCGCGAGCGCGCGCCGCTGGTGCGCGTCCACCTGAAGGACACCGTGCGCGACCTCGTCGGCGCCCGCGAAGAGACCCACAGCTGGTCGCTGCGCAGCGCCATGGAGCGCGTGGCGCGCGAGGGCTCGGGCGTCATCGTGCTGCTGCGGCCCGACGAGACGCCGCTCGAGATCGCCGAGGCCGTGCGCTCGCCGGAGCGCTCGGGCACCTTCACGAAGGTGAAGGGCGCGCAGGTGCTGCGCACCTACGGCATCGGCGCGCAGATCCTCCGCGACCTCGGCGTGTCCCACATGCGCGTGCTGAGCGCGCCCAAGCAGATGCACGGCCTCTCGGCCTTCGGCCTCGAAGTGATCGAATACGTCGACGAGACCACCTGAGGGAATTCGAGCCATGGACAACGTCCGCACCGTGCACGGCGACCTCGTATCGCGCGACCTGCGCTTCGCCATCGTCGCCGCGCGCTTCAACGACATGATCGTGGAATCGCTGATCCGCGGCGCGGTCGACGTGCTGCTGCGGCACGGCGCCGCCGAGAAGCAGATCGACCTCGTCCGCGTGCCCGGTGCCTTCGACCTGCCGTTCATCGTCCGGCGGGTCGCCGCGAGCAAGCGCTACGACGCGGTCGTCGCGCTCGGCGCGGTGATCCGCGGCGCGACGCCGCACTTCGACCACGTCGCGGGGCAGTGCGCCGCGGGTCTCGCGCGAGCGGCGGAGGAGAGCGGCGTGCCCGTGGCTTTCGGCGTGCTCACGACCGACACCATCGAGCAGGCCATCGAGCGCGCCGGCACCAAGGCCGGCAACAAGGGTGCGGACGCGGCCCTCTGCGCGCTGGAGATGGCGAACCTCCTGCGGCGCCTGGACGTCTGACCATGGCGAAACGTCCCGACCGGGCCGCGCGGGCTCGCAGCCTGTCGCGCAAGCTCGTCATGCAGGCGCTCTACCAGTGGCAGCTCACCGGCCAGAGCGCGGCCGAACTGCGCAACCAGTACGCGGCCGAGGAAGGCTACGCGGATGCGGACGGCGAGTACTTCGTCGAACTGCTGCAGGGCGTAACCGCGGGCGCTCCGGCCCTCGACGCCGAGCTCGGCACGCTGCTCGACCGGCCCGTCGAACAGCTCGACCCGGTGGAGCACGCCGTGCTCCTGATCGGTCTGCACGAGCTTGCGCAGCGGCCGGAGATTCCGTTCCGCGTCGTCATCAACGAGGGCGTGGACCTGGCCAAGCGTTTTGGCGCAACGGACGGGCACAAGTTCGTCAACGCCGTGCTCGACCGCGCGGCGCGCAAGCTGCGTGCGGCCGAACAGTTCGCCACCGCGAGTCCCCGCGCCTGAGACGACCCGTGACGCTCGGCGAATTCGACCTGATCGAGCACTACTTCTCCCGGCGGACGCTGCGCAGCGACGTTCTGCTCGGCGTCGGCGACGATGCGGCACTGCTCGCGGTCCCTCCGGGCCTGGCGCTCGTGGCCGCGACCGACACGCTGGTCGAGGGCCGTCATTTCCTCGCCGGCGCCCCGCCGGAATCGATCGGTCACCAGTCGCTTGCGGTCAACCTGAGCGATCTCGCTGCGATGGGCGCGGAGCCTGCGTGGGCGCTGCTGTCGCTGTCGCTGCCGGAGGCTCGCGAGCCGTGGCTCGAACGCTTCGCCGCAGGGCTCTACGCACTGGCGTCACGGTACGGCGTGGAACTCGTCGGTGGCGACACTGTGCGCGGGCCGCTGGTGGTGACGATCGAGGCGCTGGGCTTCGTCGAGCCCGCGCTCGCGCTGCGGCGCAGCGGCGCGAGGCCAGGCGACCTGCTCTACGTCTCCGGCCGGCCCGGGGAGGCGGCGGCCGGGCTCGCGGCGCTGCAGCGCGGCGTGCCGATGGAGACGGACGATCCGCTCGTCCGCCGCTACCTGTTCGCGGAGCCTCGGATCGCCCTCGGGCGCGCGCTCCGCGCCTGCGCGAGCGCAGCAATGGACGTTTCCGACGGGCTGCTCGGCGACCTCGGCAAGCTCTGCAAGGCCAGCGGCGTGGCGGCGCGGGTCGACCTCGAGCGCCTGCCCGTGTCGGGCGAACTCGCGGCGCGTCATGCGCCGCTCGAGTGCGAGCACTTCGTGCTGCACGGCGGCGACGATTACGAATTGCTCTTCACGCTCCCGCCAGGCGCTGCGCCCGCCCTCGAGGCGCAGCTGTCGTCAGCCTGCGCGCTCGCGCGCATCGGCGTGATCGAGGCGGGCGAGGGCGTGCGATGCGCGCGGGAAGGCCGGCCCGCGCGCGTGGCGGGAGGCGGCTATGACCACTTCGCCTGAGCCGGAAACGGCCCCGCGGCGTCCCACGACGCGCGACCTTGCGAGCCCGGTGCACCTGCTGGCACTCGGGTTCGGCGCCGGCCTCGCGCCATTCGCGCCCGGCACCTTCGGCTCGCTGGTCGGTCTCGCGTTCGCGCTCGCGCTCGCGCCGCTCGGGTTCGGCTGGAACCTGGCCGCCTGCGTCGCGGCGGTCCTGGCCGGCATCTGGATCTGCGGCGAGAGTGCGCGGCGCCTCGGCGTGCATGATCACCCGGCCATCGTCTGGGACGAGGTCGCCGGGATGATGATCGCGATGCTCGCCGCGCCGCAGGACTGGTGGGGCGCGGTGCTGGCCTTCGCGCTGTTCCGGCTCTTCGACATCGCCAAGCCCTGGCCGATCCGCGAGGTCGATCACGGAATGCCGGGTGGGGCGGGCATTATGCTCGACGACGTAATGGCCGGACTGCTGGCCGCCGCCGGGCTTTTGATCGTCCGCTACCTATCGTGACAGCCAACATCGCGCTCGCAGACATAGCCACCGAACCCATGCTGTCAGCGCCGCTCTCGGCGCCGGAGCGCATCGGCAAGTATTACGTGGTGCACGAGGTCGGTCGCGGCAGCACCGGCACGGTGTACCTGTCGCACGATCCGTTCTACGGCCGCGACGTCGCCATCAAGCTCTACCACGCCTCGAGTGGCGAAGACGCCGAAGGCCGCAATGCGCGGCGCATGTTCCTCGGCGAAGCGCACATGATCGGCAAGCTGCAGCACCCGAACATCGTGCCGATCTTCGACGCGGGCGAGGAGGACGGTCGCCGCTACATCGTCACCGAGCACATCCACGGGGCGCGCACCCTCTCGGCCTATTGCCGGCCGGGCAGCCTGCTGCCCGTCGACCAGGTCGTGGGCATCGTCTACAAGTGCGCGAAGGCGCTGCACTACGCGCACTCGCGCGGCGTCGTGCATCGCGACATCAAGCCGTCGAACATCCTGCTCACCCAGGAGGGCGACGTCCGCATCGTCGACTTCGGCATCGCACTGGTCGCCGATTCCGACGTCTCGCGACTCGAGGGCGTGGCGGGCAGCCCGGCCTACATGTCGCCGGAACAGGTGCTCGGCCAGGACCTCGACCCGCGCTCGGACCTCTACTCGCTGGGCGCCGTGATGTACGAGATGCTGAGCGGCCAGCGGCCGTTCCGCGCCGGCGCGCTCGGCAAGCTCTTGCGCCAGGTGGTGCAGTCGAAGCCCGAGCCGCTGGGCGAGATGCGGCCGGACCTGCCCGAGGAACTGGTGGCGTTGGTGGAGCGCGCGCTGCAGAAGGAGCCGGGCAATCGCTTCCGCAACGGGGCCGAGTTCGCCGCCGACCTGACCCGCGTGCACCAGAAGCTGCGGGTCGCGCAGTCGGAGATCGACGACGAGGAGCGCTTCGCGGTGCTGCGCAAGCTGCGCTTCTTCCACGACTTCTCGCACGGCGAGATCCGCGAGGTGATGCGTGCCGGCTGCTGGATGGATTGCCACCCGAACGAGGCCGTGCTTCGCCCCGGCGACACGGACGACCGCTTCTACGTCGTGGTTTCGGGCAAGGTTCGCGTGAGCCGCAACGGCGAGATGATCGGCCGCATCGATGGCGGCGGATGCTTCGGCGAGGCCAGCTTCGCCGAGGGCTCGCGACGCGATTCCATCATCGAGGCGGAGGGGCAGGTAACGTTGCTCAAGGTCACCGCCACGCTGCTCGAGCAGGCGTCGATCTCCTGCCAGCTGCGCTTCCACAAGGTGTTCCTGCGGGAGCTCATCGGACGCCTGCAGCGAGGCCGCAAGGAAAAGGCCTGACGGGAGAGGCCTAGACGCCTTCCTTGTCCTTCTCGATCTGCGCGTAGGCCGAGTGGTTGTGGATGGACTCGAAGTTCTCCGCCTCGACCACGTACGCACGCACCCGCGGCTCGGAATTCAGGCGCACCGCCACGTCGCGCACCAGGTCCTCGACGAACTTCGGGTTGTCGTAGGCGCGCTCGGTGACGAACTTCTCGTCCGGGCGCTTCAGTATCCCGTAGACCTCGCAGGACGCCTCCTGCTCGGCGATGTCGATCAGTTCCTCGAGCCACAGGTGCTCGCGCACCCTGGCCTTGATGGTCACGTGCGAGCGCTGGTTGTGGGCGCCGTACTCCGAGATCTTCTTCGAGCAGGGGCACAGGCTCGTCACCGGCACCACGACCCTGAGCCACATGTCGACGGTCTCGCCGTGGACTTCGCCGATCAGGGTCACCTCGTAGTTCATCAGGCTCGACACGCCCGACACCGGCGCCTTCTTCATGACGAAGTAGGGGAAGCGCATCTCGATGTGCCCGGTGGTCGCGTCGAGGCGCTTCCTCATCTCGAGCAGCATCTGCTGGAACGAGTCGACGGAGATCTCGCGCTCGTGGTGGTGCAGCACCTCGACGAAGCGCGACATGTGCGTGCCCTTGAAGTTGTGGGGCAGCGCCACGTACATGTCGAAGTTGGCGACCGTGTGCTGCTCGCCGCCGGAGCGGTCGCGCACGCGCACGGGATGGTAGATGTCCTTGATGCCGACCTTGTTGATCGGGATGCGGCGCGAGTCGGCGCGGCCCTGCACGTCCTCGATCTGGTCGTGTCGCTTCACGAATTCGTCCATCCTCAGCCTGCCAGGTGCCGCGCCCCGGCCACCGCGAGCGGGGCGCGCTGGGCCGGCCAGATACTCGCGAGTTGCCGCTCGATCCCCGCGGCGTCGAGCCCAGCCATCACGAGGGAGTCCTCGCGCGATGCCGTGCTCGATGAACCGGTCGGGGAGCCCGATGTGGTGCACTGCGCGCTCCACGCCGTGCGCGGCGAGGCACTCGCCCACCGCGCTGCCGGCGCCGCCCGCGATGGCGTTCTCCTCGATCGTCACGATGCAGGCATGGTTCGCGGCCAGCCGCAGGACGGTTTCCTCGTCCAGCGGTTTCACGAAGCGCATGTTGACCAGCGTCGCGTCGAGCCGCTCGGCGAGCGGCACGCTGGGCCCGACCATGGTGCCGAAGGCGAGCAGCAGCAGGCCTGACTTGCCCTCGCGCCGGACCTCTGCCCGGCCGACGGGCAGGGCCGTCATTTCCTGCTGGATCGGCACGCCCGGCCCCGGCCCGCGCGGGTAGCGCACGGCGGCGGGGCAGTCGAGCGTCACGGCGGTGTAGAGCATCTGCCGGCACTCGTTCTCGTCGGCCGGGGCCATGACCACCATGTTCGGGACGCAGCGCAGGTAGGACAGGTCGTAGGCGCCCTGGTGGGTGGCGCCGTCGCCGCCGACGAGGCCGCCGCGGTCCACCGCGAAGGTGACCGGCAGGTTCTGCAGCGCCACGTCGTGGATCAGCTGGTCGTAGGCGCGCTGCAGGAAGGTCGAATAGATCGCCACCACGGGCCGCGCGCCCTCGCAGGCCATGCCCGCGCCGAGCGTGACCGCGTGCTGCTCGGCGATGGCGACGTCGTAGTAGCGGTCCGGGAAGCGCCGGGAGAACTCGACCAGGCCCGAGCCCTCGCGCATCGCGGGCGTGATGCCGACGACGCGGGGATCCCGCTCGGCCATGTCGCACAGCCACTGGCCGAAGACCTGCGGAGTAGGCGGGGCCGGTGCTCTTTTCCTTGAAGATGGTGCCGCTCGACGGGTCGAACGGGCCCGGACCGTGCCACTTGATCGGGTCGGCTTCCGCGGGCGCGTAGCCGTTGCCCTTCTGCGTCACGACGTGCAGCAGCTGCAGGCCCTTGAGGTCGCGCAGCCGGGCGAGGTGGTCGACCAGCATGTCCACGTCGTGGCCGTCGATCGGCCCGTGGTAATTGAAGCCGAGCTCCTCGAAGAGCGTGCCGGGCAGCACCATGCCCTTCATGTGTTCCTCGGAGCGCTGCGCCAGCTCCCACATCGCCGGGCATGCGGCGCAGGATCTTCTTGCTGCCCTCGCGCAAGGCCGTGTAGGTGCGGCCGGAGAGCACTCGCGCGAAGTAGAGCGACAGCGCGCCGACGTTCTCCGAGATGGACATCTTGTTGTCGTTCAGGACGACCAGCAGGTCCGGCTTGAGGGGCCCGGCGTGATTCATCGCCTCGAAGGCCTGGCCGGCGCTCATCGCGCCGTCGCCGATCACTGCCACGACGCGGCGGTCCTGGCCCGCCAGCTTCGCGGCGAGCGCCATGCCGAGCGCCGCGCTGATCGAGGTGCTCGAGTGGCCGACGCCGAAGGTGTCGTACTCGCTCTCGCCGCGGTGGGGGAACGGCGCGAGGCCGTCCTTGAGCTTGATGGTGTGCAGCCGGTCGCGGCGTCCGGTCAGCACCTTGTGGGGGTAGGCCTGGTGGCCGACGTCCCACACCAGCCGGTCGTGCGGCGTGTCGTAGACGTAGTGCAGCGCGACCGTGAGCTCGACCGTGCCGAGGCCCGCGGCGAAATGGCCGCCCATCTGGCTCACCGTCTGGATCAGGAATTCGCGCAGTTCGCGCGCCAGCGCGCTCGAGCTGCCCAGCGGGCAGGCGCCGCAGGTCGGCCGGCGAGTCGATCCTGGAGAGCAGCGGGTAGCTTTCTTGCGGCGGACATTCTGCGCAGTTTACCGCACCGCGGCGCGGCCTATCCGGCTAGTGGCGCGCTAGTGCCGTCGGGTCAGCAGCCAGTCCGCCAGCGCCGCGAGCGGGCCCCGGGCGCAGCCCTGCGCATCGAGGATGGCGGCAGCGAGTCCGTGCAGCTCGCTCACGCGCGCTCGGGCGGCCTCCAGGCCCGCGACGGCCGGGTAGGTCGGCATGGCGCGCGCCTCGTCGCCGCCGGTCGTGCTTGCCGAGCAGGGCGGTGTCGCCCTCGACGTCGAGGATGTCGTCCTGGATCTGGAACGCCAGGCCGACCAGCGCGCCGAAGCTTCCGAGCGCCTCGAGGCCCTCGGGCGAGCGTGACTCCGCGCAATTGGCCGGCATCAGCACGCTGGCGCGGATCAGCGCCCCGGTCTTGAGCGCGTGCACCTGCTCGACCTCCGGCAGGCTGAGCGAGCGGCCCTCGGCCGCGAGGTCGAGAGCCTGGCCGCCGGCCATGCCCGCAGTGCCGCTCGCATCCGCGAGGATGTCGATGAGGCGGATGCGGATCGCGGGATCTGCCGGCAGCCCCGGATGGCTCGCGAGCACCTTGAAGGCCAGTACCTGCAGGGCGTCGCCCGGCGAGGATCGCCGTGGCTTCGTCGAACGCGCGATGGCAGGTCGGCCGGCCGCGGCGCAGGTCGTCGTCGTCCATCGCCGGCAGGTCGTCGTGCACGAGCGAGTAGCCGTGGATCAGTTCGACCGCACAGGCGGCGCGCATCCACACGCTCGAGCGGGGTGCCGAGAGTCTCGGCGGTCGCGTAGACGAGCGCGGGTCGGATGCGCTTGCCGGCGCCGAGCACGCTGTAGCGCTGCGCAGCGTGCAGGCGCTGGGGCAGCGCGGATTCGGGCGGCAGCCAGCGGTCGAGTTCGCGCTCGACCCGGGCCTGCCATTCGGCGAGGCGCTTCGTCAGGGCGGACTGCATCGAAGGGCGGACCTCGGCGACCGCTCAGGCGTCCGGCTCGAACGGCTCCGGCTCGGCGTCGGAGGATTTCTGCAGCAGGATGGCCACCTTCTGCTCGGCCTGTTGCAGCGACGCCTGGCAGCTGCGCGCGAGCGCGATGCCGCGCTCGAACTGCTTCAGGGCCTCCTCGAGCGGCAATTCGCCGTGCTCGAGCCGTTCCACGACCGTCTCGAGCTCGCCGAGCGCCTGTTCGAAGTCAAGGGTCCTGGATTTCTTGCTGGTCACGGCGGCCTCCGGGGCGCGCAAGGTTTGCACAGGGGGCCGGAGGGGTCAACGCAGGCCAAACCGCAATAGCGTTGTGTCCGGATCGCGCCGCATGGATGTCGGTGATAGCGTTGACTTGATCAGCGTTCCGCACTAGATTGGACGCACGTTAGACTAAGTCTAAAGAAGCCGCATGTGCGGCCAACGCACGACCCGTGGAGGTACCGATGAAGAACTTGAAGGGCACGAAGACCGAGAAGAACCTGAAGGACGCATTCGCCGGCGAGTCGCAGGCGAATCGCCGTTACCTGTATTTCGCGCCAGAAGGCCGACGTCGAGGGCTTCAACGACGTCGCCGCCGTGTTCCGTTCGACGGCCGAAGGCGAGACCGGCCATGCGCACGGCCACCTCGAGTACCTCGAGGCCGTGGGCGACCCGGCCACCGGCCTGCCGATCGGCCCGACGTCGAGCAACCTCAAGGCGTCCATCGCCGGCGAAACGCACGAGTACACGGACATGTATCCGGGCATGGCGAAGTCGGCGCGCGACGAAGGCTTCGACGAGATCGCCGACTGGTTCGAGACGCTGGCCAAGGCCGAGCGCTCGCACGCCAACCGTTTCCAGAAGGCGCTCGACGCCCTCTGATCGACCGACCGTTGCCGGTTGCGAGAGGGCGGGCCCCGCGGGTCCGCCCTTTTTTTCCGCCTGGCCGGGCCAGGCGTCGTCGAGGAGAACACGATGGCTGAAGGAACACCCACGCCGGCCGGGCGCGAAGGCAGTCTCGCCGCACCCACGCGTCACCCGATCGAGTGGCGCGATCCCGACTTCTACGACGAGGCGTCGCTCGTCAAGGAACTCGAGCGCGTCTACGACCTCTGCCACGGATGCCGCCGCTGCTTCAGCCTCTGCAATGCCTTCCCGCTGCTCTTCGACGCCATCGACGCCTCGCCCACGCTCGGAGCTCGACGGCGTCGACAAGAAGGTCTTCTGGGAGGTCGTGGACCACTGCTACCTGTGCGACATGTGCTACATGACCAAGTGTCCCTACGTGCCGCCGCACCCCTGGAACATCGACTTCCCGCACCTGATGCTGCGCGCCAAGGCCGTGCAGTTCCGCAAGGAAGGAGCGCCGCTGCGCAACAAGGTCCTGACCGCCACGGACCTCGTCGGGGCCATCGCCGGCATCCCGGTGGTGTCGCAGCTCGTCAATGCGGTCAACTCGCAGCGGGTTCGGCCGCAAGATGCTCGACAAGACCCTGGGCGTGCATCCCGAGGCGCCGATTCCCGGCTACCACAGCGACTCCGGCCGCAAGCGCGTGGCACGCGGCGACCAGCCCGGGCTCGAGGCGAAGCCCACGGCCGAGACCAGGGGCAAGGTGGCGCTGTTCGCCACCTGCTACTGCAATCGCAACGAGCCCGACATCGACGCCGACCTGGCCGCGGTGTTCCGCCACAACGGCATCGCGGTGAAGGTGATCCCGCAGGAGCGCTGCTGCGGCATGCCGAAGCTCGAACTCGGCGACCTCGAGTCGATCGAGCAGGCGAAGAACGTCAACATCCCCGCGATGGTGGCCATGATCGACCAGGGCTACGACATCGTGGCGCCCATCCCGTCCTGCGTGCTGATGTTCAAGCAGGAACTGCCGCTGCTGTACCCGGACGACCCGCAGGTGCGGAAGGTCAAGGCGGCGATGTTCGACCCGTTCGAATACCTCATGCTGCGGCACAAGGCGGGCCTGCTGCGGACCGACTTCGCGCGCCAGCTCGGCAAGGTGAGCTACCACGTGCCCTGCCACCTGCGCGTGCAGAACCTCGGGCTCAAGACGCGCGACGTGCTGAAGCTCGTCCCCGGCACCGAGGTCGAGGCGATCGAGCGCTGCTCGGGGCACAACGGCACGTATGGCGTGAAGCGGGAGTACCGCGACATCTCGATGAAGATCGGCAAGCCGGTGTTCAACAAAGTGGAGCAGGCCGCGCCCGACTTCTACGCGAGCGACTGCCCGATGGCCGGCCACCAGATCGAATCCGGCCTCGCCGAGGGGGCGAAGGGTCCCACGCACCCGCTGACGCTGCTGCGCATGGCGTACGGAATCCTGGAGGACCGCTAGGAAATGAACACGACGACGACCGCGCCGGCGCCGGGCAAGCTCCGCCCAGAGGACCTGTTCAGCCTCGAGCAGTACGCGAAGCAGCGCGCCGACTTCCGCCCGCGCGTCATCGCGCACAAGAAGGCGCGCACCGTGCAGTGCGGGCCGAACGCGACGTGGCTGTTCGAGGACCGCCTCACGGTGCAGTACCAGGTGCAGGAGATGCTGCGCATCGAGCGCATCTTCGAGTCCGAGGGCATCGCCGACGAACTCGCGGCCTACAACCCGCTGATCCCCGACGGCGCGAACTGGAAGGCGACCCTGCTCATCGAGTACCCGGACCCGGTGGTGCGCAAGACCGCGCTCGCGGGCCTCAGGGGCGTCGAGGACCGCTGCTGGGTGCAGGCGGCGGGCTGCGAACGCGTGTACGCCATCGCCGACGAGGACCTCGAGCGCGAGAACGAGGAGAAGACCTCCTCGGTGCACTTCCTGCGCTTCGAACTGACGCCGGCCATGGTCACCGCAGTGAAGGGCGGTGCGGCGATCGCGATCGGTGTCGATCACGAGAACTACCGGCACGCCGTCGATCCGCTGCCGCAGGCATCTCGCGATTCGCTCGCGCGCGATCTCGCCTAAACGAAAACCTCGACGGTGTGTTCCTGGCGGTCGTCGACGAGAGACACCGCGGCGTCGGGGCGGATCGTGCCATCGACCGCGACGGTTACCACGCCCGTCCGCTGGCCGTCCGTTGCAGGCACCTGCGTGACGACGATGTGGTATGGGGTGTCGCGGTAACGGTAATGAATCCTGAACGACGTCCAGTGCGCCGGCAGGCACGGCTCGAAACGCAGCTTGTCGACTTCGAGCCGCAGGCCGAGCAGCGATTCGAGGATGAGGCGGTACATCCACCCCGCCGAACCCGTATACCAGGTCCAGCCGCCACGTCCGACGTGCGACGACGAGGCGTAGACGTCTGCGGCGACGACGTACGGCTCGACCTTGTACCTCTCCGCTGCGTCTTCCGACAGTGAGTGGTTCGCGGGATTGATCAGCGTGAGCAGTTCCCATGCGCGCCGGCAGTCACCCAGCGCGGCGAACGCCATCGAGGCCCAGATTGCCGCATGAGTGTACTGACCGCCGTTCTCGCGCACGCCCGGCACGTAGCCGCGAATGTAGCCCGGGTCGAGGCTCGACTCGTCGAAGGGTGGATCGAGCAACTGCACGAGTCCGTCGCGGCGCCTGACGAGGTGTTCGTCCACCGCGTCCATGGCCTGCCGCGAACGTCCGGCGTCGCCCGCTCCGGACAGCACCGACCAGCTCTGAGCGATTGAATCGATCCGACACTCGGCATTCGAAGCGGAGCCGAGCGGCGTCCCGTCGTCGAAGTACGCGCGGCGGTACCACGCGCCATCCCACCCGTGCTGCTCGATGCTCACGCGCAACTGGCGTCCGATGGCGTCACATTCTTCCGCGAAGGCCGCATCGTCGCGCTGGCGGGCGAGCCTTGCGAACTGGCGCAGCACCTCGCATTGGAAGAATGCCAGCCAGACGCTCTCACCCTTGCCGTGGATGCCCACCCTGTCCATGCCGTCGTTCCAGTCCCCGGAACCGATCAGCGGCAGGCCGTGCTCCCCGAACCTGAACCCGTGGCGAACGGCGCGCACGCAATGCTCGTACAGCGAGGCGGACTCGCGTGATCGGCCGGGCAGGTCGTAGTAGGACTCGTCCTCCGGGTTGACCGCCCGCCCTTCGAGGAACGGCGCCGTTTCGTCGAGCACGCCCGTATCCCCGGTCGCCAGCACGTAGCGAGAGGTGGCGAGCGGCAGCCAGAGGTAATCGTCCGAGCAGCGCGTGCGCACGCCGCGACCCAGCGGCGGATGCCACCAGTGCTGGACGTCCCCCTCGACGAACTGCCGGCTGGCGCACAGCAGCAGGTGCGCGCGGACCAGCCCAGGCTCGGCATGGATGAGTGCCATCACGTCCTGCAGCTGGTCGCGGAAGCCGAAGGCGCCGCCGGACTGGTAGTAACCGCTGCGCGCCCACAAGCGACAAGCCAGTGTCTGGTAGACGAGCCAGCCGTTGGCCAGCACGTTGATCGATTCGTCGGGCGTCTCCACCTGCACGGTGCCGAGCGTCCGCTTCCAGTATTCCCACACCCGTTCGAGCGCTGTTCGCGCGGCCGCGGCACCGCGGAACCGGGCCACGTGCGCACGGGCTTCGCCGAGGTTCGTGCCGACGCCCATGCGGAAGACGAACTGCCGCTCCTGCCCGGGCGCGAGTTCGAAGCCAACCTGGATCGCCGCGCAGGGATCGAGGGCGGCACCGACCTTGCCCGACAAGCGTGCGCGCTTCATCGCCGCAGGGTGCTGCAGCGACCCATTGCGGCCCACGAACTCCCCTCGATCGCCGGTGACCGTCCGGCTGGTCTCGTCGACGTCGAAGAAGGCGACGCGATCGGGGAACTCGGGGTTGAACGGGTTGCGTGCGAAGAGCGCTCCGGTCGCCGCGTCGATCTCGGTCATCACGTGCATCGCGCACTTCGGTCGCAAGTCGCCGAGGACCCATTCGACGTAGCCGGTCACGGACAGTCGACGCGCCTGCCCTGAGTCGTTGCGGACCTTCAGCACCGAGAACTTGACGGGGGCGTCCGTAGCGACGTGGACCGTCATCTCGGAGTAGATGCCGGCGGTGTCGTGCTCGAAGACACTGTAGCCGAAGCCATGCCGGCTGACGTACGGGCCTCCGCCGGGTGCCGGCAATGGCGTCGGCGACCAGAACCGCCCCGTCTCCTCGTCGCGCAGGTAGAACGCCTCACCACTGTCATCCGTGACGGGATCGTCGTGCCACGGAGTCACGCGAAACTCGTGTGCGTTCTCACTCCACGTGTAGCCGACGCCGTTCTCGGACACCACTGTCCCGAACTGCGCGTTGGCGATCACGTTGACCCAGGGCGCCGGCGTGGTCCTTCCGGGCGTGAGGGTGACGACGTATTCGCGTCCGTCTCGCGTAAAGCCGCCGATGTCGTTCGACAGTATCAGGTCGACGCGCGGTGAGACCGTGGCCGCTCGCGCCACGGGAGGGCGCGTCGTGACGGCCTGCAGGTCGGGTATTCCCGCCTCGGGCGCGCGCCGACGCTTGAGCTGCTCCGAGAGGCTGCCGCGGCTGTCGACGAGAATGAGCCGCGCGACGGACTGCAGCAGCAGCCGGTCTTCCAGGGATATGTGGTCTGCGTGGCGCACGAAGATGCCACCCGGGCGGTCCAGTG
Source organism: uncultured Gammaproteobacteria bacterium (assembly GCA_963778185.1). GTDB lineage: Bacteria > Pseudomonadota > Gammaproteobacteria > Steroidobacterales > Steroidobacteraceae > RPQJ01. Next base: position 225,884 of record CAVZTF010000002.1, on the reverse strand, counting down.
CGTTGGCTTCGACGCCGGCCGCGATCAGCCCCATGATTGCGTCGTGGAGTTGCTGTCGATACCCGGACTGGTCCTCGGTCCAGATGACGAGGTCCACGACGAGTCCTTTCAGGCGCCAGTAGGCACGGGCCTGCAGGAGCTGCCGGACGAGGGCGATGTTCGCGAGGTCCGCGATCTGCAGCAGCACGATCGGAAGGTCGCCGGAAATCGCATACCCCCAGAGTCCCGACTGGCCGCGACGATTCTTCAGGATGACGCCGGCGTCGGCTCGCATTGCGGCGTTGGCGAAGATCACCGAGCCTGCCAGGCGCTCGTATTCCTGCGCCTGGGCCTCGGAGATGCCGAACTGCTGCAGCACGACCTGGTTGTGCGTCCACGCGAGATCGAAGACCCGGTCGGCCAGGTGGCGGTCCTGGTATCGATCGATCAGGTGCTCCGCCGTCTCGCGCGCGGCGGCCGCGCCGGTCAACAGGTCGATCGTGGCCGTCGCGTCCGGCTCGAGGATGACCACCTGACGGATGGCCGCGACAGGGTCCAGTACCGAGCCCTGGGTGCCGGAGAGCTGGCCTCGTTCGGCGAGTGCGCGCGGGTCGGCGAGGGTCCGCCCGCGGCCGACGAATCGCGCACGATCGGTTTCGAACGACATCTCACCGGTCGCGACGCCCGTGACCGCCATCAGGTGGAACAGCCAGCCCGACTGTTCGCCGTGCGCCCGGGACCGGCGCGTGCACAGCACGGCTCGCTTCGACCGCACGATCTCGGTCTGCACGAACAGCTTGCTGAAGGCCGGGTGCAGCGCGTCGGCCATCGGCGCCGCCAGGACGACTTCGGCGTAGCTCGTGACCTCCATCGTGCGCCGCTCGCCGGACCGGTTGATGAGCCGGATGCGGCGCAGCTCGATGTCATCCTCGGGCGAGACGACGATTTCCGTGCGGGTCTCGATGAGCGAATTGTCGACGCGGTCCTGCCGATGGAACTCTGCTCGTCCCTCGGTGAACACCGCTTCGTAGCGGTCGGGCCGTTTCAGCACCGGTTGCGCGGTGTTCGACCAGAATGTGCCGGTCGCCGTGTCGCGGATGTAGCAGAAGCTGCCCCAGTGGTCGCGAGTCGGGTCCTCCTGCCAGCGGGTGACCGCCATGTCATTCCAGCGGCTGTAGCCGCCACCGGCGGCCGTCACGAGCACGTGATACCGGCCATTCGACAGCAGTTGCACTTCTGGCACGGGCGTGTCCGGGCGGTTGATGATCCGGATCTGAGGTGCAGCGGTCTCGGCTGCCGCATGCGTCAGCGGCGACTCGGCAGGGTGTGCAAGGAACGGCGCCGCCCTCGGGATCCGCTCGTGCAGCAGCATCAGGGTGGCCTGGCACTGGGGGTCCGACGCGAACCTCCGCTGCAGTGGATGGTCGAGCAGCAGGTCCGCGATCGCGAGCAGGCTCATTCCCTGGTGGTGGGCCATGTAGGACCGCACCACAGCCATCGCCTGGCCGCGCGGTATCCGTGACGGGGTGTAGTCGACGGCCTCGTACATTCCGAACTGGCCGAGCAGCCCGTCGGTGGCGAGGCGCTGCAGGTTCTCGCATGCGGCCTCGGGCTCGACCATCAACGCGAGGGCGGACGCGTACGGGGCCACGACCAGGTCGTCGGCAAGCCCGCGCTGCAGTCCCAGTCCCGGTACGCCGAACGCGCGGTACTGGTAGTTGCGGTTCGCGTCGACCATGTTGTAGCCGGATTCGGACATCCCCCAGGGCACGCCGCGCTGGTTGCCGTACTCAATCTGGCGACGCACCGCCGACCGGCTGGTCTGCTCGAGCAGGGTGTTCGGGAACTCGGGCATCACCAGCAGCGGCATCAGGTACTCGAACATCGAGCCGCTCCAGGAGACCAGCACCGGGTCGCCGCCGGCGACCGTCAGCAATCGTCCCAGCGCGAACCAGTTCTCCTGCGGCAACTGCCCCTGGGCGATCGCGAGGAAGCTGCAGAGCCTCGCCTCCGATGCCAGCAGGTCGTAGTAGCTCGGGTCGCGACGTCGTTCCGTCACGTTGTAACCGATCGTGAGGAGGCGCCGACTGGTGTCGTACAGGAAGTCGAAGTCCGGGGTCGCGAACCCGTCAGCCTGCCGGGCCAGTTCCTCGATGGTGGCGATGTCCTGCCGTGCGAACTGCGCTGCTTGCGGCAATCTCGACGCGGAAGTCGCGCAGCCACGCGTGCGTCGAAGCGTCGCGGTCCGCGGCGAGTTCCCGCTCGATGATCGGCAGCACGCGCTCCTCGAGTCCTGCGACTTCGCGCAGCGTTGGTACCCGGGCATGCGGCAGCAGGGTCTCGAGCCCGGCCGGCGGGCTGGGCAGCGACGTCCATCGGGCACGTGCTGCAAGGTCATCGCGGGCGGCCAGGCAATGGTCCAGCAGCATGCGGGTCCAGTCCTGCTGCGCAATGGCGTCGGTCGGCGTCGCGACCGCAGCGCTGCCACCGGTCGCCGCGAGCTCGCCCGCGAGCACGACCAGACGGTCGAGGCGTCGCCGGGCGTCGCCGGGCGTCGTCACTCCGGCCGCGATGGCCAGGTCGAGTTCGCGCCGCAGTTCCATCTGTTGTTTCGTGGCGTCGCCTGCCTGCAATTGCGTGACGACGCCCAGCGTGTCGCCGAGCCCTGCGAACACCCGTCGCGGCACGATCGGTTCGTCGGGCAACGCCAGCAGCCCCACGCGAAGCGTAAGCAGGTGGGCGGCAAGGTTTCCACTATCCACGGTCGACACGTACATCGGCAGCAGCGGCTGCAGGCTCCGGGTGTCGTACCAGTTGTAGAAGTGACCACGGTGCCGTTCCAGGGACGCCATGCTGCGCAGGGCCCGGGCGGTACGTTCGAGCAGCCGCCCGGTCGGAAGGTAGCCGAAGTCATGGGCGACCAGGTTGGCCAGCAACGCAAGGCCCATGTTGGTCGGCGAGGTACGGTGCGCCACCATCGGGCCCGGCTGCTTCTGGACGTTGTCCGGCGGGAGCCAGTGGTCGTCCGGGCCGACGAAGGTCTCGAAGAACGCCCAGGTCCGCCGCGCGAGGACTTGGAGAAACTCCTGCTGCGGCTGGGTCAGCCTGGACTCCGGGCGGACCAGCGGTCGGTTCAACCACGCGGTGATGCCCGGTGCGGCCAGCCACAGAAGCAGGATCGGTGCCGCGATACCCAGCACCGATGGCCGCGCGGTGACCAGGTACGCGCCGGTCGCGAGCGCGACTGCCGGCGCCATCCACATCGACCGAATGGACGACAGCAATCCCGGTTCGTCGGTGCCGGCGTGCGCGCTGTACGGATTCCATTCGAGAAGGCGCCTGTGCGAGATGAGCGTGCGCCAGGTGGTGCGCACCACGGCATCCGCACTGACGTAGGCTTCGTATGGGAGGCAGGCCAGCGTGAGGCCGGCGTGCGCGCATCGTGCCGCGGCCGTGCGAATGGTCACGTCCAGGTGCTGGCGCACCGTCGCTTCCGGTGGCTTGCGGAACAACTGCCGCACCGAGTCGAGCAGCGCGGGGACCAGGATCATTCCGACCACGGCGAGAGTCCATGCAAGCACGGACGGCAGCGCGGTCCATGCCGCCAGCAACAGCAGCAGCTGTGCAATCGGCACCAGGCTGCGGCGCAGGTTGTCGGCAATTTTCCAGCGCGACAGGGGCGACAGGGGATTTCGGTACGCCTGCCCGGCGGGGCCCGGCACCCGCCGCAGGAGCCAGCTCGCGATCTGCCAGTCGCCTCGGATCCAGCGGTGCCGGCGCGCGGTGTCCGATGAGTACGTCGCGGGGTAGTCCTCGAAGAGTTCGAGATCGCTCACCAGTCCCGAGCGCGCGTAACACCCTTCGAGGAGATCGTGACTCAGTATCCTGTTGTCGGGAAACCTGCCATTCATCGCTCGCTCGAACGCGTCGACGTCGTAAATACCCTTGCCGATGAAGGAGCCTTCGTCGAACAGGTCCTGGTAGACGTCGGAAACGGTGCGCGTGTACGGGTCGATGCCGGGCTCGCCGCTGTGCATGCGTGCGTATCTGGAGCGGTTCGTGCCGGGGAGGCTCGGGCTCACGCGCGGCTGCAGGATCCCGTGGCCGGCGCGCACCCGGCCCAGGCGGTCGTCGAAGACCGGCCGGTTCAGCGGGTGTGCCATCGTGCCGACGAACTGGCGCGCGGCATCGCGGGGCAGCTGCGTGTCGGTGTCGAGCGTGATCACGTACCGGGTGCCCGCGAGCAGCTTCGTGTCGCCGACGACGAGCGAGAACCGATCCGACGCATTCGCGGGGTCTGCTTCCCGCAGCAACCAGTTGAGGTCGGCGAGCTTGCCGCGCTTGCGCTCGAAACCCATCCAGGCGCGCTCGCCCGGATTCCAGCGGCGAGGGCGATGGAAGAGGAAGAACGCATCGCAGGCGTAGAACGCATTCAATGCGTCGATTCGTCTCGCCGCATGCTCGAGCAGGGGCCCGTCCTCCGGCATCGATTCGTCGGCCGCATCCGCAAAGTCCGTCAGCAGGCCGAAGCGCAGGTTCGCGTCGCGATTGGCGAGGAAGCGGACTTCGAGTGCCTCGACGAGCTCGTCGATGTTGCGGGTGCTGGAGATCATCGTGGGAATGACCACGAGGGCGCTCGATGACGCCGGGATGCCGGTCGAGAAATCCATGCGCGGCAGCGCACTCGGCGTCACGAGCAGGGTCGCGAGCCAGTTGACCAGCGCAACCGCGAGTTGGCTGGTCGCAACCACCGCAATGACGGCCATCAGGGCCAGGCGCCATCCCACGACGCCGTCGGCGTACGCAATCGACCCCAGCCAGCCGCTGCTCGTCGCGGTGATTGCCGTGATCGTGCCGAGGTACGCCAACAGTGGGACCCGCTCGACGGAACTTCGCGCGAACTCCGCCAGGGTGCGACGGTACCGCACCGCTCGCTCGAGCTCATCCAGCCCGCGTCCGACGAGGTAGTAGCCCACGTGCGCGCGCCGTGCGCGCTCCCCGTCCTCCGCATCGGTGCGGGCCGCCGCTTCGCGCACCAGCCGGAGCGCGGCTTCGGCAACCTCTTGCTCCGAATGCTCGCTGCGCCGCGCAATGCGTTCGATCACCCGCCGGTAGCGATTGCGCGTTCCGAAGTCCATCCGGGCATAGCAGTCGTCGGGGGCCCCGCGCAGTGCCTGGTCCACGACGCTCATGAACTCGACGAAGGTGCGCCAGTCGACGGACGCGAGGAATCGCAGGCTGCCGATCGAGTTGCCGATGGTGACCTGGTCGGCGGCCTGGATCTGATTGCCCGACTGCACCAACTGCTCGGTCGACAGGCCGTCCTCCGCCAGTCGCTGCTCGACCCAGGTCAGCGCCATGGCAAGGGCCGGGCTTTGGCCCTGCAGTCCCCTCACGAACTCGGACACGAACGGGGCGGACATCGGAGGTTTCGAACGGGCCATGTCCGCAACGACCAGGATCAGGCTCTTGGGATCCCGGTCGACGGTGGTGATCATCGCGCGCACCCACTGGCTCGCGAGGTCCCGGTCGATACGCCCCGCCGCGATACGCAGCGCCACACGGCGGAGGTTCTCGATCAGGGCGAGCCGCAGCATGATCGGGATCGCCCAGAGCTCGCCGAGATCGAGTGGCGAGACGCTTTCGTACGCAGCAATGAAACGGGTCAAGCCCACCAGGTCGACGCGCCCGTCGCCATGCGCGATCGTCTCGAGCGCGATGTCCCAGACCCTGGGGAAGCCGGCCGACGCACCGTTCACGAGGCGGGGGAGTTCCCGACTGTAGTTCCTCGGCAGGTGGCGCTTGGCGGTGCGGATCTGCTCCTCGATCAGGTAGAAGTTGTCGAGCAGCCAGTCGCTGGCAGGCGTCACGCGGCGGCCTGCCGTGACCGCCTCGGTCAGCTGCTCGAATACCCGGAGGAGAATTTCCTCGTTGGCCGCCAGCCGGGGCAGCAGCTGGTCCGGCGCACGACCGGTCGCGAGGACGTGCGACTCGGCGAGATACCGGCCGTGCTGCTCCATCTGGTCGGCACTGAACAGCTCCGACCTCAGGGGCGGTTCGGCGAGCGTTGCCTCGAACGGCAGGCCGCGAGGACGCAGCCGCGCCGCCACGCGTCGGACACGATCGAAGAGGCTGTCACCTGTCAACTTCAATGGGAGCACTCCTGGCGCCCGCACACGTGCGGCGAGCCGCGCAGGACTCGCGGCGACGGTGGACGAGAGCGTAGTATGGTCGTTTAGCCGCCTTTTCTCATGCGCGAGTCCGCGGAAAGATCAACGATGACACAGACCTACACCGCTCAAGACATCGAAGTCCTGAGCGGACTCGAACCCGTCCGGCGCCGGCCGGGCATGTACACCGACACCAGCCGGCCCAATCACCTCGCGCATGAAGTGGTGGACAACAGCGTCGACGAGGCCCTGGCGGGCCACTGCAGCCGCATCGCCGTCACCGTCTACAAGGACGGTTCCATCGAGGTCACCGACGACGGCCGCGGCATGCCGGTCGACATCCACCCCAAGGAAAAGGTGAGTGGTGTCGAGCTGATCCTCACGCGGCTGCACGCCGGTGGCAAGTTCGGCGACAAGACCTACAAGTTCTCGGGGGGCCTGCACGGAGTGGGCGTGTCGGTGGTGAACGCGCTGTCGAAGCACCTCGAGTGCTGGGTGCGTCGCGGCGGCAAGGAATACAACATCTCGTTCAAGGGCGGGAAGGTCCACTCGAAGCTCGAGGTGGTGGGCGAGGTCGGCAAGGCCAACACCGGCACCACGGTGCGCTTCTGGCCCGATCCCGGCTACTTCGATTCCGCCGAGGTCTCCGTGCCGAAGCTCAAGCACGTGCTCAAGGCCAAGGCCGTGCTGTGCCCGGGCCTCGAGATGCGGCTCACGGTCGAGAAGACGGGCGAGAAGGAGACGTGGCTCTACACCGGAGGGCTCGAGCAGTACCTGCGCGAGTCCCTCGAATCCGGTGAGTGGCTGCCGGAGGAGCCGTTCACCGGCAGCATCGAAGGCGAGCAGGAGGGCGTCGACTGGGCCGTCGTCTGGCGTGTCGACGGCGGCACGAGGATCGAGGAAAGCTACGTCAACCTGATCCCGACGGTGCAGGGCGGTACGCACGTCAACGGCTTCCGGCTCGGACTCACCGAGGCGATCCGCGAGTTCTGCGAGTTCAGGAACCTGCTGCCGCGCGGCCTGAAGCTCGCCCCCGAGGACGTCTGGGACGACGCGAGCTACGTGCTGTCGACCAAGATGCGCGACCCGCAGTTCGCCGGGCAGACCAAGGAGCGCCTGAGCTCGCGCGAGCCCGCGGCATTCGTTTCCGGCATCGTCAAGGACCAGTTCGGGTTGTGGCTCAACCAGCACCCGGAGGCCGGCGAGCGCATCGCGCAGCTCGCCATCGGCAACGCGGCGGATCGCCTCAAGGCGAGCCAGAAGGTGGCACGCAAGCGCGTGGTGAGCGGGCCGGCGCTGCCCGGGAAGCTCGCCGATTGCACGAGCCAGGACCCCAAGCGCACCGAGCTGTTCCTCGTCGAGGGCGACTCCGCCGGCGGCTCCGCCAAGCAGGCGCGCGACCGCGAATTCCAGGCCGTCATGCCCCTGCGCGGCAAGATCCTGAACACCTGGGAGGTGGAGGCCGGCGAGATCCTGGCGTCGCAGGAGGTGCACAACATCACCATCGCCATCGGCGTGGACCCGGCGTCCGACGACATCTCGGGCCTGCGCTACCACAAGGTCTGCATCCTCGCCGACGCAGACTCCGACGGGCTGCACATCGCGACACTGCTCTGCGCGCTGTTCCTGCGGCATTTCCGGCCGCTGGTGCTCGCCGGCCACGTGTTCGTGGCGATGCCGCCGCTGTTCCGCATCGACTACGGCAAGCAGGTCGAATATGCGCTCGACGAAGCCGAGCGCAACGGCGTCCTCGACCGCATCCACACCGAGAACCCGCGCGCGAAGCCCGTCGTGACGCGCTTCAAGGGTCTCGGCGAAATGAGCGCGCTGCAGCTGCGCGAGACCACGATGGCGCCCGAGACCCGGCGGCTGGTGCAGCTCACCGTCGAGGCCAAGGACCAGGCCGACCAGCAGATGGACATGATGCTGGCGAAGAAGCGCGCCGCGGACCGTCGCGAGTGGCTCGAGACCAAGGGCAACCTTGCAGCCGTGCAGCCCTGAGCCCGCCGGAGGCCCGATGACCACGCAGAACGAACTCAACTTCGAAGGCATCGAGCGCCAGCCGCTCAGGACCTTCACCGAGAAGGCGTACCTCGAGTACTCGATGTACGTGATCCTCGACCGTGCGCTGCCGCACGTCGGCGACGGGCTGAAGCCCGTGCAGCGCCGCATCATCTATGCCATGAGCGAGCTCGGGCTCGCGGCGACCGCCAAGCACAAGAAGTCCGCGCGCACCGTCGGCGACGTGATCGGCAAGTTCCACCCGCACGGCGACTCTGCCTGCTACGAGGCGCTGGTGCTGATGGCCCAGGCCTTCTCCTACCGCTACCCGATCGTGGACGGGCAGGGCAACTTCGGCTCGCCGGACGACCCCAAGTCCTTCGCGGCGATGCGCTACACGGAGTCGAAGCTCACGCGCTACGCCGAGGTGCTGCTGGCCGAGCTCGGCGACGGCACGGTGGACTGGACGCCGAACTTCGACGGCACGCTCGAGGAGCCCGCGCTGCTCCCCGCGCGGTTGCCCAACGTGCTGCTGAACGGCGCGACGGGCATCGCGGTCGGCATGGCGACCGACATCCCTCCGCACAACCTGCGCGAGGTCGCCGCGGCGTGCGTGCGCCTGCTCGAGGACCCGAAGGCCACGCTGGCCCAGCTCTGCGAGCACGTGCAGGGGCCCGATTTTCCGACCGGCGCCGAGATCATCACGCCGCGCGAGGAGCTGCTGCAGATCTACGCGACCGGCAACGGCACGTTCCGCGCCCGTGCGCGCTACGAGGTCGAGGAGGGCGAGATCGTCGTCACCGAGCTGCCCTACCAGGTGTCGGGCTCCAAGGTGCTCGAACAGATCGCCGTGCAGATGCGGGCGAAGAAGCTGCCCATGGTCGAGGACCTGCGCGATGAATCCGACCACGAGCACCCGACGCGCCTCGTGATCACGCCGCGCTCCAATCGCGTGGACGTCGAGCAGGTGATGGCGCACCTCTTCGCCACCACCGACCTCGAGCGCAGCTACCGCGTGAACCTGAACGTCATTGCCCGGGACGGCCTGCCGCGCGTGATGGGCCTGAGGCCGCTGCTCGAGGAGTGGCTCGCCTTCCGCGTCGACACGGTGACGCGCCGCCTCAGCCACCGGCTCGAGAAGCTCAACGCCCGCCTGCACATCCTCGACGGACTGCTGGTCGCCTACCTCAACCTCGACGAGGTCATCCGCATCGTCCGCTACGAGGACGAGCCGAAGGCGGCGCTGATCGCGCGCTTCGCGCTCTCCGAGGCGCAGGCCGAGGCAATCCTCGAGACCAAGCTGCGCCACCTCGCGAAGCTCGAGGAGATGAAGATCCGCGGCGAGCAGGAGAAGCTCGCGCAGGAACGCGACGAGATCACGAAGACGCTCGGGAGCAAGGCCAGGCTGAAGCGCCTCGTGCGCGACGAGATCGTCGCGGACGCCGTGAAGTACGGCGACGAGCGCCGCAGCAAGCTCGTCGCGCGTGCGGCCGCGCAGGCGATCGCCGAGACCGAGCTGGTCGCGAGCGAGCCCGTGACGGTCGTCCTCTCGCGCAGCGGCTGGGTGCGCGCCGCGAAGGGCCACGAGATCGACCCCCGCACGCTCTCCTTCAAGACGGGCGATGAATTCCGCGCCGCCGTGCGCGGTCGCAGCACGCAGCAGGCGGTGTTCCTCGACAGCACCGGCCGCGCGTACAGCCTGCTCGCCCACACGCTGCCCTCGGCGCGCGGGCAGGGCGAGCCGCTCTCGGGCCGCCTCGACCCGCCCGACGGCGCCACCTTCCCCGGCGTGCTGATCGGCGAGCCGGACGACCGCTGGGTACTGGCGAGCGGCGCGGGCTATGGATTCGTCGTGAAGCTGGGCGAGCTGATGAGCCGCAACCGCGCCGGCAAGGCGATCCTCAAGGTTCCCGAGGGCTCGGAGGTGATCGCCCCGGTGCCGATCCCGCCCGGGGAGAACCCCCTGCTCGCGGCGGTGAACAGCGACGGCCGCCTGCTGGTGTTCCCGGTCGACGAACTCCCGGAACTGCCGCGCGGCAAGGGCAACAAGATCTTCGGTATTCCCGCGAAGAAGGCGGCGAGCGGCGAGGAAAGCCTGGTCGCGATTGCGGTCGTGGCGCCGGGCCAGACCTTGCGCATACTGTGCGGCGACCGCCGCATGGGCCAGAGCTACAAGGACCTCGGCGATTATCGTGGCGAGCGCGGCCAGCGCGGGGCGGTGCTGCCGCGGGGCTGGCGCAAGGTCGACGGCCTCGAGACGGAGTGAGGCCCGCTACACCCTTTCCTCGAGCACGACTTCCTCGGGGCTGTTGACGAAATAGCCCTGGATGAACTCGATGCCGAGCTGCCACAGGACGGCCATGGTGTTCGCGTCCTCGACGCGCTCGGCGATCGTGGTGATGCCGTGCTTCTTCGCCTGGTCGACGAGCAGCCTCACCTGCTCCTGGAGCGGGCGGTCGTTCGCCAGCCCCTGCATCAGCGAGCCGTCGATCTTGACGTAGTTCACCTGCAGGTGGTCGAGCAGCTGCAGCGGATTGCGGCCGGCGCCGAAATTCTCGATGGCGAACTCGAACCCGAGGTGCCGGAGCAGCGCGAGCAGCTCCTTGGCGTCCTTGAGGTGCTTCTCGACGAGTTCCTCGCTCAGTTCCACGACGACGCGCGAAGCCTCGACGCGGGAGGACTTGAGCTGCTGGTGCAGCCAGGTGCCGAGCGTCTGGTCGCGCATGGAGTCGCGCGACAGGCGCACGAACACGCGATGCGGCTTGCGCGATGCGCAGAAGGACATCGCCGCGCCGATCACCCAGCGATCGATGTTCTTCATCAGGTCGGTGCGCTGGGCCGCCGCCATGAATTCCGACGGCAGTACCTCGTTGCCGCGCTCGTCGAGCATGCGCACGACCAGGTCGAACATCGCCTGCCCGTCGCCCACCAGGCTCGCGATCGGCTGCTGCACGAGCCGGAAGCGGTTCGCCATGAGAGCGGACTTGATCTGTCCCACCCAGGTGCGGTCGATCGCGGCCTGGTCGACGCTGACTGCCTCGGTGTCCGCCCGCAGCAGGTGATTGCCTCCGGCGGCCGCGGCCTTGCGGCAGTTCGCGATCGCCATTTCGAGCGGGGCGTCGATGGTGCCCCCCTGTCCGTCGCAGCTGCAGGCGCCTGCGCTGCAGGTGACGACGACCGAGCGGTCGCCGAGCTGGTACGGATGTTCCGCGGTTCGCCGCAGCAGGTGCCCGATCCACGCGTCGAGGTCGCGGCCGTTGCCGCGCTCGGCGACCACGGCGAAACCCCGCGCCGTCACGCGGCTCGCGTCGTCGCCCGGCTGCAGCTGGGCACGCAGCAGGGTGCCGATCTCGCCCATCAGTGTCTCTACTGCGAGCGGACCGATTTCCTTCTCGAGCGCAGGCGTCTTGTCGGCCTCGAGGTAGACCACGCTGCGTATGCCGGCCTTCAAGGGTTTCGCGGCGCGCACCGCCGCCTGCTCGAGGAAGGCGGGCCGTTTCAGCAGGCCCGTGGCCGTGTCGAAGCGCAGCGCCTCCTCCAGCTGGCGCGCCAGCGACTCCGCGTCGCGCTTCTGCGTGGCCACGCGCAGGCGCACGGCCGGCTCGTTCTCGAAGTCGAATCGCTCGAGGCCGAGGTCGATTGCAAGTTCCCCGTCGCCCGGCAGCTGCACCAGCGCCGCGAGCGAGTGGCCGGCCCAGCGTCCCTGGGCCGCGGCGACCAGCGCTCCCTTCAGGGCCGAGTGGCAGGACGGCGCGAAGAAGTCCATCAGCGGCTGCCCGACCAGCGCCGCCGGGTCGGCGTGCCCGAACAATTCGACCCATGCCGGGTTCACGTCCACGACGATGCCTTCCTGCACGTGCGCGATCGCGTCGGTGGAGCCCGTCATGAACGCCTTCATCTGGTCGCGGTACTGCCGCGCGGAGGCGAGTGTGCCGGCGAGCGCGTGGTCGAGCCGCGACGAGTGCAGCTCGCGCGAGGCGACGGCCTGCAGGCGTGCCTTCCCCTGCAACGTGACCACGTCCTGCGCGCCGAGCGCGAGGGCCCGGTCCAGGTCGGACTCGCCGATCGTGTCGCGGACGAGGATGGCCGGGACCTGGGTCGCCAGACGCTTGCGCGCCTCCAGGGCGGCTTCCGTCTCCTCGCCGTCGGGGAGGCACAGGAAGAGCAGCTGGGGCGTCGCCTGCGCGAGCACCTCGCAGAGCCCCGTCACGTCGCGTACCCACGTGCAGTGCACCGGGTGCCCCGCGTTGCGTAGCGTGCTGTTGATGATCTCGACCGGGTCCTGCTGGCGGGACAGGACCACGAGCGGGATGGCGCCTGATTCGGGCACTGGTTCCTCACCCCCGCAGGCACCAATAGCCGGCGCCGCGTTGCTGCAAATGCGGCGGGACTATAGCACCGGGTTTCCAGCCCCTAACGTGACGCAGGTGGCAGCATCGCCCTGGCGGCGGCGCCCGGGACCTCCCGGACCGGCCGCGGCACCAGGCACCCGGGCAGCCGCGCGGCGACCCCGGGGGCTGACGGATGGCGGCGACTGCGGGTATCATGCCCGGCTTCCTTGCGGCAACCCGTCATTCTCCCAGACCCGCATCCGGTTGAACAACCCATGGCCAGCTACAGCACCAACGAATTCCGCTCCGGGCTCAAGATCATCCTCGACGGCGATCCCTACACGATCGTCGAGAATGAGTTCGTCAAGCCCGGCAAGGGCCAGGCGTTCAATCGCGTGCGCATCCGCAACCTCAAGAGCGGCCGCACGCTCGAGCGGAACTTCAAGTCCGGCGACACGGTCGAGGCGGCCGACGTCGTCGAGTCCGACATGCAGTACCTCTACACCGACGGCGACTTCTGGCACTTCATGGTGCCGGACACCTTCGAGCAGCACACCGCCGGCAAGGAAGCGATGGCCGACGCGGCCATGTGGCTCAAGGACGGTACGACCTGCAAGGTCATGCTGTGGAACGGGGTGCCGCTGGCCGTCGAGGCTCCGGCGCACGTCGAGCTCAAGATCGTCGAGACGGATCCGGGCGTGCGTGGCGACACCGCGACGGGCGGGCAGAAGCCGGCGAAGCTCGAGACGGGCGCGGTCGTGAGGGTGCCGCTCTTCATCAACGAGGGCGAGGTCATTCGCGTCGATACGCGCACCGGCGCCTATCTGTCGCGCGGCAAGAACTGAGCTTGCGGCTGCGGTCGCGCTGACGCGATTGGCTTGGCGCCGCTGCGCCCGCTTCCCGGGGAATTTTCCCGGCCTCGAGTCACCTCACCCTGCGCGCACGGCACGCAGGCACTGATCGTTGTCGACACCTGCTTACCGGCGGATGGCGGCAACGAACACGCGAACCAGCGTCTCGAGCCCCCGCGCGTCGACATGATCGAAACGCCCGTGCGCCGGACTGTCGAGATCGAGCACGCCGAGCAGCCGATCGTCGACGACGACCGGCACCACCACTTCCGAGTTCGATGCCGAATCGCAGGCGATGTGCCCCGGGAATGCGTGCACGTCCTGTACGACGACGGTCTCGCGACGGGCGGCGGCCGTGCCGCACACCCCCTTGCCGACGGGAATGCGCACGCAGGCGGGCTTGCCCTGGAAGGGGCCGAGCAGCAGGTCGCCCGTGGCCGGCTCGACGAGATAGAACCCGGCCCAGTTGAGCTGCGGCAGGCTCCAGTAGAGCAGCGCCGCCGTGTTCGACGCGCAGGCGATGAGGTCCGGCTCGCCCTCGAGCAGCGCGCGCAGGGACTTCTCGAGCTCTGCGTAGGCCGTGGCCTTGTCCACATTGGACCCGTCGTTGACGGCGTGCATGTCTGCTCTCCTCGGCCGGCCTGGCCGGCTCAACCGCGCTCGACAGGGAAGGCGAGCACCTCGTCGATGGAATCCACCCCGGCGGCAATCATCACCACCCGGTCGAAACCGAGCGCCACGCCCGCGCAGGGCGGCAGGCCGCCGCGCAGTGCGCCGAGAAAGAACTCGTCGGGGGCGCGATCCGGCTGGCCGCGGCGCACGCGTTCAGCGCGATCGGCGGCGAAGCGGGTCGCCTGCTCCGAGGCGTCACCAAGCTCGTGGAAGCCGTTCGCCAGCTCGAGATCGCCCCAGAACGCCTCGAACCTCGAGGCGACGGGCCCGCGCACGCGGGCGAGCGCGGCCTGCGACGCCGGGAAGTCGAGCATGAACGTGATGCGGTCCGCCGGGAACGCAGTTGCGACCAGCGTCGCCATCGCGAGGTCGAGCAGCGCGTCGCGCTCACCGGCGATCGACTCCGGAATGCTCGCGTCGTGCGCGTACATCGCCCCACGCAACTGGTCCATGGAGCATGCGAGGGGATCGAGGCCGAGGGCCTCGCCGAATGCCTCGGCGTACGTCACGCGCCGGGTTTCGGCGACGGGGCGGTGCGGCTCCAGCAGCGCGCGCAGGAGTCGCTCCACGTCGTCCATCAGCGCGTGGTGATCGATGCCCAGCCGGTACCACTCGATCATCGTGAACTCGGGATTGTGGCGTCGCCCGCGCTCGCCTTCGCGAAACACGTGCGCGACCTGGTAGATGTCGGGCGCGCCGGCGCACAGCAGGCGCTTCATCGCGTACTCGGGCGAGGTGTGCAGGAAACCCGCGCGCGAACCGTCGGCACGGCGAACCTCGAGGGACTCGAGGTGCACGTCGGTGACGCCCGCCTGCACCATGACGGGGGTCTGCACTTCGAGCGCCCCGGTCTGCGCGAAATACTCGCGCGCCTGACCCAGCATCCGCGCGCGCAGGCGAAGAGTCTCGAGCGTCGCTCCGGGCCGCCAGTGCGGTTCCGCGGGAGCGTTCATCCCACCTTCGCGAGCGGCTGGCCCATGCGCACAATCGAGCCGTGCCCGAGGTGCTCCGCGAATCTCGTCGCGCCGTTGCCCAGCAGCACGATCACGGTCGAGCCCATGTTGAAACGGCCGAGCTCGGCGCCCTTGGCGAAGGCCGCACCTGTCCCGGTCGCGACGCTGCGCACGGTCCCGCCACGCATGGCGGGCGGGTTGATCTCGCCCGCGTAGACAGTCTCGATGCTGCCGACGAACAGCGCGCCGACCAGCACCATCGCGAGCGGCCCGAGTTCCGTGTCGAACTCGCAGACGACGCGCTCGTTGCGGGCGAAGAGCCCGGGTAGCGCGCGTGCCGTCGCATTGTTCACGCTGAAGAGCGCGCCAGGCACGTAGCGTGTCGCGACGAGCCGGCCAGCGAGCGGCATGTGGATGCGGTGATAGTTGTACGGCGCGAGGTAGAGGCAGGCGAACCCGCCGCCCGAGTACTTCGTCGCGGAGTCGGCATCGGCCAGCAGCGCCGCCGCGGTGTAGTGCATTCCCTTCGCTTGCAGCAGCTGGCCGTCGCGGACCGTGCCGAGCTGGCTTACCGTGCCGTCCACGGGACAGGCGAGCTCGTGCTCGGCGGCCGCGACCGGGCGCGCGTCGGGGCGCAGTGCGCGCGTAAAGAACGCGTTGAAGGAGGGGTAGCCGCAGGGATCCGATGCCGCCGCCTCTCGCATGTCGATCATTGGGTAGGCGCGCATCACCGTGCGGATCAACGCCGTGCGCAGCCAGGGGCGGGTGCTGCGGGCCGCGCGGTGCATGAGCTTCGACAGGCCGTGCTTCGGCAACAGGTCCTGCAGCAGCGCGAAGGCGCGATCCGAGCTGCCGGCGCCGTGTTCCTCGCGAATCATCCCTTGCCGCCTGCAAATGCGACGGCCTTGCGATAATCGCGCGCCATGACGGCGGGGTCGTGCGGCCCCGACAGGTACGCGACGATGCCGCCCGTCGGGCCCACCACGAAGACGCCGGAGCCGTGATCCATGGTGTAGCCACCCTCGGGCAGCGCGACCTTCGCATAGGGGACGCCGAACGCCGCGGCCGCGTCGGCCACCGCCTGCGGTGAGCCGGTGGCGCCGACAAAGGACGGGTCGAAGAACTGCACGTAGGCCTTGAGGCGCTGCGGATCGTCGCGCTCGGGATCGACGCTCACGAGCAACACGCCGGGCTGCTCGCCGGCTGGCAGGTCCGCAAGGTGTCGCTTGAACTGGGCGAGCGTGGCAAGCGTCGTGGGGCAGATGTCCGGGCAGTTCGTGAAGCCGAAGAACACCAGCGTCCACTTCCCTGCCAGGGAATCGGCGCCGAGCGGGTGCCCGTCGTGGTCGGTGAGACCCAGCGAGGGCAGCGCGCGCGGCGAGGGAAAGATCGTGCCGTGCTCGGCCTGCGGCGGCGCGGCGGGCACCGACCAGAACGAGCGAGCCAGAAACAGTCCGGCGGCAAACGCTACAATTGCGAGGATGCCGATCCTCAAAGGACGTGCGGCCATGATTGCGTGCCGGATAGGGATCGAGGCTGACGGGACCACGATTATCCCACAATGACCTCCGCTCAGACGCCCGCTTCGACGACCGTCTCCGACCTCATCCGCCAGGGCGCCGAGGCCTTCGAGCGGGCGGGGCTCGCCTACGGCCACGGCATGGACAACGCCGTGGACGAGGCCGCGGCCCTGGTGTTCCACGTGCTCGGCCTCGAACACGAGCTGGCGGCCGAGGCCTATGGCCGCCGTCCCGCAGGCGACGACGTGCGGCGCGTGCGCGAAGCCTTCGCGGCGCGAATCGAGCGGCGTGTCCCCGCGGCGTATCTCATGGGGCGCATGTGGTTCGCGGGCCTCGAGTTCGAGGTAGACGAGCGCGTGATCGTGCCGCGCTCGCCGTTCGCGGAACTCATCCTCGCGCAGTTCCGTCCCTGGGTGGACCCGACCCGGGTGCGCCGCATCCTCGACATCGGCACGGGCTCGGGCTGCATCGCGATCGCCTGCGCGAAGGCGTTCCCGGCCGCGACCGTCGACGCGGTCGACATTTCGCCGCACGCGCTCGAGGTGGCGGGGCGCAACGTCGCGCGCCACCATGCCGAGGCGCAGGTCACGCTGCTGCAGGGCGACGTCTTCGAGCCGGTGCCGGCCCGCCGCTACGATCTCATCGTCGCGAACCCGCCGTACGTCAGCGACGAGGAAATGCAGGTCCTGCCGAGGGAATACCTGCACGAACCGGACCTCGCGTTGCGCGCGGGCCGCGACGGCCTCGACGTCGTGCGGCGCATACTCGCGGGGGCGCAGCAGCACCTCGCGCCGGGAGGCGCGCTGTTCGTCGAGGTCGGCGACAGCGACCAGCGGGTGCAGGAAGCGTTCCCGCAACTGCCGTTCGTGTGGCTCGAATTCGAACACGGCGGCGGGGGAGTCTTCATGTTGAGAGGGGAGCGTTGATGTCGGGCAACAGTTTCGGTCGTCTCTTCACCGTCACGGGCTTCGGCGAGAGCCACGGCCCGGCGCTCGGCTGCATCGTGGATGGCTGCCCCCCGGGGCTCGAACTCGCCGAGGACGACATACAACGCGACGTCGAGCGGCGCCGTTCCGGCACGTCCCGCTACACGAGCCAGCGGCGCGAGCCCGACCGCGTGCGCATCCTCTCCGGCGTCTTCGAGGGCCGCACCACGGGCACCCCCATCGGGCTGCTGGTCCAGAACGAGGACCAGCGCTCGTACGACTACGAGAAGATCAAGGACCGCTTCCGCCCCGGCCACGCCGACTACACCTACCAGCAGAAATACGGCTTCCGCGACTATCGCGGCGGCGGGCGCTCCTCGGCCCGCGAGACGGTGATGCGCGTCGCCGCGGGCGCGATCGCGCGCAAGTACCTTGCGGAGCGCCTCGGCGTCCGAATCCACGGCTATCTCGCGCAGATGGGCCCGATCCGGCTCGAACCGGCCGACCTCGCGGAAGTCGACCGCAACCCTTTCTTCTGTCCCGATCCCGCACGCGTCCCGGAACTCGAGGCACTGATCGAGCAGTTGCGCCGCGACGGCGATTCCATCGGCGCGCGCGTCACGGTAGTGGCGACCGGGGTGCCGCCGGGGCTCGGCGAGCCGATCTTCGACCGCCTCGACGCGGACCTTGCCCACGCCATGATGGGCATCAACGCCGTCAAGGGTGTCGAGGTGGGAGACGGCTTCCGGTCGGTGGAGCAGCGTGGCTCGCAGCACCGCGACGAGATGACCCCCGGCGGCTTCCTGTCGAACCACGCGGGCGGCACCCTGGGCGGCATAGCCTCGGGGCAGGACGTCGTGGTGAGCATGGCGCTCAAGCCCACGTCGAGCATCGTGATTCCCGGCCGCAGCATCGACGTGAACGGCCAGCCCGTGGAGGTGATCACGACGGGGCGGCACGACCCCTGCGTCGGCATCCGCGCCGTTCCCATCGCCGAGGCGATGCTGGCCCTCGTGCTGATGGACCATGCCTTGCGCCACCGCGCCCAGAACGCCGACGTCAGGCCATCCACGCCGACCATTCCGGGGCGGGCTTGAGGCCGTGCGGGCAGGATCGAGCGTGGAAATGTGGAGCCGGTCCGTTCTGCCGCCCGCCCCACGCGTTACGTTACAAAGCAGCAAAACCCACGCTTGGGTTGGGCGCGGCTTGTAGCCGTGGGCTATAGTTATGTCTAATTTGCAGAACTCACATGAACATGCCACGGTGGCCCGGCCGACCGTAGCGGCGTGCCTCTTGACCTGTAGGGAGCCTCGATGAAGACAGCCGTCCGCCGTGTCCTGCTGATGAGCGCACTCCTGTCGCCGACGGCGCTGTACGCGCTCGGCCTCGGTGAAATCCGGCTGAATTCGGCCCTCAACCAGCCGTTCGACGCGGAAATCGAGCTGGTGTCGGCCGCGGCCGAGGACCTCGCGGCGCTCAGGGCGTCCCTCGCGTCGAGCGACACCTTCGCTCGCTACGGTCTCGACAGGCCGGCCTACCTCGCCGACTTCACGTTCCGGGTCGTCCACGGCGCGGACGGGCGGGACGTGTTGCACATCACCTCGCCGAGACCGGTGACCGAGCCGTTCGTCACCCTGCTGGTGGAAGCGAACTGGCCGCGCGGTCGGCTCCTGCGCGAATACACCGTGCTCCTGGATCCCCCCGTTTTTGCACCCAGCCCCGCGGCGGGCGAGGCACCCGTTGCCGCGCCGCGCGCGACCGCGCCGGCGCCCGCCGTGCGTCGGTCCGAGCCGGTGGCCCCGGCGCCTTCGCCGAGCGAGCCCGAGCAGCCGCCGGCCATTGCCGCACCGACGATCCAGCCTGGCTCGAGCTATCGCGTGCAGCGCAACGACACGCTCTGGAAGATCGCGAGCGAGATCAATCCGGGCACGCGCTCGGACGTAAACCGCGCGATGGTCGCCATCTACCAGGCGAACCCCGAGGCCTTCGATGGCAACATCAACGTCCTGAAGGCCGGCAGCCTGATCAGCATTCCTGCGGCCGCCGAGATGTCGAGCATCTCCGCGTCTGCCGCTGCCGCCGAGGTGTCGCGGCAGTACCGGATGTGGCGCGAGGCCAACGCCGCCGCGGCCGGCGAGACGGGCGAGGGTGGTCGCCTGCGCCTCGTCACTCCGGAGCAGGGCACGCCCACCGCATCCACGGCCACTGTTCAGCCGGCCCCTGCGGCGGGAACGCCAGACACCGCGCTCCAATCGCGCGTGCAGCAACTCGAGTCCGAGCTTGCCGAGGCCCGGCGGCTCCTCGAGGTCCGTAACGCGGAACTCGCTACGCTGCAGGGACAGCAGCCGGTGACCGAGCCCACGGCCGAGCCTGCCGCAGAGACACCCGTCGCCGAGGCGCCCGCCGAACCCGCTGCTGAACCGGCTTTGGAGCCGGCCGCCGAGCCCGTCGCCGAGGCGCCGCTGCCCGCTCCCGTGGAGGAAGCGCCTGCGGTCGAGAAGAAGCCCGCGCCACCGGTAGAGGAAGGCCCGTCGCTCATGGAGCGGCTGGCCGGCTACTGGTGGGTGCTCCTCGGCCTGCTGGCGGCCGCGCTTGCATTCATGCTCGTCCGGCGCAGCCGCGGCTCGGCCGCAGCCGAGGACGACCTCGCCGAGGCGCTCGCCCGCCGCGAGCCCGCCGACCTGCGGGCGCGCCCGTCTGCAGCGCCGAAGGCGCGCGAATCGGAAATCCTGGTCGAGGAGCGTCGGCCCGTCGAAATGCCGGTCGGCCGGACGGGCGCTCCGGTCGCGGTCCCGGACCTCGGTCGCAAGCCGAGCATCGACGACACGCTGTCTGGCGAGGCGCCGGCCAGCGTCGAGGCGGGCGACCCGCTGGCCGAAGCCGACTTCCACATGGCCTACGGCCTCTACGACCAGGCCGCGGACCTCGTGCAGGTCGCGGCCAGGCGCGAGCCGCGACGTCGCGACCTGAAACTGAAGCTGCTCGAGATCTTCTTCGTCTGGGGCAACCGCGAGCGCTTCCTCGAAATCGCGCGCGAGATGAGCGCCACCCGGTCGGCCGCGCAGCCAGGCGAGTGGGACAAGGTCCTGATCATGGGCAAGCAGATCGCGCCGGAAGACGCGCTGTTTGCCGGCGTGGCGCCCTCGGCCGACGCAGGGCTGGACATGGAGCTGCACAGCGCCGCCGGCTCGCTCGACATGGACCTCGGCAGCGAGACCGGGTCGATCACGGACATCGACCTCACCGGGGTTTCGCCGCAGATCACCGACGAAGCGAGCCTCGATTTCGTGCTCGACGAGCCGACGCGCGGTGAAGACGAGCTGAGTTCCCTCTCACCGACCGTCGAGACGGCCCGCCTGCCGATCTCCTCGCTGGAGGAGCCTACGCAGGAGGTGTCGATCGAGGATCTCGGCTTCGAGGCGGGCGACCTGCAGGACCTCGCCGACGTCGAGGGCGCCGACGACATCTTCGCGCCGCAGCCCAAGGCCGTGGTCGAGGACACCATCGAGCGCCCGACGATCGCCCACCAGGCGAAGGAACCCGTGGCGGACATGCTGAGCTCCACGAGCATCATGAAGGGCCTGACCGAGACGGTGCAGATCCTCCCGGGCGTGGACGACACCGTGGAGGACACGGTGGTGTCGGCCGACCAGACGCTCGGCGCCGGCGACGAGACGAGCCTGATCAATTTCTCGGACACCACCGGCGTGCACATGATCTCGCCGGACGCCACCGGGGAGTTGCCGACCATCGAGCCGACCGTCGAGACCACGAAGCTCACCGCCCAGGACATCGACTTCGCGCTCGGCGAGGAGGCGGCGACGATGAGCGAGGTGGGCACGAAGCTCGACCTCGCCCGCGCCTACATCGACATGGGCGATCCCGAGGGCGCGCGCAGCATCCTCGAGGAAGTCCTCAAGGAAGGCAACGCGGCGCAGAAGCTCGAAGCGCAGCGCCTGGTCTCCAACCTGCCCTGACGGGCGGATGGCGCGGATCGCGCTCGGCATCGAGTACGACGGTTCGGCCTATTCCGGCTGGCAGCGGCAGTCCCATGCCCCGAGCGTGCAGGGCGAGCTCGAGGTCGCCCTGTCACGCATCGCGGACCACCCGGTCCGGCTGACGGCGGCGGGCCGCACCGATGCGGGCGTGCACGCCCTGATGCAGGTCGCGCACTTCGATACCGACGCCGAGCGGCCCGAGCAGGCCTGGGTGCGCGGCGCATGTGCCGCGGGCCCGCATGACGTCAGCATCCTCTGGGCGCGCCCGGTCCCGGCGGATTTTCACGCACGCTTCGGCGCACTCTCGCGCCGCTACGTCTACCGCGTCCTGAGCCGTCCGGCGCGCCCGGCGCTCGACCGCTTGCGTGCCTGCTGGTTGCGCAAGCCGCTCGACGCGGAGGCGATGCACGTGGCTGCGCAGGCCCTGGTGGGAGCGCACGACTTCTCGGCGTTCCGCGCGTCCGAATGCCAGTCTTCGACGCCGGTCCGCCGGTTGATCGAGATCTCGGTCTCCCGCGAGGCGGAGTTCGTGGAGATTTCGGTGCGCGCCAATGCGTTCCTGCATCACATGGTGCGCAACATCGCCGGCACGCTCATTGCCGTCGGGGTGGGCGACCAGCCGGTCGATTGGGTCGCCCGCGTGCTCGCCGCGTGCGATCGCACGCAGGCAGGCGTCACCGCGCCGCCCCAGGGGTTGTATTTCGCCGGCGTGGAATATCCGCCCGCGCTCGGCTTGCCGTCCGCGCCGCGGCATTCCGGTAGACTGCCGCCCGGGACGTGAGGAGTACCGACTTGACCTGGTTCGAGAAGATCATGCCCTCCCGCATCAAGACGGAACGCCGCACACGCTCCGTCCCGGAGGGGCTCTGGATCAAGTGCCCGGCCTGCGATGCGGTGCTCTACCGCGCCGAGCTCGAACGCAACCTGCAGGTCTGCCCGAAGTGCAGCCATCACCTGCGCATCGGCGCGCGCGACCGCCTCGCCCGCTTCCTCGACGAGGGTGCCCAACAGGAAATCGGGGCCGAGGTCGAGCCCGAGGACCCGCTCAGGTTCCGCGACAGCAAGAAGTACCGCGACCGCCTCACGGCGGCGCAGAAGCACACCGGCGAGAAGGACGCGCTGGTGGTGCTGGCGGGCGCCGTCAAGGGCCTCGAACTGGTGGCCTGCGCGTTCGAGTTCCGCTTTCTCGGCGGCTCGATGGGTTCGGTCGTGGGCGAGCGGTTCGTGCGCGGCGCCGAGCACTGCCTCGCGCACGGGTTGCCGCTCGTGTGCTTTTCCTCGAGCGGCGGCGCGCGGATGCAGGAAGGCCTGCTGTCGCTGCTGCAGATGAGCAAGACCAGCGCAGTGCTGGCGCGCATGGCGCAGGCGCGTCTGCCGTTCGTCTCCGTGCTGACCGATCCCACCACGGGCGGCGTCTCGGCGAGCCTCGCGATGCTCGGCGACTTGAACATCGCCGAGCCGCGGGCGCTGATCGGGTTCGCCGGCCCGCGCGTCATCGAGCAGACGGTGCGCGAGACCCTGCCCGAAGGGTTCCAGCGCAGCGAATTCCTGCTCGAGCACGGCGCGATCGACATGATCGTGGACCGTCGCGACCTGCGCGACCGCATCGCCGCGATGCTCGCGCTCATGATGCACCGCGAGCCCGTGGTGGAGGTCTCCGCAGAGCCTGCCGGCTGAGGTGCCCTTGGGGCCCCGGTTTCCCCGTCTCGACGACTGGCTCGCGTGGCAGCAGGCACTGCATCCGCAGGCGATCGAGCTCGGCCTCGACCGCGTCAGGCGCGTGCTGGCGCGCACCGGCTGGCACGCGCCCGCGCAGCCGGTCATCACGGTCGGCGGCACCAACGGCAAGGGCTCGGTCGTCGCGTTCCTCGCGGCGATGTTGCGCGCGGCTGGCTACCGGGTGGGAACCTTCACCTCGCCGCACCTCGTCGACTACCGCGAGCGCATCCAGCTCGACGGCGTGGAGCTGTCGGATGCATCGCTGGTCGCGGCGTTCGAGCGCATCACCGACGCGTTGGTCGGCGACTCGCTCACCTTCTTCGAATTCAATGCGCTGGCCGCCCTGCTGGTGTTCGAGACGGCCGCGCCGTCGGCGATCGTGCTCGAGGTCGGCATGGGCGGGCGGCTCGACGCGGTGAACCTCGTCGACCCGGACGTGGCCGTGGTCGTATCGGTCGGCCTCGACCACATGGAGTGGCTCGGGGCGGACGTCGGGACGATCGGCCGCGAGAAGGCAGGCATCTTCCGCGCCGGCCGGCCGGCGGTGGTCGGTACGGATGCGCCGCCAGATTCCTTGCTGGCACTGGGGCACGATCTTGGCGCGCGGCTCATGGTCCGTGGCCGCGACTTCGACGGTGAGCCACGTGCGGACGGGTCCTGGAACTATCGCGACGCGGCCGGGCGGCTCGATGCGCTGCCTCCGCCGGCGCTCGCGGGCGACATGCAAGTGGCGAACGCCGCGACCGCGATCGCGGCGCTGCGGCAGCTGACCGCGCGTTTGCCGCTCACGCGCGCCGCCGTGGAGGAGGGGCTGCGCACGACCCGCCTGCCGGGACGCTTCCAGCGCATCCCCGACCCGCGCGGGTTCGAGTGGGTGCTCGATGTCGCGCACAATCCCGATTCGTCACGGGTGCTCGCGGCGAATCTTGCGCGCTGGCCCGTGCCCGGTCGCACGGTCGCGGTCTGCGGCATGCTGGCCGACAAGGACGTCGCGGGGGTCCTCGGTCCGCTCGGCAGCCGCATCGACAGCTGGTTCGCGGCGACAACCGAAGGACCGCGCGGACTCGACGGCGAGGACCTCGCGCAGCGCGGGACGTCCGCCGGCATCGACATGACTGCGGTTGGCAGCATCGCCGAGGCCATGGAACTCGCGGCCAATACGGCACGCGAGGGTGATCGCGTGGTCGTCTTCGGCTCATTCCACACGGTGGGGCCGGCGCTCACCCACCTGCGTATAATTCGTTGACCCATGGACCAATCACTGAAGGCTAGGCTGATCGGCGGCGCCGTCCTCGTCGCGCTGGTCGTGCTGGTGGTCCCGGAACTGCTGTCCGGGCGCAAGGCGTCCCAACCCGAGCCGGACGCCGAGGCCGGGTCGCGCGCCACGCGCACCTACACGATCGACCTGAAGGGTGGCGCCCCTGTCGAGGTCGCGCCGGCACCGACCGGGCCTGCCGCGACGCCCGAGCCGGCCGTTAGCCGCGAACCCGAGCCCGAGTCCAGGCCCGAGCCGGTGGCGCAAGAGCCCGTCGTGACCGAAAGGCCTGAAAATTCCACCCCTGCGGCAGCTCCGCCGGTCGTCGCCGAGCCCGCACCGCGGACGCCGGCCACGGCCACGGCCCCGGCCAAGGGTGGCTGGGCCGTGCAGGTTGGGGCTTTCGGCTCGGCCGGCACGGCGCGCAAACTCGTCGAGGAACTCGGCGCGGCCGGCTTCAGGTCGTACGAATCGCCCGTTTCCCGTTCTGGCAAGACCCTGCACCGGGTTCGGGTGGGCCCGGAGCCCGCAAGGGCCGACGCAGACCGCCTGGCGGCCCGCCTGAGGGCCCGGGGCCTGCCCGCGACGGTCGTCGCGAACGACTGACCCCGCTCTGCTAAAATCCGCGGCCTCTCGAGCCGCGAGGACAGGACGACAGCCGAATGACGACAGTGGACTATATCCTTGCCGCCGCAGTGCTGTTGTCCGTCCTGTTCGGTGCAATTCGCGGGTTCCTCCGCGAGTCCATCGCGCTGCTCGGCTGGCTGGTCGGCCTGTGGCTCGCCTGGCGCTATGCGAGCGTCGTCCAGCCCTACCTCGGCGGGGCCCTTGCCGGCACGGAGCTGCAGGTGTGGCTCGCTCGCGCCCTGGTGCTGCTCGCCGTGGTGATCGCCAGCTGGATCATCGGCAGCCTGCTGAGCTGGCTGGTGCAGCGCTCCGGTCTCACCCTCACCGTCGACCGGGTGCTCGGCTCGGTGTTCGGACTGGTGCGCGGCGCCGTGATCGTCGGGTTCGCCGTCATGCTGGCACAGGCTGCCGAGCTCGATCGCGAACCGTGGTGGAATTCGTCGCTGCTCATGCCACTCGGCGAGGAGATGGCGACCGTGCTGCGCGGCTACGTCGAGACGGGCCGCGACGTGATCGAAGGCACCCTTCCGGAAAACGGATCCTGAGGCGGGACCATGTGCGGCATCGTCGGCATCGTCGGTTTCAGTCCCGCCAACCAGCAGATCTATGACGCACTGACGGTGCTGCAGCACCGCGGCCAGGACGCCGCGGGAATCATGACCGCGGACGCGGGCGAGCTCTTCGAGCGCAAGGACAAGGGGCTCGTGCGCGACGTCTTCCAGCAACGGCACATGGTGCAGCTGAAGGGCAACGTGGGCATCGGCCACGTGCGCTACCCGACGGCCGGCTGCGACACCTCGGCCGAGGCGCAGCCGTTCTACGTGAACGCTCCCTTCGGCATCTGCCTCGCGCACAATGGCAACCTCACCAACGCCGCGGAACTCGCCGACGTGCTGATCCGCGAGGACCGCCGCCACCTCAATACCTCGTCCGATTCCGAAGTACTGCTGAACGTGCTCGCGAGCGAGTTGCAGCGCTTCAGCACGCCGCATGCCTCGGCGTCCGACATCTTCTCAGCGGTGAGCGCGGTCTACCGGCGCGTGCGCGGCGCCTACGCCGTCGTGACGATGATCCTCGGCCACGGCGTGCTCGGCTTCCGCGACCCGAACGGCATCCGCCCGCTCGTGATCGGCACGCGCGATACGCCGCGCGGCCGCGAGTACATGCTCGCCTCGGAGAGCGTGGCGCTCGACCAGGCGGGTTACCGCCTGCTGCGCGACGTCGGTCCGGGCGAGGCCGTGTACGTCGACGAGCAGGGCCGCCTGCACTCGCAGCAGTGCGCGGCCGTCGTCCGCCACACGCCGTGCATCTTCGAGTACGTCTATTTCGCGCGGCCGGACTCGATCATCGACAACATCTCCGTGTACAAGGCGCGGCTGCGGATGGGCGAGCTGCTCGCGGAGAAGATCCGGCGGGAGCGGCCCGAGCACGACATCGACGTCGTGATCCCGATCCCCGACACGAGTCGCACCAGCGCACTGCAGGTCGCGCAGCTGCTCGGCGTGAAGTACCGCGAGGGCTTCATCAAGAACCGCTACATCGGCCGCACCTTCATCATGCCGGGCCAGGAGCTGCGCTCGAAATCGGTGCGCAGCAAGCTGAACGCGATCGACCTCGAGTTCCGCGGCAAGAACGTGCTGCTGGTCGACGACTCGATCGTGCGCGGCACGACCTCGGCGCAGATCATCGAGGTCGCGCGCGAGGCCGGGGCGAAGAGCGTGTACTTCGCGTCCGCCGCGCCTCCGGTGCGCCACCCCAACGTCTACGGCATCGACATGCCGGCGGCCTCGGAGCTCGTTGCCGCGGGCCGCAGCGAGGACGAGGTGGCGCGCATCATCGGTGCCGACTGGCTCATCTACCAGGACCTCGAGGACCTCGTGCGCGCGGTACGCCACCACGACGCGCGAGTCGTCGATTTCGACACCTCCTGCTTCTCCGGCGAGTACGTCACCGGGGACATCACGCCCGACTACCTCGCGCGCCTGCAGGCGGAGCGCTCCGACCAGGCCAAGGCACAGCGCAATGCATCCGCAGCCGGTCGCGGTACGCTCAAGGTCGTCGGCGGCCCTTGAGCCGTTGCGACCGGGCGGCGGCGCGCGGCCGCTGCTGCTCGAGTGCCTGGGCGCGGCGCTGGCCGCGGTGGATGCGAGGACCTGCGTAGCCCGTGAGCTCGCGCGAGAACCGTTGCCGGGCGACTGGCGCCTGGTCTCGGTCGGCAAGTCCGCGGGCGCCATGGCGTACGGCGCTCTCGATGCACTCGGCGAGCGCCTGGGCGAGGCGATCGTGGTGACCAAGCCCGGCCACTGCCCGGCGGCCGTCGCGAGCGACTCGCGGGTGCGGGTGCTCGCATCGACGCATCCGGTGCCGGACGAACACAGCCTAGCCGCGGGACTGGCCGTGGCGGATTTCGTTTCTCGCGCGCCGCACGACGCGCAACTGCTGTTCCTGGTCTCGGGGGGCGCCTCGAGCCTGGTGGAATGGCTGGCGGACGGCGTGACCCTGGAGGACCTGCAGGCGATGAGTTCCCGCGCACTGGCCAGTGGCATGGGCATCGGCGAGATCAATGCTCGCCGGCGTGCGCTGTCGCGGCTGAAGGGCGGCGGCCTGGCGGTGCTCGCCGGCCGGCGCCGTTGCCACGCGCTCATGATTTCGGACGTGCCGGGTGACGATCCCGCCGTGATCGGTTCGGGCCTGCTGCACGCGCCCGACGGCGTCCACCCCGGCGGCCTGCCCACGATCCCGTACCGGATCGTCGCCAACGTGCGGCAGGCGTGCCACGCGGCGGCAAGGCACGCCCTGGCGCGGGGGCTCGAGGTGCGCGAGGCGCGCCGGCGTTTCCGCGGCAACGCGGCGATCCTCGGATCCCGCTTTGCGCGGGCCGTGCAGGACGCGGCGCAGGGCAGCCTGTTGGTCTGGGGCGGCGAGTCCACCGTGCGGTTGCCGGCGAATCCCGGCAGCGGCGGCCGCAACCAGCACCTCGCGCTGGCCGCGGCGATCGCGCTCGCGGGCAATCACGAGACGGCGCTGCTCGCGGCCGGGACCGATGGACAGGACGGCGCTGGCGATGACGCCGGCGGCCTCGTCGACGGTGGCTCGTGCGCGCGGGGCCTCGACGCGGGGCTCGATGCGCAGGCCTGCCTCGCCCATGCAGATTCGGGAACCTTCCTCGAGGCGTCTGGAGACCTCGTGTACACGGGACCGACGCTCACCAACGTCGGCGACCTGGTGCTTGGACTCAAAGCGGGGGACGCTGAGTGACGGTGAAGGTGCTCATCGTCAGCGACCGACCCGAGTACCGGCAGCTGCTCGCGCACCACGTCACCCTCGAGTGGCGCGACGCACTGCCGGCAGAGTACGAGCCCGCGACGCGCGGTCGACTGCAGCCCGGCTTCACCGGCTCGGCTTACGACGTGGTGCTGCTCGACCACGAGGTGCAGGAAGGGCGCGGCCTCGAGTGGCTCGAGGACCTGAGCGAGCGGGCGCAGTTCCCGCCGATCGTCTATTTCGGCCCCCACTGCGAGGGGCCCATCTCGATCCGCGCGGCGCAGTCCGGCGCGGCGCACGTGCTCGCGCGGCTCGATTTCGAACATTCGCAGTTCGCCACGGTGATGCGCGCGGCGCTGGCGAAGCGCCGTAACGTGCTGGCCCACGCCTCGCGCACGGCGCTCGAGCCGCGGCCCGACGACTGCTTCGGCTCGGTGCGCATTCGCGGCCACCGCTGCCTGCGGCGCCTCGCCGTCGGCGGCTCCTCGAGCGTGTTCCTCGCCGAGTCCGTGCGCACCGGCGAGCAGCGCGTGCTCAAGATCTTCCGCCAGGTGCCGGACGTGGTCGAGGGCGGCACGACCTTCGACCGCTTCCTGCGCGAGTACGACCTCGTCGCGCACCTCGCGCACCCGAACATCGCGTGCATCTACGACCTCGGCGTCGCCGACGACCACGTCTACCTGGCGATGGAATACTTCCCGGGCGGCGACCTGCGCTCGCGCATGCGCGAGCCGCTGCCGTGGCGCACCGCGCTCGGCTACCTGCGGCAACTCGCCGCCGCGCTCGGCGCGCTGCACGCCATCGGCGTGCTGCACCGGGACGTGAAGCCGGGCAACGTGCTGATGCGCGACGACGGCAGCCTCGCGTTCATCGACTTCGGCCTGGCCCGGCAGCTCGGCCTGGAGAGCGACATCACCGGCGTCGGCGCGATCTTCGGCACGCCGCATTACATGAGCCCGGAGCAGGGCCACGGCGCGGCGCTCGACGCGCGCAGCGACCTCTACAGCCTGGGAGTGGTGCTGCACGAGATGCTCACCGGGCAGAAGCCGTTCGTCGCCGAGACGCCGCTCGCCGTGATCTACAAGCACGCGAACACGCCCGTTCCACGCCTGCCCGAGGCGCTGGCCCACCTGCAGCCGCTGCTCGACGACCTGCTCGCCAAGCGCCCGGAGGATCGGCCGCAGACGGCGGCCGACATCGCCGCGCGCATCGACGAACTGCTCGCAGGAATCGCGGCCTGATGGCGCCACCGGGGGAGGTCTTGCGCGCCCCCACCGATCCGTCGTGGTTCGCCACCGCCGCCGGGCGTTGGGGGGAGCTGCTGATCGACCACGCCAACTGCGAGAAGAAAGCGGCGTCGACGGCGCTCTCGCTGATGTTCGCCTACCCCGAGGATTTCGACCTCGCGAACCGCATGTCGAAGCTCGCGCGGGAGGAACTGCGGCATTTCGAGCTGGTGCAGCATAAGTTGAGCGAGCTCGGGGTTCCCTTCCGGCGGTTGAGTCCGTCGCGGTACGCGGAAGGATTGCGGAGGGCCCTGCGTCGCACGGAGCCCGAGCGTTGCGTGGACCTGCTGCTCTGCGGCGCACTGATCGAGGCGCGCTCGCATGAGCGGTTCATGGGGCTGGTCGAGCGGCTGGGGGAGCCACTGGCGGGGTTCTACGCCTCGCTTGCCGCCTCCGAAGCTCGCCACGCCGGCCTCTACCTGCGGCTCGCCGAAAAGCGTGGTTCGGACGTTCGGGCCAGGCTCGACGAACTCGCGGTCGTCGAGGCGGAGCTTGCGACGGCGCCTGATCCGGAGTTTCGGTTTCATTCGGGTACGCCTGCGTAACCGAGCTGGGTTCCAGCGTCAGCGTGCGGTTGTGGCGTCCGGTCCGGGGTGCGGGGGTCTCGGTGCCCGTCCACCCCCGTAGACGCCCGGTCCACGGAGTCGCCGTTCCGCAGATTCAGCGAGGCAGCGAGCGCAACGCGAAACCGTCTCGAGACCACTCGAGCACGCTGCCTTGCGTATACCAGTCCCCGAGCACGATCCGATGGCCTTGCGCGCCGTCGACGACGAGATCGTGCACGGCCGGCCGATGCGTGTGCCCGTGGATCAGGGTGCGGACGCCCGCGCGCTGGAACGCTTCGACGACCGCGGCTGCGTTGACGTCCATGATCTCGGGCGCGGTCTCGCCCACGTGCAGGCGGCTGCCCTCGCGGAGCCGGCGGGCGAGGGCACGCCGCTGGTCCAGGGTCATGTGCCGGAAAATCCAGCGCGTCACGGGATGACGCAGGATGCGACGCAGGCGCTGGTAGCTCACGTCATCCGTGCAAAGCGCGTCTCCGTGCATCAGCAGCACGCGCTCGCCGTAAAGGTCGATTACCGTGCGGTCGTCGAGCAGGCGGGCACCGGTGTCCCGGCAGAAGCGCTCGCCCAGCAGGAAGTCCCGGTTGCCGTGCATGACGCAGCAGGGCACGCCGGTCTCCGTCAGGCGGCGCAGCGAGCTGACAATCTCGCGGCCCGCCGGGTCCGGGTCGTCGTCGCCCACCCAGGTTTCGAACAGGTCGCCGAGGATGTAGAGCGCGGCGGCGGTGCGCGCCTCGCCGTCCAGGAAGGCGAGGAACTGCCGCGCGATCCCGGGACTCGCCGCATCGAGGTGCAGGTCGGAGATGAAGAGCGTCTTCGCGGCCGCGGCTGGCATTCGGGACTCGGGTCGGGGCAGGCGAGGGCGGATGTTACGGTAAGATGCGCGGCCATGCCTCACGAGCCCCGCATCACGCGTTTTGCGCCCAGCCCGACGGGTTACCTGCACCTCGGGAATGCGCGCACGGCGTTCTTCAACTACCTCGCCGCCCGCGCGGGCGGCGGGCGGCTGGTGCTGCGGATCGAGGACACCGACGCCGGGCGGAACGACGACCGTATGCTGGCCCAGTTGCTCGAGGACCTGCACTGGCTCGGCCTCGAGTGGGACGAGGGTCCGGACGTCGGCGGTCCGCACGCCCCGTACCGCCAGAGCGAACGGGGCGCGCACTACGACGCGGCGATCGCGAGGCTCGAGTCGCGGGGGCTGGCCTACCCATGCTTCTGCACGCCAGAGGAGCTGCAGCTGTCGCGCCGCACGCAGCTCGCGGCCGGCCGGCCGCCCCGCTATGCGGGCACCTGCGCCTCGCTGCCGGCCGCCGAGGTTGAGCGGCGTATCGTCTCCGGGCGTGCGGCGGCAACGCGGTTTCGCGTCCCGCTTGGTCGCACGGTCGAATTCGACGACGTGATCCACGGCACACAGCGCTTCGCGACCGACGACATCGGCGACTTCGTGATCCGCCGGGCGGACGGCAGCGCGGCGTTCTTCCTGAGCAACGCCGTGGACGACGCCGACATGGCCATCACGCTGGTGCTGCGCGGCGACGACCACCTCGCCAATACGCCGCGCCAGATCCTGCTGCTCGAGGCGCTGGGACTGACGGTGCCGCGGTACGGCCACCTGCCGCTGCTGCTCGGCGCGTCGGGCGCGCCGCTCTCCAAGCGCGACGGCGCCGCGGGCCTGCACGACCTTCGTGAGCAGGGGTACCTGCCGGCCGCGCTCTGCAATTATCTCGTGCGTCTCGGCCATGCGTGCGGCCACGACGCCTGGCTCGAGCTCGCCGGGATGCCGGCGCATTTCGACCTGGGCCGCACCAGCCATTCACCCGCTCGTTACGACGAGGCGCAGCTGCGCCATTGGCAGCGCGAGGCGATCACACGCGCGAGCGGCAAGGAGATCGAGGCGTGGCTCGGGACTCGCCTCGGGCGGTTGGGCGATGGCGAACGCCGGGCCGCGTTCATCGCCGCGGTGCGCGGAAACCTGATGTTCCCGGCGGACGTCGAGCCCCTGGTGGGCACCGTCTGCGACGACGATCTCCCGATCGAGGCGGCGGCCTCGGCTGCGCTCACGGAAGCCGGTCGCGACTTCTTCGTGACGGCTGCGGCGGCGTGGCAGGTCCACGCGCCGGACTTCAAGGCCTGGGCCAAGGGGGTCGGCGGCGCCACCGGCCGCAAGGGCGCCGCGCTCTATATGCCGCTGCGCGCTGCGCTCACGGGAGTCACGCACGGGCCCGAGCTCGCGCCACTGGTCGCGCTGATGGGGCCCGACGTGGTCTCGAGACGACTCGCAGCGGCGACCGTGCGCGCCGCGGGCGCATGCTGAAGGACTGGTTTCCAAGAGAAAGGCAGATGCTGCAGATCCACAATTCCCTCACCGGGCGCAAGGAAGAGTTCCGCCCGCTGCGACCCGGCGAAGTGCGCATGTACGTCTGCGGCGTGACCGTCTACGACTACTGCCACCTCGGGCACGCGCGCATGCTGATCGTGTTCGACGTGGTGCGCCGGCACCTGACGGCGTCCGGCTATCGCGTCATGTTCGTGCGCAACATCACGGACATCGACGACAAGATCATCGAGCGCGCGAACGAGAATCGCGAGCCCATCGGCGCGCTCACCGAGCGCTTCATCCGTGCGTATCAGGAGGACTGCGCGGCGCTCTCGGTCGAACCCGCTGATGCCGAGCCGCGCGCGACGGAGCATCTGCCGCAGATCATCGCGATGGTGCAGACGCTCGTCGACAAGGGCTACGCCTACGCTGCCGGCAACGGGGACGTCTATTATTCCGTGGCGAAGTTCGAGCCCTACGGCCAGCTCTCGGGCAAGCGACTCGCGGACCTGCGCGCCGGCGCCCGCATCGAGGTGGACGAGTCCAAGCGCGACCCGCTCGACTTCGTGCTGTGGAAGGCGGCGAAGCCCGGCGAGCCCGCCTGGGAGTCGCCGTGGGGCCCGGGTCGCCCTGGCTGGCACATCGAGTGCTCGGCGATGTCGGTTGAGATCCTCGGTGACCACTTCGACATCCACGGCGGCGGCATGGACCTCAAGTTCCCACACCACGAGAACGAGATCGCGCAGACCTGCGCGGCCTGCGGCTCGAAGTTCGTGAACCTGTGGATGCACAACGGCTTCGTGCGTGTCGACGAAGTCAAGATGTCGAAGTCGCTCGGCAACTTCTTCACGGTGCGCGACGTGCTCGAGTGGGTGCGCGATCCGGAGGTCGTGCGCTGCTTCATGCTCGGCAGCCACTACCGCGGGCCGATCAATTACACCCCGGAGAGCCTCGAGCAGGCGGACGCGTCGCTCGAGCGACTGTACGTTGCGCTGCGCGGCGTCGAGCCCGCCTCGCCGGCGCCGGCTACGGTGGTCACCGAGCGCTTCGTCGCCGCGATGGACGACGACTTCAACACACCGATCGCGGTGGCCGAACTGCAGTCGCTGGCACGCGAGCTGAATACCGCGAAGGCGGCCGGGCGGTCGAGTGATGCCGCCGCGATGGCGGCGGAGTTGCGCGCGCTCGGCAACCGGCTCGGCATCCTCGGGCTCGAGGCGGAGGCGTTTCTGCGCAAACGTCCGCAGAAGGCGGCCGCGACGACCCCGGGCGGCGGTGGAGCGGCCGGGACGGAGCCGGCAGCGACAGGCGGGGTACTCAGCGACGCCGACATCGAACGCCTGATCGAGGAACGCGCGGCGGCCCGCAAGGCGAAGAACTTCAAGGAATCCGACCGGATCCGCGACCAGCTGACGGACGCCGGCGTGGTGCTCGAGGACCAGCCCGGCGGCAAGACCCTCTGGCGCCGCTAGGCGCGCCGCTGCGCCGCCTCCAGGGTGTTCTTCATCAGCATGGCGACGGTCATGGGGCCGACGCCGCCCGGCACGGGCGTGATCCAGCTCGCCCGTTCGCACGCCGAATCGAACTGCACGTCGCCGCACAGCTTGCCGCTCGGCAGGCGGTTGATGCCGACGTCCACCACGACCGCGCCGCGTTTGATCCAGTCGCCCGGGATGAGCCCCGGCTTGCCCACGGCCACCACCAGCAGCTCGGCGCGCGCGACGTGCTCACGAAGGTCGTGCGTGAAGCGGTGGCAAGTCGTGACCGTGGCGCCCGCGAGCAGGAGCTCGAGCGCCATCGGTCTGCCGACGAGGTTGGAGGCGCCCACGACCACGGCGTGCTGTCCCTTGGCCGGCAGCCCGCAATACTCGAGCATGCGGATCACCCCGTAGGGCGTGCAAGGACGCATCAGCGGATTGCGCAGCGCGAGCCGCCCGACGTTGAACGGGTGGAACCCGTCCACGTCCTTCTCCGGGGAAATGGCCTCGATGATGACCCGCTCGTCGATCTGGTCCGGCAGTGGCACCTGCACCAGGATGCCGTCGATCGTGTCGTCGGCGTTCAACCGCTCGATCAGGCTGAGGAGCTCGGTCTGGGTGGCGGAATGGGGCAGGTCGTGGCTCACCGAGACGAAGCCGCATTCCTCGCAGGCCGCGCGCTTGTTGCGCACGTAGACGTGGGAGGCCGGGTCGTCGCCCACCAGCACCACGGCGAGCCCCGGGCGGCGCTTGCCCTGCGCCTCCAGCCGGTCGCTCGCCTCGCGAACCTCGCGCCGGAACTCTGCGGCGATTGCCTTCCCATCGATGATCCTGGCCGTCATTCGCGCATTCTGGCATGCCGGCCTCCGCCCGAACGAGGGCGCGTGTAATGCAAATTGACCTCCCGGGGGGCGGTCCGTATGATTCGCGCTCCCGTGCAGGGCCCGTCCGGCGACGGATTGGCCTCAGGCGGCGACCGCAGGTCGGTGCAGGGCGGGGCATGGCGCAGTCTGGTAGCGCATCTGCTTTGGGAGCAGAGGGTCGGGGGTTCGAATCCCTCTGCCCCGACCATCCGGACGGCGGCCTCGGAACGATGCGCCCGTAGCTCAGTCCGGATAGAGCATCGGCCTTCTAAGCCGAGGGTCGCAGGTTCGAGTCCTGCCGGGCGCGCCAGGCTTCGGGTACTTGATTCCGCCGGACGATGGTGGACGTAGCTCAGTTGGTAGAGCCCCGGGTTGTGGTCCCGGCTGTCGTGGGTTCGAGTCCCATCGTCCACCCCACTTCGCGTGGGCCGTTAGCTCAGTTGGTAGAGCTGCTGACTCTTAATCAGTAGGTCGTAGGTTCGAGTCCTACACGGCCCACCATCCACCCCGTCTCAGGTTTCCGGATCACCCGGATGCCGCGATTTGCAGCGACCCCGGCGCGCGGCCGGGGTCCAGGCGCGACAAGAGAGCGGGCTCGTTCAGTGGATGACACGTCCCGCACCGTAGGCCACGTACAACCCGTCGATGCCCTGGCCGGGGTTGTAGTGCCGCACGAGAAACACCGTCTCATCGGGTCTCGCCCGGCAGCCTTCCGGCAGGTCCAGGAAGCCCTGGAAGGATCCGCTGCCGTTGACGAACTTGACGGGCGGCGTATCGACGTATTCCAGGACTCCGAACCGCTCCGTCGAATCGCAGACGACCGTGCCGATGAACATGGCCGGAGTCGTGTGTGCGCCGAGCGGACCGTTCGAATAATGTGCGGCGTTCGAGAGTCCCGAGAGCCGGAATGACAGGAATCCGTTCCCCAGGGTGAGCATCACCCGCCCGGACCCGACGGTGCGCGGTCTTCCGGGGCAGAGGGTAAAGCCGGAAACGTTACCGCCCACACAGCCGCTCTCATCCGCCTGCAGCAGAGACGGTTCGAAACGATCCCACCGAACGATGGTTGTATCCGCCCACGCCGAGCCGCATGCGAGCAAGGCCGCGAGCGCCAGGAGCAACTTTCTCATCACTCGCCTCCTGATCCTCTCCCGGGCTGGGCGCGCCACGAACGGTGCGTCGTCGCCCCACGAACAAACAACATAGACCGACGCCGCGCAGGCGCAATACGCAGTCGCGGAAGGTCAAGCCGAGGGAAATCGCTACTCGCCGTCAGCCCGCCAGCAGTGGCGCCCGCCGATTGCCCGGCTTGGCGAGCAACATGTGCACGTCGCCGATCGCGCGTTCCTCGAATCCGCCCTCGCAGTAGCAGAGGTAGAACTCCCACATCCGGATGAACTCCTCCGGATACCCGAGCGCGCGCACGGCCTCGAGGTTGGCGAAGAAGTCCTCTCGCCACATGCGCAGCGTCGTGGCGTAGTGCGGGCCGATGTCCTCGAGGTGCGCGAGCCTGAGATCGGTCGAGCGCGCAAGCGAGGCCTGCATCGCGCTCACCGACGGGATGGTGCTGCCCGGGAAGATGTGGCGCTGGATGAAGTCGACGGAGCGGCGCGCGGACTCGTAGCGCTGGTCGGCGATGGTGATCGCCTGCAGCAGCATCAGTCCGTCATGCTTCAGGAGCCGCCCGCATTGCGCGAAATAGGTGTCGTAGAACTGGTGACCCACGGCCTCGATCATCTCGATCGAGACCAGCTTGTCGAATGAACCGTCGAGGTCGCGGTAATCCTCGAGCAGGAGCGTGACGCGGTCCTCGAGCCCAGCCTCGACGATACGCTCACGGGCCAGATCGTACTGCTGGCGGGAGATCGTGGTTGTCGTGACGCGGCAGCCGTAGTTCTTCGCGGCGTGGATCGCCATGGCGCCCCAGCCGGTACCGATCTCGAGCAGATGGTCGTCGGGGGTCAGGTCCAGTTTGCGGCAGATGCGGTCGAGTCGTGCAATCTGCGCCTCCTCGAGCGTCATGCCGTCGCGCTCGAAGATCGCACAGGAGTACATCAGCGTCGGGTCGAGGAACAGCCGGAAGAAATCGTTGCCGAGGTCGTAGTGCGCGGCGATGTTGCGCTGCGAGCCGGTGCGGGTGTTGCGGTTGAACCAGTGCAGCGCCTTCTGCAGCGGCACCGTGAGCCGCGCGAGGCCGGTCTCCATGCCGTCCAGCACCTCGCGGTTGTGCAGCAGGATGCGCACGAGGTCGGTCAGTCCGTCGGTGCTCCAGTAGCCCTGCATGTACGCCTCGCCCGCGCCGATCGAGCCGCCGAAGGCGAGCTCGCTCCAGAAGCGTGGGTCGTGCACACGCAGCGTGACGGCAGAGCGGGCAGCGCTCGGTGCGCATTCCGTACGCAGCGCTGCTCCGCGCCGTCGACGATCGTGACCTGCCCGTGCACGAGGCCGGCGAGCCGCGCCCGCA
The DNA here is from genome assembly GCA_963778185.1 of uncultured Gammaproteobacteria bacterium. Taxonomy (GTDB): domain Bacteria; phylum Pseudomonadota; class Gammaproteobacteria; order Steroidobacterales; family Steroidobacteraceae; genus RPQJ01. Next base: position 188,644 of record CAVZTF010000002.1, on the reverse strand, counting down.
CGGCTCGCTCGGCGAGGCCGTCGAGCAGGTGTGGCTTCGGGGTGATGCGGGGCGTGACGGCGGGCAGGGTCTCGTGTATTCATTGCACTCTCGCCGGGTCGGCCTCCGGGTTGGGTGAGCTTGCTCGGGTGGGTGTGGAAGGGCATGCGCTTCAGCCACAGGCGCAGTGCCTGCCAGTAGATGGCGCCCAGCACCTTGGCGGTCATGAACGGGAAGGCGAGCAGGGCGTGCGCGAGGCTCGCCGTGCCGATCTCGCGCCGTTCGAGCGCGAGCGTGGCGTCGAAGATCCTGCGGCCAGCCTGGTGGTCTTCCATGTGGACGGCGAGCTTCTCGTCCGGCGTGCTGAAGCGCCAATCGTAGGCAATGTCCATGTCCATGAACGGCGAGACGTGGAAGCGCTTGTCGAAGCGAAACCGCATCGAGCGTCCGTGGCCCTCGTTCAGCCGCTCGCCCAGCACGTACGCGTAGCGCTCGTTCCAGGGCGTGTTGGTGATCTCCGCGACGATGGTCTCGACGCGGGTGTCGGCGGCGTCGTAGCAGTAATAGAACGTCACCGGGTTGAAGCTGAGCCCGAAGTAGCGCAGGTGAGTGAGCATGCGGACCGGCCCGTCCGGACGCCGGCCGGTCTCCTGCTCGACGCGATCACGCACGGCCTGGTCGAGCGGCACGCGCGGGTCGCCGAGGTAGTCCGCACGGCGGAACCAGGCGAGGGCAGGACGGCGGGTGGACCAGAGCCAGCGACCGCGGAACACCGTTTCCAGTTCCGCGAGGTCGAGCCAGACCATGAAGAGCCGGTAGGCGAAGGCGTGGTCGCGCGGCGCAAAGCGCCGGTGCCTAACCCACCCGGGGAAGAGTGCGCTGTGCATGCAGGTCGCTCGTGAAGTGCTCGAGGGCGGACAGGGCGCTCACCACCCCGTCCTCGTGGAAGCCGTTGCGCCAGTAGGCGCCGCAGTAGTAGGTCCCGAGCGCGCCGTTGATCTCGCGCTGGCGCGCCTGCGCCGCCACGCCCTGCGGCGTGAAGAGCGGGTGGTCGTAGGCGATGCGCCTGACGATCTTCGCCGGGTCGATCGCGTCGCTGTGATTCAGCGTGACCATGAACGGGTCCGGCGCATCCAGCGACTGCAGGATGTTCATGTTGTAGGTCAGCGCGACGTGCGAGCGACGTTCGGCCGGCACGTGGTAGTTCCACGCCGCCCAGGCCCGGCGCGTCGCTCGGCAGGAGACGGGTGTCGGTGTGCAGCACGGCCTCGTTGGGCTGGTAGGGAATGGCGCCGAGCACCTCCCGCTCCTCCCGGCTAGGGTCGGCGAGCAGCCTCAGGGCCTGGTCGCTGTGGCAGGCGAGGAACACGGCGTCGAACTTTTCGGCCTCGTGGCCGTGCGCCTTGACCAGCACCTGACCCGGCACGCGCCGGATCGACTCGACGGGTGTTCGCAGCCGTATGCGGTCGCGGAAGGGGGCGGTGAGCTTTTCCACGTAGCGCGCCGAGCCGCCACGGATTACGCGCCACTGCGGACGTTTGTCCACCGAGAGCATTCCATGGTTGTGGAAGAAGCGTACGAAGAAACGGGCCGGAAAGCGCTGTACCAGCCCGGGCGCGGTCGACCAGATCGCCGCGCCCATGGGCACGATGTAATGCTCGATGAACTGCTGCGAGTAGCCGCCCCCGGCGAGGTAATCACCCAGGGTCGGACGCCTCGTCCGTCCCGGCGAGCAGGCCAGGGGCCTCGCGGTTGAAGCGCAGGATGTCGCGGATCATGCGCCAGAACGACGGCCGCACCAGGTTCCGTCGCTGCGCGAACAGCGTGTCGAGCGTGGTGCCGTTGTACTCGAGGCCGCTCGTCTCGTTGCGCACCGAGAAGCTCATGCTGCTCGGCTGCGTCGCCACGCCGAGCGAGTCGAGCAGGCGGATGAAATTCGGGTAGGTCCAGTCGTTGTAAACGATGAAGCCCGTGTCCACGTTGAAGAGCGCGGCCGGCCTGCTCGACCTCGTGCGTGTGGGTGTGGCCGCCCACGTGGTCGCCTGCCTCGAACACGGCGAGCTCGTGGTCGCGGTGCAAGTGCCACGCGGCGACGTTGCCGGCGATGCCGGTGCCGACGACTGCGATCTTCATGCCTTGCCTCGCCCGTTCAGGATCGACGCCGGGACCGCCCGCAGGTCCCAGATGAGACCGAGCGCCGCGAGCAGCCTGAGCCCGTAGTACGTCAGGTCGATTTCCCACCAGTAGAACCCCTGGCGTGCGGAACCCGGGTAGTGGTGGTGGTTGTTGTGCCAGCCCTCACCGAAGGTGAGGAGCGCGAGCCACCAGTTGTTGCGCGAGGTGTCGCGCGTCGCGTAGCGGCGTCGCCCGATCGTGTGGGCCAGCGAGTTGACCGTGAAGGTGGCGTGCGCCAGCACGACCGTCGAGATGCAGAAGCCCCAGACCAGGAGCTGCGGCCCGGTCGTGCCGAGTTCGGGATGCGCGATGGCGAGCCACTCGCCCACCCCGTAGAGCAGCACGGCAAGCAGGGCCGGCACCAGCGCGTCAAAACGGTCGAGGACGCGCAGCTCGGGGTACTTCGCGAGGTCCCTTACGAGCCTCTCGCGCGTGGCGAAGTTCTCGCGCGCCATGAACCAGCCGCTGTGCGCCCACAGGAATCCATGCTGGTGCGGCGAGTGGCTGTCGTGCTCGTCGTCCGAATGGGCGTGGTGATGCCGGTGCTGCGAGGCCCACCACAGCGGCCCGCGCTGCACGGCGGAGGCGCCCAGCACGGCGAACACGAACTGCATGGCGCGCGAAGTGCGAAACGCCTTGTGCGAGAAGTAGCGGTGGTAGAAACCCGTGATGGCGAACATGCGCAGGGCATAGAGACCCGCGGCGACCGCGACCGCGGTCCAGCTCCAGCCGACCCAGATGACGGCCAGGCACGCGAGGTGCAGGGCAACGTAGGGGACCACTCGCAGCCAGTCGATGCGACGGCCGTCCTCGGTGTCCGCGGGCGCGACCGAACTGTCGAACCAGGCGAGCAGGGTCGTGGTGAGGGGCTTCATGTTCGTCACTGGATGAGGTAGCGCAGGCGCTGGCCGCTGCCGGTACGTGATTCGAGCTGCACCCAGCGGTCGTCGGTCGTGTACCAGACGTCCACGCGAAAGCCGTCCGTGTGCAGGGCATAACGTTGCGCGAGCACGCGCTGGTCACGGACGAGGAGGGGCTCCGTACCCAACGACTCGACCCTCACCGCGTCGTGCTCTCCGGTCTGGGCGTTCAGGAGCCTGGCCTGCCGCAGCATGGCCGGATTCCAGTAGGCGAAACTCATCACGCAGCCCGACAGCTCCGAGCGCCCGTCCGGGGTGGAAACGTCCAGGCGCTCGCCGTCGTGGACGCCGTGCACGCTGAGTTCGCGGCCGTTGTCGTCGGTGCGGGCCTCGATCGCCTGCAGGCAATCGCCGCGCCAGCGCTCGCGCGCCTGGTGCACGTAGCGATAGGCGTCCACGAACAGGAGCTTCACCGTGAAGCGGGCGTCGCTTTCGACCGTGCGCTCGCCGCCGCGCTCGACGACGGTGTAGCGGTGGCTGCCGATCTCGCGGTCCTCCAGCAGGACGCGAAAGCGCCACTCCTCTGCGGTCGTCGCACACTGCGTAGCCGGGCACGAGCGCGACCAGCGCGAGCAGCGCGGCATGCGCCCTAGCCATGATTCGACGCCGGTCGCTCGAACAGGTAATGGCTGACCCACCACTCCTGCCCTTGCTGGTGGCCGAAGAGCTCGGCGCAGGCCATGAAGAAGATTCGCCAGCGCTGCAGCCAGCGGTTCGCGGCCTCCTCGCCGTGGACTTCTGCCAGCACGGCGAGTGCCTCGTCACGGCGCGCATCGATGTTCGCGAGCCAGGCATTCGAGGTCTTCCCGTAATGCGTGCCGTCCCAGCGCCAGCGCTGCACGAACCGCAGGCGATCCTGGAAGCGCAGCGCGAGCTCGTCGCTCGGCATCATGCCGCCCGAGAAGAAGTGGCGGCTCATCCAGTCGCTCTCGTCGCGCGCCTCGAAGGCGTAGGGCACGGCGCGGTGCACGAATACGTGCATGAAGAAGCGTCCACCCGGGTTCAGCCAGTCGTGCACCTGCGCGAACAGCCGACGCCAGTTGCGCATGTGCTCGAACATCTCGACCGACACCACGCGATCGAACGTGCGGTCCGTGGTGAACCGGTTCATGTCCTCGGTCAGCACCTCGACGTTGCCGAGGCCGCGGCGGGCGGCCTCGCCGAGGATGTAGTCGCGCTGCGAATGGGAGTTCGAGACGGCGGTGATGCGGCTCGCCGGGTAGTGCTCGGCCATCCACAGCGTGAGCGAGCCCCAGCCGCAGCCGAGCTCGAGGATGTCCATTCCGTCGAGGAGCCCGGCGCGCTCGCAGGTGAGGGCGAGCGCCGCCGACTCGGCCTCCTCGAGGCTCGTGACCCCGGTCGGCCAGTAGCAGGAGCTGTACTTGCGGTGCCGGCCGAGCGCGAGGGCATAGAAGTCCGCAGGCACCTCGTAGTGCTGCTCGTTCGCCAGTTCTGGCAACAGTGCAATCGGAGCGGCCTCCATTTCAGCGACGAAGCGCTCGGTGCGCGCGCAGGCGGCCTCTGCGTCGTGCGCGTCGATCTGCGCGAGGCGTTGCTTCAGGAGCCGCCGGATGCCCGCGCGGATCACGCTGTCGGGGAGGAGCCCCTGTTCGGTCCAGTTGATTGCGAGGCGGGTGGCGTGGCTCATGGCTACCTTGGAGACGGCGTGGTCGGGTGACGGGGCGAACGAGGAGCTGGTCGCTTAGGCTATACAAAAACTATACATGTATGTTTAAGTTCGGTCAATCTTCATCTTGCAGCTTTACAGACCCTGTGCATTGGCGGGTCGGCAGGACTTGGTGGACGAGGCCCCCAGGCCGATGGAACCGTATCCGCGCGCGGGCGCCTCGCCGTGGCCGGCAGAGCCGTCTAGAGTGAGCAGCCCCTGCCAGTTCGCAGTCGGGTCGGGACAAAGGAGCGGGATCGCTTGGGTCGGCGGCAAACGGTCATCCTCGGGGCGCTCGTGGGACTGCTGTCCCTGCTGATCGTGATCCGCGTGCCTGGAAAGGGCGTCTGGCACAAGGTGCTGCTGGACGCCACGCACGGCCCGATCTTTGCCGTCGTCGCCGTCCTGCTGCTGCTCGCGCTGGGGCGGAAGTCGGCGCGAGTTGGTCGTAACGCTTACCTGGCCGCCTTCGCGGTGGCGGTCGGGCTCGGCGTGCTGACCGAGATCCTGCAGACCCTCACGAACCGGCCGGGCTCGGCGTTCGACGTCATGACGGACGCGGCCGGTGCGGCCGCGGGTCTCGCCTTGTCGTGGCTCCATGAGCAACGCCGCGCGCCTGCGTTCCCGGGGCAACGCGCTGCCGCATGGATGCCGCTGGCAATTGCGGCCGCCGGCATCGGTTTCGTGGCGTGGCACCCGTTGCAGGCCGCGCGTGCCTATGCCCACCGCGCCGCGATCTTTCCCTCCATCGTGGAGTTTCGCAGCCCACAGGATCTGACGTTCGTCGAGGCGGGTGGCTCCGGCAGCGCGATCGAATCACTGCCGGCCCCCTGGGGCCTGGGGCCGGACGACCGCGCCCTGCGCGTCGATTACGACGGGCGGCATGGGCCATCGATGCAGGTGCTCGAGCCGCTCCGCGACTGGCGCGGTTACTCGGTGGTCGCGGTCGACCTCACGAACCCTTCGAATCGCGAACTCAAGCTGGTCTTTCGTATCTTCGACGCGATCCACGACGGGAATCCGTCGGACCGGCTCAACCTGCCGCTCGCGATATCGCCGCAGACGCGCACGACCGTCCGCGTGGCACTCGCGGCCGTGGAGGGTGCGCCGGCAGGGCGCCACATGGACATGGCCCACATCGCCGACGTGATGCTGTACGGCCGCGAGTCGGCCGATCCCGCCTCGTTCCACGTCTCGCGCATCTGGCTCGAGTGAGCCCGCGAGTGCGCGCTTACGATTTGATTTACCTATAGAATCCCGCCCCGCACGGCGGCCGGCGCCGGGCTCGCGAAAGTGGCGGAATTGGTAGACGCGCTGGATTTAGGTTCCAGTGGGTAACCCCCGTGAGGGTTCGAGTCCCTCCTTTCGCACCATCCCCAGCGGCTTCCGCAGGCGGGTCGATTCCGTGGCAGAATACGCGGCTTTTCCGGGCGCCCGCCCGGAGTGGCCAGGACCCTTTCGAGGACCGACGACCATGCAGGTTTCCGTGGAGCAGCTGGGCGCCCTCGAGCGCCGGATGGAAGTGAGCGTTCCCAAGGAGCGTATCGAGCAGGCCGTCGACGAGCGCCTGAAGCGCGTCAGCCGCACGGCGAAGCTGAAGGGCTTCCGCCCCGGCAAGGTGCCGCTCAAGGTCATCCGTCAGCAGTTCGGTGCGCAGGTGCGGCAGGAAGTGCTGTCCGACCTGATGCAGTCGAGCTTCGCCGAGGCGGTCACCGAGCAGAAGCTGAGCCCGGCCGCCGGCCCGCGCATCGAGCCGCTCGCCGTCGCCCCGGGAGAGGACCTCAAGTACCGCGCGATCTTCGAAATCTTCCCCGAGATCACGCTCAAGGGCGTGGACGCACTCGCCGTGACGCGCCCGGCCGCCGAAGTGACCGAGGCCGACGTCGACGCGATGGTGCAGAACCTGCGCCAGCAGCGCCCGCGTTTCGAGGCGGTCGAGCGCGAGAGCCGCGAGACGGACCGAGTGACGATGGACTTCACCGGCCTCGTGGACGGCGCGGAGTTCGAGGGCAGCAAGGGCGAGGACGTCGCGGTGCTGCTCGGCGGCGGCCGCATGCTCAAGGACTTCGAGGCCGGCATCGCCGGCATGAAGGCGGGCGAGCAAAAGCAGATCGAGGTGCGCTACCCCGACGACTACCACAACCAGTCGCTGGCCGGGAAGATCGCCAGGTTCGACGTGCAGATGAAGCAGGTCGAGGAGCAGCGCCTGCCCGAGCTCGACGACGCGTTCTGCCTCGAGTACGGCGTGGCCGAGGGCGGCATCGACCAGCTGCGCAGCGAGGTGCGGGACAACATGACGCGCGAGCTGGAGCAGAACGTCCGCGCGCGCGTCAAGCAGCAGCTGCTCGAGCGCCTGCTCGAGGCCAACGCGGTCGAGGTGCCGACGAGCCTGGTCGACACGCAGGTGCGCGAGATGCAGATCGAAGCGGCGCGCCGCATGGGCGCCAAGGAAGCTTCGCAGGTCCCGGCGCCCGAGCCGTTCGTGGAGCCGGCCCGCCGCCGCGTGGCGCTCGGGCTGCTCATCGGCGAGGTCATCAAGAGCAACGGCATCAAGCTCGACCGGGACCGCGTCCAGGCCCGTCTCGCCGACCTCGCAGCCGGCTACCCCGACCCGGAGGCACTGCTCAAGTCCTACCGCCAGAATCCCGAGGCGATGCGCCAGGTCGAGAACATGGTCATCGAGGACCAGGTGGTGGACTTCCTGCTCGCGCGCGCCAAGGTGACGGACCAGCCGGTGACGTTCAAGGAAGTGATGAACTTCGGGGCCTGACGGGGACTTGGGGTGGCGGCGAACCGATTGCCGTACACTAAGGGCTCCACGGCCAACGCACCGGCAAGATCACCATGCCCCTGACGCCTCCCACCTCCCTCAACCTCGTCCCCATGGTCGTCGAGCAGACGGCCCGTGGCGAGCGTGCCTACGACATCTACTCGCGGCTCCTCAAGGAGCGGGTGATCTTCCTCGTGGGCCCGGTCGAGGACTACATGGCGAACCTCGTGGTGGCGCAGTTGCTCTTCCTCGAGTCGGAGAACCCGGAGAAGGACATCGCCATCTACATCAACTCGCCGGGCGGGTCGGTGAGCGCCGGGCTCGCGATCTACGACACCATGCAGTTCATCAAGCCCGACATCAACACCATCTGCGTCGGCCAGGCCGCCAGCATGGGCGCGGTGTTGCTCGCGGGCGGCGCGAAGAGCAAGCGCTTCTGCCTGCCGCACTCGCGCGTGATGATTCACCAGCCGCTCGGCGGTTTCCAGGGCCAGGCGACGGACATCGAGATCCACGCCCGCGAGATCCTCGATGCGCGCGACCGGCTGAACCGTATCCTCGCCAACCACACCGGCCAGTCGATCGAGAAGATCCGCCAGGACACCGACCGCGACAACTTCATGACCGGCGAGCAGGCGATCGCCTACGGCCTCGTCGATTCGGTGCTGCAGAAGCGCGGCCAGGCGGGCACCCCGGAGCGCATCGGAAGCCAGTAAGGCATTGTTGGGGCAGGGTTTTTTGCGCGGGCGACAGGCCCGTGGTATAAGCCCTCAGTGGCCGCCAGCTGCGGTCGCAGGTGTGCCCGCAAGGGCGTAAGCAAGGTCAGGGCATGGCGGACGATTCACGCGGCAAGCACGACGACGGCAAGCTCCTCTACTGTTCCTTCTGCGGCAAGAGCCAGCACGAGGTCCGCAAGCTCATTGCGGGCCCGTCGGTGTTCGTCTGCGACGAATGCGTCGAACTGTGCAACGACATCATCCGCGAGGAGCTCGAGGAGAAGGCGGAGAAGACCCGCGAGAAGCTCCCGAAGCCCCACGAGATCAAGCGCGTCCTCGACGAATACGTCATCGGCCAGGAGCGCGCCAAGAAGGTGCTCTCGGTCGCGGTCTACAACCACTACAAGCGGTTGCAGTCGAAGGGCGGCGAGGGCAAGCGCGACGAGGTCGAGCTCGCCAAGAGCAACATCCTGCTGATCGGCCCCACCGGCAGTGGCAAGACGCTGCTCGCCGAGACGCTCGCGCGCCTGTTGAACGTGCCGTTCACGATCGCCGATGCGACGACGCTCACCGAGGCCGGCTACGTCGGCGAGGACGTCGAGAACATCATCCAGAAGCTGCTGCAGAAGTGCGACTACGACGTCGAGAAGGCGCAGACCGGCATCGTCTACATCGACGAGATCGACAAGATCTCGCGCAAGTCCGACAACCCTTCCATCACCCGCGACGTGTCGGGCGAGGGCGTGCAGCAGGCGCTGCTGAAGCTGATCGAGGGCACCATCGCCTCGGTGCCGCCGCAGGGCGGACGCAAGCACCCGCAGCAGGAATTCCTGCAGGTGGACACCGGCAACATCCTGTTCATCTGCGGCGGGGCCTTCTCGGGCCTCGAGAAGATCATCATGAACCGCACGCAGAAAAGCGGCATCGGCTTCGTGGCCGACGTGCGCGAGCCGAACGCCCGGCAGCATGGCGTCGACGTCTTCCACGACGTCGAGCCCGAGGACCTCATCAAGTACGGCCTGATCCCCGAGTTCGTGGGGCGCCTGCCGGTGGTCGCCACGCTCGACGAACTCGACGAGGCGGCGCTGATGCAGATCCTCACCGAGCCGCGCAACGCGCTCACCAAGCAGTACCGCAAGCTCTTCGACATGGAAGGCGTCGAGATCGAGTTCCGCGAGGAGTCGCTGCGCGCCGTGTCGCGCAAGGCCATGCAGCGCAAGACCGGCGCGCGCGGCCTGCGCACCATCCTCGAGAACGTGCTGCTCGACATCATGTACGACCTCCCGGGCATGCGTAACGTGCAGAAGGTCGTGATCGACGAGGACGTGATCGCGGGCGAGAGCAAGCCCTATCTCGTCTACGGCGTCGAAGAACCGCGGCTCGCCGCGGTCGAAGAGCGGCGCACCGGCTCCGATCACTAAGAAATCCGGGGACATTCACCGATTTATCCGCGACCGGATGAATCGGTGAATGTCCCCGGTTTTCACTCTTGAAACCGGGCCGCCAGTGCCCAAAGATGGCCTTACCTGACCAGCGGGTCCGCGGGCCGTCGAGCGCGCGCGGCCCGCGCGCCCGTACCCGGCCCCGGAGGCCCGTCCCGTGACCACCGAAGAAACCGTCGCCCAGCCCACGCCTGCCCCCGACACGCTGCCGGTGCTGCCGCTGCGCGACGTCGTCGTCTACCCGCACATGGTCATCCCGTTGTTCGTGGGCCGCGAGAAGTCGATCGTCGCGCTCGAGCAGGCGATGAAGGTCAACAAGCAGATCCTGCTGCTGGCGCAGAAGCAGGCCGACGTGGACGACCCCGCGCCCAAGGACCTCTACGACGTCGGCACGGTCGCGACCATCCTGCAGCTGCTGAAGCTCCCGGACGGCACGGTGAAGGTGCTGGTCGAGGGTGTCGATCGCGCCAAGGTGGAGGAGCTGGTGGCGGGCGAGTACTTCGCCGCGAGGACCAGCCTGCTCGGCGACACCGAGACCTACGACGAACGCGAGATGGACGTGCTGGTGCGCTCGGCGGTCTCGCAGTTCGAGCAGTACGTGAAGCTGAACCGCAAGGTACCGCCCGAGATCCTCACCTCGCTCGCCGGCATCGAACAGCCCGGTCGCCTCGCCGACACGGTCGCGGCGCACATGTCGCTCAAGCTCGACGCCAAGCAGAAGATCCTCGAGATCCAGGACGTGCGCCGCCGCCTCGAGCACATCCTCGCGCTCATCGAGGGCGAGATGGACGTGCTGCAGATCGAGAAGCGCATCCGCGGCCGCGTCAAGCAGCAGATGGAGAAGAGCCAGCGCGAGTACTACCTCAACGAGCAGATGAAGGCGATCCAGAAAGAGCTGGGCGAGATGGACGACGCGCCCAACGAGATCGCCGAGCTCGAGAAGAAGATCGCGCGCGCCGGCATGCCGAAGGAGGCCCGCGAGAAGGCCAACTCCGAGCTCGCCAAGCTGAAGCTCATGTCGCCGATGTCCGCGGAGGCGACGGTCGTCCGCAACTACGTCGACTGGCTGGTGAAGGCGCCGTGGCGCAAGCGCACCAAGGTCAAGCACGACCTGACCGGCGCCGAGCGGGTCCTGAACGAGGACCACTACGGGCTCGAGAAGGTCAAGGAACGCATCGTCGAGTACCTCGCCGTGCAGCAGCGCGTGCAGACCATCAAGGGCCCGATCCTGTGCCTGGTCGGTCCGCCGGGCGTCGGCAAGACCTCGCTCGGGCAGTCCATCGCGCGTGCCACCAACCGCAAGTTCGTGCGCATGTCGCTGGGCGGCGTGCGCGACGAGGCCGAGATCCGCGGCCACCGTCGCACCTACATCGGCTCCATGCCGGGCAAGATCATCCAGAACATGGCGCGCACCGGCGTCAGGAACCCACTGTTCCTGCTCGACGAAGTCGACAAGATGTCGATGGACTTCCGCGGCGACCCGTCGTCGGCGCTGCTCGAGGTGCTCGACCCCGAGCAGAACTCGGCGTTCAACGACCACTACCTCGAGGTGGACTTCGACCTCTCCGAGGTGATGTTCGTCTGCACGGCGAACAGCCTCAACATCCCGGCGCCGCTGCTCGACCGCATGGAGGTCATCCGGCTGCCGGGCTACACCGAGGACGAGAAGGCCAACATCGCGCGCCGCTACCTGCTGCCGAAGCAGGTGCGCCAGAACGGGCTCAAGGCCGAGGAGCTCAAGGTGTCCGACCCGGCGATCCTCGAGATCATCCGCCACTACACGCGCGAGGCGGGCGTGCGCAACCTCGAGCGCGAGCTCTCCAAGATCTGCCGCAAGTCGGTGAAGGAGCTGCTGCTCGCCAAGGACCGCAAGCAGGTGTCGGTCACGCCGAAGAACATCCAGACCTACCTGGGCGTCAAGCGCTTCCGCTACGGGCGCGCCGAAGAGAACGACCAGGTCGGCCAGGTCACGGGCCTGGCGTGGACCGAGGTGGGCGGGGAGCTGCTCACGATAGAGTCGGCCGTGATGCCGGGCAAGGGCAAGCTCACCCACACCGGGCAGCTCGGCGAGGTGATGCAGGAGTCCATCCAGGCCGCGATGACGGTGGTGCGCAGCCGCGCCAACGTGCTCGGCCTCGAGCCCGAGTTCTACCAGAAGGCCGACGTGCACATCCACGTGCCCGAGGGCGCCACGCCGAAGGACGGCCCGAGCGCCGGCATCGGCATGTGCACCGCGCTCGTGTCCGCGCTCACTCGCATCCCGGTGCGCAGCGACGTCGCCATGACGGGCGAGATCACGCTGCGCGGCGAGGTGCTGCCGATCGGCGGCCTGAAGGAGAAGCTGCTCGCGGCGGCACGCGGCGGCATCCGCACGGTGCTGATCCCGAGCGAGAACGTGAAGGACCTCGTGGAGATCCCGGACAACATCAAGGGCAACCTCGACATCAAGCCGGTCAAGTGGATCGACGAGGTCCTGCAACTCGCGCTGCGGAACATGCCGCAGCCCGCGGTGGTCGTGTCCGGCACGCCGGACGCGAAGCGACCCAAGCGTCCGGGCAAGCGCCCGGGCAAGCTGGTCCACGCGCATTGAGCGCGCGGGCCCAACAGACGGAGGAATGACTAGTGAACAAGAATGATCTCGTTGATGCAGTGGCCGAGCGCACCGGCCTCGCCAAGTCCGACGCGGCGCGCGCCGTGGAGGCCGTGCTGGGCACCATTACCGAAACCCTGAAGAAGGGCGACCAGGTCGCGCTCTCGGGCTTCGGCATCTTCGTGGCGAAGACCCGCGCGGCCCGCACCGGCCGCAATCCCCGCACCGGGGAGTCGATTGCCATCCCCGCCAGCCGCGCTCCTGCGTTCAAGGCTGGCAAGGCGCTCAAGGATGCAATAAACTAGCCGGCCTCCCAACGGGGCGCGGGTGCTTAGCTCAGCTGGGAGAGCGTCGCCTTTACACGGCGAAGGTCGGGGGTTCGATCCCCTCAGCACCCACCAGTAGCGCGCGGAGTGGTAGTTCAGTTGGTTAGAATACCGGCCTGTCACGCCGGGGGTCGCGGGTTCGAGTCCCGTCCACTCCGCCAGTTTCTGGATTAGCCGAAGGCCCGCGATCGCGGGCTTTCTCGCATAGAGACAACGAAGAACGCGCGGGCGCCAACCATGCTTCAGCAGATTCGCGACAAGATCTCCGGCTGGTTTGCCGCCGTCTTCCTCGGCGCCATCGCCATCGTCTTCATCTTCTGGGGCATCCAGTTCGAGTCCACGGTCACGACCGCGGCCGCGAAGGTCAACGGCGAGGAGATCCCCGCCGAAGCACTGCGCCGCGCCTGGCAGGACCGCCAGGCCGAGCTGCAGCAGATCACCCGTGACGAGCTCCCGGAGGAGCTGGTCAAGACCGAGCAGGAGCGCCTGCTCACCGACTTCATCGGCCGCGAGCTGCTGGTGCAGCGCGCGAACGAGCTCGGCTACCGCGTGAGCGACCGGGAGCTGGTCGAGGCCCTCGGCCGGATCGAGGCGCTGCAGGTGGACGGCAAGTTCGATCCCGACCGCTACAAGGCGCTGCTGCGCGCGCAGGGGCGCTCGGAGGTCGAGTTCGAGCGCGAGTTCCGCCGCGACCTCGAGATCTCGCAGCTGCGCAACGCCATCGGCATTTCCGCGTTCGCCACCGCCGGCGAGTTGCGCCGCCGCGTGGCGCTCGAGGGCGAGACGCGCGACGTCGAGTTCGCCGTGGTCCCCGCCGCCCGTTTCGCGGGCACGGCCCAGTCCACGCCCGAGGAAGTCGCCGCCTGGTACGAGCAGCACAAGTCCGATTATGTGACGCAGGAAACGGTGAACCTGCAGTACGTGCAGCTCAACCTCGCGGACGTGGCGGCGACGGTCGAGGTGACCGAGGAAGGCCTGAAGGACTTCTACGAGCAGGTGGCGCACGACCGCTACATGCAGGTGGAACGGCGTCGTGCGAGCCACATCCTCGTCGAGTCGGGCTCCGACGATGCGGCGGCGCTCAAGGAAGCCGAGCAGGTGCTCGCCAGCGCCAGGGCCGGGGCAGACTTCGCCAGGCTCGCCGCCGATCATTCCGACGACCCGGGTTCGAAGGGTCAGGGCGGCGACCTCGGCTGGGCGACCCGCGAGGCTTACGTGCAGCCGTTTGCCGAGGCGCTCTTCGCCATGCAGAAGGGCGAGGTCCGCGGCCCGGTGAAGACGCAGTTCGGCTACCACGTGATTCGCCTGGATGGCGTCGAGGAGGCCCACCAGCGCAGCTTCGAGGAAGTTCGCGCCGAACTCGAGGCCGACTACCGCCAGGAGCAGGCGCAGTCGCTCTTCTACGAGAAGTCGCAGGCACTCGCCGACGAGGCGTTCACCGCGCTGAGCGAGCTCGAGAGTGTCGCGACCAAGCTCGGCATCCCGGTGCAGACGGTCGCGGGCTACACGCGCCAGGGGGGCGGACCCTTCGGCGCCGATCCCAAGGTGAGCGACGCGGTGTTCAACGACGAGGTGCTGCAGAAGCGCCAGAACAGCCCCGCCGTGAATTTCGGCGAGGACAGCGTCGTGGTGCTGCGCGTGGCCGATCACAAGCCCGCGGTGCAGCGCCCGCTGGAGGACGTGCGCGCCGAGGTCGAGGCTGTCCTGGCCGGCCAGGCCGCGCGCAAGGCCGCCGAGGCGGCTGCAAAGGCTGCGGCTGCAAGGGTCGCGGACGGCAGTGAGTCGTTCGCCGCCGCCGCGCAGGCGCTCGGCGTCGAGTCCTCGGGTGCGACGACACTGTCGCGCACGTCCGACACCGTGGCTGCCGAAATCCTCAAGGCCGCTTTCACCGCGCCGCATCCCGCCGAGGGCAGGGTGTCCGCGGGAACGACCCTGCTCGCCGGCGGCGACGTCGCGGTCTTTGCCGTGAGCGCCGTCCGAGCCGCCACGACCGAGTCTCCCGAGGGTGCCATGCTGCTCGCGCAGGGCATGCAGCGTGCGCAGGGCATGGCCGGCGTGGCCGAATTCGCCGCCTACGTGAATGAACTCGAGCGCAACGCCAAGGTAACGCGCAACGACAAGGTCTTCGAGTAGGCGATCGCGCCCGGGTCGCTGCCGAGCGGGAGCAAGTCTAGTCGCCCTCGGGAAACGCCATCCCCACGTGGCTGTAGCCCGCGTCCACGTACAGCACCTCGCCGGTAATCCCCGACGCCAGGTCGGAGCACAGGAACGCGGCAGCGTTGCCGACCTCGTCCGTGGTGACGTTGCGGCGCAGGGGCGTGTAGGACGCCACGTGGGCCAGCATCTTGCGGAAGCCGGCGACACCCGCCGCAGCCAGGGTCTTGATGGGGCCCGCCGAGATCGCGTTGACGCGGATGCCGTGCGGCCCGAGGTCGGCGGCGAGGAACCGCACGTTGGCCTCGAGGCTGGCCTTGGCCAGACCCATGACGTTGTAGCTCGGCACCGAGCGCACTGCGCCGAGGTATGACATCGTGATGATCGCGCCGGGGCGCCCGAGCATCATCGGGCGCGCGGCCCTGGCGAGCGCGGCGAGGCTGTAGCTCGAGATGTCGTGCGCGACCTGGAAACCCTCGCGGGTAACGCTGTCCAGGTAGCCGCCCGCGAGTTGCTCGCGCGGCGCGAAGGCCACCGAGTGCACCAGGATGTCGAGCGAATCCCAGGACTCTCGCAGCCCGGCGAACGCAGCCGCGATCTCCGCGTCGCTCGCCACGTCCATGGGCAGGATGACCTGCGAGCCGAAGCCCTGCGCCATGCCCACGACGCGGTCCTTGAGGCGGTCGTTCTGGTAGGTGAATGCGAGCTCGGCGCCCTCGCGATGCATCGCCTCGGCGACGCCGTGTGCAATCGACCTCTCGGTCGCGAGGCCGACGATCAGCGCCCGCTTGCCTGCCAGGAATCCCACTTGCTCAGCCTCCATTGACCCTGCGCGGGTCGACGTAAACTACCAGACGTTGGCCGGCACGCAGCGAGGTGGACTGGCGGATCCGGTTCCAGGTCATGAGTTGCCGCACCGACACGTTGAACTTCTCGGCAATCTCGGAGAGCGTGTCGCCGCGTCGCACGTGATAGGTGAGGGGCGCCGACTCGACGGGGGCGGACCTCGCGCTGCCGGGAATCTCGAGCCGCGACCCGAGCGCCAGGGCGCTCTGCGTCGCAATGCCGTTCGCGGCAGCGAGCGCTGGCACCGTCACGCCGTAGCTGCGCGCCACGCCCCACAGGGTGTCACCCGACGTCACGGTGTGCACTCGCGGCTTGGCAGGCACGGAGGCGCGCTCGCCCTCGGGCAATTGCGAGGCAAGCTCGTCGCGCGGCGCAGCGACCGAGGCCATGGTCGCTTCGGCGCCGGACCCCGGGATCAGCAGCGAATCGCCCGGGTGGATCGTCGAGCCCCGGATGTCATTTGCCGCGCGCAGCGCGTCGATGCTCACTCCGTGGCGGCGCGCGATCGAGCTGAGCGTCTCGCCGCGGCGCACGCGGTGGCGGGTTACGGGCGGCGGTTCCACCGCAGCGGCGGCGACCTTGGCCGCGCCTTCCTCGCTCAGGAGGGCGAGGCGGAAGGGCTCGGCGCGCTCGACCGGCAGCAACAGCCTGTGCGGGCCGCCCGGCGGCGTGGTCATGCGATTGAACGCGGGATTGAGCGCGAACATGTCGTCGCGGCTGATGCCCGCGAGGTCCGCGGCCTGGCCGAGGTGCACCTGCTTGCCGGGATCGACGACCTCGAAATAGGGCTGGTTCGGGATCGGCGTGAACTGCAGCCCGTAGGCTTCGGGGCTGCCCACCAGCCTGCGGATGGCGAGCAGCTTCGGCACGTAGTCGCGCGTTTCCGCCTTGAGGTCGAGGCTGAAGAAGTCGGTGCCGCGTCCGCTGTTGCCGTTGCGCCTCACGGCGCGGCTCACGTTGCCCTCGCCGCCGTTGTACGCGGCGATGGCGAGGTACCAGTCGCCGTTGAAGTAGCGGTGCAGGTACTGCAGGTAGTCGAGCGCGGCGTTGGTGGCCTCGAGCACGTCGCGCCGCTCGTCGATCCACCAGTTCTGCTGCAGTCCGTAGTGCTTGCCGGTGCTCGGGATGAACTGCCACAGGCCGGAGGCGCGGCTGCGGGAATAGGCGACCGGGTTGAAGGCGCTCTCGACCACCGGCAGCAGCGCGAGCTCGAGCGGCATGTTGCGGCGCTCGAGCTCGGTGACGATGTAATGCAGGTAGCGCGCGCCGCGGCGGAAGGTGCGATCGAGGAAATCGGGGCGCGAGCGATAGGTCTCGAGCTCGCGGTCCACCGCGTAGTGCTGCACGTCCGGGATCGCGTATCCGCTGCGGATGCGGTCGAGGATGTCGGTGTACTCATCGTGCGGCAGGTCGGGCACGGCCGGCAGGGGCGGGGGCGCTTCGGCGGGCAGGGTGGAGGCGGTCTCGGCGGGGCGGGCGGGGTGCTTCGGCGAGGTCGGCAGGCTCGAGTAGACGCCCTTGTCCGGGGTCGTGCTGCATCCGGCCAGCGCCAGGGCGAGGAACGCGAGCAGGGCGAGGCCGGTGGTCCTGGTCATGCGCGGAATCCGTCCTTCCAGGCCCGCACGGTGGCGAAGACGTCCACCGCGTCGGGCAGTTGCCTGCCGGCGTGCGCCTCGGCCGCGGCGATCACCGCAGGCTCCCGGCAGCGCAGGAAGGGGTTGATGCGCCGCTCGTGGTCGAGCCGGGTGGGGAGCGTGATCGCGTCGCGATCGCGCAGCTCGCGCGTGGCCTCGAGGGTCTCGAGCACTGCGGCGTTGCCGGGCTCGACGGCCGCGGCGAACGCCAAGTTGCTCAGGGTGTATTCGTGCGCGCAGTAGACGCGCGTGTCGTCGGGGAGCGCGGCGATTCGATCGAGCGAGGCGAGCATCTGGGCGGGCGTGCCCTCGAAGAGTCGGCCGCAACCCGCGCTGAAGAGCGTGTCGCCGCAGAAGAGCGACCCGTGGCCGTGATACGCGATGTGCCCCGCCGTGTGTCCGGGCACGTCCATCACCTGGAATTGAAGGCCAAGGTCTGCAAGGCTGACAACGTCTCCGCCAGCAAGCGGCCGTACCGCGCAAGGCATCGTTTCGCGGGCCGGCCCGAACACCTCGGTGCCGTGCCTCGCGGCCAGTTCCCGGACGCCGCCGACGTGGTCCTGGTGGTGGTGCGTGACGAGCACTGCACGCAGCCTGAGACCCCGTTGCTCGAGCGCCTGTTGCACCGGGCGGGCGTCTCCGGGATCGACCACCGCCACATCCTCGCGTCGCGCCGGCGCGTGGATCAGCCACAGGTAGTTGTCCGCAAAAGCCCGCACCGGGCTCACTTCGAGCATGGGCACCCCCCATTCAGCACGCCATGAGTCCGGGCGCGGGTATTAGACCGGGTCGCGCCGGAAAATTCCAGAATATGTCGCACGTTTTTCGACCGGGTTGGCATTGTTTGCAGCTATCCTTGCGCCCGATGAGCGCGTCGCCTGAAATGCCGTGGTTTGACACTCCGCTCGGCGCGTCTGCGCTCGCGCTCGAGACCAGGGTTCTGCAGGACGCCCTCGCCGACGTGTTCGGCTTCGAGTTGCTGCAGATCGGCCGCTGGGGCGGCGCCAACGAGCTCTCAGCCTCCGCGCGCACGCAGCACCGTCGCTGGATTGCGCCCGATGCGCGCGGCCCGGGGGCGATACGTGCCGAATTCCACGCGCTGCCGATCGCGAGCGCATCCGTGGAAGCCGTGTTGCTGCCGCACACTCTCGAGCACGCACCCGAGCCGCACGAGTTGCTGCGCGAGGTGGAGCGCATCCTGGTGGGCGAGGGGCACGTGCTGGTTTGCGGCTTCAATCCGTACGGGCCCTGGGGCCTGCGACACCTCGTGTCACGCGGCCGCTTCCCACCCGTCTCGACGCGGCTCATGAGCGAGGGCCGCACGCGCGACTGGCTGAGGCTGCTCGGCTTCGAGGTCGTGGACGCGCGCCGCTATCTCTTCGCGCCGCCGTGGGCACGCCGCGTGTGCGAGGGCGGGGGCCTGCTCGAGTCGCACGGCGCCACGTTCATGCCGCCGCTGGCGGGCGCCTGGCTCATCAAGGCGCGCAAGCGAGTGCGCACGCTCACGCCGATCCGGCCGCAATGGCAACGGCGCCTGGCCGTCGTCGGCGGCATCGCGGAACCCACCTCGAGAAACGTCGCGTGACGGAAGTCGAAATCCATACGGACGGTGCCTGCCGGGGCAACCCGGGGCCCGGAGGCTGGGGCGCGCTGCTCGTGTCCGGCACGCACCGCCGGGAACTGTGGGGCGGCGAGCCGCACACCACCAACAACCGCATGGAAATGACCGCGGCCATCGAGGCGCTCGCAGCGCTGAAGCGCCACTGCCGCGTGCAGCTCTACACGGACTCGCAGTACGTGAGGAACGGCATCACCGAGTGGCTGCCCCAATGGAAGAAGCGCGGCTGGAAGACCGCCGACCGCAAGCCAGTGAAGAACGCCGACCTGTGGGTGCGCCTCGAGGAGGAAATCGCCCGCCACGAAGTCCACTGGCACTGGGTGCGCGGGCACTCGGGCCACGCGGGGAACGAGGCGGCGGATGCGCTTGCCAACCGGGGAATCGATGATCAGCAGGCCCCGCGGTAGGGCAAGGGCGCCCCGCTGGTCGGAAGGCCGCCGCGGCCCGGCGATCTTCTCTTAGACTATGCTCTGGCCCCGCCCGCAAACGTAACGACATACCCGCCCCGCCATGGACTTCATCGACCTCAAGACCCAGTACCGCCGCATCAAGCCGTCCGTCGACGCGCGCATCGCGCGAGTGCTCGAGCACGGCGCCTACGTCATGGGCCCGGAGGTCGCCGAGCTCGAGCAGGCGCTCGCGGCCTACGTCGGCACCAGGCACTGCGTGTCGGTCGCGAGCGGTACGGACGCGCTCCTGATCGCGCTCATGGCGCTCGAAATCGGCCCCGGCGACGAGGTGATCACCGTCCCGTTCACCTTCTTCGCGACCGCTGAGATGATCGCACTGGCCGGCGCGCGACCGGTGTTCGTGGACATCGACCCGCGCACCTACAACATGGATCCCACGCTGCTCGAGGCCGCGATCACGTCGCGTACACGGGCGATCATGCCCGTGTCGCTGTACGGGCAGTGCGCCGACTTCGACGCCATCGCCGCCATCGCCGCCAGGCACCAGCTCCCGGTGATCGAGGATGCAGCACAGAGCTTCGGCGCCACCTACAAGGGCCGGCAGTCGAACGCGCTGTCGCTGGTCGGGGCCACCTCGTTCTTCCCCTCGAAACCGCTCGGCGCGTACGGCGATGGCGGCGCGCTCTTCACCGACGACGAGGCGCTCGCGAAGCTCTTCCGCGAGATCCGCCTCCACGGCCAGGACCGCCGCTATCACCACCCGCGCCTCGGCCTCACCGGGCGACTCGACTCCATCCAGGCCGCCGTGCTGCTCGCGAAGCTGGAGATCTTCCCGGATGAAGTCGCAGCTCGCGTCCGCCTCGGCGCGCGTTACACGACGCTCATCGAGGAGGCCTTTGCCGGCGCGACGGTGAAAGTGCGCGCGCCCTGCGTCGAGCCGCACAACACCTGCGTCTACGCCCAGTACACCGTCGAGGTCGCGCAGCGCGAGATCGTGGAAACGCGCATGAAGGCGCTCGGCGTGCCGACGGCGGTGCACTATCCGCTGCCCCTGCACCTGCAGCCGGTGTTCGCGAACCTCGGGCAGGGGGAAGGCAGCTTCCCGCACTCCGAGGCCGCCGCGCGGCGCGTCATCAGCCTGCCGATGCACCCGTACCTGACGGATGAGCAGCAGCGGACGGTGGTCGCGGCGTTGCAGGACGCGGTCGCGGCATAGAATGCGCCAGGTCATCCTCGACACCGAGACGACCGGCCTCGAGCCCGAGCTCGGTCACCGCATCATCGAGATCGGCTGTATCGAGGTCGTGGCCCGCCGGCGCACCGGCCGGGTCTTCCACCGCTACCTGCGCCCCGATCGCGAAATCGACGCGGGGGCCTTGCAGGTTCACGGCCTCACGGCGGAGTTCCTGCAGGGCCAGCCGCGCTTCGCTGACGTCGCGGGCGAGCTGCTCGAGTTCATCCAGGGCGCCGAGCTCATCATCCACAACGCGCCCTTCGACCTCGCGTTCCTCGACGCCGAGCTCGCGCAGCTGCCCGAGCCCGGTGGCCGGGTGACCGACCACTGCCAGGTGCTCGATACGCTGCAGCTCGCGCGGCAGATGCACCCCGGGCAGCGCAACGGGCTCGATGCGCTCTGCAAGCGCTATTCGATCGACAACTCGCAGCGCGACCTGCACGGCGCCTTGCTCGACGCCGAGCTGCTGCTCGCGGTCTACCTCGCCATGACGGGCGGGCAGGGCGCGCTCACGCTCGACGAGGCCGGGGAAGTCACGGCCGCGCGCAAGGGGCCGAAGCGGGCCAGGCGGCCGCGGGGCGAGCTGGTGGTGCTGCGGGCCACCGACGAGGAGCTTGCGGCGCACGAGCGGCGCCTCGCGGCGCTCGACAAGGCAAGCGGCGGCAAGACGGCCTGGCGGATCCTCGAGCAGGCATCGTGACGGCGACGCTGGCACAGGCCTTCGCGCGCGGGTTCCTGGGACACGCGCCCGACTGGTACAAGCTCACCATCGTCGCGTTCCTGGTCGCGAACCCCGTCCTGCTGCTCACGGCCGGCCCGACCGTGGCGGGCTGGGTGATCCTGCTGGAGTTCATCTTCACGCTCGCCATGGCCCTGCGCTGCTACCCGCTGCAGCCGGGTGGACTGCTCGCGCTCGAGGCCGTCGTGATCGGCCTCACCACGCCCGAGAGCGCGTACGAGGAGGTCGTGCAGGCCTTCCCGGTGATCCTGCTGCTCATCTTCATGGTGGCGGGCATCTACTTCCTGCGCGACCTGCTGCTCTACGTGTTTACGAGGCTGCTGCTGGGCGTGCGCAATTCGTCCTGGCTCGCGCTGCTGTTCTGCGCAGCCGCGGCGGTGCTCTCGGCGTTCCTCGACGCACTGACCGTCGTCGCGGTGGTCATCACCATCGGCGTCGGGTTCTACGAGGTCTACCACCGGGTGGCCTCCGGCAAGCAGCACGGCGCACTGCACGATGCGGCCCATGACGCGGGCGTGCAGGTCCTGCATCGCGAGAACCTCGAACAGTTCCGCGCGTTCCTGCGCGGGCTGATGATGCACGCGGCGGTCGGCACGGCGATCGGCGGCGTCACGACCCAGGTGGGCGAGCCGCAGAACCTGCTCATCGCCGAACAGGCGGGCTGGAACTTCAGCGAGTTCTTCCTCGAGACGGCGCCCGTCTCGGTTCCCGTCGCCATCGCGGGCCTCGCCACCTGCTGGCTGCTCGACCGGTTCCGGTTGTTCGGCTACGGTGCGCAGCTGCCGGATGCGGTGCGGGCTGTGCTGCGTGACTACAGCGAGGAACTCGCGGTTCGCTCGACGATGAAGGAACGGCAGGTGCTCGTCGTCCAGGCGCTGGTCGCCGTGACCCTCGTGCTCGGGCTTGCGTTTCACGTGGCCGAGGTCGGCCTCATCGGCTTGCTGGTGATCGTGCTCGCCACCAGTTTCACGGGCGTGATCGAGGAACATCGCCTCGGCAGGGCATTCGAGGCCGCGTTGCCGTTTACCGCGCTGCTGGTAGTGTTCTTCGTGGTCGTCGCCGTGATCCACGACCGGCACCTCTTCGAGCCCGTGATCCACTGGGTACTGGGCCTGGAGGGCCGCTCGCAGGCCGCGATGCTCTTCGTGGCGACCGGAGCTCTCTCGGCCATCAGCGACAACGTGTTCGTCGCCACGATCTACATCACGGAGATCAAGGCCGCCTTCCTGCAGGGCGTGATCAGTCGCGAGCAGTTCGATGCGCTGGCCGTGGCCGTCAACACAGGCACCAACATCCCGAGCGTGGCGACCCCGAACGGCCAGGCCGCCTTCCTGTTCCTGCTGACCTCGACCCTCGCGCCACTGATCCGCCTCGGCTATCTGCGGATGGTCTGGATGGCGCTGCCGTACTTCGTGGTCATGACGGGGGTGGGTCTGGCGAGCGTGGTCTACCTCCTTTGACGCCGGTCTCAGTTACCGCCGCCCGGCTGTGGCATCCTTCCGCCGGGATCTGACTCCTTACCCCTAACCCCTTGTCTTCCATGCCCAAATTCAATCTCCGCAACCTCCGCATCGGCGTCGTCGGCCTCGGCTACGTCGGCCTTCCGCTGGCCGTCGAGTTCGGCAAGCGCTTCAACACCGTCGGCTTCGACATCAAGGCCGCGCGGGTCGACGAGCTCAGGAGTGGCCACGACAGCACGCTCGAGACGGACGAGGCGGAACTGGCCGCGGCGAGCAAGCTCAGCTACACGACGAAGCTCGCGGACCTGAAGTCCTGCCGCGTGTTCATCGTCACGGTGCCGACGCCGATCGACGAGTACAAGCGGCCGGACCTGACGCCGCTCGAGAAGTCGAGCGAGTCGGTGGGGCAGGTGCTTAAGAAGGGCGACGTGGTGGTCTACGAATCCACCGTGTACCCGGGCTGCACCGAGGAGGTCTGCGTGCCGATCCTCGAGCGCACCTCGGGGCTCAAGTTCAACAAGGACTTCTTCTGCGGCTACAGCCCCGAGCGCATCAACCCGGGCGACAAGCAGCACCGGCTCACGACCATTCGCAAGGTGACCTCGGGCTCGACGCCTCAAGTCGCGGAGTTCGTGGACATGCTGTACCGCTCGATCGTCACCGTGGGTACCCACAAGGCCTCGAGCATCAAGGTGGCGGAGGCCGCGAAGGTCATCGAGAACACCCAGCGCGACGTGAACATCGCGCTCATCAACGAGCTCGCGCTGATCTTCAACCGCCTCGGCATCGACACCGAGGAGGTGCTGCTCGCGGCGGGCAGCAAGTGGAACTTCCTGCCGTTCCGCCCGGGCCTCGTCGGTGGGCACTGCATCGGCGTCGATCCTTACTACCTGACGCACAAGGCGCAGGCGATCGGCTACCACCCCGAGATGATCCTCGCCGGGCGGCGCATCAACGACAACATGGGCACCTACGTCGCGCAGCAGATCGCGCAACTCATGATCCTGCGCAGGATCCAGGTCAAGGACTCGCGCATTCTCGTCATGGGCCTCACGTTCAAGGAGAACTGCCCCGACGTGCGCAACACCAAGATCGTGGACGTCGTGCACGAGCTCGAGAAGTACGGCGCCAGGGTGGACGTGTTCGACCCCTGGGCCGACGCGGACGAGGCCGAGCACGAGTACGGCCTGCGCCCCGTGAAGAAGCCCAAGGGCGGCACCTACGACGCGGTGGTGATGGGCGTCGCCCACGACCAGTTCCGCAAGATGGGCCTCGCGAAGATCCGCGAGTTCGGCAAGAAGAGCCACGTGCTCTACGACATCAAGTACGTGTTCCCGGCCAGTGACGTGGACGGTAGACTCTGACCACATGAAGATCCTGGTCACCGGCGCTGCCGGGTTCATCGGCTTCCACACCTGCAAGCTGCTGCTCGCGCGCGGCGACGAGGTCGTGGGCCTCGACAACCTCAACGACTACTACGACGTGCGGCTGAAGCTCGCGCGGCTCGAGATCCTGAAGGCGATGCCGGGCTTCAGGTTCGTGAAGCTCGACCTCGCGGACCGCCCGGGGATCGCCGAACTCTTCGCGCGGGAGAAATTCCAGCGCGCCATCAACCTCGCCGCGCAGGCCGGCGTGCGTTACTCGATACAGAACCCGCTAGCCTACGTGGACAGCAACGTGGTGGGCTTCGCCAACATCCTCGAGGGCTGCCGGCACAACGGCGTCGAGCACCTGGTCTACGCGTCCACGAGCTCCGTGTACGGCGCCAATACCAACATGCCGTTCTCGGTGCACCAGAACGTCGATCACCCGCTCTCGTTCTATGCTGCGACCAAGAAGGCCAACGAGCTGATGGCGCACACCTATGCGCACCTCTACTCGCTGCCGGTGACGGGGCTGCGCTTCTTCACGGTGTATGGGCCCTGGGGCCGGCCGGACATGGCGCTGTTCCTGTTCACGCGCAACATCCTCGCCGGCAAGCCCATCGACGTGTTCAACCACGGCCACCATCGCCGCGACTTCACCTACGTCGACGACATCGCGCAGGGCGTGGTGCGCTCCTGCGATCGCATCGCGACGGGCAACCACGCCTGGGACAGCGACGCGCCGGACCCGGGCTCGAGCCGCGCACCGTACCGCCTCTACAACATCGGCAACAACCAGCCGGTGGAACTGCTGCACTACATCCGCGTGCTCGAGGAATGCCTCGGGCGCAAGGCCGAGATGAACCTGCTGCCGCTCCAGCAGGGCGACGTGCCCGACACCTGGGCCGACATCGACGACCTGCAGCGCGACGTGGCGTACACGCCCGCCACGCCCGTGGAAGTGGGGATCCGCAATTTTGTGAACTGGTACCTGGATTACTACAAGGATTCCGCGCCGGCGGATCCCCGGGTGACCAACCTCGGCTAAAGCGGGGACATTCTCCTATTATCGAGGGGGTCTCCTCCCTCACGTGACGACTGCAAGGGGTGGCGCGTCCCCTCGAAAACAGGAGAATGTCCCCATGGACCGCAAGGACATGCCCGCCTGGAAGAACCTCCAGGACCACGCCGTCGAGGTCGGGAACCGCCACCTGCGGCAGCTCTTCACGGACGATTCGCAGCGCTTCGAGCGCCTGAGCGTCAACGCGCTCGACCTCCTCTACGACTACACCCGCCAGCGGCTGACGCCGAACACCATCGAACTGCTGCTCGCGCTGGGCCGCGACTGCGACCTCGAGGGACGCATCGCCGCGCTGTTCGACGGCGACGCGGTGAACAGCACCGAGGGCCGCGCGGCCATGCACATGGCGCTGCGCAACCGCTCCGAGCGACCCATGCACGTGGGCGGTCGGGACGTCATGCCCGAGGTGCGTGCCGAGCTCGCGAAGATCCGTGGGTTCGTCACGGGCGTGCACGAGGGCCGCATCACCGGCGCGAAGGGCGCGCGCTTCACCGACGTCGTTAACGTCGGCATCGGCGGCTCCGACCTCGGCATCGTCATGGCGACCGAGGCGCTGGGCCGCTATCGCAATCGCGCGATCCGGCTGCACTGCGTGTCGAACATCGACGGCGTCGAGCTCGCCGAGGTGATGGAGCAGGTCAACCCGGCCACGACGCTGTTCGTCATCTGCTCCAAGACTTTCACGACGCTCGAGACTTTGAGCAACGCCAACTCCGCGCGTCAATGGATCGCGGGCGAGCTGGGGGAGGGTGCCGTGGGGCGGCATTTCGTCGCCGTCTCGACCAATCACGCCGCGATGGATGACTTCGGCATCGCCCCCGAGTCTCGCTTCACGATGTGGGACTGGGTGGGCGGGCGCTATTCGCTCTGGTCCGCCGTGGGGCTCTCCATCGCGCTTGCGCTCGGCATGAGCCTGTTCGAGCTCGTGCTGCAGGGCGGCCACGACATGGACGAGCACTTTCGCACCGCGCCGCTCGCGCACAACCTGCCGGTGCTGATGGGCCTCATCGGCGTTTGGAACGGCAACTTCCTCGGCCACGACTCGCTGGCCGTGCTGCCCTACGACCGGCGGCTGCATCGGTTCCCGGCCTACCTGCAGCAGCTCGAGATGGAGTCGAACGGCAAGAGCGTCACCCGCGATGGGCGCGCGATAGGCCACGCCACCGGCACGGTCGTGTGGGGCGAGCCCGGCAACAACGCGCAGCACTCGTTCTTCCAGCTGCTGCACCAGGGTACGGCGAAGGTGGCGATGGATTTCATCGCGCCGGTGAACGGCTCGAGCCGCTTCCAGAAGCAGCACGAGCTCGCGCTCGCCAACTGCTTCGCGCAGGCGGAGGCCTTCGCCTTCGGCCAGACCGAGCTGCAGGTTCGTTCCGAGCTCGCGGCGAAGGGCGTGGCCGAGAGCGAGATCGAGCGCCTGATGCCGCACAAGGTGCACGTCGGCAACCGCCCGTCGAGCATCATCCTGCTACCGCGCCTCGGTCCCCGCACGCTCGGGCGCCTCATCGCGTGGTACGAGCACAAGGTGTTCGTGCAGAGCGTGATCTGGGACGTGAACCCCTTCGACCAGTGGGGCGTCGAGCTCGGCAAGAAGGTCGCCGGTTCCATGGCGCCGGCCGTCCACAAGGCCTCCTGGCCCGAAGGCCCGTTCCACGTGCAGGGACTGCTGGACGTCGTGCGAGGGTGGAGGGGCGAGTAGTCAGTCGAAGCAGCGAGCCTGCGTGAAGGTCGGCGCGTCGCTGTCCCTCGGGGAGAGGATCAGTGGCGTGGCCAGCCTGGGCCAGGCGATGGCCAGCGTGGGATCGTCCCAGCGCACGGCGGCCTCGTCCCTGGCGGAATAGTAGTCGGTCGTCTTGTAGAGGAAGTCGGCGTATTCGCTCAGCACGAGGAAACCGTGGGCGAAACCGGGCGGGATCCACAGCTGCCGATGGTTCGCCGCGCTGATTTCCTCGCCGACCCACTGTCCGAACCGTGCGCTGCTGCGCCGCATGTCCACGGCGATGTCAAAGACGCGGCCCGAGGTCACGCGCACCAGCTTGCCCTGTGCACGCGGCGGCAACTGGTAGTGCAATCCGCGCAGCACGCCCTGGGCGGAGCGCGAGTGGTTGTCCTGCACGAACGCGACCTCGTGGCCGACCGCTTCGTTGAACGCGCGCTGGTTGTAGCTCTCCAGGAAGAAGCCGCGCTCGTCGCCGAAGACTCTCGGCTCCAGGACCAGCACCTCGGGCAGGGCGGTGGGCGTGACCTTCATCAGAAGGCCTTGTCGCGCAACAGTGACAGCAGGTACTGGCCGTAACCGTTCCTGGTCATGGGCCGGGCCAGTGCCTCGAGCTGCTCGGCGCTGATCCACCCGGAACGGAAGGCCACTTCCTCCGGGCAGGCGACCTTGAGGCCCTGGCGCTTCTCGAGCGTGGCGATGAACTGCGACGCGTCGAGCAGGCTGTCGTGGGTGCCGGTATCGAGCCAGGCATAGCCGCGACCCATGATCTCGACGTCGAGCTGCCCGAGCTGGAGGTAGCGCGCGTTGACGTCGGTGATCTCCAACTCGCCGCGGGCGCTGGGCTTGAGGCTGGCGGCGATGTCGCAGACCTGCGGGTCGTAGAAATAAAGCCCCGTGACGGCGTAGCTGCTCTTCGGCGTGCTGGGCTTCTCCTCGATGGAAACGGCGTGGCGCCGCGCGTCGAACTCCACGACGCCGTACCGCTGCGGGTCGTGCACATGGTAGGCGAATACGCTCGCCCCCGAGGCACGGCTGCCGGCGCGCCTCAGCAGTGCCGCGAAGTCGTGGCCGTAGAAGATGTTGTCGCCGAGCACCAGGGCGCTCGGATTCCCGCCGACGAAGTGACGGCCGAGGATGAACGCCTGGGCGAGCCCGTCCGGGCTCGGCTGCACGCAGTAGTTGAAATTCATGCCCCAGCGCTGGCCATCGCCCAGCAGCGCCTCGAAGCGCGGCGTGTCCTGCGGCGTGCTGATCACCAGGACGTCGCGAATGCCGGCGAGCATCAGCGTGGCGAGCGGGTAATACACCATCGGCTTGTCGTACACCGGCAGCAGCTGCTTGCTGATCGAGAGCGTGGCCGGATGCAGTCGCGTGCCCGAGCCGCCCGCCAGGATGATGCCTTTTCTAGTCATGTCTGGTTTCCAGTGTAGTCATGGCGCTCGCTCAGCGCTGCAGCAGCTCGGCCACTACGCGCTCGACGCCGAATTCCCAGCGTGCAAGATCGAGGCTGAACGCTCGTTGCACACGACTGCAGTCGAGGCGCGAGTTCGCAGGCCGCCGCGCGGTTGTCGGGAACGAAGTCGTCGGTACCGCACGGACGCCATCGGGCGGGACCTTCACGTGCGCACCGGCCTGGCGGGCGTGCTCGATCACGTGGCGCGCGTAGTCGAACCAGCTGGTCTCGCCGGCCGCCGCCAGGTGATAGAGGCCCGAGAGGCCGGGCTTGGCGTCCGTGATGCGCAGCGCATGTGCCGTGACGTCTGCGATGAGCTCCGCGCCGGTCGGTGCCCCGAACTGGTCGTCGACCACGTTCAGCGATTCGCGCTCGGACGCAAGGCGCAGCATGGTCCTCGCGAAGTTGTGGCCCCGCGCGGCGTACACCCAGCTGGTGCGGAAAATGAGGTGCCGGCAGCCGCTCGCACGGATCAGATTCTCCCCTTCGAGTTTGGTTTGGCCGTACACGTTCAGCGGGCCCGTCGGACTGTCTTCGGTCCACGCCGCGCTGCCGCTGCCGTCGAAGACGTAGTCCGTGCTGTAGTGAACCAGCCAGGCGCCGATCTCGGCCGCTGCTCGGGCCAGCCGACCCGGAGCGGTCGCGTTGATCGTCCGCGCGAGGTCGGGTTCGGTCTCGGCCTTGTCTACCGCCGTGTAGGCGGCCGCGTTCACGATGACGTCGGGTGCCACCGAGCGAACTGTCTCGCCCAGGAGTTCGGGCAGGGCCAGGTCCGCGGTCGCCGTGGATGTCCCGCCTCGACCCAGCGCCACCACCTTGCCGAGCGGGGCGAGTGCACGCTGCAGTTCCCAGCCGACCTGCCCGTCCTTGCCCAGCAGCAGGATCCTCATGCCGTGCTGCGCGCGCCGTAGTTGGTGGCCAGCCAGTCGCGGTAGCCGCCGCTTTGTACGTTCGCGACCCAGCCAGGATTGTCCAGGTACCAGCGGCAGGTCTTGCGGATGCCGGACTCGAAGGTTTCGGCCGGCCGCCAACCCAGTTCACGCGCGACCTTGCTGGCATCGATTGCATAACGCCGGTCGTGGCCAGGACGGTCGGTCACGTGCGTGACCAGACGGATGTAGCTGCCGGCAGGGTCGGGACGCATCTGGTCGAGCAGCCCGCAGATTGTCTTCACGATCTCGATGTTCGCCTTCTCGTTCCAGCCGCCGATGTTGTAGGTCTCGCCGAGGCGCCCGCGTGCCAGCACCTCGCGGATGGCCGCGCAGTGGTCCGTCACGTACAGCCAGTCCCGCACCTGCAGTCCGTCGCCATACACCGGCAGCGGCCGGCCCGAGAGCGCATTCACGATCATGAGCGGGATGAGCTTCTCGGGGAACTGCAGCGACCCGTAATTGTTGCTGCAGTTCGTCGTGACGACCGGCAGCCCGTAGGTGTGATGCCAGGCCCGCACGAGGTGGTCGCTCGCGGCCTTGCTCGCGGCATACGGGCTGTTCGGCGCGTAGGGGTGCTCCTCGGTGAACGGAGGGTCGCCGGGCTGCAGCGTCCCGTATACCTCGTCGGTGCTGACGTGCAGGAAGCGGAACGCCGCCTTCGCCCCGGTGTCGAGGCCGGCCCAGTAGTTGCGCGCGGCCTCGAGCAGCGTGAAGGTGCCCTGCACGTTCGTGTGCACGAATGCGCCCGGTCCGTGGATGCTGCGGTCCACGTGACTTTCGGCCGCGAAGTGGACGACTGCACGCGGGCGGTGGGTGGCCAGCAGGGAAGCGACAAGCCTTGCGTCGCAGATGTCGCCCTTGACGAAGAGGTGACGCGCATCGTCCTGCAACGACTGCAGGGACTGCAGGTTGCCGGCATACGTCAGGACATCCAGGTTGACGACCGGTTCGCCGACAGCGGATACCCAGTCGAGCACGAAGTTCGCGCCGATGAAGCCGGCGCCGCCTGTCACGAGAATTGTCACGTCGATGGTGTTCCGGGTGGCGGTAGTGTACGCAGCGGTGGCGTTCTCGATCCACCTAGGCGAGCGCGTAGAGATAGTCCACGTATGATTTCACCGCTTCGTTGAACCCCGTGAGCCTGGGGTTCTTCGACTCGATCAGGTAATACTCGTCCGGAGCATGCTGCCGGGTGCCGTGCCCGAGGCCGAAATGTCCCGCAGGCAGGTTCAAGGGTGCGCCCGTGAACAGATACCCCGGCCATGAGCCCGCGAGCCGCGGCCAGTACAAGGGGTCGACGCCCGCATCGCGATAGACGGCGGCCTGGGCCTGGATGAGACGGGACTCGACCGGCGTGGAGGTCGGGTCGTAGGCGCCGCTGACGTTCACCTCGATGTCGCCGAAGCCGTGCTTCACAAGGTGCGCCTTCAGTTTCGCCACGGTGTCCGCGACAGTCATGTCGGGCACGAGGCGCAGGTCGAGCTTTGCCGCGGCTTTGTGCGGCAGGACGGTCATGCCGCCCGGGCCGGTGTAGCCGCCGAACAGTCCCTCGATGTTCACGGTGGGCCGCGAGCAGAGGTTCTCCAGGGCCTGCCGGAAGTTGGCGTCGTGTGCGAAGCGCTGGATGGAGTAGGCGCGCTTGTAGCTCGCCTCGTCGAGGCGCCGGGCCGCCACGTCCAGCAGGGCACGGTCCGCGTCGCTCAGGGGCCGAGCCCGATCCATCAAGCCTTCGATGGCCGGGTCGCCGCCTGGCGTCACCAGCGTGTTGAGCGCCTGGACGAGGTGGAAGGCGGGGCTGTCGAGCATCGCGCGCAGGCTCGAGTGCACATCCTTGCCGGGACCACGCCCCCAGGCCTCGCCGCTCGCAACGAGCTCGAGCTCGATGATGCCCTTTGCGCCGAGGTTGATGGTGATGTTGCCGTCGAGTCCCTGCGAGGCGAAGGGCATGAAGACGCCTTCGGTCCTGGCGAGGCGCGCAAGGGGCTCCGGTGCGTGGGCCACCTGGGCGAAATGCGGCGAGCCGATTTCCTCCTCGCCCTCGGCGACGAGCACGAGGTTGACGGGCAGCTTGCGGCCCGCGGCGCGGAAGGCGTGGAGGGCAGCAAGGAACGCAGTCTGCGGGCCCTTCTGGTTGACCGCGCCGCGGCCCATGACCGCGCTGCCGAGCCCGGGCATGTCGACGATGCGCGCCTCCCAGGGCGGGGAGGTCCACTCGTCGGGATTCGCCTGCTTCACGTCGTACATGAAGTAGACGCCGAGGGTGCGCCTGGCGCCGGCGTCGAGCGTCGCGAACACGCCCGGTAGGCCGTCGGTCGGCATGGGCTCGGCGCGCTCGAATCCCGCGTCGCGCAACAGGCGCACCAGGTGGGCGGGGCCCTCGTTGATGCCGCGCTGTTCGGCGGCGATCGTCGGGTTGCGGATCCAGTCCTGCAGTCTTTGCACGCTCTCGGTGTGGCGTCGCTCGATTTCCTTGTAGATCGGGGCGCGATCGCGCGACGTCCGGGCCGCGGCCTGGCTCGTGCCGGTGGCGGCCAGTACGAGGCCGGCGGCGGTGGCGTTCAGCATGAAGTCGCGACGGTTGATGTCAGCCATGGGGATCCCGGAGTGCATGGTGGATGCCGGATGCTAAGCGATGGGGAGCCGGCCGAGAAAATGCGCTTCGCCGCGGAAACGTGACGGCCTCCGGCAGGGTGGGTGGAAATGCCCTTACAATGACCACGGCGGGCAATCACGGCCGGAGGCACGGGCTCTGCTAGAATCCCGCTGCCCAGCGCGCTGATATTGCTCTATTAATTATAAGTTAATCAAAGGCTTATAAGTGAAAGTTACGATTTTTGGTTCAGGCTACGTGGGCCTCGTCACGGGCGCCTGTCTTGCCGAGGCCGGCAATAACGTCGTCTGCGTGGACATCGACGCGGGCAAGGTCGCCCGCCTGCAGCAGGGCGAGATCCCGATCCACGAGCCGGGCCTCGATGCGATGGTAAAGCGCAACCACGAGAAGGGAAGGCTGCGGTTCACGACCAGCGCGGAAGAGGGCATCGCCCACGGACTCTTCCAGTTCATCGCGGTCGGCACCCCGCCCGAGGAGGACGGTTCGGCCGACCTGTCGCACGTGCTTGCGGTCGCGGAGACCATCGGCCGCCACATGACGGAGTACCGCGTGGTCGTGGACAAGTCCACGGTGCCGGTCGGCACGGCGGACAAGGTCCGCGAGCGCATCGAGCAGACGCTCGGCGAGCGCGGCGTCAAGGTGGAGTTCGACGTGGTCTCCAATCCGGAATTCCTCAAGGAAGGTGCGGCCGTCGCGGACTTCATGAAGCCGGACCGCGTCGTGGTCGGCACGGAGAACCCGCGCACGGCGGAACTGCTGAAGACGCTCTATGACCCGTTCACGCGCAACCGCGAACGCATGATCGTCATGGACGTGCGCTCGGCGGAGCTCACCAAGTACGCGGCCAACGCGATGCTCGCGACCAAGATCAGCTTCATGAACGAGATCGCGAACCTCGCCGAGCGCATGGGGGCGGACATCGAGAAGGTCCGGCTGGGGATAGGCTCGGACTCGCGCATCGGCTACAGCTTCATCTACCCGGGCGCGGGGTACGGCGGCTCCTGCTTCCCGAAGGACGTGAAGGCGCTGGTGCACAGCGCGAGCGAGTACGAGTTCGACGCCGGCCTGCTCAAGTCCGTGGAGGCCGTGAACAAGCGCCAGAAGCAGCTGCTGTTCCGCAAGCTGAACGCGTACTTCAAGGGCGGGCTCGAGGGCAGGACCATCGCGCTGTGGGGCCTCGCCTTCAAGCCGAACACGGACGACATGCGCGAGGCTCCGTCGCGCGAACTGATGGAAGCGCTGTGGGCGGCGGGCGCGAAGGTGCGCGCCTACGATCCGGTCGCGATGGTCGAGGCGCGGCGCATCTACGGCGACCGCGCCGACCTCGAGCTCGTGGCCCGGGCGGAGGACGCGCTCGCCGGGGCCGACGCCCTCGCGATCCTCACCGAGTGGCAGGAGTTCCGCAGCCCGGACTTCGAGGTGATTCGCGACGTGCTGCGCCAGCCGGCGATCTTCGACGGGCGCAACCTCTACGAGCCGGCGTTCGTGAAGAGCTTCGGGCTGCAGTACTACGGCATCGGCCGTGGGGAACGCCTGGTGGTGTGACGAGCTTCCCGTGACCCTCGAAATCCTCATCACCCTGGCCGTCGTGGCCGGCGTCCTGATGCTGCTCACGGCGTCCCGCTTCGACACCGACGTGGTGCTGGTGGGCGCGATGATCACGCTCACGCTGCTCGGCATCCTCAAGCCGGACCAGGCGCTGCAGGGATTCGCAAGCAACGGGGTCATGACCATCGCCGCGCTCTACATCGTGGTGGCGGGCCTGCGGGAAACCGGGGCGATGGCGTGGATTGCACGCTGGGTCCTCGGCCGGCCGCGTTCCCTCACCGTGGCGCAGGGCAAGCTGATGTTCGTCACCAGTGCGCTGTCGGCGGTCATCAACAACACGCCGGTGGTCGCGCTTTTCATTCCCGTGGCCCAGGAATGGGCATCGCGGTTCGGCTACTCGATCTCGAAGCTGCTGCTGCCGATGAATCACATCGTGATCCTGGCCGGCATGTGCACCTTGATCGGCACCAGCACGAACCTGATCGTCAACAGCCTGCTGGTGAAGGCGGTGCCTGATTCGGGCCTGGGCCTCTTCAGCCTGGTCTGGATCGGCGTGCCACTCACGTTGATCGGCTTCGTCTACATCCTGATCGCCTCGCGCTGGCTGCTGCCGGACCGCCAGAGCCCGGTCGAGCAGCTGGAGAACGCCCGCGAATACAGCGTCGAGGCGCGGGTGCTGCCGACCGGGCCGTTGGTGGGTCGCTCGATCGCCGAGGTCGGCCTGCGCAGCATGAAGTACGCGTTCGTGCTCGAGATCAGCCGCGGCGAGCGCCTGCTGACGGCGGTCGGGCCCGAGGTGGTGCTCGAGGCGAACGACCGGGTCACCTTCGTCGGCGTCGTCGACGCCGTGAACGAGTTGCGACGCATGCCGGGCATCCTGGTCGCCGAGGACCAGACCTATCAGTTGAACCTGCGCCACGCGCAGCGCTGCCTGGTCGAGCTCGTGCTGTCGACGAGTTCGCCGCTGGTCGGACAGACGGTCAAGGAGTCGGGTTTCCGCAGCATCTACAACGCGGCGATCATCTCGATCTCGCGCGAAGGCGCACGGCTCGAGGGCAAGCTCGGCGACGTCCGCCTGCGGCCCGGTGACACGCTGCTGGTCGAGGCGGATCACGGCTTCGTGGACCGCCACAAGTACAACCGGGACTTCCTGCTGGTGAGCTCGCTGCAGGACTCCGCGCCGCCGGATTTCGCGCGTGCGCCGCTCGCCTTCCTGATCCTGATCGGCATGCTCGTGGTCTCGGCACTCGAGTGGATCCCGCTGTTCCAGGCGTCGTTCATCGCGGCCGGGCTGATGGTGGCCTCGCGCTGCGTCACGTTGAGCATCGCGCGCCGCAGCATCGAGTACCCCGTGCTGGCGGGAATCGCGGCCTCGTTCGCGCTTGGTTTCGCGCTGGCGGAATCGGGTGCCGCGGCCCTGCTGGCGGGCTGGATCGGCGACATCGCGAAGGGCGACCCGTTCTGGGCCCTCGTCGTGCTGTACGCCGCGACCGTCGTCACGACCGAGATGATCACCAACAACGCGGCGGGCGTGCTGATGTTCCCGATCGCGATGGCGGTTGCGCAGGACGGCAACGTCAGCTTCCTGCCCTACGTCGTCGCCGTGATGGTCGGGGCGTCGGCGGGATTCATCACGCCGATCGGCTACCAGACCAACCTCATGGTGTACGGCCCGGGCGGCTATCGCTGGATGGACTACATCCGCTTCGGGGTGCCGCTCAGCGTCCTGGTCGGCATCGCGACGGTGCTGATCGTGCCCAGGGTATGGCCGTTCTAGTGCCCGACCTTCCCGTCTAGAATGGCGGTCAAACGACGGCCGAGGGTCCCATGCTGATACCCGTGATTCTCTCCGGCGGCTCCGGCACGCGCCTGTGGCCGCTGTCCCGCGAACTGTATCCAAAGCAGCTGCTGCCGCTCGTCGGCGAGCGCACGATGCTGCAGGAGACCGCTGCACGCGTCACGGGCCTGCAGGACCTGGGTCGGCCCGATCGTGGTCTGCAACGAGAGCCACCGCTTCATGGTCGCCGAGCAGCTGCGTCGAGTCCGGCGGCGCCGCGCAGGCGATCATCCTCGAGCCGGTGGGACGCAACACCGCCCCCGCCGTCGCGGTCGCCGCGCCTCGCTTGCGCTCGAGTCAGCGGGCAGCTCCGACCCCGTCCTGCTGGTGCTGCCGGCCGACCACGTCATGCGCGATGTCGCCGAGTTCCAGCGAGTGGTGGAGCAGGGCCGCGCAGCGGCGGAGGCGGGCAAGCTCGTCACGTTCGGCGTGGTGCCCGATTGCCCGGAGACCGGCTACGGCTACATCCGCCGCGCCAAGGGCGATGGTCCGGTCTATCCCGTCGCCGAGTTCGTCGAGAAGCCCGACGCTGCGACGGCGCGTGCGCTACGTTCAGTCCGGCGAGTATTACTGGAACAGCGGCATGTTCATGTTCCGCGCGCGGCGTCTACCTGGACGAACTGAAGCGGCACGCGCCGGAGATGCTGGGCGCCTGCGAGACGGCGCCGTCGCCAGGGCGACGCGCGACCTCGATTTCACCCGACTGCCGGCGCAGGAATTCGCGGCCTGCCCGAGCGACTCGATCGACTACGCCGTCATGGAAAAGACGCAGCGAGGCCGTCGTGCGTGCCGCTCGACGCCGGCTGGAGCGACGTCGGTTCGTGGTCGGCACTGCAGGATGCGCTGCCCACGGACGCGACACGGCAACGTCACCGCGGGCGACGTGATCACCGAGGGCACCAGCGGCAGCTACCTGCACTCCACGAGCCGCCTGATCGCGGCCGTGGGACTCAAGGACCACGTCGTGGTCGAGACCAAGGACGCCGTGCTCGTCGCGCCGCGCGACAAGGTGCAGGACGTCAAGCAGCTCGTCGCAGCAGCTGAAGGCGCAGGGCCGCTACGAGACCTCGCTGCACCGCGAGGTCTTCCGCCCCTGGGGCAGCTACGACAGCGTCGACAACGGCGAGCGCTTCCAGGTGAAGCGACTGGTCGTGAAGCCGGGTGCCTCGATGTCGCTGCAGCTGCATCATCACCGCGCGGAGCACTGGATCGTGGTGTCGGGCACGGCTCGCATCACCCGCGGCGAGGAAGTGTTCCTGCTCGGCGAGAACGAATCGACCTACATCCCCATGGGCACGAAGCACCGCATCGAGAATCCGGGTAAGGTGACGCTGCACATCATCGAAGTGCAGTCGGGCAGCTACCTCGGCGAGGACGACATCGTGCGCTTCGAGGACGTCTACGGGCGCGAAGGACCGAACCAATGAACCCCATCAGCATCAGCGGTTTCAAGGCCTACGACCTGCGCGGTCGCATCCCGGGCGAGCTCAACGAGGACGTGGCGTACCGGGTGGGCCGCGCCTACGCGGAATTCGTCAAGCCGAAGAAAGTCATCGTCGGCCGGGACATCCGACTCTCGAGCGAGGAACTCTGCAAGGCGCTCGAGCAGGGCCTGCTCGACTCGGGCGTGGACGTCTACGACATCGGCCTCTGCGGCACGGAGGTCGTGTACTTCGCCACCTTCTTCAAGGAGATGGACGGCGGCATCATGGTCACGGCGAGCCACAATCCGCCGGACTACAACGGCATGAAGTTCGTACGCGAGGGCTCGCGGCCGATCAGCGGCGACAACGGCCTGCAGGACATCCGCAGGCTCGCCGAGGGCGGGGTGTTCACCCGGCCGGGGCGCGTGGGCGAGCGCTACGCCGTGGACATCATGCCGGAGTACATCGAGCACCTGCTGTCCTACGTGGACCGTGCCACGCTGAAGCCCCTCAAGGTGGTGGTGCACGCGGGTAACGGCGGGGCAGGGCTCATCATCGACAAGCTCGAGCCGCACCTGCCGTTCAAGTTCGTCAAGGTGCATCACGAGCCGGACGGCACGTTCCCGCACGGCGTGCCGAACCCGATGCTCGTCGAAAACCACCGAGCGCCGGTCGAGGCGCTGCGCAGGCACGGCGCGGACTGCGCAATCTCCTGGGACGGCGACTACGACCGTTGCTTCCTCTTCGACGAGCACGGCGGCTTCATCGAAGGCTATTACATCGT
Source organism: uncultured Gammaproteobacteria bacterium (assembly GCA_963778185.1). Lineage (GTDB taxonomy): Bacteria > Pseudomonadota > Gammaproteobacteria > Steroidobacterales > Steroidobacteraceae > RPQJ01. The sequence goes on along the minus strand of CAVZTF010000002.1, from coordinate 151,211 downwards.
GGGCCTGCTGGCCGCCGTGTTCCTGCAGCGCTACCCGGGCAGTCGCATCGTCCACGACCCGCGCCTCACCTGGAACACGCTCGACATCGTGGCGCAGGGCGGCGGCGAGGCCGTGCAGTCGAAGTCCGGCCACGCGTTCATCAAGCAGGTGATGCGCGAGGTGGACGGTGTCTACGGCGGCGAGATGAGCGCGCACCACTATTTCCGCGACTTCGCCTACTGCGACAGCGGCATGATCCCCTGGCTGCTGGTGCTGCAGGTCATGGGCGACACGGGCAAGAGCCTGTCGCAGCTGGTGGGCGAACGCATGAAGGCGTTCCCGACCAGCGGCGAGATCAATCGCCGCGTCCCGGACGCCAGGGCGACCATCGCCGCGGTGCTGGCGAAGTACGAGCCCGGCGCGAAGAGCATCGACTACATGGACGGCGTGAGCGTCGAGTTCGACCGCTGGCGCTTCAACCTGCGTTCGTCCAACACCGAGCCGCTCATCCGCCTGAACGTGGAGAGCCGCGGCGACGAGTCGCTGATGCGCGAGAAGACCGCCGAGCTGCTGGCGCTGGTCGGCGGGGAGCCGGGCTGAGCCCACGCGGAGGGTGCCGCGAGGGCATTTGACCCTCGCGGTCCCAGCCCCTAGACTATGCGGCCCTTCGGGCGGTTAGCTCAGCGGTAGAGCACTGCTTTCACACGGCAGGGGTCGATGGTTCGATCCCATCACCGCCCACCAGATCCTGCGCCGGCCCTCGTGGCCGGCGCGGTTTTTTCGGGGTCCGCATTATGTCCGTCCGCACCCGCTTCGCCCCCAGCCCCACCGGCATGCTGCACATCGGTGGCGTGCGCACGGCGCTCTTCTGCTGGCTCTACGCGCGCCGCCACGGCGGCACCTTCATCCTGCGCATCGAGGACACGGACCGCGAGCGTTCCACCCCCGAGGCGGTGCAGGCGATCCTCGACGGCATGAAGTGGCTGGGCCTCGACCACGACGAAGGCCCCTTCTACCAGACCGAGCGCATGGACCGTTACCGCGAGGTGATCGGGCAGTTCCTGCGCGAGGGCAAGGCCTATCACTGCTACTGCAGCAAGGAAGAACTCGACGAGATGCGCGCCGGGCAGATGGCCCGCAAGGAGAAGCCGCGCTACGACGGCCGCTGCCGTCAGCGCACTGTGCCGGTCGCGGGCGTCAGCCCCGTGGTGCGCTTCCGCAATCCGGACGCAGGCCAGGTGGTGGTCGACGACGTCATCCACGGACCGATCACCTTCGACAGCAGCGAACTCGACGACCTCATCATCGCCCGCTCGGACGGCACGCCCACCTACAATTTCTGCGTGATGGTGGACGACCACGACATGCGCGTGACGCACGTCATCCGAGGCGACGACCACATCAACAACACGCCGCGGCAGATCAACATGCTGCGCGCGCTGGGTGTCGAGCCGCCGGTGTACGCGCACGTCCCCATGATCCTGGGGCCCGACGGCGGCAAGCTTTCGAAGCGCCACGGCGCGGTGAGCGTGTTGCAGTACCGCGACGACGGCTTCCTTCCCGAGGGCCTGCTCAACTACCTCGGCCGCCTCGGCTGGTCCTACGGTGACCAGGAGATCTTCACCATGGACGAGATGGTGACGCTCTTCGACATCCACGACGTGAACAAGTCCGCCTCGGCGCTGAACGTCGACAAGATGCTGTGGATCAACCAGCAGCACATTGCACGCTCCACGCCGGAGCACCTGGCGAAGTACCTGAAGCCGCAGCTCGAGGCGCTCGGCCTCGTGGCGGACGACATGACGAAGGTCGCGGCCGTGGCGAAGGCCCAGCAGGAGCGGGCGAAGACGCTGAAAGAGATGGCCGCCAACAGCCAGTTCTTCTTCCGCGACGTGACGGGCTACGAAGAGAAGGCGGCCAGGCACGTTTCCGCGGAAACGCGCCCGGTCCTGGAGGCGGTGAGGGCGCAGTTGGCCGCGCTGGCGGACTGGCAGGCGACGGCGATCCACACGGCCGTCACGGACGTCGCGACAGGGCAGGGCGTGGGACTCGGCAAGGTGGCCCAGCCGATTCGCGTGGCCGTATCGGGCGGCACCGTTTCGCCGCCGATCGACGTCACGCTGGAGATTCTCGGCCGCGAGGCCGTGCTGGCACGCCTGGACCGGGCGATCGCTATCGCTACGCGCTGATGCAGGGCGGACGCCGCGTTACCACGCGTCCGCGACGGGCCCAGCACCGTTACTGGATCGTCTTGCTCGCGATGTTCGACAGCGCGCTCTCGACCCCCAGCGAGTTGTAGGCCCTGACGGCGAAATACCACGTCGCCGGCGACAGGCTCTGCACTGCCGCGCTCGTCGCGGTCGGGTTTGCGACCTGCAGGACGTTGCTCAGGTTCGCCGAGTTCGTGCCGTAGTAGATGCGGTAACCGGCCAGGTTGTTGATCGGGGACCCGTCCTCGTTCAGCGTGGGGGGCGTCCATCGCAGCGTGGCGGAGCCCGTGGGCACCGCGGCCACCACCTGGATGCTGAACGCGGGCAGTTGCGCGGAAGTCGTGCCGTCGGACACCGTGATCCGGATGTTGGAGAAGGTGCCTGCCGAGCCCGGCGTCCCGTACAGCCGCCCCGACACGTTGTCGAACGTCGCCCAGGTCGGCAGACCCGTGACGCTGAACACGAGGTTGTCGCCGTCTGGATCGGAGGCCGTGGGCGTGAAGCTGTAGGCCTGTCCGGAGGTCACCGAGGTCGGCGGAGTGCCGCCGATCACCGGCGAACGGTTCGCCGCGACAACCTGGATGCTGAACGCTGGCAGCGTCGCAGAGTTCGTGCCGTCGGACACCGAGATGACGATGTTGGAAGTGGTCCCTGCCGCAAGCGGCGTTCCGCTCAGGCGCCCCGTGACATCGTCGAACGTGGCCCACGACGGCCGGTTCGCAATGCCGAAACGTAGCGTCTGGCCGTCGGGGTCGGAGGCGGTCGGCGTGAAGCTGTAGGCCTGTCCGGAGGTCACCGAGGTCGGCGGCGTGCCGCTGATCGACGGGGCACCGTTCGGTGGCGCAAGCACGGTGAGGGTGAATGCAGGCAGCGAAGTGCTGGCCTCTCCATCCGTCACCGATATGACGATGTCACTCGTTTGCCCGATGTGCGCGACCGTGGGCGTGCCGCTGAGTCGGCCGGTCGTGCTGTTGAAATTCGCCCACGCCGGACCATTGGCAATCGAAAACGTCAACGCCTGGCCGTCGGGGTCAGTGGCAGTCGGCCGGAAGCTGTATGCCTGCCCGACTGTCACGACCTCGGACGGCGTGCCCGAAATCACCGGCGGCTGGTTGACCGGATTCGGTGCGGGCTCGCTCGCCACATTGATGTTGAACGACGGCAGGGCCGTCGTCTCCAATCCATCCGTGACCGAGATGACGATGCCGCTGTAGTTGCCGGCGTCGCTAGCAGTGGTCGTCCCCTCGAGCCGACCGGTCGTCGCGTCGAACGTCGCCCACGTCGGCATGCGGGTGATGCTGAACACGAGCATGTCGCCGTCCGCATCGGAGGACGTCGGAGTAAACGAATAGGCGGTGCCCGCCACGACGCTGGTCGCCGGCGAGCCGCCGATGGCCGGGGCCGTGTTCACCGGCGTCTGTCCGGAGGTGTCGACCGTCAAGTCGAAGGCCGGCAGCGACACGGTGTCGGTGCCATCGGTGACGCTGATGACGATGCCTTCGTAGAGCGGAGCGGCGCTCGCCGGCGGCCTGCCAGAGAACCTGCCGTTGAGCGGGCTGAAAGTGGCCCAGCCCGGCCGATTGCGGATGCTGAAGGTGAGCGTGTCGCCGTCCGGGTCGTGGGCACTCGGCAGGAACATGTAGGTCTCGCCGGCCAGCGCCAGCGTCGGCGGCGCACCGGAGATCACCGGGGCTGCATTTGTCGTGGGATCGGGGTCGGCGCCGGAGGTGTCGGAGTTCGACTCGTCGCCACAAGCGGCAAGGGCGAAGCTGGCCGCGAGGACGGACGTGCGGAGCAGAACATCGAGAATCGTCATGACAGAGATCGCCCTCGCTGGGGAAACCTCGGATCACGGGGGCTTATGTCTGAAAGCGGAAGCTCGGTGGTGGGCCGCAGGCCTTGTAAGAAGCGTTGCGACCCGGTTCCGGCAACCCCGCTATCCTGGACATGAGTCCCTCGGACCGGAGGCTTTGCGCCCCTGCCTTTCGGCAGGTTTGCCCTTAACTAGAACCTAGTGCGAGGCCGATTATGCCCGCACGAGATCTCGATACAAGTGCCCTTGCCGTCGCCTTGCACAGACTGTGATGCAGTCGAACCGCAGGCAATCCGGCTTCAATTCCCTGCAAATAGACACTTGCGATCCATTTTTCATAAGTCGCCTTAACTGCGCGCGACTGCACGGCAATTACATGATCGTCTTGTAGGCCTCGCTCGAGAGATCGCTCTCCGCGCCGGTCGCGGTGAATGCCCTGACCGAGAAGTACCAGGTTGCCGGAACGAGGTTCTCGATCACGACCGACGTGACGCCCGCGCTCGGAATCTCGACGGATTCGCTGTATTGCCGCGAGGCCTGTCCATAGTGGATGCGGAAACCGGCGAGGTCGGTCAACGGGCTGCCGTCCGTGTTCATCGTCGGCGCCGTCCATGAGAGGGTCGCAGAACCGTTGCTGCTGCCCATCACTGCAATCGAGAAGCTCGGCAGGCTTGCCGTGGCCGTGCCGTCGCTCACCGAGATGGTGACGTTCCCGTAGGTGGCGACGTCGGTCGCGCCGGGCGTGCCCGACAGCCGCCCGCTCGAGTTGCTGAACGTTGCCCATGCGGGCCGGTTGACGATGGCGTAGGTGAGCGTGTTGCCGTCGGGGTCCGACGCGGTCGGCTGGAAGCTGTAGGCCTGTCCCGCGATCGCGGACGTTGGCGGAACGCCGGAGATCGTCGGCGCCCGGTTCGAACTCGCGACGGTGATCGCGAACGGCGGCAGTGTGGCGCTCGTCGTGCCGTCGCTCGCGGAGATCGTGATGCTGCTGTACGTGCCCACCTGGTTGCTGCCCGGCGTGCCGGACAGTCTTCCCGTCGCCGTGCTGAACGTCGCCCAGGTCGGCATGTTCGCGATCGAGAACGTGAGTGTATCGCCGTCCGCGTCCGTGGCGGTCGGCTGGAACGCATAGGCCTGGGTTGCGGCGACGGATGTCGCAGGCGTCCCGCTCAGCACCGGCGCGCGGTTGCCCGTCGCGACGGTGATCGCGAACTGTGGCAATGCGGACGTCACAAGACCGTCCGAAACCGAGATCGTGATGCCGCTGAACGTGAGGCCGGCAAAGCTGCTGCCCGGCGTGCCGGACAACCGCCCGGTCGCGCTGCTGAACGTCGCCCAGGTGGGCCGGTTGGCGATGGAGTACGTGAGCGTATCGCCATCGGGATCCGACGCCGTCGGCTGGAAGCTGTAGGCCTGTCCCGCCGTCGTGGACGTCGTCGGTACACCGGAAATCGTCGGCGCCCGGTTCGAACTCGCCACGGTGATCGCGAACGGCGGCAGGGTGGCGCTCGCCGTGCCGTCGCTCGCGGAGATCGTGACGTTTCCGTAGGTGGCGACGTCGGTCGCGCCGGGCGTGCCCGACAGCCGCCCGCTCGAGCTGCTGAACGTCGCCCAAGCGGGCCGGTTGACGATGGAGTACGTGAGCGCATCGCCATCGGGATCCGACGCGGTCGGCTGGAAGCTGTAGGCCTGTCCCGCGGTCGTGGAGGTCGCCGGAACGCCGGAGATCGTCGGCGCCCGGTTCGAACTCGCGACGGTGATCGCGAACGGCGGCAGGCTGGAACTCGCTCTGCCGTCGGATGCGGAGATCGTGATGCCGCTGTACGTGCCCACCTGGTTGCTGCCCGGCGTGCCGGACAGTCTTCCAGTCGCCGTGCTGAACGTCGCCCAGGTCGGCATGTTCGCGATCGAGAACGTGAGTGTATCGCCGTCCGCGTCCGTGGCGGTCGGCTGGAACGCATAGGCCTGGGTTGCGGCGACGGATGTCGCAGGCGTCCCGCTCAGCACCGGCGCGCGGTTGCCCGTCGCGACGGTGATCCCGAATGGCGGCAGGGTGACGCTTGCCGTGCCGTCGCTCGCCGAGATCGTGATGCCGCTGTATGTGCCCACCTGGCTGCTGCCCGGCGTGCCCGACAGCCGCCCGCTCGAGCTGCTGAACGTCGCCCACGTGGGCCGATTGACGATGGAGTAGCTGAGCGTGTCACCGTCGGGATCCGACGCGGTCGGCTGGAAGCTGTAGGCCTGTCCCGCCGTCGTGGACGTCGTCGGTACACCGGAAATCGTCGGCGCCCGGTTCGAACTCGCCACGGTGATCGCGAACGGCGGCAGGGTGGCGCTCGCGGTGCCGTCGGTTGCGGAGATCGTGATCCCGCTGTACGTGCCGATCTGGTGGCTGCCCGGCGTCCCGGACAGTCGCCCGGTTGCCGTGTTGAACGTCGCCCAGGCCGGCAGGTTGCTGATCGAGAACGTCAGTGTATCGCCGTCCGGATCGGAGGCGAGCGGCGCGAAGCTGTACACGCTACCGGCGACCACCGCGCCGGCGGGTGCGCCGCCGATCAAGGGCGGCCGATTGGTTATGCGGGCGGCCGCCTCCACGGTCACCGAGAACGCCGGCAGGGCGACCCAGGCATTGCGCCTCTTTCCGTCTGACACGGCGACGGCGATGCCCCTATAGGTTCCCACATCGGCCGCTCCCGGCGTGCCGGCGAGCCGTGCCCGTCACGGAGTCGAAAGTGGCCCAGCCGGGGCGTCCCTGGATCTTGAACCGCAGGGTGTCGCCGTCGGCGTCGTACGCGGACGGCTGGAAGACGTATGGCTGGCCGACGACGGACGAGGTCGCGGGTGTACCCGAGATCCGGGGAGAAATTATTGGTCTCGCGCTCGCGCGGCGCCGCGCTTGCTGCCGTCAGGCCGAGGAACAATAGACCGACGATGGAGACCAGCGGTCTCGATGCTGCGTGAGCAGCGTGGCTGACGTGCATGACGAGGCACTCCCGGTAACCCCGCTATCCGCGGAACTGCTTCCCGGACCGGAGGCTTTGCGTCCCCGCCTTGCGACGGGTTTGCCCTTGTTGAACGCGATACTGTCGATTCGCGCGCAAGTATCCTGCAACGCAGCGCATAGACAACGGCGCGGGACAGGCAGCCGCGGGAAATGTGACCGACCCCCGACAATGCGCAACCGCGCTGGCGCACCTCTTGCAGAACGTCCTGCGGGCTGTCCTTGCTAGAATTGCGCATGGCCGATCGGCGGCTTGACCTGCGCCGGGCCTTCCATGACAGAAAGAGATCCACGCTTGGAAAACCACAATGACAGGCGCCCCGGGGCCGGCCGTCCCGACAACGTCATCATCCTCACGGGCGGCCTGACCGGCAGCTCCGTGCTGGCGGGGCTGCTTGCTGCCGCCGGGTACTGGTCGGGTGAGGACACGTTCAAGAAGCGGGACTACAACACCTACGAGAACGCCGAGCTGATCCGCCTGAACCGCCAGCTGATGAAGCGAGTCGCGGTGGGCGAGGATTACACCTCGCGGTTCATGCCGGAGGCCATTGCGCGCATCGCCGCGCTCGCGGGGCAGGAGGAAGCGTCGGAGTACTGGGCGCTCGTCGAGCATTGCGAGTCGCACGCGCCGTGGCTGTGGAAGGACCCGCGACTGTGGCTCACGATCCGCTTCTGGAGGGACCTGTTGCCCTGGCAACGCATCCGCGTCCTGCTGCTTCGGCGCGACCCGATGCAGGCCTGGGTGTCGTGCACGCAGCGCCGCCAGATCCAGACGCTCGGGTACTCGAGCCGTTACAACGACTCGATCCAGGCATCGCTTACGGACTTCCTCGAGGCGAACTCGATCCGCCACCTGCCGGTGCTGTTCGAGGACCTGATCGTGACGCCTGAACGCGAGGTCGCGCGGATCGCCACGTTCCTCGAGGCCCCCGTGACGATGGAGCACCTGCGTTCCACGTACGACGGCGTCCTGCACCGCAAGCCCAAGACGTGGCGCGACACGGCCGAGGCCGGGCTGATCTACCTCAAGAACTATCGCGAGCGGCTGCGTTGAACGTCGGCCGGACACGTAGCCGCGCCGCGCCGCCATGACCGCGCCAACACCGAACCGGCCCCCCATGCGGGCGGGCCGCGAGCTGTCGCGCGGCTCTGCGTGGATGATCGGCATGCGCTGGGCGATCCGCGGGATCGGCCTCGTCAGCACGATCATCCTGGCGCGCCTGCTCGCGCCGGAGGACTTCGGCGTCGTAGCCATGGCGATGGTCGCCGTGGCCCTGCTCGAAGTCTTCACGAGTTCCGGGACGGATCTCGCGCTGCTCCGCGCGGCTGAACCGACGCGCGAGCACTACGACGCGGCGTGGACGCTCGAGATCATCCAGTCCGTCGTGCTCGCGGCCGTGCTGCTGCTCGCCGCGCCGCTCATCGGCGGCCACTTCGAGGACGAACGGGTCACTGACGTCATCCGCATCCTCTCGCTGCGCGCACTCATCGGCGGCTTCCAGAACATCGGCGTGGTGAATTTCCGCCGCGAGCTGCAGTTCGGGCGCGAGTTCCAGTTCGGCGTGATCAAGAAGCTTGCGACGTTCACGGCGACGATCGTGGCCGCGTTCCTGCTGCACAATTTCTGGGCGCTCGTGATCGGCCAGGTGCTCGGGCGCCTCATCGAGGTCGTCGTGAGCTTCCGCATGTCGGACTTCCGGCCGCGCCTGTCCGTGGCACGGATGGGCGACATCTGGGGGTTCTCCCGCTGGCTGATCGTGTCGCGATTCGCGCGGCTGCTGAATCGGCAGTTCGACCGCTGGGTGGTCGGCTCCATCGGCGGGGCGGGGGCGATGGGTCATTACTACGTCGCGTCCGATTTTGGCTCATCGCCCTCCGACGAGATCGTCCTGCCCATGTCGCGCGCCGCTTTTCCGGTGTACAGCCGGTTGCAGGGTGATCCGGTGGCGCTGGTGGGGGCCTTCCGCGGCGTGCTCAATTCCATGACGGCGATCAGTTTCGTCATGGGGATCGGCATGGCCGTCGTGGCCGATGACTTCGTGCGCGTGGTGCTCGGCGACAAGTGGCTGGCCGCCGTCCCGCTGATCCCGTGGCTCGGGTTGTTCGGCGCCCTGTACGGCGTTGCGCACACGCTCGATATCTTCCTCCTGGCCACGGGGCGCGAGCGCCTGGCCGCCCTGATGACGGTCGGCAGCGCAGTGGTGACGATCCCCGCGCTTTGGCTGGGCGGGGAGGCCGGGGACATCGAGGGCATCGCGGCCGCGAAGGCAGCCACCGCGCTCGCATTCGTCATCGCTCTCGCCATCGGCGCGACGCGCCGGCCCCCGCTCACGCTGCGGGTCCTGTGGGGCAGCGTCTGGCCGGCGATCGTGGCAACCGCGGTCATGGCGGCGACGGTCAAGACCCTTCAGGCGTATGTACCAGTGCCGTCGCCCGCCGTCGGGCTGCTACGGGACGTGGGTGCGGGCGCGGTCGCGTACTTCGGTGCAACCGCGCTGCTGTGGTTCGCGCGGGGCCGGCCGGACGGGGTCGAACGCAACGTCATCCGGTATCTCCGCCGCAGGTTTCGGGTTTCTTGACATGGGGTAGGGTCTGTCCTAGAGTGCCGCGCCTTTCGTGGGGCCATAGCTCAGCTGGGAGAGCGCCTGCATGGCATGCAGGAGGTCGACGGTTCGATCCCGTCTGGCTCCACCAGCTTCCTGCCAATGGCCGCAGGCCGGCTGGAACCGATCTGACCGCGTCCCCATCGTCTAGAGGCCTAGGACACAACCCTTTCACGGTTGCGACCGGGGTTCGAATCCCCGTGGGGACGCCACTACTCCAACCCTGTCACCTCATCCGGCAACCGCCTGCCGCAGCGCACTGATCGCGAGCGATTGCCCGTCGGCCTGCAGGTGGTTGTAGTAGTAGTCCGAGTTCACCTCGATGATCACGGGCCCGTCCAGGGTCACCGCGATGTCCCACCCAAGAGTCCGTGGAAACGGCAACAGCCGGTGTGCCCGGGTGGCAAGCTCACGCACGGCATTCCAGTGGGGAACGGCCATCCCCCTGATCTGCACGCCAGAGTCCGGGTGGACGTCGTGGTCCGACCGACCGAACTGGGATGTGGCGCGGGCCAGGATGCCGTGGTCGAGTTCGATGGGGGCGAAAATTCCGCCGCCTTCGGTATTGTCGATCTCCGAGTGGCCGACACCCATGCGGAGCACGGCGCCGATCACCTCCACCTCGCCCGACTCCGCGACCAGCGTCATCACCCTCACGGTGTTCACCGAGCATGCATTGAGCCCGGCGAGCAAGGGGTGCTGCTCCACTCTTTCCTGAAGGACCCAACCGTCGGCATGCGCACCGAGTCGGGTAAACAGCGCCTCCAGCGCCTCGCTCGTCCCGGACGCACGCACGAGCCGGTCGGTCGTGCTGTCGTATGACGCAAGTACCATCACGCCTTGGCCGCTCGACGCGTCCAGCGGCTTGAACACCACGTTCCCTGCGTGCCGTCGCACGAGTTCCCTGACTTCGGCCAGGGTCGTCAGCGGCTGTCCCTCGCGCGTGACCCCGCGAGTGGGGTGATACAACCCGTGGCAGCGGGGGACGCGAATGCCGAGGGCTTCGAAATAAAGGCATTGCACCCACTTGTTGAACGCCACGACCTCGACGTGTCGCGGGTTCAGGCGCAGCCGTATCCTGCTGAATTCCCGCCGGCTGATCGGCGGCGACGCGGTCCTTGCCACGCGCTCGTAGAGGCGAAGCGTGTAATAGTCGTCGGCGTTGTAGCCTCGGGCGCGCAGCCCCAGCATCTCGATCGCCTGGCGGGCGCGGGATTTTCCGCTGCGCTGCGAGGCCGAATCGCCGGCCAGCCGCAGCGTGGTCCTCGAGCTCGTGACCGCCCGGAGCACGCTTCTGAACACTGTAGACTCCTCGTGCCTGCCGGTGCCGGCGGCCGGCTGCAGTATCGGGTGGTCGACCCAGCGCAGCAACCAGGCCCGACGTGTCCTTTTTGACATATGCGAGTTCCGTCACAGGCCCGGCCGGATGGATTTCGTAAGCTTTTGCCCTCAAATCCAGATTCGGCTCGCAAGCCGCGGCAAAACTTGAAAAAATCAGGCGTCGTCTTCGCTTGCGCAGCCCCCCGGGATGCCGGTCGCCCCCGCTTGGCATAGGGACATCAAGGGCAATGTCGATTCGCCTGTTCAATTTGCATCTCAGGCTTCCGATCCTGCTGCTGCTGCTGATCGAGGCGCTGCTGTTCGTCTACTCCACGTTCCTGGCCGCGGCCGTCCTCAAGGCCAGCGGCGCCCCGCTGGACGTGCCGTTGCCCGCCAACCTGTGGCCTGCGGCGCTGTTGTACGCGGCGCTCGGTTGTGTCGGCACGTTCGCAATGGGCCTGTACTCGACGCGACAGCGATCGGGCCGGGCCGGCCTGGCAATGCGGGTCGTGGCCGGGCACCTGCTCGCCGGGGCGATGTGCGCACTGTTGTTCTACCTGGCCCCCGGGCTTGGGGGAGGCCCCGCGATGCTGGGCCTGACCGTCGCCGTGGCCATCCTGTGCGGCGGCACGGTGCGATTGCTCTTCGAACGCATCGTCGACCAGGACCTCTTCAAGCGGCGCGTGCTGGTCTTCGGCGCGGGGCAGCGCGCTGCCAGCCTGCTTGAACTGCGCCGGCGCGTGGACCAGCGGGGCTTCAAGCTCGCCGCGTTCATCGCCACCGACGGGGACGTCGTGACGGCCGCGCCGGAGCGGCTCACGGAGCGGCCACCGGACCTCTTCAAGTGGGCGAGCCGCAACCTCATCGACGAGATCGTCATCGCGATGGACGACCGGCGCCAGGGTTTCCCGGTGCACGAACTGCTCGAGTGCCGGCTGGCGGGCATCGAGATCATCGACCTGGCGACCTTCCTCGAGCGCGAGACGGGCAAGGTGCGGCTCGACGTCACGAGCCCGAGCTGGTTCATCTTCGGGGAGGGTTTCCGCGTCTCGCCGCTGCAACTCGCGCTCGAACGCGCCTTCGACGTGCTGGCGAGCCTCGGCCTGCTGCTCGTCGCCGCTCCGTTCATGGCGCTGGCCGCGCTCGCCATCAAGCTCGAGGAAGGTCCGAACGCCCCGATCCTGTACCGCCAGCGTCGGGTCGGCCAGCATGGCGGCGTGTTCGACGTGCTCAAGTTCCGCAGCATGCGCGTCGACGCCGAGAAACCCGGCGAGGCCCGCTGGGCCACCACCAACGACCCGCGCGTCACCCGGGTCGGCGACTTCATCCGCAAGACCCGCCTGGACGAGCTCCCGCAACTGTGGAACGTCCTGCGCGGCGACATGAGCTTCGTCGGGCCGCGCCCCGAGCGCCCCGAGTTCGTCGAGCAGCTCGAGCAGACGATCCCGTATTATCGCGAGCGGCACGCGGTGAAACCCGGCATCACGGGATGGGCGCAGCTGTGCTACCCGTACGGTGCATCGGAGAAGGACGCCCGGGAAAAGCTCCAGTACGATCTCTACTACGTGAAACACCGCAGCCTGATATTCGACCTGGCCATCCTCGTGCAGACCGTCGAAGTCGTGCTCTGGGGCAAGGGCGCGCGCTGACGCCGCCATGTCGCTCACGACATTCGGGGCCTTCGCCTACGGTGTCGCCGCCGCTGCCTTCCTGTTGCTCACGCTGCTGCTGCTCACCAGCTGGGAGGGCCGCGCGCAGGGCGTCCGCCTGATCGCGGCGTCGGCGGCCAATACCCTGTGGGCGGCGCTGCTCGCCTACGGCGCCTGGACGCAATCGATCCCGGTCGCCCAGCTCACGCTGGCGGAATTCGTACGCGACGCGTCGTGGCTGCTCGTGCTGACCGGGCTCGCCTCCGGCGAGCGCGCCTGGGCATGGCTCGCGCGCATGACCGTGGCGGTGGCCCTCGGCGCGGTGGTGGTGGCGGCGGTGTTCGTGGTCGTGACGGTGTCGGGCGAGTCCCGACTCGCGGGCGTGGGCCTGCTGGTGAACGGCGGCCTGCTGCTCGCGCTCGTCGCGATGGTGCTGATCGAGCAGGTGTACCGCAATGCTAACCGGGCGGGCCGCTACGCCCTGCGCTACATCGTGATCGCCATCGGCGTGCTGTTCGCCTACGACCTGTACCTCTTCTCGCAGGCGCAGCTGCTCAAGGCGATTGAACCCACGTCGTGGGCGGCGCGAGGCCTCGTGAACATCCTGGTCGTGCCGTTGGTGGCTTTGGCTGCACGCCGCAACCCGCACTGGTCGCTGAACGTGTTCGTCTCGCGGCACGTCGTCTTCTACACGACCTCGTTCCTGGTGATCGGCGCGTACCTGTTGCTGATGGCGGCGGGTGGCTACGCCATCCTGCTGTACGGCGGCACCTGGGGCCACGTCGCGCAGGTCGTGTTCCTGGCGGGTGCCGGGATCGTCCTGCTGGTGCTGCTGAGCTCGGCCAGCCTGCGCCGCCGGCTGCGCGTCTTCCTGACCAAGCATTTCTACCGCAACAAGTACGACTACCGGATCGAGTGGCTGAGGTTCGTCGACACGCTGTCGCGGCGGGACGCGGACGCCGACACGCTCGGCAACGCGGTGCGATCCATCGCGCAGATCGTTGGCAGTCCCGGCGGCGTGCTGTTCCTCCCCGCGGATACGGAAGGGGATTTCGTGGCGGCCGCCGCGTGGCCGGCGAACGAATGGCCCACCTCGCGTTATCCGCCCATGGCGGCGGCAGAGGAGTTGCCGCAGTTCCTGGGGCGCAGCCAGTGGGTGGTGGACCTGCGGGAGCTGCGGGCATCCCCCGACGTGTACCAGAATCTGGCGCTGCCGGAATTCATCACGGCGCAGGCGCGCTTCAGGCTCATCGTACCCTTGATGCTCAAGGACGACCTGCTGGGCTTCGTCGTGCTCGCCGACCCGCCGCCGCCCTTCGAGATCACCTACGAGGACCGCGACCTGCTCAAGACCGTCGGTCGCGACGTCGCGACCCACATCGCGCAGCACGACGCCGATCGACGCCTGGCCGAGAGCCGGCAGTTCGAGGCGTACCACCGGCTGACGGCGTTCGTGATGCACGACCTGAAGAATCTCGCGGCGCAGCTTTCGCTGGTGGTGAGCAACGCCGAGAAGCACCGGCACAAGCCCGAGTTCGTCGACGACGCGATCAGCACCATCGCCCATTCCGCGGCCCGCATGCAGCGGCTGATCGAGCAACTGCAGGGCCGCGAGAGCCGCTCGACGATCCGGCGGATCGGCCTCGCCGACGTCGCGCGAGACGCGTGTGCCCGTTGTGCCGTGCGGCAGCCACAGCCGGCTTGCGGGGATCTCGATCCCGTCGCGATCGTCCTGGCGGACCCCGAGCGCCTGACCATGATGGTCGAGCACCTGCTGCGCAACGCCCAGGACGCCACGCCGGAGTCCGGCAGCGTGCGGGTCGAGGTGTCGGTCGACCTCGAGGCGGACGCGGACGCCTCGGGGACCTCGGGTCTCTACCCGGCCCTGGTCGTGGACGGCCCGATGGGGGTGGCGGCGGAGGGTGGAGCCGCGGCGCAGGAGCGGCTGGAGGTCGCGAAGCTGACGGTGACCGACACCGGCTCCGGGATGAGCGCGGATTTCATCAAGGAAAGGCTCTTTCGGCCTTTCGATTCCACGAAGGGCAGCAAGGGCATGGGCATCGGCGTCTACCAGGTCCGGGAGTATGTCCATTCGATCGGGGGGCGGGTCCGGGTGAGGAGCGTTCCCGGCGAGGGCACGAGCTTCATCCTGAGGCTGCCCCTGCAACGGTGAACCTGTTTCACGAATTGGGTGGCTAACTCCTTGTATGATTGGCCGATCCTCCGGGCAGTGAAGCCCGGCACAGGGTGGAGAACGCGTGGTCGAGACCAAGCCTAAGCTACTGATTGTCGAGGACGACCCGGGGCTGCAGAAGCAGCTCAGGTGGTGCTTCGACGACTACGACGTGCTGGTCGTCGAGGACAAGGCGGCCGCCCTGGCGGCCCTGCGTCGTTTCGAGCCGGCCGTCGTGCTGCAGGACCTCGGCTTGCCCCCGGACGCCGAAGGCGTGACCGAGGGCTTCGCCACGCTGCTCGAAACGCTGCGCATCGCCCCGCAGACCAAGGTGATCGTGGTCACCGGGCAGCTCGACAAGGGCAACGCCGTCCGGGCCGTGGGGCTCGGGGCCTACGACTTCTACCAGAAGCCCGTCGACACCGACGTGCTGCGACTGATCGTCGGCCGCGCGTTCCACCTGCACGAGCTCGAACTGCGCAACCGGGCACTCACCCAGTACCAGGGCGCCATGCCCCTCAAGGGCGTGATTGCCGTCAGCGAGTCGATGACCCGCGTCTGCCGAATGATCGAGAAAGTGGCCCCGACCATGGCCTCGACGCTCTTGCTCGGCGACAGCGGTACCGGCAAGGAGCTGCTCGCGCGAGCCCTGCACGACCTGAGCCCGCGCCAGGAAAAGGCCTTCGTCGCGATCAACTGCGCGGCGATTCCCGAGAACCTGCTCGAAAGCGAGCTCTTCGGCTACGAGAAGGGTGCCTTCACCGGCGCCGCCAAGCAGACCCCGGGCAAGTTCGAACTGGCCGACGGCGGCACGCTGTTTCTCGACGAGATCGGCGACATGCCATTGTCGCTGCAGGCCAAGCTGCTGCGCTTCCTGCAGGAGCGTGTGATCGAGCGCGTCGGCGGCCGGACACGCATCCCGGTCGACGTGCGCGTCGTCTGCGCGACGAACAAGGACCTGCCGTCGCTGATCACGAGCAGCGCGTTCCGCCAGGACCTCTACTACCGCATCAGCGAAGTCACCATCCAGATACCCGCCTTGCGCGACCGCCCGGGCGATGCGCTGGTGATCGCGCAGGTGATCCTCGAGCGCTGCGCGCAGGAGCACCGGCGCCCCATCAAGGGGTTCTCACCGGACGCGCTGCGCGCCATCCAGTCGTACCCCTGGCCAGGCAACATTCGCGAGCTGGAAAACCGCATCAGCGGCGCGGTGATCATGGCCGAGGGCCGCTACATCGGCGTCGAGGATCTCGGCCTGCCCCAGGGCGAGCCGAACGTGGAATGGCTGAACCTGCGCACGGCGCGCCAGCGTGCCGAGCGCGAGGCGATCCGGCAGGCGCTCGCCGTGGCGGGCAGCAACCTGTCGCGAGCGGCCGAACTGCTCGGGATCACGCGGCCGACGCTTTACGACCTGCTCGAGAAAAACGAAATCGCGGTGCCTGCGCGCGCCGCCGAGGGTTGAAGGATGAAGAAGGTCCTGGTGCTGGTCATCGTGGCGACGCTGGCCGCGTGCTCCCCGAAGGGCGAGAAGCTGCTGGCGCGGGCCGAGGCGAGCCTGGCCGGAGGCGAATATCGCGCCGCGATGATCGACCTGCAGAACTACCTCTCGGCGCACCCCGACGATGCAGCCGCGCGAGCCCGCCTCGGAATCACGCTGCTCGAACTCGGCGACACTCGCGGCGCCGAGGTGGAGATCCGCAAGGCACGCGACCTCGGCGCCGGCGCGGACCTGCTGCGCCTCCCCGAGTGCCGCCTGCTGGCCACGCGCAGCGAGTACGAGCAGATTCTCGAGGATTGCGCAGCGGACACGGGCAAGGCCGAGGTGGATGGCGAAATCAATGTCGTCCGCGGCGAAGCCTTGCTCGGGCTCGGCCGCAACGACGAGGCGGTGGAGACCTTCCGGGCAGCGGTCGGGGTGCAGCCGGACCGCGTCGCGCCGTACCAGGGACTTGCGCTGGCGACCTTCGCCACCGCAGGCATCGAGCAGGCTCGCGCCGTCCTGGAATCGGCCCCGGCCGCAGTCAAGGACCAGCCGCGCTACTGGATGGTGCTGGGCGGCCTCGAGCTTCGCGCCGGGAATACCGAGGCCTGCGAGCGCGCGTTTGTGACTGCGGTCGAGCGCACCGCCAAGGGCGAGGCGGACAGCCCGGATCGCCTGGCGGCGCTCGCGGGGCTCACCGAGGTTCAGCTGCGCAAGGGCGACACGAAGGCGGCGGATGAGACTTCGCAGACGCTCATCACGGCGGCGCCGAACGCCCCACTGGCCAAGGTCCTGCGGGCCCAGTCCCTGGCCGCATCCGGCGATCTCGGCCAGGCACGGACGTTGCTGGAAGAGGTCGTCAGCCGCTATCCGGACCATTCCGACGCCCGCATTCTCCTCGGGATGGTCAACTTCCAGCAGGGCAACCTCGGCCAGGCCGAGATGCACCTCTCGAACGTGGTCGCCAGGGAGCCGGACAACATCCGGGCCCAGCGGCTGCTCGCCGAGATTCGCGGCCGGCTGCGTCCGCCGGAGGAAACGCTCGAGGCCCTGAAGCCGGCCCTCGCGGGAGGTGCCGGCGCCGACCCGTCGTTGCTCACCCTGGCGAGCCAGCTGAGCTTGCAAAGCGGGGACCGGGCCGGAGCCCTGGCATACCTGTCACAGGCGGGCGCCTCGGCGGTCGGCGCGACGCCCGAGGCGCAGCTGGAAGTCGCCGGCGGCTATCTGATGGCCGGCGAGTTCGACCGCGCCATCGAGTTGCTGGAGGCCATGCCGGCCGGGGAGGGCGACGCCGCCGTCCGCCGGGAAACGCTGCTGATGATGGCGCTGTTCAGGCAGGGCCGGACCAGCGAGGCCCTCGCTCGTGCCGACGCAATGGTCGCGAAATCCCCGGACTCATCGGCCGCGCGCAGCCTCGCGGCCGCAGCCTACGTCGCGGCGGGCAAGACGCAGGAGGCGCGCACACAGTTCGAGGCCATCGCGAAGCTGAAGCCCGACGACGCCGGGGCACAGATCAACCTGGCGCGGATCGACCTGGCCGAGGGCAAGGCCGATGACGCGGCCAGGCGCTTCGAGCAGGTGCTCGCGAAGGACGGCAAGAACCTCATTGCGACCGTCGGCATGTCGGCCGTCGCCACCGTACGCAAGGATGCGAAGGAAGCGGAGCGCTGGCTGCTCAAGGCAACGTCGGACCATCCGGAGTCGGTCGAGGCACGACTGGCGCTGGCGCACTACTACCTTGGCAAGCGCGATTTCGGGCAGGGTCGGCAAGCCGCCGAAGAGGCGACCAAGCTGGCGCCACAGAACGCGGCCGCGTTCAACCTGCGCGGGTTGGCGCAACTGGGTGGCGGCGACCTGCCCGCCGCCCTCGCAAGCTTCGCCGAGGCCACGCGGCTGGCGCCGCAGGCGCAAGGCTACCGCCTGAACATGGCGCGGGCCTACGCACTGCAGCAGGAACCGGAAAAGGCCCTCGGCGTCGTGGATGCCGCGCTCAAGGACAGTGACGATCCCGTCCCGGCGCTCGGTCTCGGGGCCGTGATGGCCTTGAAGTTCGGCAAGGTGGAGCGCGCGGCCGGCTACGTCGAGCGCCTGCGGACCGCGGCGCCGCAGTCCCCTGTGCTGCCGCGTCTCGAGGGCGACCTCGCCATGGCGCAGAAGCGTTACAAGGACGCCGTTGCGGACTACGCACGCACGCCGGCCGCGGCCCGCGACACCTCGCTGGCACTGGCGCAGTACCAGGCGCGGCGACTCGCGGGTGTCGGCAACCCGCAGGGCACGCTCGAAGAATGGCTCGTGCAGCATCCGCAGGACGTCGCGGTGCGCGTGGCGCTCGCCGAGTACTGGCAGGAGCGCGGAGACACGAGCCGGGCGAGGGCGCAGTACGAGCAGGGCCTCAAGCAGGCGCCAAACGACACCGTTATCCTGAACAATCTCGCCGTCATCTATCAGAAGGGCGGCGACGCGCGCGCCCTCGAGACGGCCGAGCGCGCTTATCGGTCCGCTCCCGACGTGCCAGCCATCAAGGACACTTACGGCTGGCTGCTCGTCGAGCAGGGCGAAGTGGACAAGGGCCTGCCGTTGCTGCGGGACGCGGCGAAGGCATTGCCCGGGCTCGACGAGGTGCAGTATCACCTGGGCGCGGCGCTCGCGAAGAAGGGCGAGGTGACGGAGGCCCGGCGGATACTCGAAACCGTGGCCTCGGGCCAGGGACCGGACGACATCCGGGCCCAGGCGAAGCTCGCGCTCAAGAATCTGGACAAGTAAGTCGAAACTCAGGGTGGACACAGCATGACGAATCAACTCTTCACCGTGACCCGGCAAGCGACGGTCCTGGCGCTCCTCGCCATTGCGGCTGGTTGCGGCGGCGGCACGACGGTTACCAAGGTGGCCCCGGCCGCGGCGCCGGTGGAGGCCAGTGAATACCGCATCGGCCCGGGCGACAACCTGCAGGTGTTCGTCTGGAACCACCCGGAACTCTCGATCACGGTGCCGGTGCGGCCGGACGGCATGATCTCGACGCCGCTGGTCGAGAACCTCAAGGCGGAAGGCAAGACGCCGAGCCTGTTGTCGCGTGACCTCGAGACGGCGCTCGCCGAGTACGTCCGCTCGCCGACGGTGAATGTCATCGTCACCAGCTTCGTCGGCTCGTTCGGCGACCAGATCCGGGTGGTCGGGCAGGCGCAGACGCCACAGGCGCTGGCCTATCGCGCCAACATGACCGTGCTCGACGTGATGATCGCCGTCGGCGGTCTGGCCGAGTACGCCGCCGGGAACCGCGCCGTCATCCTGCGGCGCGAGGGCGACAAGCAGCTCAGGATTCCCGTGCGCCTCACGGACCTGATGAACGACGGCGACATCTCGGCCAACGTCAGCATGCGTCCCGGCGACGTGCTGATCATCCCGGAGTCGAGGTTCTGACCATGCAGGAGATACTCGCGCAACTGCTGCTGATGCTGCGGGGAGCCTGGCGGTTTCGCTGGACCGCCCTGGCGCTGGTCTGGCTGGTCGCGCTCGCCGGCTGGCTGGCCGTGGCCCTGTTGCCGGACAAATTCGAGGCCCAGACCACCGTCTACGTCGACACCGAGTCGCTGCTGAAGCCGCTGCTCGAGGGTATTGCGGTCAATCGCGACGTGATGGGGCAGGTGGCGATGATGCAGGCGGTGATGCTGAGCCGCCCGAACCTCGAGAAGGTCGCACGCCAGACGGACCTGTTCCTCGACGCGACGAGCCCCGCACAGCAGGAGCAAGTGCTCGACTCACTGCAGGAACGGATCCGGCTCGAGAGCAGCACGGCGACGCCTTTGCGCCGGCGTGACGCCCGCGCCAACCAGTTCATCGTCAGTTTCGAGGATGCCGACGCGACGGTGTCCTACCGCGTCGTGCAGGCCCTGCTCGACACCTTCATGGAGGACAGCCTCGGCATGAAGCGTTCGGACTCGGGGGTGGCCCAGCGCTTCCTGATCCAGCAGCTCGGCGAGTACGAGCAGAAGCTGCTCGAGGCCGAGCAGCGCCTCGCGGAGTTCAAGAAGGTGAACATCGGCCTGATGCCGGCCGCGCAGGGCGATTACTACCAGCGTCTCGACGCGGCGCTCGCCCAGCTCGAGACGCTGCGCGCGCGCCAGCGCCAGGTCGCGGAGCGGCGCAACGAGCTGGCCCGGCAGATCCAGGGCGAGGAGCCCACGTTCGGCCTGGCGGCGCCGGTCGGTTCGACGCCGATCGATGCGCAGATCGCCTCCTACCAGGCCCGCATCGACCAGCTGCTGATGCAGTACACGGAGAAGCACCCGGAAATCGTCGCGTTGCGCAACTCCATCGCGCGGCTCGAGGAGGAGAAGCGGGTCGCCGGCAGCGGTGCTGCCCGGACCGTCGCGCCGTCGGGTGGGTCCGTATCGAGCGAGCAGCTGCTCATGCGCAGCCTGGACATGAACCCGGTCTACCAGAGCATGAAGATCTCCCTGAGCCAGGCCGATGCCGAGCTGGCGGAGGTGCGCGGCCAGATCTCCGCGCAGGAACAGGCGATCGCGAACCTGCGATCGCGCGTCGATTCGATCCCGGAGGTCGAGGCCGACCTCGCACGTCTCAATCGCGACTACCAGGTGAACAAGGCGCAGTACGACGAGTTGCTGCAGCGCCTCGAGTCGGCGCGGATTTCCGAGCGGGCCGACCAGAGCACCGAGGACGTCAAGTTCCGCGTCATCGAGCCGCCGACCAAGCCGCTGGCGCCGAGCGGCCCGGATCGCAAGCTGCTGAGCACCGTGGTCCTGCTCGTGAGCCTGGCGGCCGGCATCGGCTTCGCGCTGCTCATGGCGCAGGTCCGGCCGGTCTTCTCGACCAAGGATTCCGTGCGCCGGGTCACCGGCCTGCCCGTCATCGGTTCGCTGACGGCCGCCTTCGTCGAGGCGGTCATACCCTGGTACCGCAGGGGCGGCGCACTCGTCGGCGGGGCGATCCTCGGCCTGCTGGCCGTATTCCTGCTCAACCTGCTGCTGCAGGACAACGTGCGCTCCGCCCTGCGCACAGTGATGGGGTGAGCCATGTCGATCGTCGAAAAAGCATTGCAGAAGGCGCAGGCGAAGGCCGAGCGCACCGCCGGTCCAGTTACGCCGCAGCCGGAGGAGGCGCGAAACGCTCCTGCGCCGGATGCGCCCGGAGCGGTCGCGCCAGCGCCGTTGCCGAGCGCCGAGGGACGCGGCGGGCAGGTCGTCATCGACCTCGACAGGCTGCGCAGCGAGGGCCGGC
This sequence comes from uncultured Gammaproteobacteria bacterium, assembly GCA_963778185.1. GTDB lineage: Bacteria > Pseudomonadota > Gammaproteobacteria > Steroidobacterales > Steroidobacteraceae > RPQJ01. The sequence continues at coordinate 129,744 of CAVZTF010000002.1, read as the reverse complement.
TCGCGCCGGCCGGTCTCGCGCAGAAGACCGAGGATGAATTCCGGCGCGTCAAGTGGCCGGTGCTCGACGCGGTCGCGCAGCGCGCGGGCGTCGCGGCCGCGGCCAGCAACGTGGTGCTGGTCACGAGCGCGATCCCCGGCGAAGGCAAGACTTTCACCGCATTGAACCTCGCGCTCAGCATCGCACGCGAGCGCGACCGGGCCGTGCTGCTGGTCGACGGCGACGTCGCCAAGCCCTCACTCAGTATCGCGCTCGGCCTGCGCAGCAAGCCCGGCCTCACCGACCTGCTGGTCAACGAACGGCTGGACCTGGCAGACGTGGTGCATCCCACGAACATCGAGGGGCTCTCGCTCGTCGCGGCGGGCGCGGCGCGGGACAATTCGCCGGAATTGCTGTCGAGCGACAGGATGCAATCGGTCATCGAGGCGCTGTCGGCACGCGTACCGGCGGGCGTCGTCATCTTCGACTCCCCGCCGGTGCTTGCGACGAACGAGGCGCAGGTGCTGTCACGCTATGCCGGGCAGGTGCTGCTGGTGATCCGCTCGGACTCCACCGAGCAGCGGATGGTGACCGAGGCACTCGCCCTGATCGATCGCAACCGGCCGGTCAATGCCGTGCTCAACCGCGTCGAGCCATCGATGCTGAGCCGGTATTACAGCTACTACTACTACGGCTACGGCCGTAATGGAGAAGCGAAGTGAGGAACCGGAAGTCTGCTGCCGCGGGTTCGGTCGCCACGCTCGCGTCGCTCGCCTGCACGGCCGTGCAAGCCCAGACCTACCAGTACGACCTGCGGCAGATGTTCAACACCGCGGCGCCGCAGGATCGACTGCAGCCGGGCGCGTTCTTCGAAGGCCGGATCGAGTCCGCGGCCATGCTGATCGGCAACATCAACCTGGCCGAGGACCCTGCGGACGAGATCGACTCCGCCGCCATCGAGGCCGCGCCAGGCTTCTACGCGTCCTACAACAGCAATCGCGCGCAGGGCGAGATCGACTACACGCTCATCGGTCGCTGGTTCGAGGCCGACGACTACGATTCCGTCACGCACCGGCTGTCGGCCGACGGCAACCTCGCCGTCGTGCACGACCTGTTGTTCCTGGCGGGGCACGCGGGCTACGACCAGGCGATCATCGATCCGGCCCGCAGCTTCAACTACGGCGACAGCGGCCTGTTCGCTTCGCAGAACCTCACCGACGTGGCGAATGCATCGATCGTGCCTTCCCTGAACAAGGAATGGCGCCACGTCGAACTGAACGCGAGCTATTCCTACGGCCGGACCTGGTACCTCGAGGACGACGAGTTCTCGGCGCCGGGGGTGTTCACGGCGTACGACCAGGACTCCGAGGACCAGACGGCGATGGTGAGCCTCGGGACGCGGGACGAGCGGCAGAACGCCACGCTCAGGGCGTCCTACGAGTGGCAAGCCTCCGATTACGACATTTCCCTGCCATACCGGTACGAGCGCGCGGGCCTCGAAACGTCGCTGCGACTGTCGCGGACGTTCAGTTTCGTGGCCGACGGAGGCATGGAGACCGACCTGCTCGAGACGACGACCGACGGCGGGCTCGACTCGGAGTACTGGCACGTGGGCCTGCGCTGGGAGCCCGACGAGCGAAGTCACATCGAAGCCCGCTACGGAGACAGGTTCTTCGGTGACAGCTACGAGGTACAGGCGCGGCGCCAGGTTCGCCAGCTGACCTTCACCTTGAGCTACATCGAGGATCCCGAGGTGCAGACGCGCACTGTCAGCAGCGAGCTCGACCCGGGTGGCCCACCCATCCCCGGCCTGCCGGGGGGCAGCTACGGCGCGTTCAATTCGGAGCCGTACGTGCGCAAGGACGGTCGCTTCGTCGCCATCGTCGAGGGTCGACGCACGAATGTCCGTCTCGACGTCTACGACCTCGATCGCGACTACATCCGCGAGCTGTTGCCCGACGAACACACGACCGGAACGTCGCTGACCGTGGTGCGGGATTTCGGTTCGGAGTTCTACGGGGAACTGCAGCTGCGTTACGACGACATCGAGCGTGGCGCGGTGGCGGCCTTGCCTGGCGAGGAGCTGTTGCAGTTCCGCGACTACGATCGCGATGCGATGCTGCGCTTGAACTGGGAGGCCTACGTCAACTTCATGGCGTCCGCGGAGGTCGGTTGGCTGGCGAGATCGGGCGACAGTGAATACGACGGTGAGTGGCTCGCCCTGCGGCTGCGTTATACGTTCTGAGTCGTGTGGGGTAGCCGTTTGTCGAACTTGATGGCCGAATTTATCGAGGAGCACGATCGTTACGCGACGGCGACTCCCCGCAACGCGATGAGCGTGGACGTGGAGGAGTATTTCCAGGTCGCTGCGTTCGAGCGACAGATCGGACGCAACGACTGGGGTGGCTACCCGTCGCGCGTCGCACATAACACCGGCCGCGTGCTCGACGTCTTCGCCGAGCACGGCGTACGCGCGACGTTCTTCGTGCTGGGCTGGGTCGCGGAGCGGCACCCCGACCTCATCCGGCGCATCGTGCGAGAGGGTCACGAACTCGCGAGCCATGGCTACGACCACACGCGGGTCACGACACTCGACCGCGAACAGTTCCGGCAGGACGTGACCCGGACCCGGCACATCCTGGAGGACCTGGGCGGTCTCGCGGTGCGCGGCTACCGGGCCCCGAGCTATTCGATCGGTGCGGGCAACCTCTGGGCGCTGGATGTCCTCCACGAAGCGGGCTACGTCTACAGCTCGAGCATCTACCCGATCCGGCACGATCTCTACGGCATGCCCGAGGCTCCGCGGTTTGCGTTCCGTCCGCGTGCGGGCGCGATCCTCGAACTGCCGGTCACCACGGTGGAGTGGGCGGGGCAGAAGCTGCCCGCGGGTGGCGGCGGCTACTTCCGCCTGCTGCCGTACTCGCTGTATCGCCGAGCCCTGCGCCGGGTAAACGTCCGCGACCACCAGCCCGGCATCTTCTACTTCCACCCGTGGGAGGTGGATCCGGAGCAGCCGCGCGTGGCCGGGGCGCCGCTGCGTTCCCGACTGCGCCATTACGTGAACCTGAACAGCATGGAAGCTCGACTGAAGCGCCTGCTCGGCGACTTCGCCTGGGGTCGCATGGACGAGGTATTCGATGTCCGCTGACGCCGGCGCGATCGTCGTACGCCCGGCACAGCCGTCGGACCGCGACCGCTGGGACCGCTACGTGCGCGGCCATGCGGAGGGCACCTTCTTCCATCTGGCGGGCTGGCAGGAGGTGCTGCACCGCGCCTTCCGCCACCCGACCCACTATCTGCTCGCCGAGCGAGCTGGCGAGATTGCCGGCGTGCTGCCGCTCGGCGAGATCCGCAGCCGCCTGTTCGGGCACGCGCTGGTCTCGACGCCGTTCTGCGTCTACGGCGGCATCGTCTGCGACGATCCGGAGGTCGAGGACGCGCTGACCCTGGCCGCGTGCGAACTCGCCAAGCAGCTCGGCGTCCATCATCTCGAGATGCGCAACCGGACCCGGCGGCACCCGGACTGGCCCTGCCGGGACCAGTACGTCACGTTCCGCAAGGAGATCGACCCGGATGCGGAGAAGAACCTGCTCGCGATCCCCCGCAAGCAGAGGGCCGTGGTCCGCAAGGGCATCAAGGAAGGCCTGGTCGCGGAAGTCGACGCGGGCGTCGAGCGCCATTACGACATGTACTCGGAAAGCCTGCGCAACCTGGGGACGCCGGCCTTCTCGAAGCGCTACCTGGAGGTTCTCCGTGAAGTCTTCGGCGACGACTGCGAAGTCCTCACGGTGACGCACCAGGGTTCCCCGGTGGCGAGTTGCCTGTCGTTCTATTTCAGGGACGAGGTGTTGCCGTACTACGGCGGCGGCAGGCTCGCGGCGCGCGGCCTGGGCGGCAACGATTTCATGTACTGGCAGATCATGGAGCGCGCGCGCGAGCAGGGGCGGCGCTTGTTCGATTTCGGCCGCAGCAAGCGCGGCACCGGCTCCCACAACTTCAAGCGCTTCTGGGGCTTCGAGCCCGAGCCGCTGTACTACGAGTACTTCCTGGTGCGCAGCCGTGCGGTTCCGAACCTGAGTCCGACCAATCCGAAATTCAGCCTGGCGATCTCGGCCTGGCGGCACCTGCCACTCGCCGTCACCCGGTGGGTCGGGCCGCCGATCGCCAAGTACCTTGGATGAGCGAGATCCTGTATCTCTCGCACCGGATCCCCTATCCACCGAACAAGGGGGACAAGATCCGGTCCTGGCACACGCTGCAAGGCCTGGCGGAGCGCTTCACCGTGCACCTCGGGACGTTCGTTGACGATCCGGAGGACTGGGCGCACGTCGGGGCCGTGCGGGCGATCTGCGGCGAGACCTGCTTCAGGCCGTTGCGGCCGTCGCCGCGCCAGGCTGCGCAGCCTCGCGAGGACTCGCTGTCGGGCGAGGCGCTGAGCATGGCGTACTACCAGGACGCCGGGCTGCGGCGACTGGATCTCGGACCTTGCCGCGCGGCGGCAGGCTCGACGGGGTGTTCGCGTACTCGTCCTCGATGGCGCAGTACGCCGCGGACGTGCCGCTCGCCCCGGGCGCGAGGCGGGTGCTCGACTTCTGCGACGTCGATTCGGACAAGTGGCGGCAGTACGCGGCGTCCGCAGGCGCGGGCCGATGCGCTGGATCTACGAGCGCGAGGCGCGCCGCTCGCGGCGGAAGAACGGCGGCAAGCGGAGCAATTCGACGCCACCCTCGTCAGTGCCGATGCCGAGGCGCGACTGCTGCGTGACATCGCTCCGGCCGCGTCGTCTCGCGTCCGACGTCGTGCGCCCGAACGGCGTAGACACCGACTATTTCGATCCGGCGCAGTCCTGGCCGAGCCCGTTTCCGGCGGGCGCGCTGTCGATCGCCTTCACCGGAGCCATGGACTACTACGCCAACGTGGACGGGGTCACCTGGTTCGCCGACGTCGTGCTGCCCGCGGTTCGCGCCCAGTTCCCGCAGGCGCTCTTCAGCATCGTAGGCTCGAATCCGACGGCCGAGGTCAGGGCTCTCGCCAGGCGCCCGGGGGTTTCCGTGACCGGTCGGGTGCCCGACATCCGGCCGTACCTCTCCCACGCGGATGTCGTGGTGGTACCGCTGCGGCTCGCCCGCGGCGTGCAGAACAAGGTCCTCGAGGCCATGGCGATGGGCAAGCGAATCGTCGCGACGCCGAATGCGCTGCAGGGCATCCAGCTGCCGGCGTCGGGCCGCAGTCGACGTCGCTGCCGACGGGGACGCGATGGCCGAAGTTAATCTGCAACCGCCTCGAGCAGGGCGGGCGGCCCGTCGCTGAGGTCCGTCGATTCGTCCTGGATCGATTACGGCTGGGCTCCAAGCTGCGTGAGCTGGTCCGGTACATGGGCGGCCCGGCACGAGCGGGCGTCCGCGACGCGGGGGTCGCGTGAGTACCTACGCGCCGCCCCAATCCGCCGGTTCCCGGACGCTGCTGGCTTGGCTCGCGTGCGCGTTGCTGGCGCTCGCAGGATGGGCTTACTACCCGACCTACGCCTCCATCGTGTCCAAGTGGGGCACGGACATGACGTACTCGCACGGCGCCTGGTGGCGCCGATTGCGCTGTGGCTGCTCGGTGGCGCAGGTGGCCATTTCTCGCGGCGCAGTGGCGCTCGAGCTGGCTCGGGGTCGCCGCGATCGCGGCCTCGGTCGCTGCCTGGCTGATCGGTGCAGGCGCGGGCGTGCTGGTCGTCCAGCAGCTCGCGGCCGTGGCCTTGGTCCCGTCCATCGTGCTCGCGCTCCTCGGGCCGCGGGCGTTCGCGGCTGTCGGGTTCCCTCTTTGCTTCCTTTTCTTCGCCGTGCCCTTCGGCAGGGGCCTCGTGCCGTGGACTCATGCAGGTCACCGCGGACATTGCGGTGGCCGCGCTCAAGCTCACCGGCATCCCGGTCTACCGCAGCGATGCTCCTGCTCGCATTCCGGGCGGGCACTTCGAGGTCGCCCGCGCGTGCAGCGGCCTCAACTACCTCGTGACCGGCGTGGTCCTGGGGCGTCCTGTACGCGTACATCACCTACGGCCGTGGGGAAGCGGACCCTCTTCGTCGTGGTCTCGATCGCCGTGCCGATTGCGGCAACGGCGTGCGAGTCTACCTGACGGTCGCCGCGGCGCACTGAGCGACATGCGCATCGGCACGGGCGACGACCACATCGTGTTCGGCCGCATCATGTTCCTGGCCGTCCTGATCGTCATGATCTGGGTCGGATTGAGGTGGCGGGACGACCGACGACCGGGCGGGCGGCAGTTCGGCTGCGTCGGCGCATGGCGCACCGCCCGGAGCTGGCTGGGGCGCGGTCGCCTGGTCACGACGGCGCGGTCCTGCTGCTGGTTGCGGGCACGGCCTACCTGGGCGGATACTGCGAGCGCTGCGTCCGCAACCGCGGATTCCTCGCGCGGATGTCTCGCCCGTCGCCGCGGAGCGGCTGGAGCGGACCGCTGGCAGGCGTCGATGGCTGGCGGCCATTGACTTCAGGGCGGATCGGCGGAGCAGTCGGGCGGGTACGAGTTCCAGGGGCGGCGGCGCGTCGCGGTTACGTCGAGGTCTACCCGACTGGTCGGGTCGAGGGACGCGAAATGATCAATTACAGCAATCGCCCGTATGCCGAGGAGCATGCGACGCCCGCTGAAGGAGTCGCCCGTCGAACCGGCGCTGGGCGGCGAGCGCTTCTGACGCGCGCGAAACGACGGTTGCGGAGCAGGAGCCGCAGCTGGTCTGGTACTGGTACGAGGTGGCCGACCAGGCGGCGGTCATGACTCCCGGGCGAAGATGCTCGAGACGAAGATGGTCCTGCTCGGCGCCGGCGGAGCGTCCAGCGGGTCGTGATGATCTCGACGACGCAACGGACGAGCGGAGCGCGGCAGCGGACGGTTGCTGGCTTTCCTCGGGGAGCATACCCCTGGTACTGCCGGCCGGCGCCCGCGAGTGATGCGGCTGCCATGAACCCTCCGGTCCGGCATCTGCCACCTGATCTACCGCCTCGATTACGGTGGACTCGAGAACGGGCTGGTGAACCTCGTCAACCACCTGCCCGCCGGGCGGTTCCGGCATGACATCGTCTGTCTCGCGGGCTACAGCGATTTCCGTGCGCGCATCGCCCGTGCGGAGGTCGGCGTCGAGTCCATCGGCAAGCAGCGAGGGCAAGGACCCGCGCGCGTACCTGCGCGTCTGGCACATGTTGCGGCGCCTGCGACCGGACATCGTCCACACCCGGAACATCGGCACGGTGGACCTGCAGTGGGTGGCGGCGGCGGCCGGAGTGCGGCACCGGGTGCACGGCGAGCACGGCTGGGCCGTCGGCGACGCCCGTGGCCAGGATCCGCGCAATCTGCGCATCCGTCGGGCGTGCCGGCCGGTGATCAACCGTTACGTGGCCATTTCCCGCGACATCGCCGGCTGGCTCGAGCGCGACGTCGGCGTGCCGGCCGACCGCATCCGGCAACTCTACAACGGCGTGGACACGATCGCGTTTCCAGCCGGAGGGTCCGCGGCCTGTGGACCTTCCGTGGGACGCACCGACCGCGGTTCGTGACCTTCGGCACGGTCGGGCGGCTCGACCCAATCAAGAACCAGAGGCGCCTGCTCGACGCGTTGCGCTCGATCTTGATCGAAATCCCGCTTATGCCGACCGCTTGCGACTGATAATTGCCGGCGAAGGTCCGTTGCGGTCTTCGGCCTGGCCGATCGTGCCGCGCGGCTGGCCTTGCAGGGGCACGTGTGGTTTACGGGAGCGCGGGCGGACGTCGCCGAACCTGATGCGGGCCATGGACGTGTTCGTGCTGCCGTCGATCAACGAGGGTATTTCGAACACGATCCTCGAGGCCATGGCCTGCGGGCGCGCCGTACTGGCGGCCACGTGGGCGGGAACTCCGGAACTGGTCGAACGCGAGGCCACGGGCCTGCTCTATGACAGGACGATCGAGACGACGCGCTGGAGGCGGCGATGATGAGTTACGCGGCGAATCCGGCGCTGCGTGAGGCGCACGGCGCAGCGGCGCGGCGGCGGGTGCTCGAGCGATTCAGCCTGCCGGCCATGCTCGCGCAATACGCGGCCTTCTACGACGAGGTACTCGCCGGCGCGCTGAGCGGCGGCGAGTCACTAGCGCCATGTGCGGTATTGCAGGCATCTTCGATTTGCGCGGCCGACGTGAACTCAACCGCGACCTGGCCCGGCGCATGAACGACTCGCAGCGTCATCGGGGACCGGACGGCGACGGCCTCCACCTCGAACCCGGCCTCGCGCTCGGTCACCGCCGTCTCGCGATCATCGACGTCGCGACCGGGCAGCAGCCGCTCTACAACGAGGACGGCTCGCGTCGTGGTCGTCTTCAACGGCGAGATCTACAACTACCAGTCGCTGATCCCGGAGCTGCAGGCGCTGGGCCACCGCTTTCGCACGCGCAGCGACACCGAGGTCATCGTCCACGCCTGGGAGGCGTGGGGCGAGCGCTGCGTCGAGCGGTTCCGCGGCATGTTCGCATTCGCGCTGTGGGACCGCAACTCGCCGAGACGCTGTTCCTCGCGCGCGACCGGCTTGGGCGTCAAGCCGCTCTACTACGCGATGCTGCTCGGACGGGACGTTCCTCTTCGGCTCGGAGCTCAAGTCGCTGCGCGTGCATCCAGCGCCTGCGACGCGAGATCGATCCCGCTCGCCGTCGAGGAGTATTTCGCGTTCGGCTACGTCCCGGAGCCGCGCATGATCTTCAAGGGGATCCACAAATTGCCGCCGGCCCACGTGCTCAGCCTGCGCCGGGGACAGCCGTGCCGCAGCCGCGCGAGTACTGGGACGTGCGCTTTACCACGGACCGCGTGATCGGACTGGCGGACGCGTGCGCCGAGCTCGACCGAAGCTCGAGGAATCCATCCGCCTGCGCATGATCTCCGAAGTCCCGCTCGGGGCCTTCCTCTCGGGCGGCGTCGATTCGAGCGCAGTCGTCGCGACCATGGCGCGCATCACTGCGGAGCCGGTCAACACCTGTTCCATCTCGTTCGACGATCCCGCGTACGACGAAACGAGCTTTCGCGCGGATGGTCGCGGACCGCTACCGCACCCGCCATTTCGTCGACCACGTGGCGAGCGACGACTTCGACCTCATCGACGAACTCGCGCGGGTCTACGACGAGCCCTACGCGGACAGCTCGGCGATCCCGACCTACCGAGTCTGCCAGCTGGCACGCAAGCCACGTCACCGTGGCCCTGTCGGGCGACGGGGGCGACGAGAGCTTCGGCGGATACCGCCGCTACAAGCTGCACGTCCGGGAGGAGCGCATGCGCAGCGCGCTCCCGCTGGCCGTGCGGCGGCCGGTATTCGGGCTGCTGGGCCGCCTCTACCCGAAGGCCGACTGGGCGCCGCAGGTGTTCCGCGCAAAGACCACGTTCGAGGCGATGGCGAGGACCTCCGTCGAGGCCTACATGCAGACGATCTCGTTCGTCCGCGAGCCGTTGCGGCGGCGCTTGTTCTCCGATGCGTTCCAGGGGCAGCTCGGCGGCTACCGCGCGGGCGAGGTCATGGAGCGGCACGCCGCGCGGGCGGGTACCGACGACCCGCTGGCGCTCATCCAGTACCTGGACCTGAAGACCTACCTCGTCGGCGACATAAACACCAAGGTGGATCGGGCGAGCATGGCGCATTCCCTGGAGGTGCGCGAGCCGCTGATGGACCACCCGCTGGTCGAGTGGCTCGCGAGCCTTCCGACCCAGCTGAAACTGCGCGGCAGCGAAGGCAAGTACCTGCTCAAGAAAGCCATGGAACCGCACCTCCCGAGCGAAATCATGTATCGCCCGAAGATGGGGTTCGCCGTCCCGCTGGCGCGGTGGTTTCGCGGTCCCCTGCGGCAGCGCCTGCAGGAGTCGGTGCTCGGCGAGCGCCTGGCCGGCACCGGCGTGTTCGCTCCGGCCGTGCTGCACGAGCTGGTCGAGGCCCACGGTACGGGCCGTCATGATTACAGCACGCCCCTGTGGACGCTCCTGATGTTCGATGCGTTCCTGCGCAACGTCATGGAGGACGGCGCAGCGGTGCCGGAGCCGCGGCGGGCCACAGGATGAACGCGATCGGGGTGTCGCTGGCCCATAGCGCGGTGCGCGCCCCGGCCGGGCCGCGCGACTCGACCGCGTGCGCCCGTCCGCTGCGTTTGCTGACCTTCACGAGTCTCTTTCCGAACTCGGTGCAGCCGACGCACGGCCTGTTCGTGCTGCGACGGCTCAAGGAACTCGTGGCGACCGGTGGTATCGAGCCGACCGTGGTAGCGCCGGTGCCGTGGGTTCCGAGCGGCAGCACGCGCCTGGGACGCTATGCGGACTTCGCCCGCGTGCCATCCCGTGAGCAATGGGAAGGCTTCGACGTGCTGCATCCTCGCCACCCCGTGCTGCCGAAGATCGGTATGACACTGGCGCCAGCCCTGATGGTCGCGGGCGTGTTCAGGACCGTTGCCGCACTGCATCGGGAGCGTCGATTCGACCTGATCGACGCCCACTACTTCTATCCCGACGGTGTCGCTGCCGCTTGGCTGGCCCGGCGGCTCGGATTGCCGCTCACGATCACGGCGCGCGGCACCGACCTGAACCTGATCGCGGAGTTTCGCGTGCCGCGCCGGCAGATCCGCTGGGCGGCGGGCGTCAGCCAGTTGAACATCACGGTGAGTCGCGCACTCGCCGAGCGGCTCGCCGCCATCGGCAGCGATGTCGGCAAGGTGCGGGTACTGCCGAACGGCGTCGATCTCGCGCACTTCCGTCCTTACCCCGTGGACGAGAGCCGTCGCCTGCTCGGATTCGGCGACGAGCCGCTGCTGCTCGCCGTCGGCCAGCTGCTCGCAAGCAAGGGCCACGAGATCGCGATCCGCGCCTTGATGCAGCTCGACGCTTGCCGGCTTGTAATCGCCGGGCAGGGTCCAGACGAGGCGCGGCTGCGCGGCATCGCGCAAGCCTGCGGCGTCGCAGGGCGTGTCACCTTCGCGGGCCGGGTGGATCCCAGGCAGTTGCCGCGCTATTACTGCGCCGCCGACCTGCTGGTCCTGCCGTCGGAGCGGGAGGGGCTGCCGAACGTGCTGCTCGAGAGCCTCGCCTGCGGCACGCCCGTCATCGCGAGCACGGTGGGCGGCTGTCCCGAGGTCGTTTCTGAACCCGTTGCCGGGCGGCTACTCGCCTCGCGCGACGCGCAATGCCTCGCACGCGCAGTCACGGATCTTCTGGCGCGGCGTCCCGATCGCGCAGAAGTGCGTCGGTTTGCCGAGCGCTTCGGCTGGCGCGACTCGGTTGCCGCGCAATTGGCCGAGTATCGGCGCATCGCGCATGGGGGGGCGCGATGAGGATCCTCTATCACCATCGCATCCGCTCGAAGGATGGCCAGTACGTCCACCTCGAGGAGATGGTGCGCGCCCTGCGCTCCCAGGGGCACGAGGTCGAGATCGTCGGGCCACGGCACGTCGAAACGGAGGAGTTCGGTGCCGATGCCGGGGTCGTCGCCGCGCTCAAGCGCTGGCTGCCCGGGTTCGTGTACGAGCTGCTCGAGCTGTCCTATGCACTGGCCGACTACCAGCGGCTCGCGGCGGTGATCCGGCGTTTTCGCCCGGACGTGATCTATGAGCGCTACAACCTGTATTTTCCCTCGGGAGTATGGGCCCGGCGCCGCCTAGGCGTGCCGCTGATGCTAGAGGTAAACGCGCCGCTGTTCGAGGAACGCAGCAAGTTCGGAGGGCTGGCGCTGCCCGCGCTTGCGCGGCGCACCGAGCAATACGCATGGCGCGGTGCTGACGTGGTGCTTCCCGTCACGGAAGTGCTTGCCAGGCGTGTGGCTGCCGCCGGGGTACCGCGTGGGCGCATCCGCGTCATTCCGAACGGGATCAACGAGGAGGCCTTCGCGAATCTGCCCTCGCCGCAGCAGGCGAAGCGGGCGCTGGGTCTCGAGGGGCGTTTCGTCCTCGGATTCGTCGGCTTCATGCGCGACTGGCACGGCCTCGACCGCGTGCTGCGGTTCATGGCCGAGCAACCAAGGCGCGACCTGCACGCGCTCTTCATCGGCGACGGGCCAGATCGCGCCCGGCTCGAGCGCATTGCCGGCGAACTCGGTCTCGAGGACCGATTGACCGTCACCGGTGTGCTTGGCCGGGACAAGGTCCCGGCGGCGGTGGCCGCCTTCGACCTGGCCCTGCAGCCGGCGGTCGTGGACTACGCCTCGCCCCTCAAGCTGTTCGAGTACCTCTACGTCGGGCTGCCGATCGTTGCGCCCGATTCGCCAAACATCCGGGAGATCCTGGTGCCGGACGACAACGGCCTGCTGTTCGATCCGCGCAGCGACGCGAGCTTCTTCGCGGCCCTTTCACGCGGGCTCGACGACGAGGTCCTGCGGCGGAGGCTTGCGCGACGGGCGCGCGAGACGGTCGAGCAGCGGGGCCTCACCTGGAACGCGAACGCGCGCAAGGTCTCGGCACTCGCGGCTGAGATCCTGGGCACCGGGAGGTCGCAGGCATGCGCGGCCTGATCCTCACCCTGTTCTTCTTCGGCTCGCTCCCGTGGATGCTGTACCGGCCCTTCGTCGGTCTGATGTTCTGGGTTGGGTTCGGTTACCTGAACCCGCATCGGCTCACTTTCGGCTTCGCACAGCATTTTCCGTTCGTGATGATTGCATCCATCGCGACCCTGCTGGCGTTCGTGGTTTCCCGGGAGCAGAAGCGCGTCCCGTGGAACGGTGTCACCGCCGTGTGGCTGCTCTGGACGGCCTGGACGTGTATCACGACGCTCTTCGCGCTCAATCCCGAGGCCGCAGTTGTCGAACTGAGCCGCTTCCTGAAGATTCAGGTTATGACGCTGATGCTGATCGTACTGTTGACCGACCGGAAACGGATCGAGGTGACAGTCTGGGTGATCGTGGGGTCGATCGCATTCTACGGCGTCAAGGGCGGGGTGTTTACGCTGCTGTCGGGTGGGGCGTACTACGTGCTCGGCCCCGACCGGACATTCATCGGGGGCAGCAACGAGATTGCGTTCGCGATGATCATCGTGCTGCCGTTGCTGTGGTACCTGTGGCAGACCTCGGATCGGCGCTGGCTGCGTTGGGGCCTCGTCGGTGTTGCGGGACTCTGCATCGTCTCGATCATGGGCTCGCAGTCCCGCGGCGCGTTCCTCGCACTCGTCGCGATGCTGGGCGCCCTGTGGCTAAAGAGTCCAGGCAAGGGCGTGACGGGAACCCTCGGCGTCATCGCCATCCTGGTCGGCCTGCTGTTCATGCCGGACGAGTGGATGGAGCGCATGCGCAACATCCCGAACTACCAGGACGATCTCTCGGCGCTCGGCCGGCTGAATGCCTGGGGATTCGCGCTCAACCTCGCCGCGGACCACCCGATCGTGGGTGGCGGGTTCCGCACGTTCACCCCCGAACTGTTCATGCAGTACGCACCCTGGCCTGATAAGTTCCACGACGCCCATAGCATCTTCTTCGAGGTGCTGGCGGAGCAGGGGTACGTCGGACTGGTCCTGTTCGTGCTGCTCGGCCTGCTCACGCTGCTGATGGCGGCCCGCACGATCCGCATCTGCCGCGGGCGAGAGGACCTGCGCTGGGCGGCGCGGCTCTCCGCAATGGTGCAGGTCGGCGTCGTCGGCTACGTCGTCGGCGGAATGTTCCTCGGCCTCGCGTACTTCGACCTGCCGTATTCGCTGATGGCGATCGTGGTCGCCACGCACGTCGTTGCGGTCAGGGTACTGCGCGGGGAGCCGGCGGCCCCACCTGCTGCGGGCGCCGCGCCGGACACGCACGAGGTCGAAGGGTTGAGGACAGCGCAATGAATGGCCGCCTCGCGATACTGGTGTTTCACCGAGTGGCGCCGGCCCGCGACCCGCTGCGCGTTCGAACTGGCACGGTAGACGAGTTCCGCGTTCAGATGCGGATCCTGAAGCAGTTCTTTCGACCCGTGTCGATCAGCGATGGCCTGCGCCTGCTGGAAGAGGGGCGCTTGCCGGAGCGGTCCGTGGCCGTCACGTTCGACGACGGCTACGCGGACAATGCACGACTGGCGCTCCCGGTTCTCCAGGAGGTTGGCGTTCCTGCAGCGTTCTTCATTGCGACCGGCTATCTGGACGGCGGCAGGATGTGGAACGACACGGTGCTCGAGGCCGTCCGGCGCATCCCGCTGGGTCGTTACGACGTGCCCGAGCTGGGCCCGGGCCCGGTCGAACTGCTCTCCGAGTCAGGGCGCCAGCCACTCGCGCTCGCGCTGCTCAAGGCGGTGAAGCACCTCGAGCCGTCGCGGCGCGAGGCTGCCGCCGAAGCGCTGGCCTCGTTGTCGCCCGATCCGTTGCCGCAGGACCTGATGATGCGAAGCGAGGACGTGCGGGCGCTGGCGGACACTGGCATGGAGGTGGGCGGGCACACGCGCACGCATCCGATCCTGCGGTTGCTCGGCGACCGGGAGGCGGAGGAGGAGATCCGCGGCGGCATCGAGGACCTGCGCGCCATCTCGGGCCGGCCGGTGACGCTGTTCGCATATCCTAACGGTCGCCGCGGAGAGGACTACGGGGATCGCGAGGTTGCGATACTGGAACGCGCGGGCATCTCGGCCGCGTTCGTATCGAACCGCGGCATCACCACCTCGCGCTCGCACCGGCTGCAACTGCCGCGGCTCAATCCCCTGCACCGCACGCCACTCAAGTTCGGCTACGCGCTATGGCGGGCGTACGGCGAGCCGGAATGGGACTGGCGGGCCGGCGAATCGGACTGAAACGTCAAAGGCTGTAGTTGGCCGCGTTGCGCTGCAGCCAGGTCTCGAGCGCCAGCAGGATCCACACCAGTTCGCCGTAGTAGGCGGCGTGGCTTTCCCGGTGCATGCGGAGCGTCTCGCGCAGGAACTCCCTACGGAACAGGCCTCGCTCGGCGAGCGACTCCAGCGACTGCTCCGCGAGGCGGGCGAGACCCGGGTGGGTGCTCGTCCAGACGCCGAACGGCAGGCCGAAGCCGTGTTTCTTCTTGTCGATGATCGCCCTGGGCAGGAAGTCGCGGGTTGCGTGCTTGTAGAACCCGCGTAATTCCCCGTGGCGCATTTTTGCGCGCCCCGGCAGGCGACAGGCGAAATCGACCAGTTCCGAGTCGAGCATGGGGTACGCGACCGAAATGCCCGCCTCGCGGCAGGCCGCGTTGACCTTGACGAGATCGTTGTCGTGGAGCGTGAACGCCCAGTCGAGGTACAGCATGCGGTTGATCGTGCCGGCACGCTCCGGCGCCGCGTATTCCTCGCGCCAAAGCCGGATCGGCAGCCCGGTATCGACGTGCTCCAGCATGCCGGGCGCAAACACCTCCTCGGGCGCGTGACGATGCAGGTAGTTGTAGCTCTGCAACCGGTCGGGCAGCGGCACGTTTGCCTGCTCGATGTAGCGTGCGACCTTGCCGAAGGGGCTCGCGGGCAGGCGCCGGCCGAGCGGCAGGAATAGCGGTTCGACGACATGGCGCCGCAGTGGCGCGGGCAGCGTGAGGTATCGCTCGAAGGTGAGCTGCTTGGCATATCTCGAATTGCCGGAGAAAAGCTCGTCGCCGCCGTCGCCGGCGAGCAGGGCGGTGACTCCCTCCGACTTCGCGAACGCCGCGCAGTGGTAGGCGGCGACGACGGATGAGTTTCCGAAAGGCTCGTCCAGTCCAGCGAGCAGGCGTGGCGTCGTCGCGAGCACGTCGTCTGGCGACAGGTAGTACTCGTGCCCCTGCAGGCCGAAGTGCTGCACCGCGGTGCGCGCGTAGTCGGTCTCGTCGTAGCCCTCCGCGTCGAAGCCGATCGAGAACGAATGTGCGGGCGACGGTTGCAAGGCTTCGGCCATCAGGCCCGATACCGTCGAGCTGTCGAGCCCGCCGCTCAGGAATGCGCCCGGCGAGTCCAGGCCGGAGAGCGATCGGCGCACCGCGCGGCGAAGGATCTCCATCAACTCCACCGCGAGGCGCCTGTCGTCCGTGGCGTCGTCCTCGACGAACGACTCGCGGTGGTAGGTCTCGACCTGGACGTTGCCGCGTCCGTCGGCCCGCAGGGCCTCGGCCCGCCGCAGTTTGCCCACGCCCTCGAACACGCTGATGGGGCTCGGGATGTGATGGAAGTAGACGTAGGCGAAGAGCGCCGTCGGCGACAGGCGTGGGCGCGAGCCATCGAGCGCCCCGCTGTCGCAGGCGCGTGCTGCCACGCGAATCTTCCCTCGCTCCTCGCTCCAGTACAGGGTTTGGATGCCGAGGCGGTCCACGCCCGCGTGGACCTCGCCACGGTTGCGGTCGACGACGAACCCGGAGCAGGGCAGGGTCCAGTCCCGCGGCCACTCGCCGGGTCTGGACCGGTACAGTGCGAGCAGTCGTTCCGCCGCGCCGTCCGGCGAGCCGGCCCCGCGCCCCGGTCGCGGCATTCCTGCGACGCCACAGGTGACGGCGCCATCTGCGGATACCGCCGACACCGTCGCCGACATTGACTCGATGGAAAGCTCGCCGCCATCGCCGGCCGGCGCCAGGTCGACGTGCAGCTTCATTCGCGCCCTACGGCTTCGACGCGTCTGCGGGCGTGTCGATGGAGTAGCCGGCCTTGCGCAGCTTGTCGCGCAGCGCGGGGAGTGGATAGCCGGCCGCATACGCGCGCCTTGCGTATTCCGCCGACTTCTTGCGATCGCCCACGTCGTAGTGCAGCAGGCCAAGGTTGTAGTCGAGCTCGGACGACTCTAGGCCGAGCTTCTCGGCACTCTCGTATTCCGTGCGCGCCTGTGGCAGTCGTTTCGCGCGGTGGAGGTAGGTTCCGTATAGCAGGTGCAGCCGCGCGTCCTTCGGCCTGAAGGCGAAGGCTCGCTCGAAATAGCAGTCGGCCGTCCAGTACCTGTCCGACAGGCCCGGGTTGCGCAGCTGGAAGCGGGCCATGGCGTCGAGGGCCTCGTAGTGGTTCGGGATGTGTCGCAGCGTGTAATGGATGTCGCCTGGCAGCTTGGCTGTCTCACCCCTGATCAGAGCGGCGACCTCGGGCGTGAAGTGGTGCTTCACGACAATGTTCACTTTGCCGCTATCGTTCGGGTCATTGACGTCGATCGGACGACGAAAGTTGTTCTGGTCGAGGGGTCCCCCGCATAGCGCTGACGCCGGTCCGGCGGCGAGCAGCAGCACCGCCACAGCGGCCCATCGGTAGACGGGACCGCAGAGGCCGACGTGTGGCCGCATGTTCATGAGCTCGGGCATTGCAGGGTTCCCTCTGGGCTGGTACGAATTCAAGCAGAATACGCGGCCGATTGGCATGGGGCACATCACATAATGCCGGCCAGCAGGACGCCCGTCAGCGGGCCGTAAGCGCGATCCGCGGGCGCGAGGCCCCTCCGATCGAAAAATGCAGGTACGGGGCCACGGAGGCAACCATGAACTGCCAGCGCCAGAGGCGCACGAAAACTCCCCAGCCCACTGCGCGGCCGCCGAGCCTCGCGTGGGAGGCCAGCGAGGCCGCATTGAAGCTAGAGATACGGCTCATTGTCCACAGGCGACCCGCAACTCGCATTTCGGCATACGCGGCGTCCCACAGCCTCGCGAACAGCAATCCGCCGCGCTCGGCAGGGGTCACGAACAGGTCGTAGTCCCACGCTACCTGGCCGGCGGGGCCGGGCTCGTAGGTCGCGCGCACCTCGTCTTCCTCGTAGGTGCCGAGGTTGAACCAGATAAAGGCGACGAGGTCCTCACCGCGGAATGCCGCGAGGCAGCGACCGCCTTGCGCGAATCGTGAGGCGATCACGTTGGTCGGCCGGGGAATTCGCGCGACGGCCGGGTCCTCGGGACGCAATTCACGGATTGAAATCGTGCCGCCGGGTCGTCGCGGCAGCAGCGCCTTGTCCGGCACCGGCTGGACCCAGAACTGGTACCTCCACAGCCGGACCCGACCACCCGTGCACGTGCGCAAGGTGCGGTTGACGAGGTACAGTGCCCGGTCTAGCGGTCCAATCGATTGGCTCTTGGTGCTGGTCACGATTTTGAGGGGTTGGCGCCCGCAGCGGAGTATAAGTCGCCGCCACCGCAGGCAGGGGCCTCGGCCGCGGCTGCGATGCGACCTGAGGCACAGAACAGGACCACCAGGCTTGGAGTCGATATGTCCGGAACAAACAATTCACCCCCCAGGCGCGGACGGATGACGTCGGGATGCAGGACACTCCATTCAGATCAATGACGGCCGCACGACTCGACCACCCCGTTGGGTCTGGCGGTGTCAGGACCCGGCGTGTCGGGGCCGCTCTTTGCACCTTGGCCTGCGTCGCCGCACCGACCTCCGGCGGTTGGGCGCGCGATCTGGTCGACTTGTCCGCGCTGCCCCGGGGGCATTGGACCGAGATCCACGATTCCAAGCTGACGTCTGTGGCGGCCACCCCGTCCCCGGGCGGGGCCATCAGTAAGATCATGGCGTGGAGCAGCGCCGCCTTCGATTCGCGACGCCAGGTATTGCTGCTGTGGGGCGGCGGGCATGGGGACTACGCGGGGAACGAGATTTACGCCTTCGACATCGGTCGCCAGGAGTGGCGCCGCCTCACGGAGCCGAGCGTCGCCGACGGGGAGCGCGGCGAAACCTATGCGGACGGACGGCCGCGCGCGCGCCACACCTACGATTACCTCGAGTACGTGCCGGGAATCGATCGCATGGTCTCGTTCGGCGGTGCAGCGCTTTATCCGCATGGAGTGACGGCCAGCCGTCAGTTGGCGGAGTTCGACATCGAGACGCGGACATGGTCGGTCGGACGGCGTGAGTCCGTGCCCGAGGTGGGCAACATGATCGGCACGCACGCACGGGTAGACCCGCGTTCCGGCGACGTCTTCGTCTTGCCGAGCCAGCAGAGTCGCCTGTTGCGCTACTCGCCGTCGGCCGACCGATGGACGCAGGGACATGGCAGGACTTATGTGCGCGTTCACTCGACAGCCGCCATCGACCCGGGTCGCAGGTTTTTCGTGGTCATCGGCAGCGGGGGTGGCGCGGGCCGGCAGGCACTGAAGTGGGATCTAGACCGGCTGGGCCCTGCCACCGACCTGCGGCCCAGGACCTCCGGGGACGTCGAAATCGAGTCGGCGTACGGCCCGGGACTTGACTTTCACTCGCCGAGCGGGCGATTTGTAGCTTGGGCCGGGGGCACCGATGTCTATGTTCTCGACCCCTCGACCTGGCGCTGGACCCGAGTGTCCCCGGTGCCCGGCAACGACGTCGACCCGGGGCCGCCGTCGCGGACAGGAACCTACGGCCGTTTCAGGTACGTCGAATCCATCGACGCATTCATACTCGTGAATGCTGCGGACCAGAACGTTCATCTTTACCGATTACCCGCGACCGCGGAAGGCCCGCGGACGGCTTCGATTCATTAAGCATCAGGAGTGCATCCAGGCGCATGACGACATCCACCGATACGACCCTCGCGGAGGTTCGCAACATTCTCTCCAGGTCGCTGCAGCTCGGCGAGCGCGGTTCCCAGCTCGGTCGTAGTTCGACCCTGCTTGGAAACCTGCCGGAGCTCGACTCCATGGCGGTCGTGCACGTGCTGGCGGCGCTCGAGGAGCATTTCGGCCTCGTCGTTGCCGACGACGACGTGTCGGCGGACACGTTCGCCACGCTTGGTTCGCTCGCCGACTTCGTCGAGTTGAAGCTCGCCGGCTGATTGCCTGCGAGAGGGATTCCTGCGTTGCTCAGCCGGCCGGAGCCATTCTTTCTCGACGGTAGAGCGGGCCGCCTTTTCTGCGTCCTCTACCCCGGAGACGGAGACGGAGACGGAGACGGAGCCGCGGGCGCGCGACGTGGTGTGCTCGTGGTGCCGCCGTTCGCGGAGGAGATGAACAAGTGCCGTCGCATGGTGGCACTTGCAGCCCGCGCGATGCAGGCACGCGGAGCAGACGTCCTATTGCTCGATCCGACGGGGACCGGCGATAGCGAGGGCGACTTTGCGGACGCGCGGATCGACACCTGGACGGACGACCTGCGTCGTGGTGCCGCCTACTTGCGGGATCGCGGCAGCCGTTCATTGGACGTGCTCGCCGTGCGTGGCGGCGCGCTGCTTGTTGGCCCCGGCTTGCTCCCCAGTCAGATGGCCGCGGGTCGAATCGGGCTCTGGCAGGCCGTGGCCAGCGGGCGGCAGGTCGCGGCCCAGTTTCTGCGGCTGCGAGTCGCCGAGGCCGTGACCGGCGGGTCCCAGGGTGACCGGGCGGGAAACCAGCGCGAGGCGCTGCGTGCGAACGGGACGATCGAGGTGGCGGGCTACAGAGTGAGCGAGGACCTGATCGGTGCACTCGAGCGCCTCGACCTGACTGGCATTGCCGGGGGAGGCTGGACTCGGGTCCACTGGTTCGAGGTTGCGGCACCCGGCGCGGCAACCTTGCCGCCGGCGTCCCTGCGGGCCATCGAGGGCCTGCGCTTGAGCGCCGTGTCCGTGGAGGATGAGATCATCGCGGGCGATCCGTTCTGGGCGACACCGGAGATTGCGGTCGTGGACGAACTCGTCGCACGTACCGCCATTGCGCTATGCGCGGAACTCGAATGAGCCCGCCAGTCGAGCGGCCGCTGCTGCTGCCCACGGCGGGCGAGGGACTGGTCGCTATCCTGCATCTGCCGGCGCAAGGGCCGGCACGCGCCGGCGTCGTAGTGCTGGTCGGCGGGCCACAATATCGCGTCGGGAGCCACCGCCAGTTCGTGTTGCTGGCGCGGGCTCTGTCGCGTCAGGGCATCGCGGTACTGCGCTTCGACTATGCGGGCATGGGGGACAGCGACGGTCCCGCGCCGTCGTTCGAGCGCGTGGACCCTGAGATTCGTGCGGCCATCGACATGTTGTTGTCGGCATGCCCGGGGATCGAGACGGTATGCCTGTGGGGCCTGTGCGATGCCGCGTCCTCCGCGCTGATGTATGCCCCGGGCGACCCGCGAGTCAACCGCCTCGTCCTCCTGAATCCGTGGGTGCGGACCAGCGAGGGCCAGGCGCAGGCGTACCTCGAGAACTACTACGGCAGACGTCTGCGCAGCGCGCGGACGTGGCGCAAGTTCGCACGCGACCCTGCGGCCCTGCTGCGAGCGGCCGCAGGTTGGGTACGCAATCGCGCGAAAGCACAGCGCGGCTCACGGAACGCGGGTGGATTCCTGGCGAGAATGCTGGCCGGAGTTCGAGCCTTTCGCGGCAACACCCTCGTGCTGCTGAGCGGACGTGACCTCGTGGCCACGGAGTTCGAGTTGTTGCTGGCGCGTGCCGAACCCTGGCGCACCGCGTTCTCAGACGGGCGGGTCCGCATCGCGACGCTAGAGGCCGCAAGCCACACGTTCGCTCGCGCCGAATGGCGCGACTGGGTGACTGATCATACTGCGCGCTTCCTGCTCGACGGCGCCGTCCTGGGCAAAGTGAGGTAAAGAAAGTTGTTGCCGACGTTCATCGGAATTGGTGCCCAGCGCGCGGGTACGACCTGGGCCTACAACTGCCTCGCGCAGCATCCCGAGGTATTCATGACCGCGAAGAAGGAGCTTCACTACTTCTACGTAAACTATGCGCGGGGGCAGGCCTGGTACGAGGCGCAGTTCGAGGGGGCGGGCGAGGCGAAGGCGCGCGGCGAGATCAGTCCCGACTACATGTATACGCCCGAAGCGATGGCCAATATCGCGCGCGATCTTCCGGATGTTCGTCTGTTCGCCATCCTGCGCAATCCGGTGGACCGGGCCATTTCGGCGTATGCGCTGCGCCACGAGCGCAACGAGGGGATGACCTTCAGCACCGCATTGAAGAAGGTGCCGAGCCTGGTGAACCGGGGCCTGTACACCCAGCACCTAGACGCCGTGTACTCGCTGTTTACGCCATCGCGCGTCAAGGTCCTGCTGTATGACGATCTCGTCGCCCGTCCCGGGGCGTTCCTCGATGAGTTGTTCGAGTTCATCGGTGTGAGGACGGGAGTTCGGCCGGAAGCGATGGGAACGCGCTACAACCGTGTAATCTATCCGGGCCTTCAGAAGAAGCTGCAGCGGACGGGGTTGAACTGGGCAATCGAGGCCGTGAAGCTCACGCCGGTGGGCCGGTGGATCCGCGACCGGAACGCCGGCGAGCGACGCGCGAGCGGCGTAGCCACGCGCGAGGATCTCGACTATATCCGTCGGGCCGTCGCTACAGATGTCGCCGAATTGTCGCGGCGACTGGGCCGCGACCTCGGCACCTGGTTGAGGTGAGCGATGCCCGATTCACAGTCGCCCGTGCTCCTCTTCGGTATGCCTCGCTCGGGCACGACCTGGCTCGGCAAGATCTTCGACAGCCATCCGCGCGTACTCTATCGGCATGAGCCGGATACGTGGCAAAGACTCAGGGACGTTCCGATGCTTGTCGACCGCAGCGTCGCCGTGAGCTATGCGGTTCGGCTTCAGTCGTTCGTTGAGTCGATGCCTGCCATGCGTGCCGACCGAGTCTGCGGCAAGCGTCCTCTGTTTCCGAAGGAATACGCCTCGGCCTGGGCGGTGCGTAGGTATGCGCTCCAGTCCGTGATCCACAAGGCGCTCGCGCGCGCCGGCCTGAACACCGATCCGCCAGCGTCGCCGCAGCCGGGCGCGGGCGAGTCGTACCGCCTCGTGTGGAAGTCGATCGAGTCGCTCGGGCGCCTGGGGCTGTTGCTGGAATGCTTGCCGCAGGCGCGCGCCATCCAGATCCTGCGTCATCCCTGTGGATACGTCGCGTCGGTCGTGCGGGGTGAGGCCGCGGCACGGTTTGATCACAACGCGGCCGCCAACGATTTTCCGGTGTACGAGATGCTGGCGCGGACGCCTCAGGCCATGCGCCGCGGACTTTCGCTCGACACCTTCAAGTCGATGAGCGTGGTCGAGAGACTCGCCTGGCGCTGGGTGCTGTTCAACGAGTTCGCCGCCGAGCAGACCGCGGGCGATTCACGCTACCGGGCCCTGGTCTACGAGGAACTCTGTGCAGCTCCGCAGATCGTGACGCGGCAGCTGTTCGAGTTCGCGGCGCTGGACTGGAACACGCAGACCGATGCGTTCCTTCAGGCGAGCACGAGTCGCGCGCGGGACGATTACTACAGCGTGTTCAAGGATCCGCTCGCCAGTGCCTGGCGCTGGCAGGGCGAAATGCCCGTTGCGGATGTTGCGAAGGTGGCGGCCATCGCCCGGAAGTCCACGGTCGCAGCACCGTACTTCGCGCCCAGCCTATGGAATCGTTGCGAGTCGGATGCGTTTGCGCTCAGCGCGACTGCGGCTGCCAGTTGACAGGCTTGTAGACCCACACGGCCCCTTCGTAAGAGTCGCCAAGGCCCATCATCACGTCGTAGGCCTCGACGTACCTCCACTTGCCGAGTACGCCCACCGAGCCGAGCGTATCGGGTGCGGTGGCGCCGTCGACGGGCGCGCGTTCGACCGACCATGAGGCCGTCTCGAGCGACAAGCCGGCGGCTGGAGGCCGCAGGTACCAGACGTCCGGCCCGCCATCCCAGAGGACGAACGCGTCGCGGCGGGGATCGTAGTCCATGCCGTGCAGCTTGCTCATGACGAATGCGGAATCCGAATCGCGGGGCATGAACCGGATGGGTGCGTTCGTCGGTCCTGCATCCTGCAGGTTCCACATGACGATGCCGTATGCGCCGCTGAAACGGGCGGTGCGCAGGTAGAGGCCGCGGCGGACATCCAGGGAGCCTGCACCCTGGTCCGAGTACGACTTGTTGCCCACGCCGACGAGTTCCCAGGAGTCCAGCGCCGGTTGAGCGAGCGTGCCGATGCGATAGCGGAACAGGTCGCCGCCGGCGGCGGGCGACTCGCTGACGTAAAGGACGTCCTGGCCGCTCTCCAGGCTGTACGCGCTGGTTCCATTCACAAAGGAACCGGGCCGCACATTGCCGATTCCATTGCGGGTCACGGCATCGCGGTTCTGCCACATGCGCGCACCGACGACGTCCGGGAACCGCGCGGCATTCACCTGCGAACCCGTGGTCCCCCCGACCATGTTGGCGTTGGCCCGGTTCGGATCCCAGAGGTAGGGACCGGTCGTCGTCGTGCCGTCGTCCAGCATGAACGGACCGCCGGCATTGTAGTTGGCGCCGCCGAAGGTGATAAACCGGTCGAGAAGCGGGAGAAATTCCTGGTTGTCGTAGGTGTGCGATGAGATGGGAGCGTTCATCGCGCCGTCGGCGGTGAAGTAGTGGTTATCGCCGAGGGGTGCGACGACGCGGCTGGGCAGCGAGGCGCGCTCCCAGCGCAGCGTCCGGGCGTCGAACCGGTACACGTCGTTACCGGCATAGTCGGCGTGCCCGCCTCCCCAGATGATCAATTGCGCCCGCCTCGAATCCCAGGCCATGGATCCCCAGGCCGAGATGATCTTGCGCGGCTCGCCAACCGGCGTCCCGTTCGAATCCGCCCGCTGCTCGACCGGCGTCCAGACGTCCTGGAAATGGTTCGCGTTGACTTTTACCCACGCTCCTTCCGGTGTCGCCTCGAGCAGGGCCCGGAGCTGGTCGCCGGTGCCGGGCCGGGTCACCGTGACCGTGATACGCCCCGTGGCCTCGATCCCCGTCGCGTCGTCGATCGTGTACTCGAACCTGTCCGTGCCGGTGAAGCCGGCCGGCGCGCGGTAGGTGACGGTACCGTCTCCGGCAGCCGTGGCGGTACCGAATTGCGGTGCGTCGACACCCACGAGACGAATCGCGTCGCCGTCCGGGTCGGTGTCGTTGGCAAGCACGGGCACGGTGACTGCCGTGTCGGAAGCGACATTCGCGAAATCGTCCACAGCGATGGGGCCGGGTCCCGCCTGGCCTGGATCGACGCGGATCGCGAACGGGCCAATCGCGCTGCGCGCCGTCCCGTCGCTCACCGAGATTACGACGCCCGACGCGGTCCCAGCGTCGCCCGGTGCCGGGCGGCCGGAAAGCCGGCCGGTCGAATCATCGAAGCTCGCCCACCGCGGCTTGTTACGGATGGAAAACGTCAGTGCATTCCCGTCCGGATCCGATGCCCTGGGCTGGAAGACGTAAGACTCGCCGGCATGTACCTCGGTCTTCGGTCTGCCGGCGATGGTCGGCGGGTTGTTGGCCGCGCTCAGCGCTGCCCAGGAGGAGAAGAGCCCTTCGCCCTCGTCGTGATTGCAGGCACCGAGCCCAAGCAATGCCGCGCCTGAAGCGATGGCGCGAACAACGGACGTCGATCTGACTCGCATCGTTCTCTCCGCGACGGCCCGCATCAATGCTTGAACCACGCCGGCAACGTGATTCCAGGCTGCGGACCATCGGGCCGCACCTCCCCGCCGACGATGACCGCGGTTCGGGGGGGGGGCGGGTAGGGCCACGGTCCGGGTCCGACGCGGGTGACCAGCCCCGGGTCGACGTAATTATCGAGATCGAACCAGCGCCTCGGTTCGGTCACGTCTGCCGCCGTCCACCCCTCGTAGCCGTTGTTCGCGAAGAAGGTGACGCTGCGCTCCGTCCAGCCCGCCGGCACCGTTCCCCAGGTCTCGCTGCTCGATCCCTGGTACTCGGCTTCACGCGGTGCAGTCCCGTCGTCGCGGAACGCCGACTGACGCCGGTTCGCCTCGTCGATCCAGCGGAACCTGTTGTAGGAAACGTACTTCTGGAAGGAATACGGGTTCGCAGGATCGCCGATGTCGAAGGACCGGACGGCCTCCCAGAATCGAGGGTTGACGAATGTCTCCGGGCCCGCCGTGAAGCCTTCGGGCGCGAAGCCGGGCCGCAAGGAGCTGACCGGCGGGCTCCAGCTGACATCGGGGTACGCCGGGGAGTCCGCACCCCACATGCCGCGGCGTGCCCGCAGGAAGATCAATCCATCGGTTGGACCCCCGCGGTCCTGTGAATAAGCACCCACGAGCTCGTTGTTGTACACGACGATCTCGGACGCGCTCGCGAGATCCAGCACCTTTGCGGCACGCGTGCCAAGCGCGAGGTTGTGCTCGTCGAGCACCGCGCTCAGGTAGCTGTTGCGGATTTTGACGAACGTACGCGTGGACTTGATCGCACTGCACTCGCGGGTGCCGGTGATGCGGATGTTGTTGACGTGCAGGTGCGAGCTACGGCGCCCCTCGATATACATCTGGTGCCGCATGTTGCTGCGCCAGCCCATTTGCGAGCCATGGAAGTTCCACAGCCAGTAGTGCCAGCTCACGCCGGGATTCGGCGATCCGGGCGACGCCTTGAAGCCGTTTTCGTCCCGGTTCGAGTCGTGCTGGTACACCTTGGTTACGTAGAACCGTACGTCGTGGTCGACCGCGTCCGCGGCACTGTTGACGATCGTGTCCTGCAGTTCGAAGTTCTTGAGATACGCCGTCTCGATCTTGTCGAGGTTCAGGTTGTCACCGACGAACTTCGGGCGCGTGCCGGGCTCGCCGAGGATGTAGATGTTCAAGCGGGTGTTGTTCGTGTAGAAATCGTCGGTGTAGGTCCCCGGCGTCACGAGCAGCACGTTCGGTGCGTGGTAGGGCGCGGCGGTCATCATGTTCCGCTGCATCTCGAGCCACGGCGTGGTGGTCGGAGTCGTAGCCGATTCCGGGGAAACGCCTCGCGGCGTCCACGCCCCAGACGATGGTCGGCTCGAGTACACGGACATTGAACGCGTTCGAGACAGCGCCTTCGCTCGTCGCCGCGAGCGTGACGGTCGCCGTCTCGCTTCCTCGGCCACTACCGTCGTAGCGCAGCACGCCCGTTCGCGAGTCGTAGGACACGCCCGAGATCGAACCCGAAACGATTCGCATCTCGGTGGCAATCCTCGGGGTCCAGCCGGACCGGTTCTCGAGGTCACCCGGCGTCCACCTGTTCTGCGTATCGACGTGGAAGATCCCCATGTGCTCCGCCTCTGCGTAGCCGCGCACGAAGACGATCTCGGGAATCTCGGCGAACTGGAAGGCGCCAGGCGTCGACGGGACCGGTGATGGCCCTGGGGTGGGTGCAGGCGCGACCGCGCTCGCGTCCACGCGGATATCAAAAGGTCCGACCGAACGACGAGCCGAACCGTCGCTCACGGAAATCTCGATACCGGACGCGATACCGGCGTCGGACGGCGCGGGGCGACCGGAGAGGCGGCCGGTCGAGCCGTCGAAGGTCGCCCACTGGGGTTTGTTGCGGATGGAGAACGTCAGGGCCTGGCCGTCCGGATCCGACGCCCTGGGCTGGAACACGTAGGACTGGCCCGCTACGGCAGTCGTTTTCGGGGTGCCGGCAATCGTGGGCGGATTGTTGCCTGCAGTCGATGCAGACAGGCCGGAGAAGACTCCATCGCCGTCGCTCTTGCAGGCGCCGAGGCTGAGCAGGAGCAGGCCGAGAGCGGCCGCGCGCAATCCGGACATCGATCGATTCTGCATCGTTACCTCCGCCGACGTATCGGGCACGAGCCTTGGCTCGTGCGGCTGCGACGAGAGCGCTCTTGGCGCTTGCGCCGATCGCGGAGGGGCCGGTCGCCGGCAATGTGCCGGACGGAGGGTGACGAATCACGGCCAGTCGACGCGCCTCGTTTCGCGTCCTGCCGGCAACCCCGCTATCCCGTCAGGCCTGGACCTGAGGGACCGGAAGCTTTGCGTCCCCGCCTTGCGACGGGTATGCCCTTCAAGCGATGTGTGGAGTATTCCGCAAAAAGTCGCCGGACATCGAGAATCAGCTCCCACTTCGGAGCCTTCTTTGGCCGCCCGTGCCCGCCTGTGGTCGGACCGGGATCAGACCTGGACCTGGACCTAGACCAGGAGCTCGGCTGGCGCCGGATGGCTGAGGAAACCGAGCGGACTCGCCGTCAACCCGTAGGCGCCGGACTGGAAGATCGCGATGAGGTCGCCGACCTGGCCGACGGACAGTTCCATGCGGTCCGCGAGCAGGTCGAGGGGCGTGCAGAGGGGGCCGACGACCGACGCGATCTCGCGGGGTTGCTGCCCGATGCGGTTCGCGACGAGCACCGGATAGTTCTTGCGCAGCACCTGACCGAAGTTTCCCGACGCCGCGAGGTGGTGGTGCATGCCGCCGTCCGTGACCAGGAACACCTGGCCGCGCGAGATCTTCCTGTCGCGCACGCGGCACAGATAGACGCCGGACTCGCCGACGAGGTAACGCCCGAGCTCGAGCACCACCCGCGCGCCCGGCAGCGCCGCATGAATGCGCGGCACGAGATTCCTGAGGCTCGCCCCGATCGGAGCGAGATCGAGCAGGTTTTCGCCTGGAAAATACGGGATGCCGAATCCGCCGCCGAGATTCAGCAGTCGCACCGGCCCCGGCGCGTGGCGTGCGAGATCGATGGCGAGCGCGGCGGACTTCTGCTGTGCGTCCACCAGCACCTCGGGGCGCAGGTTCTGCGAGCCGCTGAAGATGTGGAAGCCCCAGAATTCCACCGGCAGCCGCGCCATTTCCTGCAGCATCGCGGGCACCAACTCGGCGTCGACGCCGAACTGCTTCGGACCGCCCGCCATCTTCATGCCCGAGGACTTGAGCTCGAAGTCGGGATTGACCCGCACCGCGACCCGCGGCCGCGCGCCTGCCCGCGCCGCGATCTCAGCGATCCGCGCGAGCTCGAGGCTGGATTCGACGTTGATCACGATGCCCGCCGCGATCGCCTCGGCGAGTTCCTCGGGAGACTTGCCGGGGCCAGCGAAGCTCACCTCCCCGGGGTCGATGCCGCTCGCAAGTGCCACGCGCATCTCGGCGGCGGACGCGACATCGAGGCCCTCCACCTGGGCAGCGAAATGACGCACGACCTCCGGCATCGGGTTCGCCTTGATCGCGTAGTGCAGCTCGACTCCCACGGGCAGCGCGGCTCGCAGCTCGGACACCTTGCGGCTCATCACCGCGCGATCGTAGACGTAGAGCGGTGTTCGTCCGGCCTGCTCGACGATTCGCGAGACCTTGATGCCGCCGAGCAGCAGCTCGCCGTCGCGCGCGTCGAAATACGGGGAAGGGCAGTGCTGGGAGAAAGCGTCGAGCGTCATGCGGGGCCCTCGAACGCCGAGCGGAAGCGAGCCGCGAGCGCCGGCCGGTCGAACTTTCCATTTGGATTGCGCGGCAAGGCCTCCAGCCACTCGATCCGGGCGGGCACCATGTAGCTCGGCATCTGGGCGCGGCAATGCGACATCAGCGTGTCGGTCGCGGACGCGGGCGGCGCTTCGCCGCTGCCAGGCACCGGGGGCGCGGCGACCAGCACGATAGCCTCGCCCAAGGTCGGATGCGGCGCCGCGACCGCGACCGCATCGGACACGAGCCCGGATGCGTAGACGATCTCCTCGACTTCAGTGGGGCTGATCCGGTAGCCGGAGGACTTGATCATCTCGTCGCGGCGGCCGACGAAATACAGGAAGCCCTCGTCGTCCATCTTGACGGTGTCTCCGGACCACACGGCGCGTTCCGGGATTGGCAGCTCGGGCCGCTGCGCGGGCAGCGGCTTGAAGCGTTCGGCCGTCTTCGCAGGATCGTTCCAGTAGCCGAGTGCGACCAGCGCACCGCGCTGCACCAGCTCGCCCGGTTCGTTGGGCGCGCAGAGCGAGCCGTCCGGCCGGACCACGAGGATCTCGGCGTTGGGTATGGCCTTGCCCATGGAGTCCGGCCGTCGGTCGAGTTCCTCCGGCGGGAGGTACGTGCCGCGGAAAGCTTCCGTCAGCCCGTACATCAGGAACGGACGGGTGCGCGGCAGAGACCGGCGCAACTTCTCGAGCGTTGGGCGCGGCATGCGACCGCCGGAGTTGGTGATGTAACGCAGGTGCTCGGTGACTCCCGCCGGCCACGCGAGATCGGCCAGCTGGATCCAGAGCGGGGGCACCGCGGCGAGCCCGGTGATGCGGTCACGCTCGACCGCGGTGATCACGTCCTTGGCAAACAGGTGGTCGATCAGGGTCACGGCGGCGCCGACGAGAAACGCGGTCGTGAGCTGGCTGAATCCGTAGTCGAAGCTGAACGGCAGCACGGCGAGCAGGCGATCGTCGGGAGTGTTCTCGAGGTACTGCGCAACGCTGCGCGCCCCGCTCATCATGTTCCGATGCGACAGCACCACGCCCTTCGGTCGCCCGGTGCTCCCCGAGGTGTAGAGGATCGAGGCGACGTCCTGGTCGATGACCCGGTGCAGGCGTCCGCCACCAGTCGCGAGCAGGTCCTGCCAGCGCAGGGCCTCGAGGTCGCCGCGAATGCGGTCCGGCAACTTGTCGTCGCCGACGACAACGAGGTGACGCAGGGCGCTCGACTCGCGCACCTCCGCGGTGAGGTCCGCGAGCCGATCGAATGAGGTGACGAGTACGGCGGCGCCGGAGTCGCGCAGGATGTGCCCGACCTGCGGCGGCTTGAGCAGCGGATTCACGGGCACGAAGACGCCGCCGGCCCGGCTGGTGCCGAAGCAGGCGATCAACGGTCTCGACACGCTTCGGCAGGTAGACCGCGACCCGGTCCTGGCGCCGCAGGCCGAGGGCGCCGAGGCCCTCTGCCGCAGCCGCTATCATCGCGGCCAGCTCCGCATACGACACATCCGTGCCGCGGTGACGCAGGGCTGTCGCCCCGGGCGTCGTGGAAGCGGTGGCCAGCGGCAGTTGGTGGAGTAGATCGGTCATCTTGAATGCTGTCGGTTCTGAATCGCTTCGATGTTGCGGCTGATCTGCCGTGCCTCCTCGGCACTGACCTTGCGGTGGGCTCGCGGCGCGAGTTTCGGCAGCTCCCTTCGGCGCGGATCCAGTGGTTGGCCGGCGCGCGCGTGGTACCACGCCGCCAGGGCGGCGAACACGTTGTGCGGGTCTTCGCAGAAATCCTCGTAGGTCATGGAGAAGAAGCGGTCCTCGCCGATCAGTCGACGATCGTCCGCGACATCCCGTTCGAGTCCGCAGACCTGTTCGCAGACCTGTTCGACCGGCGGCAGGTCGCGAATCGCCGCATAGTTGCGCGGCCGTGCCGACAGCCATGCGCGTTCGTCACCGAGGAGCTCGCGCCGGCCCGCCAGGATCGACTGCGCGGTCATGACCGGGGACCGTCGCATGTGCACGAAGAGCGCCTCGGGGAACGCCGTGGCCAGCGCCCGCAACCGCGGCGCGTGGCGCTGCCACTTGCTGGCGAATGGCGCGGCGAAGCAATCCTGCATGCCGAAGATCGTCCTGCGCATCTCGTCCACCGCGACTGGGTCGAGCCTGGAGGGGTCGATGTAGTCCAGATCGGCGGGGAGCCAGCGGTTGAAGATCCGCCAGCCCTGGTTCGGAGCAGCCCAGCCGCGCGTATCCCCGAAGTGATTGGCGAGGTTGCGGGGCGGTGATCCGCCGCCGAAATGCCGGGTGAATCGCCCGACGACCACTGGTGATTGCGGCATCTTGGCCATGAGGTTCGAGAAGTAGCTGAGCCGGAACCGCTGCAGCAACAGCAGGTAGAACAACGTCGATCCCGACCGCGGCAGGGACACTACGAAGATGGGGCGCCGCTCCATCGCCCCCACCGCCGTGGCATTGCGCAGCTGGTTGCGCTCGATGCGCGCCAGGCTGCCGCGGAGCCGGCGCAGCACGCGATCGCGCAATGGGACGGGAGTTGAGTCGCGCGGTGTCGCTCCTTCGCCTTGTTCGCCCGGTTGTTCTTCCATCGTTTCCCTGCCTGGGCGGACCGCGCTGCCGGTGCTGCGGTGGCGGTGGTCCGGAGGCTCGTTTACATATCACACTTCGCTGACCTTGTCGGTTCCACCACCGGCCATTCTGTGACGACCCTCAAGGTCCCCACCGCCGTTAGATTAGACTGTTACGCCCAACGCTCCCAGTGGGGGGCAACGACCGGATTATGAAGCAATCGGTTCTCAAGGCTTGGGACAGGTTCGGTGGATCGCGGGTCTCGCGAGCGCTCACCAACCGAGGCATTCGCATCCTCGGCTACCACGGCTTTGCCGCGGACGACGCCGCTGACTTCCAGTCAATGCTGTTCATGCGCCCTGCGACGTTCAGATCCCGCATGGAGCGTCTCCTCGACCGGTCATACAAGGTGATCCCGCTCGCGGAGGCGATCGAGCGGCTGCAACGCGACGACGTCGAGCCCGGACTGGTGGTTCTCACCATCGACGACGGCTGGCACGGCATACACGAGCACGCGCTGCCCGTGCTGCGCGCCTTGGATCTCCCAGCCACGCTCTACGTATGCACGTATTACGTGGACCACCAGATGCCGGTGGTGAACGTCCTGTTGCGGTATGTGATGTGGCGAGCGGAGGCCGGTCACTTGAGCCTGAAGGCGCTTGGACCGGGCCTGGACGGCGACTACCCCCTCGTCGACGTGGCGTCCCGCGACCGGCTGGCAGGCGAACTCGCCCGGCGAGTCGATGACGACTTCGCTCCGCAAGACAGGCTCACGGTGGTCGAGCGAATCGCGCGCATGGCCGGTGTCGACATTGCCGGTGTGCTGCGCAGTCGCAGCTTTCATTTCATGAACCGCGGCCAGCTTGCGGACCTCGCCGAGGCGGGCGTCGACCTGCAGCTGCACACCCATCGGCATCGCTTCCCGGCGGATTCCCAGGAGGACTGTGCACACGAGGTCGGCCTCAACCGCGACAACCTTCGCTCGCTGGCATCGGGAAAGCTGGAGCATTTCTGCTACCCAAGCGGCGACTACCAGCAGCACCAGAAGGCGTGGCTCGCGGACCTCGGGATCGTGAGCGCGACGACGACGCGTCACGGACTGTGCTACGCCGGCAGCGACCGCTACGCATTGCCGCGTTTCCTGGATTCGGAGGCGTACGGCGCGGAAACTTTTGACGCCGCGCTTTCCGGCCTGCTGGCCCTGGCGCGCGATCCGATCGCGACCCTGCAGCGCGCGGTGTCCTGAGGAACGAATGTCCGCGCTTCCCTGGCCATCCGTGACCAAGAGGCTGCGCAACTCCAGGCTGGCGCGGTGGCTGCGCTATGACCACACGCTCATCGTGTACCGCCGCTTGCGCGAGCCGCAGCAGCAGGCTCTCGAGCGCAGTCCGCGGGTCCGTCGGGACGACTGGGCCCAGCTCGAGAGTTTCGAGCGCACCGAACGCTGGCTCCGGCGCGAGGATTTCCTGCAGACCTGCGAGCAGCGCCTCGCCGCCGGCGAGCACGTGTACACGATCGCCGACGACGGCCGGCTGCTCGCCTATGGCTGGCTGGTGCCGCACCAGGAGCGCTCGTGGTTCCCGGCGGTCTGCCAGGAGCTGCTCTATCCGGCCGGGGCGGCCGTCCTTTACAACGCATTCACGCATCCGGCGGCGCGGGGTCGCGGGCTCCACACCCTCGTGACCGAGGAACGGATCGCGGACGCATTCGGCGTTTTCGGTGCAGGTTCGGTCTACACGGCGGTCAATGTGCGCAACGACCTGGCAAGGCGCGCAAAGCACTCGACGGGAATGGAGCCGTGGCTGGAACTCAGTTGCCGGACCCGGCTCGGTCGTACGCAGGTGTCGCGCCGGCCGCTGGCAGCGAGAGACGGCCTGGCCGTCGCGGCGTCAGCGATTCCTGCCTAGCAGGTCGCCGGCGAAGCGGCGCCACTGGTGCCAGTAAAGGGCAGTGTCCCCTGGAAAACGCAGGTCGTCGCGGATGCCGGGCTGCAGGAATCGCGCCAGGAACTCGAGCGGCGCCGACGCGCGGGTGAGCCATCCGAGCTGCGTGTCGCGGGATTTCGACAGCATGTGCCCCCAGTCGGTGGGCAGCGTCCAGCGGCTGGTCACACCGATCCGCGCGGGCCCGGATGCAGACGTCGGCTGGCCGAGGTGCCGCTCGAGCAGCAGGCGTGGATAGTCGACGCCCGCCAGCAGGTCGAGGTGCAGGCCGGCCCAGAAGCGGGCGTTGATCTCGATGAAATGGAACCCGTCGGTGATCGGGTCCCACTTGTACTCGAGCATCGCGGCGCCACGCCAACCCAGGTGCCGGACCCTCGCGACCGCGTCGTCGCGCATGGCCTGGTGCCACCAGCTTCGCCGCAGGCCGCTGGTGCCGCCCGTGTGCGGATTGTCGTGCAGCGAAAGCATCATCGATTCGGCCAGGATGTTGCCGTCGTCCACCAGCAGGTTCACGCCGACCTGTGTGGGCATCGAAGCGTTGGCCTGGATGAGCACTCTGTCATGGGTGGCGAGAAGGCGCTCCACGGCGATTGCTGCATCCGTAGCCGTGGCGGTACGTCGTACGGCACTGGAGGCTCCAGAACGCGCGTGGACCGCGTCGGCCTTGACCCAGAGCGGGGTACCGAGGTGTTCGAGCTTTTCCGGTCCGGGCGGACCGTCCCGGTCGGACACGAGCACGGTCGGCGGAAGGTGCTGCCGCAGCGTGGACGATTCAGGCGAATTTGCGAAGCCTGCCAGCACGTCCCACTTCGACAGGCACGCATAGAGTGTCGCTTCCTCGACGGCCATCGGCAGGAGCGGGCGAAACTCCGGGTAGCACGAGCGGATCGCCAGCAGGCAGCCCTCCGTGGGCACGAGGACCTCGATGCGATGCTCCTGCACGTAATCCCTCAGCCAGGGCAGGTAGGCCTCCGACTCGTATCGTGGCGCAACCGCCGGGTGACGATTGAACTGCGACTGGAGGCCGAGGGCCTGCGGGTCGCTGGAGCAACCGTGCGTGTCGAAACCGGCGCGGCCCAGGGACCTGCAGACGCCCAGCATGCCAAGGGCGTTCACGTCCGTGACGAGCACGGCAGGCCGCGCTGGCGAGGCGCCATCGCCGCGAGCGGCGGCGGCGCGTGGGAGTTGAAGCGAGGTCATCGAGTCAGCGTCGCCCGCGTGTGTCCGGGCACGACGACAACGCGCCCGGTTCAGTAAGCGGGCCGTCTCGTGGTACGCCGGAGAGTGGCTCCAGGTACTCGAAGCGAGGGACGGGCACGGTGGTGCCGGCCGGGGCCTCGAGGCGCAACGTCCCCTTGTCCTGCAGGCTCATGGCCAGCCCGAAGTTCCCGCCTTGCGCGTCGCGCAGGGCCGTGGCCGGCACGGTCTGGTTGCCATCCAGGCTGGCCGGCCCCCGCACCTCGGTTCCGCGTGCGCCGGAAAACAGGTTGTCGACGACGAGCGCTGGCTCGCTCGAATGATTGAACACGAAGATGGGATTGGTCCTGAAGCTGTAGAAGGTATTGTGCGCGACCGTCAGGCGCCCGAGCGGAGGACGGCCGCGATCCTCCGCACCGTAGCTCAGCAGTGCCGAATTCGGACTGCCGGCCGACTGGACGATCAGGTTGCCGAGCACGATGGCGTCATTGCTGCGCGACAGGTCGATCTCGTAGCTCGCCACGCCGTTCGTGCCGTCGTCCAGCCGGTTGTACTCGATGAGGTTCTCGCGGGCGCGGCTCTTCAGGAGGTGCCCGCCGCGCGATTCGTGCGAGTGGCTGAAGCGCATTTCGAATCGCCTGATCGCCCCGACGTAGAGGTTGTGGGCCTTGCCGTTCGCGTGGCCGTTGCGTGCGAACTCCGTGTGCTCGACGACGAGTTCCTGGTCGGGCTCGTTGGAGGTCAGGATGCCCATGTCGCTGTCGTGGAAGAAGCTCGCGCGCACGGTGAGGCGAGCACCCTGCGCCCGGATGCCGGCGCCGTTGTGGCTGCCGTTCCTGGCGCTTGAAAACTCGATGTTCTCGACAATCACGGAGTCGCCATTGACGACCCAGATGGCCTTGGCCTGTGCGAGCCGTTCGCCGGCGACGAGATGGGGACGCCCGTTCACGCCGCGGATCAGCAGTCCGTCCTGCGGCCAGACGGCCCGCTGGTCCCGGTATTCGGCCGCCTCTATCAATACGACGTCACCGTCGCGGGCCGCGCGTGCCGCGGCCCCGGGCGTCGACAGCTTCTGTCCGGGCCCCACCCGCAGGACGCGCCGGCCGCTGTCGATGGCCGCCGGCGTCCACTGCACGACATCCGCCGCACGTGGCGCCGTGCATGGTTCGGCAGCGGTGGCGGAGGTGGCAGAGGCCATGGCCGCGCTGCACAGGAAGAGCGCAGCGGCGGCGCGAAATCGATCAGCGTTTGAATTCATCTGGCGAGATGTTGTGCCGGGTCAGCAGCTTGTACAAGTCGGTGCGATTGCGCCGCGCGAGGCGCGCCGCCTGCGAGACGTTGCCGCGGGTCGCCTTCAGCAGCTGCATGAGGTAATTGCGGGTGAAGTCGTCACGCGCCTCGTCGAAGGAGGGCATGCGCTTCGCGTGGTGCGTCGCCCGGCCGACGAGTTCGTCCGAGATCACCGGTCCCGTGGCGAGCGCGGCGACCTCGCGCACCACCTGGCGAAGTTCGCGAACGTTGCCGGGCCAGCGCGCGGAGGCGAGCAGTTCCATCGCCTCCGGTGACAGGCTCTTGCGCGGCTGGCCGGACTCCGCGGCGATTTCGTCCATGAGCTTCGCCACCAGCAGCGGGAGGTCCTCCAGGCGTCGCGCCAGCGGTGGTAGTTCGATCTGCGCGCCGCTCAAGCGGTCGACGAAGTTGCCCGCGAGCCTGCTGTCCGCCGCCAGTTCGTCCAGTCGCCGCTCGCTGGTGGCGAGGATGCGTGGCAGGCGTGACGGCGGATGGTCGACCTCCGCGGCCGGCTGCGCCGGCGGTTCCATGGCGCGGCAGAACTCGAACTGCAGCGCCTCCGGCATTTCCTCGACGTTGCGCAGCAGCAGCGAACCGTCACGCGCCTGCTCGAAGGCGTCGTGCAGCAGCGGCCCGCCGCCTGCGTCGTCGAGCGACGCGCAGTCGAGGTCCACCAGCGGTCCATCCGCGCGGCGACTGCTGCGGTGGATGAGGCGCGACAGCGTTTCCTTCCCCGTTCCCGGCTCGCCGATGATGAGCACGGGCGTGTCGGCGGCCGCTGCGAGACGTGCCTTGGCCAGCCGGTCCTCGAGCAGCGGACTGCGCGTGATGAACTCGGCGGGAGCGTCGTCCTCGGCGTCGGCAAAGCCGGACGCCTGCAGCGAGCGCCGGACCTCGGCGAGCAACTGCTCCTTTTCGACCGGCTTGGTCAGGAAGGCGAGGGCGCCGGACTGGGTGGCGCGAACGGCGTCGGGGATCGTGCCGTGTGCGGTGATCATGACGACGCTGACGCCCGGCCAGCGTCGCTGCAATTCGCGCAGCAGCGCGATGCCGTCCATCTCGGGCATGCGCAGGTCGGATACGACGAGGTCCGGCCGGAACCGGCCCATCGCCTCGAGGGCGGCCGTGCCGCTGCCGACGGCTTCGACGGCATAGCGCTCGGACTTGAGGCGGATCGTCAGCAGCCGGCGCAGGCCCGGATCGTCGTCCACGACCAATATGCGCGCCGGGCGTCCGCGACGCGTCTGGCTCATGGCGCCTCGGGGGGCGTCGGGACGGGCTCTGCGTCCCGCTCCATCATCGAGCGCTCGATCTCGGCGATGCCGTCGAGCTTTTCCTTCAGCGCATCGCGCTCGCGCCTCAACCGTGCGGAGTCCGCTGCCGACGCGGTGGCCTGCGCCCGGGCCGCGGATTCGGTCGCATGCAGGCGGCCCTCCCACTGCTCTCGCTCGCGCGCAAGGTCGGCATACAGCGCGAGTCGGGCCTCGAACTCCCGCAGGAACACACGGGCGAGCTTGATCTCTTCCGGCGAGAGGCCTTCGGGCGTGTCGAGAAGTCTCGCCAGCATGCGGCCGGCCTCGGCGGGATTGGAGGCGACGTGCCCAGGGGCTCCGAGCAGCAAGCCGTAACGCAGGGTGTTCTGCGGGGTTGCGGCCGCTTGCCAGGCGCTGCGAGCCGACTCGAAGGCCACGGCCTGCATCGCCGGATTCCCCGGGCCGATCGCCGCGAGCAGGTCGAGGTAGGGGCCGGCGACGCCGCCCGCGGGCAAGGACCCTGGAGCGGTTGCGTCCGGGGCAGCGCCCGGGACCTTCGTCTGCATCGGAGCGCAGGCTGCAGCCAGCGACACCCCGGCGAGCGCCCATAGGAAACGACGGGCGCCACTGAAATTGGAGTCCATGACCATGCGGTCTATGGTAACGCGGAAGGACTCCATGCCGTGGGTGCGGGAACGATCCGGCAAAGAAAAAGGGCGGCGATCCTGCGATCGCCGCCCCTCTTGCAAGACAGGCTCGTCAGACTTGGCTTGAGGCCGTGCGTCTCAACCGCGACGGCGACGGGCGGTGAAGCCCATGCCGAGGAGGCCGAACCCGAGCAGCGCCAGCGTGCCCGGCTCCGGGACGAAGGCCAGCTGACCCGAGTACGCGCTCGCGCCGGTCAAGCGGCTCGTGCCGGTCACCTGGATGATGTAGCGGCCCGCGGCGAGACCGCTGGTGATGATCTCCCAGCGAAAATTACTCGACTCGACCGCGCTCGCAAGCAGCGCGCCCGGGACGATCGCGGTGCAGGAGCTTTCGACCGCTGCGCCGCAGACTGAACCGCCGTCGCTCCAGAGCGCACCCGCGAAATCCCCGATGGCCGTGAACCGCGTGAAGTCGGCCGAAATCGAGCCGTTGCCACCCGGGGCAAGGTCGAACACCCAGAAATCCTCGAACGCCGCGCCCGGGGCGTGCTCGCCGGCGTCGGCGAGGTCCGTGTGGACGAACGTGCCGAGATCGAAGGTGTCCGGGTTGTAGGTGCCGAGATAGGTGCCGGAGTCGTCGTGGTTCCACTCGCAGCCTGAGCAGATGACGGCGGCATTTGCCGCCTGGGCTGCCAGAGCTAGTGCGCCGACCGCAACTGCGCCAGCCAGTAAATTCTTGATGTTCATCATGTCTTCCTTCTTCTCGTCTGTCTTGAGCCTGTCGCAGGTACCGATCGAAATGGTTGCCCTGCGCCAGAATAGAAGCAACTAATGTGCCACTGTATAAAAAGGTTTGTATAACAGAGACTTACGATTGATGTGTGATGACTGGTTGCAGACTCTTGTAAGGTTCTCCGACAGGCACTTTTCCAGTCTGTAATCCCGACCCAGGCACGGACGCGACCAGGGGCAGGGTGATGTGGAAAACGGCGCCCCGGGGGGTGCCGTCCAGGACCTTGATCTCGCCGCCGTGTGCCAGGACGAATTCCTTCACGACCGAGAGGCCGATGCCCGTGCCGCGCACCAGGCCGCCCTGCGGTGCCTCGGTCTGGTAGAAGGCCTGGAAAATGCGTTCCCGGTCCTCGACCGGGACGCCCTGGCCCTCGTCGGACACCTCGAGCGCCCAGGCGTGGTCGCCCTCCCGGTGCGCCCGCACGAGGATGCGGCCCCCCGGGGGTGAGAACTTGATGGCATTCGACAGCAGGTTGTCCAGGACCAGCCGGAGCTTTGCCCGGTCGGCGGTCACCGGCAGGTCCTCGACCTGGACGTCGACCCGCAGCCCACCGGCCGCCAGCGACAGCTGGTGGCTCTCGATCACGAACCTCGCCAGCGGCTCGAGTCTGAATTCCGCGAGCTCGAGACTGCCGACCTGGGTCTGCCAGGCGGCGAACGACAGCAGGTTCTCGATCAGGCTCTGCAGGCGCAGGCTGTTCTCGCGGAGGATGGTGGCGACCTCCCGCTGCTCCGGGGACAGCGCGCCGACCGACCCGTCCAGCAGGAGTTCGGTCCCCTCGCGGAAGCTCGCGAGCGGCGTCTTGAACTCGTGCGACATGTGGCGCAGGAAACGCTCGCGCTCCTCGGAGATTTCGCCCAGCCGGACGCGCAGCCATTCGATCTGGCGGCCCAGGGCCTCGAGGTCGGTGGGCCCACGGACCCGGACCGGCCGGTCGAGGCGTCCGTGGCCGAGCTCGCTGATGGCCGTGTCGAGCTCGCGCATCGGCCGCGCCAGCAGGATGGTGAAGACGAAGGCCAGCGCGAGGCTGATCGGCACCAGCGCAAAGGACTGCCAGAGCAACCGGCGCCGTGCCTGCTCGGTCTCGGCCCGGACCTCCTCGAGTTCGCGGCTGATCTGCTGCCCGGCCAGGACCGAGAGCTGGCCGCCGTCGGTCGATAGCTCGCCGAAGCGACGCAGGGCCTGGGTCATCGACTGCCGCTCGCCGGACTTCACGGCGACGGCGATCGCCGCCGCCGTCCCGCGCAGCCGGTCGATGACCACGCGACGCGTGCTATCGCCGGGAAGGGCCTCGAGGCCGTCGAGGACGGCCTCGATGCGCCGGTGGTTCTCCTCGAACACCCCGAGCAGTTCGGGCCGGCCGAGCAGCTGGAAGAGGCGTGCGCTGCGCTCCAGCGCTGCGATCTGCCGCACCAGGGCCTGGCTGTAGCGGGTCGCCTGCACACCGTAGACGACCAGTCGCTGGCTCGACTCCGAGAGCCGCGTCATCTCGAGCGCGGCGCTCACGACGCCACCCACCAGCGGCAGGGCCACCAGCATGAAGCCCAGCAGGATGAGCCCACTCAACGATCGCGGCCGCAGCGACGAAAACGCAGACATGCGTCGTCGTCGCTCAGGCCCGCATCCGCAGCGGGGGTTCGGACATGGCGGACAGCTGTTCGCGCAGGTTGAGCACGTGCTGCTCCCAGTACTTCGGCTCCTCGAACCACGGAAATGCGCGGGGAAACGCCGGGTCTTCCCAGCGGCGCGCAAGCCAGGCGGAGTAGTGCATCAGGCGCAGGGTCCGCAGGGGCTCGATCAGCCGCAACTCGCGATGGTCGAAGTCCGCGAACGCCGTGTAGCCGGCGAGCAGGTCGGCAAGCTGTGCCTGCATTTCGGGGCCGCTGCCGGACAGGAGCATCCAGAGGTCCTGGACCGCCGGTCCGCTCATGCAGTCGTCGAGGTCGACGAAGTGGGGTCCGTCGTCGGTCCAGAGCACGTTGCCCGGATGGCAGTCGCCGTGCAGCCGTAGCCTGCGGTACGGGGTGACCGAGACGAAATGGGATTCAATTGCGGCGAGCAGGTCGCGCACCAGTGTCGAATAGGCCGTCTCGAGGTGCGGAGGAAGCCACTGTTCGGCCATCAGGTAGTCGGCGGAGTCGCGGCCCAACACCCGCCAGTCGAGCGTCGGGCGGTGATGGAAACGTCGCGCGGCACCGAGCGCGTGAATCCGGCCGAGGAAGCGCCCCATCTGCTCGCGCTCCGCGGTCGTGCCAAGTTCCGGCCAGCGGCCGCCCTGGCGCCGATACACGCAGTAGCGGAACCCCGCGGCCTCGAACAGTGTGCGGCCCTCGTGCGCGATCGGCGGCACGACGGGGATCTCGGCTGCCGCGAGCGCGAGCGCAAACTCGTGCTCCTCGATGATGGCCGGGGTGGGCCAGCGGCCGGGGCGATAGAACTTGGCGACCAGGGGTGCGGTATCCTCGAGGCCCACCTGGTAGACGCGATTCTCGTAGCTGTTGAGCGCGAGCACGCGTCCATCACTGCGGTAGCCCAGCGATTCGACCGCGTTGATGACGACGTCCGGCGTCAGGGTGGAGTACGGGTGGGGGCCTGCCTTGGTCACGCGGACACGGTAGCGGGACAGGACGCAAGTCTCAAATCGCGGCGGGACAGGCTGCTAGCATTCTTCCCATGAGCAGTGTCCTCGTGACCGGCGGCGCCGGATACATCGGCAGCCACGTGGTGCGCCAGCTTGTCGAGCGCGGCGAACGAGTGGTGGTTCTCGACAACCTTTCGACGGGCTTTCGCAGCGCCGTGCTTGGGGCGCCTCTGGTCGTCGGCGACACCGCGGACCGCGCGCTCGTCGGGCGCCTGCTCGAGGAGCACGAGGTCGACTCCGTCCTGCATTTCGCGGCGCACACCATCGTGCCCGAGTCGGTCTCGAACCCCCTCAAGTACTACCTCAACAATACCTGCGCCACGCGCAACCTCCTCGAGTGTTGCGCCGCCCGGGGGATCGCGCGCTTCGTGTTCTCGTCGACCGCGGCGGTCTACGGTATCCCCGACAGTGGCCTCGCGAGCGAGCACTCCGTGACCGCGCCGATCAATCCCTACGGCACGTCGAAGCTGATGAGCGAGTGGATGCTGCGCGACCTCGCGGCCGCCACGAACCTGCGCAGCGTTGTGCTGCGCTACTTCAACGTGGCCGGAAGCGATCCGGGCGGGCGAATCGGCCACTCGGCGCCCAACGCCACGCTGCTGGTCAAGGTGGCCTGCCAGCATGCGGCGGGTGTCCGCCCGAGCGTCGCGGTCTTCGGCACGGACTATCCAACCCCCGACGGCACCGGCGTGCGCGACTACATACACGTCGAGGACCTCGCCGATGCGCACCTGAGGGCACTCGACTACCTGCGAGGCGGCGGAGAGTCGGTGACACTGAACTGCGGATACGGCCACGGCTACAGTGTCCGCGAGGTGCTGCGCATGGTCGAACGTGTCAGCGGCACGCCCCTCAAAGTCGTCGAGTCCGCCAGACGGGCCGGGGACCCGCCGTCGCTGGTGGCGCGCGCCGACGCGGTGCGCGAGGTGCTCAGCTGGCGGCCTCGGCTCGACGATCTCGAGGAGATCGTGCGGTCTCAGCTTGCCTGGGAGCGGGTGCTCCTCGAGCGCCCGGAGTTGCAGCGCAACTGATTCCCTGCCGGTCGGCGGCCATG
The DNA here is from genome assembly GCA_963778185.1 of uncultured Gammaproteobacteria bacterium. Classification (GTDB taxonomy): domain Bacteria; phylum Pseudomonadota; class Gammaproteobacteria; order Steroidobacterales; family Steroidobacteraceae; genus RPQJ01. The sequence continues at coordinate 87,459 of CAVZTF010000002.1, read as the reverse complement.
CCGCGACATCAGGCGCTTATGTCATAAGTGCCGCACCTCCCTGTTTTCGTGCAGAATGGGCTCACGCCGCCAAGCCGCCGGGCTGCGCCACAGAACATGGAGACTCCAGCGATGGAACACCAGCCTCGATCCGTCGAGACCCGTACAGGGCATGACGCCCGCATTACCCTTGGCGCCCTGGCCCGCGGACTCATCGTCGGTGTGCTCGGCCTCGGGCTCGCCGCCTGCGGCGGTGGCGGCGGCGGGGGTGGTGGCGGAAGCAATCCCCCGCCAGCGACCGGCAGCCTGCAGGTCACGGTCAGTGACACTTTCGGCGTCCGGGTGGCCGGCGCGACGGTAAGCGCAACCGTCGGAACATCGAGCCGGACGGGAACGACGGACGCGCAAGGCGTTGCATTGGTCAGCGGCGTCGTGGCCGGTGCAGCGAGCGTCGAGGTGTCGCTCGCTACGTTCGTGACACGCACGGTCCCCGCGACGGTGACGGCCAACCAGACGACCAATCTCGCTGTCACGCTCGACCGGGCGACATCCGCGGCTGGCGGCTCGTTGACCTCCCGCGGCGCCGTGCCGAGCCCGTCTGGCAATGGCCAGACCATGACCTTCGAGATCGAACTGGTGATCGTGGACAACGGTTCCAACCCGATCCAGACCCTGACTGCGGCGGATTTCGCACTGCGCGCCTGTACACCGAACGCCACCAATGCCCCGTTGATCGACTGCGTGCGCGGGCGCGGCGGCGGACTACGACAAGTCCTACGCGCCCGTCCCGGCGACCGGGGCCCCGGAGGCCTCGACGCTGATACCCGGCGCCGCCGGCCCAGCCGTACGCGGCGGGCCTGATGCTCGACCAGAGCCGCAGCATCAACGGTTCGGACCCCACCGGTGCGCGCCTTTTCTCCGCGAAGGCGTTCCTCGAAGGATTGGGCGGCGGCGACCGGGTGCTGCTCTCGGCGTTTGCCAACGACAGCACGACGATGGCGCTGATCCCCACCAAGCCCCTGACGGTGTACGAGCCGTTCCGGGATTCGGGTACCGTCTCGAACGCGCCTTCGTATTTCACGACGCTCGATTCGCTGGACGACCTCGTGGGCGGCGGCACTCCGCTGTACGCCGCGCTGGACCTGCTGCGCGAAGAGGTGGTCACCGATGCCTCGTTGCCCGCCGGCATCGCGAAGGCCGTCGTCATCTTTACGGATGGCGACGACACGGACTGCGCTGGTCCGAATGCCGTGCCGTACTGTCCGCATGCAGTCGATCGCGGCTGCGAACGCGGACAGTCTGCGCGTCTTTACCATCGGTCTGTCGAACAGCGTGAACTTCGAGGCGCTCGGCGATCTCGCGAACCAGACCGGCGGCGCCTTCCTGTTCGCCGAGAACGCAGAGCAACTGATCCCGCTCTACGGCAGTGTCGGCAGGCTACTGAGCCTGAGCCTGCCCACGTATCGGCTGCGATTCACGGTGCAGGCCGCCGAGACCAACGTGTTCGTTTCCGGCAACGCACTGCTTGGCCGCGTCGCGGTCGACGCAGGTGGGACCACCTTCGAAGTGCCGTTCATCGTCGGCATCCCCTGATCCCCTGACGGTGTCGGTGGTCGGGCAAACCCGACCCCCGGCACCTCTGGTATCCTCGACGCGTTGTGGATGCGCCGGGGATTCGCGTGACGATTGCCGACCGACCGCTATTCAGATTCCTCTCCTGGGGCGCACTCGTCCTGGCCGTGCTCGTTCTCGCGGGCTGCGGCGGCGGGGGCGATGGAGGCGGTACGCCCACCAATACTCCGCCCACGGCCTCGTTCACGGTCACGCCGAATGTCGGCCAGTTGCCGTTCACGGTCACGGTGAATGCCGCTGCCTCGTCCGACCCGGGCGGCAGCATCGCGAGTTATGCCTGGACTTTCGGTGACGGCGGAACAGGCTCAGGCGTCAGCACCACCCACACGTACCAGACGGCGAACACCTTCACGATCACCTTGACGGTGACCGACAACGCCGGTGCGACCGGCGCGACGACGCGTCTGGTGGCGGCCACCGTGGGCCCGCCCCCGACCACGGTGCAGGTGAGTGGCAAGATCATGTTCGAGCGCGTGCCGTTCTCGGCGGTCGGGGAGGGCCTGGAGTACCTCGACACCTACGCGGCCCCGGCCCGCGAGATCGAGGTCGAACTCTTGCCCGCCGCAGGCGGGGCCGCGCTCCTTACTACGGCCACGGACGGGGACGGTGACTACTCCTTCGACGCCCCCTTGCTCACCGACGTGCGCGTCCGCGCGAAAGCCGTGTCGAGATTCGCGGGTACGCCGGCCCGTCCCGCGACCTGGGACCTGCGCGTGCTCAACAATACGAACTCGAACGCGCTCTACGTGCTCGACGGCGCGGTGTTCAACACGGGCGTCACGAACTGGACCCGCAACCTGACGGCGACGACCGGCTGGTCGGGCTTCGCAGGCTACTCCGGGCCTCGCGCCGCGGCACCGTTCGCGATCCTCGACACCCTGTACTCCTCGGCGCAGTTCGTCATCGGCAACGGCGGCAGCGCGGTGCAGTTCCCCGCGTTGAGTGCCTTCTGGAGCACGGAGAATCGTGCGGCGACCGGCTCCCCGGCGACGGGCAACATCGGCACCACTCTGTATCAGTCGGCGCCGGGCGGTGGCTTCCTCCAGGGCATCTACGTCCTCGGCGACGCCGACGATGACACCGACGAGTTCGACCAGCACGTGCTCGCGCACGAGTTCCAGCACTATCTCGAGGACGCCGTGAGCCGCACCGACACGGTCGGCGGAGACCACTCGTTGGCCGAGCTGCTCGACATGCGCGTCGCGTTCAGCGAGGGTTTCTCGAACGCGTTCTCGGCCATGGTGATGACCGGCCTCGTGAACCAGCCGGAGGTCTACCGTGACTCCGGCGGCGTCGGGCAGGGCGACGACTACGTCATTTTCAGCCTGGAGAACGATCAGTTCCCGAACCCGGGCTGGTACAGCGAAGGCTCGGTGCAGCGCATCGTCTGGGACCTGTTCGACTCCGCAAACGACCCTGCCGACGCCGACGCCGTGTCGCTCGACTTCGGGCCGATGTACGACGTCATGGTCGACAGCTTGCGCGAGGGCGTCCCGCTCACGAGCCTGTTCTCGTTCCTGACGGCCGTGAAGCAACAGCCGGGCGTGTCCGCGCCGGCGGTCGAGGCGCGCGTCGCTTCCGAGTCCAACATCGTGGCCGTGGGGATGGACGCTTACGCGACGAACGAGACGCACGACGGCGGACTGGATCCGGACATCGTACTGCCCGTCTACTCGACCATCTCGCTGAACGGCGACAGTGCTCGGCTCTGCACCGACGCCAGCGATATCGCTTCTACAACAAGCTGGGCAACCGACGCTTCCTGCGCTTCAACGTGCCGAGCGCACGCACGATCACCGTCACAGTTGCATGCCCGGGCACGGATGCGGGTTGCTCGGGCAGCCTGGCGCCCGACCCGGACTTCATCCTGTCGCAAGCGAACAGCCTGTGGTTCGGAGACCTGTCCGGCACACGAACCGAGGAGCTCGATGCAAACGTGGCCGCAGGAGACCATGTGCTCGAGATTTACGAGTACAGTCACGTCCTCCCCGAAGGGGCTGCACGACGCGGGCGCACCTGCATGACCGTTTCGATCACCGGTTGAGAATCGACGCACATGAAAGCAAGCATTCCTGCCTTCACACGCAGCCTCGCACTGGTCGCGATCGCGGCGCTGGCCACCGCCTGCGGTGGCAAGGGTGAGAAGTCCGCTGCAACGACGGACAAGGCGCCGGCCGAGGAGCGACCGGCCGCGGTGGGCGATGCCAGGCCGGCGGCAGCCGAATCGGCGGCGGATGCGACGGCGGCTGCAGCCGCCGCAGAGCGGGACCTGCGCCTGGCCAACGCGGTCGTAACCAGCAAGACCACGGCGCCGGTGGACCTCAAGTACGACGTCCTCGTGAAGCCCGACGTCGGCAAGCCTTTCGAGATCAGCCTCGTGTTCGTGCCGCGCGTGCCGGCCGACTCGCTGCAGGTCGAGGTGACTGGCATGGAAGGCCTCACGGTCGTGAGCGGCGGCGCACTGTCGTTCGATGACGTCACGGCCGGCGAGCGGTACGAGGGCAAGGTGCTGGTCCAGGCAAACGAGTCCGGCCTCTACTACATAGGGCTCGCGGCGAGAATGATCTCCAAGGTCCAGACCGAGGTGCGTTCGTTCTCGGTGCCCGTGGTCGTCGGAACGGTCCCTGCAGCCGTGCAGAAACCCGCTCCGGCCAAAGACGCGTCGGGTCAGCCCATCGAGTCCATGCCAGCGGTCGAAACGGGAGGGCCGAAAGCGCCGCCGAAGCAGTGATTGCTAGGATGCGCCTTTAAGATATTAAAGTGTATTTAAAACAATAAGATATAACACATATTCGATGCGAATTATCGATCGCGTTTCCACGCAAACGCGCCGCATTCGCACTGAGCGTCGACTGGTGTGGGGCCAGTGACCCCGACACGCGACGTGCCGCAAAGGTCCATCCGCTATACTCCGCGCCCTTTTTCCCCCGGCGCCCCCCACGTGACCTCCGACCCGACCAAGCACCTCCGCAACATCGCGATCATCGCCCACGTCGACCACGGCAAGACCACGCTGGTCGACCAGCTTCTCAAGCAGTCGGGGACCTTCGACGTCCGCAAGATCGTGCCCGAACGGGTCATGGACTCCGGTGCGCTCGAGCGCGAGCGCGGCATCACGATCCTGGCCAAGAACACCGCGATCCGCTGGAACGACTACCGCATCAACATCGTCGACACCCCGGGCCACGCGGACTTCGGCGGCGAAGTCGAGCGCGTGCTCTCGATGGTCGACTCGGTGCTGTTGCTCGTGGACGCCGTGGACGGCCCCATGCCGCAGACACGCTTCGTCACCCAGAAGGCGTTCGCTCACGGCCTGCGCCCGATCGTGGTCATCAACAAGATCGACCGCCACGAGGCGCGCCCGAACTGGGTGCTGGACCAGACCTTCGACCTGTTCGACCGCCTCGGCGCCACCGAGGCACAGCTCGACTTCCCGGTGATCTACGCCTCGGCGCTCTCCGGCTTCGCGACCCACGACCCCGCCCACCGCGGCGGCGACATGACGCCGCTGTTCGAGACGATCGTGCAGCACTGCCCGCCGCCGGACGTCGAACTGAATGGCCTGCTGCAGCTGCAGGTCTCCCAGCTCGACTATTCGAGCTACGTGGGCGCGATCGGCATCGGCCGCATCAAGCGCGGCACGCTGAAGCGGGGCATGCAGGTAACGGTCGTGGACCGCCAGGGCCGCGCGCGCAACGAGCGCATCAGCCAGGTGCTCGGCTTCCACGGCCTCGATCGCATCGAGGAGGAGGAGGCGAGCGCGGGCGATATCGTGGCCTTCGCGGGCATCGAGACGCCGGCCATCTCGGACACGCTCTGCGACCCAGCGCGGCCCGAGGCGCTGCCACCGCTCGTGGTGGACGAGCCCACCATCGGCATGACCTTCGAGGTGAACACCTCGCCGTTCGCGGCCGGGAAGGCAAGTACCTCACCAGCCGCCAGATCCGCGAGCGACTGCTGCGCGAGGCGCTCACGAACGTGGCGCTGCGCGTGGAGGAGACGGACGACCCGGACAAGTTCCAGGTCTACGGCCGCGGCGAACTGCACCTCGGCGTGCTGCTCGAGAACATGCGTCGCGAGGGCTACGAGATCGCGGTCTCCCGACCGCGCGTGGTCATCAAGGAGATCGACGGCGTGCCGAACGAGCCGTACGAGATTCTCGCCGTGGACATCGAGGACTCGAGCCAGGGCGCGGTGATGACCGCGCTGGGCAGCCGCGGCGGCCAGCTGCAGGCGATGCACCCGGACGGCAAGGGGCGCGTGCGCCTCGACTACGTGATCCCGGCGCGCGGCCTGATCGGCTTCCAGACGGAGTTCCGCACGACGACGTCGGGGATGGGCCTGCTGTTCCACGTGTTCGACCACTACGCGCCGGTGCTCGACAAGCCGATCGCCGCGCGCCAGAACGGCGTGATGATCTCGAACGGCCAGGGCATGGTGCTCGGCTATTCACTCTTCAACCTGCAGGAGCGCGGGCGGCTGATGGTCGCGCACGGCGACGAGGTCTACGAGGGCCAGATCGTCGGCATCCACAGCCGTGACAACGACCTCGTCGTCAACCCGCTCAAGGGCAAGAAGCTCACCAACATCCGCGCCGCCGGCCGCGACGAGAACATCGTGCTGACGCCGCCGGTGCGCTACACGCTCGAGCAGGCGATGGAGTTCATCGAGGACGACGAGCTGGTCGAGATCACGCCCACGTCGATCCGGCTGCGCAAGCGGGCACTCAAGGAGCACGACCGCAAGCGGGCGGGGCGGGCGGAGGACTGATCCGGGAAGCGCGGCTCCGTTCACAGTCGGCGGGAATGACGGTACGTACTCTTAGGCCGCAAGGAGCCTGGCATTGCTGTTCAATTCGTACCAGTTCATCCTCGCTTTCCTGCCGATGGCCCTGCTGGGCTATTTCGTGCTCGCCCGCATACGCGGGGCCGAGTCGGCCCTGGCCTGGTTGACGCTCGCCTCGCTGTTCTTCTACGGGTGGTGGAACCCGATCTACCTGCTGCTGCTGCTTGCTTCAATGGCGGGCAACTTCATGCTCGGCGGCAGGATCTCGTCGGCCCGGTCTGTCGGGGCTGAACGGACGGCCGATGCGCTGCTGGCGGCTGGCGTCATCGCGAATCTTGCAGTGCTGGGATACTTCAAGTACGCGCGGTTCGCGGTCGAAAACGTCAACATCGTGACGGGTGCGACTCTGCCGCTGCCCTCGATCGTGCTCCCGCTGGCCATCTCGTTTTTCACGTTCCAGCAGATCGCCTACATCGTCGATGCTCGCCGAGGGCTGACGTCGGAGTACAAGGCGACGCACTATGCGTTGTTCGTTACGTTCTTTCCGCAGCTTATCGCCGGGCCGATCGTTCACCACCGCGAGATGCTGCCGCAGTTCCTGTCGCGGGATGCGATGCGGCCGCAACTCGCGAATCTCTGCATCGGCGGCAGCTTCTTCGCGATAGGCCTGTTCAAGAAGGTGGTGCTTGCCGATGGAGTGGCGAAGTACGCGACGCCGGTGTTCGCCGCAGCGCAGGCAGGGCAGGAACCGAGTTTCTTTGTCGCGTGGGGCGGCGCGCTCGCCTACACGATGCAGCTCTATTTTGATTTCTCCGGTTACTCTGACATGGCCATCGGGGGCGCAAGGCTTTTTGGGGTGCGCCTGCCACTGAACTTCAATTCGCCCTACAAGGCCACCAATATCGGAGAGTTCTGGCGTCGCTGGCACATGACGTTGTCCAGATTTCTCAGGGATTACGTCTATATCCCGCTCGGTGGGAACCGCGCGGGACCGAGACGGAGAAACATTAACCTCATGCTTACCATGCTGCTGGGCGGGCTCTGGCATGGTGCGGGCTGGACTTTTGTCATTTGGGGAGGCCTGCACGGCATCTACCTCGTGGTGCACCAACTCTGGGTGGGTGCAACGATCCGCCTCGACATCCGGTCGCGCCGCGATTCGGCGGTATTGTCGGCAGCGGCTTGGGCCGTGACCTTCCTCGCCGTCGTGGTTGGATGGGTCTTCTTCAGGGCAGAGAGTCTCGCCGCCGCCCTGAGGATTCTCGCGGGCATGGCGGGAGTCAATGGTGTGGCAATACCGAACGCCGTCGCCGCGCAGCTCGGTGGGGTATTCGATGTCGCGGCGAAGGTTGGGGTCGGTACTTACCTCGGCTTCCGCCCGGGTCGCGGAAGACTGACCCGCGGCCTCGCGGGCTCAAGCCCGCAAGCGAACGATGTTACCGTCGGCGGACACCAGCGAGTCGAGCATCTCGACCGGCAGCGGCGCGCCGATGTAGTGGCCCTGGGCGTACTGGATGCCGATGTCGGCGAGGCGCGCCAGCACTTCGGCGGAGTCGACGCGCTCGGCGATGGTGCGGATGCCCATCGTCTCTCCGATCTGTGCGATCGCCTCGACCATGCTGCGGTCGATGCGGTCGTGGGTGACGTTGTGCATGAACTGTCCGTCGATCTTCAGGAAGTCGACCGGCAGGTTCTTGAGGAACATAAACGACGACAGGCCGATGCCGAAGTCGTCGAGTGCGAAGCGGCAGCCGCGGCTGCGCAGCTCGGTGATGAAATGCGTGGTCGCCGCGAGGCTCGTCATCGCGGCGGCCTCGGTGAGCTCGAAGCACAGGGCACCCGGGGCTACGTCGGCCGCGGCGATCTCGGCGATCACGAAGTCGAGGAACTGCTCGTCGTTGAGGGTGGTCGCGGAAATGTTGATCGCGAGCGTGAAGGGCAGGCGCCCGGCGCTCTCGTGGCGGCGGTACACCAGCTTGCGGCAGGCCTGGCGGACCACCCAGCGGTCCACGGCGGGCATCAGGTTGAAGCGCTCGGCGGCGGGGATGAACTCGGCGGGGTGCACCAGCATCCCGCTTTCGTCGTGCATGCGCAGCAGGAGCTCGAAGTGCCGCAGCTTCTCGACGCCGGCGCGGATCGGCACGATCGGCTGGCAGTGCAGCAGCAGGCGGTCCTCCTCGCAGGCGCGGTTGATGCGCGAGACCCACTGCATCTCGCGCAGGCGCTCGGGCGCGCGGCCCTGCTTGTAGGTCTGCACGCGGTTGCGGCCCGATTCCTTGGCGGAGTAGCAGGCGACGTCCGCGGCGCTCATCACCGCCGCGACCGACTCCGCCCGGCCGTTGATTTCGGCGAGGCCGATCGAGACGCCCACGTTCATCACCCGGTCCTCCCACACGAAGCGGAAGTCGCGGATCGCCTGGCGCAGGTTCTCGGCGATGCGCTGGGCCGTGTCCAGGTTGCAGTCCTGCAAGAGCACGCCGAACTCGTCGCCGCCGAGCCGGGCGAGGACGTCGGTGGTGCGGATGCGGGTCTGCAGGACGCTCGTGACCTGCTTCAGCAGCCGGTCGCCGGCCTCGTGGCCGCAGGTGTCGTTCACCACCTTGAACTGGTCGAGGTCCAGGTACATGAGCACGTGGCTCATGCTTTCGTTCTGCTGCGCCGTCTGCAGGGCATCGTTCAGCCGGCTCTCGAATTCGCGGCGGTTGATGAGCCCGGTGAGGGCGTCATGGCTGGCCTGGTAGGCGAGCGCGCGCTGCAGTCGCCGCTCGTTGCTCACGTCGTGGAAGACCATGACGGCGCCGATCAGGCGACCGCCGCGGTCGCGGATCGGGGCCGCCGAGTCCTGGATCGAGATTTCCTGCAGGCGGCGGTTGACGAGCAGCGTGGGCTCGTTGAGATCCACCAGGCGGCCCTCGCGCAGGCAGCGCAACAGCGGGCTCTCGACGGGCTGGCGCGTGGTCTCGCTCACGACGTGGAAGACTTCGGCGACGGGCCGTCCGGCGGCCTCGCGCGTCTCCCAGCCGGTGAGTTCCTCGGCCACGGGGTTCAAGTACTCGATGCGCCCCTCGGCGTCGGAGGTGATGACCGCGTCGCCGATCGACTGCAGCGTGACCTGCGCCTTTTCCTTTTCCTCGGACAGCTGGACTTCGGCGCGCTTGCGCTCGGTGATGTCGGCGAGCGTGCCTTCATAGCCCATGATGGAGCCGTCGGCGTCGCGCACCACCCGTGCGTTCTCGATGACCGTGATCACTTCGCCGCCGCGCTTGCGCAGCTGGTACTCGGCGTTGCGTACCACGCCGTTGCGCTCCAGCAGCTCGATGATCGCGTCACGCGCGGCCGGGTCGACGTACATCTCGCGCGTCGCGGGCACGGCGAGCAGCTCCTCGGCGCTCTCGAAGCCGAGCATCCGCACCAGCGCCGGGTTGACGGACTCGAGCCGGCCGCCGGGCCCCGTGCGGTAGACGCCTTCGATCACGTTCTCGAACAGTCCGCGATAACGGGCTTCGCTGGTGCGCAGCGCCTCCTCGGAGCGCTTGCGCTCGATCGCGATCCCGGCAAGCGCGGTCAGGCGGGCCATGAGCTCGAAGTCGCGCTTGAGGGGGCTGCGCGGCTGGCGGAAGTAGAATGCCACCGTGCCGAGCGTGCGGCTGTCGGAGGCGCGGATCGGCGTCGACCAGCAGGCCCGCAGTCCGGCGGCGAGGGCGGGCGTGCGCAGGTTTTCCCAGAGCGCGTCGCGCGAGATTTCCGCCACGATGACCTGGCGCTGCAGGTAGATCGCGGCGGCGCAGGATCCATTGCGCGGGTCGACTGCGAGCCGCTCGATGACCCTGGCGACCTGCTGCGGCAGATGACGGCCGGCCACGTGGCTCAGCGCGTTCGCATCGGCGTCGAACAACGTGACCGCGCACACGGCGTCGGGAGTGACGCGCTCCGCGGTCTCGGCGATGCTCTCGAGCGTGTCCGGCAGGTTGACGTTGCCGGTGATGCGTTCGAAGACCCTCCGCTCGCCGATGGCAAGGAGCTCGCTGCGCTTGCGCTCGGTGATGTCGGTGATGCTGCCGCGGACCAGGCGGCGCCCGGAGGAGGGCAGCCGCACGAGGCGCACCTCGCAGGGGATGTCGTGGCCGAGGGCGTCGCGGTGCAGCCACTCGAAGCAGGGCGTCTCGCCGGCGAGCGCCCGGTCGAGCAGGCCGCGCGAGACGCCGAAGGACGGGGCGCCGTCGGCTTGCTCGGGGGCGCTGACCTTCTCCGGGCCGCAGGCCAGCAGTTCCTCGCGCGTCATCTTGAAGAAGCGCACGGCGTTGTCGTTGCACTCGACGAAGCGACCCAGGTCCATGTCGAGGACGACGATGGCCTCGGGCGCGTTCTCGACCAGTGTTCGGTAGCGCGCCTCGCTCTCGCGAATCGCGGCCTCCGCGAGCTTGCGATCAGTGGTGTCGCGCAGGCAGACGATGAAGACTTCGCGCCGGTCGAGCCGGACCTTGCTCACGCCGAGTTCGGCGTCGAACAGCGTGCCGTTGCGGTGCCGGCCCTTGGTCTCGTGCGGCGCGAGGTCGAACTGGGTGTCCTCGAGCGACTCGGACAGCTCCTCGAGGGCCTCCCTGAGCTGCGGCCGGCGGGCCAGCGAGGGGATCAGCAGGTCGACCCTGCGACCGCGCACGGCTTCCTCGTCGTAGCCAAAGACCCGCTCGCCCGTGGTGTTCAGCGTCTCGACGCGTCCCGAGCCGTCGACGGTCAGGATGGCGTCCTTGACGTGGTCGAGGATCACCTGCAACTGCGTGGCTGCGCTCTCGCGCACCTCGCGGGTATAGGCGCTGGTCTCGTCCGCGAGCATCTTCATCGAGCGCACGACGCCGCGACGCTCGTCGTCCCAGTCCGAGTAGGCGTCGCTGATCGCCTGCAGGAGCTTGCGCAGGTCGAGCTGCCCGCCATCCTGGCGGGAGTCGTCGAACTGCTGCTCCAGGAGCGGGTGCAGGCTCACGGGAGGGAGAGGCGACGGCGAGCCCGTTGCTCGCTCAGCTGGCGGAAGAGGACGGCGGCGCGCCTTTCAGCCGCCCGCACGAAGTCGACCGGCCGGAGTCCCAGCCAGCGGTGCAACGGCACGTCCTTTTTCCTGTTGCCGAAGAGCCGGTCCATGTCGAAGATATCCCACCCGCCGCCCCCACAAAGGGAGCGGATCGAGCCGGATGGTAGGCGGGTCCGTCCGACGAACGGTGTGACGGGGTTCGCATTAGGGCCCGCGGGTTACAATCCCGGCCCCCACACTGGTTCGCGCTTCCACACCTTGGCCACCCCACAGATCCCGGACCCGGCGCTTCCCCTGGTCGGCCGGGACGATCCGCCGCCCTTCACGATCCTGCACGAGCACGGCGAATCGCCCGTGCTGGTCGTTTGCGACCACGCGAGCCGTGCCTTTCCGAGGAGCCTGGAACGCCTGGGACTGCCGGAGCTGCCGAGCTGGCAGCACATCGCCTGGGACATCGGGGCGGGCGAACTGGCCCGGGGCCTGTCGAACGCGCTCGACGCACCGGCCGTGCTGGCGGGCTACTCGCGCCTGGTCGTGGACTGCAATCGCCGGCCGGGCGACCCCGAAGCCTTTCGCGAGGAAAGCGACGGCTGGGCGATCCCCGGCAACCAGTCGCTCACCGAGGCCGCGCGCCTCGCGCGCCTCGCGTACCTGTTCGATCCCTACCACGAGGCCATCGAGGCCATGCTGGCGGGTTTCCGGGCGCGCGGAGTCACGCCGCTGTTCGCCGCGGTGCACACGTTCACGCCCGTGCTGGCCGGCCGCGCGCGGCCCTGGCACGTCGGCGTGCTGTGGGACAAGGACGAGACCAGCGCCCGGCGGATGATCGCCGGCCTCGGCGCCATCGAGGGCCTGGTGGTCGGTGACAACGAGCCGTACAGCGGCAAGCACCCGTCCGACTACACGGTGGATCGTCATGCCGAGCTGGCCGGGCTGCCGCACGTCTGCATCGAGGTACGCCAGGACCTGCTCGAGTCCCCGGCGGGTGTCGAGCGCTGGGTACGCATCCTGGCAAAAGTCGTCCGCGGCCTGCTTGCGGAGGGCGCATGGCGATCCGCGAGCCCACGCTGACCCTGGGTGTCGAGGAGGAATACCTCCTCGTCGACCGCGAGACCCTCGCCGTGGCGAGCGAGCCGCCGCCCGAGCTTTTCGCCGACCTGCACGAGCGCACGGCCGGGCGGGCCTTCCCGGAGTTCCTGCGCTCGCAGGTCGAGGTCGCCACGCCCGTCTGCCGCTCCATCCCCGAGGCGCGCATGGAGCTCGGCGAGTTGCGCCGCGCGGTGATCGAGGAAAGCGCGCGCTACGGCCTGGCGCCGATCGCCGCGTCGAGCCACCCGTTCTCGCTGTCCTCCAGGCAGAAGCGCACCGACAAGGAGCGCTACGTGGCGCTGCTCGAGGAGATGCAGGGCGCGGCGCGACGCATGATGATCTGCGGGCTGCACGTGCACGTCGGTGTCGAGGACGAGGACCTGCGCATCGACCTGATGAACCAGCTCACGTACTTCCTGCCGCACCTGCTCGCCCTGTCGTGCAGCTCGCCGTTCTGGGAGGGCGAGCGCACCGGCCTGATGTCGTTCCGCCTCATGGTCTTCAACGGCGTGCCGCGCACGGGCCTTCCCGAGCAATTCTCGAGCTGGGGCGAGTACCGCCGCCACACCGACATCCTGGTCGAGACGGGCATCCTGTCCGACACCTCGCGCATCTGGTGGGACCTGCGCCCGAGCGCGCGCTTCCCGACGCTCGAGACGCGGGTGATGGACTGCTGCACGACGCTCGAGGATTCGCTCAGGCTCGCCGCGCTTAACCAGTGCCTGGTGCGCATGCTCTACCGCCTGCGCCGCGGCAACCAGCGCTGGCGCATGTACTCCCACCTGCTGCTGGGCGAAAACCGCTGGCGCGCGATGCGTTATTCCTACGACTCCGGCCTGCTCGACCTCGGCCGGCAGCGCATCGTGCCGTTCGCCGAACTGCTCGAGGAGCTGATTGCGCTGGTGCACGAGGACGCCGAGGCGCTCGATTGCGTGGCCGAGATCGAGGGCCTGCGCGAGATCGTCGCGCGCGGCACGAGCGCGCACCGGCAGATCGCTGTCTACACGCAGGCGCTGCAGTCAGGCGTGACGGAGGAGGAGGCGCTGCGCTGCGTCATGCGCTGGCTGCTGGAGGAGACCGCGCGGACATGACGGTCATCGATCGCCGGATCTCGGTCGCCCCGATGATGGACTACACGGATCGCCACTGCCGCTACCTGATGCGGCTGGTGAGCCCGGGCGCGCTGCTGTACACGGAAATGGTCACCGCGCAGGCGCTCAGGCACGGCCACGTCGAGCGACTGCTGGCCTACGACCCGAGCGAGCATCCGGTCGCGCTGCAGCTCGGCGGTTCGGACCCGGAGTTGCTCGCGTGGGCCGCGCGGCTCGGCGCCGAGCGCGGCTACGACGAGATCAACCTCAACGTGGGCTGCCCGAGCGACCGCGTGCAGAACGGCAACTTCGGCGCGTGCCTGATGGCCGAACCGCAGATCGTGGCGGACTGCGTGCGCGCCATGCGCGAGGCGGTGCGCGTGCCGGTCACGGTCAAGTGCCGCATCGGCATCGACGAACTCGACGACTACGGATTCTTCCATCATTTCATCACCGTCGTGCGGGAAGCGGGCGTGCGGACCTTCATCGTCCACGCCCGCAAGGCCTACCTGCAGGGCCTGACTCCCAAGGAGAACCGCGAGGTTCCGCCGCTGCGCTACGAGATACCGTGGCGCCTGAAGGAGGAGCACCCCGACCTCGAAGTGGTGCTGAACGGCGGGCTCAAGACGGTCTCGCAGGTGAGGGAGTGGCTGCCGCGGTTCGACGGCGTGATGCTCGGGCGGCAGGCCTACGAGCAGCCGTACCTGCTTGCGCAGCTGCACGGCGAATTCGTCGACACGGAGTGGACGCCGCCCGCCCGCCGCGAAATCATCGAGCGCTACGCAGCCTACACCGAGCAGATGCTGGCCGAAGGCCACCGGCTGCCATCGCTGCTCAGGCACCTGCACGGGCTCTACGCCGGATTCCCGGGTGCCCGCACCTGGCGCCGACACCTCGGCGAGCAGGGTGTCCGGCCGGGCGCGGACGCCGAGGTCCTGCGGGCCTCGCTGCGCATCGTCCGGGACGACGCGTAGTCCGGCCGACCCGCATCTGTATAATCCGTCGACTGATGAGCAACGAAACGGAAGTCGCGGTACTGTTCGCCGACGTGGTCGGCAGCACGCGGCTGTACGAGCTGCTCGGAGACCACAGCGCGCGCGACATGATCGTGAGCTGCGTGGATCTCATGCGCGAGGCCACCGATCGCAACCGCGGCACCGTGATCAAGACCATCGGCGACGAGATCCTCGCCATCTTCCCGACCGTCGACGATGCGGTGAACGCCGCGGGCGAGATGCAGCAGGACATCGGCGCGCGGCCCGAGCTCGCGGTCCAGGGCCAGCACGTCGCGCTGCGAATCGGCTGCCATTTCGGGCCCGTGGTGCTCGAGAACCGGGACATCTTCGGCTCGTCCGTGCACACGGCGAACCGCATGACGAGCCAGGCCAAGGCCGGGCAGATCATCCTGACCTCCGGCGCCGTCGAGCGCCTGTCGCCCGAGTGGCGGGCGGTGACGCGCCAGATCGACGTCACCTCCGTGCGGGGCCACAGCGAGGAGATGGAACTCTTCGAGGTGCTGTGGCAGCAGGAGGACGCGACGAGCATGCTGCCCTCGATCGCGATCGACGCGCGCACGGGCCACCGGACGCGGCGCGTGCGCGTGCGCTACCTCGGGCGCGAGTTCGTGCTGGGTGACGGGCACGGCAGCCTCACCATGGGCCGGGCCGACGACAACGACATCGTGATCAAGGGCAGCCTGGTGTCCCGGCTGCACGCGCGCATCGAGCTCGAGCGCAACAAGTTCATGCTGGTGGACCAGAGTACCAACGGCACGTTCGTCACCAACGACGAAGGCAAGGAAGCCTTCGTGCGGCGGGACTCGGTGCCGCTGCAGGGCAAGGGGCTGATCGGGCTCGGGCACTTGCCGGAGCCGACGGCCACGGACGCGATTCGCTACCAGCTCGAGGATTGACCCTTCTCGCTGTCGCGGGCGGTCTACTGACGTGACCGCCGGCCGAGCGAGAGGCTCGGCGGGTGAGATTCCCCGCTCCAGGTCTACCGCGCTTCGAAAATCCGCGTGCCGAGCCACGCGGATTTTCGGCGTTCCCTGGCGCGAGCGGGATCGAGGCGAAATGTCGTCAATGGGCCGGTGAGGTCAGTTCCGCCTCGCTCCAGCGCTCGCGCTGCGGCGTCCGACATGGAGCGGCAAAACCGTCAGCCGAGCGCCTTCTTGACCCGCTGGTACTGCTCGAGGAGCGCCGGCGGCGTGCGATCGCCGTACTCGCCGAGGTAGCGGCCGACGTCGTCGATCTCCCGGTGCCAGGCCTCGTGGTCGATCTCGAGCAACTGGTGCAGCGCGCCCTCGGGGAGTTCGAGTCCCTCGAGGTCGAGGTCCTCCTTGTTCGGCAGGAAGCCGATCGGCGTCTCGTGCGCGCCCGCGCGGCCCTCGCAACGGTCGATGATCCAGGAGAGCACGCGCAGGTTGTCGCCGAAGCCCGGCCAGAGGAACTTGCCGTTCTTGTCCTGCCGGAACCAGTTCACGTGGAAGACCTTCGGCAGCTTCGCGACGCGGCCCTCGAACGACAACCAGTGCGCCCAGTAGTCGGCGAAGTTGTAGCCGCAGAACGGCTTCATCGCCATCGAGTCGCGGCGCACGACGCCCACCTGGCCGACGGCGGCGGCCGTCGTCTCCGATGCCATGCCCGCGCCGACCATCACGCCGTGCGCCCAGTCACGGGCTTCGTACACGAGCGGGGCGACTTCGCGACGGCGCCCGCCGAAGAGGATCGCCGAGATGGGAACGCCGTCCGGGTGCTCCATGAGATGGTTGTAGGCCGGGTTCTGCTTCGCCGACACCGTGAAGCGCGAGTTCGGGTGGGCGGCCGGGCCGTTCGTCCTGTCGTACGGTCGGCCCTGCCAGTCGGTCACCGGCTCGCCGCTGATGCGGCCTTCCCACCACGGCTGGTTGTCGGCCGTCACCGCCACGTTGGTGAAGATCGTGTCGTGGTGGATCATCTCGTAGGCATTGCGGTTGGTCTTGGGGCTGGTGCCCGGGACCACGCCGAAGTAGCCGGATTCGGGATTGATCGCACGCAGGCGGCCGTCCTGGCCCACGTGCAGCCAGGCGATGTCCTCGCCGATGGTCCACACCTTCCAGCCCGGCATCGTGTCGGGGGGGATCAGCATGCCGAGGTTGGTCTTGCCGCAGGCCGACGGGAACGCGCCGGCGATGTAATGCACCTCGCCGCGCGGGTTCTCGAGGCCGACGATCAGCATGTGCTCGGCGAGCCAGCCTTCGGTGCGCGCCTGCCAGCTCGCGATCCTGAGCGCGTGGCACTTCTTGCCGAGCAGGGCGTTGCCGCCGTAGCCCGAGCCGATGCTCTTGATCGAGAGTTCGTCGGGGAAATGCATGATGTAGCGGCGCTCGGGGTCGAGGTCACCCACCGAGTGCAGGCCCTTGACGAAGGTGCCGTCGCGCTCGATGCGCTGCAGGGCGGCCGTGCCCATGCGGGTCATGATGCGCATGTTGAGCACGACGTAGGGGCTGTCGGTGATCTCCACGCCGCAACGCGAGTAGGGCGAGTTGATCGGGCCCATGCAGTAGGGCACGACGTAGAGCGTGCGCCCCTTCATGCACCCGGCGAACAGCGCGTCGACCTTGCGGTGCGCCTCGGCCGGATCCATCCAGTTGTTGTTGGGGCCCGCGTCTTCCTTCTTCGTCGTGCAGATGAAGGTGAGGTGCTCGACGCGCGCCACATCGGTCGGGTGCGAGCGGTGCAGGTGGCAGTTCGGGAAAGTCGCCTGGTCGAGCTCGAGCAGGTCGCCGCGGGTCAGCATCAGGTCGACGAGTTCGTCGCGCTCCGTGTCCGATCCTGTGCACCAGTGGATGTGTTCGGGCTGGGTGAGCTTGGCGGTCCCTGCGACCCAGTCTCGCAACGCGCGGTTCGTCGTCGTCATCGGCCTGTCTTCCTCGTCTTTTCGAACCCCGATTATAGCCGCCCGAGGCGGCGCGGCGAGGCGGGTCGGCACATCCCGCAGCCGGATGGGGAGATTTCCGCGCAAGAAAGGCAAAAAAAAGCGCCCTCCGAGGAGGGCGCAATCAGGGGGAGACCAGTAGAGAAGTGGAGGGCTGCGGCGGCCTCGTTCAGGCGGCCTTGGCAACCTTGCGCGCGCGCGTCTTCGCCTTGCGGACGGCGGTCTTGACCTTGCGCTTCGCGGTCTTCACTTCGGGAACCTTTTCTTCGGTCGTGTCGACGACGACTTCATAGACGTGCGTGGCGACGGTCTTCAGGTCGCGTCCGGCAACCTTGAAGATCTCGACGGCGCGCTGTGCGTCCTCGAGCATGCGGGCGCGGGTGGCCGGCAACAGGTCGACCTGGTCACGCACCAGCTCGATCACGTTCTCGGCGCGGGCCGCCTTTTCGAGGCGCAGGGCCGCTTCCGAGAGGGCCGCGGTCAGCATGTCGGACTGCAGTTCGATGAGGCTCGACACGGCCGTCTGCGAGACGACCGTCAGCTTGACGCCCGAGCGCGCGATCACGCGGACCGGGCTCTTCAGGGACTTCAGGTTCTCCGCGGAACCGACGACCGCCTCGCGGACGGTCTCGACCGACTCCTTGCGCATCTTCTGCACTTGGCCGGACAGGGCGGAGGTCGTATCGGCTACGAAATCCTGCATCTGGGTGATCATGGGTGACTCCTTGGCGGTACGGGTGCTGCGCTGCAGCATTTGTTGCAGTGCACAATAAAACACCTTGGGGGGTATGTCAAATGCGGCTTATGCAGTGTTGCCTGGCGATTTCCCGAAGTTTTGAAAACAGCCCCAAATGACGCTTGCCGCCGACCCGGGGTGGCGGCAGAGTTCCTGCCCCATGTCGCACCGATCCTCAACCACCCAGAGCGTGCTCCGTCGAGTGGTCGTTGCGCTATTCGCATTCGCCGCGATCTGGACGCACGCGGCCCGGGCCCAGGAGGCCAGCCCCGAGCAGGGCGGCGGGGATGCCGTCGCGGTCGGGACCGGCCCGCTGGTGACCGAGATCGTCGTCGAAAAGTACGAGGTCGAGGACGCCGCCGACGACGGGACGGAGGAGCGCCGCTTCGTCCGCGCCACCCGCCTCGACGCCGGGGACGAGGTTCACTACACGATCCGCGTCCGCAACCCGGGCAAGGAGCCGGTTCTCGACGTCGTGGTGACCAAACGCCTGCCGTTCGGTCTCGCCTACCTGCCCGGATCGGCCGTCGGGCCGGCCTGCGACATCGAGCTATCGTCCGACGGCGGGGCCACTTTCGCACCCGCTGGCCGGAAGGGCGCGAGCTATTCGCACCTGCGCTGGCTCCTGCGCCGCCCGCTCGCGCCCGGCGCAACGGCGCTGCTGCGTTTTCGCGCCACCTTCGGCTGACCGATGGTGGTACCCGAGCTGGAGGACCTGTTCGGCCCGGCCGGCCCCCTGGCGCGCGCGATGCCCGGCTACAGCGTGCGCGACGAGCAGGTCGCCATGGCCCGCCACGTCGCAGCCGCGCTCGACGGGCGGGAGGTCCTGGTCGTCGAGGCGGGAACCGGAACGGGGAAGACCTTTGCCTACCTCGTTCCCGCACTGGTCTCGGGCCGGCGCGTAATCCTCTCCACGGGCACCCGCGCGCTGCAGGACCAGCTCTATCACCGTGACCTGCCCGCCGTGTGCGGGGCACTCGGCCGGCCCGTGCGGGTGGCGCTGCTCAAGGGCCGCTCCAATTACCTCTGCCGCCATCGGCTCGACCTCGCGGAGCAACAGGCCTATGCACGCGGCCTGCGGCGCGAGGTGGCCGTCGCGCTTCCGAAGATCCGCGCGTGGTCGAACCTCACGCGGCGCGGCGACATCGCGGAGTTGCCGGGCTACGGCGAACAGGACCCGGCGTGGCCCTGGGTGACCTCGACCCGCGAGAACTGCCTCGGCACCGACTGCCCGAAATACGAGGAGTGCTTCGTGCTTGCGGCGCGCCGCGAGGCGCAGGCCGCCGACATCGTCGTGGTGAACCATTACCTGCTGATGGCCGACCTCGTGCTCAAGGAAGAAGGATTCGGCGACCTGCTGCCGGGTGCCGATGCCATCGTCATCGACGAGGCCCACCAGTTGCCGGACATCGCGGCACAGTTCCTCGGCTACAGCGTCAGCACGCGGCAGATGGCTGCGATCGCGAAGGACGTTGCAGGAGAGCTCCTCCTCTCGCAGCAGCTGGCGGGCCAGGTGGACGCCGCGCTCACCGGACTCGATGCGCAGGTCGCCGCCGTCCTTGCCGCCGGAGGGGGCGTGGATGCGCGCCTCGAGCACTCGCAGTGGCCGGATCGACTCATCGAGGCGCTGA
Organism: uncultured Gammaproteobacteria bacterium; assembly: GCA_963778185.1. Taxonomy (GTDB): domain Bacteria; phylum Pseudomonadota; class Gammaproteobacteria; order Steroidobacterales; family Steroidobacteraceae; genus RPQJ01. Next base: position 67,575 of record CAVZTF010000002.1, on the reverse strand, counting down.
ACGGCCTCGCGGCCCGCGCGGCGGAGCTGGCGGAGGGCCTCGCGCCGCTGGCCGGCGAAGGAGCGGGCGTGTACGCAAGGCTGCGCGAGCGGCTGGTCGAGAGCGCCGACCGGCTGCACTCGCTGACGACCGAGGAAGCGCAGGGTGGCGTGCGTTGGGCGGAGACGAGCGCGCGCAGCGTGAGCTGTCATTTCGCGCCGGTCGACGTCGCCTCGCAGCTCGCGGCGCTGATGCAGTCGCAGGGCTGCGCCTGGATCCTCACCTCCGCGACGCTTGCGGTGGGCGACGATTTCTCGCACTTCAAGCGCCGATCGGGGCTTTCGCATGCGCAAAGCGTGCGCTTCGAGAGCCCGTTCGATTTCGCAAACCAGGCGCTGCTCTACCTTCCCAAGGGTCTCGGCGACCCGGGTGCGCCGGGACATGCGCGCGCGGTCATCCAGGCCTCGCTGCCGGTCCTGGAAGCGAGCGGCGGCCGCGCGTTCCTGCTCTTCACGAGTCACCGTGCCCTGCGCGAGGGTGCCGAGGAGTTGCGCCGCGCATGGAACGACTCGCCACCCGTGCCGATCCTGGTGCAGGGCGACACTTCGCGCGACCACCTGCTGCGCGGGTTTCGCGAGGCGGGCAACGCGGTGCTGCTCGGCACGGGCAGTTTCTGGGAGGGCGTGGACGTGAAGGGCCCGGCCCTCTCGGTGGTGATCATCGACAAGCTGCCGTTCGCCGCGCCGGACGATCCCCTGCTCAAGGCGCGTCTCGACGCGATCCGCGCGCAGGGCGGCAATCCCTTCTTCGACGAGCAGGTACCGCAGGCCGTGATCGCGCTCAAGCAGGGCGTGGGTCGCCTGATCCGCGACGTCACCGACTTCGGCGTGGTGATGATCTGCGATGCGCGCCTGGTGACCAAGGGCTACGGCCGCGCGTTCCTGTCGAGCCTGCCGCCGATGAGGCGGACGCGGGAGGTCGTCGAGGTGTGCGAATTCCTGAGGGCAAGGCTCGAAGACGAGAGGACAGGGGCGGCGGGATAGACTGGCGGCCCGCCCACCCTGCGATCCCCGCCACATGCGTCTTCTCGCCCTCGACACTTCCACTGAATGCTGTTCGGTCGCGCTGCTGCTCGACGGCGAGATTCGCCTGCGCGAGAAGCTCACCGAGCGCGCCCATGCCGAGCTCGTGCTGCCGATGGTCGAATCGTTGCTCGCGGAGGCGGGCGTGGCCCTCGAGAGCCTCGACGGGCTCGCGTTCGGGCGCGGGCCGGGCGCGTTTACCGGGCTGCGCATCGCCGCGGGTGTCGCGCAAGGACTGGCGCTCGGCGCGGGGCTGCCGGTGGCGCCCGTGTCGAGCCTCGCCGCGGTCGCCGACCAGGTCGACGCCGGCGCGGGCGAAGCTGTGCTTGTCTGCAACGATGCCCGCATGGGCGAGGTGTACTGGGCGGTGTTTCGGCGCGACCCCGATGGTTCGATCGCCGCGCTGACCGCCGAGCATGTGTCGCCGGCGGATGGAGTGGCCGAGGGCGCAAGCGGCGGCGGCCGGGCCGCGGGCAACGCTTTCGGTCGCTACCCAGGTCTGCGCGAGCGCCTCGAGCAACTCGGCTGGACCCTGCACGAGGGGCTGTTGCCGCGCGCCGACGCCGTGGCGCGCCTCGGAGCGATCGAGCTCGCCGCGGGCCGCGGCGTGGCGGCCGACGCGGCGCTGCCGGTGTACGTGCGGGACGACGTCGCGAGGCCGTCCGTTGCGCCAGTCACGGGAGTGTCATAATTCGTTGTTGTAATCCTGCTGCAATCAAACTGCCAAGACGGATGGTCATGACGGGCAAGCAGATACTGATCGTCGAGGACGAGAAGCCGATCCGCGACATGATCGCCTTCGGCCTCAGGCGTGCCGGCTTCCACGTACGCGAGGCGGAGGATTGCACGGCGGCGCGGGCGAGCATTGCCGACTGCCGGCCGGACCTCCTGCTCGTCGACTGGATGCTGCCCGACCAGAGCGGCCTCGAGCTCACGCGCGCCATCAAGCGCAACAAGGACACCGAGGACATGCCTGTGATCATGCTCACCGCGCGCGCGGACGAGCACGACAAGGTGACGGGACTCGAGGGCGGGGCCGACGACTACGTCACCAAGCCCTTCAGCCCGCGCGAGCTGCTGGCACGGATCAACGCGGTGTTGCGCCGCACAGTGCCCGGCGGGAGTGGCGAGTCGATCGAGGCGGGTGGCCTCACGCTCGACACGGCAAGCCACCGCGTCATGGCGCGCGGAGAGTCCATTGCGCTGGGCCCTACGGAATTCCGCCTGCTGCAGTTCTTCATGGAGCACCCCGAACGGGTGTACAGCCGCAGCCAGGTGCTCGACCGAGTCTGGGGCGGCAACGTCTACGTCGAGGAGCGCACGGTCGACGTGCACATCCGGCGCCTGCGCAAGGCGCTGGAACCCAATGGCTGCGACGGGCTGATCCAGACCGTGCGCGGCTCCGGATACCGCTTCTCGACGCAGGTCGAGTGACGGCGACCCGGGGCGCAGGCACTTGTCGAAACAAGCCTGGCAGCACCTCGCGAAGATCGCCGTAGCGCTCGCAATCGCCGCGCTGGCCGGGCTCGCGTTCGGCCGGGTGGCGGCTTTCGTCGCGGTCGCGCTCGCCGTGATGCTGGCGCTGCACGTACGCAACCTGGTCCGCTTCGATCGCTGGCTGCGCCGGCGCTCGCTCGAACGGCCGCCGGACATGACGGGGCTGTGGGGCGAGGTCATCGCCGTCACCAGCCGCATCTATCGCCGCAAGGTATTCCACAAGCGGCGCGTGCTGGCGATGCTGCGCGAGTTCCGGCGCATGACCGCAGCCATGCCGGACGGCGCGCTGCTGCTCGGCCCGATGAACGAGATCCTCTGGTTCAACCGCACGGCCGGCACCTGGCTCGACCTGCGCCGCAAGCTCGACTTCGGGCTGCGCATCGACAACCTCGTGCGGCACCCGGAGTTCGTCGAGCACCTGGCGAAGGGCGGTGCGACGCTGCCGCCGCGCATCTACCTGCCACCGCCGAGCGACCGCTGGCTCGCCTTCCGGCTCGTCACGTCGAACGCCACCGGGCAGCGGCTGCTCATCGTCCGCGACGTATCCAACGAAGTGCGCCTCGAGTCGATGCGCAAGGATTTCGTGGCCAACGCCTCGCACGAACTGCGTTCGCCGCTGACCGTGATCAGCGGCTACCTCGATACCCTGGCCGATGACCCGGACCTCGACCCGGCGTGGCAGGTCCCGGTGCAGGAGATGCGCCGCCAGTCCGACCGCATGCGCGGCATCGTGCAGGACCTGCTCGACCTCTCCAGGCTCGAGTCGCGGACCAGCGATGCGGAGAAAGCCCCGGTGGACGTGGGCGGTATGCTCGCGCTGATCCGCAAGGACGTGCTGGCACGGCCGGACCGGCCCGCGGAGTTGAACCTCGTCCTCGACAGCGACGCGCTGCTGCTCGGTTCCGAGATCGAGCTGCACTCGATCTTCGCCAACCTGGTCTCGAACGCGGTCAAGTACACGCCCGCCGATGGCCGCATCGACATCCGCTGGTCTGCGGATGACGAGGGAGGGCACGTCGAGGTGCGCGACACGGGCATCGGTATCCCGGCGGAGCACGTGCCGAGGCTCACCGAGCGCTTCTACCGCGTCGATCCGGGCCGTTCGCGCAAGCTCGGCGGCTCCGGGCTCGGCCTCGCGATCGTCAAGCACGCGTTGCAGCGGCACGGCGCGCGCCTCGAGATCCAGAGCGTCGAGGGGAAGGGCAGCGTGTTCACCTGTCACTTCCCGGTCACGCGCCTGCAACGACGGCAGTAATCGTCCTGTAACAAAGCAGGCTTATAACGGCGCCCCAGCAGATCGCGCGGGGGCCGGCCTCGCGCCCGTATTCAACCAGCCGAAGGGGATTACCGTGAGAAACACCTTGCTTGCGACGGCGATGACCAGCGTGCTCGCGCTTGCCGCAACCGACGCCTATGCCCAGTCGAAGGGCACGGCCACGAAGGCCGAACTCCAGGCCATGCAGGCGCAGATGACCGCGCTGGCCGACCGCCTGAACAGGCTCGAGGCGGCGAACGCCACGCTCACGACCGAGAACGCCGAGCTGAAGGCGACGGTCGAGCGCCGCGACGCCGAGACCGACTACCTCAAGTCGCAGGCGCGCGAATCGCGCGAGGAAGCGGCCGTGGCGTCGAACGAGATCGCCAAGGTCAAGGGTGCCGACTGGGCGACCAAGATCAAGCTGCGCGGCGACCTCCGGTACCGCCACGAGAGCATCGCGTCGGAGCGCGTCGTGAGCGGCGAGGCCGAGGACGCGGCCGACCGCGAGCGGCAGCGCATCCGCGCTCGATTCGGGGTCGACGCGAAAGTCACCGACAACGTGACCGCCACCCTCCTGCTCGCTACGGGCGGGGACGACCCACGCTCGTCCAACCAGACGCTCGGCTCCTCCAGCACCCGCAAGTCGATCGGCGTCGACATGGCCTACGTGGACTGGAAGTTCATGCCGGGGGCCAACGCCGTCCTCGGCAAGCAGGCGTGGTCGATCTGGCGCCCGGGCCAGACGCTGTTCTACGACGGCGACTACAACTTCGAGGGCGGCGCGGTGAAGTTCGAGCGCGGCATGCTTTTCGGTACGGCCTATGGCATGTGGATCACTGAGAACTACAACGCGGACCCGGACGCCGCAAACGCGGACACCGGCGTATTCGGCCTCCAGGCCGGCCTCAAGTTCCCGCTGTTCGGCGGTGAGACGCGCCTCGCGGCGCACTACTATGACTGTGGCGCGTGCCAGGACCGGTCACCGCTGTACGCAAACAGTTCGAACGGCAACACGACCTACCAGGTCGCTCCCAGCACCACGAACCTGCTCACCTACGACTACGAGGTTCTGGACGTGGCGGCCCAGATGGGCCTGATGGTTCGCGACCTGCCGCTGACGTTGTGGGCCAACTACGCGCAGAACATGGCCTCCGGCGTCGAGTACGACACCGCCTACGCGGCGGGCTTCACGCTCGGCAAGGCGGGCAACCCGCGGACGTGGGAGGCGGGCGCCTTCTACCAGTCGCTCGACAAGGACGCGCTGTTCGCCCAGTTGATCGACTCCGACTTCGGCGACGGCAAGACCGACTCGGAGGGCTGGGTGCTGAAGGGCGGCTACGCTCCGGTGAGGAACTTCACGGTCAACGCGACCTACTTCATCAACACGCTCAACAAGGACGTGGGCACCGAGCTCGACTACAACCGTCTGCAGCTCGACCTCAACTACAAGTTCTGAAGTCCGCCCCCGAGGCCCCTGCCGCTCCGGCGGCAGGGGCTTTTTCTTGATACTGCAACGGCGCTGCTGTATATCCGAGCGCGATCCCCGGAGGGACGCATGGAAAAGTCCGATCTTTCGCACCACATCCTGAGCCGCTTCAATGCCGACCTGGAGGGCGTCCGCGCGGGCGTGCTGCAGATGGGCGGCCTGGTCGAGCAGCAGCTGCAGAACGGCATCAAGGCCCTCTACGAGGGCGACAGCCGCCTCGGCGAGGAGGTCGCGCGCCAGGACCACAGGGTCAACGCGATGGAAGTCGCGATCGACGACGACTGCAGCCGGATCCTGGCGACCCGCGGCCCCACGGCCTCGGACCTGCGATTGATCGTGGCGGTCATCAAGACCATCACCGACCTCGAACGCATCGGCGACGAGGCCGAAAAGCTCGGCCACATTGCCGCGCGGCTGGCGGGCGTCGAGCGCCCGGCGGACCGCTATCGCGAGATCAAGCACATCGGCGAGCAGGTCGCCGACATGGTGCACGGCGCCCTCGACGCCTTCGCCCGCTTCGACACCGACGCCGCGCTGGAGGTGGCCCGCAAGGACCGCGTGGTGGACGAGGAGTACGACGCCATCCAGCGCCAGTGCATCACGTTCATGATGGAAGACCCGCGCGCCATCCGCCGCGCACTCGACGTCCTGTGGGTCGCGCGTGCGCTCGAGCGCATCGGGGACCACGCCAAGAACATCTGCGAGTACGTGATCTTCATGGTGCTCGGCAAGGATGTGCGCCACGTGCGCCTCGAGGACGTCGAGCAGCAGATCGCCGCCGTCCGCGCGGCGCGCACGGCCAGCACGCCCTGAGATGGGAACGCTGCCTGCCTGGCTCACCCGCCGCACCGGCAACCTGCTCGGCGCGGTCGCCTGTGCCGCGCTGATCGCCTACGCGCTCTATGTCCAGTACGGAATGGGCCTCGAGCCGTGCCCGCTCTGCATCCTGCAGCGCGTGGCGGTGATGGCCGCGGGCGTGCTGTTCGTGGCGGCGTTCGTCCACGACCCTGGCGACCGTGGCGCGCGCGTCTACGGCGTGCTCATCGACCTCGCCGCACTTTCGGGCATCCTGATCGCCGCCCGTCACATGTGGATCATCGCGCAGCCGCCGGGGACCGTCGCCGAATGCGGCGCGAGCCTCGACTACATGATGGACGTGCTGCCGCTCCACGAGGTGCTCGGCAAGGTCCTGGCCGGCTCGGGCGAGTGCGCCAAGATCGACTGGACGTTCCTCAGCCTAAACATGCCCACGTGGGTGCTGATGACACTGGTGGGCATCGGCACCTGGGGTGTGCTGGTGAACTGGTTCGGTCATCGGCGCACCGGCTGATCAGGCTCCCGGCTTCGCCAGGAGCCGCTCCATCACCCGCTCGTACATCCGGCTGAGCACATCCACGTCCTCGACGCGGACGCACTCGTTCACTTTGTGAATCGTGGCGTTCACGACGCCGAGCTCGACCACCTGCGCGCCAGTGGGGGCGATGAAACGGCCGTCCGAGGTGCCGCCGGTGGTCGAGAAGGCGGGGCGGCGGCCGGTCAGTTCGTGTACCGCCGCGGCCACCGTCTCGGTGAGGTGTCCGGGCTGGGTGAGGAACGGCAGCCCCGAGACGAACCAGTTGAGCGTGTGGTTGACGCCGTGCGCATCGAGGATGCCGAGCACCGTGCGTTGCAGGCTCTCGACGGTCTGCTCGGTCGAGAAGCGCAGATTGAAGCGGACATTGAGCTCGCCCGGGACGACGTTCGGGGCACCGGTCCCCGCCGCGATGTTCGAGACCTGGAACGTGGTCGGCTGGAAGAAAGCGTTGCCTTCGTCCCAGTGACGCGCAACGAGCTCGGCCAGCGCCGGGGCGAAGGCATGGACGGGGTTGTGCGCCAGGTGGGGGTAGGCGATGTGGCCCTGGACCCCGTGCACGGTCAGCCGCCCCGAGAGCGAGCCACGCCGACCGATCTTGATCGTGTCGCCGAGCAGCCGGTCGCTGGTCGGCTCGCCGACCACGCACCAGTCGATCTTCTCGCTGCGCCCCTCGAGGATCTGCATGACTCGCCGCGTGCCGTCCACGGATGGGCCTTCCTCGTCGCTCGTGAACAGGAAGGCGAGGGACCCCCGGTGGCCCGGGTGGTGCGCGATGAAGCGTTCCGTCGCCGTGACCATGGCGGCGAGGCTCGTCTTCATGTCGGCCGAGCCGCGGCCGTACAGGACGCCGTCCCGCACCACGGGCTCGAAGGGATCGGTCTGCCATTCCTCGCGGGGACCCGTGGGGACCACGTCGGTGTGCCCGGCAAAGCAGAGCACCGGGCCCGCCCGTCCGCGCCGCGCCCATAGATTGTCCACCGGGCCGAACGTGAGTCGCTCGTTCACGAATCCGAGCGGCGCGAGGCGCGCGGCAATCACGTCGAGGCAACCGTGGTCCTCCGGGCTGACGGAGGGACGGCGGAGCAGGTCTTCGGCGAGGGCCAGCGTGGTTGACATGCAGTTGTAAAGAGTCGTGCCCGGGCGAGGCCGTGGCGAGCGATGAGGGGGTGATTCCGGCCGGTATCTTACGGAGTGGCGGCCGTGGTCCCAACCGTTTTTCGGCTTGTCATACGGCTGTCACATCGCTGCGCCAGACTTCGCGCCACCCAAGGTCCTGGCCTTTATCCACCGTTCACCTGCAGAGGGTTAACTCCATGAAGTTGTGGCAGAAAATCGGTATCCCGGCGGTCGTCGCCGGCGTCATGTCCGCCGCGATCCCGCAGCTCGCCCACGCGCAGGCCGCGATCAAGGTCGACGGCTCGAGCACCGTGTTCCCGATCTCCGAGGCCTATGCCGAGGAGTTCCAGATCCAGAAGCGCGGCAAGGTCCGCGTGACGGTCGGCGTCTCGGGCACCGGAGGTGGTTTCAAGAAGTTCTGCCGGGGCGAAACGGACATGGCCAACGCCTCGCGTCCCATCTCGAAGGAAGAAATGGAAGTCTGCCGCAAGGCCGGCATCAAGTACATCGAGATGCCGGTGGCGTTCGATGCGCTGACAGTCGTCGTGAACCCGAAGAACACCTGGGTCAAGACCATGACCGTGGCGGACCTGAAGAAGATGTGGGAGCCGGCGGCACAGGGCCGCATCAACACCTGGAAGCAGGTGCGGGCCGAGTACCCTGCCGACAAGCTCATGCTGTTCGGGCCGGGCGCCGACTCGGGCACCTTCGACTACTTCACCGAGGCCGTGACGGGCAAGGCGAAGTCCAGCCGCGGCGACTACACCGCGAGCGAGGACGACAACACGCTGGTGCAGGGCGTCGAGAACAACAAGAATGGCATCGGCTACTTCGGCTTCGCGTACTACGCCGCGCACAAGGACAAGATGCGCGCCGTGTCCATCGACGGCGGCAAGGGCCCGGTGGCCCCGAGCGTCGAGAACGTCATCAACGGCACCTACAGCCCTCTGTCCCGCCCGCTGTTCGTGTACGTCAAGGAGGCCTCGATGGCCCGCCCCGAGGTGCGCGAGTTCGTGCAGTTCATGATGACCGAGGGCGCGGATCTCGTCGCGGAAGTCGGCTACGTGCCGCTGCCGAAGAACGCCTATTCACTCGCCTTCAAGCACTTCACCGACAGGAAGCTCGGCACGGTGTTCGGCGGCGTGCCCCAGGTCGGCATCACGATCGACAAACTCCTGTCGATGGAAGCCAAGCTCTGACCGGAACCACGGCTCGAGGCGGGACGGGGAGGGGTCGCGAGGCCCTTCCCCGACCTGCGATCTGCCACGGTCGATCCGCGCCGGGGGATCGGGTTAGAGTAGGCGTCCACCGTCACGAAACGAGATAGGGGAAGGGGTCCGGGCCCATGAGCCAGTCCACCGCCGTGCGGTCACCGAGTGCATTCTCGTCCCTCGGCTATCGCAAGGGGCGCGATCGCGTCATCGAGTTGTTCCTGCTCGCCGCGGGCCTCGTGGCCGTGTTCACCACGGTCGCCATCGTCTTCATCCTGTTCTACGAGTCCTCGTTCTTCTTCGAGCACGTCTCGATCAAGGACTTCCTGACCGACACCATGTGGACGCCGCTGTTCGCAGATGCCCGCTACGGCATCATGCCCCTGGTGGCGGGCACGCTGACCGTGACGGGCGTGGCCCTCGCGGTCGCGATACCGCTCGGCACGATCATCGCGATCTATCTCTCCGAATTCGCGCCGTACCGCTTGCGCGAGACGGTGAAGCCCATCCTCGAACTGCTGGGCGCCGTGCCCACGGTGGTGTACGGGTATTTCGCGCTGCTGATGGTCACTCCGGCCCTGCAGAAGATCTTCCCCGAACTGCCCGGGTTCAACATGCTGAGCGCCGGCCTCGTCATCGGCCTGATGATCGTGCCGTACGTGGCCTCCGTGAGCGAGGACGCGATGCGCGCCGTGCCGCGCTACATGCGCGAGGGTTCCTACGCGATGGGGGCCACCCGGTTGCAGACGGCACTCAAAGTGGTGGTGCCAGGCGCATTCTCCGGCCTCGCGGCGGCCTACATCCTCGGCATCTCGCGTGCGGTAGGCGAGACCATGGTCGTCGCCATCGCCGCAGGCATGCAGCCCAACCTGACGTTCAACCCGACCGAACCGGCCGCGACCATCACTGCCTACATCGTGCAGGTGAGCCTCGGCGACCTGCCGCACGGCAGCATCGGTTACCAGAGCATCTTCGCCGCGGGGCTGGTCCTCATGCTGATGACGCTGGTGTTCAACGTCATCGGCTTCTTCCTGACGCGCAGGTTCAGGGAGGCCTACTGATGTCCGTCCCGGCTACCGTGACGCTGGCCGAGATCCGCAGGGGTCTCGCCTGGCGCAAGCAGCTCGACAAGGTCTTCGTGATCGTCGGGCTGCTCATCCTGGTCGTCTGCCTCGGCCTGCTCGCGGTCATGTTCCTCGACCTCGTCAGCCGGGGCGCGTCGCGCTTCGGCTGGGACTTCTTCACGTCCTTCCCGTCGCGCAAGGCGGAGCGGGCCGGCATCCTCTCGCCGATGGTGGGCACGACGCTCATCATGTTCGTGACCATGCTCGCTGCCCTGCCGGTGGGCGTGGCCGCGGCGATCTACCTGGAAGAGTACGCGCCGAAGAACTGGTTCAGCGGCGTCATCGAGATCAACGTCACGAACCTCGCCGGCGTGCCTTCGATCGTCTACGGGCTGCTGGCGCTCGGGCTCTTCGTCTACAAGTTCGACTTCGGCCAGAGCATCCTCTCGGCCGGCCTCACGCTGGCGCTGCTGATCCTTCCCATCGTGATCGTGGCGACTCGCGAGGCCCTGCGTTCGGTGCCGAAGGCCATCCGCGAGGCGGCCTACGGCCTCGGCGCCACGCGCTGGGAGGTCACCAAGGACCACGTGCTGCCGTACTCCACCGGCGGCATCCTGACCGGCCTGATCCTCGGCCTGTCCCGCGCGATCGGCGAGACGGCACCCATCATCACGATCGGCGCCTTGTCCTTCATCGCCTTCCTGCCGCCGTCCCCGGTCACCGGGGAGTTCCCCTTCCTCAGCTTCGAGTGGCTGAAGAGCGAATTCACGGCGATGCCGATCCAGATGTTCAACTGGATCTCGCGGCCCGACCAGGCGTTCCAGGCGAACGCGGCCGCCGCGGGAGCCATCCTGCTCGGAATGTCCCTGGCCATGAACGCGGTGGCGATCTGGATCCGCTACCGCTTCCGCAAGAAGATCAACTGGTGAGCACGATGACCACGCAGAGACCCGCGACCCCCTCGATGGCCATCGCCCTCGAGGACCGCCAGCCGACGCGCGCGAATCCCCCGAAGGCGATCGCGGCGGGCCTGAATTTCTGGTACGGCACGAACCAGGCGCTGAAGAACCTCGACCTGACCATCCCGGAGCGCCAGGTCACGGCGCTGATCGGGCCGTCGGGCTGCGGCAAGAGCACGTTCCTGCGATGTTTCAACCGCATGCACGACCTGCAGCCCGACACGAAGTACCAGGGCGCGATCACGCTGCGGCCGGACGACGTGAACCTCGTGGGTCCGGAGACCGACCCCATCGAGGTGCGGATGCGAATCGGCATGGTGTTCCAGAAGCCGAACCCCTTTCCGAAGACGGTGTTCGAGAACGTCGCGTACGGGCTGCGCCTGCGCGGCATCAGGAATCGAACCGATCTTGCCGAGCGCGTCGAGCAGGCGCTGCGCGGCGCCGCGATCTGGGACGAGGTGAAGGACCGGCTGGAGGATTCGGCCCTGGCGCTCTCGGGCGGCCAGATGCAACGCCTGTGCATCGCCCGCGCGCTGGCGACCGAGCCGGAACTGCTGCTGTTCGACGAGCCCACCTCGGCGCTCGACCCGATCGCCACCGCGAAGATCGAGGAGCTGATCACCGAGTTGCGCGAGCGGGTGACCGTCCTGATCGTCACGCACAACATGCAGCAGGCCGCGCGCGTGTCGGATTTCACGGCGTTCATGTACCTCGGCGAGCTGGTGGAGGTGGACGCGACCTCGAAGATCTTCACCAACCCGGCAAAGAAAGCCACCGAGGACTACATCACGGGCCGTTACGGCTGACGGAGCAGACGTGGGCGCCACGACCGATCCCGTCGAGGGACACATCCAGAAGTCCGTGGACCAGGGACTCATCGACCTGCGGATGCACGTGGTCGAGATGGGTGGCCTCGCGATCGACCAGGTCTCGAGCGCCGTCAAGGCGCTGCTCGAGCGCGACGCCCGGCTCGCCGGGCTGGTGCTCTCGCGCGAGCCGCTGGTGAACGACTACGACGCCCGGCTCGACAGCCTGACCCAGAACTTCATCGCCCTGCACCAGCCGGTCGCCAACGACCTGCGCATGGTCCGCGCCATGTCGCGCGCCAGCCTCGAGCTCGAGCGCGTCGGCGACGAGTCCAAGAAGATCGCGCGCTTCGCGGCGCGGGTCGGCGCCGTGTCCGCCCACGACCCGGTCGTCGCCGTCGCGCGATACCTGCGGCACATGGCCGACCTGTCCGTCGCCATGCTGCGCAACGCCGTGCGTGCGCTCGACGAGGCCAGCCCGGAGCTGGCACGCGAAGTGCTGCTGCGCGACGCGGAGCTCGACGAGGAGTTCGCTGCGGCCCTGCGCCAGCTGATGACCTTCGTGATGGAGGACCAGCAGTTCATCAAGGCCACGATCGACACGGTGTTCGCGCTCAAGGGCCTCGAGCGCGTCGGCGACCACGCGAAGAACGTGTCCGAGCAGGTGCTCTACATGATCGAGGGACGGCCGGCCGGGAAGAAGGTCAGGCCGGTTTAGGCGTCACTCTGCGTTGCGCAGCAGCTCGTTGATTCCCACCTTCGCGCGGGTCTGCGCGTCCACGCGCTTCACGATCACCGCGCAGTAGAGCGAGTACCTGCCGTTGGCGGCGGGCAGCGAGCCCGGCACGACCACGGCGCCCGCGGGCACGCGGCCGTAGGAGACCTCGTCGCGCTCCCGGTCGTAGATGCGGGTGCTCTGCCCGACGTAGACACCCATCGACAGCACCGCGCCTTCCTCGACGATGACCCCTTCGACGACCTCGGAGCGGGCCCCGATGAAGCAGTTGTCCTCGATGATCGTCGGGTTGGCCTGCAGCGGCTCGAGCACGCCGCCGATGCCGACGCCGCCGGAGAGGTGCACGTTGCGCCCGATCTGCGCGCAGGAGCCGACGGTGGCCCAGGTGTCCACCATCGTGCCTTCGCCGACCCGGGCGCCGATGTTCACGTAGCTCGGCATCAGCACGGCGTTACGAGCGACGTAGGCGCCGCGGCGCACCACGGCCGGCGGCACCACGCGCACGCCCGCGGCGCGAAACTCGTCGGCACCGTATCCCGCGTACTTGAGCGGTACCTTGTCGTAGAAGCGCGTGTAGCCGGCCTCGACGGGCTGGTTTTCGTTCAGGCGGAAGGACAGCAGCACGGCCTTCTTGAGCCACTGGTGCACGATCCATTCACCGCCGACTTTCTCGGCGACCCGCGCCTCGCCGCTGTCGAGCAGGGCGATGGCCGCGTCCACCGCCGCGACGACGTCCGCCGGGACGTTGCCGGGAGCGAATTGCGCGCGCTCCTCGAACGCGGCGTCGATCGTGGCTGCTAGCGTCGCGCGGGTCGTCATGTCGGTCTCGGCGGTTGGTTCAGATCCGAATTGCAAAGAATAGCGTAATCGCGGTTGCTTACGCCGGCACTGTCGTGCGCGTTCCAGAGGCGGCCGGGCGGTCCCGGGGAGCTTCCGGGCAGACGGCGTGAATCCATCCCTGGAGCCTCCGGGCGCGGCATCCATGCCGCGCACGGCTGCCCGGACGCTCCCCGGGCCCGCTCGGCCGCGGAGCGCCGCGTCGCGGCGCGGGTATCCGGCTTCCGGGGCGGGTTCCGGCAACCGTGCGCGCCATGGACGGCGCGCCCGGAGGCTCCAGGGATGGATTCACGCCGGTTGCCGGAACCCGCCCCGGAAGCCGGGTGCCCGCGCCGAAATGCGCGGGCGCGACCGAGTCAGCGCGACTTCACGAACGCAACGATGCGACGAGCCGCTTCAATGCAATCGTCGACACTGGCGACCAGCGAGACGCGAATGCGGCCGCGCCCCGGATTGCCGCCGTCCGTGTCGCGCGCGAGATAACTCCCGGGCACGACGGTCACGTGCTGCCGCTCGAAGAGCCCGCGCGTAAAGGCCTCGTCGTCGCCCACCGGCAGCCACAGGTAGAACGCCCCGGCCGGCACATCGACCTCGAGCACCTCGCGCAGCAGCGGCACGACCGCGGCGAACTTCTCACGGTAGAGGCGGCGGTTCTCACGCACGTGCGCCTCGTCCTGCCAGGCCGGGACGCTCGCCCGCTGCGTGTGTACCGGGACCGCACAGCCGTGGTAGGTGCGATACAGCCTGAAGTCTGCCAGAACCCGTGCGTCGCCGGCGACGAATCCCGAACGCAGCCCGGGCACGCTCGAGCGCTTCGAGAGGCTGTGGAAGACGACGCAACGCTCGAACTCCGTGTTCCCCGCGGCGTGCGCCACCTGCAGCAGCCCGGGCGGCGGGCGGGATTCGTCGAGGTAGATTTCCGAGTAGCACTCGTCCGAGGCGATGAGAAACCCGTTGCGTGCCGAAAGCTCGAGCGCGCGCCGGAGGTAATCGACGGGCATCACGGCACCGGTCGGATTGCCCGGGCTGCAAAGGAACAGGACCTGGCAACGGTTCCAGGTCGATGCCTCCACCGCGTCGAGGTCCGGGAGGTGACCGAGCGCCGGATCGCAGTTGAGGTACACCGGCTCGGCGCCCGCGAGCAGGGCCGCTCCTTCGTAGATCTGGTAGAACGGGTTCGGCATCAGCACGGCCGGCTGCGGGCGGGAGCCGTCAACCGCCGCCTGCACGAGCGCAAACAGCGCTTCGCGCGTGCCGTTCACGGGCAGCACCATGTCTTCGGCGCGCACGCCGTCGATCGGCAGCTCGAAACGGCGCGCGAGCCACGCGGCGATGGCGGCTCGCAGCTCGGGCACCCCGAGTACGAGCGGATAGCTGCCGAGCGTCCCGAGGGCCTGCGTGAGTGCCGCGCCGATGAAGGCCGGAGGCGTGTGCCTTGGCTCGCCGATCGACAGCGGGATGTGGTGCAGGCCGGCGGGCGGCGCGCTGCCGTCGAGCAGGCCGCGCAGGCGCTCGAACGGATAGGGGCGCAGGGAGGCGAGGCGCGGATTCATCCGGCCGGTCAGGCGATCCTGGCGGCCGCGTCGCGGCGGTCGAGCGCCTCGTGCAGGCGGTCCTCGAGTCGCTTCAATGCGTCGCCGGCGAGTGGCTGGCCGCTCTCATCCGCGATGTGGAAAACGTCCTCGGCGCGCTCGCCCACGGTCATGATGCGCGCCGTCAGGACGTCGACACGTTCCGCAAGCAGCACCCTGCCGATTTCCGAGAGCAGCCCAGGGCGGTCGCCGGCGATCAGCTCGAGGATGGTGCGTCGCTGCACCGGGTCCTCGCTGAAGGTGATCTGCGTCGGGGTGGAGAACATGCGTACCTGGCGCGGCGCGCGGCGCGTGACCACGGGCGCCGTGGACTGCGGGCCTTGCAGGACGCGCCACAGGTGCTGCTCGATCTCATGGGCGCGATTGCGGTCCGCGATGGGCGTGCCGGTGTCCTCGAGCACGAGGTAGGTGTCGAGGCTCAGGCCGCCGGCGATCGGCGTGATGCGCGCGTCGAGGATGTTGAGGCCCATCTGGTCGAGCAGGGCCGTGGTGCGCGCGAAGTTCTCCTGCGTATGCGGCATGAAGGTGAGCACCGCGTTGCCGCCGCGCTCGGGCGTTTCGCGGACGGCCACCAGCGGCGAGGTGTCGCCTGGTTCGCGCTCCACGAGCAACTGCACGTGCCAGGCGATTTCGGCGGGGCTGTGTCGCAGGAAATACTCGTCGCTCAGGCTCGGCCAGGCCGCGGCAGCTCTGGCCGGGTCGATCCCCTTGCGCACCAGCAGCTCGCGGGCTTCGGCACGCGTCTCCTCGACGAGTTCGTCCTTGTCCACCGCCGCTTCGAGGCCGCGGCGCAGGGCGCGCTTCGCGCGCTCGTAGAAGTCGTGGAACAACGATGAGCGCCAGGAGTTCCACAGCTTCGGGTTGGTGCCGCGCACGTCTGCGACGGTGAGCAGGTACAGGTAGTCGAGGTGCGTCTGGTCGCCCACCGCGCGCGCGAAGTCCTGGATGACCTTGGGGTCGGAGATGTCCTTCTTCTGCGCCGTCACCGAGAACAGCAGGTGGTTGCGCACCAGCCAGGCGACGAGGCGCGCGTCGTAGCGTGAGAGCCCCTGCTCCAGGCAGAAGGCTTCGGCATCCACGGCGCCGAGCTCGGAGTGATCGCCGCCGCGGCCCTTGGCGATGTCGTGGAACAGCGCCGCAAGGCAGGCGAGCTCGGGCTTCGGCAGCATGGCCATGAGCCGCGAGAGATCCGGGAACTCGTGCTCGAAGCGGGGCAGCGCGAGGCGGCGCAGGTTGCGCACCACGAACAGCGTGTGCGCGTCGACCGTGTAGGCGTGGAACAGGTCGTACTGCATGCGGCCGACGATGCGGCCGAAGGCCGGGATGTAGCGGCCGAGCACGCCGTAGAGATTCATGCGCCTGAGCTCGTGCGTCACGCCCTGCGGCGCACGCATGAAGTCGAGGAACAGGCGGTGGTTGCGCGGGTTCTGCCGGAACTCCTCGTCGATCAGCCAGTGGTGGCGGCCGAGCGCGCGGATGGTGGTGGCCCGGACGCCGCGCAGCTCCGGGTGCTCCTGCATCAGGCGGAAGAGTTCCAGGATGGCCGAGGGGTGGCGCGCGAACACGTCGTCCGAGGTGACCTCGAGATAGTCGTTGCGGACCTGGAAGCGCGCATTCAGCGGCACGACGGCGCTGCCGGCCTCCGCGAGGATCGCCTCGCGGAACAGCTGCAGCAGCATTTCGTTCAGCAGGCTGACGTCCATGACGGTGCGGTAGTAACGCTGCATGAACTGCTCGACCGCGAGGGTGTAGGCCGCATCCTCGTAGCCGAACATCTTCGCGATCCGGCTCTGGTGGTCGAACAGCAGGCGGTCCTCGCGCCGCCCGGTGATCACGTGCAGCGCGAAGCGCGTCTTCCACAGGAAGGCCTGCGCCGAGCGCAGCTTGCGCAGCTCGGCCGCGGTCAGGAACCCGTGCTCCACGAGCTCGTCGGCGGTGTCCGCGCCGAAGTGACGCTTGGCCACCCAGGCGATGGTCTGGATGTCGCGCAGCCCGCCAGGGCTCGCCTTGACGTTGGGCTCGAGGTTGTAGGCGGTGTCGTGGTGGCGGTGGTGGCGCGCCTGCTGCTCCGCGACCTTGGCCTCGAAGAAGGCCCTCGAGGACCACACGCTGTCCTGGCCGAGCGCCCGGCGCATGGACTGGAACAGGTGGTCGGGTCCGGCGAGCAGCCGTGCCTCGATCAGGGTCGTCGCTACGCTGACGTCAGCCGCACTCTCGCGCTGGCAGTCGTCGATGGTGCGCACGCTGTGCCCGACCTCAAGGCCGATGTCCCACAGGAAGGCGAGGAAGCGCTCGATGCCCTGGTGGCCGTCCTCGGCCTCGCTCTTCGGCAGCAGGATCAGCACGTCGATGTCGGAGCAGGGATGCAACTCGCCGCGGCCGTAGCCGCCGACCGCGATCAGGGCGACGTCCTTCTCGCGCGGTCCCGCGTGCAGCGACCACGCCTTGCGCAGCACGGCGTCCACCATGCGTGCGCGGTCGCGCACCAGCGCCTCGACGGGCTCGTCCTCCGCGAAGCGCTGCCGCAGGCTCTCGTCGCCGCCGGCCAGCGCCTGGCGGAAGGTCGCGACCTGGTCGTCGCCCGAGTCGAGGGCCGCGGCGACCGCGTCGAGAAAGGGCCACGGCGGCAGCGCGACCCGCGCGGAGGCGTAGTCGACCCCTTCGGCCGTGTGCTCGGGCATCGTCACGCCGGCGGCCGCTCGGCCGCGCCGAGCGTCAGGACCTCGCAGCCGGTCTCCGTGACGAGGATGGTGTGCTCCCACTGGGCTGAGAGCGAGTGATCGCGCGTGATGACCGTCCAGCCGTCTGGCAGCAGCCGCACGTCGCGGCGGCCCGCATTGACCATGGGCTCGATCGTGAACGTCATGCCGGCCTCGAGGACGAGGCCGGTGCCCGGGGTGCCGTAGTGCAGCACCTGCGGGTCCTCGTGGAATCCGCGGCCGATGCCGTGACCGCAGTACTCACGCACGACGGAGTAGTGGTTCGACTCGACGAAGCGCTGGATGGCGGCGCCGATGTCGCCGAGGCGCGTTCCCGGCCGCACCGTGTCTATTCCGATCCACAGCGCCCGCTGGGTGGTCTCGACCAGCCGCTGCACGTGCGGCGGAACCTTCCCCACGAAGTACATGCGGCTCGAGTCACCGTGGAAGCCGTCCTTGATGACCGTCACGTCGATGTTGACGATGTCGCCCTGCTTGAGGCGCCGGTCGCCCGGAATGCCGTGGCACACCACGTGGTTCACGGAGGTGCAGATCGACTTCGGGAAGCCCCGGTAGCCGAGCGGCGCGGGTATCGCCTGCTGCTGCCCGACGATGTACTCGTGGCAGAGGCGGTCGAGCTCGTCCGTCGAAACGCCTGGGACGACGCTTGGCCCGATCATGTCGAGCACGTCCGCGGTCAGCCGGCCGGCGACGCGCATGGCGGCCTGCTCGTCCGCGCTCTTGACCGGGACCCTGCCCGCGCTGTCGGATTGCCAATGGGTCGTGGCCGGCTCGGGGTACTGCATCGTGGGCGGATCCAGCCCTCCCGGCAGCGGGTGGGGCGCAAGTGTTTGAAGAAACGGAAACTTATGGTATAAAGCGCGGCCTTTTTTCTCAACCAAATCCGCACACGCACCGGCACATGTGGCTGGGTGCCTGCAAAGGCCACGAGGTCGCGCAGGTTGCCACATGGGGTGCGTGGAGGCCAAACCCTACAAGGAGATTCTACGATGGCCAGCATGTCCATGCGGCAGATGCTGGAAGCGGGTGTCCATTTCGGACACCAGACCCGCTTCTGGAACCCGAAGATGGCCCCCTTCATCTTCGGCGAGCGCAACCGGATCCACATCATCAACCTCGAGAAGTCGCTGCCCCTCTACCTGGAGGCGGCGGGCTTCGTGAAGAATCTGGTCGCCGACGGCGGCCGGGTCCTCTTCGTCGGCACCAAGCGATCCGCGCGCGAGGCAGTCGCCCGCGAGGCGACGCGCTGCGGCATGCCCTACGTGAGCCACCGCTGGCTCGGCGGCATGCTCACCAACTTCAAGACCATCCGCCAGTCCATCAAGCGGCTTGCCGAGATCGACGATCTCGCGGCGAGCGGCATGCTCGACCAGCGCAGCAAGCGCGAGGCGCAGATGGTGCGCCGCGAGCGCGAGAAGCTCGAGCGCAGCCTCGGCGGCATCAAGGAAATGGAAGGCCTGCCGGACGCGATGTTCGTCGTGGACGTGGGGCACGAGAATATCGCGATCCACGAGGCGCAGAAGCTGGGCATCCCGGTCATCGCGATCGTGGACACCAACTGCTCGCCGGACGGCATCAGCTACGTGATCCCGGGCAACGACGACGCCATGCGCGCCATCGAGCTCTACGCGGGCGGCATCGCCGACGCGGTGCTCGAGGGCCGGTCGACCATCCCTGAGGTCGCGGTCGGCGAGGACGAGTTCGTCGAGCTCGATGAGGAAGGCAAGCCGCGCGCCAAGACGGGCGGCCCGAAGCGTCGCGCCGCGCCTGCGAGGAAGAAGACCCCGGCCCGACGCAAGCCGGCCGGCGAAGCCGAACCGACCGCCGAGGCGGTGCACGAGGCGGCAGCCGAGCTCGCCGAGGCGGACCCCGAGGAGAGCCCGGAGGCGTTCATGGCCCGCCGCGAGGCGGCCCGCAAGAAGGCGCCCGTCAAGGCTGCGCCGGCCGCGGACGCGGCCACCGACGCGGCCGCCGTGCCGGCCGCCGCGGCCCGGCCGTTCCGAGGGGGAGTGAGCATGGCCGTCACGGCTGAGGCAGTGAAGGCACTCCGCGAGCGCACCGGCGCCGGGATGATGGAGTGCAAGAAGGCGCTGGTCGAGGCCAACGGCGACCTCGAGGCCGCCGCCGAGATCATGCGCAAGTCCGGCCTCGCCAAGGCCGACAAGAAGGCCGGTCGCATCGCCGCCGAGGGCGTCGTCGCCATCGAGCGTGCGGCCGACGGCAGGTCGGCCGCCGTCGTGGAGGTCAACTGGAGACGGACTTCGTTGCGCGTGAGAAGGATTTCCAGGCGTTCGCCGGCGCCGTCGCCAAGGCGGCGCTGGAGTCGCAGGCCGCCGACATGGACGCCCTGCTCGCGGTGAAGCTGCCCTCCGGCCAGACGGTTGAGGAGACGCGCCGCGCGCTGGTGGCTCGCATCGGCGAGAACATCGGCGTGCGCCGCTTCGAGCTGGTGCGCTCGCCGGCGGGCCTCGCCACCTACCTGCACGGCACGCGGATCGGCGCGCTGGTGGCGATCGAGGGCGGCGACGCCGCGCTCGGCCACGACCTCGCGATGCACGTGGCGGCCATCAACCCGCAGTACCTGTCGGTCGACGAAGTGCCGGGCGATTTCCTCGCCAAGGAGCGGGAGATCGAGATGGCGAAGGCGGAGGCCGAGGCGCAGGGCAGGAAGCCGCGCGAGATCATCGCCAAGATGGTCGAGGGGCGGCTGCGCAAGTCGCTCGGCGAGATCACGCTGCTCGGGCAGCCCTTCGTGCGCGACCCGGACACGACCGTCGAGAAGCTGCTGAAGCAGGCCAATGCCAGGGTGCTGGGCTTCGTCCGCTTCGAGGTCGGCGCCGGCATCGAGAAGAAGCAGGAGAACTTCGCCGCAGAGGTGATGGCGCAGGTCCGCCGCTCCTGAGCCGGCGCGGCTTGCCAGACAGCAAACGGAACCCCGCGCGAGCGGGGTTCCTTATAATGGCGCCCCGTCGGAGGTGACAGAGCTGATGGCCGAACCCCAAGACGGTAAACCCGCGAACCGCCGCATCCTGGTCAAGCTCTCGGGCGAGGCCCTGATGGGCGTGGCCGATTACGGCATCGACCCGGCGTTCCTGAGGCGCCTGGCCGGCGAGATCGCCGCCGTGCGCGATGAGGGCACCGAGGTCGCCCTCGTCATCGGTGGCGGCAACCTGTTCCGTGGCGCGGGCCTCGCCCGGGCCGGCATGGACCGGGTCACCGCCGACCAGATGGGCATGCTCGCCACGGTGATGAATTCGCTCGCGCTGCAGGACGCGCTCGAGTCCGTCGGCGTGTTCGCGCGGGTGATGTCCGCGATCCGCATCAACGAGGTGTGCGAGGACTACATCCGCCGCCGCGCGATCCGGCATCTCGAGAAGGGCCGCGTGACCATCTTCGCGGCCGGCACCGGCAGCCCGTTCTTCACTACGGATTCGGCCGCCAGCCTGCGCGCGATCGAGATCGGGGCCGACCTGCTGCTCAAGGCCACCAAGGTCGACGGCATCTACGACTCGGATCCGGTCGCGAACCCGGCGGCCAGGCGCTACGACCGGCTCACCTACGACCAGGTGCTCGACCAGCGCCTGAACGTCATGGACGCGACGGCCATCGTGCTGTGCCGCGACCACAACCTTCCGCTGCGGGTGTTCAACATGAACGAGCCGGGCGCGCTGGTGCGCGTCGCACGCGGTGAGGACGTCGGCACCCTGGTGACGAACTAAGGCGGCCCTGGCCCGCTGCTGGACTGGAGGGACCATTCATGCTCGAGGACATCAAGAAGGACGCGGCAGAGCGCATGGCGAAGTGCGTGGCCGCCCTCAGGAACGAACTCAAGAAGCTGCGCACGGGGCGGGCCAACACGAGCCTGCTCGAGCAGGTCCGCGTGGATTACTACGGCAGCGAAGTGCCGCTGCAGCAGGTCGCCAACGTGGCGGTCGAGGACTCGCGGACGCTGACCGTGGTGCCCTGGGAAAAGCAGATGGTGCCGGTCATCGAGAAGGCGATCATGAAGTCCGATCTGGGCCTGAACCCGGCCACGGCGGGCAGCGTGATCCGCGTGCCGCTGCCGGCGCTCACCGAAGAGCGCCGCCGCGACCTCACCAAGGTCGTGCGCCACGAGGGCGAGAACGCCCGGGTCGCGATCCGCAACGTGCGACGCGACGTGATGCAGGAACTCAAGGAAATGCTCAAGGAGAAACTCGTCTCCGAGGACGACGACCGCCGCGCCCAGGAAGAGGTGCAGAAGCTCACCGACAAGTACGTGGCGGAGGTGGACCTCGTGCTCGCCGAGAAGGAAAAGGACCTGATGCAGGTCTGAGCCGTGGCGCCACCGCATTCCCGCGAGCCGGGCACGCCACGCCACGTCGCCGTCATCATGGACGGCAACGGCCGCTGGGCCGCGCGGCGGGCCCTGCCGCGCCACCTCGGGCATCGCGCCGGCGTGAAGGCCGTGCGCGCGATCGTCGAAGGCTGCGGCCGGCGCGGAATCGAGGCGCTCACGCTGTTTGCGTTCTCGAGCGAGAACTGGGGGCGGCCGGCCGAGGAGGTCGAGCGTCTCATGGAACTCTTCGTCGAGGCCATGGACCGCGAGGTCGACGAGCTGCAGCGCAACGGTGTCCGCCTGCGCTTCATCGGCGACCTCGACGCCTTGAAGCCGCACCTCGTCGACAGGATCCGCGCGGCGCAAGGCCGTACCGCGGGTAACGAGGGAATGTCGCTGTACGTCGCACTGTCCTACGGCGGACGCTGGGACATCGTGCACGCCGCGCGCAAGCTCGCGGCCCGCGCCGTGCAGGGCGGGATCGCGCTCGGCGCGATCGATGAAGCCGCGCTGGCCGCGGAACTCGCACTCGGCGGTGCGCCTGACCCCGACCTCTTCATCCGCACGGGCGGCGAGCAGCGCATCAGCAATTTCCTGCTGTGGAACCTCGCCTACACCGAACTGTACTTCTGCGACTGCCTGTGGCCGGACTTCGATGACGCCGAACTCGAGCGGGCGCTGCGGCATTTCGCGCAGCGGCAACGGCGCTTCGGCCTGACCGGCGAGCAGGTGGCCAGTGTCTAGCGGCCTGCGCGAGCGCATTTTCACGGCGCTGCTGCTCGCCGCCGTGGTCCTTGCGGTGCTGTTCTGGCTGCCGCCCGCGGCGGCGGCGGCCGCCGTCGTGCTCGCGATGCTGGCCGGCGCCTGGGAGTGGGCCGGTTTCTGCGGCTGGTCGGGACCGGCGCAGCGCGCCGCCTACGTGCTTGCCATTGCCGCCGGCATCGCGATTGCCGGATGGTTCACCTCCGATGCGGTGACGCTCGTGACGTTCCTGTGGGCCGCCGCGCTTGGGTGGCTCGCGGCGTTCCTGTGGCTCGCGTTCGCCGCCGGGCGGGGCGGGCGAGCTGCCGCGGTCGCCGTCGGTTTCGCGGTGCTGGTGCCCGCCGCCGTCGGCCTCGCACGAATCGCGCTGATCCAGCCGCACGGGCAGTTGCTGCTGCTCTACCTCCTGGTGCTGATCGCTGCGGCGGACGTCGGCGCTTATTTCGGCGGCCGCCGCTTCGGCCGCCACAAGCTCGCGCCGCGGGTGAGCCCGGGCAAGACCTGGGAGGGCTTCGCGGCCGGCATGTTCGGCGCGGCGGCGGCGGCGTTGCTCGGCGCAGGGCTCTTCGAGCAGCCCCGGCTGCCCTGGGTCGCCGTGTGCCTGGTGGTCGCGCTCGTCTCGGTGGTGGGCGACCTGTTCGAGAGCCAGTTCAAGCGGCGCGCGGGATTGAAGGACAGCGGCAACCTGTTGCCGGGCCACGGCGGGGTGCTCGATCGAGTCGACAGCCTGACGGCGGCCGGGCCGGTGTTCCTCCTCGGCCTGCACCTGCTCGGGGTCGCCCGATGATGCGGGTCGCGGTTTTCGGCAGCACCGGCAGCATCGGCGCGAGCACGCTCGACGTGCTCGGACGCCACCCGGACCGCTTCGAGGTCACGGCGCTCGCGGCCAGCTCGAACCATGGGCGCCTGCTGGAGCAGTGCTTGCGTCACCGGCCGCGGTTCGCGGTCATGCATGACCCGGCGGCTGCCCGCGCACTCGCCGCGGGACTGGCTGCGAAGGGAGTGAATACGGAGGTCGCGTCCGGCGAGGAGGCGCTGACTGCGGTCGCGGCGAGCGCCGACGTCGATGCGGTGATGGCCGCCATCGTCGGGGCCGCCGGGCTGCCGTCGACCCTGGCCGCCGCCCGCGCCGGCAAGCGCGTGCTGCTCGCGAACAAGGAGTCCCTGGTAGTGGCAGGAGCGCTGCTGGTGGACGCGGCGCGGCAGGGCGGGGCGACCCTCATTCCGATCGACAGCGAGCACAACGCGATCTTCCAGTGCATGCCCGCCGGCGTGGAGACCGGCCGCCGTGGGCAGGGCGTCCGGCGAGTGCTGCTCACGGCTTCGGGCGGCCCGTTCCTGCGCACGTCGCGCGAGCTGCTGGCCCGGGTCACGCCGGACGAGGCCTGCGCCCACCCGCGCTGGGTGATGGGGCGGAAGATCTCCGTCGATTCGGCGACGCTCATGAACAAGGGCCTCGAGCTGATCGAGGCCTGCCTGCTGTTCGGCATGGAACCCGCGGCGGTAGAGGTGGTCGTACATCCGCAGAGCATCGTTCATTCGATGGTGGAGTACGTGGACGGCTCGATCCTCGCCCAGCTTGGCAACCCGGACATGCGCACTCCCATCGCTCACGCCCTCGGTTGGCCGGAGCGCATCCCCTCCGGTGTAGAATCGCTCGACCTGATGGCCGCAGCGCGGCTCGATTTCGAGGCGCCGGACTTGCAGCGCTTCCCCGCCCTGGGCCTCGCGCGCGCCGCGGCGGAGGCGGGTGGCACCGCGCCGGCGGTGCTGAATGCCGCCAACGAGGTGGCGGTGGCGGCGTTTCTCGCCGGGCGGCTGGGCTTCCTCGGCATCCCGGAGCTCATCGGAGCGGTGCTCGACCGGCACGGGAACCGGGCGGTCGAAGCACTGCCGGACGTGCTCGAGGCCGATCGCTGGGCGCGTGGTATGGCGGACTCGATGCTGGCCGATGCGGCCAGGGCAGGGGCATGACGATACTGAGCTATTTGCTGGCGTTCATCGTCGCGATCGGCGTGCTGGTCGCCGTGCACGAATACGGTCATTTCTGGATGGCCCGGCGGGTCGGCATCCGCGTGCTGCGCTTCTCGATCGGCTTCGGCCGGCCGCTGTGGAGCAGGGTCGGCGCGGACGGCACCGAATACGTGATCGCCGCCATCCCGCTCGGCGGCTACGTCAAGCTGCTCGACGAGCGCGAGGGGCCGGTGGCCTCCGAGCAGGTCGCCGAGGCCTACAACCGCAAGCCGGTGTGGCAGCGCATCCTGGTTCTGCTCGCGGGCCCCTGCGCCAATTTCCTCTTCGCGGTGGCCGCCTACTGGGTGTTGTTCGTGGCGGGCGTGCCGGCGCTGAAGCCGGTGATCGGCGAAGTCGCGGAGGGCTCGGTCGCCGCGCGGGCCGGAATCGGCCCGGGCGACGAGATCGTGGCCGTCGGCACGCGCGAGACGCCGACGCGCGAGACGGCGGTCCTTGCGATCCTGGACCAGCTGATGGGAGGAGGTCCGATCGCCGTGCGCCTGCGCGGGGAGGGTGGAGCGGAACGCGAGGCCGCCCTGAGCATCGACGGTGACACGCGCGCGCTCACCGAGCCGGGCGCCCTGCTGCCGGGCCTGGGATTCGATTTCTGGTACCCGGTGGTGCCCGCGCGGGTCGGCAAGATCCTGCCGGACAGCCCGGCCGAGCGTGCGGGACTCCGCGAGGGTGATCAGCTGCTCGCCGTCGACGGCGAGCCGGTGGCGGATTTCCCCGAGCTCGTGAGCCTCGTGCAACCCAATGCCGGGCGCACGCTCGTCTTCTCGCTGGAGCGCGCGGGCCAGCGCCTCGAGGTGCCGGTCGAAGTCGAGGCGCAGCGCGAAGGCGAACGGATGGTCGGCCGCATCGGCGTGCAGCCCGACGCGGGCACGCCCATCCCTGTGGAGATGCGTGCCCGCGAGCGCTACGGGGTGTTCGTCGCGCTCGGCCACGCCACGACGAAGACCTGGGACATGTCGGCGCTCACCGTGCGCATGCTGTGGAACGTCGCCACCGGCGACGTGTCCGTCAAGAACCTGAGCGGCCCGATCAACATCGCGGAATACGCCGGTTTCTCCGCGCGACAGGGCATACTTGCGTTCCTGTCGTTCCTGGCCATCGTGAGCGTGAGCCTGTTCGTGCTGAACCTCCTGCCCATCCCGATCCTCGACGGCGGCCAGATCGTCTACCAGCTCGCCGAGCTCGCCAAGGGCAGCCCGCTGTCCGAGCGCGCGCAGGCCGTGGGCCAGCAGGTCGGACTGCTGCTGCTGCTGGTGCTCATGAGTTTCGCCTTCTACAACGACCTGTCGCGGTTGTTCAGCTGAGCCATTCCATGCGATTGAAACTGATGGCCGCGATTCCGGCCCTGCTCGCCGTACCCGCCGTGCTCGCCCAGGTCGGCGCCGGCGAGTTCACCGTCGGCGACATCAGGATCGAGGGCCTGCAGCGCATCAGCGAAGGCACGGTCTTCAACTACCTGCCGGTCAATATCGGCGACCGGCTCGATCAGCGCCGCATCGAGGAGTCCCTGCAGGCGCTGTACGCCACCGGGTTCTTCCGCGACGTCGAGCTGCGCCGCGACGGCGGCACGCTGCTGATCGTGGTGCAGGAACGCCCGTCCATCGAGAGCTTCACGATCGAGGGCAACAAGGACATCAAGACCGAGGACCTCGAGAAGTCCCTGCGCAACGTCGGGCTCTCGCGCGGCAAGACCTTCAACCAGTCGACCCTCGACGAGGTCGAGCGCTTCCTCACCGACCAGTACTACTCGCGCGGCAAGTACGGCGTGCGGGTCACCACCAAGGTGGACGAGGTGCCGGACAACCGCGTCCGCATCGCGATCGAGATCGCCGAGGGCAAGCGCTCGAAGATCCGCCAGATCAACGTCGTCGGCAACGAGGCCTTCGACGACGAGGAGCTGCTCGGCCAGCTCAAGCTGCGCACGCCGAACTGGCTGTCGTGGTACCGCCAGGACGACCGCTACTCGCGCGAGGAACTGTCGGGCGACATCGAGAAGCTGCGCTCCTGGTACCTCGACCGCGGCTACGCGAACTTCGACGTCGACTCCACGCAGGTCGCGATCTCGCCCGACAAGCAGGACATGTTCATCACGATGAACGTCAAGGAAGGCGAGGTCTACCGCGTCTCGGAGGTGAAGATCGCCGGCAACCTCGTCGTGCCGGAGGAAGACCTGCGCGGCCTCGTCCAGGTGCGGCGCGGCGACGTCTACTCGCGCAAGATGGTCACCAACACCACCGAGCTCATGGCCCTGCGGCTCGGCGTCGACGGCTACGCGTTCGCCAAGATCGACCCGGTGCCGCAGGTGAACCAGGAGACCAAGGAAATCTCGCTCACCTTCCTGGTCGATCCCGGCAACCGCGCCTACGTCCGCCGCATCAACTTCAACGGCACGACCAGCATCAACGACGACGTGCTGCGCCGCGAGATGCGCCAGATGGAGGGCGGGTACCTGTCGAATTCCGCGGTGGAGCGCTCCAAGCAGCGCCTGCAGCGGCTGCCCTACATCGAGAAGGTCGAGGTCGAGACCACGCCGGTGCCGGGCACGCCCGACCTCGTCGACGTCGACTTCGAGATCAAGGAGGGACTGCCCGGCCAGTTCAGCGGCGGCATCGGCTACTCCGAGTCCCAGTCGGTGCTGCTGAACGGCAGCTTCGTCCACAGCAACTTCATGGGCTCGGGCAACCGCGTCGCGGCCGAGCTGAACGGCGGCCAGTACAGCAAGATCTTCAGCCTTTCGCACACCGATCCGTACACGACCATCGACGGCGTTTCGCGAACGCTCTCGGCCACCTACCGCAGCTTGAGCCAGTTCACCAGCTCCGCATCCGACTTCGAGACCGAAACCGGCACGCTCGCGGTCGACTACGGCTGGCCGATTTCCGAGTTCCAGTCGCTGCGCAGCGGGCTCGCACTGCAGCGCTCGGACCTCTTCACCGACCCGAATTCGAGCGCGCGCGAGGCCCTGGAATGGGTGCAGAACAACGGCAACACCTACACGGAGACCCTCAGCTCCGGCGTGCCGCCGGTCACCTACACCTTCTACGGCACGAAGTTCGACACCTTCGAGCTGTCGCTCGGCTGGGGGTTCGACTCGCGCAACCGGGCGATCTTCGCCGACCGAGGCGCGCGCCACCGCGTGAACCTCGGCTACACCCTGCCGGGCAGCGACGTCGAGTTCGTGACCCTCAATTACGACTACCTGCAATTCCTGCCGATGTCGCGCTGGTTCACGCTCATGATTAACACCGAGCTCGGCTACGGCATGGCGCTCGGCGACACCACCTCCATCCCGCCCTACCGGCAGTTCTTCGCCGGCGGCCCGGACTCGGTGCGTGGCTACCGCGAGAGCCGGCTCGGCCCGAAGGACTCCTTCGGCAACCCCTACGGCGGCAACCTGAAGGTCGCGAGCCAGATCGAACTGCTGCTGCCGATGCCGGAGAAGTGGCGGAATACGGCGCGCTTCAGCGCGTTTTTCGACATCGGCAACGTTTTCTCGACCGACGGCGTCGATTTCGTCGGCAAGGACGGCGTCACGCCCGTGGATTACGAGTTCGCGTTTGATAAACTACGCTATTCGACCGGCCTCGCGGTCCAGTGGCTCGCACCGCTCGGCGTCTTCCGGTTCAGCTACGCGTTGCCCCTCAACGACGAGAAGGGCACCACGATCGAGTACGGCGACGAGACCGAGGGCTTCCAGTTCTCCATCGGACAGGCTTTCTGAGGTATTGCATTCCATGCGCATCAAGACCGTGACCCTCGCACTCGTGACGATCGCCGCCGGCGTGCTGCCGCTGGCCCAGGCCCAGGCCCAGGCCAAGGTGGGCGTGGTGAACGTCGCGCGCCTGCTGCAGGAGTCGCCGCAGGCCCAGGCGGCCTCGCAGGCCCTGGAGAACGAGTTCGCCTCCCGTCGGCGGGAGCTCGAGAACCAGCAGAAGGACCTCAAGGCCCGCGAGGACAAGCTGCAGAAGGACGGGGCCGTCATGGCCGAGGCCGAGCGACGCAACGCGGAGAAGGCGCTGCGCGACGGCCAGCGCGAACTCGCCCGCAAGCAGAACGAGTTCCTCGAGGACCTGAACGTGCGCCGCAACGAGGCGCTTGGCCAGCTGCAGCGCAGTGTGCTGCAGGAAGTCCAGGCCTACGCGAAGACATCCGGGCTCGACGTCGTGGTGGCGGACGCCCTCTACGCGAGCCCGTCGGTGGACATCACCAACCAGGTGCTCGCCGCCCTGTCGCGCAAGGGCGCGGCGCCCGCCAAGCCCTGAGCCGGTCGCGGGCCGAGCCGACATGCCGGTACGGCTCGCCGACCTGGCCGTCCGGTTCGGCTGCGAGCTGCGCGGCGACCCGGGTACCCTCATCGAGCGGGTCGCCCCGATTTCGGACGCCACCGGCGGATCGGTCACGTTCCTCGCGAATCCGCGCTACCGCCGCCAGCTTGCGACGACGCGTGCCTCGGTCGTGGTGCTGGCCGCGGAGGATGCGGACGCCTGCCCGGTTGCGGCGCTCGTTGCCCGAAATCCCTACGCGACCTACGCACGCATCGCCCAGTGGTTGTACCCGGTGCCGGCGTTCCCCGGTGGACGACACGCGACTGCGGTCGTGGAAGCGGGGGCCGAGGTCGATCCCACAGCCTGGATCGGCGCGCATGCCTGGGTGGCGCCTGGTGCGCACGTCGGGGCGCGCGCATACATCGGTCCGGGATCGCGGGTGCTCGAGGGTGCGACCGTGGGCCCGGACAGCCGCCTGGCGGCGAACGTCACGCTGTGCGCCGGCGTGCGCATCGGCAGCCGCTGCATCCTGCACCCGGGCGCCGTGATCGGCGCGGACGGTTTCGGCCATGCCCCGGATGGCGGGGTCCACGTCAAGGTTCCGCAGGTCGGCTCAGTGGTGATCGGGGACGACGTCGAGATCGGCGCGAACAGCGCCATCGATCGGGGCGCGATCGGCGACACCGTGGTCGAGGACGGCGTCAAGATCGACAACCTCGTGCAGATCGGACATAACGTCAGGGTCGGCGCGCACACGGTCATCGCCGCCTTTGTCGGCGTGGCCGGCAGCGCCGTCATCGGCCGCCGCTGCATGCTCGGCGGCATGGTCGGCATTGTCGGTCACATCGAGATCTGCGACGACGTGGCGCTGACCGCCAAGACGCTGGTGTCGAGTTCCATCACGCAGCCGGGTCTGTACTCGGGAAAGCTGCCGATGGACGATGCGCGGGTGTTCAGGCGCAACGCGGCGCGTTTCCGCAGGCTCGACGAACTCGTGGACCGCGTGCGACGGCTCGAGGGGGCATCGAGGGCGAAGGAGCAGGGTGGCGACGATGAGTGAGAACGGCGGCTTCGGCATCGACGAGGTGATGCGGCGCCTGCCGCACCGTTATCCGTTCCTGCTGGTGGATCGCGTGCTCGAATGCGTGCCGGGCGAGCGCCTGGTGGCGATCAAGAACGTGACCGCCAACGAGGAGTACTTCACGGGGCACTTTCCCGGTCGCCCGGTGATGCCGGGCGTGCTGATCCTCGAGGCCATGGCGCAGTCGGCCGGAATCCTCGCGTTCGTCACCGCCGGCGTCTACCCGGATGAGAACGTGCGTTTCTACTTCGCCGGCATCGACAAGGCGCGCTTCCGTCGCCCCGTGGTGCCCGGCGACCAGCTGTTGCTCACGGTCAGGCTCGAGCGCAGGATCCGCACGATCTGGAAGTTCGCCACGGTCGCCGAGGTGGCGGGCGAGGAAGTCTCTTCGGCGGAAATGATGGTGATGCCCGGCTGAGCAGCCGGATGGCAGCAGGGAGGTAGGTTGCGATGTCAGGGTCCATACACCCGACGGCCGTGGTCGCGCCCGACGCGCGGCTGGCGGAGGGCGTCGAGGTCGGCGCATACACGGTCATCGGCGCTGGCGTCGAGATCGGGCCGAAAACCTGGGTGGGCCCGCACGTCGTGATCAACGGCCCGACGCGCATCGGCGCCGACAACCGCATCTTCCAGTTCGCCTCGGTCGGCGACGCGCCGCAGGACAAGAAGTACAAGGGCGAGCCCACGCGCCTCGAGATCGGCGACCGCAACGTCATCCGCGAGTGCGTCACGCTCAACCGCGGCACGACCAGGGACGAGGGCGTGACGCGCATCGGCAGCGACAACCTGTTGATGGCCTATTCCCACGTGGCGCACGACTGCAACCTCGGCAATCAGTGCGTGCTCGCCAACAACGCGACGCTGGGTGGCCACGTGCAGCTCGGCGACTGGGTGATCATGGGCGGGCTCTCGGCCATCCACCAGTTCTGCAAGGTGGGCGCGCATGCTTTCATTGCGAACAACGCCGCGGTGACGCGCGACGTGCCGCCGTTCGTCATGGCCGTGGGCCAGCCGGCGGCGGCCCACAGCGTGAACTCCGAGGGGCTCAAGCGCCGCGGCTTCTCGCCGGAGCAGATCCGCAACATCCGCAATGCATTCCGCCTGCTCTACCGCTCGGGCCTGAAGCTCAACGACGCGCAGGCGCAGCTCGAGGCGATCGCGAAGGAACAGCCGGAGATCCTGCCGCTGGTGGAGTTCCTGCCGCTGTCCACGCGCAGCATCGTGCGCTGAAGAGGCGCACCCGTTGCCAGCGGCCACGAGTGGTCCCGCGTTCGGACTCGTCGCCGGCGAGGCGTCGGGCGACAACCTCGGCGGCCCGCTGGTCCGCGCGCTCGCCGAGCGTGCGCCGGGTGCACGGTTCTTCGGGGTGGCCGGCCCCCGCATGACCGAGGCAGGATGCGAGCCGTGGTACCCGGCCGACGCGCTTGCGGTCATGGGGCTCGTCGAGATCGTGAAGCACCTGCCGCGGCTGCTGCGGCTGCGGCGCGAGCTCATGCAGCGCCTGGCGGAGGCGCGCCCCGACGTCTACGTCGGCATCGATTCCCCGGAGTTCAACCTGCGCGTGGCGGCGGCCCTCAAGGGCCGCGGCGTCCCGACGGTGCAGTACGTGAGTCCGCAAGTGTGGGCGTGGCGCCAGGGCCGCGTGCGCACGATCGGCCAGGCCGTGGACCTCGTCCTCTGCGTGCTGCCATTCGAGACCGCGTTCTACGAGGCGCACGCAGTGCGCGCCGTGTTCGTCGGACATCCGCTCGCCGATCGCATTCCCTTCGAGTCGGACCCGGCGCAAGCGCGGGCGGCCCTCGGCGTCGAGGCGCACGGACCCGTGCTCGCGGTGTTGCCTGGCAGCCGGCGCGGCGAGGTTGCCCGGCTCGGGGCCCCGTTCGCCGCGACACTCGCCTGGCTGCGCGCGAGGCGACCCGACATGCAGTTCATCGCGCCGATGGCCAACGCGGCCGCGCGGCAGGCGTTCGAGCGCTCGCTCGTCGATGCTGCGCCCGGTGTGGACGTGCGGCT
This sequence comes from uncultured Gammaproteobacteria bacterium, assembly GCA_963778185.1. Taxonomy (GTDB): domain Bacteria; phylum Pseudomonadota; class Gammaproteobacteria; order Steroidobacterales; family Steroidobacteraceae; genus RPQJ01. The sequence goes on along the minus strand of CAVZTF010000002.1, from coordinate 35,411 downwards.
CGTAGACGGGCGCGCGCAGGAGGCCATCGCCGCGAGCGACGCCGTCCTGGTCGCTTCCGGCACGGCGACGCTCGAAACCGCGCTCGTCAAGCGGCCGATGGTCGTGGCTTATCGCGTGGCGCCCCTCACCAGCTGGCTGCTGCGCGGACTCGGGCTCGTCAAGACGGAGTTCTTCTCGCAACCGAACCTGCTCGCCGGCCGCCGGCTGGTGCCGGAATTCTTCCAGGAGCAGGTGCGTCCCGAGGTGCTCGGGCCGGCCGTCCTGGAGCAGTTCGAGCGGCCCGACGGCGCGGCGCTCGCCCAGGCGTTCGGCGAGATCCACCACGCGTTGCGCCGGGACGCGAGCGCGCGCGCGGCGGAGGCGATCCTCGCGCTGCTGGCCGAGCGGCGCCACGGGCCATGAAGGCGCGCGAGGGTCCGCAGGCTGCATTCGAGTGGCGCGCGCTCGGACTGGTCGCCGGCGTGGACGAAGCGGGTCGCGGGCCTCTGGCCGGGCCGGTGGTCGCCGCGGCGGTCGTCCTGGACGCCATGCGCCCGATCGCCGGAGTGGCCGACTCGAAAACGCTGTCGCCCGCGCGTCGCGCGGCCCTGTCGATCGAGATCCGTGCGCGCAGCCTGGCCTGGGGCCTCGGCTGGGCGGACGCCTCCGAGATCGACGCGCTCAATATCCTGCAGGCGACGTTTCTGGCGATGCGTCGCGCGCTCATTGCCCTGCGCGTTGCGCCGGCGCACGTGATCTTCGACGGCGACCGCTGTCCCGACCTGCGCGGCCTCGGGTTTCACTGCACGGCCGAGCCCGTCGTCAAGGGCGATGCGACGGTGGCGAGCGTGGGTGCCGCGTCGATCCTCGCCAAGGTCGCCCGCGACGAGTTCATGGGGCGGCTCGAGGCCTGCTACCCGGGCTACGACCTCGCCGGCCACAAGGGATATCCGACGGCGGCCCATCTGGCGGCCCTGCGGCGGCTCGGACCGTCGCCGGTGCACCGGCGCAGCTTCGCGCCGGTACAATCCTGCCTTCCTCGCTGAGTCCCAAACCATGGCGCGTTTCGTCCACCTCCACGTGCACACGGAGTACTCGCTGGTCGACGGCGTCGTGCGCATCGAGAGCGAGCGCGACGACGGCGGCACGCTGGTTCGCGAGGGTCTCATCGACGCCTGTGCCCGCCTCGGCATGCCAGCGGTCGCGCTCACCGACCAGGCGAACCTTTTCGCGCTGGTGAAGTTCTACCGCGCGGCACAGTCGAAGGGCGTGAAGCCGCTGGTCGGCATCGAGGCGCTGCTGCGGGAGGAAGGCGAGCGCGCCGAGCCGAGCCGGCTGCTGCTGCTGTGCCAGGACGAGCGCGGCTACAAGAACCTGACGCGGCTCGTCACACGCGCCTACCTCGAAGGGCAGGACCGCCACGGTCCGACGCTGGCGCGCGGCTGGCTCGACAAGGACACCACGGCGGGTCTGATCGCGCTCTCCGGTGCGCGCGAGGGCGACGTCGGCCGCTGCCTGGTCGCGGGGCGGCGGGCCGAGGCCGCGCAGGCGCTCGACGCCTGGCTCGGCCTGTTCGGCGACCGCTACTACCTCGAGCTGCAGCGCACAGGGCGGTCGGGCGAGGAGGAATGCATCGCCGGGTCGCTCGACCTCGCGATCGCGAAGGGCGTGCCGGTCGTCGCGACCAACGACGTCCGGTTCATCGCGCGCGAGGACTTCGAGGCTCACGAGGCGCGCGTCTGCATCCAGGAGGGTACGTTGCTCGCGGACCCGGCGCGGCCGCGCCGCTACAGCGAGGAGCAGCACCTGCGCTCGCCCGAGGAGATGGCGAAGCTGTTCGCCGACCTGCCCGAGGCGCTCGAGAACTCGGTCGAGATCGCGAAGCGCCTGAACCTCGAGATCCGGCTCGGCCAGCCGTCGCTGCCCGCCTACCCGGTGCCGGGAGGACGGACGACCGAGGAGTACCTGCGCGACGAGTCTCGGGCCGGGCTCGAGGCCCGACTCGCGTCGTTCGGCGCCGTCGCGGGCTCGCCGATCGAGCGCGGCCCCTACGACACGCGCCTCGACACCGAGCTCGGCGTCGTCTGCCAGATGGGCTTCGCGGGCTATTTCCTCATCGTCGCGGACTTCATCCGCTGGGCGCGCGAGAACGGCGTGCCGGTGGGTCCCGGCCGTGGCTCCGGCGCGGGCTCGCTCGTGGCTTACGCCCTCGGCATCACCGACCTCGACCCGCTGCGCTACGACCTGCTGTTCGAGCGCTTCCTGAACCCCGAGCGCGTGTCGATGCCCGACTTCGACGTGGACTTCTGCATGGAAGGCCGCGACCGGGTCATCGACTACGTCTCGGAGCGTTACGGGCGCGAGCGCGTCTCGCAGATCATCACCTACGGGACGATGGCCGCGAAGGCCGTCGTGCGCGACGTGGCGCGCGTGCTGGGCCTGAGCTACGGACTCGCCGACAGCATCGCGAAGCTCATTCCGTTCGAGCTCGGCATCACGCTCGACGCCGCCCTCGAGAAAGAGGACGAGCTGCGCAAGCGCTACCGGAACGAGGACGACGTGCGCGAGGTCATCGACCTGGCGCGCAAGCTCGAGGGCCTGGTGCGCAATGCGGGCACGCACGCGGGCGGTGTCGTCATCGCGCCCTCGGTGCTCACCGACTTCGCCCCGCTGTACTGCGAAGAGGGCAGCACGAGCGTCGTCACGCAGTTCGACAAGGACGACGTGGAGGCGGCCGGGCTCGTCAAGTTCGACTTCCTCGGGCTGCGCACGCTCACCATCATCGACTGGGCGGTGCGCACCATCAATGCGGAGCACGCCGCGCGCGGCGAGGCCCCGCTCGACATGGCGGCCCTGCCGATGGAGGACCCGCAGACCTACGCGCTGCTCAAGCGCTGCGAGACGACCGCCGTCTTCCAGCTCGAATCGCGCGGCATGAAGGACTTGATCCGCCGCCTGCAGCCCGACTGCTTCGACGACATCGTGGCGCTGGTGGCGCTGTTCCGCCCCGGTCCGCTGCAGTCCGGCATGGTCGACGACTTCATCAGCCGCAAGCACGACAGGACCGGCCAGCAGGTCGACTACCTGCACCCGGACCTCAAGCCTGTCCTGCAGTCCACCTACGGCGTCATCCTGTACCAGGAGCAGGTGATGCAGATCGCGCAGGTGCTGGCGGGCTACACGCTCGGAGGCGCCGACCTGCTGCGCCGCGCCATGGGCAAGAAGAAGGCCGAGGAGATGGCGCAGCAGCGCTCCGTCTTCGTCGAGGGAGCGGTGGCGCGCGGCGTCGGCGAGGCAACTGCGGCGCACATCTTCGACCTGATGGAGAAGTTCGCGGGCTACGGCTTCAACAAGTCGCACTCGGCCGCCTACGCGGTGCTTTCGTACCAGACGGCGTGGCTCAAGACCCACTGTCCGGCGGCGTTCATGGCGGCCGTGCTGTCCTCGGACATGGACAAGACCGACAAGGTCGTGACCATCATCGACGAGTGCAATCGCATGGCGCTCGAGGTCGAGCCGCCGGACGTCAACGAGTCGCGGTACATGTTCACGGTGTCTGGCCCGAAGGCGATCCGCTATGGCCTCGGCGCGATCAAGGGCGTCGGGCAGGCGGCGGTCGAGAACATGCTGGTCGAACGCGCCGCGGGCGGTCGTTTCCGCGACATCCGCGACCTCTGCCGGCGCCTGGACCTCAACCGCGTCAACCGCCGCGTCCTCGAGGCACTGGTGCGTTCGGGCGCCATGGACTCGTTCGGCGGGAACCGCGCGACGCTGATGCACCAGCTGCCGGGCGCGATGCAGGCGGCCGACCAGAGCTCGCGCGCCGCGGCCGCGGGACAGGAAGATCTTTTCGGCATCGCGCAGTCGCCGGCGGCTGCTGCGGCGCAGCCGATGGAACTGCGCGAGTGCCTGCCCGAGTGGAGCGAGGCCGTGCGACTCGCGGGCGAGAGAGAGACGCTGGGACTGTACCTCACCGGTCACCCGATCACCGAGTACGAGAAGGAGCTGCGGCCCATCACCAGCGGCCGCATCGCCGACGTGGGGGGTGCGCGGCCCGTGGGATCGAACGAGGGCGGCTGGCGCGGGCCGGGCCGCAACGTGACGATCGCCGGGCTGGTGCTCGAGGTGCGCAAACGCGGCGGCCGCACGGACCTGGTGCTTGACGATCGCAGCGGCCGCCTCGAGGTGACCATGTTCGAGGACACCTACCAGCAGTTCCGCGCGCTGATCGCGAGGGACGCGATCCTGGTGGTGGACGGCGCGCTGCGCTGGGACGACTTCATCGAGGACTGGCGGCTCACCGCAAAACGCTTCCTCGACGTTGACCAGGCGCGCGAGCAGTACGCGCGGCGACTGGTGCTGAGCTGGCCCGAGGCGAGTCGCAACGGCGACGCCCGCAAGCTCGTCGCGGCGATCGAACACGCGTTGCGCCCCAGCAGGGGCGGCCGCTGCTCGGTCGCCGTCCGCTACCGATGCGACGATGCCGCGGCCTACCTGCAGTTCGGCGAGGACTGGACGGTGCGTCCGACGCGGGACCTCGTCGAGCGGCTCGTGCAGATCGTCGGGCGCGAGGGCGTCGAGCTCGTGTACGCGCCGCGGCTCGAAAGCTGATTTCGCTCACTGGCCCGTCTCTCACTGCCACCGGTCGGGCGACGCTCCGCGGCGGGAGGCGTTCGGCCGGGACGCCGTGAATCCATCCCTGGAGGCTCCGGGCGCGGCGTCCATGCCGCGCACGGCCCGGCCGAACGCCTCCCGACGCGGAGCGTCGCCCTCCGTGCCCATGGTCGCGCTGACGCACGATCGCGTTCCAGCTGCGCCTCGACGCTGGATTCACACTCGCGTGGCTCCTGTGCCGCAGGCCAAAGCGCCTGGCGCGAAGCCGACGCGTTCGCGAAATTCGGCGGTGTGGGGTGGGTCCGGGTCTCGTCTGACGGGCCGTGCGCGCCATGGACGGCGCGCCCGGAGCGTCCAGGGACCGATCCACGGCGTCCCGTCGAACGAGGCCCGGACCCGCCCCACACGGCCGATACCAACGACGGCGAAACGAATTTGCGCGAAAAGCCCGGCGTGCGGCATCCTCGGCGCCCATGGCACTAAGCTTCCTGGATTTCGAGCAGCCGATCGCCGAGCTCGAGGCGCGGATCGACGAGCTCAGGTTCGTCTCGTCCGATGCCGAGGTGAACATCGGCGAGGAGATTGCGCGCCTCAGGGCCAAGAGCCGGGCGCTGACGAACAGCATTTTCGCGAACCTGACGCCCTGGCAGGTGGCGCAGCTCGCGCGGCATCCGCTGCGCCCGTACACGCTCGACTACGCGACGGCGATCTGCGACGAGTTCCACGAGCTGCACGGCGACCGCATGCACGCCGACGACCATGCCATCGTGGGCGGGCTCGCGCGGCTCGGCGGCAAGGCGATCATGCTCATCGGCCACCAGAAGGGGCGCGACACCAAGGAGCGGGTGCGGCGCAACTACGGCATGCCGAAGCCCGAGGGCTACCGCAAGGCGCTCAGGCTCATGAAGATGGCGGAGCGCTTCCACCTGCCGCTGGTGACGCTCATCGACACGCCGGGCGCCTATCCGGGCATCGGCTCGGAGGAGCGCAACCAGAGCGAGGCCATCGCCCGCAACCTGTTCGAGATGTCGACGCTCGAGGTGCCGGTGATCACGGTCGTCATCGGCGAGGGCGGTTCGGGCGGGGCACTTGCCATCGGCGTGTGCGACCGTCTGATCATGCTGCAGTACAGCGTCTACTCCGTGATCTCGCCCGAAGGCTGCGCGTCGATCCTGTGGAAGAGCGCCGAGAAGAAGGAACTGGCGGCGGAGGCGATGGGCATCACCGCCGAGCGCCTGAGCAAGTTCGGCCTCGTCGACGAGGTGCTGAAGGAGCCGCTCGGCGGCGCGCACCGCGATCCGCACTCGATGGCCGACGTGCTGAAGGAAGCGTTGCTCCGTCATCTCGGTGAAGTCGAAGCACAGCCCGCGCCTGAACTGCTGGAACGGCGCTACGCCCGGCTGCGTGCACAGGGCGTGTATAACGCCGGCTGATCCGCAGGTGGCCTTCGATCCCTTGCGGTTGTCCGGGGTGCTCGAGCAGTGCCTTGGCGCACTCGAGCGGGCTCCCGCGGGAATCTGCGTCGCCTTGAGCGGCGGGCTCGACTCCACGGTGCTCCTCGCGGCGCTGGCACGGCTGCGTGGGACGAGCAGCCTGCCGCCGCTGCGCGCGATCCACGTGAACCACGGCCTGCACGCGGACGCGGGGGACTGGGCCGACGCCTGCGGACGACTGGCGGCGAGTCTCGGGGTGCCGTGCGCGCAGGTGGCGGTGGATGCCCGGCACCAGCCGGGCGAGAGTCCCGAGGCGGCGGCCCGGGGCGCGCGCTACGCAGCCCTCGCGGCGGGACTCAATGCGCGCGAGGTCCTGCTCACCGCGCACCATGCGGACGACCAGCTCGAGGGCATCCTGCTGCAGTGGCTGCGCGGTGGCGGATTGCGCGCCGTCGCGGGAATGGCGCGCGTATCGGCGTTCGCCGACGGCTGGCACGCGCGCCCGCTGCTCGGCTTCACGCGTGACGAACTGCTCGACTGGGGCGGGGCGCAAGGGCTCGCGTGGCTCGAGGACCCGTCCAATCGCGATACGCGGTTCGATCGCAACTACCTGCGGCAGGAGGTCCTGCCGGCCATCCGGCGCCGCTGGCCGGCCGCCGCCCGCACGGTGGGCCGGGTCGCGGGCCAGGCGGCGGAGGCGATCGCCATCGAGTCCGCGCTGGCGGCGGCGGATCTTGCCGCAGTCGTGCGTGGCGAGGCGCTGTCGATCGCGGCGCTCGGAGCGCTGCCTCCGCCGCGCCAGAACCTGGTCCTGCGCGCGTGGCTGCGTGGCCGCGGGCTGCCCGTGCCGTCGGAGCGCACCCTGGCGGCGCTCCGGCACGACATGCTCGAGTCGGCGCACGATCGCATTCCCACCAGCGACTGGCCTGGCGCCTGCGTCCATCGCTACCGGCAGCATCTCCACGCGACGACGAGGGCCGAGGTTGCCGTTACGGTCCCGGCCGGCGACTGGTCCGTCGGCACGGTCTTCGAACTCGGCAACCTGGGCCGGCTCGAGCTCGTGCCGGCGGTGGGCGCGGGACTCAGGCGCGCGGGACTCCCGGCCGTCCTGCAGGTAGGCACGCGGCAGGGCGGCGAGACCTTCCGGTCGTCGGCCGCCGCACATCGTCGCCCGCTGCGCAAATGGCTGCAGGAACGAGGCATCCTGCCGTGGCGACGCGAGCAGATTCCGCTCGTCCGTATCGATGGAGAGATCGCCGCCATCGGTGATATCGCGTATGGCGGCGTGTACTCGGCAGGCCCGGACGAGCCGTCCTGGCGGGTCGCCTGGGCCGGGCGGCCCGCGCTCACGCAAGCCGAGGTACTCGCGCGCGGCGAAGTGGCCGGAATGGGTCCGTTACGATAGACTGTTCTCCCGTCGTGCTTCTCCTGCGACGGTGGCTTCCATGACCAAATTCATCTGCGTGACCGGCGGCGTCGTTTCCTCGCTGGGGAAGGGCATCGCGGCCGCGTCCCTGGGGGCGGTCCTCGAGGCGCGCGGCCTCAAGGTGACGCTCGTCAAGCTCGACCCGTACATCAACGTGGACCCGGGCACCATGAGCCCGTTCCAGCACGGCGAGGTCTTCGTCACCGACGACGGCACCGAGACCGACCTCGACCTCGGCCACTACGAGCGCTTCGTGCGCACCACCACGGGGCGGAGCAGCAACTTCACCACCGGTCGGATCTACGAGAATGTGATCGCCAAGGAGCGGCGAGGCGATTACCTCGGCGCCACGGTACAGGTGATCCCGCACATCACCGACGAGATCAAGCACTGCATCCGCCGGGGCGCCGGCGACGCCGACGTCTGCATGGTCGAGATCGGCGGCACGGTGGGTGACATCGAATCGCTGCCGTTCCTCGAGGCCATCCGCCAGCTCGGCGTCGAGATGGGTCGCAACAACGTGCTCTACATGCACCTGACGCTGATCCCCTACATCGCGACCTCGGGCGAGATCAAGACCAAGCCCACGCAGCACTCGGTGAAGGAATTGCGCTCGATCGGCATCCAGCCGGACGTGCTGCTGTGCCGCTGCAAGGACCCCTTGCCGCCGGAGCAGCGGCGCAAGATCGCGCTGTTCACCAACGTCGAGGAGCGCGCGGTGTTCTCCGCGGTGGATGCCGACGACATCTACAGGATCCCGCTGCTGCTGCACGAGCAATCGCTCGACGCGATCGTCTGCGAGAAACTCGGCATTACGGCGCCGCCGGCGGATCTCAAGGAGTGGCAACAGGTCGTGGCGGCAAAGGCGAGCCCCGACCTCTCGGCGGACATCGCAATCGTCGGCAAGTACGTCAACCTCAAGGATGCCTACATCTCGCTCTGCGAGGCGCTGATGCACGCGGGCCTGCGCACGCGCACGCGCGTGAAGCTCAACTTCATCGAAGCGACCGACGTCGAGAAGCACGGCACCGACTGCCTGCGCGGCATGGACGCGATCCTCGTGCCCGGCGGGTTCGGCGAGCGCGGCATCGAAGGCAAGATCCAGGCGGTGCGCTACGCCCGCGAGCACGGCGTGCCCTACCTCGGCATCTGCCTCGGCATGCAGCTCGCCATCATCGAGTTCGCGCGCAACGTCGCGGGCCTCGAGGGCGCCCACAGCACGGAGTTCAACCGCGCGAGCCCGCATCCGGTCATCGCGCTCATCACCGAGTGGCAGGACCAGAAGGGCACGGTCGAGGCGCGCGACGACCGGTCGAACCTCGGCGGCACCATGCGCCTTGGCGCGCAGGAGGTGCGCGTGTCACACGGCTCGCTGGCCGCCGCCATCTATGGCGCGGACGTGATCCGCGAGCGTCACCGCCACCGCTACGAGTTCAACAACACCTACCTGCAGAGGCTGATGAACGCCGGGCTGCGCTTCTCAGGGTTCTCGCGCGACGGCCTGGTCGAGATCGTGGAGCTGCCACAGCACCCGTTCTTCGTCGCGAGCCAGTACCACCCCGAGTTCCGCTCCACGCCGCGCGACGGTCATCCGCTCTTCACGGGCTTCATCCGCGCAGCGCGTGACCACCGCGCGGCCGAGCTGCCGGTTGCGGCAGGCGCATGAAGCTCTGCGGATTCGAGGTCGGGCCCGCGCGGCCGTTCTTCCTGATCGCGGGGCCGTGCGTCATCGAGAGCGAGGCGCTGGTCATCGACGTGGCCGGGCGCATGAAGGAGATCACGCGCGAGCTCGGCATTCCGTACGTCTTCAAGGCGTCCTTCGACAAGGCCAACCGCTCCTCCAAGGCGAGCTTCCGCGGCCCGGGACTCGAGCAGGGCCTGAGGATCCTCGCTCAGGTGCGCCGGCAGGTCGGCGTGCCGGTACTGACCGACGTGCACGAGGACACGCCCATGGCCGAGGTGGCCGCGGTGGTCGACGTGCTGCAGACGCCCGCGTTCCTCTGCCGCCAGACCAACTTCATCCTGTCCGCTGCCTCGCAGGGCAAGCCGGTCAACATCAAGAAGGGCCAGTTCCTCTCGCCGTGGGAAATGCGCAACGTGGTCGAGAAGGCGCGCTCCACGGGCAATGAGCAGATCATGGTCTGCGAGCGTGGCTTCAGCTTCGGCTACAACAACCTGGTGACCGACATGCGGGGCCTCGCCGTGATGCGCGAGACAGGCTGTCCCGTGGTGTTCGACGCGACGCACTCGGTGCAGCTGCCGGGCGGGCAGGGCAGCGCCTCGGGCGGCCAGCGCGAGTTCGTGCCGGTGCTCGCACGCGCGGCGATCGCCGCGGGGGTGTCCGGCGTGTTCATGGAGACCCACCCCGAGCCCGCGAAGGCGCTGTCGGACGGTCCCAATGCATGGCCGCTGGCCCGCATGCGGTCGCTGCTCGAGGTGATGAAGGAAATCGACGCCGCGGTCAAGTCGCGGCCCTACGAGGAATCGAACCCATGACCCGGATCGTCGACATCAAGGCCCGCGAGATCGTGGATTCGCGTGGCAATCCCACCGTGGAAGCGGACGTGTATGTCGACGGAGGCGTAGTGGGCCGCGCAGCGGTGCCCTCCGGCGCCTCCACCGGCACGCGCGAGGCGGTGGAGCTTCGCGACGGCGACAAGGGTCGTTATCTCGGCAAGGGCGTGCTCAAGGCGGTCGCGAACGCGAACGGCGAGATCAGGAGCGCCGTCCTCGGCCACGACGTGCGCGACCAGGCGGGCCTCGATCGGCGGATGATTGCGCTCGACGGAACCGACAACAAGGGCCGCCTCGGTGCGAACGCGATCCTCGCCGTGTCGCTCGCGGCGGGGCATGCCGCGGCCAGGCTCGACGGGCACGGGCTCTACCGCCGGCTCGGCGGGCCGGGCCCCAAGGTGATGCCGGTGCCGATGATGAACATCATCAACGGTGGCGCGCACGCCGACAACAGCGTGGACATCCAGGAATTCATGGTGCTGCCGGTCGGCGCACCGAACTTCGCCGAGGCACTGCGTTATGGCGCGGAGATCTTCCACACGCTGAAAAAGGTGCTGCACGAGCGCGGACTGGCGACGGCCGTCGGTGACGAGGGCGGCTTCGCGCCGAACCTGCCGTCCAACGAGGCTGCGCTCGAAACCATCCTCGAGGCGGTCGAGCGCGCGGGCTACAAGGCCGGGCGCGACATATACCTCGGGCTCGACGTCGCGAGCTCCGAGTTCTTCCAGGACGGCATCTACAACCTCGAGTCCGAGGGCCGCAAGTTCACCTCCGCGCAGTTCGTCGACTACCTTGACGGGCTGGTGGGCCGCTACCCGATCGTCACGGTCGAGGACGGCATGGCCGAGGGCGATTGGGAAGGCTGGGCGCTGCACACGCAGCGCATGGGCAGGAAGATCCAGCTGGTGGGTGACGACGTGTTCGTGACCAACACGAAGATCCTGCGCGAGGCGATCGACCGGGGCATCGCCAACTCGATCCTCATCAAGCCGAACCAGATCGGCACGCTCACCGAAACGCTCGCCGCGATCGACATGGCGACCGGGGCGGGCTACAGCGCGGTCGTGTCGCACCGCTCCGGGGAGACCGAGGACAGTACGATTGCCGACATCGCCGTCGCCACGGCGGCGACCCAGATCAAGACCGGCTCGCTGTGCCGCTCGGACCGCATGGCGAAGTACAACCAGCTGCTGCGAATCGAGGCCGAGCTCGGCCGCGACGCGAGCTACGCCGGGCGCGAGGCTTTCCCGGTGCCGCCGCCGGCGGGCCCGGCATGACGATCCGCATCGTCGCGGGCCTGCTGCTCGTGGCGCTCCTGGCGCTTCAGTACCGGCTGTGGGTCTCGCCGAACGGCATGCGTGACGTGTGGCGCACCGAGAAAGCCATCGACGCGCAGCAGGACGAGAACGAGCGACTCGGCGAGCGCAACAAGACCCTGGCGGCCGAGGTGCGCGACCTCAAGGAAGGACGTACGGCGATCGAGGAGCGGGCACGCACCGACCTCGGCATGGTCGGCGCCAACGAGACGTTCTTCCAGGTGGTGCCGCCCGCGCCAGCGCCTGCATCGGCGGAAGAGCGGCGGACGGCGCAGGCCGACTCGCAATGACGATTGCGGCGCGCCGCTGGGCCGTCGTGCCCGCGGCGGGCCGCGGCGAGCGTTTCGGCGCCACGGCGCCCAAGCAGTACGCTCAACTGCTGGGTCGATCCGTGCTCTCCTGGTCGGTGGGCGCGCTGCTCGCCGAGCGCGCGATCGACGGCGTGATCGTCGCGCTCGCGGCGGGCGACCGGCGCTGGCGCAGGATCCCGGAGGCGGTCGATCCCCGCGTTTCGACCTGCGTGGGCGGCGACCGGCGCGAACTCTCGGTGGCGAGCGCATTGGTGGCCCTGGCGCCGCGCGCGAGAGATGCCGACTGGGTCATCGTCCACGATGCGGCACGGCCATGCCTGCGCAGCGAAGACCTGCGCGCGCTGCTCGAGGCGACCCGCGACGATCCGGTCGGCGGGCTGCTGGCGATCCCGGTGAGCGATACGCTCAAGCGGGATGGCAGCGACGGCCGGAGCCGTGGCACTGTGGAGCGGGACGGGCTCTGGCGGGCGCTGACGCCGCAGGTGTTCCGCTACGGACTGCTCAAGCGCGCGTTGAACATGTGCATCGACCGGGAACGCGCGGTGACGGACGAGGCGTCGGCCGTCGAGGCGCTCGGTCTGCGGCCGCTGCTGGTGCGTGGCCACAGCGACAACCTGAAGATAACGAACCCGGAGGACGGCGCACTGGCGGCGGCGATCCTCCGCGCGAGGGAGCGAGGATGAGGGTGGGATTCGGTTACGACGTGCACGCGTTCGGGCCTGGCGACCACGTGACGCTCGGCGGCGTGCGGATCGCGCACGACCAGGGCCTGGTGGCTCATTCCGACGGCGACGTGCTCGTGCATGCGCTGTGCGACGCGCTGCTCGGCGCGATGGGACTCGGGGACATCGGCCAGCACTTCCCGGACACCGACCCGCGCTGGAAAGGCGCGGACAGCCGCGAGTTCCTGCGCCACTGCGCCAGGCTGCTGCACCAGCACCATTGGCGCGTCGTGAACGCGGACCTGACGGTGCTCGCCGAGGCACCCCGCCTCGGGGCGCATCGCGCGCAGATGCGCGAACTGATCGCGGCGGACCTGCAGACCACCGTCGATCGCGTCAACGTGAAGGCGACAACCTGCGAGGGGCTCGGCGCGATCGGGCGCAGGGAAGGCCTCGCGTGCCACGCGGTGGTCATGCTCGCCCACGCCGACAGCCATCTGCACGCGCTCATGCACGGTCACTGACCGCGTGGACCTGCCGACTGCACTCGGACCCCCGCCGGCAAGCGGGCGCATCCGCGTCGAGCCCGAGGACTTCCGGGTCGAGGAAGTGCTCGGCTTCGAGCCGGACGGGGCGGGCGGGCACCTGCTGCTGCTCGTGGAAAAGCGTGGGGCGAACACGGGCTGGGTCGCTGCGCAGCTCGCGCGCCTCGCCGGCGCCCAGCAACGCGACGTGGGTTACAGCGGCCACAAGGACCGGCACGCGGTCACGCGGCAATCGTTCTCGCTGCCCTGGCCCGCCATGGCACCGGTGGAGCCGTGCCTCGCGTGGTCCGGCGAGGGCTTTGGCGTGCTGGCAGCCGCGCGGCATGGGCGCAAGCTGCGGCCGGGTTCCCATCGTGGCAACCGTTTCGTGATTCGCGTGCGCGACGTTACTGGAGACGAGAACGCGGTGGCGTCACGCCTGCGACTCGTCGCGGCGACGGGCGTGCCCAATTATTTCGGCCCCCAGCGCTTCGGCCGGGGGCTGGCGAACCTCGCGCGCGCGCGTGATTGGGCCGCCGGCGGCGCCGCGCCGCGCGAGCGGCCGCAGCGCAGCTTCGTGCTGTCGGCCGCGCGCAGCGCGCTCTTCAACCTCGCGCTTGCCGAGCGCGTGCGGCGTGGCGACTGGAACCGCCTGCTGCCGGGCGAGGCCGTCATGCTGGACGGCCGCCGCAGCTTCTTCCTCGCCAGCGAGGTGGACACGGCCCTGGTCGAACGCTGCGAGCGCATGGACATCCACCCGACCGGTCCCCTGTGGGGCCGGGGCAATGCGCCGACCTCGGGAGAGGCGCGTGGCGTTGAGGAGCGTGCAATGGCCGCGGAGCCGGCCATGCGCATCCTGCTCGAGACCGAGGGCCTCGAGCAGGAGCGGCGCAGCCTGCGACTTGCGGTGCGGGCGCTCGAGTGGAAGCTCGAGGGCGACGGCCTCACGCTCGCGTTCGAGTTGCCGCGGGGCACCTTCGCCACGGCGGTGCTGCACGAGGTGCTGCAGGACGCGTGGGATGCCACGGAGTCGGGGGAGGACTAGCTAGCGGCGCGTTGCCGACAGCAGGACGCAGGCGGCGCCCGTGCCGCCGTCCACGGGGCGCGCGGATGCGAACGCGACCACGGCGTCCATGCGCCGCAGCCAGTGGTTCACGACGTGCTTGAGCACCGGTCCGCGAGGGCCCGATCCGCGACCCTTGCCATGGATCACGCGTACGCAGCGCTGGCCGCGGGCGGCCGCCTCCCCGATGAACTCGCGCAGTGCCTCGTGGGCCGCGTGGCGGCCGAGGCCGTGCAGGTCGATCTCCGCTTCCACGGCGTATTGGCCCCTGCGCAGCCGCCGCAGTATGTCCTCGCGGATCCACGGGCGGCGGAATGACAGTTCCTCGCCGGTGTCGAGGATCGCGGGGTCCGCAGGAGGCAACAGGCTCTCGCGCAGCACCTCGAGTTGCTCGGCGCGGGTGAACCGTGCGACCGGCCGCGGCCGAGGCGCGGCGGGGCCGCGCTCGCGCGGCGGCAGGGGCCGCACGTCCTGCACGGCCTCGCGGAACGCCTGTTCGTCGTCTTCGGACATGCCATGAAGTATAGTGCGGGCAATTCCTGCTCGGTTTCCCCCTTGAGAATCCTGGTCAGCAACGACGACGGCTACCGTGCCGAGGGTCTGCAGCGCCTCGCGGATGCGCTGCGCCCGCTGGCGGAGCTCACCGTGGTCGCGCCGGACCGCAATCGAAGCGGCGCGAGCAACTCGCTCACGCTCGACGTGCCGCTGCGGGTGTTCCAGTACGGCGAGCGGATGTATTACGTCAACGGCACGCCGACCGACTGCGTGCACCTCGCGATCTCCGGGCTGTTCGACTTCGAGACCGACATGGTGGTCTCGGGCATCAACGACGGCGCGAACCTCGGCGACGACGTGCTCTATTCCGGCACCGTCGCTGCCGCAATCGAGGGTCGTTTCCTCGGCTTGCCCACCATGGCCGTGTCGCTCGTGCTGCGCGACGGCCGTCACTTCGGCACTGCGGCGCGCGTGGCGAGCGAGCTCGTGATGCGCCTGATGCGCTCGCCGCTGCACAGGTCCATGATCCTGAACGTGAACGTGCCCGACCTTCCGTACGAGCAGCTCGCGGGCTTCATGGCCACGCGCCTCGGGCACCGTCACCGCTCGGAGTCGGTGGTCCGCACGGCCGATCCGCGCGGCCGCCCGGTCTACTGGGTGGGTCCGGCCGGCGAGGGTGCGGACGCGGGGGAGGGCACGGACTTCGCCGCTATCGCCGCCGGGTACGTTTCCGTCACGCCGCTGCAGGTCGACCTGACGCGCCACTCGGCGCTGGCCGACATCCGCGACTGGCTGGCCGGGCGAGCGCCCTGAGTGCGAGGCGCGGCGTGAGCAACTCGCGGATGACCGGCATCGGCATGACCTCGGCGCGGACCCGCGATCGCCTGATCGCGCGCCTGCGCGAGCAGGGCATCGCCAACCCCGAGGTGCTCGAGCGCATCCGAGCCGTGCCGCGCCACGTCTTCGTGGACGAGGCGCTCGCGAGCCGCGCCTACGAGGACACCGCCCTGCCCATCGGGCACGGCCAGACCATCTCGCAGCCGTACATCGTCGCGCGCATGACGGAAGCGCTGTTCGAGGGCGGCGCGCCGCGCAAGGTGCTCGAGGTCGGCACGGGCTGCGGCTACCAGACGGCGGTACTCGCCCCGATGGTCGTGAATCTCTACAGCGTCGAGCGCATCGCGGCGCTGCAGCAGCGTGCGCGACGCGTGCTGCGCGACCTGCGCATCAGCAACGTCTACATGCGCCACGGCGACGGCTTCGAGGGCTGGCCCCCGTATGCGCCTTACGACGGCATCATCGTCGCGGCCGCGGCGATGGCAATCCCGGCGGCGCTGCTCGAGCAACTCGGCAATGGCGGGCGGCTCATCATGCCCGTGGGCCCGGACCGCGAGCAGAAGCTGATGCGCGTCACGCGGCGCGGCGAAACCTTCGAGCGCGAGGTGCTCGGGCCCGTCACCTTCGTGCCGCTGTTGCAGGGCCTGAGCTAGGCGGGCTCGACGATCAGCGCGGCGACCGCGTTGCGGCCTTCGGCCACGAGGACGTTGTACGTGCGGCAGGCGGCGCCGGTATCCATGACCTCGAAGCCGACGCGCGACTCGTACAGCGCGGCGAAGAGGGAGCGCGCGGGGAATTGCTGGCGCAGCCCCGAGCCCAGCAGCAGTACCTCCGGCCGCAGGGCGAGCACGGGCTCGAGGTCCGCGGGCTCGAGCTCGTCCATGCTTCTCGGCCGCCAGCGTTCGATGAGCGTGGTCGCGGTGAGGATCAGGCTCGAGTCGTATGACCGCTCGCCGATGCGCAGCAGGCCGGGCCCGTAGGCCCGTACGACGTGCGTGGTCGAGGGCTGGTCGAGATTGAACTTCATGCGGATACCATACTTCATGCAGGGTACCTCGGTCATCGGCGGCGCTCGCCTGCGGCTCGCGATGCCCTGGCTCGCGGCGGCCGCACGGTCCCGGCCTGGCGGGTCTTCGCGGCTGCCGGCCGCGGAGTGGCTGCTTGCGCGCGCGAAGCGGCTGGCCGGGCCGGGCGCGGACTGGAGGCAATGGCTGATTGCAGGAAGCGGACTTGACGGGGACCTGCTGCAGCGTCTGCCGGCCGGCCCCTGTGCACACGCCGCGCAGAGCGGGTCGCTGCCCGGCGGCACCTGGGCATGTGCGCGGCCAGTCCACCTGCTCACCGGCCTCGATCACCTGCAACTGTCGCCCGCGTGGCTGGAGCTGGACGAGGAGGAGGGCGCGGCGCTGCTCGCCGACGTCAACCGGCACCTGGCGGGCACGGGAATGCGTTTTCATCCGTCCCGCAAGGGCGACTGGTTGCTCGAGTGCGCGCAGTCCGTCGCGTGCACGGCGGTCGAGCCGGAGCTGGCCGCAGGCCGCAACCTGCGTGAGCTGATGCCCGGCGGTCCCGATGGCGTGCGCGTGAGGAGCCTGATGAACGAGCTGCAGATGCTGCTGCACGAACATCCCGTCAACGAGTTGCGCGAGCGGCGCGGCGACCCGGCCGTCAATTCGCTCTGGCTGTGGGGCTTCGGTGTGGCATCCCCGCCGGACACCACGCCGCTGCCGGAGCTGTACACGGACGATTCCTGGCTCGAAGGGATCTGGCGAGCGCACGGTGCCGCCGCGCGACCACTGGCGGAGTTTGGCCGCGGCGTCGACGCCGGACGCACGGGACTGCTCGGCTGGTCGTCCACCCCCGCGGCCAGCGCGGATGAATGCCTCGCGCACTCCGAGTCCCTGTGCTTCGTGCCTGCACGCTCGGCGCTGCAGGACGGCCGGGTCGATGGCATCGACCTGCTGGCGGGAGAGTCTGCGTTCACGGTTGCCCGCCGCGCGCGCGCGGCATTCTGGAAACGCGCGCGGCCGCTCGCCGAGGTGCTGGCGTGACGCGCCGGCGCATCCTGCGCCGGGCGATCGGCGAGGACGGCCTTGCCGGACTGTCGCAGTCATTGCACCCGGTGTTGCGCCGGGCCTATGGAGCGCGCGGCATCAGCGGCGCCGTCGACCTCGACCACAGCCTCGACCGCTTGCTGCCGGTGAGCACGCTCGGTGGCGTCGAGCCGGCGGTGGACCTGCTTCTCGACTGCCATCGCAAGCGAGGCCGGGTGCTGGTCATCGGCGACTTCGATGCCGACGGTGCCACCAGCACGGCGGTGGTCGTGCGGCAGCTGGCGCGGCTCGGCTTCGCCGACCCCGGCTTCCTGGTGCCCGACCGCTTCAAGTTCGGCTACGGGCTCACGCCCGAGATCGTCCGTGTGGCGGCCGGTCTCGCACCCAGCCTGATCGTGACCGTCGACAACGGCGTGGCCTCGCTCGAAGGGGTGGCGGAGGCGCGGCGCAGCGGTATCGCGGTGCTCGTCACCGATCACCACCTGCCGGGCGCGGAATTGCCGGCGGCGGAGGCGATCGTGAACCCGAACCTGGCGGGCGAGTCGTTCGCCTCCAAGGCCCTCGCCGGCGTCGGCGTCGCGTTCTACGTGATGGCCGCCTTGACGCGACGCATGCGCGAGGCGGGCCTCGTGCCGGCGGGCGCCGATGTCAATCCCGCGGACCTGCTCGACCTGGTGGCGCTCGGCACGGTGGCCGACGTGGTGCCGCTCGATGCGAACAACCGCATCCTCGTGGCCCAGGGCCTGCGGCGCATCCGCGCCGGCCGCTGCGTCCCGGGAATCCGCGCCCTGCTCGAGATCGCCGGCCGCCGGCTCGAGGGGATCATTGCGCAGGACCTGGGCTTCCAGGCGGGCCCGCGCCTGAACGCCGCAGGGCGACTCGACGACATGACCCTGGGCATCGACTGCCTGCTCAGCACGGACCTCGAGGAAGCACGCGCGCTCGCCGGACAACTGTCGCAGCTCAACGCCGACCGGCGCGTGCTCGAGACGCGCATGCAGGAAGAAGCACTCGGACAGGTCGACGCGCTCGTCGGCTCGCTCGAGGGCGCGCTGCCGCCCGGGCTTTGCCTCTTCGACGCAGGCTGGCACCAGGGCGTCATCGGCCTCGTGGCCTCGCGGGTCAAGGAGCGGCTGCACCGCCCCGTGATCGCGTTCGCGCCGGGCGAGGCGGGGTGGGTCAAGGGCTCGGCGCGTTCGGTGCCGGGCCTGCACGTCCGCGACGTGCTCGACGCCGTGGCCACCCGCCACCCGGGACTGCTCGAGAAGTTCGGCGGCCACGCCATGGCGGCGGGCATGACGCTGCGCGAGGAGCGACTCGGGGAGTTCCAGCAAGCCTTCGCGGCCGAGGTCGGGCGCTGCATCGATGCCGATACGCTGTCCGGCGACCTGCACACGGACGGTGCGCTCGAGCCGGGCGAGATGAACGTCGAGACGGCGCTCGCGATCCGCGACGGCGGCCCCTGGGGCTCGGGGTTCCCGGAACCTTCGTTCGACGGGACCTTCGGCGTCGTTTCGACGCGCGTCGTGGGCGACCGCCATCTGAAGCTGCGCCTCAAGGCAGCCTCCGGCGAGATCGCCGACGCCATTGCCTTCCGCTACCTCGACGACTCCAGGGCGCCGCCGATCCGCGCCCAGGACGCGGTCGAGTTGGTTTACCGCACCGAGCTCGACGAATACGGCGGCGGGCGCCGCCTCCAGCTCGTGTCCGAATGGCTGGTTCCGGCGCCCTGACGCCCTCGTGATAAACTGCCGGGCTCGCCCCGAACCCGCAAGTCCCAGCATGGAAACGAATCCGATCCGCCGCAGCCTCGAAGACCTCGCGCAGCGCACCCAGTCGCTCAGGGGGTATCTTTGACTACGCGGGCCGCAGCGAGCGACTCACGGAAGTATTGCGCGAACTGGAGGACCCCACGGTCTGGAGCAAGCCCGAGCGTGCCCAGGAACTCGGCCGGGAGCGCACCAGGCTCGAAGCGGTCGTCGGCACGCTCGACAAGCTGACGGCCGGGCTCAGCGAGGCCGGCGAGCTCCTCGAACTCGCCGAAGCCGAGGCCGACGCGGGCACCGTCGACGCGGTGCAGAGGGACGTGGGCCGCATCGAGGGCGAGGTCGCGCGCCTCGAGTTCCAGCGCATGTTCCCGGGCGAGATGGACTCGCACCACTGCTTCCTGGATATCCAGGCCGGCGCCGGCGGCACCGAAGCCCAGGACTGGGCGCAGATGCTGATGCGCATGTACCTGCGCTGGGCCGACCAGCAGGGTTTCAAGACCGAGGTCACGGACTTGAGCGCAGGCGAGGTGGCGGGCATCAAGAGCTGCTCGATCCGTTTCGAAGGCGAGTACGCCTATGGCTGGCTGCGCACCGAGACCGGCGTGCACCGCCTGGTACGCAAGTCGCCGTTCGACTCGAACGCACGCCGCCACACCTCGTTCGCCTCGGTGTTCGTCTCGCCGGAGGTGGACGACGACATCAACATCGAGATCAACCCGGCCGACCTCGAGATGGACGTGTACCGCTCGAGCGGTGCCGGCGGCCAGCACGTCAACAAGACCGAGTCGGCGGTGCGCATCCGCCACCTGCCGTCCGGGATCGTGGTGGCCTGCCAGAGCGAGCGCAGCCAGCACAAGAACCGTTCCACCGCGATGAAGATGCTGAAGGCCAAGCTCTACGAACTCGAGGTCAACAAGCGCAACGCCGCGGCCAAGGTGCTCGAGGATGCGAAATCGGACGTGAGCTGGGGCAACCAGATCCGCTCCTACGTGCTCGACCAGTCGCGCATCAAGGACCTGCGCACGGGCGTGGAGATCGGCAATACCACCGCGGTGCTGGATGGAGACCTGCAGGAGTTCCTGGAAGCGAGCCTGAAACAGGGGCTTTAGGCTGCAGGCGGTGGGCTGTAGGCTGTGGGCCGATGGCGAAAGAGAGTCCCTCCCACCTCCAGCCTCCAGCCCACAGCCCACAGCCCACAGCCTCCAGCCTCAGCCTTCCGCCCCACAGCCCACAGCCTTTCCCCCATGACCGACACCACACCCGACACCACTGAGAACCACCTGATCGCGGAGCGGCGCGCGAAGCTCGAGCGACTGCGCGAGCGCGGCAATGCGTTCCCGAACGACTTCAGGCGCAATGCCACGGCCGAGGACCTGCACCTGTCCTACGGCGGGCACGCGCCGGAGTGGTTCGACGCGCATGAAGTGCGGGTGACGGTCGCGGGCCGCATGATGTTCAAGCGCGTGATGGGCAAGGCGAGTTTCGCCAAGCTCAAGGACCGCAGCGGGCTGATCCAGCTGTTCCTGCAGCAGGACGCGCTGGGCGCGACCTACGAGGAGTTCAAGGGCTGGGACGTCGGCGACATCGCGGGCGCCGAGGGCGTGCTGTTCAAGACGAAGACCGGCGAGCTGTCGGTGCGGGTGGACACACTGCGGCTGCTGGTCAAGTCGCTGCGGCCGCTGCCGGACAAGTGGCACGGCCTCGCCGATGTCGAGCAGCGATACCGCCAGCGTTACGTCGACCTGATCGTCAACGACGACAGCCGGCAGGTCTTCCGCACCCGCAGCCGCATCGTGCAGTACCTGCGCAGCTACCTCGACGCGCTCGACTTCATGGAAGTCGAGACGCCGATGATGCAGGTGATCCCGGGGGGTGCGGTGGCGCGACCCTTCGTCACGCACCACAACGCACTCGACGTCGACATGTACCTGCGCATCGCGCCGGAGCTCTACCTCAAGCGGCTGGTGGTGGGAGGCTTCGAACGCGTCTACGAGCTGAACCGCAATTTCCGCAACGAGGGGCTGTCCACGCAGCACAACCCCGAGTTCACCATGCTCGAGCTCTACCAGGCCTACGCGGACTACCGCGACTTCATGGACCTCGTCGAGCACGTCTTCCAGGGCCTCGCCGACACGCTGCTCGGCACGCGCAGCATCGAGTACCAGGGCAGGACCTACGAGCTCGGCCAGCCATTCCGCCGCGTCACCGTCGAGGATCTCGTCGTCGAGCACAATCCCGGCATCGACCGTGCGCGCCTGCGGGACGTGGCCTACCTGCGCGAAGTCTGCGCGCGGCTCGGAATCGAGCCGTCGCCGGCGGACGGCGCGGGCAAGCTGCAGATCGAGATCTTCGAGAAGACGGGCGAGCACACGCTGGACCAGCCAACCTTCGTCTACGCCTACCCGGCCGAAGTGTCGCCGCTCGCGCGTCGCAACGACGCGGACCCGTTCATCACCGACCGCTTCGAGTTCTTCATCGGGGGGCGGGAGCTGGCCAATGGCTTCTCGGAGCTGAACGATGCCGACGACCAGGCCGCGCGCTTCCGCGAGCAGGTCGAGCGCAAGACCGCGGGCGACGAGGAGGCGATGTTCTACGACGCCGACTACGTGCGCTCGCTCGAGTACGGCCTGCCGCCGACCGCGGGCCTCGGCATCGGCGTCGACCGGCTGGTGATGCTGTTCACGAACTCGCCCTCGATCCGGGATGTGCTGCTGTTCCCGCACATGAGGCCCGAGGAAAGGGGGTAATGAGCAGGGAGTAGGGAGGAGGAGAGCGGTTGGCGGTTGGTGAAGAGCGAAGCAGGCCGGCGATGCCGGCCTTTCTTTTTCGCTCTGTCACCGAATCGTGTTGGCCGGTCCTGCGCATTCGGGTAAAAAGCAGACGTTCGCCGCCTTCCGGGTTCGGCCACTTGCGGAAGTAGGCGCTGACGCTCGAAAGCGGCCGTTCACATCCCCGTCCGTGCCGGGAATTTGGATTGGTCGCCTCGATAACTCTTGGCGCCGGCGTTCTAGAGCGAGTTCAGGAAGGTCAGCAACGCTTCTCGGTCAGCCGAGCTCAAGGCAATGAATGCCTGACGTGACCGCTCGGCCTCGCCGCCGTGCCAGAGTACGGCTTCGGCCAGCGATCGGGCGCGACCGTCGTGCAGGTAGGCGGGCTGTGTACCGATCTCCGCCGCACGACCAACGCCCCACAGCGGCGGGGTGCGCCACTCGATGCCTGAGGCCTCGTGATCCGGACGGCCGTCCGCGAGCCCCGGGCCCATGTCGTGCAGCAGCAGATCCGTGAAGGCATGGATCTGCTGGTCCGCGAGCACACTCAGCGGTGCGTCGGCGGTGGTCAATGTCGGAACGTGGCACGCAGCACACCTGGCCTGGAGGAACACCGTCGCGCCGCGTCGAACCGTCGGCAGGGCCAGGTCGCGACGGGCAGGCACAGGCGCAGTCTGCATGAACAACAGCAGGGTCTGCAGGTCCTGCTCCCCGATCTCCGGTGTGCCACCGTTCGGTTTGGACAGGCAGGCCGTCTGCACGGTCGTGCAGCTCGATGTGGGAAGGTCGGGACTGGTGATGCCTTGTTCTGCGTTGAAGGCTGCGACCGTCTGCGCACGGACGTCAGGCTGGTTCGCTTTCCACCCGAATCGGCCGAGGCGAGTGCGGCCGTCTGCGCCGACGATCCAGTTCGGGCGGCCGGAGATGCCGTCGCCGTCCTGATCCTCCGGGTCGGCCAGCGCCAGGATGCTCGCGTCGGGCACGGCCTCGAGCAACCCCATGCCGATCACCGGCGGCGTCATGCGCGGCGAAAACCTCGTGTTGCCGTCCAGCGGTCCATAGGCCAGATCGACGATGGTGTGGCGCGGTCTGCGGATCGTCCACTCGGTGCCGTCGGCATAACGACCCTGGACCGTTTCGTATTCGACGTGCAGTTGTCCTTCTGCGGCTACACCATCGATCGCGAGAGGATTCAGGTTGGAGCCGTAGGTGGGATGTGGGCGCCAGCGTCCGGCTTCGTCGCGCCAGCTGAACTGGACGACGACGCTCGTCGACGGCAGGCCGCCGGCGGAGGGCGGTTGTCCGCGGCCGAGATTGTTGTGGCAACTCTCGCAGGAAGCGCTGTTGAAGAGCGGACCCAATCCGTCTCGCAGCGTCGCGGCAGCGGGCGCGGGCACGAAGGGCGTGTTGAAAAACGCTTCACCCCGTCGGCGAGCAGCACGTTGCTCCGCCGTCAGACCATCGGGGACTGCCAGCAGCTGGTCACGTCCGACGCTCGTTACGGTTAATGCACCTCCGCTCGCAGAGCGCAGTAGCTCCTCGATGCCGGCATCCGACGCGGCCGCGACTGCTGCGAGCGCTGTCGCACCGATCCCCATGACCAGTGCGGCACATCGACGCATCACGGGCCCGCGGTCACCGGTCCGGTGATCACGACGTTCATCTCTGCGTCCGTTCCGCCGCTGAGTTGTAGTACGTATATCACTCCGCCCAGCAGCGGGAAGTCAACGAACTTGCGAATCGCCGGGCAACCTTCGCGTCCCTGGAAGCGGCTCGATTTGACCGCGGAACCGTCCGGGGCGACCACCTCGGCCCAGGTCTCTTTGCTCAGCGAGACGCGCCAGGTGCCATCCGCAGGCACCTTGAACGAGACCATTCCAGCATACGCGCCTTCCTCCAGCACGTGTCGGCGCGGCTCTACGGCGAGCTGAACCTGTCCCTGCCCCTTGAGAGCGACCCGATAGGTGCGCCCGCTTTCAAGCGCTGCGTCCGACGTCTTCATCGACGCTGCGGCCTCGATCACTGTTCCCGGCACCGTGAGCAATGCCATCTCCTTGGAGATGTCGTACTCATACGCACCGCAACCGGTCGGTCGTGGCGCCTGAGAGGGTTCCGCACCCGTCGCCGTGTGCGAGAGGCACATTGCGAGCAACGGTGCCAGCATGGATCCGACGCTGCGTAGAGCGAGGTTCATCACGTCCCCTTGCTCCTCATGTTTGAAGTCATCGGGCTTCTAGGATGACTGCCGTCCACGCGCTCCAGTTCGCCCGAATGCGTCGCATCGTAGCCAGTCATGTGACTGACCAGCTCCTTGAATATCGGACCCGTGAGCGAGTGACGCAGCGCGACGATCGGCGCGGAGCGCAACATGGCCTCGCGGACGGCAAAGTAGTAGTGCTCGCGTGCCACCGGCACGAAGCCGAGGTCGTATTCGGCCGCGGCTGCCGCCACGCCAAAGCCGACATCCGCGCGGCCCGAGGCGACCGTCGCGGCGACTGCGGCATGGGTGAACTCCTCTTTATCGTAGCCACGCAGTTCGCCAGCCTGCAGACCTTCGAGCGCCAACTGCGCGTCGATCAGCAGGCGCGTCCCCGACCCGGGCTGACGGTTCACGAATCGCAGGCGCCGCCGGATGACGTCGCCGAGGCTCTTGACCCGTGGTCGTCGCGCGCGCGCCAGGATCAAGCCTTGCTCGCGGTCGACGAATCGCACCAGCCGGTCGCGGGATGGCCGCAGGAAGCTCAGAAACGGCCGACTGCTCGCGGCGACACCGGGAACGAAATGGAAGCCTGCCAGGTCCACTTCGCCTCGCCGGTACCGGGCCAGGGCATCACGGCTGCCGCAGAATTCTATTTGCAGCTTCACGCCCGCAGCGGCCGGGATCGCATCCTGAAGTGCGACGAGTGCCGGATCATGGCTGGCCGCGATGTGCAAAACCGGCGCAGCCGGGCCTCTGGCGCGTGCCCCTGACGGGCCGATGTCCACCGCCAAGGCTTCCAGCTCCTTCCCGAGTCTTTTCGTGGCTGCCTCGTCGGCGCGCAGCAGCATGGTTCCATCCGTCGTCAGTGCCGCACCGCGCCCGCGCTCGAGTCGAACCAGTGGTCCGCCGAAGACCGCCTCCATTTCCTGCAGCAGTCCCCAGGCCGAGCGATAGGGCATCGCAATTGTGGCGGCGGCGGCGCGTAGCGACCCCTGGCTCGCAATGTGCGCAAGCAGCTCGAAGATGCGCGGATCGATGGAAGTCGGCTGTGTTGCTCCAGCGAACCAGCGCAGCGTCGGAGTCAATCGCATTACGTCTCCAGTTATGCGGCGCGCGACATATTTTGATTGCGATCACCAACGAATAGTATCAGGCCACAACACGTCAACGCGCCGTGTCGTTATATGCAGACAGTGGCATATAGCGCGCGTCGCGCAGGGAGCCAATTCGATTGAGCGATTTCGGGGCCGCAGGCCGTGCGGCGATGGATCTCGTCGTCAGCGCCGATCCACGCCTGATGGAGATCGTCGTCCTGAGCCTGCAGGTCAGCCTGTCGGCGGTGCTCATCGCGTCCGTCGTCGGTCTGCCGCTCGGTGCCGCGCTGGCGGTCAGCCGCTTTCCCGGTCGGCGCACCCTGATCGTGGTGACGAATGCGCTGATGGGACTGCCACCCGTCGTCGTTGGACTGTTGGTGTACCTGCTGCTGTCACGGGCCGGGCCGCTCGGCGATCTCGGGCTGCTGTTCACCCCGCAGGCAATGGTCATCGCGCAGAGCCTCCTCGTACTACCGATCATCGTCGCGCTGACACGCCAGGCCGCCGAGGATGCCTGGGCTGACTACCACGACCTGCTGCGCTCGCTCGGCGCCGGACCGGCACGCTCCGCCGCGACGTTGCTGTGGGACATCCGCTTCTCGCTCGTCACGACCGTACTGGCGGGATTCGGCCGGGCCGCGGCGGAAGTCGGGGCTGTGATGATCGTGGGCGGCAACATCGATGGCGTGACACGCGTGATGACGACTGCGATCGCGCTCGAGACCAGCAAGGGCGACCTGCCGCTGGCGCTGGGCCTCGGCGCGATCCTGATCGGCATCGTCGTCGCCGTGAATGCGGTGGCCTTCCTGCTCAAGGACGCCGCTGCGCGGCGCTACGGATAGGTCGCGGCATGGGCAGCCTTGCATCCCTGCTTCCGTTACGCCTGGCCAACGTCACCTACGACGCGGGTGGCAAGCGGCTGCTCGATTCGGTCAACCTCATGCTCGACCGCGGACCACGCACCGTCATCCTCGGGCCGAACGGCGCCGGGAAGAGCGTGCTGCTGCGCCTGTGTCACCGACTGCTGCGGCCAACCGCAGGGGAGGTCCGGTTCAACGGGCCGGAAACGGTCGACGGCCGGCGACGCCATGCGATGGTGTTCCAGCGACCGGTGATGCTGCGCCGCTCGGCGCTGGCCAACGTCGCCTACGGACTGATGCTCGCGGGCGTGCCGCGCCGCGAGCGATTGCGCACCGCCGAGGAGGCCCTCGAGCGGGTGGGGCTGCGGCACTTCGCTGCGCAACCGGCGCGGGTGCTGTCCGGCGGCGAGCAGCAACGCCTGGCGCTTGCACGCGCGTGGGCGCTGCGGCCCGAACTGCTGCTGCTCGATGAGCCGACGGCGAACCTCGACCCGTCCGCGACCCAGGCGATCGAGTCGGCGATCCAAGCCATGCACGTGGCCGGCACCAAAATCGTGCTGGTCACGCACAACCTCGGTCAGGCCCATCGCCTGGGTGACGAGATCGTGTTCCTCGCCGGCGGCCGTATCGTCGAGCACGCGCCGGTGGATCGCTTCCTGCGTGCTCCCGCCTCGCCGGAGGCGACTGCTTTCATCAAAGGTGAACTCCCATGGTAGTTGCGCTGCGTCGTTGGACCGTCGCGTTTGCCGCGCTGGCCGCCTTGGCCGTGCTGGCGGGCGTTTCCTCAGCGGATCCGGCTCCCGAACGCTACATCACGGTGGCCTCGACGACCTCGACCGAGAACTCGGGCCTGTTCGGCCATCTGCTGCCGATATTCCTGGCGAAGACAGGCATCGCGGTCCGAGTCGTCGCGCTCGGGACGGGCCAGGCGCTGGACGTGGCACGACGCGGAGATGCGGACGTCGTGTTCGTGCACGACAAGGCCGCCGAGGAGAAGTTCGTCGCGGAAGGTTTCGGCATCGCCCGGCAGGACGTCATGTACAACGATTTCGTGCTGGTCGGCCCGCAGGCCGACCCTGCCAAGGTAGCCGGCAGCAAGGACGTCGCGGCGGCGCTGAAGCGGATCCAGTCCGCACAGGCTCCGTTTGTGTCGCGTGGCGACCGCAGCGGCACGCATGCCGCCGAATTGCGCCTGTGGGCGGATGCGGGCGTGGACCTCGGCGCGAGCAAGGGACCCTGGTACCGCGAAACCGGCTCGGGCATGGGCGCGGCGCTCAACACGGCCTCAGCGATGGATGCCTATGTCCTCTCCGATCGCGGCACGTGGCTCGCGTTCACGAACCGCGGGTCGCTGTCCATCCTGGTCGAGGGCGATGAGCGACTGTTCAACCAGTACGGCGTGATGCTGGTCAATCCGGCGCGGCACCCGCACGTCAAACGCGCCGATGCGCAGGCGTTTATCGATTGGCTCGTTTCCGCGGAGGGCCAGGCGGCCATCGCGGCGTTCCGAATCAACGGCGAGCAAGCATTCTTCCCTGACGCACACACGAGATGAGGTCGCGATCATGACAATTCGGCACCGACACTATCCGGCCCGCGCCGCTACGATCGTCGCCGCGATGCTAGCGGCAGCCCCGGTGACGGGTCAGGCGCAGGCGCAGGCCGGGGTTGATTCGACATCGCAGGCCGGCCTGGGTGTGATCGAGGTCATCGGCACGCGCCTGCGGCTCGAGGACGAGGTCCGCGTGGAAGTGCTAGACGCCGAGGACATCGAGCGACACCAGCGAACCGACCTGTCCGAGGCGCTGGACCTGCTGCCGGGCGTCACGACCCAGAATGTCGGCGGCCGCAGCGAGCGCCTGGTGTTCGTGCGCGGCTTCAACTCGCGCCAGGTTCCCTTGTTCGTCGACGGCATCCCGGTGTACGTGCCCTACGACGGCAACATCGACCTGAGTCGAGTGCTGGTCGCTGACATCGCGCAGGTCGTGGTCAGCAAGGGCATGACGTCCGTGCTCTACGGACCCAACGCGCTCGGCGGCAGCATCAACGTGATCACCCGGCGTCCGACGGAGGAATTCGAGGGTCGCGTCCGTGCGGGTGTCGACATCGACAGCGAACTGGACCACAGCGGAACTCGCGCCGATTTCAGCCTCGGCGGCGCCCGCGAGAAATGGTATGCGCAGCTGTCGGGCGCATGGCGCGAGCGCGACTACTTCCGCCTGCCGGATGACTTCGAGCCGACGGCCGTCCAGCCGGCCGGGAAGCGCGTCAACTCGGCCTCCGACGACAACAGCATCAACCTGCGCGTCGGCTTCACGCCACGCGGAGACGACGAGTACGCCATCAGTGTCATCCGCCAGCGTGGCGAGAAGGAGACGCCGCCCTATGCCGGAACCGCGCCGGGCGTACGCGCACGGTACTGGCAGTGGCCCGTGTACGACAAGGACAGCCTCTACTTCCTGTCCCGGAGTGCGCTGGGCGAGGACGTGACGTTGCGACTGCGTGCATACCAGGACAAGTTCGACAACACCCTGAAGTCGTATGACGACGCCACCTTCACGACCCAGGACCGGCCTTTCGCCTTCACCAGCGTCTACGACGATCAGACCATGGGCTTCGGCGCCGATGCGGAATGGCGCGCGGCCGAAGGCCACGTGCTGCGTGGAGCCGTGAGCTACAAGAACGACGAGCACGTCGAATCCGATGACATCGACGAGCCGCGTGAGAAGTTCGAGGATGAGGTCTGGTCTTTTGCGGCCGAGTACCAGTATGCCGTCGGAGCGAACACCCCGCTGATCGGTGGCTTGAGCTACAACCGCCAGGAGGGCCAGCGCGCCGACCAGAAGCTACCCGACGGCACCATCGTGCCCTTCGAGACGGGCACGACCGATGCGGTCAACGGCCAGGTCGTGCTGGCTCACGTGCTCGACAACGGCCTGCGCGCCTTCGGAGGCATCGCGCGCAAGACGCGCTTCCCGACCATCAAGGACCGCTACACGTCGCGCTTCGGTTCGGCGCTGCCGAATCCCGACCTGGACGCGGAAACCTCCGACAACTACGAACTCGGCATCGAGCGGAGCGACGGGTCGGCGACCTGGAAGGCCGTTGCCTTCTACAGCCGCCTCGAGGATGCGATCGAGAACGTCAGTCTCCCCAACACCGCCTGTACCAGCCCCCCGTGCTCCCAGCTGCAGAACATTGCACGCCAGCGCAACCAGGGTATCGAGCTCTCGGCACAGATGGCATTGGGGGACCAATGGACTGTGGCAGGGAACTACACGTGGTTGGATCGGGAGAACACGAGCGACCCCGACTTGCTGCTACTGGACACGCCCGAGCACAGCGCGCTGTTATGGGGCGAGTGGCGGCCCACGACCGCGCTGCGTCTGCTGGCCAGCGCCGAGTACAACAGCTCGCGAAATTCGACCACCGACGGCAGCCGCACGACCGACAGCTTCACCATTTTCAGTCTGCGGGGCGGCTGGGTGTTCGACTCCGGCCTGGAGATCGAGGCCGGCGTGGAAAACATCGCCGACGAGCTCTACGCCTATGAGGAGGGCTTCTACGAACCGGGGCGTCGCTACAACTTCGGGCTCGCCTATCGCTTCTGATCACGCCGCCTCATCCCATGGAGACCCGCATCATGCTCGAACGATTTACGCGCAATATCATGCAGGTGGCCGCCTTGGCCGCCTTTCTGCTGCTCCCGGCAATCTCATCGGCCGAGGAGGTGCTGCTGAGAGTCGGCGGGGCAGTCGACACGCCGCTGGAACTCACTCGTTCGGACCTCGAGGCCATGCCGCGCGACCAGTTCCAGATTCCGGCCCGGCACGACCGCAACGTGATGGAGAGCTGGTCCGGCGTGCCCATGATCGAGATCCTGCGCAAGGCCGGCGCGCCCGTGGGCGACCGCCTGCGCGGCCGCAACATGGCCGCCTATGTCGTGGTCATCGCGGAGGACGGCTTCCGCGCCGTCTATGCATTAGCGGAGATCGAGCCGAGATTCTCACCTGAGCGCCGGATCCTGGTGGCCGACCGTCTTGACGGCAAAGCACTGGGCGGCGACTTCGGCAATCTCAGGATCGCGAACAAGGGCGAGGGCGAGTTCTCGCGCTGGGTGCGCCAGGTGGTCGCGCTCGAAGTGCGGACTCGCGGAATAGGGGAAGCACATGCAGCAAGGACGGTCGCGGGGGCGCGTGATCGCGAGACGCAATTCGTGCGTTGCGTTTCTGGCGATGGCGGCCATGATCACCGTGCCTGCAGCATCGGCGGCCGAACCGGCCCTCGGCGCGACATGGGGCCACGGCAGCCACAGCTTCGCCATTGCCACCGGCACACCGGGCGAGACCGGTCTGCTCGAGCGGCTGGCCACCGAGTTCGCGGACCAAAACGACGCCAAGGTCAGCTGGTACCCTGCGGGCTCGGGCCAGGCGCTGGCCTTGCTGAAGCAAGGCAAGGTCGACATGGTACTGGCGCATGCGCCGAAGGCTGAGGAAAAGGCCGTGGCGGAAGGCTGGGCCACCGGCCGGGCGCTGATCGGGTCCAACGAGTTCTGGATCGTCGGGCCAAAGAGCGATCCAGCGAAAGTCGTCGCAGCGACGAACGCCGCCGATGCGCTGCGCCGCATTTCCGCGACGCGTTCCAAGTTTGTCTCACGTGGCGACGAGTCCGGGACGCACCAGCGGGAGCTGGCCCTGTGGAAGTCTGCCGGGCTCGAGCCGGCTGGCGATTGGTACATCGTCACGGGTGACTTCATGACGGCCAGCCTGCGGCGCGCCGATGCCGAGCGCGCCTATTTCCTGACCGACTCCAGCACCTTCATCTTGCAGCGCTCAGAACTGCCGAACCTGAAGGTGCTCTTCCGTGGCGGCAAGGATCTGTCGAATCCGTACCACACGCTCTATCGCACGCAATCAACGCCGGGAACGCAGACTGCCCGGCGATTCGGTGAATTTCTCCTGTCCGAGCGCGGTCAAGAGCTCATGCGCAAATACGGCAGGGGTCGCTACGGCGAGCCGCTGTACCTCGACGCGGCAACGACGGCACGGTGACGAAGCGCCGACTTGGAATGTCCGCTTGTGCGGCGCACCACAGGCCGCAATGGGTCGTTCTCGACCGTGCAACGTCCGTATATGGACCCCTCCCCACTTTGCTAGCACTCCGTTCTCTGGCGACGAGGTACGACTGCTCACGTATATCCGGCCTCTGTCTGACCTCGATCAGCCGAGGTCGGGCCACGATGGGCTATTCGCGCGTCGGCTCCTCATTGCTTTCTCGGGCTTCTCGCCCGTGGACATTTGCAGGCTACTCCGACGCCGGTTCGACCTGTTCGCCATCGTTCGTAGTGCTCGCAACCGCGGTGATGTTCTCCTCGATCAGTCGGGACGCACAGGCTCAGGCAGCCACGTGCTCCGGTTCATAGTTCGTTCCGTGGCGTAGCATCGCCCAGGCGACCCGCGCCATCTTGTTGGCGAGAGCGGTCGCTGCCACGTTCGGGTGCGATCGCTCAGCCAGCGCAAGGGCCCATCGGCTGAGCCGGTCGGTCTTGCCTGGTGCTGCTCGTAGCGCCGAGCGCGCTCCGTGGATCAGCAGCGTTCGGACGTATTTGTCGCCGCGCTTGCTGATCCCGAGCCGCCGCTCCTTGCCGCCAGAGCTGTGCTGGCGCGGTGTGAGCCCGAGTGACACCGCCATCTCTCGACCGTTGCGATACTGCCTCGCGTCGCCGACCAGCGCATACAGCGCCGAAGCGGTCAGCGGGCCGATGCCGCGCAGTTGTTCGAGGCGACCGACCGCCTCATGCTCACGAGCGATCGCTGCGATTTCCTGATCGAGTTCGCGGACCCGCTCGTCGCATTGCAGAAGGTCACGGTACAGGCCGGCCAGCAGGGATCGGAAGCGAGCGGTCAGGCCATTCTCGGCATCCTCGAGCCACTCAGGCACCGCACGGCGCAGCGAGATAAGCTCTTGCGGCGCCACCAGACCGTACTCGTAGACGAGGCCGCGCAACTGGTTGGCCTTGGCAGTCCGCTCCCGGATCAGGCTCGACCGCACGCGATGTACCGCCTGTAGATCCTGCTGCTCAACCGCCTTCACGCCAACGAAGCGCATGCTTGGCCGGCTCATCGCCTCGCAGATCGCCTCGGCGTCGTTCGCGTCGGTCTTGTTCGTCTTCACGTACGGCTTTACGAACTGCGGGGCGATCAGCTTCACCCGGTAGCCCTTGCCCTGCAGAACCCGAGCCCAGTGATGCGCGCTGCCGCAGGCCTCCATGCCGACCTCGGCGCCCGGATCGGCCACGCGCTCAAGCTCCGCGACCCACCGATTGCGCTTCAGGCGCTTACACCAGACTGGACGTTCCGCCTCATCCACGCCGTGCACCTGGAAGACCTGCTTGGCCAGATCCACACCCACGCGAGTAAGCTTCATGACGACCCCTCCTCATTCCGTGACTGGTTGCTTCACATCTCCAGTCTGGCACTCGATGCCGTCGGTGTGGGGAGGGGTCCATCCCATTGCTTTCGGCAGAGGGATTCGGGCGGGCGGGTTACTCAGCCCGTCCTTGGGCCTCGCCCGTTGGACCCGCCTGCGACGGTTCAGAAACGATCAGGTATTGAGCGTGCAGCAATTGCATTAGCGGTAGCGTTCGGAAAGTCCCGACCATCCAGCAAATCGTTCCCCCGATTTCTGTTGCGTCTCCCAGCTTGAACCTGGTGCGACGCCTCGGAGGGTTCTGCAAGGCGGTGTGTCGCGGGATCCGCGTTTCTGGTCGAACGCGACGGTTAAGCGGGTTGCAAAGGGCGACGGACGGTGCCGATCGCTAACGACTCGTCTTGCGCGCGACCGGGATCAGCACTTCGTTGCGACGCAGGAACGACGGCATGAAGGGTGGGTTGTAGCGGGCCAGGATCGGTTCGCCGGTCACCTTGAGACCGCGCCTGGCGATCGCAGCGCGCAGTTCGGCTTCGTGCTCGCGGTAGTTGCTCTCGGTCCAGCGACCGGAGTAGCGCCAGGCGGCCACCAGCTGCGCGGGCACGGCACGAATCTGCACCGTTGGGTCACTGGGTTGCGGCACGGTGTCCAGCGTGTACTTCGCCGGTACGACGAAGGCGACGCGGTAGCCCGCGCCGTCGGCCTGCTGGGCGACCGGAGCAGTCATGGCGATCTTCTCGCCGCTCTTCGCGGCTGAGGTCTGGGTGACCGGGGCGGTCATCGCGATCTTCTGCTGCGCGGTGTTCTCGCCGCTGATGTAGCGGAACAGTCGCTGGAAGGCGACGTTGCCGGCGCGCTCGAAGTCCGCCTCGACGCGTGTCTCGGCGAGCAGATGTGGCGCGTACTCGCGCAGCTCGAACGCACGGTCCTGCTCGAGGACGCGGAAGCTCGGTTCTTCGATGGCCATGGCGGTGGAGCTTGCCAGCAATGCGGCCAGCGTGGCCAGCCAGCGTGTGTGAGTGCGCGGCATGGAGATGGCGACTGGGGCGGGGTGGGAGTGCATTGGCGAACACTTGTTCGGCGGCGTCCGCGGTGCGGATTCTTCCGGATGAGGGAGGGCGAGGCGTCGGTGGCGAAGGTGCTCGCGCTCGTGCGGGCGTGGCCGGAGAGTTGGGCGACGGTGACCGCGATCGAGGCGGCCGTGGCGGCTGCCGGCCGTGGAGCTGGCTCACGCGCGCGTGTGGCGGAGTTGGGTCGGGGCTGGGTCGGGGAGCAGGCGCTGGCGATCGGGCTCTATTGCGCGATCGTGGCGCGCACGTTCGCGGAATGCTGGAGTTCCCAGGTTTCAGTGGACACCTCGCCGCCCAGGCTTGTGAGCCGCCTCGAACCGGTCGGGACTCATTCCGCCAAGGTGGCTGTGGCGGCGTATCGGATTGTAGAAGGACTCGATGTAGTCGGATACGTCCGCGATCGCGAGCTCGCGGCGAAGCTCAAGGTGCTGGAAACGCTCAAGGCGCGCGGCGTTTGGCTCATGGATGCGAGTCCGGTGGCGCTGTATGCGGCGTCGCAGCCGAAGCCACGCGTGGCGGAGCTAGCGACGGCGCTCGAAATCGCGTGGCCCACGTATACGCGGGAGGCGATCCGCGCGGCGGCGCCGAGGGCGGTGATGATCGTGGGGAAGATGGTGCACGATGGGATCGGCGGGCGGATCCGGGCGATGCTGGGGCCGTCGGTGCCGGTGCAGTGGATGTAACAGCCGCAGGCGCGGCGGCCGGCGCCGGAGCGGGAAGCGGGGGTGGAGCGGCTCAGGGGGATGATGCGGGGGTTGGGGGACGTTCGGGAGCGGGGAGGATCGGCTAGGAGCGGGCGTTCCTGAACTGGGCTATAGTCGCTCGCCGCCTCGCAAGCTGCACGGTGACGCGAGGCCCGCAGAAGCCAATCCTGCATGGGCTCGATAATACAAACGGGAGATACCAATGAAGGCAGTACTACTGGTTCTAGCGAGCACATTGTTCTTCGCCGGTGCGTTTGCTCAGGCTGATGAGGCAACAGAGCAAGAAGTGATCAAGACGATCATGGACGCCAACGCGTATGCCAAGAAGAATCTCAAGGACCAGGTCGACACTGTGTCCAAGGATGGGTCGTTGGAATTCTGGTCAAGTGGCGGATTCCTGCAGGAAGTTAAGGCTGGAAGCCCGCCCGACGAATATCAATCGATCAATATTGACGCGAAGCACATTCACGTCATCACCTTGGTACCGGGAAAAGTTGCGGTTGCGCAGTTTTACTCAGAGGGTTCAATGGCCCCGAAGAGCAGTGCTGCTGTGAGCAATTACCGGACGCGAGCAACGCAGGTGTATGTCAAGGAAGATGGCAACTGGAAAGTCCGAGCCGCGCATTGGTCGCCGATCGCCAGCGGCTCCGGAACAAGCCAGACGGCAGTGAATTAGTGGTCTGAGTTTCTGTTTGCCGGTGTCTGGTGCTGCAATCACCAGGCCTCTCAGCGGCAGTTCTGAGGATGAAAAGCCCTGGCTGTGCCGGGGCTTTTCTTATTCTGCTTTGAGTGAATCGATTGAGATCGTGTATGGGATGGGCGTAGAACCGTCGGCTGAGGGTCGTACTCGACCGTACAACGTCCGTTTTCGGCTCAGTGATTCGGGCGGGCGGGTCGGAGGGGGAGAGCAGACGTTCAGGAACGAGTAAGGTCGGCCAGGAGCGGCTGTTGGCCGCGGACACCTCCGATGCAATGCTTCTTCGACAGTCGGCCTTTTGAGACCCGTAACGGATGGCCCTCGCGAGCGCGGAACGAAGGAAGTTCAAGCGCCAGGCAGTTGGCGCGATAGAAGCGATTCTGGGAAATACAATATTGGCTGGCAAAACGACGTTCGGCCAATGAGCCAACACTATGATGCCGACGCCTGGCGTCTGCTTCGGGCGGTGACCGCAACCGGTCAGCGCAACAAGCAGCCGTTCGTCACGATGCACCCACCTTTGATGACAACTGATCTTGCCTGGTCTCGCGTCGAAAACGCGCGGGTGGCAATCCCATTTCGCGTTTGAAC
>CAVZTF010000001.1:0-370285 GCA_963778185.1 uncultured Gammaproteobacteria bacterium | reverse complement strand
ATGGACCCCTCCCCACTTTGCTAGCACTCCGTTCTCTGGCGACGAGGTACGACTGCTCACGTATATCCGGCCTCTGTCTGACCTCGATCAGCCGAGGTCGGGCCACGATGGGCTATTCGCGCGTCGGCTCCTCATTGCTTTCTCGGGCTTCTCGCCCGTGGACATTTGCAGGCTACTCCGACGCCGGTTCGACCTGTTCGCCATCGTTCGTAGTGCTCGCAACCGCGGTGATGTTCTCCTCGATCAGTCGGGACGCACAGGCTCAGGCAGCCACGTGCTCCGGTTCATAGTTCGTTCCGTGGCGTAGCATCGCCCAGGCGACCCGCGCCATCTTGTTGGCGAGAGCGGTCGCTGCCACGTTCGGGTGCGATCGCTCAGCCAGCGCAAGGGCCCATCGGCTGAGCCGGTCGGTCTTGCCTGGTGCTGCTCGTAGCGCCGAGCGCGCTCCGTGGATCAGCAGCGTTCGGACGTATTTGTCGCCGCGCTTGCTGATCCCGAGCCGCCGCTCCTTGCCGCCAGAGCTGTGCTGGCGCGGTGTGAGCCCGAGTGACACCGCCATCTCTCGACCGTTGCGATACTGCCTCGCGTCGCCGACCAGCGCATACAGCGCCGAAGCGGTCAGCGGGCCGATGCCGCGCAGTTGCTCGAGGCGACCGACCGCCTCATGCTCACGAGCGATCGCTGCGATTTCCTGATCGAGTTCGCGGACCCGCTCGTCGTATTGCAGAAGGTCACGGTACAGGCCGGCCAGCAGGGATCGGAAGCGAGCGGTCAGGCCATTCTCGGCATCCTCGAGCCACTCAGGCACCGCACGGCGCAGCGAGATAAGCTCTTGCGGCGCCACCAGACCGTACTCGTAGACGAGGCCGCGCAACTGGTTGGCCTTGGCAGTCCGCTCCCGGATCAGGCTCGACCGCACGCGATGTACCGCCTGTAGATCCTGCTGCTCAACCGCCTTCACGCCAACGAAGCGCATGCTTGGCCGGCTCATCGCCTCGCAGATCGCCTCGGCGTCGTTCGCGTCGGTCTTGTTCGTCTTCACGTACGGCTTTACAAACTGCGGGGCGATCAGCTTCACCCGGTAGCCCTTGCCCTGCAGAACCCGAGCCCAGTGATGCGCGCTGCCGCAGGCCTCCATGCCGACCTCGGCGCCCGGATCGGCCACGCGCTCAAGCTCCGCGACCCACCGATTGCGCTTCAGGCGCTTACACCAGACTGGACGTTCCGCCTCATCCACGCCGTGCACCTGGAAGACCTGCTTGGCCAGATCCACACCCACGCGAGTAAGCTTCATGACGACCCCTCCTCATTCCGTGACTGGTTGCTTCACATCTCCAGTCTGGCACTCGATGCCGTCGGTGTGGGGAGGGGTCCATCCCATTGCTTTCGGCTCAGTGATTCGGGCGGGCGGGTCGGGGGGGGAGAGCAGACGTTCAGGAACGAGTAAGGTCGGCCAGGAGCGGCTGTTGGCCGCGGACACCTCCGATGCAATGCTTCTTCGACAGTCGGCCTTTTGAGACCCGTAACGGATGGCCCTCGCGAGCGCGGAACGAAGGAAGTTCAAGCGCCAGGCAGTTGGCGCGATAGAAGCGATTCTGGGAAATACAATATTGGCTGGCAAAACGACGTTCGGCCAATGAGCCAACACTATGATGCCGACGCCTGGCGTCTGCTTCGGGCGGTGACCGCAACCGGTCAGCGCAACAAGCAGCCGTTCGTCACGATGCACCCACCTTTGATGACAACTGATCTTGCCTGGTCTCGCGTCGAAAACGCGCGGGTGGCAATCCCATTTCGCGTTTGAACGCTCGATTGAACGCCGCTTCAGACTCGTAGCCGACATCGGCAGCAATTTGAGCGGTGCTGTATGAGGTCGTAACCAGGGCGCGAGCGGCGAGTTGCATGCGCCAGCGCGTTAGATACTGAATTGGCGGCATGGCGAGAAGCACGGTGAAGCGGTCGACGAGTGCAGTTCGAGAGAGGCCGACTTCGTTGGCGAGGTCGGCGATCGTCCAAGGCTGTGCGATACGGTTATGCATTACTGCCAAAGCCCTTCCCACATGATGGTCACGCGCTGCAGCGAGCCAGCCAGTATGGGTGTCCGGCAGAGTGGCGGCATAGGTGCGTAGAGTCTCAATAAACAGCGCCTCCGAGAGCTTTGCCAGCATCGCTTCGCTGCCCGCCGCTCCGATTCCTGCTTCGTCGAGCAGATGCAGAATTGAGTGTTCCAGCCAGGGGCCGGACGGCCCTGTACGAATGCTGACGCTCAGGACGTTCGGCAATCCATCCAGAATCGACCGGCAAAAGAACGGATCGCAAGCCATGTAGCCACAAACAAACCGCGCGTCGGCCCCGCCACCGCCGGCACGCAGTGGACTCAGGTCCCGAGCCTGCACCTTCGCGATAACTGCAGAGTCTTCAACCTGACAGGTCCCATCGATGCTCATCATGTGATGCGCGTCGCCGTGAGGGAAAATAACGATGTCGCCAGCCGTCAGGCCCAGTTCTTCGCCAGTGCGCAGTCTTATTGTCGCTTCGCCGTCCGTGAGCAAATGAAAATTGATCACGTGTGTCGTACCAAGCCCTAGCACGCGCGCAAGTTGCGACGATGGCGGTGCATTGATAAACCACGGCGCCGTGAACTCGGCGCGGAAGTACAGCGCTCCCTTGAGCTTCATGGTGGCGAGCATTTCCGAATACGGGTCCATATTCTTGTCGCCGGACGATTGAGCAAGAGATCCGCACTCGGGAGCATGGCGCCTGACCGGCGATCCCGCAACACTCGCGATCAGGAATCCATGACTGCCAAAAGGGCCCATCCGGCGAGGGAGTCAATGAACATGAGGAAGATCCTTGTCCTTGCGTACGGCATTGGAGCCTACCTGCTCTTTCTCGGGACGTTTCTGTATGCCATCGGCTTTGTCGGAAATGTATTCGTGCCGAAGTCGATTGACTCCGGAATGCCGGGTCCCTTCTGGTTATCCGTGGCAATCAACGTCGGGCTACTGGGTCTCTTCGGTGTCCAACATAGCGTCATGGCCCGGCCACGATTCAAACACTGGTGGACGAAGTTCGTCCCAAAACCCGTCGAGCGGAGCACGTACGTTCTCTTTGCGAGCCTGGCGCTCATCCTCCTGTTCTGGCAGTGGCGACCTCTACCGCAGACTGTCTGGAGCGTGCACAACGATGTCGGGCGGCTGGCTCTCTGGTCGTTGTCCGGCCTCGGATGGGCCCTCGTTTTGGTTTCGACTTTTCTGATCAGCCACGCCCATCTCTTCGGTGTAAGTCAAGTTCATGCATACTTTCGACGCAAGCAACTTACGGAGCCGGGCTTTCAGACGCCGAGCTTATACGGCTACGTGCGACATCCGATGCAGGCCGGTTTCTTGATCGCGTTCTGGGCCACGCCGTTGATGACCGGAGGACGCTTCCTCTTCGCACTGGTCACAACCGCCTACATTCTCGTCGCACTGCAATTCGAGGAACATGATTTGGTTGCTTTCTTCGGTACGCGTTATGAAGCGTACCGCGAACGCGTACCGATGCTGATTCCGAAGTTCACGCGGGGTCGAGTCGCGAAGAAGCCGACGCCCGCAGCTGTGAACGGCGAGTGAATGACAACACCACGCCACGGCGGTTTGCACACGGCTTTTCTTGCTTCTCCCAGGGGTCCGATCTCAGGCAGCTTCGTTCTGATTGAAATGGGCTTCCCCCGCCAGGTGGACGCCGGTCGCAGGTCTGCTCCGGGTCGTTCTTCACCGTTGACCGTCCGCGTTCGGCTGTGTGATTCGGGCGGGCGGGTCGGGCCGCTGGGGTCGGGGGGTGTCCGGGCAGACGCCCGCCGCCGGCGGGCTCGCGCGGTCAGGGGGACCGCGCCTCGGAGCGGTTCGGCGAGGAAGAGGGGGGAGCGGACGGCCATGTAGGTGAAGAAGAGGTCACAAGCGGACCTCTGGCAACGGCGCCGATTACTCAGCCCCGCGACGCTTCGGCCGCGACGCTTTGCTTCCTGCCTCGCTGCGGACCGGCCACACCTTGCATGGCGTGGCGTTCGTCGCGGTGCGACTCACCCCGGGCCTCGCGGGAGGGCGCGTGATTCCCCCAACATCAGGCAGCGGTAGTCCGCGGCCATTCGTCGACCCAGTAGCAGCCTGGGCTCGGCCGCGGCGGTTCAACAATCGTTCCGGCGACTTCTTCCCGCGCCCGGCTCGGCCGCTTGTCCGGCAGCGTGAATTGCGGGAGTGTGTCCAAATAGAGAATTGCACCGACATCGGGGCGTGAACCGACAGGCATGTCGGTCAATTCAAAGTCATGCCGCGGACGTCGCGCCGCGTTGACATATCATTTATAGTATAGGTACGATATGGCATGTGGCGCATCGAGGAGCATCGCCGTGTAGAGAAGCAACTGTCCGGTGCGGTGCCGCTGGAGATCCTGAAGCGCTACGAGAAGTGGAAGGACATCGCTGCGCTTTCCGGGCCGCCCGGGTTGCGGGTCATCAAGGGATTTCACGATGAGTCCTTGTCGGGTGAGTGGAAGGGGCACCGGTCATCCCGACTGGGCCTGAAATGGAGAGTGATCTACCGCGTGGCGGCGAAGGTGCTTCTGATACAAGTCATTCAGGTGACTCCCCACGACTATCGGAGGTCGTGAGATGAGAGAGTTCAGACCAGCCAAGCGGCGCATCGAGGTTTCCGTCGGCGAATCGGTGCGCATTCTCCGTGAGCTTCAGGAACTTACCCAGAGCCAGCTCGCCGAAGCCACGGGTATTCCGCAGGCGACGATCTCCGCAATTGAGAACGGCCGGGTCAATCTGGGCGTTGAGCGCGCGAAGGTGCTCGCCCGTGCGCTCAAGTGTCATCCGGCCGTGCTGGTATTTCCGGGCTGGGATGTCGCCAGTGAGTCGGCGGCCTGACAAGTCGTTCGAGGCACGACGCGGCAAGACGGCGCGACCTCAACGATTGCGTCAGGCGTCGAAACAAACTCCTATCACGAGGTAGACGCTATGCGACACAGCGAGAGACACAGAACTCACCGGACAGGCTGGCTCCGCGCTGCCGTCCTTGGCGCGAACGACGGTATCGTTTCTACTGCCAGCCTTGTCCTGGGTGTCGCTGCGGCAGGCGCAGATACCAAGGGCATTCTGGTTGCAGGCGTCGCTGGCCTTGTCGCCGGTGCCATGTCAATGGCTGCAGGCGAGTATGTCTCGGTCAGTTCGCAAGCTGATACCGAGCGCGCGGATCTGGCGCGGGAGAGCAAGGAGTTAGCCGCGAATCCCGCACAGGAACACGCAGAACTCACGGCCATCTACGCCAAGCGTGGACTGGATGCAACCCTGGCGTCGAGCGTTGCTACTCAATTGATGCAGCAAGATGCACTTGCCGCACATGCGCGGGATGAGCTGGGCATATCAGACACGCTGGCCGCGAAACCAGTGCAAGCCGCATTGGCCTCGGCGGGTACGTTTGCGGTGGGCGCAGCGCTTCCTCTTCTGATGGTTCTCTTGCTTCCGGTTTCTCTACTCATGTGGGGTCTCGCCGGCAGCTCGCTCTTCTTTCTTGCACTGTTGGGCCTTCTGGCGGCACGCGCAGGCGGTTCACCCGTGATTGCGTCTGTAATGCGCGTCACGTTTTGGGGCGCTTTGGCAATGGCATTGACCGCTGGAGTTGGAGCCCTCTTTGGCGTGGCCGCTTGAGATCTATGGGGCCAAATAGCTCGACACCTGACCCTTCGCACAACCGGACGCATTGCGGCATGCCGCAATGCGACGGTTAGCTCGATCGTTAGGTGACTGCTTAGCAGCGAGACGAACTTCTGCTATGGGCCGCTACCTGCCCTCTGTGGTCCGCTCCAGGGCGAGTGATTCGGGCGGGCGGGTCGGATCGGGAAAGCAGACGTTCCTAAGGGCACGCGGCATCCATGTGAAATGCGAAACGCCTATGAGTGTCTCTGGCACATACTGACCGTCCCACTGTTCCGGCCACTTCTCGTTCGGAGGCACTATGACTGGCATCTACTCCTTATTTGACCTGGGCGGACGCGTCGCCGTTGTGACCGGCGGCAATGGAGGAATCGGCCGTGCCATTTCACTGGGTCTGGCTCGCGCCGGCGCATCCGTGGCTGTGCTCGCGCGCAACGACGATAAGAATCGCCTTGTGCTTGCGGAATTGCAAAGCGTCGGTAGACCCGCGCTGGTCACCCGGCTCGACGTTACCGATCGAACCGCACTGGGACCTGCCGTAGAGCAGGTGGAACGCGTACTTGGTGGTATCGACATACTCGTGAACAACGCCGGGGTCGTTGCGCTGACTGGCGGGGTGCTGAATGAAACTGCCGCCATCTGGGACAACACAATTGAGACGCATCTGAACGCCAGCTTTCTTCTGTCGCAGTTGGTCGCTAAGTCGATGGTCAAGCGTAAGAGCGGTGGAAAGATAATCAACCTGGGGAGCATGTACTCGATCTTCGGATCGGGCCTCGTGCCTTCGTACAGCGCAGCAAAGGGCGCTATCGTGCAACTCACGAAGTCTATGGCTATTGAGTTGGCCAGTCATAACATCCAAGTCAACGCGATCGCGCCAGGCTGGATCGAAACGGACATGACGGATGCCGTGCGCAAATCACCTATGAATGATGCGATCCTTGCACGGACCCCTGCGGGGCGTTGGGGGAAACCAGAAGAAGTCATTGGTGCGGCAATTTTCCTCGCCTCTCGCGGTGCCGACTTCATTACTGGAGTGACGCTACCAGTCGACGGAGGTTATTCCGTTTGCTAAGCCGCTTTCGGCTGAGGGATTCGGGCGGGGGGGCAGACGCCCGCGGTGCGGGCTCGCGCGACTCGGTCGCGCCTCCGAATGGTTCGGCAAGGAAGGGTGGGGTGGGTGGCGATGCAATGGCGACCGAGTGGCGAATTGCGTCGCCTGAAGCGGACGTTTGCGACCGGGTAATGTCGGCCAGGAGCGGTCACAGCACGCCGGGGCAAGAATTTCCCGAAAACGGACGTTCAACGCTCAGCATCAGCTGCGGCGCGCAGCGCCCCAGCTGCATGCTGTTGTTAGGCAGCACTGCGATTTCTGGATTGTTCAAGGTGTAAACACTTGAATGGTCAATGTACGAATGGACGCCTCCGCTTTGCCACCCGGCGTTCGCATATCAAAGTCCACCGAAATGGTGTGTGGTCCTGGACTGAGATCGCTCTTCAGTGACGACACCGTGGTGAGATGCGCCACCGGTCTGTTGATTCCGCCATCGATTTCAAATCCTGTGACTGGGAATGGGGCGTCATCCGCTTTGACATGCAGTCTAACGGCGTTCCCGGAAGTGACGTTGAAAAACTGGCTGGAGACCTCAACCCTCACCGTGCAACTCTGCTTTCCACACTGAATCGTCGTCGGAGCGAATGCTTGCACTGGCGCGTCGGCGATCGCGACGGAAGTGGTGTCCTGTCGCATGTGGGTCTTCGAAAGAGTACGGTCAAGTGCGGTGACGGCTTCCTGACCGACGACTTCCGTTGCCCCCAGTAAACAAAGCACCAGCAACAACGCTCTCGAATTCAGGCTCATGGCGACCCTCCCTCTTTGGCAACACGCAACTTATTTGCTGCCTAACTTGATCTAGAAGTGCAGGTCATGAGCGAAAAACCTCGTGC
Organism: uncultured Gammaproteobacteria bacterium; assembly: GCA_963778185.1. Taxonomy (GTDB): domain Bacteria; phylum Pseudomonadota; class Gammaproteobacteria; order Steroidobacterales; family Steroidobacteraceae; genus RPQJ01. Next base: position 362,640 of record CAVZTF010000001.1, on the reverse strand, counting down.
GCTGCTGAATAACCTGGGCTGCCATTCTCTCCTAACCGCTCGTGGGAGCAAGAATCTTGCGCTCGACTGCACATAACGACCCTACTGACTGAACCATCAGACACCGACAGATGAAGGTCCGCTTTTCAGGTATCGAGCGGCGACCATCGGAGACCACCGTTTCGTCCGCTTCGGGTCGTTGTCGGGCCGAGAGGGTCTGCTCTCGAGTCGGCGTCGGCAAGGCCACCAACATGAATTGGTGACACAGCCTTTTACTTGCACACTAACCGCCAACCGCTTACCGCTGACCGCTTTCCGGGACCGCGTACGGCAGCGGCCGCGGCTCGGCCTTCCTCCCATCCTCCAGGACCAGATCCCGTCCACGCGCCTCGAGCGCTGTCACGGCGAGTACCTCGACGCCGTCTGCCACCGGGGCGCTCATCAGTACCTCGCCGACCTTCGTGCCGTCGCGGAACAGGCCGGACAGTGGTGCGGGTTCGGGCCCGGGTGGGGAGCGGTAGCGGAACGTGCGGCGCTTGATGCGGCCGAGGTGCTGGGTGCGGGTGACGATCTCCTGGCCGGTGTAGCAGCCCTTCGCGAAGCTGATGCCGTCGAGCAGGTCGAGGTTCAGCATCTGTGGGATGAAGGCCTCGGCGGTGGCGGCGTGCACCTGCGGCAGGCCGCCGGCGATGTCCGCGGCGCACCACTCCTGTTCGATGCGCGCGCTCGGGCGATCGAGTGACAGGCCGGCGATGGAGCGCCAGGTGGTCCCGGGTGCGGCCAGGACCTTGCGCCCGGCTGCGTAGTCGAACGACACCATGCTGGTTGCGCCCGCCTGCGGCACCGGCGACATCGTTCCGACCTGCAGGTCGTTTGCCACCTCGATCGCGACCTTCGCGCGCAGGACGTACTTGCGCAGGTGGGCGGCGACTCGCTCGGCAAGGTCGGCGGGCAGCAGGGCATGCACTCCGTCTGCGCTCACGTGCAGGCGCAGCAGGGCGATCACGCGTCCCTGCGGAGTCGTGCAGGCGGCGAGCTGGGTCCGACCGTCGGACAGCAGGCGCGTATCGTTCGTCAACTGTCCCTGGAGAAAGGTGGCGGCATCCGGGCCGGCGAGGCGCAGCACGCCGAGGAACGGCAGCAGTGCCGTGTGCACGGTCTGGGTGGATTCGTACGTGGCCATGGTGCGCGAATTCTACGTTCTGAGGCGCTGCCAGGCGCAGGTGGCTGGAAGCCGTCGAAGCCGCGATGCTCCCATTTCCCTGCGCCGGATTTGCCTTTGTTTTCAATGTGGTGAATGGTTCGCAGATCTGGCAGACTGCTTGGCTGTGTCACCTGATGCACCGCAAGAAAAGCCTCTGCCCGAGCCCGTAGCGCCCGATGCCACGAGGTCGGGCGCGGGCACCCCGCAGCCGGCCCCGCCGCCCCGAGAGATCGGTGGACGGGGCGGGCCGGAACCCACCCGCTACGGCGACTGGGAGAAGGGCGGTCGGTGCATCGACTTCTAGCGGTGGGTCCCGAGAGGTAAAGCGAGCATGCCGAAGCCGAACCGGCCGTTGTCCCCGTTCATGCAGTACCGCTGGCAGTACACCAACACGCTGTCGATCCTGCACCGGGTCACGGGAATCCTCCTGAGCCTGTCGTTCTTCGTGCTGGTCTACTGGCTGGTCGGGGTCGCGGGCGGGCCCGAGCGCCACGCCGCCGCCGTCGGATGCCTCAGCTCCCCGCTCCTGAAGCTCGTGATGTTCGGCGGCCTGATGAGCTTCTGCTACCACCTGCTGAACGGCGTCCGGCACCTGTTCTTCGACGCCATCGTCGGCTTCGACAGGCCGACCGCGCGTGCCAGCGGCTGGGCCGTGGCCATCGCGTCCGGCATCCTGGGAGTTACCTTCTGGTTCCTGCTCGGCGCGAGCCTCGGGGGTGCGGCATGAGCCTGCGCAGTCCCCTCGGCCGCGTGCAGGGCCTCGGTTCGGCGAAGTCCGGCTCGTCCCACTGGATCGGCCAGCGGGTCACGGCCGTTGCGCTGACGCTGCTCGGAATCTGGTTCGTCGTCTCGCTGCTCGCGCTCGGCGGCCTCGGGCACGACCGCGTCGTGGCATGGCTCGGCGCCCCGCTGCAGTCGGTGCTGGCGGTGCTGTTCGTGCTGGTCGCCGCCTGGCATGCCAACCTCGGCCTGCAGGTCATCGTCGAGGATTACGTCGGAGACAGGGGCACGCGCGTCGCCGTGCTCGTCGTCATCAAGTTCGCGCTCGTCGTCGCCGCCGTCGCAGGCGTGATCGCCGTGCTGCGCATCGCCCTCGGAGTCGCGGCATGAGCGCCTACACGTTCACGGATCACACCTATGACGTCGTGGTGGTCGGCGCGGGCGGTGCCGGGCTCCGCGCGACCTTCGGCCTGGCTGAAGCGGGCCTGAGCACGGCCTGCCTCACCAAGGTCTTCCCGACGCGCAGCCACACCGTGGCGGCGCAGGGTGGCATCAGCGCCGCGCTCGGCAACATGGGCGAGGACGACTGGCGCTTCCATTTCTACGACACCATCAAGGGCTCGGACTGGCTCGGCGACCAGGACGCCATCGAGTTCATGTGCAAGGAGGCGCCCGCCGCGGTGATCGAGCTCGAGCACTACGGCGTGCCGTTCTCGCGCACCGAGGACGGCAAGATCTACCAGCGCCCCTTCGGCGGCATGACGACGCACTACGGCAAGGGCATTGCCCAGCGCACCTGCGCGGCGGCGGACCGCACGGGGCACGCGATGCTGCACACGCTCTACCAGCAGTCGCTGAAGCACGAGGCGCGCTTCTTCGTCGAGTTCTTCGCCATCGACCTGATCATGGAGGACGGCGCCTGCCGCGGCGTGGTCGCGCTCGACCTGTCGGACGGCACGCTGCATCGCTTCCGTGCCCACAAGGTGATCATTGCCACCGGCGGCTACGGCCGCGCTTTTTTCTCCTGCACCTCGGCGCACACCTGCACGGGCGACGGTGGCGGCATGGTGCTGCGCGCGGGACTCCCGCTGCAGGACATGGAATTCGTGCAGTTCCACCCCACCGGCATCTACGGCGCGGGCTGCCTGATCACCGAGGGCGTGCGCGGCGAAGGCGGCTACGTGACGAACTCCGCTGGCGAGCGCTTCATGGAGCGCTATGCGCCGAACGCGAAGGACCTCGCCTCGCGCGACGTGGTGAGCCGTTCGATGACCATCGAGATCCGCGAGGGCAGGGGCGTGGGCCCGAACAAGGATCACATCCACCTGCACCTCGAGCACCTCGGGCCAGACGTCATCCGCGAGCGGCTGCCAGGCATCGCCGAGACCGCGCGCATCTTCGCGGGCGTCGACGTCAACAAGGAACCTATCCCGGTGCTGCCGACCGTCCACTACAACATGGGTGGAATCCCCTGCAACGTGCACGGCGAGGTGGTGACGCTCAGGGGTGGCAACCCGGACTCGGTCGTGCAGGGGCTGATGGCCGTGGGTGAGGCGGCCTGCGTGTCGGTTCACGGCGCGAATCGCCTCGGCTCCAATTCGCTGCTCGACCTCGTGGTGTTCGGCCGCGAGGCCGCGCGCCATGCCGCGGCGACGACGACCGCCGGCGCCCCGCACAATCCGCTCGCGAAGGACGCGGGCGACCTCGCGGTGGGCCGGCTCGACCGCCTGCGCCACGCCAAGGGCACCCGCCGCACGGCCGAGATCCGTCTCGACATGCAGCGCGTCATGCAGAACCACGCGGCGGTGTTCCGGACGGGCGAGTCGCTGGCCGAGGGCGTGCAGAAGCTGGGGGTCGTCTTCGAGTCGTTTTCCGACGTGCAGGTCAGCGATCGCTCGCTGGTCTGGAACACCGACCTCATCGAGACGCTCGAGCTCGAGAACCTGCTCGGCCAGGCCAAGGCCACCATGCACTCCGCGGAGAACCGCAAGGAGAGCCGCGGGGCCCATGCGCGCGAGGACTACAAGGAGCGCGACGACAAGGAGTGGCTCAGGCACACGCTCGCCTGGGTGGGCGAGGGCGGCCAGGTCCGCCTCGACTACCGTCCGGTGCACTTGAACACGCTCACGAGCGACGTCGAGCCCGTGCCGCCCAAGGCCAGGACCTATTGAGGGTGCCGGGCGAGCTCCTCGCCAGGCGCCAACCGCCAACCGCCAACCGCTGGTCACTCCCCCATGCCTCAATTCCGACTCCCCGAGAATTCCCGCCTCCAGCCGGGCAAGGCCCATCCCGCGCCGGCCGGCGCGAAGAACGTGCGCACCTTCCGCATCTACCGGTTCGACCCGGACTCCGGCCTCAACCCCCGCGTCGATTCCTACCCGGTCGACATGGACGCCTGCGGGCCGATGGTTCTCGACGCGCTGATCAAGATCAAGAACGAGGTCGACACGACGCTCACCTTCAGGCGTTCCTGCCGCGAGGGCATCTGCGGGTCCTGCGCGATGAACATCGACGGGGTGAACACGCTGGCCTGCACCAAGGCCACGGACGAGATCCGCGGCGACGTGAAGATCTACCCGCTGCCGCACATGCCGGTGATCAAGGACCTCGTCCCCGACCTCACGAACTTCTACGCGCAGTACGCCTCGGTGAAGCCGTGGCTGCAGACGCGCACGCCCGCGCCGCCGGACAGCGAACGTCTGCAGTCCAAGGAAGACCAGGAAAAGATCGACCGTCCCTCGGCCTGCATCCTGTGCGCCTGCTGCTCGACGAGCTGCCCCTCGTACTGGTGGAACAGCGACCGCTACCTCGGCCCCGCCGCCTTGCTCGCGGCCTACCGCTGGATCATCGACACTCGCGACGAGGCGACCGGCGAGCGTCTCGACGAGCTCGAGGACCCGTTCCGCCTCTATCGCTGCCACACGATCATGAACTGCGCGGAAGCCTGCCCGAAGGACCTGAACCCGGCCCGGGCCATCGCGGAGATCAAGAAGCTGATCGCGGAGCGGCAGCACTGAGCGAGGAAGCCCGACTGCGGTGGCGTTGCCGGCGCGGCATGCAGGAGCTCGACATCCTGCTGACGCGCTATCTGGAGCGCGACTACCCCGCGGCGTCGCCCGCAGAACGCGACGCGTTCGTGCGCATACTCGAACTGCAGGACCCCGAGATCTTCGGGTATCTTGTCGGCCGTGCCACCCCGGATGAGGCGTTGTTGCGTCATGTCGTCGACCGGCTCCGTTCCGATGACGCTTGAGCTGCCGGCGTGGTTGCTGGCGGACCGTATCGTGCTGGTGCTCGCCGTGGCCTGTGCCGTCGTCATCGAGGCGGTCCTCGTGAGGCAGCCCGGGGGCATGCCCGGAGCGGGCCTCGTGGGCGGTGCCGGCCTGGCCGCGTGGCAAGGTTTTCGCCTCCAGCGCCGCAGGCGCGTCGCGCGGGCCCGGCTGGCGGCGGACGGCGACTGGCGGCTCGGTTTCGCGGATGGACGGACCGCACCGGCCACGCTGGCTCCCGGCTCGCGCCTGCTTGGGCGGTCCGCATTGCTGAAATGGACGGTGGAAGGGCGCTCGCTGGCGCTGTGGCTGACCCCGGTGGACCTCCCGCGGGATGCCTTGCGTGCCCTTCGCGTGCGCCTGACGGGCGCCGACCTGCGGATCGGGACGTGATGGCCATCCCCCGGGTGGCCGCTACGTGAAGCCGATGGCGAACTTTCCCCCTGCGGACGGGTCTATCCAGTCGCACGAGCCCCAGGGCGAGACGGCGCGGACCGCATCCGGTGTCGAACAGAGCGACCTGGAACTCGTCAGGCGAGTGCAGCGGGGCGAGCGGGGCGCGTTCGACCTGCTCGTGCTCAGGTACCAGCACAAGGTCGTGAAGCTAGTGGCGCGACTGTTGAGGGATCCGACGGAAGCCGAGGACGTGGCCCAGGAGGCCTTCGTCAAGGCCTACCGCGCCCTCGGGTCCTTCCGCGGCGACAGCGCCTTCTACACGTGGCTCTATCGCATAGCGGTGAACACGGCACGCAACGTCATGGCTTCCCGGCAGCGTCGCCCGCTCGACTACGAGGTCGAGCTTTCCGAGTCCGAGCAGTCGGCCGTGGACAATCGCATGCAGCACTCCGACACGCCCGAGGCGGCGGCGCTCACGGAGGAAATCCACCAGACGGTGAATCTCGCGGTGGAGCAGCTGCCCGAGGACCTGCGCACGGCCATCGTCCTGCGCGAGGTGGAAGGCTTGAGTTACGAGGAAATCGCCGAGGCCATGGATTGCCCGGTGGGCACCGTACGTTCCAGGATTTTCCGGGCGCGAGAGGCGATCGACCGCAGCCTCAAGCCCCTGCTCGAGTGAGACGCAGCCATGACAGAAAAAATCAACGAACAGATCTCGGCATTCCTGGACGGGGAATTGCCCGCCGACGAGGCCAATCTCCTGGTGCGTCGTCTCGAGCGCGATCCCGAATTGCGCCGGGCCTTCGCCAACTACGTACTGGCCGCCGAGGTCTTGTCCGCGCCCGGCGGCGTCACGGCGAGCCCCGGCTTCGCCGCGCGGGTGTCTGCTGCCATCGATGCTGAGCCCGCCGCAATCCCGCAGGCCGAGACGGCCCGTCCGTCCCGGCACGCCCCCCGCTGGACCCGCCCCGCGTTCGCGACGGCGGTCGCGGCCAGCGCGGCCCTTGCGGCCGTGCTGCTGGTGCGCCCCGACATGCGCGAAGGCCAGCCGCTGACGGCGGGCGGCAGCGAGGTGGGCGCCACTGCGCGCGCGACCTTCCCGATCCGCAGCTCCAGCCCGACGCCAGCGCAGAGCCAGCGACTCGCCGGCTACCTGGTCGCACACAGCCAGTTCACGAGCCCGATCGGACGCCGCAACGTCTGGTCCGGCGTGCTTGCGGCCGACCCGGGCATCGCCCGTGTCGCCTACGAAGCCGTCGAGGGTCCCTGATGCGGAAGCGGGCCGGCGTCCTCGCGGCGTTCAGCATCCTGGGTCTCCTCGCCAGGCCGGCTGCGGCCGAAGGGGACGACGCCAAGGAATGGCTGCAGCGCATGACCGAGGCGCTGGCGACCCGCAATTACTTCGGCCTTTTCACGCACACCACCAACGACCAGTCCGAGACGATGCGCATCGTGCATCGTGTCGAGGGCGACCGCAGTACGGAACGCCTCGTCTCGCTCGACGGCAGCGGGCGCGAGATCGTGCGCACCGAGAAGGAAGTCCACGTCTACCTGCCTGACCGACGGGTCGTGCTGGTCGAGCCCCGCACGGACGCGGGCTCGCTGCTCAAGGCGCTCCCGGCGCCCGGGCCCCAGCTCGACGTCTTCTACGACCTGCAGGTCAGCAAGGGCAACAGGCTGCTCGGGCGCGAAGTTCGCATCGTCGACATCCGCCCCCGCGACGCCCATCGTTACGGCTATCGGCTGTGGCTCGACGAGGAGACGGCGATGCCGTTGCGGTCGGTGGTCACCGACCCGTCCGGCAGTGCCGTGGAACAGATCCATTTCACGCGGCTCGAACTGCCGCGCCGCATCGACCGGAGCGCGACTGAACCGTCGGTGGACGCCTCCGGATACCAGTGGATCAAGACCGGGCGCAGGCCGGCGAAGTCCGCCGTGGCCGCGCGGGCCGCCGAATGGCGCCCGCTGCGCATGCCGCCGGGCTTCCGCCTGGTCGGCAGCCGCATGCAGACGATGCCGGGCGTGCCGGTCCCGGTCCAGCACCTGATCTTCTCGGACGGCTTTGCGTCGGTGTCGGTGTTCATCGAGCCGGGCTCGTCGTCAGGGCCGACTCCCCCGGAATCGACCTCGGTCGGTTCGGCCAATGCGTACACCGTCACCATCAAGGACCACGTCGTGACGGCCGTCGGCGAGGTGCCCGCGGAGACGGTGCGGGACATTGCCAACTCCGTGGCACCCGTCGAGGTGTCCGAGCCCGCGGGAAACGGCGGGCCGACCGACCCGGTCGAGCGCTGACGCCGTGGACGCGCGCGCCCGCGTGCTGCGCATCCGGGACGGTCGAGCCACGCTCGCGTGTGAGGAATCGCCCGGATGCGGCGGCTGTTCATCCGTCCGCGGCTGCGGGCTGCGCTGGCTCGGCGGCAACGGTCGGCGGCAGCTCGACGTGCCGGCCGGGCCGGTGCACGGCGCGCCCTTCGAATCCGGCGAGTCCGTGACCCTGTCCATGGCCGATGGCGAGCTGCTGCGGGTCGCCGCAAGGCTTTACCTGCCGCCGTTGGCGGGCCTCGTTGCCGGACCCCTGCTCGTCCGCTACGGCGCGCAGGCCGGGGAGGGCATCGCCGCCGCCGGAGCGGTCTGCGGGCTGCTGGCCGGTTGGCTGGTTGCGCGTGCCTGGGTGAGGGCGGCACCCCCCGCCGTCCTCGTGAGCCGAGCGGATGCCCACGAGCCTGCCGCCTGAGTTTCCGGTCGGGGTGGTCCTTTACGTCCGCGACGGCTGCCACCTGTGCGAGCAGTTCCTGCTCGACATGCAGGTGGAGTTCGGGCCCGCCGCACAGACCCTGCAGGTCGTGGACGTGGACCGGGACGTGGACCTCGCGGTCCGCTTCGGACTGCGCGTCCCGGTCCTCGCGGTGGCCGGCGAGGTCGTCTGCGAAGGGCTATTCGATGGCTCGAAAGTGAAACGGTCGCTCGCGGTATAATCCCGCTCTTTGCTCGAACCGGCGCCGGGCCGGGCCGCCCGCACCGATGAACCTCATCAGAAACTTCTCGATCATCGCGCACGTCGACCACGGCAAGTCCACGCTGGCCGATCGATTCATCCAGACCTGCGGCGGCCTCGAGGAGCGCGAAATGCAGGCCCAGGTCCTCGATTCGATGGACCTCGAGCGCGAGCGCGGCATCACCATCAAGGCCCAGAGCGTGTCGCTGCAGTACAAGGCGCGCGACGGCCGGACCTACCAGCTGAACATGATCGACACGCCGGGGCACGTGGACTTCTCCTACGAGGTCTCCCGCTCGCTGTACGCCTGCGAGGGTGCGTTGCTCGTCGTGGACGCGGCGCAGGGCGTCGAAGCCCAGAGCGTTGCGAACTGCTACACGGCGCTCGAGCAGGGTCTCGAGGTCGTGCCGGTGCTCAACAAGATCGACCTGCCGTCGGCCGAGCCCGACCGTGTGATCAAGGAAATCGAGGAGATCATCGGCATCGAGGCGCACGACGCCGTGCGGGTGAGCGCCAAGACGGGCGAGAACGTGCCCGACCTGCTCGAGGCCCTGGTCGCGCGCGTCCCGCCGCCCGCGGGCGACCCGGACGGCCCGCTGCAGGCGCTGATCATCGATTCGTGGTTCGACAACTACGTGGGCGTGGTCTCCCTGGTCCGCGTGATGAACGGCTCGCTGCGCGTGGGGCAGAAGATCCGCGTCTGGACCACCGGGCGCGCCCACCAGGTCGACAAGCTCGGCCGTTTCACGCCGAAGCCGCTCGCCGCCGAGGCGCTCTACACGGGCGAGGTCGGATTCGTCATCGCCGGCGTCAAGGAAATCGACGGTGCCCCGGTCGGCGACACCATCACGCTCGATTCGCGTCCATGCGCCGCGCCGCTGCCGGGCTTCAAGCAGATCAAGCCGCGCGTCTTCGCGGGCCTCTTCCCGGTGCGTTCCGACGATTACGAGGCGTTCCGCGACGCGCTGCAGAAGCTGAAGCTGAACGACTCCGCCCTGCAGTACGAGCCGGAGGTGTCGACCGCGCTCGGCTTCGGCTTCCGCTGCGGCTTCCTCGGCCTGCTGCACATGGACATCGTGCAGGAGCGCCTCGAGCGCGAGTACAAGCTCGACCTCGTGACGAGCGCGCCCACGGTGGTGTACGAGGTGGCGACGTCGGACGGGGAGACGATCTCCGTCGACAACCCCGCCAAGCTGCCGCCGGTGGACAGGATAGGGGAGCTGCGCGAGCCGATCATCGTCGCGAACCTGCTGCTGCCGCCCGACTACGTGGGCCCCGTCATGAAGCTGTGCCTCGAGAAGCGCGGCGTGCAGAAGAAGCTCCTTTACCTCGGCAGCCAGGTCTCGATGCAGTGGGAGCTGCCGCTCGCCGAGGTCGTGCTCGACTTCTTCGACCGCCTGAAGTCCGTGAGCCGCGGCTACGCGTCCTTCGACTACGAGTTCGCCCGCTTCCAGGCGGCGCCGCTGGTGAAGCTCGACGTGCTGATCAACGGCGACAAGGTCGACGCGCTTTCGATCATCATCCACCGTGACAGCGCCTACCAGCGCGGCCGCGAGCTCGTGGACAAGATGCAGGAGCTGATCCCGCGCCAGATGTTCGAGGTGGCGATCCAGGCGGCGATCGGCGCGCACGTGATCGCGCGCTCGAGCGTCAAGGCGCTGCGCAAGAACGTGACGGCGAAGTGCTACGGCGGCGACATCAGTCGCAAGCGCAAGCTCCTCGAGAAGCAGAAGGAAGGCAAGAAGCGCATGAAGCAGCTCGGGCAGGTGGAGATCCCCCAGGAGGCCTTCCTCGCCGTGCTGCAGGTCGGTCGCAAGGAATGAGCCGGGCGCCCTGCGTTGTGACGCAAGGCATTGATGGGACGCAGGAAATACTCAATACTCCGCCAGCTTTCGTGAGGTGACGCTTGGTTTTCGACTTCTCCTTCGTGCTGGTCCTCGCCACGCTTGCGACCGGCCTGATCTGGGCCCTGGACGCCTGGTACCTGCGTCCGCGGCGGCTCGCGACCGCCGCGCCCGGCACGCTGCCCGGCGAGCCGGTCGTCGTCGAGTACGCGCGGTCCTTCTTCCCGATCATCCTGATCGTGCTGGTGATCCGCTCGTTCCTGTTCGAACCGTTCCGAATTCCCTCCGACTCGATGATGCCGACGCTGCTCGACGGCGACTTCATCTTCGTCAACAAGTTCACCTACGGCCTGCGCCTGCCCGTGCTCAACACCGAGGTGGTGCCGCTCGGCGAGCCTCAGCGCGGCGACGTCGTGGTATTCCGCCTGCCGTCCGATCCCGCGACCAACTACATCAAGCGCCTGGTCGGCCTGCCAGGCGACCACGTCGTGGTGAGGGAAAAGCGGGTGTACGTGAATGGCGAGCCGCAGCCCGTCGAGCTCGACGGCGTCTACGCGGGCTTCGGGCACACCGGGGCGCAGATTGCACTGGAGACGCTCGGGGCGGTGCCGCACCGCGTGCTCTACATCCCGGACCGGCCGTCCTACGACTTCGACGACATGGTGCCCGCCGGGCACTATTTCTTCATGGGTGACAACCGCGACAACAGTCGCGACAGCCGCTTCCCGGAGGTCGGCTTCGTCCCCGTCGAGAACGTGGTCGGCAAGGCCGTGCGCGTCTGGCTCAACTGGAATCTCCCGAATGCACCGATCTGGAACCGCATCGGGGATGCGATCCGCTGACAACCTGGAGTCCACACATGAAGCATCGTGAACGCGGCGCGACCTTTCTCGGAATGGTCACGATCCTGCTGATCCTGGGAGCCGGCGTGTATGCGGCCATCCGGCTCGTGCCCGTCTTCCTCGAGTACACCAAGGTGGCGCGGGCGCTCGAGCAGGTGCGTGACGAGCATGCCGCGATCGACACGAATGCGCAGATGATCCGCAATTCGCTCGAGCGGCGCTGGGACGTCGAGGACATCGGCAGCATCGGCTGGAAGGAAGTCGAGATCAAGAAGACCAGCGAGGGCTTCGACATTCGCGCGGAGTACTCGGTCGAGAAGCCGTTCGTGGCGAACGTCTTCCTGCTCGCCAGGTTCGACAAGCTGGTCACGATCCAGCAGTAGGCGGGCTTGCTCACCGCGGGCGAATGGGCGGAGGCGCGACTCGGGTATCGATTCAATGACCCGGGCCTGCTCGACGCCGCGCTCACCCACCGCAGCGCGGGCAAGGTCAACTACGAGCGGCTCGAGTTCCTGGGGGATGCGATCCTCAATTTCGCGGTCGCCGTGCAGGTCTATCGCGCCTACCCGGACGCGGACGAGGGCGCGCTGAGCCGCTACCGCTCGTCGCTGGTGAGCGGCCGCTCGCTCGGCGATGCCGCCGCCGCGCTCGGCCTCGGCGAGCAACTGCGCCTGGGCGGCGGTGAGCTGAAGACGGGCGGGTTCCGGCGCAGTTCGATCCTGGCGGACGCGCTCGAGGCCTTGTTCGGCGCGGTCTACCTCGACGGAGGCCTCGAGGCGGCGCAGGGCGTGATCGAGTCGCTGTTCTCCGCGCGCGTCGAGGCGCTGCCGCAGGCGAGCGACCTGAAGGATTCCAAGACGCGGCTGCAGGAACTGCTGCAGTCGCGCGGGCTCAGGCTGCCGGCCTACGCCGTAGACGAGGTGAGCGGCGAACCGCACGAGCACTGGTTCGTCGCGAGTTGCGAAGTCGCCGCGCTCGGGATGCGGGAGCGGGGCGAGGGCCCGACCCGGCGCCGCGCCGAACAGGATGCCGCCGGCCGCGTGCTCGACGCGCTGGCCAACGAGGGGATGTCGCGATGAGCGATGGCGAGCCGATCATGCAGCCCGGCGAGGGCAACGTCCGCTGCGGCTTCGCGGCCCTGGTCGGCCGGCCGAACGTCGGCAAGTCGACGCTGCTGAACGCGCTGCTCGGCCGCAAGGTCAGCATCGTGAGCCCCAAGCCGCAGACGACCCGCAACCGCATCCACGGCGTGCTGACGCGCCCCGGCATGCAGATCGTCTTCGTCGACCTGCCCGGCATCCACTCCAGGCAGCCGCGCGCGATCAACCGCTACATGAACCGCACGGCGCTCGCCTCGCTCGCCGACTCGGACGTGAACCTGTTCCTGATCGAGGCCCTGCGCTGGACGGAAGAGGACGAGCGCGCGCTCGCCAGGCTGGTCGAGGCCGGGCGCCCGATCCTGCTGGTCATCAACAAGGTCGACCGGGCCAAGCCGAAGGAACGCCTGCTGCCTTTCATCGCCGAGATTACCCGGAAGGCGGATTTCGCCGAGGTCGTGCCGCTCTCGGCGCTGAAGCACAGCAACCTCGACAGGCTGCCCGAAGTCATTGCGAAGCACCTGCCCGAATCGCCGCTGCTGTTCCCCGCCGACCAGGTGACGGACGTGAGCGATCCGTTCATGGCCGCGGAGATCGTCCGCGAGAAGCTGACGCGACGCCTGCAGGACGAGCTGCCCTACGGCCTGGTGGTCGAGGTGGAGGGCATCGGCGAGGCCGAGGACGAGCCGGGCAAGCTGGTGGTGCAGGCGGTGATCTGGGTGGAGCGCACCGGCCAGAAGGCGATCGTGATCGGCAAGGGGGGGGATGTGCTGAAGGAAGTCGGCCGCGCGGCACGGCTCGAGCTGAAGCATCACTTCGGGCGCCCCGTGCACCTCGAGCTCTGGGTCAAGGTGCGCGAGGGCTGGTCCGACGACGAGAACGCACTGCGCAAGTTCGGGTACGAGTCGTGACCAGCGCGGCGCGACGCGTGCAGCTCGAGCCCGCGTACCTGCTGCACCACCACCCCTGGCGCGACTCGAGCCGGATCCTGGAGCTCATCACGCGGTCGCACGGGCGGGTCTCGGTCTTCGCGCGCGCGGCGCGACGCGGCGGTTCGGGGCTGCCGGCCGCGCTGCAGCCATTTGCGGAGATCCTGGTGTCGTGGAGCCAGCGCGGGGAGGCCGGGCAGCTCACCGGCGCCGAGCGGGTCCAGGTGGCGCTGTCGCTCGCGGGCGACCGCCTGATGAGCGCGTTCTACGCCAACGAACTGCTGCTCAAGCTGCTGCCGCGTCACGATCCCCATCCGGCACTGTACGACGCCTACGCAACGCTGCTCGCACGCCTGCAGGGCGAGGGGACCGACCCGGTCCGCGCGCTGCGCCTGTTCGAGAAGCGGCTGCTCGAGGAGCTGGGCTGGGGCCTCGACCTCGAGCAGGACGCGCGCACCGGCCGCGCGGTCGAGGCGGGGCGCAGTTACCGCTACCGGATCGACGGCGGCCCGGAGGAGATCGACGGGGTGGCCGAGGGCACGCTGCTGTTCTCCGGCGCGTCGCTGCTGTCGCTGGCGCGGGAGGAACTCGACGACGCCCGCAGTCTCGCCGACGCGCGGCGCCTGCTCAAGGCGGCGCTGGACCAATGTCTCGATGGCCGCCCATTGCGCACGCGCGAGGTGCTGATCGCGATGCGCGCGCATGGCGGCGGCACCGAAGGAGGCTGAACCGTGCTCACCCACTCGCTGAAGCTCGGCGTCAACATCGACCACGTGGCCACGCTGCGCCAGGTCCGGCGCGCCACGTACCCGGATCCGCTGCTCGCCGCCTTGATCGCCGAGCAGTCGGGCGCCGACAGCATCACGCTGCACCTGCGCGAGGACCGGCGACACATCCAGGACCACGACGTGAGCCGGATGCGCGCCGCGTTGCAGACGCGCATGAACCTCGAGATGGCTGCGACGGACGCCATGATCGCCTTTGCGCGATCCAGCCGCCCGCAGGACTGCTGCCTGGTGCCGGAACGGCGCGAGGAGCTCACGACCGAAGGCGGCCTCGACGTCGCAGGCCAGGCCGCGCGACTCAGGGACTGCTGTGCGGAGCTGCGCGAGGCCGGCATCCGCGTTGCGCTCTTCATCGACCCGGACCCCGCGCAGCTCGAGGCGGCCTTCGAGGCCGGCGCGCCCGTGGTCGAGCTGCACACCGGCGCATACGCCGAGTCCACGGGCGAGCGCCAGGCCGTCGAGTTCACGCGTCTCGTCGAGGCCGCGCAGTTCGGTTCACGCATCGGGCTCACCATCCATGCCGGGCACGGCCTGCACTACCACAACGTGCAGCCGGTGGCGGCCATCCCGGAGATCGTCGAGCTCAACATCGGCCACGCCATCGTGGCGCGCGCGGTGGTCGACGGCATCGGCCCGGCCGTGCGCGAGATGAAGGCCCTCATGAACGCGGCACGGCGCGAATGATCTTCGGCATCGGCACCGACGTCGTGCAGACAACGCGCATCCAGGCCGTGTTCGATCGGCACGGCGAGCATTTCGTCCGACGGGTGCTCATGCCGGAGGAAGTGGCGGCCTTTCGCGCCAGCAAGCGCCCCGTGCGCTTCCTCGCGATGCGCTTCGCGGCCAAGGAGGCGATCGTGAAGGCCCTCGGCACCGGCTTCGCGCACGGCGTGTGGGTGCGCGACGTCGGCATCTGCCCGAACCCGTGGGGCCGCCCGGAGGTGATCTGGTCGGATCGTGGCCGCGAGCTGCGTGACCGGCTCGGCGCCGGCGAAGGGCACGTCACGCTCACCGACGAGGCGGGACTCGTGGTGGCAGTGGCCGTGCTGATGCGCAGGGAGCCGGCATGACCCTCGGCAACGTCCTCGCGTTCGACATCGAGACCGTCCCCGACGTCGAGCTCGGGCGGCGCCTGCACGGGCTCGAGGGGCTCTCCGACAAGCAGGTGGGCTACGTCATGCAGACCCGCCAGCGGGAGGAGACGGGCTCGGAGTTCCTGTCGCTCGAGCAGCACCGCATCGTCGCGATCTCGGTCGCGCTGCGCACCCGCGACGGCTTCGAAGCCCGCAGTCTCGGCGAGCCGGACTCCGCCGAGCCCGAGCTGGTGCGCCGTTTCTTCGAGGGCATCGAGCGCCATTCGCCGACGCTCGTCAGCTGGAACGGCGGTGGCTTCGACCTGCCCGTGCTCAACTACCGCGCGCTGCGTCACGGCGTGCAGGCGCACCGCTACTGGGAGACCGGCGAGCAGGACCCGGCGTTCCGCTGGAGCAATTACCTCGGGCGCTTCCACTGGCGGCACATCGACCTGATGGACGTGCTGTCCGGCTACCAGGGCCGTGGCCGGGTACGGCTCGACAACATCGCGCAGCTGCTCGGCCTGCCGGGCAAGCTCGGCATGACGGGGGAGCGGGTATGGGAAGCGCACCTCGACGGGCGCAGCGAGGACATCCGCAACTACTGCGAGACGGACGTCGTCAACACCTACCTCGTCTTCCTGCGCTTCGAGCTGCTGCGTGGGCGTCTCGACGCCGCCGAGCACGCTCGCGAGTGCGGCAGCGTTCGCGAGTTCCTGCGGCAGTCGGGCAAGCTGCACCTCGGGGAATTCCTGCGCGCCTGGCCGGCTCCCGGGGCATGAAACGGATCAGCGCGGCCCCCGAGGAGGCCGACATCGTCGACCTGTCCCACGAGGCGCGCGGCGTCGCACGCATCGAGGGCAAGACGGTCTTCGTCGCGGATGCGTTGCCCGGGGAGCGGGTGGTGCTGCGACGGGTCGGGCGACATCGCAACTACGACGAGGCCGTGCTCGAGCTGGTGCTGGCCGCGAGCCCCGACCGCGTGGTCGCGGCTTGTCCGCATTTCGGCACCTGCGGCGGCTGCGCGCTGCAGCACCTCGACCCGGCCGCGCAGATCACTTTCAAGCAGTCTCAGTTGCTGGAGAACCTCGCGCGGCTGGGCGGCGTCGAGCCGCAGCGGATCCTCGAGCCGTTGACCGGTCCCGTGTGGGGCTACCGGCGGCGGGCGCGCCTCGGCGTGAAGTTCGTCCCGCGCAAGGGACGCGTGCTGGTCGGCTTCCGGGAGCGTTCCGCACCCTACGTCGCGGACCTGCACGGGTGCCGTGTCCTCGCGCCGCCGGTGGACACGCTCATCGACGCCCTGGCGGATCTCATCGGCGGGCTCACGATCGCCACCCGGGTGCCGCAGATCGAGGTGGCCGTCGCGGACGACGCCTGCGCGCTCGTGCTGCGCGTTCTCGATCCGCCGGCCGCGGCCGACCTGGAGCGGCTGCGGCAGTTCGAGGTGGCGCGCGGCGTGCGGATCTACCTGCAGCCCGGCGGGGCGGATACGGTCGCGCCGCTCGTCGGCGGCGCTGCGCCGCTGCATTATTCACTGCCGGGGTTCGACGTCGGCATCGAGTTCGAGCCCACGGACTTCATCCAGGTCAACGGCGCATTGAACGAGGCCATGGTTCACCGTGCGGTCGGGCTCCTCGAGGCCGGGCCAGTCGACGCCGTGCTCGACCTGTTTTGCGGCCTCGGGAATTTCTCGCTGCCGCTCGCGAGCCGGGCGCGTGAAGTGGTGGGTGTGGAAGGGGACGCGACCCTCGTCGCGCGCGCGCAGCGCAATGCGCAGCGCAACGGACTCGGCAACCTGGCCTTCCTCGTCGCGGACCTTTTCCAGGACTCGGGCGCCGCCCCGTGGGCGAAACGCAGTTACGACCGGGTGCTGCTCGACCCGCCCCGCGCGGGTGCCCGCGAGGTGCTCCCGGTGGTGGGCCGCTGTGGGGCGGGGCGCGTCGTGTATATTTCCTGCCACCCGGGCAGCCTGGCCCGCGACGCGGGCCTGCTCGTGAAGGAGCACGACTTCCGGCTCGCCGCGGCCGGGGTCATGGACATGTTTCCGCACACGACCCACGTCGAGGCCATGGCGGTCTTCGAGCGTTGAGGCGATGCCGCTGGCGATGGAAAGAATTTTCGAGGAAAGGCAGGGGAATCGATGACGCTCGGCCCGCTCATGGTGGACGTCGCCGGCACGCAGCTTACGGCCGAGGACCGGCGCGTGCTCGCGCACCCGCTGGTCGGCTCGGTGATCCTCTTCACGCGCAATTTCGAGAGCCTGTTGCAGCTCGAAGCACTGGTGCGCGAGATCCGTGCCGTCCGCACCCCGCCCCTGCTCGTGGCCGTGGACCACGAGGGCGGCCGGGTGCAGCGATTCCGCACTGGATTCACCGAACTGCCGCCGCAGCGCGCGATCGGGCGGGTGTACGACCTCGACCCCGACGCCGGGCGCCGGCTCGCCTGGCAGTGCGGCTGGCTGCTGGCAGCGGAGCTACGCTCGGTGGGCATCGACATGAGTTTCGCGCCCTGCGTCGACCTCGACTACGGCGTCAGTGAAGTCATCGGCGACCGCGCGTATCACCGGGATCCGGAGATCGTCGCGAGTCTCGCGATCGCCAGCATCCAGGGCATGCGTTCGGCCGGCATGGCCGCCACGGCGAAGCACTTCCCGGGACACGGCGCGGTGGTCGCCGACTCGCACAAGTCCCTGCCGGTCGACCGGCGCCCGCTCGCCGAGCTCGGCGAGGACCTGCTGCCGTACCGGCGCCTCATCGCGAACGGGCTCGCCTCGGTCATGGTCGCGCACGTGCTGTATCCCGAGGTGGACGAGGCGCCCGCCGGCTTCTCGCGGCGCTGGATCCAGCAGGAGCTGCGCTGGAACCTCGGCTTCACGGGTGCCGTGTTCTCCGACGACTTGAGCATGGGCGGCGCCGCCTTCGCGGGCACCGTGCCAGAGCGGGCACGCCGGGCGCTGGCGGCGGGTTGCGACGTCCTGCCGCTCTGCAACGACCGCGAAGCCGTCCTCGGGGCGCTCGACGAGCTTGCCGGCGAGGCCGACCCGCTGAGCCAGATCCGCCTCGCGCGCCTGCACGGGCGGCCGATGCCCGACCGATACGCGCTGCAGCAGACCGCACGCTGGCAGGAATGCCGGGGCGCAGTCGACCACTGCCGCGATGCACCGAAACTGCAACTCGATGCCTGAGGGGCCGCCAGACGCAAGCCATGAGCACGCCAACAGCTGAGCTACTCGCGGAAGTCCTGCGTCATGCCCTGGACGGCGTGGCCATCGTGGAAGGAGCGGGCGGTACGCCGCGCGTCCTGTACGCCAACGCCACGCTCGCCGCATTGCTGCGCCGGCCGGAGGAGTGGCTCGAGGGCCGCGCGCTGGACGAGATCGAGGCCGAGGCCGAGGCACCCGCAGACCCGCACGCCACCGTCGCCGGTGTCGGGGTGCACACGCGGCTGCGCCGGTCCGATGCCACGATGATCGAGTGCGAGCGCTGGGCGGTGCTGCTGGAGGACGGCCGGCTCGCCCTGTACTACCGCCCGGTCCCGCGCAGCGCGCCGGGCGCGCTCGCCGCGGCCGTGGACCGTTCGAGTGGCCTCGCCACGCCCGAGCACCTGCTCGAAGTCCTGCGGCGCGACTGGTCCATCGCGCAGCGCGACGGCCGCGCGCTCACCATCATGCGCTTCGACCTCGATGCCTACCGCGACTACCACGACGTCTTCGGGCGAGGCGCCACCGAGAACGTGCTGCGGCAGGTGGGCCGCACCATCGCCTCGGCGATGCGCCGGACGAGCGACATCGTGGCCCGCGTCGGCGACGACGAATTCCTCGTGCTCGGCGTGTCCATGGATCGGGACGCCGCATACCAGCACGCCGAGAACATCCTCGGCCGCGTCCGCGCGCTGGCCATCCACCACCCGCGATCGCGCACCAGCCGCTTCATGACCGCGAGCGTCGGGATCGTGACCGCCGTGCCGCCGCGCGATGCCGCCTGCGAGGTGATGCTCGAGGCGACTCAGCTGGCGCTGGCCGAGGCGAAGCAGGCGGGCGGAAATCGCGTGGTGCGCGGGGAGCTGACCGAAGGCCACTAGCGGACGGCGGCGACGCACTGCGCCAGCGCATCCAGCGCCCGCTGGGCCGCCGCAAACCTGTCTTCCGGGCCCGGATTCGCGCCCGCGACGCGCAGCTTGCGCGGCCCGTCGAAACGCATCGCCTTCGAGCTGCGCTGCACCAGCAGGACGAGCGCGCCCGGGTCGATCGGCGTGTCCTCGGCGAAGGTCACGGACCCGCCTGCGGGCGCCACGTCGAGGCGCTCGATGCCGATGCGGGCGGCGGCCGTGCGCAGGCGGGCGATGCGGAACAGGTGCCTGGCGGGCTCCGGCAGCAGTCCGAAGCGGTCCACCGTCTCGGCCTGCAGGTCGTCGAGCTCCGCTTCCGAAGCGACACCGGAGATGCGCTTGTACAGTACGAGCCGTGCGTGCACGTCGGGCAGGTACTGTTCCGGCAGCAGCGCCGGGACGTGCAGGTCGATCTCCGGCCCGTGGTGCAGCGGGCGTTCGAGTTCCGGCGTCTTGCCGGCGCGCAACGCATCCACCGCGCGCTCGAGCAGTTCCATGTAGAGCGCGAAGCCGATCTCCTGGATCTGGCCGCTCTGGCCCTCGCCGAGCAGCTCGCCGGCGCCGCGGATCTCCAGATCGTGCGTGGCGAGCACGAAGCCGGCGCCGAGGTCCTCCAGCGACTCGATCGCCTCGAGGCGCTTGACCGCGTCGGAGGTCATGGCGTTCTTCGGCGGCGTGACCAGGTAGGCGTAGGCCTGGTGGTGCGAGCGGCCCACGCGGCCGCGCAGCTGGTGCAGCTGTGCAAGCCCGAAGCGGTCCGCGCGGTCGATGATGATCGTGTTCGCCGTCGGCACGTCGATGCCGCTCTCGATGATCGTCGTGCAGAGCAGCAGGCTCGCGCGCTTGTGGTAGAAGTCGAGCATCACCTGCTCGAGGTCGCGCTCGCGCATCTGCCCGTGGCCGATGACGATGCGCGCCTCCGGCACCAGCTCGCCGAGCACGCGCGCCGTGTTTTCGATCGTCTCGATGGAATTGTGGACGTAGTAGATCTGCCCGCCACGGCGCAACTCGCGCAGGCAGGCCTCGCGGACGGTGGGTGCGCTCCACTCGGCGACGAAGGTCTTGATCGAAAGCCGCGCGGCGGGAGGCGTGGCGATGAGCGAGAGGTCGCGCAGGCCGCCGAGCGCCATGTTGAGCGTCCGCGGGATCGGCGTCGCGGTGAGCGTGAGCACGTCGACCTCGGCTCGCAGCGCCTTCAGCTTCTCCTTGTCGCGCACGCCGAAGCGATGCTCCTCGTCGATGATCAGGAGCCCGAGGTCCTTGAAGCGCACGCCCGGCTGCAGCAGCTTGTGCGTGCCGATGACGATGTCCACCTTGCCCTCGGCGAGGCCCGCGAGCGCCCCCTTGGCCTGCGCGCCGGCCCGGAAGCGCGACAGCAGCTCGACCTTGACCGGCCAGTCCGCAAAGCGGTCGGCGAACGTCTGGTAGTGCTGCTGGGCGAGCAGGGTGGTCGGCACGAGCACGGCGACCTGCTTGCCGCCCTGCACGGCGACGAAGGCCGCCCGCAGCGCCACCTCGGTCTTGCCGAAACCGACGTCGCCGCAGACCACGCGGTCCATGGGCCGCGGCGAGGTCAGGTCCTCGATCACCTGGGCAATCGCCGCGGCCTGGTCGGCGGTTTCCTCGAACGGGAACGAGGCCTCGAAGGCACGCAGCTGCTGCTCGTCGATGCCGAAGGCATAGCCCTGTCGCGCCGCACGACGCGAGTAGACGTCGAGCAACTCCGCGGCGGCGTCGCGTATCTTCGCCGCCGCGCGGCTGCGGGCCTTGGCCCACTGGTCACCGCCGAGCTTGTGCAGCGGCGCGCTCTCGGCAGGCGCGCCGGTGTAGCGGCTGATGCGCTCGAGTGACTGCACGGGTACGTAGAGCTTGTCGCCGTCCGCGTACTCGAGCACCAGGAACTCGGCGGGCATGCCGCCGGCGTCCATGGTGGCGAGGCCGAGGTAGCGGCCGATGCCGTAGTCCTCGTGGACGACCGGCGCGCCGGGGCGCAGGTCGGCGAGCTGCTGGATGATGCGCGCCGGGTCGCGATCGGAACGGCGCCGACGGCGTTCCTGGCGCGCGCGCTCGCCGAAGAGCTGTTCCTCGGCGTAAACGGTGATGGCCGGCTCCGTGAGTGCGACGCCGGAGGCGAGCGGCGCGACGGTGAGCGCGATGCGCGCGTCGGACGCGAGAAACTCCGGCCAGCTCGCGACGACCTTGAACTCCACGCCGAGCGGACGCAGCAGCTCGAGCAGCAGCTCCCGACGCCCGGGCGACTCCGCGGCGATGAGCACGCGGCCGGGTTGCGCCCGCAGCTGCTCGGCGAAGTCGCGTATGGTCTCCTCGTGGCGCTGGTCGAGCCGCGCGGCGGGCGCCTCGGACGATCCGAGGTCGACGCAGGTCTCGGCCGTGTCCGACGGCTCGAACGGGCCGTCCTGCAGGAGCAGCAGCGGGCGGGCGGCCGCGTGCCCGGTCCATTGCGCGAGGGCGAGGAATATCTCCGCGGGCGCAAGCACCGGGTGCTCGATGTCGTAGCGGCGCTCCTCGTAGCGCTCCTCTATCGACTGCCAGGCGGCCTGCAGGCGCGCCTCGTGGTCCGAGGGCAGTGCCACCGCGCCGCCGGCGGGCAGGTAGTCGAACAGGCTGGCGGTGGCCTCGAAGAAGAGCGGGAGGTAATACTCGATGCCCGCGGCGGCGAGGCCTTCGCCCACGTCACGGTACAGCGTCATGCGCGTCAGGTCGCCCTCGAAGCGCGTGCGGAAGCGGCGGCGGAAATCGCGCGCGGCTTCCGGCGCGAGGCTGAACTCGCGCGCAGGCAGCATCTCGAGCCGCGCGAGCTTTTCGCTCGAGCGCTGCGTCTCGGGGTCGAAGCTGCGGATGCTGTCCACCTGCCGGTCGAAGAGGTCGATGCGCAGCGGCGCCTCGCTGCCCATCGGAAAAATGTCGAACAACGACCCGCGGATCGCGAACTCGCCGGGCGTGGCCACCTGCGGGACGCTCGCGTAGCCGGCGGCGGTCAGCTTGAGGCGGAAGGCCTCGAGGTCGAGTTCCTCGCCGACGGCGAGCACGAGGGAATGCCCGTCGATGAAGTTGCGCGGGGGCAGGCGCTGCAGCGCCGTGGCGAGATCGGTGATGACGATCCCGGTACGCAGCTGGGGCAGGCGCGACAGCGTCCGCAGCCGCTGCGAGATGATGTCCGGATGCGGCGAGAACTGGTCGTAGGGAAGGGTCTCGTAGCCCGGGAAGGCGAGGACGGCGAGGTCCGCCGGAGCGAAGAACTTGAGTTCCTCCTCGAGCCGGGTCGCGGCGCTTGCATCGCGCGCGAGAAACAGGATCGGGCCCGACGCGCGGCTGGCCGCAACCGCGAGGTGCATCGCCGTGGCGGCGCCGGCCAGGCCACCCCAGCGCACCCGCAGGTAGCCAGGACCCGGGAGTTTAGGGTTGAATATCATATCAAAAACAATAGATTACAGACGAATCATAAGATTCGTTCTAGTTGTGGATGGCGTTGGCCGGGCTCCGCCGGAGCGGTAAGCGTAGCAGACCGCCTCCCGGGCCCGACACCCGGGAGGGCGCGCTTGCAGGGGCCGGTCAGGGCCTGGCGGCGGCCTGCGTCACCACGGAATGGATCACGTGGTCGTATTCGAAGTAGACGATGTAGGCGGGGTAGACCCAGCTCGAGATCGGCGGGGCGCCGACCGCGGCGACTCGCTGCGAGGGAGCGCCGAATCGCTGCTCGACCAGCGCCTTGCTCAAGCCGCGCGCCGGCGTCGCAGGCCGCGCCTGAGCGCCCGGAGCGTCGGTCATCTGCAGGTCCTGGGCGTACGTCGGAGCCAGCACCAGCCCGCAGGCCAACCCGATCGCTGCCAGCACAGTCTTACGCATGTTTCCGACCTCTACACGGTAGCCGCGGCCACTATATCACCGGCCCCGAACCGGGCGAGTGCACTGGACCGCCGGATTGCGACGTGGTGCACGGCCCGGCCGCACCGCCGGCCACGTGCAAACCCCGCCGCGCGCGGGTAGCCTTGCGCCCTTTCGTCCGGACCACTGGATGTTCCATCCCCTCCCCATCTTCGTCGGCTTGCGTTACGTCCGGACCCGGCGGCAGGGGTTCTTCGTCTCGTTCATCTCGTGGGTGTCGATGCTTGGCGTGGGCCTTGGTGTCGCGGCGCTGATCACCATCGTCTCGGTGATGAACGGTTTCGAGGGCGAACTGCGCGGGCGCCTCGTCGCGCTGACGGCGCACGCGACCGTGCTCGGGCCCCCCGGGCGAATGAAGGACTGGCAGTCGGTCGCGGCGTCCGCGGCCCGGGTACCGGGCACGACCGGGGCGGCGCCCTTCGCGGACGTCGAGGCGATGATCGGACGCTCTGGCAACCTGCTGCCCGTGATGCTGCACGGCATCGACGCCGCGGCCGAGCCGAAGGTCTCGACCATCGAGCAACACCTGCTCGAGGGGCGGCTCACCGACCTCGAGGCCGGCTCGCGGCACATGATCATCGGCCGCGCGCTCGCCTGGCAGCTCGGCGCCGAGCAGGGCGACGAACTCACCGTGATGGTGCCGGGGCGCGACATGATCACCTCCGGCGGCCGGCCCTTGCTGCAGACGTTCGTCGTTTCCGGCGTGTTCGAGGTGGGGTTGCAGGACCACGACGCCACGCTTGCACTGGTGTCGCTCGCCGATGCCGCGGCGCTCGGTGGCCACGAGGGCGTGCCCTCCGGCGTGCGGCTGCGCTTCGACGACGTCATGGCGGCACCGGCGCGGGCGGCACGGGTCGCAGCCATCCTCGGCGAGGGATTCGCGGTGCGCGACTGGAGCCAGGAGCACTCGGCGTATTTCCGCGCCATCCGCATCGAGAAGACCATGATGAGCCTGATCCTGTTGCTGGTGGTCGCGGTGGCGGCCTTCAACATCGTCGCGGCGCTCGTCATGGTGGTGAACGAGAAGCGCTCGGACATCGCGATCCTGCGCACGCTGGGCCTGGCGCCCGGCGGGGTGGTCGGCGTCTTCTTCACCCAGGGAATCGTGATCGGAGCGATCGGCACCGCGATCGGCACCGTGCTCGGCGTCCTCATCGCGCTCAACGTGAGCGACATCGTCCCGGTGCTCGAGCGCGTGTTCGGGTTCCACGTCATGGACCCGACGGTCTACTACATCACCGAGATACCCTCCGAAGTGCGGGCGGGGCAGGTGACGGCCATCTCGGGCATCGCGTTCGTGCTCACCCTGCTGGCGACCATCTATCCCGCGCTGCGCGGTGCGGCGACCGAGCCGGCCGAAGCGCTGCGGTACGAATGATGGCGCAGGCTCCCTTCGAGATCCGCATCGGCCGGCGCTACCTGCGCTCCACGGGCAACCGCTTCCTGTCGTTCATTTCGGCGATGTCCATGCTGGGCGTGGCGATCGGCGTGGCAGTTCTGATCGTCGTGCTCTCGGTGATGAACGGCTTCGAGCGCGAGCTGCGCAGCCGCATCCTGAGCATGACGGCGCACGGGACGGTCACGGCCTTCGGCGCGGGGCTGTCGGACTGGCAGGGCCTGCGCGAGCAGGCGCTGGCGAATCCCGAGGTCGAGGCGGTCGCGCCGTACGTGGAAGGACAGGCGCTGTTGATCGCCGATCGCGAGGGCGGGCCCTCGAGCGCCGCCAGCGTGCGCGGCGTGGACCCGGTGCTCGAGGCGCAGGTGTCCGCGATCCGCGACAGGCTCACCAGCGGCTCGCTCGATGCGCTCGAGCCCGGCGGATTCCGGGTACTGCTCGGCTCGGAGCTCGCCTCGCGGCTCGGCGTCACCGCCGGTGACAGCGTGGTGATGGCGATCGCGCAAGGCACGGTGACCCCGGCGGGCGTCGTGCCGCGCATGCGGCGCTTCAGGGTGGGGGGCGTGTTTTTTTCGGGGATGTACGAGATCGACAACGGGCTCGCCCTCACGCACCTGCAGGACGCTGCGCGGCTCTTCCGGCTGGGCGACAGCGTGAGCGGCCTGCGCCTCACGGTGCATGACCCGTTTCGCGCGCCGCTCGTGACGCGCGAGGTCGCCCGGGAGCTGGGCGGCGGGCTGTACGTCGACGACTGGACGCAGCGTCATGCCAACTTCTTCCGCTCCATCGAACTCACCAAGCGCATGATGTTCTTCATCCTGCTGCTGGTGGTGGCGGTCGCGGCCTTCAACATCGTCTCGACGCTGGTGATGGCGGTGAAGGACAAGCAGCCGGACATCGCCATCCTGCGCACGCTCGGCGCGCGCCCCGCGAGCGTCCTCGCCGTGTTCGCCACCCAGGGCACGGTGATCGGCCTGCTCGGCACGCTGCTGGGCGTGGTGCTCGGCGTGCTGCTGTCAGTGAACCTCGAGTCGCTCGTGCACGGGCTCGAGCGGCTGTTCCACACGAGCTTCATGGACGCGAGCGTGTACCTGATGAGCGACCTGCCTGCGCACATACAGGCCGGCGACGTCGCGCTGATCGCGGCGACGGCTTTCGCACTGTGCTGCCTTTCGACACTCTATCCCGCCTGGCGCGCGGCGAAGACCGACCCGGCGAGGGCCCTGCGACATGACTGATACCGAGATCCTGGCTTGCGTGGACGTGCGCAAGCACTTCGTCGAGGCCGGCCAGCGACTCGACGTGCTGACGGGCGTGGACCTGCGGATCGGCCACGGCGAGTCCGTGGCGATCATCGGCGTTTCGGGCTCCGGGAAGACGACCCTGCTGCAGATCCTGGGCGGACTCGACCTGCCCTCGGGTGGCACGGTGCGCATCACGGGCCAGTCCCTCGCCGATCTCCCGGATGCCGCGCGCGGCACGTTGCGCAATCGCGCCCTTGGGTTCGTCTACCAGTTCCACCACCTGCTGCCGGAGTTCACCGCACTCGAGAACGTGGCAATGCCGCTGCTCGTGCGCCGCATGCCGGTGCGCGAGGCGGAGCGCGAGGCCCAGGCGATCCTGGAGCGGGTCGGGTTGGGCGCCCGGCTTCGCCACCGTCCCGCGCAGCTCTCCGGCGGCGAGCGGCAGCGGGCCGCGGTGGCCCGCGCGCTCGTGACGCGGCCGCAACTCGTGCTCGCCGACGAGCCCACCGGCAATCTCGACGGGCACAACGCCCGCGCGGTGCTCGACCTCATGCTCGAGTTGAATCGCGAGCTCGGCACGAGCCTCGTGATCGTCACCCACGCGAACGAGATCGCGGCGCGCATGCAGCGCGTGCTCGTGCTGCAGGAAGGCAGGCTCGTTCCCGCCTGATTCTGCGCGCAGCGGGTCGAAATTCGGCTCGCCCCGGCCCGCCCGACTCGGCACGCTGGTGTGATCTGCGGTCCGGCGGGGCAGGCACGTGGTCCTCATTGCGGCTGGAATGCTCGCGGGCACTTGCGCGCTGCTGTTACTGCCCGCGCTGCCGACGGCCGGCACGGTCGCGCTCGCATGCGGCGCCGCGGGAGCACTTGCGCTGCTGTCGCGGCAGTGGGCGTTCCTGGCGTCCGCCGTCGCCTTCACGCTCGCCTGGCACACACTCGCGCAGCGTCTGGACGACCGGCTCGACGGCGACCTGGAAGGGGAAAAGCTCGCGATCCGCGGAGTCGTGTCCTCCGTACCGCAGATCCGACCGGACGCAGTTCGCTTCCGACTGGCGACGACCGGGCAACCGGGCCTGCCGTCGCTGATGGAGCTCACGTGGTACGAGCCCGCGTGGACGCCGCGACCGGCCGAGCGACTCTCGCTCGAGGTGCGCCTGCGGCGTCCGCGCGGCTTCGCTAACCCGGGCGGCAGCGATTACGAGGCGCGGATGCTGCGCGAGGCCATCGGCGCCACCGGCTACGTGCGCGCGGCCGTGAGCCATGGTCGCGACTGGCGCGATGTGGTGCGTCATCCGGTGCTCGTGGCGCGGGGCGCGATCCATGACGAGATCCGCGCCGCCCTCGGTGGCCGGCCTGCGACCGGCATCGTGGCGGGCCTCTCCGTCGGTCTGCAGGACGCGCTTGGTCCGGAGCAATGGCGGGCGCTGGCCCGCAGCGGCACGAGCCACCTCATGGCGATCAGCGGCATGCACATCGGAATGCTGGCCGTGATCGGCGCCTGGGTCGCGTCGCGCGTGCAGCGAATGCGCCAACGACGCGGTGCACTGGGTGCGGGCCGGGATGCCGCGGTCGTGGCGGGGTCACTCACGGCCCTGGCCTACGCGGCGCTGGCCGGATGGTCGGTGCCGACCCAGCGCACGGTCATCATGATCTCGGTGGTCGCCGCCGCGCTCACGTTGCGGCGCAGGCTGGGCTCGGCGGACGCGCTCGCGCTCGGTGCGATCGCGGTGCTGCTGATCGAGCCGCTGGCGCCGTTGTCGGTGGGCTTCTGGCTCTCGTTCGGTGCCGTCGCCGCAATCCTGGTCGTGGCCAGCGGACAGCTGTCGCGCCCGGGCCTCGTGCGCGGTTTCACGCAGGCGCAACTCGCGGTGACCGTCGGCCTCCTGCCAGTCCTCGTGGGGTGCTTCGGCAACCTGTCGGTCGTCTCGGCGCTGGTGAACATCGTCGCCATCCCGCTCTACACGCTGGTTGTGGTGCCGGCCGTGCTCGGCGCGACGGCGCTCGTACTCGTCGTCCCGGAGGTGGGTGCTGCGGCCCTGCGTGCGGCGGCGTGGCTGATCGAAACAACCTGGCCCCTGATCGAGCGGCCCGCCGCCTGGTCGTTCGCGACCTGGGGCGTGGCGAGCCTGCCGCCGCTCGGGTGGGTCGCGCTCGTCGCGGGCGCCCTGGCCTCACTCGTGCCACTGCCGCTGCCCGGACGTATAGCGGGCGTGCTGCTCGTCGTCGCGCTGGCCGGGTGGCGGGCGAATCCGCCCGACGAGGGCGCACTGCACCTCGCCGTGCTGGACGTCGGGCAGGGGCTCGCCGCGGTCATCGAGACCCGGCGGCACGTGCTGGTGTACGACACAGGGCCCGCATTCCGCGGGGGCAGCGACGCCGGGGCACTCGCCGTCGAACCGTACCTGCGTCACCGCGGGCTGCGCAGGATCGACATGCTCGTCGCGAGCCACGACGACAACGACCACGCGGGTGGTGCAGCAAGCGTGGCGACTCTCGTTCCGGTGACGCGCCTGGTAGCGAGCGGCCGTGCGCTCGACGGCCTCGGGCGCGTCGAGCGATGCCGCGCCGGGACCTCGTGGACCTGGGACGGCGTGCGGTTCGCATGGCTGCATCCCGGGCCTGTGCCGCTGGCGAGGGACAACGACCGCTCCTGCGTGCTGCGCGTACAGGCGGGGCCGCACGTGCTGCTGCTTGCGGGCGACGTGGAGCGCGACGCGGAGCAGGAGATCCTCGAACGTGGTGGGCCAGGCCCGGTGGACGTGCTGCTCGTGCCGCACCACGGCAGCCGCACATCGTCGAGCGCAGGGTTCGTCGCGGCGACGCGGCCACACTGGGCCGTGGTGTCGGCCGGGCACCACAATCGCTGGGGGTTCCCGGCGCCGGCCGTCGTCGAACGCTGGCAGGGCGGCGGCGCGCAGGTGCTCGTGGCGTCCGCCTCCGGCGCGATCGAGTTCGACGTGCATCCGGACCGCCCGCTCGGGGATCCGCGGCAGTGGCGCATCGAGCGGCGGCGCTACTGGCAGGATCCCTGAGGCGGCCCGTGTGCGGCCCGCGCGGTCATCAAGTATCATTCCGGGCGTTTACGACAGGGATACAGCCCGCACATGTTCGAAATCGTGAAGGCCGGCGGCATCGTGATGGTGCCGATCATCCTGTGCTCGGTCCTGGCGGTCGCCATCACCCTGGAGCGGCTGTGGACGCTGCGCGAGCAGCGAGTCGTGCCCGCCGAGCTCACCGACAAGGTGTGGCAGTGGGTCGAGAACCGGGCGCTCTCCGACAAGCAGATCCTCGCACTGCAACAGCATTCGCCGCTCGGCCGCGTGCTGGCCGCCGGGCTCGCCAACCGGCATCGTGACCGGGCCGTCATGCTCGGCGCGATCGAGGATGCGGGCCGCCACGTCGTGCACGACCTCGAGCGCTTCCTCAACATGCTCGGCACCATCGCGGCGATCTCCCCGCTGCTCGGACTGCTTGGCACCGTCACCGGCATGATGCGCACGTTCAAGGCGATCACGGTCGCGGGCGTCGGCAATCCCGCCGCCATGGCGGGCGGCATCTCCGAGGCGCTGATCACGACGGCCGCGGGCCTGCTGGTGGCGATCCCGGCGCTCGTGGCCTACCGTTACCTGCGCGGGCTGGTGGATACGCACGTGATCCAGATGGAGAAGGAATCGATCAAGCTCGTGCAGGCGATCGACCGCGCGTCCGACATGCGGCTGTTCGCCGCCGAGGAAGCCGCGGCGTGAGATTCCAGCCGCGGCGTACCGAGGAGCCCGACCTCAACATGACGTCGCTGATCGACGTCGTGCTGCTGCTGTTGATCTTCTTCATGCTCTCGACCAAGTTCATCGACGAGGGCCGGCTGCAGATCCGCCTGCCCGAGGCGGGCATCGCGCCGGACGCAGGCTCGGTGGCCGAGACGGTCGAGATCCAGGTGACGGCCGAGGGCGGCTACCGGGTGAATGGCCGGCCGCTGATCAACAACAGCCCGGACACGCTCGCGGTCGCGATCGGGCGCGCCGCCGAGGGCAATCGCGCGAGACCCGTGACCATCCGCGCCGACGCGCGCGCCATGCACCAGTCGGTCGTCACGGCGATGGACGTCGCAGGACGCCTCGGCTATCGCCAGATCAACATCGCGACGGTCAACGATGCCGCGCAAGCACGGTAAGGCGCGCGAATCGCTCAAGATGCCGTCCGGGGCGCTTGCGACATACCGGCGCCTGCTCGGATACCTGCGCCCGCACAAGCCCATGTTCGGCGTCGGCGTGCTCGGCATGGCGATCTTCGCCGCCACCGACGCGGGCTGGGCGGCGTTCGTGAAGTTCTTCCTCGACGGGACCTTCGTCGCGAAGGACCCGCGCATGGTCTGGCTGGTACCGGCGGCGCTGGTGGGGCTCTTCATGCTGCGCGGGGTCGGCGACTTCCTGCAGACCTACTGCCCGGGCTTCGTCGGTCGCAAGATCGTCAAGACGCTGCGCGCCGAGATCTTCGACCGATACCTCAACCTGCCGGTGACCTATTTCGACCAGCAGGCGACCGGAATGATGCTCTCGCGCCTCACGTACAACACCGAGCAGGTCGCGCAGGCAGCCACCGACTCGATCACGGTGTTCATCCGCGACAGCCTGACCATCGTCGGCCTGATCGGCTACCTGCTGTACATGAATCCCAGGCTCACGCTCGTCAGCCTGGTCGTGGGGCCGCTGATCGCCGTGCTCATCCGGCGCATCAACACGCTGTTCCGCCGCTACAGCCGGCGCATCCAGGCCTCGATGGGCGATGTGACCCGGGTCGCCAAGGAAGCGATCGAGGCGCCCCGCGTGGTTCGCGTGTTCAACGCGCAGCGCTACGAGGCGGCGATGTTCGACGAAGTGATCGAGCACAACCGTCGCTCGCACATGAAGCTGATGTTCACCAAGGGGCTCAGCAACCCGATCGTGCAGTCGATTGCCGCGACCGGCCTCGCGGGCGTGCTCTATCTCGCGACCGTCGAGGCGATCGAAGGCAGGATGACCGTCGGCGAGTTCACCTCCTTCATCGCCGCGCTGATGCTGATCACGGGACCGCTGCGCCGGCTGGTGAGCGTGGCGGGGCCCCTGCAGCAGGGCATCGCGGCGGCGCAGAGCATCTTCGAAGTGCTCGATACGGCACCGGAGCCCGGGGGAGGCGAACGACACGTCGTGCGTGCGCGGGGCGAGGTGGAGTACCGCGAGGCGCGTTTCCGCTACCCGACCGGGGCGGAGGACGTACTGCACGGCGTCAGCTTCACGGTGCGTCCCGGCGAGACCTGCGCGATCGTCGGCCGCTCGGGCAGCGGCAAGTCGACGATCGTGAACCTGCTGGCTCGTTTCTACGACGTGACCGGCGGCAGCGTGCTGCTCGACGGCCATGACGTGCGTGACTACATGCTCGACAACCTGCGCGCCCAGATGAGCCTCGTGAGCCAGGACGTGGTGCTGTTCAACGACACGATCCGCAGCAACATCGCCTTCGGCTACCCGGCCGCGGCCCAGGAGATCGACGCCGCGGCGCGGTCGGCGCGCGTCACGGAGTTCACCGACCAGATGCCGGCCGGTCTCGACACGGTCGTCGGCGACCGCGGCGTGCTGCTCTCCGGCGGGCAGCGGCAGCGCATCGCGATTGCGCGTGCGCTGCTGCGCAATACGCCCATCCTGATTCTCGACGAGGCGACGTCGGCGCTCGACACCGAGCTGGAGCGGGAGATCCAGGAGCAACTCGAGCAGCTGATGCTCAACCGCACCACGCTCGTGATCGCGCACCGGCTCTCCACCGTCGAGAAGGCCGACCGCATCCTCGTGCTGGATGGCGGGCGGCTGATCGAGACGGGCACGCACGAGGAACTGCTGGCCCGCAACGGCCAGTATGCGCTGCTGTACCGCATGCAATTCAACGAATGAGCGCCGACACGGGCCTGCAGCGGCTCTGGTACGGCCCTGCCTGGCTCGGCCTGCCGCTCTGGCCCCTTGCATGGCTGTTCGGGATGTTGGTGTCCGTCCGACGCGGACTGTATGGACTCGGTGTGCTTCGCTCGCGGCGCATCGACATCCCCGTGGTCGTGGTCGGCAATCTCACGGTCGGCGGCACGGGCAAGACGCCGGTTGCCGCGTGGATTGCGCACCAGCTGACCCTGCGCGGCCACAAGGTGGGCGTGGTGCTGCGCGGCTATGGCGGCCGTCACTCGCGCGGCGTACGCGTCGTCGCGGCCGACGCCGAACCGGCCGAGGTCGGCGACGAGGCGCTGCTGCACGCACGTCGCGGACCGCACGTCGTGGTGATCGGCGCGGACCGCGTCGCGGCGGCCAGGCTCGCCGCGCGCGAGGGCGCCGGGATCGTGGTCTGCGATGACGGACTGCAGCACCTGCGGCTCGCCCGGGACTACGAGATTGCCGTGGTGGACGGTGCCCGCGGCCTCGGCAACCGGCAACTGCTGCCCGCCGGTCCGCTGCGCGAGCCGCCTGGCCGGCTGGAGCAGGTCGATGCCGTGGTGATCACCGAGCGAGTGGGCGGGAAGGGCGTGCGCACCGTGCCTCGGGGACCGTTCACGGCAAGTGCGCGCTTCAGCCTCGGCGAGGCCGTGAACCTGATCTCGGGCGAGCGCCGATCGCTGGAGGATTTCCGGGGTGCCGGAGTGCACGCCGTGGCTGCCATCGGCCACCCGCAGGCGTTCTTTGCCGGGCTGCGAGCCGCGGGCCTCGAGGCCGAGGAGCACGCGCTGCCGGACCACGCGAGCCTCGACCCGGCCGCGTTGCCTTTCCCAACGGAATCGATCGTCCTGATGACCGAGAAGGATGCCGTAAAATGCCGGGGGTACGCGCGGCCCGGCTGGTGGTTCGTGGCGCTCGAGGTGACGATCGAGCGCGGGACTGCCGGCGAGCTGCTGGCCCTCATCCTCGAGCGCGCCGGACTCACCGGTGCCGGAGTAAAACTTGGATAGCAAGCTGCTCGACATCCTCGCCTGCCCGATCTGCAAGGGCCCGCTCCAGTGGCACAAGGACGTGCCTTGCCTGGTGTGCCGGGCCGACCGGCTCGCGTACCCGGTGCGCGACGACATTCCCGTGATGCTGGAGGAGGAGGCGCGCAAGCTCGCCTCGGACGACCCCCTGCTGAAGGATTGAACGTGGCGTTCCACGTCGTCATACCCGCCCGCTATGCGTCCACGCGACTGCCCGGCAAGCCGCTGCTCGACATCGGCGGCATGCCGATGATCCAGCGCGTCGTGGAACGCGCATGCGCCAGCGGCGCGGCTGAGGTGCTGGTGGCCACTGACGATGAGCGTATCGCCGCCGTCGTTTCCGACCCGCGATCGCCCGACCGACGGATTGCCGTCATGACCCACCCCGAGTTGCCGTCCGGCACCGACCGCGTCGCTGTCGTCGCCGACGCCCGGGGCTGGCCCGACGACGCCATCGTGGTGAACGTGCAAGGCGACGAGCCGTTCCTGCCGCCGCGGCTCATCGAGCAGGCGGCGGACCTGCTTGCGCAGGATCCCGCCGCCGGCATCGCGACCCTGTCCGCGCCGATCGGATCGCTGGCCGAGTTCCTCGACCCCAACGTGGTCAAGGTCGTGACCGCCCGGGACGGCGTCGCGCTTTATTTCAGCCGCGCGCCCATTCCATGGACGCGTGACGGAGCCGCGCGCGGCCTCGCGAGCCAGACGGATTTCGGCGGGGCTCGGCGCCACGTCGGTATCTACGCCTACCGCGTGGGGGCACTGCGGCGTATCAGGCGCCTGCCGCCGTCGGACCTGGAATCGCGCGAGAAGCTCGAGCAGTTGCGAGCCCTGCAGAACGGCGTGCGGATCGTGGTGGGCGCGTGCATCGAGCTGCCGGCGCCGGGGGTCGACACCGAGGCCGACCTGCGCCGCGCGCGCGAGCGTGCCGGGGCCCCGACCTCGCCAGGGAGCACATGAATGGACCAGATCCTGCACAACGCCTACGGGCTGACCATTACGCCCTGGAAGCTCATTGGCTATCTCGGCGTGGCGCTGTTCGCCGGCCGCTGGTTCGTGCAGCTGTACTATTCGCGCAAGTACAAGCGCCCCGTGCTGCCGACGGTGTTCTGGGTCATGAGCATCTCGGGCAGCGTCCTGCTGCTCGCGTACTTCACCTTCGGCAAGAACGACTCGGTCGGGATCCTCTCGAACCTTTTTCCGGCCGGCGTGGCGGGCTACAACCTCTACCTCGACCTGCGCCACAGGCGCAGCCGGACGCGAGCAGGACGCTAGCTGAGGGTCAGCGTGCGGCGCCGTGCCGGCAGCAGTCCGCGGAGTTCCTCGGGCGTGAGCTCGCGCCACTTGCCGGCCGGCAATGCGCCGAGATGCACGTGCATGATGCGCACGCGCTGCAGGCGACGCACCGTGTAGCCGAAGTGCTCGCACATGCGGCGGATCTGCCGGTTGAGCCCCTGCGTCAGGATGATGCGGAAGGTGTTCCTGCCGACCTGCGCGAGCTTGCAGGGGTTCGTCACCGTGTCGAGGATCGGTACGCCGCGCGCCATGCCCGCAAGGAATTCCGGCGTCAGCGGCCGATCCACCGCGACGACGTATTCCTTCTCGTGCTCGTTCTCGGCGCGCAGGATCGTGTTCACGATGTCGCCATCGTTGGTGAGCAGGATCAGCCCCTCGGAGTCTTTGTCGAGGCGCCCGATGGGGAAGATGCGCTCGCGGTAGCCGACGAAATCCACGATGTTGCCCGGCACGTCGCGGTCCGTGGTGCACTCGATGCCAATGGGCTTGTTCAGCGCGAGATAGACGCGCCTCGGCTTCGGGCGCGGCGGCTGGCCGTCCACCCGCACGTCATCACCTTCGCCGACCTGCGTGCCGAGCACGGCCCGGGTGCCGTTCACCGTCACGCGCCCGGCCTCGATCCACTGGTCGGCCTCGCGGCGCGAGCAGGCACCGGTCTCGCTCAGGAACTTGTTGAGACGCACGGCCGTCCCGCTCATCCGCCCGAGCGCTTTACCGCATAGTCGAGCTTCGCGAGCTCGGCGACGACGGTGTCCCGGTGGTCGCCCTGGATCTCGATCACGCCCTCGCGGATTGTGCCGCCTGATCCACAGCGCTTCTTGAGGCGTGTGGACAACTCGTCGAGTGCATCGCCGGCGAGCGGCACCCCTGTGATCACCGTGACGCCCTTGCCCTTGCGGCCCTTGGTCTCGCGGCCGACCCGCACGATGCCATCGCCCTTCGCCGGCACCTGCAGTGGTGCCTGCGCCGACTTGCTGCGCTTGCAGTGGCAATTGGCGAGCGGGCGTCCGCACTCGGGGCAGAGGCGGCCCTGGCCGGTGGAGTAGACGAGCCTCGAGCTGGACATGGCTGGGCGGAGCAGGGGTGACGACCTCGCGGACGTTTCCGCGGAAACGCAGTTTGGCATCCCGGGCGCTCATTGGTCCAATGGGTTGCCGTGCCCATTCGAGACGGGCGCCGGGGTACTTTCGGGCGAGGGCGTGTGGCAGTTCGACGCCGGCATGGCCCCGCTCGACCTGCGGGCCGCCCATGGAGGATGGGTTCGGTACGGTAGCTGTAGTGCAGCGTCTTCAGCCGATCGCGCACCATGTCGAGGAGTCGGGGCTCGGCGTCCAGGCGGCATTGGCCCCCGTGTTTATTGACGTCCATTGGCCTCCGTGGTCTATTTCGATCAGGGGGTTCACTGCGCGTAAATCGCCTTGTTGATCTCAGGAAACGCAGCCACCTATGAAACTGAGAACCGCGTCGTGCAGCTGTGGCCAACTGACAGTCACCACAAGGGGCGAGCCAATTCGCGTCTCTGTGTGCCACTGTTTAGCGTGTCAGCGTCGAACTGGCAGCGTCTTCGCTGCTCAAGCCAGGTTTCCCCGGGACGCGGTCCAGATACAGGGCGAATCCAGTCAGTACGTCCGCATTGGAGACGAAGGAGGCAAGGCAACGTTCAGCTTCTGCCCGAATTGCGGCGCTACAGTCCACTACTCGGTAGAGGACTACGACGTGGAGAACATCGCCATACCGGTTGGGGCCTTTGCGGACCCAACGTTTCCAAGTCCATCCATCTCGGTGTACGAGGAGCGAATGCACACCTGGGTAAAGATGCCGCCCAACATCGAGCGCATGGCGTAGGGCATCTCCGCGCCAGCATTTGCCAATCCGCAAATCACGATCATCCCTGGTGTGCCATGTCCGACCGAATCGTTCGACTCCATCGGGTACTTCGAACCAAGCCGGAGAGGGTCTATCGCGCCTTTCTCGAAGCGGGTGCAATGGCGAAGTGGATCCCACCCCACGGGTTCACCTGCACTGTGCATCACATGGAACCTCGCGTCGGAGGCACCTTTCGGATGTCGTTCCACAACTTCTCCAGTGGCAATGGCCACTCGTTCGGCGGCGAGTATCTCGAACTGGTACCGAACGAGCTGATTCGCTACACGGACAGGTTCGACGATCCCAACCTGCCAGGCGTGATCGAGGTGACGGTAGCCCTGAAGGCGGTGCTGTGTGGAACCGACCTCAGCATCACCCAAAGCGGAATTCCCGAGACCATTCCACTTGAGATGTGCTACCTCGGTTGGCAGGAGTCGCTGGCGCAGCTGGCCACACTCGTCGAGCCTGAGATACCTGGCTAGGCATTGCACTGCCTGGGCCCGTGCTCCAGCGACTACACCGAGCGGGCGTATTGTCGACTCAATGAACAGATCCGCTGCGACCGGCTACTCAGGCACTCCGCTCGGCAAGAAGCTCGGCATCACGCCGGGCTGCCGCATTCTCAAGATCGCGGCCCCGCCCGAGTACGGGGAACTCCTTGCACCCTTGCCTGAGGGTGTCACCTTCGAAGGCAAGGCGGGGCCGCGTATCGACCTCGCGCACCTGTTCGTCACTCGGCAGGAAGACCTGATCGAGCAGCTGGGCGCGCTGCGCGTCAGGCTCAGACCGGAAGTGCCAGTCTGGGTGTCCTGGCCGAAGAGGGCGTCCAAGGTGCCGACCACGGTGACCGAGGACACGATACGGGAAGCGGCGCTGCCTCTCGGATACGTGGACGTGAAGGTCTGTGCGGTCAGTGCTGTCTGGTCGGGACTCAAGCTTGTGGTACGCAAGGAGCTTCGTTGAGAATGCTGCCGCAGCGCGCTGCGGGGTTCGCCGGTCGTCAAGGAGACTGCAATGTTCGATCACGTGGGCTTCGGCGTCACGAGCCTGGCTGAGAGCAAGGGGTTCTTCCTCGAGGCGCTGCAGCCACTGGGCGTCGAAGTGGTGATGGAAGGCCCTTACGGGGTCGGCATGGGCCAGAACAGGAAGCCGTCCCTGTGGCTCGTCGAGACGAAGGAGCGTCCGGCGCAACTGCACGTCGCCTTTGCGGCGGAGAGTCGCAAGCAGGTCGATGAGTTCTACCGCGCCGCATTGGCGGCGGGCGGCTGATCCCGCCGGTGGCCCGTCGCATTGGACCTCAGCGGCAAGGTATCGGTAGAGAAGCGGGGACGCAGCGGCCACGTCCATGTCGTGGTTGATGGCCGGACGCTGCGGTTTTGCTGGGAGTACGGCGGCGGGAACTGCATTGCCATGGTCGACGTGCCGAATGAAACCGACTGGACGACGCTCGAATCGCATCGTGCGTACGAGCGCCGGGAGTTCCTGGCCGGGCTCGCGAGGGAGATCGCACGCCTCGAGTGTCCGCATGCAATCATCGAGATCGAGCCCGAGGCAATGTACTTCCTGGAACGATGAGCACCATGCCCAACGACACCGATGCGGATTTCTTCAAGCGCGCCGACGCGATCATCGACGTGGCCAATGATCAGCTCGCCGAAGCGTCGCGCGGCAAGGTCAGTGCTTCCTGCATGTACGCAACCGCGCGTTTCAATGCCTGGGTCAGTGCGTGCGGTTGCGACACGGGGGAGGAGATGCAGGCCGCCCGCAAGGAAGCGATCGAGTACTTCACCGAACAGTACCGGACCATGCTCGAGGAGAATCTCGACGAGTACATCGGGAATTTCGGCAAGTACATGCGGCCGGACGAAGCCTGACCGGTGGAACCGTAGCGACGAGCGACATGCCCACCTACGTTGCACTGCTGCGGGGCGTCAACGTCGGCAGGGCCAGGCGTGTCCCGATGGCCGAGCTGCGCGGCCTCCTGTCCCGGATGGGCTACGCGGGCGTGACTACCCTGCTCAATAGCGGCAATGCCGTCTTTCGCGCGGCCAGGGGCGCGCCGGAGAGGCATGCGGCAGACATTGCCGCCGCGATCTCCGCTGACATGGGAGTCGAGGTGCTGGTAATCGTGAAGTCGGCCAGCGAGCTCGCGGCAATCATCGCGGAGAATCCGCTGGCAGCGGTCGAAACGGACCATTCCCGTCTACTGGTGGCTTACACGCAGGACCCCGGGGCGCTCAGGGATCTTGCGGGAATCCGCTCGCTCGTGGCGCCTCCCGAGCGGTTCGTGGTCGGGCGCAATGCTGCGTACCTGCACTGCGCGCAAGGCATACTCGGCAGCAAGGCTGGCGAAGCACTGCTCGGCAAGGCGGGCAAGGCCGCGACCACGAGGAACTGGGCAACCACGCTCAAGGTGGGTGCACTGCTGCAGCGTGCGGAATCCACACGCCAAGAGGTGAAACGAGGATGAACTACTGGGCCGTCCTTCTCGCCGCCGTGTCGAGCTTCGGCATCAACCACCAGTCTGCGCAGCGCAGCTTCAAGCTCTGGCTGATCGACGGCGGTTACCACGTCGCGCAGTTCGCCGTGTTCGGCCTGGTCCTGGGGCTCTGGCATCGACTCGCCCACCCGAGGTTCCTCTGAGGTGAATCGGCATGCGCGCTTGGCTTTCCTTTGCATGGCATCGCTCGCCTCGGTCCCGGCGACCTCGTCGACGCAAGCCTGGCAGGAACGCCCCGACTGGGCGCGGTACTTCTCCGAAGCCGGCGTTGCGGGGACCATGACCGTGGTCGACCAGCGTGGGGGCGGTAACGCGAGATGGGTACACGGGGAAGCTCGGGCCCGCACGCGCTACATCCCCGCCTCGACGTTCAAGGTGCCGCATGCGCTGTTCGCGCTCGATGCCGGGGTGATCCGCGATGAATTCCAGGTGTTTCGCTGGGACCGGGTCAAGAGGGACATCGAGTCGTGGAACGGCGACCAGGACCTGCGTTCGTCCATGCGCAACTCGGTCGTGTGGGTCTACCAGCAGATCGCGCAGGGCATCGGCGAGGAACGCGAACGGCGCTACCTGCGCCGCATCGACTACGGCAACGCCGACCCCTCGGGCGGCATCGACCGGTTCTGGCTGCAAGGCAATCTCGCGATCTCGGCCGAGGAGCAGGTGGCGTTCCTGCAGCGTCTCTACCGCAACGAACTGCCATTCAGGGTCGAACACCAGCGCCTGGTCAAGGACCTGATGATCGTCGAGGCGGGGCGCGACTGGCTGCTCCGCGCCAAGACGGGGTGGCAGGCACGAATCGATCCCCAGGTGGGCTGGTGGGTGGGATGGGTCGAGCGGCCGGACGGGCCGGTGTTCTTCGCACTGAACATTTCCATGCCAAACGAGGGCGCCGACTTGCCGAAACGCGAGGGAATCGCCCGCGCGATACTTCGTTCCATCGATGCCTTGCCGCCTGAGCGGCCACAGCCCCGGCCCTGACATGGGGGCGTTTGTCGCGCGACTGCCGATACGGACCCCGCGCACGCTCGTACGACGCTTGTGCGTGGACGATCTCGAAGCTTTCCAGGCGTATCGGACTGATCCGGACGTCGGCAGGTACCAGGGCTGGTCTGCGCTGTCGGAAGCCGCCGCCCGGCATTTCCTCGAGGAAATGAATGCAATCGAGGGGCTGCGTCTCGGCGACTGGGTGCAACTCGGCATCGGCGAGGCCGGCACCGGGGCGCTGATCGGGGACATCGGTCTCTACGTCACGCCGGACGGCGAAGAAGCCGAGATCGGGTTCGCGCTCGGGCAGCCGTACCAGGGTCGCGGGCTCGCGACCGAGGCGATCGAGGCCACCTTCGGCCTGTTGTTCGCCGCGAACCCGCGCATCGAAAGGGTTCGGGCGGTCACGGACGCGCGCAACGACGCATGCATCCGTCTGCTCGAGCGATTACGGCTGCACAGAGTCGCGGAACAGCAGGCGACTTTCCGCGGCGAGCCCTGCATCGAATACGTCTACCGGGGGGATCGTGGCACGTTACACGGCTGAGGTGACCTGGCTGCGCGGCGAGCAGGACTTCCTCGACAATCGTTACAGCCGCAGGCACACACTGCGCTTCGACGGCGGCGCCGAGGTTCCTGGCTCGTCGTCACCCCACGTGGTGCCCCTGCCGATGTCCGATGCCGCGGGGGTGGACCCGGAGGAGGCCTTCGTCGCGGCGCTCGCGAGCTGTCACATGCTCTGGTTCCTGTCGATCGCCGCGGCGCGGAAGTTCCGCGTCGACCGCTATTTCGATGCGCCCGAAGGCGTGATGGACAAGAACGTGGACGGCAGGTTGGCGATGACGGTGGTCACGCTCCGGCCGCGGGTGACGTTCTCGGGTGACCGCATTCCCACGCGGGAACAGATCGAGCGGCTGCACCATCTCGCCCACGAGGAGTGCTTCATCGCGACTTCCGTGCGGTCCGAGGTTCGTTGCGAGCCGGTGTACGGTTAGTTCGCTGGCGCGACCAGGCTTGTGCCAGACGGAGGAACATCATGCACAAGAGCAAGCTTGCGGGTTTCATCATCGACTGCCGGACCGACGATCTCGGCTCGGCAGCGGACTTCTGGAGCCAGGCGCTCGGCCTGGCGAAGCGCGCGTTGCCGGCCGATGAAGGCGAGACGTACGTCCAGCTGGTCGACCCGTCCGGCGACCTGCACATCGAGGTGCAGAAGGTGGACCACCCGAGCCGCGTGCACCTCGACATAGAAACGGACGATCTCGAAGCGGAAGTGCGCCGGCTCGA
Source organism: uncultured Gammaproteobacteria bacterium (assembly GCA_963778185.1). Taxonomy (GTDB): domain Bacteria; phylum Pseudomonadota; class Gammaproteobacteria; order Steroidobacterales; family Steroidobacteraceae; genus RPQJ01. The sequence continues at coordinate 321,942 of CAVZTF010000001.1, read as the reverse complement.
GGCCCTGGGCGCGCGGCGGGTCCAGCAGGTTAACACCTGGTGGGTCATGGAGGCGCCGACCGGCCAGCGCTTCTGCGTCGTGCGAGCGGGCTCGCCGCACTTCAAGGTGAAGGCGCGGGAGTGGACCTGAGCACGCGGTAAACGACGCCCGCGTAATCGTCGGAGACGTAGATCGCGCCGTCCGGCCCTTCGGTTACCCAGGCGGGCCGGCCGATGATGCCGTCGGGCCCGAGGAATCCCGTCAGGAAGTCGCTCTCGACGATGCGGCCGTCGGGTTGCCACTGCAGCGCCACCACCTTGTAGCCGTCCGGCGTCGTGCGGTTCCACGATCCGTGCAGCGCGACGAGCGCGGTTCGCTCGAACCCCGGAGGCATTTGCGCCGCACGCAGGAAATGGATGCCGAGCGGCGCGTTGTGCGGACGAAACTCGTGGACGGGCGGAGCGGCCGTGCCCGCTGTCGGGTCTTGTCCCGCACCCATGTCGGGGTCCGGGACGCCGGCGCCGTTGACGAGCGGCCAGCCGTAGAACTTGCCGGGCTCGATACGGTTCAGCTCGTCGGGCGGGAAGTCGTCGCCGAGCAGGTCGCGGCCATTCTCGGTGGCATAGAGCGCGCCGTCCCAGGGCGTCCAGTCGAAGCCGACGCTGTTACGGAGCCCGGTCGCCACGATCTCGGCCTGCGAGCCGTCCGGTTGCAGGCGCATCACCGTCGCGCGGCGCTCGTCCTTCTCCGTGCACACGTTGCACGACGAACCTTGCGACAGGTAGAGCCAGCCGTCGGGTCCGAAGGCGATCGTCTTGGTCTGGTGGAATCCGTCCGTCGTGAGGCCGGCGAGGATGTGCGCATACGATCCTGCGAGCTGGCCGTTCGCCTCGTCGAAGCGCACCCGGCCGATCGCGGTGCGCTCCGCTATGTAGAGCCAGCCATCCCGCAGCGCGAGCCCGTGCGGGCCATCGAGGTCTTCGATGAGCACGCGATGGCCGTCGGCGCGGCCGTCGCCGTCGCGATCACGGTCCAGCAGGGAGACTACGCCCTGGCGCGTGCGCGCGACGAGCAGGTCGCCGGCGGTGGTGAACGTGATCACCCGCGCAAGGGGCACGTCGGTCGAGTACGCATGCACGGCGAGGCCGGGCGGCACCCTCAACTGCATGGCGATACGGGTGGCGGAGGGCGGCTCGATACCGCGCCCGAGCAGGAACCCGATCAGGACCCGCTTGTCGGAAACGGGTACCGGGCCCCACCGGGCGAGGGCGGCGAGGGCCGCCACCAGCACGGCCAGGGTGATCAGTACGCCGCTCGCTATGCGGCGGGCTCGCCTCGGCATCGTCTGCGCTCCTGCGCGTTAGAATGCGGTCGCATGAAGGTACTGTTCGTCTGCATGGGGAATATATGCCGATCCCCCACGGCCGAGGGCGTCTTCCGGGAGGTCGTCCGAGCACGGGCGCCCGAGCTCGACATCGAGATCGACTCGGCCGGCACGCACGATTACCACGTCGGCGACCCGCCTGATTCGCGCGCCATCGCAGCTGCGCGCAGGCGCGGCATCGACCTCACCCGACTGCGCGCCAGGAGGGTCGAGGAGGCCGACTTCGCGCGTTTCGACCTGATCGTGGCGATGGACAGGCTGAACCAGGCGACGCTGCTGGATCGCAGTCCGGCCGCCTACCGGGAACGGATCCGGCTGATGACGGAGTTCGCCCCAGGGAGCGCGGTCGAGGACATCCCCGATCCGTATTACGGCGGCGCCACGGGATTCGAGCAGGTGCTCGACCTGGTCGAGGAGGCCGCGACAGGGCTCCTCGATGAGGTACTGGCCCGGGCAGGACCCCGGCGCCGCTAAGGCGCCGGGGCACGGGCTCAGGGTTCGCTGCGCGGGGCTTCGCGGGTAGCGTCGCTCGGCGGGCCGGGCGTCCACTCCTGCACCTCGTGCGGCGGGCGCACCACGGGCAGCGGGGCCGCTTCGACCGGCGGACGCTCGACGGGACCCTCGGGCGGCCGCCCGAAATCGAACGAGCGTGGCCCGGGGGCGGCGAAGTCGCCACCCGCCGCGCTTGCCGCTGGAGCGGCCGCCTCAGTCGGCCGGCCTTCACCGCGCGGCTCGCCACCAAACTGCTCGCCCCCATCGCGGCGGCGACGGCGTCCTCCGCGACGCGAGCGGCGTCCGGTGCGCTCGCCTTCGGCGCGCTCAGGCTGTTCGCCGCGCTGCTGACCTTCGCCGACCGGCGCAGTCTCGGCACGCGGTACCTGCGGCACGGGCAACGGCGCTGCCGTCGGCTGCTCGGTGCGAGGCGGCTGGGCAACCTGCTGTTGTTGCGGCGGCGCCTGTTGCGGCTGGCGCTGCTGTTGTCCTTCCGGGCGCCGTTCGCGCGGCGGCCCGCCACCGCCACCCTGGACCTGCGGCTGGTCAGGTCGCCGACCGCGCTCTCCACGCTCGCCGCGCTGGCTCCCACCCTGGTCACGCGGCTCACCGCGGCCCTCCGGACGACGCTCGGGGCGACGCTCGCTACCGTCACGACGTTCAGCACGGCCCTCTGCGCGGCCTTCGCCGCGGCCCTCGCCACGACTGCGTTCGTCGCGCCTGCCGTCACGTCCACCACGTCCGCTGCGGCTGTCATCGCGGTCGCGGCTGCGCTGCCGGTCGCGGTCGCGCTGGTCGCGCTGGTCGCGCGGCGCGCGCTCCGCCGGGGTCGGCGCGGTCCGCGGTTCCGGCGCACGCTTGTCGCCGAACAGCCAGTGCCAGAAGCGCACGAACACGCCGTCACGCGGGCCGTACTGCGGCACCACCACCGCGGCGACGGCCGCGGCAGCGGCAGGTGCGACAGCCACCGGCTCAGGGGCCGGCGGCGGGGCCGGGGTGCTCGGCACCACGGTCGTGACCGCTGGCACCGGGGGCGGGGGCGGGGTCTTTTCCTCGGCCGCGATGGCGTCGAGGTCGATCTTCGGCTGCACGGCCATCTGGTGGCTGATCACCGAGTACTCGGGGAGGCCCAGCTCGTCGTCGCGCACGCGGCGCAGCTCGTAGGCCGGGGTGTCGAGATAGCGGTTCGGGACGAGGATCACGTCCACGCCGCTGCGTGTCTCGATGCTGTGCAGCCACTCGCGCTTCTCATTCATGAGATAGGTCGCGACGTCCACCGGCAGCTGCGCGATCACCTTGGCGGTGCGGTCCTTGCGCGCCTCCTCGCCGATCAGGCGCAGGATGGCGAGCGCCAGCGACTCGACGCTGCGGATCACGCCCATGCCGCTGCAGCGCGGACAGACGATGTTGGTCGACTCGCTGATCGACGGACGCAGCCGCTGGCGCGATAGCTCGAGCAGCCCGAAACGCGAAATGCGGCCGATCTGGATGCGGGCGCGGTCCTGCTTCACGGCGTCGCGCAGGCGGTCCTCGACGGCGCGCTGGTTCTTCTGCGACTCCATGTCGATGAAGTCGATGACGATCAGGCCGCCCACGTCCCTGAGGCGCATCTGGCGGGCGATTTCGTCCGCGGCCTCGAGGTTGGTGTTGCAGGCCGTCGTCTCGATGTCGGTGCCGCGCGTGCTGCGGGCCGAGTTGATGTCGATCGAGACCAGCGCCTCGGTGTGGTCGATCACGATGCTGCCGCCGGAGGGCAGTGTGACCTTGTGCGAGTACGCCGACTCGATCTGGCTCTCGATCTGGTAGCGGGTGAAGAGCGGGACGTGATCGTCGTAGTACTTGAGCTTGCGCAGGTTGCCCGGCATGAAGCGCTGCATGTAGTCCTGCGCCTCGGCGTAGATCTCCTGCTTGTCGATCAGGATCTCGCCGATGTCGTCGGACAGGTAGTCGCGCAGCGCACGGAGGATCGCCTTGCTCTCCTGGTAGATCAGGAACGGCGCGGGACGACTGTCCGACGCGTTCTTGATGGCGTTCCAGATGTCGACCAGGTTGTTGACGTCCCACTGCAGCTCCTCGGCCGTGCGCCCGACGCCGGCGGTACGCACGATGGCGCCCATGCCTTCCGGGATCTGCAGGTTGTCCATCGCCTCGCGCAGCTGGTCGCGGTCGTCGCCCTCGATGCGGCGCGACACGCCCCCGGCGCGCGGGTTGTTCGGCATCAGCACCAGGAAGCGGCCGGCCAGGCTCACGAAGGTGGTGAGCGCCGCACCCTTGTTGCCGCGCTCCTCCTTCTCGACCTGGACGATGACTTCCTGGCCTTCCTGGATCACCTCGCGAATGGCGGGGCGTCCGCCTTCGCCGTCCTGCGTCTTGAAGTACTCGCGGGAGACTTCCTTGAGCGGCAGGAAGCCGTGGCGCTCGGCACCGTAGTCGACGAACGCAGCCTCGAGGCTGGGCTCTACGCGGGTGACGCGGCCCTTGTAGACGTTGGCCTTCTTGGTTTCTCGCGACGGGATTTCGATATCGAGGTCATAGATCCGCTGGCCGTCCACCAGCGCAACGCGCAACTCCTCTTCCTGGGTTGCGTTGACGAGCATTCTCTTCATCGGCCCTCTCAATTACGGAGACAGGGGCCGTGAACGACCGGACGGGTGGTGCCGTGGCCTTGCGGAGAGGTCTTGCAGCGTCTGTGTTCATGCTGCTCGTTGCGGCACCGCGCACGTGGCGCAGTGCCCGACCGAATCCTGGTGCTTTCGGGCATCGTTCCCGCCGGGGATCGCGCCTCTGGCCCGCGGCCCGCCGGGGCTGCGGCACCTGCGCGTGTTCACGGCAGTTCGATGGTCTGATGTCTCAGAACCAACTAAGATGCGCGCGGCCCGCACCCGGTGGGTATCAGGCTCGCCACGCTCATTCCGCGCTCATCCGGTCGCCTCGACGGCGACCGGTCGGCGCTTCGAGCCGGACTGTAACAACCGAAGGCCGACAAATCAATGGCTTACGAGGATCCACGCGAAGAGAGTCAACCGGCCGTCCCGGCCCCGGCGAGCGGAGGCGTGCAGTACGTCGAGGCTGTCGAGGGCGACGCCGGGCAGCGGCTCGACAATTTCCTGATTCGCGTGCTGAAAGGCGTGCCGCGCACCCATGTTTACCGGCTGCTGCGCAAGGGCGAGGTCCGCGTCAACAGCAAGCGTGCCAAGCCCGACCAGCGCGTTGCCGCTGGCGACCGCATCCGGTTGCCCCCCGTCCGCCGTCCGGTGCCTGCCACCGGGGGGGCGGCACGGCCGCCAAGCGCCTCGCTGCAGGCCTTCCTCACCTCGGCCATCGTCTACGAGGACGCCGACCTGCTGGTCATCAACAAGCCGGCCGGCGTCGCGGTACACGGGGGCAGCGGGACGAGTCACGGTGTCATCGAGGCGCTGCGGGCGGCCCGGCCGGAACTCACGGAGCTCGACCTGGTGCACCGCCTCGACCGCGACACGAGCGGCTGCCTGATGGTCGCCAAGCGCCGCGCGGCGTTGCGCAATCTCCACGAGCAGCTGCGCGAAGGGCAGGTGGAGAAGCGCTACCTCGCGCTCGTCTGCGGCAAGTGGGATCTCGGACACAAGCGCATCGATTTGCCGCTCGCCACGGGCGAGCGCCGCGGCGGCGAGCGTCACGTGGCGGTGCGCAGCCACGGGCAGGTGGCGGTAAGCACGTTCCGCCCGGTGCAGTTCTTCGGCACGGTCGCCTCGCTGATGGAGGTGGAGATCGGCACGGGCAAGACGCACCAGATCCGCGTGCACGCCGCCTACGCGGGGCATCCGGTCGCCGGTGACGACAAGTACGGCGACCGGGAGCGCAACGAAGTGCTGCGGGACTACGGATTGAACCGCATGTTCCTGCACGCGGCGTCGATCGGCGTGACGCGGCCCGGCACGCGCGAGCCCCTGCAGGTCAGCGCTCCGCTCGGCGACGACCTGAAGGCCGTGCTCGACGCGCTGCTCAAGGCACCGGGATCCCGGCGCGGCGCAGCGCGCCGCAGAGCCAGATCAACGGCAGGCCGGTGAGCGCCGTCGGGTCCACGGACTCGATGGAATCGAAGAGCGCAATCCCGAGCGACTCCGCCTTGAATCCCCCCGCGCAATCGACCGGCTGGTCCACCGCGACATAGCGGGCGATTTCCTCGTCGGTGAGCGAGCGGAACCGGACGACGGTCCGGTCGACGTGGGACTCGGTCCGGCCGCTGCGGCCGTCCACCACGTGAACGGCCGTGAGGAAGGCCACCTCGCGACCGGAGGATTCACGCAATTGTGCGTGGCAGCGCTCGATGGTGCCTGGCTTGCCGAGCAGGCTCTCGCCCCGCAGCGCCACCTGGTCGGACCCGACGACCACCGTTGCCAGGTCGCGAGGCGGCGACGGCTTCGGCTTTATGACGCGCGAGGCGGACCGACATCTGCGAGGCGGTTTCGCCTGCCAGCGGCTCCTCGGGGACCCCGGGGGCGACGCATTCGAAGGGCACGCCCAGCCGCTCAAGCAGGGCGCGCCTGTACGTGGAGCTCGACGCAAGAATGAGATCCTTGAAAAACAAGGGTTTAAGCGCGAATTCGTTTTGACACCGGGGAGGGCGATCAATATTATACGCGCCCCATGTCGCAGGCCCCGGCCGATCAAGTCAATGCGGTCGAACTGGCGGGGCGCGCTGCCACGCTCGAGCGCAGGTTCCGCCTGGGTCAGTTGCCGAGGCTGGTCGAGGCCGGCGCACTCGACGGGACTCGCGCACAGGCAACGCTCGCCTTCGCGATGTTCGAGGGCCGCGTGACGGTCGAGGCGCGGGTCGAGGGCGTGGTCGTCCTGACGTGCCAGCGGTGCCTGCGCCCTTGCGAGTGCGGCATGGACGAGTCGGCGACGCTGGCCGTGGCGGCGAGCGACGACGAGGACCTGCCGGGCGGCTACGAGCCATTGCTCGGCGACCCGGAGCGCTTGTCGCTCGGCGAGCTGGTCGAGGAACAGATGCTGCTCGGCATGCCCCTGGTGCCGATGCACGAAGATGCCGGGCAGTGCGACGCCGGGGCGGTCGGGGAAGTCGCCGACGGCGCCGAGACGGAAGAGAAACAGAGACCATTTGCGAACCTGCGGGAGTTGCTCGACAAGGGCGAGCGCTGAACCGCGACAGGAGACCAGACCATGGCAGTTCAGAAGAGCCGCAAGAGCCCCTCCAAGCGGGGCATGCGTCGTTCGCACGACTCGCTGCGCGGCCCCGCGCTGTCGGTCGATCCGACCAGCGGCGAGACGCACCTGCGCCATCGCATCACGCCCGACGGTTTCTACCGCGGCAAGAAGGTGATCGAGAAGCCCGTGGCCGAGGAAGGCCAGGAATAGCGCGCAGGGCCCGCGCATGACGGCCGGGCTCACCATCGCCGTGGATGCCATGAGCGGCGACCACGGTGCAGCCGTCGCGGTGCCCGCCGCGCTCGACGTCCTCGCCGACTCGCCCGACCTGCGGCTGCTGCTCGTGGGCCGTGGAGAAGTCCTGCGTCCGCTGGTGCGCACCGCGCCACAGCGGCGCTGCACGATCGTCGAGGCGAGCGAGGTCGTCGGCATGGACGAGCGCCCCCAGGACGCCGTCCGGCGCAAGAAGGATTCCTCGATGCGCGTTGCCGTGAACCTCCTGAAGAAGGGGGAGGCGGCCGCCTGCGTGTCGGCAGGCAACACCGGCGCGCTACTCGCCACCTCGCGCTTCGTGCTCGGCATGATTCCCGGCATCGACCGGCCGGCGATCGTCTCGGCCGTGCCGGCAGTGCACGGCCACACGGTCATGCTCGACCTCGGCGCGAATCCCGACTGCACTGCAGACCACCTGGTGCAGTTCGCGGTGATGGGCTCGATCATCGCTGCCGACCTGCACGGGATCGACAAGCCGCGCGTGGGCCTGCTCAACATCGGCGAGGAAGACATCAAGGGCACGGACGAGATCCGCGAAGCCCATCGCCGACTCGCAGTCGCGCCGATCAACTACCTCGGCTTCGTCGAGGGCGACGACATCTTCTCCGGCGACATCGACGTGGTGGTGACCGACGGGTTCACCGGCAACGTGGCGCTCAAGACCATGGAGGGCCTCGCGCGCTTCATCGGCGGCGCGATGCGCGAGGAGTTCACGCGCGGCCCGCTGCGCAAGGCCGGGGCGCTCGCGGCGGCACCGGCGTTGAAGGCGTTGAAGAGCCGCCTCGACCCGCGCGCCTACAATGGCGCGAGCATGGTCGGCCTCGCGGGCGTGGTGATCAAGAGCCACGGCGGCGCCGATCGCGTGTCCTTCGCCAACGCCGTGCGCGTGGCGATCACCGAGGCGCGCAACGGCGTGCCGGCGCAGATCGGCGGGCTGATGGAACGGCTCGCCGCGGGCTGACGCGCGGCTTCACGCGCCCGCGCGCTTGCGCTCCTCGAGGCGACGGCGGCGCATGCGCGCCGTCAACTGTTCGCGCCGGCGCGACAGCCTGCCGGCGAGTGCCGCAGGATCCTTCTTCAGCAAGGCCTTCGGCAGTGCCCTGCGGTAGCGACGGAAGTCCTCGTACGCGTCGAGCTCGTGGCGCACCTCGCGGAACACGAGCTCGATCATGACGGCGTCGTCGAGCAGCCCGATGCCGGGGATATCGTCGGGGATCAGGTCCTCGGGGTCGCAGAGATAGGCGAGGGCAGACAGCGCGGGGTTACGCTCGTCGTCTTCGAGGCGCCACTCCGGGTCGGTGAGCATCGCGAGCAGCGTCTCGAGCCGGTCGAGGCGCTCGACGACGAAATCCGGCAGGTCGGAGCGGCGCATCGACTGCACCAGGTCCGCGGCCGCGGCGAGGATCTCCTCGTCGTCCGCGATGCCGACGGACTCGCGGGCGCGGCGCAATTCGCGGCGGAAGTGGCGCAGGTCGCGGTCCGACAGTTCGATGGTGAGCTTGTAAGGCATTTATTCCCCCGGGGCGGGCAAGGCTACTGGCGGAACCCGCGTGTGGTCAACGAAGTCGAACCCGCGGCGGGGGCTGTGTTTAGAATGTGTCGAGGAGGGCCAGGGTTGCACGCGATGTTCGATTCGTTCCACGAGCGCGGCCGCGCGGTGTTCGCCGCGGCAGCCCTGCTGGCGGCCCACGCCTCATTCGCGGGCCCGTCGGAGTACGTGCTGCCCGCCAACGGCGACAACGTCATCGGCGTGGTCACGACGGCAATCGCCGAGCACGAGGATACGCTGCTCGACGTAGGCCGGCGGTTCGGCGTCGGCTACGAGGAGATCATCGCCGCGAATCCGGGCGTCGATCCCTGGCTGCCGGGCGCCGGGATGGAAATCCTGATCCCCACTCGCTTCATCCTCCCCGATGCGCCGCGCGACGGCATCGTCGTCAACCTGCCGGAGCACCGGCTCTACTACTACCCGCCCGCCAAGGCTGGCGAGCCGCGCATCGTGCGCACCTACCCGATCAGCACCGGCAAGATGGACTGGAAGACCCCGCTCGGCGTCACGAAGATCGTTGCGAAGCAGGCGCTCCCCAACTGGTATCCACCGGCGTCGGTGCTCGAGGAGCACGCGGCGCGCGGCGACCCGCTGCCCAAGGTGGTACCGCCGGGCCCGGACAACCCGCTCGGCGAGCACGCCATGCGGCTCGGCATCCCGGGCGGCGCCTATCTCATCCACGGCACGAATCGCCCCGCCGGCGTGGGCATGCAGGTGACGCACGGCTGCATCCGGATGTTCCCGGAGGACATTGCCGAGTTGTTCGCTCTGGCGCCGGTCAACACGAAGGTGAACCTCGTCGACCAGACGACGAAGGTGGGCTGGCAGCGCGGCACCCTCTACGTCGAGCGCCACGCGCCGCTCGAAGGCACGCAGAACCCGACCCACAGCGACCCGGCGGAGCTCACGGGGCTGGTCACGAAGTCCGTCGCAGGTCGCAGCGTCGCGGTCGACTGGGAAGGCGCGATGGAAGCGTTCCGGCAGGCCACCGGCGTTCCTGTACCGCTGTCCATTCCCGTACGCGCTGCAGGTCAGTAGCCGGCAATCCGCACAATAAAAAACGCCGCGGGGTCACCGCGGCGTTTCCGTTCGTCGAGCGAACGTAGCGAGCTGTCAGTCGATTACTTGCCCATCGACTTCTTGAACGCGCGATCGATCTTCTCGTTCGTCGCGTCGCAGCAGGCCTGGGCGCCCTGCGCAGCCTGCAGGGCCTGGTTGGCCGTGCTCTGGGCGGCGCTGGCGGCATTCGAGGCGCTGGAGGCGGAAGCCGCAGCGGCATCGGCAGACGACTTGGCGGCAGCGGCGTCCTGGGCAGCAGCCTTGGCGGAAGCGTCGGCCGCGTCGATGCGGGCGAGCAGTTCCTTGTTGCTGCAGCCGCTGGCGACGGCCAGCATGAGGGCGGCGGCGCCGATGGTTACGGTCTTCACGATTGCGGTCTTCATTGTGTTGCTGTCCTCGGTGGTTGGACTCGAGAGTCTGGTACGTCGACTGCACCGATCTGGACGCGAGATCCATGTGCGGTCCACAGCCGAACCCCGTGATGGTACCCGATCCAAAATCGTTGATAAAGGTAAAGCGGCGCTGCGGTTTCCATCCGTGGCCGAGGTGCGCGTTGCGAGTGTACGGACTCGGTGCGTGCCGCAATGTTCGTTGGCGTACAGACGCGGACAAGCCGGGAACATGTTCGGATGGCATCGTCGGCGACCGGCAGCGACTGCTGGTGCGGACGCGTACGCGAACGTCGTGCATGCCGCGCTTCGGTGACCATCATCGGCGCTCAGTCGTTGGGTGAGTTCGGGGCCGGCGCGGCCCGGGCGCCGAACGGGTCGGCGGGCGTCGGTAGTCCGTCGCCCGATGGAAACCTCGAACAGGCTTGCATTGTGCCCGGAGGCTGTATATAAGAACAGCCACTGTTCATGTATACAGGAGCCGCCATGGACGACCTCACTCCCCGCCAGCGCCAGGTCCTGCGCTTCATCCAGGACTCCATGGTCGAGAACGGCATGCCGCCCACGCGCGCCGAGATCGCCGAAGCACTCGGGTTCAAGTCGGCGAACGCGGCGGAAGACCACCTGCGTGCCCTGCAGCGCAAGGGCGTCATCGAGCTGCGGCCGGGCATGTCGCGCGGCATCCAGCTGCGGGATTCCCTGCGCGAGCAGTTCGGCCTGCCGCTCATCGGCCGTGTCGCCGCCGGCCGGCCCATCCTCGCCGAGGAGAACATCGAGGCGCACTACCAGATCGACCCGCAGCTCTTCCAGCCGCGGCCGCATTACCTGCTCAAGGTGCGCGGCATGAGCATGAAGAACGCCGGCATCTTCGACGGCGACCTCGTCGCCGTGCACCGCACACCCGAGGTGCGCAACCGCCAGATCATCGTGGCGCGCCTCGAGAACGAAGTGACGGTGAAGCGTTACCGCCAGGACGGCTCGATCGCGTGGCTGCTGCCGGAGAACGACGACTTCGAGCCCCTCCGCGTGGACCTGAAGCACGAGTCGCTGATCATCGAGGGCGTGGTGGTCGGCGTAGTCAGGCAGGAGGCGGGGCGAGCGTGAAGAGACCCGCCATTCGCCACCCATCATCCGTCCTTGCTGCCGCCTCATGTCCCTCGACCAACTCCTGCGTCACCCCAAGCTCTGGCGCGCCCGGGAGCAGAATACGGCCGGGCAGCCGCCCGGGCTGCCCACGGGTTTCGCCACGCTCGATCGCTGCCTGCCGGGCGGCGGCTGGCCGCGGCAGGGGCTCATCGAGATCCTCACCGACCGTTATGGCATCGGCGAGCTGAGCCTGCTGATGCCCGCGCTGGCAGCGCTGTGCCGCGATGAGCACGAGAGCGGCTGGCTCGCCTGGGTTTCCCCGCCTTACCAGCCGTACGCGCCGGCGCTCGCGGCCCGCGGCATCGAGGTGAGCCGACTGCTGGTGGTGCGCGCACAGCCCGCGGAATGGGCGATGGAACAGTCGCTGCGCTCGGGCACCTGCAGCGCGGTGCTCGGCTGGGCCGCGTTCCGCGAGCCGCATGCCCTGCGCCGGCTGCAGCTCGCGGCCGAGCAGGCGCGCTGCCTGGCCGTGAGCTTCCGGCGGCTGCGCGACGGCAGCGAGCCATCGCCCGCCGTGCTGCGCATCGCGCTCGAGTCCGGCCGCGACGGCCTCGAGGCGCGCATCGTGAAGAGCCGCGGCGGCCGTGCGACGAGCGTGCGGCTCGGCTGGCTCGCCACAGCGACGCATACCGGCGCGCACTGACCATGGCGCTGCCCGGGAAGCGTCGGGCCCCGCCCGAAGTCCCTCCGTCACCGGCATCCGCGTGTGAGCGGCCCCGGCTGCGGCCTGCGCTCGGCGGCGGGCGCGGGCGTGGCGACGGCGAGCCGGCACGCGCGGTGGCCGCGGCCGGCGATCTCTGGCTCGCCGTTCACCTGCCGCATTACGTGATCGAGTCACTGCCTTGGCCGGATGGCCCGGGTGCCGCCGGTGACCCGCACGCGGGCGGCGAGCCACGCGCCGTGGTGGATCTCGAGCGGGACGGCAAGGTGGTCTGCGCCTGCGATGCCGCCGCGGCCGCAGCGGGCATCACGCCCGGCATGGCGCTCAATTCGGCGCTCGCGCTGTCGCCGTCGCTGCGCGTGCAGGCGCGTGATGCGCGCAGGGAAAACGTCTTGCTCGAGGCGGTCGCAGTGATCGCCGGCTCGTTCACACCGCGCGTCAACCTCGAGCCGCCCGACGGCGTGCTGCTCGAGGTGCGCGGCAGCCTGCGGCTCTTCGGCGGTGTGCGGCGCCTGCATGCGCTGGCGCGCGAGCGGCTGCAGTCGATCGGCATCGAGCCGCGGCTCGCGATCGCGCCCACGCCGCTCGCCTCGCTCTGGTTCGCGCGCATGGGCGAGGAGGTCGCCTTGCGTCGTCCCGGCGAGCTCGCGAGCCGTCTCGGGCCGCTGCCGCTCGCCTGCGCGCGCTGGCCGGAACGGCACCTGCACGCGCTTGCGACGATGGGCGTGCGCACCGTCGGCGACTGCCTGAAGCTGCCGCGTGAAGGCTTTGCGCGCCGGTTCGATCCGGACCTGCTGCGGATGCTCGACCGCGCGGTCGGTCGCGCACCCGACCCGCGCGCGGCGTTCGTCGCCCGCGAACGTTTCGCGGCGCGATGCGACCTCGAGCCCGAGATCGCGGACAGCGAGCGGCTGCGCCGCGCGATCGAGCCGCTGCTCGCGCAGTTGTGCACGTTCCTGCGGCAACGGGCACGGGGCGTGGAGGTGATCGAGCTGCGCCTCATTCATCGCACGGCGCCGGAGACGCGGGTGCGCCAGCGGTTCGTGGAGCCTGCGACCCAGGCCGGGCGCATCGCGGAACTGCTGCGCGAGCGGCTCGCGCGCGTGGACCTGCCCGAGCCCGTGCGTACCGTGCGCCTGCGCAGCGGGCCGCTGGTCGAGGTGCGAGGCGAGGCCGCCGACCTCTTCGCGCCCGGGCGCGGCAGTACGGCCGGCGCGCCGCAGCTCATCGAGCGGCTGCGCGCGCGCCTCGGCGCCGCGGCCGTGCAGGGCGTCCGCCTCGTCCCCGAGCATCGCCCCGAGTCCGCCTGGCGAATTGCCGAGCCTGGGGACATTCTCCTGTTTTCCCGCCCGTCTCCGCCCGAATGTCCCCAGGCTCGGCCGCTGTGGCTCCTGGCCGAGCCGAAGGTGCTCGAGGGTGGGGAGTGGCCTCGCTACGAAGGCGCGCTCGAGTTGGAGGCGGGCCCGGAGCGCATCGAATCGGGCTGGTGGGACGGCCGCGACGTCAGGCGCGATTACTACGTGGCGCGCACGCAGGCGGGGGTGCGTCTCTGGGTGTTCCACGAGCGCGTCGCCGGCGGGCGCTGGTTCCTGCACGGCGTATTCGGTTGAACGCCGCCACGATGGGTTACGCCGAGCTGCATTGCCTCAGCAACTTCAGCTTCCTGCGCGGCGCCTCGCACCCTGGGGAACTGGTCGAGCGCGCCGCTGACCTCGGCTACGCCGCGCTCGCGATCACCGACGAGTGTTCCGTGGCGGGCGCCGTGCGCGCCCACGTCGTCGCGCGCGAACGCGGCTTCAAGCTGATCGTCGGCAGCGAGTTCCGGCTCGTGGACGGCCTGCGCTGCGTGCTGCTCGCCACCAACCGGCGCGGCTACGCGCAGCTCTGCCGGCTGATCACCCGGGCCCGGCGGGCAGCCCCGAAGGGCAAGTACAAGCTCGCGCGGGACGACTTCGCCGCCATTCCCCCCTCCGACGTACTCGCCCTGTGGCTCCCGGCCGCCCGCCCGGACCCGGGCGAGGCCGCCTGGCTCACCGCCGTCTTCCCCGGCCGGCTGTGGATCGCGGTGGAGCTGCTCACCACCGGCCAGGACCGCCGCCGCCTCGCGAGCCTGCAGGAGCTCGGGCGCACGCTCGGCCTGCCGCTCGCCGCCGCGGGCGACGTCCACATGCACGCACGCGGCCGCCGCGCGCTGCAGGACGTGCTCACGGCCACGCGCCTCGGTACCCCCGTGGACCGCGCGGGCTACGCACTGCATCCGAATGGCGAACGCCACCTGCGGCCGCTCGCCCGCCTGCAGGAGCTCCATCCCCCCGGGTTGCTCGAGGCGACGCTCGATATCGCCGCGCGCTGCGCGTTTTCGTTCGAGGAACTGCGCTACGAATATCCGCGCGAGATCGTGCCGGAGGGCGAGACCCCGGCGAGCTGGCTCGGCAAGCTCACGGAAGAAGGCAAGCACCGGCGCTGGCCCGAGGGCACGCCGCCGCACGTCGAGCAGGCCGTCGCGCACGAACTCGCGCTCATCGCGGAGCTCGGCTACGAGGCGTACTTCCTCACCGTCAACGACATCGTGGGCTTCGCCCGCTCGCGCGGCATCCTTTGCCAGGGCCGCGGCTCGGCGGCGAACTCCGCCGTGTGCTACTGCCTCGGCATCACCGAGGTCGACCCGGCGCGCAGTCGGATGCTCTTCGAGCGCTTCATCTCGCGCGAGCGCAACGAGCCGCCCGACATCGACGTGGACTTCGAGCACGAGCGGCGCGAGGAGGCAATCCAGTACGTCTACGGGAAATACGGCCGCCACCGTGCCGCGCTCACCGCGACGGTGATCTGCTACCGGCCGAGGAGCGCGCTTCGGGACGTGGCGAAGGCGCTCGGCCTCGACCCGCTGCAGGTGGACGCGCTGGCCCGTTCCATGCAGTGGTGGGACGGCTCGAGCATCGACGAAGGCCGCGTGCGCGAAGCCGGTCTCGACCCCGCGAGCCCGGTGCTCGCGCGGGTCATCGCGCTCGCGCGCACGCTGCTCGGCTTTCCACGCCACCTTTCGCAGCACGTGGGCGGCTTCGTCATCGCGCGCGACCTGCTCGAGGAACTCGTGCCCGTCGAGAACGCGGCCATGGAAGACCGCACCGTCATCCAGTGGGACAAGGACGACCTCGACGCGCTCGGCCTGCTCAAGGTCGACCTGCTCGGCCTCGGCATGCTCTCCGCGATCCGCCGCAGCTTCGATCTCATCGACGATTTCAAGGGTCGGCGCTGGACGCTCGCCAGCGTGCCGGCGGAGGATCCTGCCGTCTACGAGATGATCGGCCACGGCGACACGATGGGCGTGTTCCAGATCGAGTCGCGCGCGCAGATGGCGATGCTGCCGCGCCTGAAGCCCGCCACCTACTACGACCTCGTGATCGAGGTGGCGATCATCCGGCCGGGTCCGATCCAGGGCGACATGGTGCACCCCTACCTGCGGCGGCGCGGCGGGCTCGAGCCCGTGAGCTACCCGAGCCCCGAGGTCGAGGGCGTGTTGAAGCGCACGCTCGGCGTACCGATCTTCCAGGAGCAGGTGATGCAGCTCGCCGTGGTCGCTGCGGGCTTCACGCCCGGCGAGGCCGACCAGCTGCGCCGCGCCATGGCCGCGTGGAAGCGCAAGGGCGGTCTCGGGCACTTCGAGGAACGCCTCGTCAGCGGCATGCGCGAGCGGGGCTACGCGGAGGAATTCGCGAAGCAGATCTTCCGGCAGATCCTCGGCTTCGGCGAATACGGCTTCCCGGAGTCGCATGCGGCGAGCTTCGCGCTGCTCGTGTACGTCTCCTCGTGGCTCAAGCGGCACGAGCCCGCGGCCTTCACGGCTGCGCTCATCAACAGCCAGCCGATGGGCTTCTACGCGCCGTCGCAGCTCGTGCAGGACGTGCGCCGGCACGGTGTGGAGGTGCGCCCGGTCGACGCCCGCACGAGCGACTGGGACTGCACGCTCGAGCGGCGCGAGGACGGCGAGCCCGTGCTGCGCCTCGGCCTCAGGATCGTGAAGGGACTGTCGCAGCCGGCGGCGTCGCGGCTCGTCGCGGCGCGGAGCGAACGCGCGTTCGACGGCGTTCAGGACATGGTCGAGCGCGCCGGACTCGACCGCCGCGAGCTCGGCTGCCTCGCGGCTGCCGGCGCGCTCGAGGGTGTCGCGGGGCATCGCCACCGCGCGGCCTGGAACGTAGCGGGAGTCGAGCCGCCGCTGCCCCTGATGCCCCAACCGCGCATTCCCGAGGGCATTCCGCTGCTGCGCGCGCCGCGCGAGGGCGAGGACATCGTCGCCGACTACGCCCACACCGGGCTCACGCTGCGGCGCCATCCCATCGCGCTGCTGCGACCGCGGCTGGAGGCGCGCGGCATGCTGACGGCCGCTCGCCTGCGCGAGCTGCCCGACGGCTCCACGGTGCGCGCGGCGGGCCTGGTCATCACGCGGCAGCGACCCGGCAGCGCCATGGGCGTCACCTTCGTGACGCTCGAGGACGAGACCGGCTACGTGAACCTGATCGTCTGGCGCGACGTGGCGGAGCGGCAGCGCCAGGCGCTCATCGGCTCACGGTTGATGGGGGTGGTCGGCAAGCTGCAGCTCGAAGGTGAGGTGATGCACGTGATTGCGCACCGGCTGGTGGACCTGACGCGCTGGCTGGGGCAGGTCGCGACCCGTCCGCGGGACTTTCACTAGGCGCGCGCTAGCGCCCCTGCCCCTTGGGCGCGGGCTTGCGGCTGTCGCCGATGTCGTAGTCGTCGAAGTCGCTCAGGAGCTCGGACGTGCGCTTCTGCTCCATCAGCCGCTCGAGCTTGCGCCACGCGGGCTCGGGAGCAGCGCCGCGCGCCGCGCCGCGCTTGCGCTTGTCGAGATCCTGCATGAGCCGGTCGACGTCGAGCGACTCCTCGTCGCCGGCAACGTCGTCGCCGTCTTCGTCTTCGAATTCGTCGGACTCGGGCTTCTCGGCCATCGAACGACCTGCGAGCTTCCCTCGGGATGCGATTCGCGGCCCTTATACTTCGGCCGCAGGTCAGCGGCAAGACCGCACGGCAAACAACCGTGCTCAATGCAACAGGCTTGCCATCTTGCGCCGGTAGATCGCCACGAGTTCCTCAGCCGGGTCCGGCAGGTCGAAGGCCGCGAGCAGGCTGCGGCGGGCGAGATCGTCGCCGTAGCGGCGGTCGCGGCGCATCAGATCGAGCCATTCCGCGAACGCGGTCGCATAGTCGCCCGCCAGCGCATGATGGGCGGCGATGGCGTGGCGGGCAGCGTGGTCCGCCGGGTCGCGCTCGAGCGCGGCGCGCAGCGCCGTGAAATCGGGCCTCGCCACCACGGCCTCGGTCAGCGCGAGCCGGGCCTGCAGGGGCTTGAGCTGCTTGTCCCCGGGATCCTGCGCCGCGATCTGCTCGAGGGTGGCGGAGGCGCCCGCCGTGTCGCGCGCGGCGAGTTGCCGGGCCGCCGATCTCCGCGAGTCCCGGCGGTCGGTCGGCCTTCCCGGCCGCGGGGGCGGCGGGCCCCACGTACTTGTCGAGCAGGGCGCGGATCGCCTGCTCGGGCTGCACGCCGGCGAACTGTTCCACGGGCTGGCCCTGGTGGAACAGCATCACCGTGGGGATGCTGCGGATGCCGAAATGCGCGGCGACCTGCTGTTGCTCGTCGGTGTTGACCTTCGCCAGCACGAAGCGGCCGGCATACTCGTCGGCGATCCGGTCGAGCATCGGCATGAGCTGCCGGCAGGGGCCGCACCACGGCGCCCAGAAGTCCACCAGCACGGGCTGCGCCGCAGATGCCTCCACGACGGCAGGCACGAAATTCTCCAGGGTGGCGACGATCTTGTAGGGGCTTTCGCTCATGACGGTGTCCTTGGGAGGAACGAGAATTGTCGGCATCGGCGCGCGGTCCGGCAAGCGTCCGACCGCGCGTTTCATTCATCCCCTTGAGGAGATTCAAGATGAGAAAGGCTGGATACGTCACCGTCGCCGTGGTCGCCCTGCTGGCCGCATCGGCCGAGGCGCGGGCGGACTGGACCACCAAGGGCGAGCTCGGCGCCTCCTTCGCGAGCGGCAACAGCGAGAACGAGGCGGCCCATGCCACCCTCGAGGCCAAGAATTCCTACGACAAGTGGACGCACACCCTTGGCTTCGCCGGTAACTACGGTGCCGACGGCGACGGGACGACCGCCGAGCGCTGGGAGCTGCGCGGGCAGTCGGACTACAAGTTCACCGAGCGCGCGTACTGGTTCGGCGCCGCCCGCTACGAGGACGACCGCTTCACCGCCTACGACTACCAGGCCTCGCTGGCCACCGGTCTCGGCTACAAGATCATCGACAGCGAGCGCACCAAGTTCTGGGTCCAGGGCGGCCCGGGCTATCGCTATGCGCAGTTGCGCGAGACCGGCGAATCCGAGGACGGCATCATCTTCCGCGGCGACGCAGGTTTCGAGCACCAGATCACCGACACCACGAAGGTCGTGGACCGGTTCCTGATCGAGACCGGCTCGGACAACACCTTCCTGCAGAATGACCTTGGGCTCGAGGTGCTGATCGGCGGCGCACTCAGCCTGCGGGTCGGCTACCAGGTGCGGCACAACACCGACGTGCCGCCGGGCATCGAGAAGACCGACACGCTGGCCACCGTCGGCCTGATCTACGAGACGAAGTAGCTTCCAGACCCAGGACGGCCCGCGGGATCCCCTGGGGCCCGCGGGCCGTTTCGTTTGGCTATAGAATCCGCCCACCTCCAGGGGCGAGAACCAAAACCATGAACTTCCGATCCGGCGAGCCTGCCTCGCCGCGGTTTCTGTTTCGGGACGATTCGGACTTCCTCACGCCCGCCGGGCAGGCCATCAACGCCGAATTCCTGGCGGAGGAGGAACCGGTGGTGCGGGCGCTCACGCGGGCGGCACGCCTCGATGAGGAGACCACCGCCAGGGTGCAGGCCACCGCCCAGACGCTCGTGAAAGCCGTGCGCAAGGCGCCAGCCAGCAAGAGCGGGCTCGACGCGTTCCTGCGCCAGTACGACCTCTCGTCGCAGGAGGGGGTCATGCTGATGTGCCTGGCCGAAGCGCTGCTCAGGATTCCCGACGACGAGACGGCCGATCGCCTCATCGCGGACAAGCTCAAGGCGGGCGACTGGGCGAGTCACCTCGGTGACAGCCAGTCGCTGTTCGTGAATGCCTCCACCTGGGGCCTGATGCTCACCGGGCGGATCGTTCGCCTCGACCCGAACGACGTCGCGGCGCCGTCGAGCGCCGTCTCTCGCGTGGTCGGGCGCATGGGCGAGCCAGTGGTGCGCACGGCAATGCGCCAGGCGATGCGCATCATGGGTCACCAGTTCGTCATGGGTCGCACGATCGCCGAGGCGCTCGACACCTCGCTTACCGGCGGCAACCGCCGATATCGCTATACGTTCGACATGCTGGGCGAAGCAGCACTCACCGGTGCCGACGCGGACCGCTATTTCACAGCCTACACCAGTGCGATCGGCGCCCTGCGCGCACGCGTCGGCGAGTACGCCGACGCCGAGGCGCGGCCAAGCGTCTCCGTGAAGCTCTCGGCCATGCATCCGCGCTTCGAGCGATCGCACCGCCGGCAGGTGCTTGCCGACCTCACGCCGCGTCTCGTCGACCTGTGCATCGCGGCGCGGGAGGCTGGCATCGCGCTCACCCTCGACACGGAGGAATCCGAGCGGCTCGAACTCACGCTCGAGCTGCTCGAGGCTGTCTGCCGCGAGCCGCGCCTCGACGGTTGGGAAGGCTGCGGAATCGCCGTGCAGACCTACCAGAAGCGCGCGCAGGACGTGCTGCGCTACCTGATCGGGCTGGCGCGCGAGACGCGCCACACGCTGCATGTACGGCTGGTCAAGGGCGCGTACTGGGACAGCGAGGTCAAGCGCACGCAGGAGCGCGGCCTGCGCGGCTACCCGGTGTTCACCCGCAAGCCCAACACCGACGTGTCCTACCTCGCCTGCGCGCGGCTCGTGCTCGAACAGGGCAGGGAACTCTATCCGCAGTTCGCCACGCACAATGCGCACACGGTCGCGGCCGTCTGGCACATGGCGCAGCGGGCCGGCCGGGAATTCGAATTCCAGCGCCTGCACGGCATGGGCGAGGACCTGTACGCGGAAGTGACGCGAACCGAGGGACTCGGCGTGCCTTGCCGCGTGTATGCGCCGGTGGGCGAGCACGAGGACCTGCTCCCGTACCTGGTGCGGCGGCTGCTCGAGAACGGCTCGAACACCTCCTTCGTCAATCGAATCGTCAACGAGGACGAGCCGGTCGAGAACATCGTGGCCGATCCCGTACGAGTGGTCGAAGGCTACGCGCAGGCGGCTCATCCGCGCATCCCGCTGCCCTCTGACATCTACGGCCCCTCGCGACGCAACTCCAGCGGCCTGCACCTCGCCGACGGCGCGGTGCTGCGGCAGCTGGCCGACCGCATGCAGCGCGTGTCGCGGCGCCCCTGGGTCGCCGGGCCGGTCATCGGCGGTCGCGAGTTCACCGGCGGCCCGCTCGAGCCGGTGCGCAATCCGGCCAACACGGCGGAGCTGGTCGGTAACGTCGGCACCACGAGCGCAGAGCAGGTGACCGAGGCAATCGGAATCGCGGTGTCGGCCCAGCCGGCATGGGATGCCGCCGGTCCCGGGCCCCGCGCCGAGGCGCTCGAACGGGCCGCCGACCTCTACGAGGAGAGCCTGCCCGAACTCGTCGCGATGTGTGTGCGCGAGGCCGGCAAGACGGTGCCCGACAGCATTGCCGAAGTGCGCGAGGCCGTGGATTTCCTGCGCTATTACGCGGCCCGCGCCCGCGAGGATTTCGGGCAGCCGCAACGCCTGCCCGGGCCCACCGGCGAGAGCAACGAGCTCTCGCTGCACGGCCGCGGCGTGTTCGCCTGCATCAGTCCCTGGAATTTTCCGCTCGCGATCTTCACCGGGCAGGTGGCCGCGGCGCTGGCGGCGGGGAATGCCGTGGTGGCAAAGCCCGCGGAGCAGACGCCGCTGGTGGCCGCGCAAGCCGTGCGGCTGCTGCTGCAGGCTGGCGTGCCGGGCGACGTGCTGCACCTGCTGCCGGGCGACGGCGCGATGGTCGGTGCGCGGGCCGTGGCCGATGCGCGCGTCGCGGGCGTCGCGTTCACGGGCTCGACCGAGACTGCCAGGCTCATCTACCGCACGCTCGCCATGCGCGACGGGCCCATCCCGGTGCTGATCGCCGAGACGGGCGGGCAGAACGCCATGATCGTGGACAGCTCCGCGCTGCCCGAGCAGGTGGTCATCGACGCGGTGCAGTCGGCCTTCAACAGCGCCGGGCAGCGCTGTTCCGCGCTGCGCGTGCTCTGCGTGCAGGAGGACATCGCGCCGAAGGTCATGCGCCTGCTGGCGGGCTGCATGAACGAGCTGGTCGTGGGCGACCCGGCGCTGCTCGAAACGGACGTGGGACCGGTGATCGACGAGCAGGCCCGCGGCGTGCTCGAGCAGCACGCGCAGAAGATCGTTCAGGGCGCGCGCTGGCACCATCGCCTCGATGCCGGTCCGGCGGAGGCTCGCGGCACCTTCGTCGCGCCGCTCGCGGTGCAGATCGAGTCGCTGGCAGCGCTCGAGCGCGAGGTGTTCGGGCCCATCCTGCACGTCCTCACCTACAGGGCCCGCGACCTCGAGAGCCTCGTCGATGCAATCAACGGCACCGGCTACGGCCTCACCTTCGGGATCCACAGCCGGATCGACAGCACCGTGCGCCGCGTCGCTGCACGCGTGAACGCCGGCAACGTGTACGTGAACCGCAACATGGTGGGCGCCGTCGTCGGCACCCAGCCGTTCGGCGGCTGCGGCCTCTCCGGCACCGGCCCCAAGGCGGGCGGGCCGCATTACCTGCACCGTTTCGCCCATGAGCGTACGCTCACGATCAACACCTCGGCGGTGGGAGGCAACGCCTCGTTGCTGGCGATGGAATGAGGGAAGGCATGGCGCTCTCCGTCCTCGACATCTTCAAGATTGGCCTCGGCCCCTCGAGCTCCCACACGATGGGGCCGATGAACGCGGCGTGCACCTTCGTCGAAGACCTCGCCGCGCGCGGACTGGTCGACCGCACGGCGAAGGTGGTGGCGCAGGTGTACGGGTCGCTCGCGCTCACGGGCAAGGGGCACTGCACGGACCGCGCAATCCTGCTGGGGCTCGAGGGAGCCCGGCCGGACACGGTTGACCCGGCGGAGATCGAGCACATGCTCGAGCGGATCCGCGGCAGCGGCAAGCTGCGGCTCGGCGGCCGGCGCGAAATCGAGTTCGACGAGCCCATGGACCTGCTCTTCCACCGCGACCAGATCCTGCCGCTGCACCCGAACGGCCTGCGCCTGACGGCCCTCGACGCGGCGGACGACGTCCTGCACCGCGAGGAGTTCTACTCGACCGGCGGCGGGTTCATCGTTCGCGCCGCCGAGTTCGGCCAGCCGCGCGAGGAGGGGCCGGCCGTCGCCCCGCCGCACCCGTTCGACTCCGCGCGCGAACTGCTCGACTCCTGCCGGGAGCACGGCCTCGAGTTGCACGAACTGGTGCTTCGCAACGAGCGGTGCCTGCGGTCCGAGGCCGAGACCCGTGCGGCGCTGCTGAGGATATGGGCCGTGATGCACGACTGCATCGAACGCGGATTCCTGGGCTCCGGGATGCTGCCGGGCGTGCTCAAGGTGCGCCGGCGTGCGGCGCGGCTGCACCGGGTGCTGGTGGAGTCCAAGGAGGCCCGCCCGCTCGACGCGATGGACTGGGTCAACGCCTTCGCGCTCGCAGTCAACGAGGAGAACGCGGCCGGCGGGCGCGTGGTCACCGCGCCCACCAACGGAGCGGCGGGCATCGTGCCGGCCGTCATCGCCTACTACCAGCGCTTCGAGCCGGGTGCGAGCGACGAGGGCGTGATCCGCTTCCTGCTCGTCGCGGGCGCGATCGGCATGCTCTACAAGCGCAATGCCTCGATCTCCGGTGCCGAGATGGGCTGCCAGGGCGAGGTGGGCGTCGCCTGCTCCATGGCCGCGGCGGGGCTCGTCTCCGCGCTGAACGGCACCAACGAGCAGGTCGAGAACGCCGCCGAGATCGGCATGGAGCACAACCTCGGGCTCACCTGCGACCCGATTGCCGGCCTCGTGCAGATCCCGTGCATCGAGCGGAACGCCATGGGAGCCGTGAAGGCGATCAACGCCGCACGGCTGTCCATGCGGGGCGACGGCACGCACAAAGTGTCGCTCGACCAGGTCATAGCGACCATGCGCCAGACCGGCCGCGACATGTCGGTGATCTACAAGGAGACGAGCCAGGGCGGCCTGGCCGTGAACGTGCCTGAATGCTGACGGAGGGCAACCCATGAGCGCTCAGCACAAGGTCGTCGTGGTCACGGGCGCCTTCGGTACGCTCGGGCGCGCGGTCGTCCGGGCTTTTGCGGAGCGCGGCGCGGGCCTCGCGCTGCTCGACGTTGCGCCGCAGCCGCCGGGGCAGCTCCGCGAGGAATTCGGCACGGCGCCGCTGCTGTTCGGCGGCGTGGACCTGAGCGACATGGAGGCGACGAGACGCGTCATGGCCGTCGCCGCCACGCACTTCGGCGGCATTGACGTGCTCGTCAACGTCGCCGGCGGCTTCCGCTGGCAGACGCTGGAGCGCGGCGAGGTCGAGGCCTGGGACGATCTCTACACGACTAACCTGCGCACGGCGGTGGTGTGCTGCAAGGCCGTGTTGCCGGCGCTGCTCGCGCGCGGCCAGGGCCGCATCGTCAACATCGGGGCCGGCGCGGCGGCGAAGGCGGGCGCGGGGATGGGGGCCTACACGGCGTCCAAGGCGGGCGTGCAGCGCCTGACGGAGAGCCTGAGCGAGGAAGTGAAGGACCGCGGGATCACCGTCAATGCGATCCTGCCGGGCACCATCGACACGCCGCGCAATCGTGCGGACATGCCCGATGCCGACTTCACGCGCTGGGTGCAACCTGCGGCGATCGCCGAGGTGATCGTGTTCCTGGCCTCGGACGCGGCGTCGGCCGTCACGGGCGCGTCGATCCCGGTGTCCGGCCGTGGGTGATGGCTGGCTGGCTAGCCGACGTTCTTCGGGTAGTCGAATTCCGCGTCCTGGCCGCTCTCCCAGCCGAGCGCGGTCCAGTCGTCGATGTCGAAGATGGCCGTGAACACGCCGCTGGTGGGCAGGTTGTCGATGTGCTCGCCCGCCGAGAGCCGGTTGGCGAAATCGGTGATGCCCGGGTTGTGGCCGAACAACATCAGGTGCTTGGCATCGCCGCCGAGCTCGTGGATCACTGCCAGCATGTCGGCGGGCGAGGCGAGGTAGAGTCGCTCGTCCTGCCGCACGCGCGCCGCCGGCACCTTGAGTTCCCGCGCCATGATCGCCGCGGTCGACAGCGCGCGCACGGCCGGGCTCGACAGCACGAGGTCGGGTTTGAGCTTGCGGGCCCGCAGGCGCCGCGCCATCTCCGGCGCATCCCGTTGGCCGCGCTTGTTGAGGGGACGGTCCCAGTCGGGCTGGCCGGGCAGGGACCAGTCGGACTTCGCGTGCCGCACGAGCGTGAGCTGCTTCATGGGCCCTCGACCTCGACGATGCCTTCCACCACGCGCGTCGCATAGCTGCGGACGGGTTCGTAGGCCGGGGGCGTCAGCGCGGCGCCAGTGCGCAGGCAGAAGCGCGCGCCGTGGCGCGGGCAGATCACCTGGTGGTCCTCGAGCGCACCGCCCGTGAGTCCGCCGCCGTCGTGGGTGCAGAGGTCGTCGATGGCAAAGTACTCGCCGTCCACGTTGAATACGGCCACGAAGATGCCGTCGACCTCGATCGTGGCGTAGTCACCGGGCGCGATGCCGGCCGCAGGTCCGACCGCGATCCAGCTCACATCATCCCCGTCTGCAGCTGCGCCGCCTCGGACATCATCGACTGGTTCCAGGGCGGGTCGAACACGAGCTCGACGTCCGCGCGTTTCACGGTCGGGATGATCTCCACCTTGTCGCGCACGTCCGCGACCAGCACGTCGCCCATGCCGCAGCCGGGCGCGGTCAGGGTCATGGTCACGGCCACCACGCGCCCGCCGTCGTCCTCCGCGTGCACGTCGCAGGAGTACACGAGCCCGAGGTCCACGATGTTGATGGGGATCTCCGGGTCGTAGCAGGTCCTCATCTGCTGCCAGGCGAGCGTGCGCACGTCCTCGTCGCTCGCGTTCGGCGGCAGGTGGGGCACGTCGGCCGTCTCCTTGCCGATCGCATCCGCGTCCTTGCCGGCGATGCGGAACAGGTTGCCCTCGACGTACACGGTGAAGCTGCCGCCGAGCGCCTGGGTGAGAAAGCCTTCCTGCCCCTGGCGCAGTTTCACGTTGAGTCCGGCGGGGACCATGATCGCCTCGACGTCGCGGGCGAAGGTCACCGGCTCGTTGTCTGCCTTATACATCGTTACTCCGGCGCATCGGTCATTCGGTCGAGACGGGCGCGGCTTCGCGGTGCAGCGCCGCGTCAAGCGTATGCCAGCAGAGGCTCGCGCACTTCACGCGCGCGGGAAACTCGCGCACCCCCGAGAGTGCACCGAGCTTGCCGAGGCTCGCCACGTCCACCGTCGAGTCGTCGCGGGTCAGCAGTTCGTGCATGGAGGCGAACAGTCGCTCGGCCTCCGGCACGGTCCGGCCCTTGACGCTCTCGGTGAGCAGCGATGCCGAGGCCACCGAGATGGCGCAGCCACTGCCCTGGAAGGAGACGTCGCGGATGGTTCCGCCGTCGAGCTTCACGTAGAGCGTCAGGCGGTCGCCGCAGAGCGGGTTGAAGCCCTCGGCGTGCGCGTCCGCGTCCGGCATCGGCCGGAAATTGCGCGGGTTGCGATTGTGATCGACGATCACGTCGCGGTAGAGGTCCTTGAGGTCCATCAGCCGAGCATCTCCCGCGCCACGTGCAGTGCCGCCACGAGGCGGTCGACCTCCGCACGGGTGTTGTAGAAAGCGAACGACGCGCGCGCCGTCGCCGGGACGCCGTAGAACTCCATCACCGGCATCGCGCAGTGGTGGCCGGTGCGGATGGCCACGCCCTCGCTGTCCAGGATGGTGCCGAGGTCGTGCGGGTGCACTCGACCGAGCGTGAAGGACAACACCGCCGCCTTGTCGGGCGCCGTCCCCACGATCGTGAGTCCGGGGATCCCGGCGAGCCGCGCCGTCGCGTACTCGAGCAGGTCGTGCTCGGCCGCCGCGATTCGCCCGAGCCCGAGGCCCTCGAGGTAATCGACGGCCGCCGCGAGCCCGACGGCGCCCGCGATGTGCGGCGTGCCGGCCTCGAACTTGTAGGGCAGCTCGTTGTAGATCGTGCGCTCGAAGCTCACGGCCAGGATCATGTCGCCGCCGCCCTGCCAGGGCGGCATCGCCTCGAGCAGGGATTCGCGCCCGTACAGCACGCCGATGCCCGTCGGCCCGCACATCTTGTGGCCGGAGAAGCAGTAGAAGTCGCAGTCGAGCGCCTGCACGTCCACGGCGAGGTGCGGCGCGGCCTGGGCGCCGTCGAGCAGCACGGGGATGCCGCGCTTACGTGCTTCCTCGATGTAGCGCTGCACCGGTACGACGGTGCCGAGGGCGTTCGAAACGTGCGCGAGCGCGAGCAGCCGGGTGCGGTCCGACAGCAGCGCGAGGAACGCATCGAAGTCGAGCTCCCCCGAGTGCGTCATGGGCACTACCTTCAGCCGCGCGCCGGTCTGCTCGCACACCATCTGCCAGGGCACGATGTTGGCGTGGTGCTCGAGCCAGGAAATCATGACCTCGTCGCCCGGCTGCAGGCGTGGACGCGCATGGCTCTGGGCGACGAGGTTGATGGCCTCGGTCGTGCCGCGCACGAAGACGATTTCCCGGGTCGAACGCGCGTTCACGAAGCGACGCACCGTTTCGCGCGCCCCCTCGAACATGTCGGTCGCCTCCTGGCTCAGCGTATGCACGCCACGGTGAACGTTTGCGTGGTGGGCCTCGTAGTAACCCGAGATCGCGTCGATCACCGACTGCGGGCGCTGGCTCGACGCCGCGTTGTCGAGGTAGCAGAGCGGCTTGCCGCGTATCTGGCGCGCGAGCACCGGGAAGTCGCGACGGATGGTCTCGATGTCGAGGGGGCGCGACGCGCGCACGCGGGTCTCGGCAGGGGCGGCGCTCATGCCGGGGTCTCCAGCAGCCGGGCGAGGCGTTCGTCGAGCGCCTCCCGAACGCCGGCCTGGAAGCGCGGGAGGTCCATGCGGGAAAGCACGGCGCCGGCGAATGCGCGTGTGAGCGCGCTGCGTGCCTGCTGCTCGTCGAAGCCGCGCGAACGCAGGTAGAAGAGGGCGGCGGGGTCCAGCTGCCCGGTCGTGGCGCCGTGGCTGCACTGCACGTCGTCGGCGTAGATCTCGAGCTCGGGCTTGGCGTCGATCTCGGCGCCGACACTCAGCAGCAGGTTGCGGCTCGATTGCCGGGCCTGCGACTTCTGCGCCCCCGCGTGGACGATCGCCTTGCCGTTGAACACGGCGCGGCCGCGCCCGGCGGCGACGCCGCGGTAGTCGAGCAGGCTGCGCGTATCGGGCGCGGCGTGGTCGACGCGCGCGTGGGTGTCGAGGTGCCGGTTGCCGTCGGCGAGGAACAGGCCGGTCATTTCCGCCGCCGCGCCCGGCGCCACGAGGCGCGCGTTCAGGTCGAGCCGCCCGAGCGAACCGCCGAGTTGCGCATCGTGCATCACGAAGGTACCGCGCGGGCCGACCGTAGCATCGCATCCGCTCGATCAGGAAGCACTTGCCGCCGGGTGCCTGCAGGCGATAGAGGTGCAGCACGGCATCCGCCGCCACCTCGACGTCCACGTACGAGTTAACGAAGCGCTCCACCTCGTCGTCCCCAGCGTGGTGCAGGATGACGCGCGCCTCGCTGCCGCTCCCGGCCCGCAGGACGATGCGCGGATGGCTCATCATGGGACTGCCGCCCGTGGCGGCGACGATGACGTGCAGCGCCTCCACTACGCGCGCACCGGCTTCGACGTCGATCACGACCACGTCCGGGCACAGCGCCGAGTTCAAGGCGACGAAGCGTTCCGTGCCGCCGCCGGCAGGAACCCGCAGCAGCGGCGCGAGCGCCGAGCCGTCACCCTCGACCTGCGCGAGCGTGCGCACCCGCAGGCCGGCTGGCAGGCTGCCGAGCGTGGAGAGCGACGCTTGCAGGGCCCCGTTCGCGAGCACCACGACGTGCGGGGACATGGCCGCGGGCAGGCGGGCGGCCTCGCCGTCGAGTCCGGGCAGGGCGAAGCTCCGGGCTTCGAGCCGGCGCAGGCTGGTGTACTTCCAGTCCTCCTCGCGTGCGGCCGGGAACCCGAGATCGAGGAAGCGCGCAAAGGCCGCTGAGCGCGTGGCCTCCATGAGGCGCGCGCGCGGTCGCAGCGCGTCGAAGGCCGCGCGATACTGGGCCAGCGGCTCGGGGCGTGCCGCGGCGTTCATGCGACCTGCGCCTCCTGCCGCACCCAGTCGTAGCCGCGCTTCTCGAGTTCGAGCGCGAGGTGCTTGTCGCCGGTCTTCAGGATGCGGCCGTCGGAGAGCACGTGCACGAAGTCGGGCTCGATGTAGTCGAGCAGCCGCTGGTAGTGGGTCACCAGCACGATCGACCGCCCCGGGCCGCGCAGGCTGTTGACGCCGTTCGCGACGACGCGCAGCGCGTCGATGTCGAGCCCGGAGTCCGTCTCGTCCAGCACCGCGAGCTTTGGCTCGAGCACGGCCATCTGCAGGATCTCGTTGCGCTTCTTCTCGCCACCCGAGAAGCCCTCGTTCACGCCGCGGGCGAGGAAGCTCTCGTCCATCTGCATGAGCTGCATCTTCCCGCGGATCAGCGCCAGGAAGTCGAACGCGTCGACCTCGGCCTCGCCGCGCTGCTTGCGGACGGCATTCAGGGCAGCCTTGAGCAGGTAGGCGTTGTTGACGCCCGGGATTTCGACCGGGTACTGGAAGGCGAGGAAGACGCCGGCGCGGGCCCGCTCCTCGGGCGGCATGGCCAGCAGGTCCTGCCCGAGGTACTCGACCGCGCCGCGGTGACCTCGTAGCCCTCGCGGCCCGCAAGCACGTTCGCGAGCGTGCTCTTGCCGGAGCCGTTCGGCCCCATGATCGCGTGGACCTCGCCGGCGCGGACCTCGAGGTCGACTCCCTTGAGGATCTTGCGGGCGCCGATCTGGGCGTGCAGGTCGCGGATGCTGAGCATGTACTGGATCCCCTGGGTCTCGTTCAGCCGACGGTGCCTTCGAGGCTCACCGACAGCAGCTTCTGCGCCTCGACCGCGAACTCCATCGGCAGTTCCTTGAACACCTCCTTGCAGAAGCCATTCACGATCATGTTGACCGCGTCCTCTTCCGAGATGCCGCGGCTGCGGCAGTAGAAGAGCTGGTCGTCGGCGATCTTGCGAGGTGGTGGCCTCGTGCTCGACGACCGCGGTCGGGTTCTTGATCTCGATGTACGGGAAGGTGTGCGCGCCGCAGCGGTCGCCCATCAGCAGCGAGTCGCACTGCGTGTAGTTGCGCGCGCCCTCGGCCGACGGGAGGATCTTCACCAGGCCGCGGTAGGTGTTCTGGCCGTGGCCGGCGGAGATGCCCTTCGAGACGATGGTCGAGCGAGTGTTGCGCCCGATGTGGATCATCTTGGTGCCGGTGTCGGCCTGCTGGTAATGGTTGGCCAGCGCGACGGAGTAGAACTCGCCCACCGAGTTGTCGCCGGTGCAGCATGCAGCTCGGGTACTTCCAGGTGATGGCGGAGCCCGTCTCGACCTGCGTCCAGCTGATGCGGGAGTTCGCACCCCGGCACTCGCCGCGCTTGGTGACGAAGTTGTAGATGCCGCCGACGCCGTTCTCGTCGCCCGGGTACCAGTTCTGCACGGTCGAGTACTTGATGTTCGCGTCCCCGAGCGCCACCAGCTCGACCACGGCGGCGTGCAGCTGGTTCTCGTCGCGCATGGGCGCGGTGCAGCCTTCGAGGTAGCTCACGTGGCTGCCCTCGTCGGCGATGATCAGCGTTCGCTCGAACTGGCCGGTGTTGGCGGCGTTGATGCGGAAGTAGGTCGAGAGCTCCATCGGGCAGCGCACGCCCTTCGGCACGTAGACGAACGAGCCGTCGGTGAAGACGGCGGAGTTCAACGTCGCGAAGAAGTTGTCCGTGTAGGGCACCACGCTGCCGAGGTACTTCTCGACCAGCTCGGGGTGGTTGCGCACGGCGTCGGAGAACGGGCAGAAGATCACGCCGGCCCGGGCGAGCTTGTCCTTGAAGGTGGTCGCGACCGAGACGCTGTCGAACACGGCGTCGACGGCCACGCCAGCGAGCCGCGCTCGCTCGTGCAGCGGCACGCCGAGCTTCTCGTAGGTGGCGAGCAGCTTCGGGTCGACCTCGTCGAGGCTCTTCGGGCCGTCCTTCCTGCGGGGCGCCGAGTAGTACGAGATCGCCTGGTAATCGATGGGCGCGATGCGCACGTGCGCCCAGTCCGGCTCTCGCATGCCGAGCCAGTGGCGGTAGGCCTTGAGCCGCCAGTCGAGCATGAACTGCGGCTCGCCTTTCTTGCGCGACACGAGCCGGATGACGTCCTCGTCGAGGCCGGGGGGCAGGGTGTCCGAGTCGATGTCGGTGACGAAGCCGTGCTGGTACTTCTGGCCGACGATGGCGTCGAGGTCCTGGGAATTGGTGGACATGGCTCAGGCCCGCGCCGCCGGCCTGCGGAAGGCCGCGGCCAACTCGGGTCGCCAGACGGCGACCGACTCCTGGCCCGACAATTGCGCGAGGCTGATGCCGTCGAGCGACGAGCGGATCGCCTCGTTGATGCGCTGCCAGGACCCGCCGGTGCTGCACACCGTCTCGAAGTCACAGGCGCTGTGGTCGCCGCTGCATTCGGTGATGGCGACCGGGCCCTCGATCGCGTCGATGATCGAGGCGGCGCTGATGCTCGCGGCGGGCCTGGCGAGCCGGTACCCGCCGTGCGCCCCGCGCGCCGAAGTCACGAGGCCCGCGCGATGAAAGCTCTTCAGCAGCTTGCTCACCGTCGGCAGGGCGAGGCGCGTGCGCTCGGCAATCTCGTTGGCCGTCTGCCGCTGGTCGGGCCCGGTCGCGAGGCTGGCGAGCACGACCGTGCCGTAGTCCGTGAGCTTGCTGATTCGCAACATTGGCGGGGACTCCTCAATTAGGACGATTTTAGTCCTATTGCCGGACGCATGCAAAATGCGGTCCCGCTTCCGGAGTCCCCGCCGGACCTGCCCGTTGAACCTGCTAGAATTTCCGCAGTCGAATCCAAGCGTTGCCGGCCGCGACCGGGGCGCTGGATGGAGGATCAGTCATGAACCGCAGCGTTAACCGGTTGGCGTACCGGCGAACAGGCTTGGCCTGGGCGCCCGCGCATGGCCGTGGGCGCGCGCGGCGCCAGTGCGGGCCGGGCGGTGCCCCCGTGCCGGCCAGAAAGGGCGAGCCGCCCGCCGTGGCGGACTGAAGCGATCCGCGAGCCGACACACGTGAACACCCACAACCCGACCGCGCCCCGCGGCGAGACCGCCGCGGGCGGCCAGGACATCGCAACCCTGCGCGGCGTCCATTATTCCGTCGACACCAAGGAGGTGTTCCGCGGGCTCGACATCGCCATCGAGCGCGGCAAGGTCACGGCGATCATGGGCCCGAGCGGCACGGGCAAGACCACGCTGCTCCGGCTCATCACGGGCCAGATCGCCCCGGACGCGGGCGAGGTCGTGGTGGACGGACAGAGCGTCCCGCGCCTCAAGCGGCGCGAACTCTACGCATTGAGACGGCGCATGGGCATGCTGTTCCAGAACGGTGCGCTGCTCACCGACCTCGACGTGTTCGAGAACGTCGCATTCCCGCTGCGGGAACATGCCCGCCTGCCGGAACGGCTGGTGCGCAACATCGTGCTCACCAAGCTGCACGCCGTGGGCCTGCGCGGGGCGGCCGCCATGCTGCCCCAGCAGCTTTCCGGCGGCATGGGACGGCGCGTGGCGGTCGCCCGCGCCATCGTCATGGACCCGGACATCCTGATCTATGACGAGCCGTTCGCGGGGCTCGACCCGATCTCGATGGGCGTCGTGATGAGGCTCATCCGCTCGCTCAACGACGCGCTCGGCATCAGCAGCATCGTCGTCACGCACGACGTACGCGAGATCTCGCAGATCGCCGACGCGAGCTACATCCTCTCGGACGGGCAGGTCGTGGCGAGCGGAACGCCGGCCGAGCTGCGCGAGCATCCCTCGCCGATCATCCACCAGTTCATGGAAGGCCTGGCCGACGGACCGGTGCAGTTCCATTACCCTGCGCCCGACTACCACCAGCAGCTGCTCGGCGCGGGGGAGGGGCCATGATGAACCTGTCGCGGGAGCTGCTGGAAAGGCTGCGCGAACACCTTGCGCGAGCCGGCGCGATGACGCGCTTCTTCGGCCGCCTGCTCGTGCTGTCTCCTGGCGGGTTCCTGCGTCCGCGGCTGCTCGTCGAACAGGTCTACAACACGGGTGCCCTGTCGCTCGTGATCATCATGACCAGTGGGCTCTTCGTCGGGATGATCATGGGCCTGCAGGGCCACGATCTGCTCGCGCGGATCGGCTCCGAGGACTCCCTGGGGGTTGGAGCGGCGTTGACGCTCATGAAGGAACTCGGCCCGGTGGTGACGGCGCTGCTCTTCGCCGGCCGCGCGGGCACCTCGCTCGCCTCGGAGATCGGCCTCATGCGCGCGACCGACCAGCTCTCGGCCCTCGAGATCATGGCGGTCGATCCCATGAAGCGGGTGGTGCTGCCGCGGTTCCTGGGCGGCACGATCGCGCTGCCGCTGCTGACCGCCATCTTCGTGATGGTGAGCATCTACGGCGTGCAGCTCATCGGCGTCCAGTTCTTCGGCATCGACCAGGGCCAGTTCTGGTCGCAGATGCGCAGCGCCGTGGAACTCGACGACATCCGCGAGGGTCTCATCAAGGGGCTCGTGTTCGGCATCGCCTGCAGCCTGATCGCGGTGTTCGAAGGTTACAATGCGCAGCCCACGGCCGAAGGCGTCGGGCGCGCCACGACCCGGACGGTCGTCGTCTCTTCGGTGGCGACCCTGATCCTGGACTACATCGTCACTGCCCTATTCCTCTGACCCGAGGCGACCATGCGTCAGTCCCGCGCCATCGACGTTTCCACCGGCCTGTTCGTGATACTCGGCCTGGCGGCCATGATTTTCCTGGTGACGCAGATTTCGAACCGCGAGATCTCGTTGCGTGACCAGTCCTACCGGGTGCAGGCGCAGTTCGAGAACATCGGGGGGCTCAAGGTGGGCGCGCCGGTGTCGATCGGCGGCGTCAAGATCGGCCGCGTCGAGAACATCCGCTTCGACATGGAGCTCTTCAAGGCCGTCGTCACGCTGCGCATCGACGGCGCCTACGACCGGATCCCGAACGACAGCGACGCGAGCGTATTCACGGCCGGCCTGCTGGGGGGCCAGTACATCGGCATCTCGCCGGGCGGTGCCGAGGAGTACCTGCACAACGGCGACCAGATCGAGTTCGTGCAGGACGCGGTAGTGCTCGAGAACCTCATCAGCAAGTACCTCTTCAGCCAGGCGGGCAAGGCTTCGGCGCCCGAAGCGCCCGCGCCACAGGAGTAATGCACCGAAATGCGCCAGCTGTTCCTCACACTGATCCTCGGCGCCTTCGCCGCGATCCCGGCTCGGGCCGCCGACGTGCCGGCCACGCCGGGCCCCGGTCCCCAGGAACTCATGGAGAAGGTCTCGCAGGACCTGCTCGCGGACCTCGAGGGCAACCGCGAGGCCCTGCGCAATGACCCCGCGCGCATGCGGGCGCTGGTCGACAAGTACCTGTTGCCGCATTTCGACACCGAGTACGCGGCCCGCCTGGTGCTCGGCAAGCACTGGACGAAGGCCACCGCCGAGCAGCGCAAGCGGTTCGTCGATGCCTTCTACCGGGCGCTGCTGGCGAACTACGGCGGCGCGCTGCTCGAGTTCACGGATGACCGCGTCAAGTTCCTGCCGTTCCGTGGCGACCCGAACGCGAACTCCGCGACGATCCGCACCGAGGTGAAGCGCAACGACGGCACGGGCGTGCCCGTGAACTACAGCGTGCGCCGGACGCCGGCGGGCTGGAAGGCATGGGACGTCACCATCGAGGGCATTTCCTACCTCAAGAACTTCCGCACCGACTTCGGCGCCGAGATCGACCAGAAGGGTCTCGACGCCGTGATCGAGCGACTGGAAGCGCAGAACCGCGCGCCGGCCCAGGCGGCGCCGCCCGCCGGGCAGGCCGGCAAGGCAGGCTGATGGCGGAGACTTTTGCAATCGCCCCGACCGGCGAGGGCCGCCTGCAGGCGACCGGCGAATTGAGCTTCACGACGGCGGCCGCTGCGCTGCACTCCGGCCTGGGTCTGCTGTGGCAAAAGGCGGACTGGGTGATCGACCTGGCAGGTGTCACGTTCGGCGACAGCGCCGGGGTCGCTGTCCTGGTGGAGTGGATCGCCGCCGCTCGCAACCTCGGGGGCAGCATCCGTTACGAGAACGTGCCAGCGCAGATGCTCGCCATCGCCAGGATCGCCGACCTCGACGACCTGCTGCTGCCCGGCTGACGGTCGATCGGTCGCGGCTCCGTCACTCCTCGGGGACCGGCGCCTCGTCGAGTTCCTCGTCGTCGAACTCCTCGCCCCACGACGCTTCTTCGGGTGGATCGCCGTCGTAGACCACGAACTGGCGGCGCTGCAGGTAGGCGTCGCGCAGGAACCCGTACTTGTCGTAGACGCGCTCGAGGCTCCCCTCGAGCGGCAGGAACTGGGCGCGCAGGTCGACGAGGCTCAGCGCAAGCGAGAACCAGCGCTCGTTGCCGGCGTCGTACCAATAGAACGGCTCGGCGAACCGGCCGGCGATGGACGAGGGCGCATCACGCAGCGAGGACGGCCCGAGGAACGGCAGCACCAGGTAAGGCCCGGGCGGGACGCCCCAGCGGCCCAGCGTCTGGCCAAGGTCCTCGTCGTGTTGCGGCAGCCCGGCGCCGGACGCCACGTCGAACACTCCGCCCCAGCCCAGGGTCGTGTTGATCGTGAATCGCAGCGTGTCCTGGCTCGCCGCCACGACCTTGCCCTGCAGCAGCTGGTTGAGGATGGTCCAGGGATAGGACAGGTTGGCGTAGAAATGCCCGACGCCAGTCTGGAACCACGCCGGCGTGTGCTCGCGGTAGGCGCGGGCGGCGGGCTTCAGCGCGGCGCGGTCGAGCGCGTCGTTGAACGCGTAGACCCCCCGATTGAACGGCTCGATCGGGTCAACGGGATTGCGCTCCACGGACGTGGCACAACCGGTGAGAAGCAGGCCGAGGATGGCCGGCGCAATCGGACGCGAGACGCGGGCGGGCAGTCGAAGCATTGGCAGACCCTGTTTCCGCGGCGGATGGGCCGCGGGAGGCGCGATTCTACCGCGTCGCCCTACCGGTTCGGATCCGGGCTGGGGCCGGAGGCAGGCCGCTGCATGCGTGCACGTTCCTTGGGCAGCGCCTCGCGCAATTCCTGCAGGCGCGCCAGGAACTTCGAACGCTGCACCGGCGTGACGTCGGGCACCGAGAGCGCGAGCTCGAGCTGGTTGATCGCGAGCGGCAGGTCGCCACCCATGATGTGGTACTCGGCCATGTAGGAGTACGCATCCGCGACGTCGCCGGCCGCGTTGGCGGCAAGCGCCGTCACCCGGATCTGCTCCTGCGTCGGCGGCACGTTGTTGAACAGGTCGAGCAGGACCTCGTGGGCGCGCTTCGGGCGGCTGGCCCGCAGCAACGCCTCGGCGTAGCGCAGGGTCACCGGCACGTTGCGCGGCGCGAGCTCCCGCGCCCGTTCCAGCGTCTCGAGAGCCGCCTTCAGCTGTCCGGCGGACAGCTGGGCCTGGCCCAGCGCGGTGTGGAACTGGAGCACCTGCGGGTACTGGGTGCGCAGGCGTTCGAAGGTTGCGGCCGCACCGGCCGCGTCGCCGCCCATCATCTGGGCGAGCGCCTTGCCGTAGACCTGCGCGAGGCTCGCGTCCGGCTCGTTGCCGATCAGCGCGGCGTAGTACTGGCGCGGGTCGCTGCCCGCCGGTGTCGAGAGCACCCGGATGCGTTCCTTGATCAGCGCATAGCTCATGGCGTCGCGTGCGTCGACGGACGGGTATTGCTCCGCGCGGCCCATCGACTCCGCGATGCGCGCGCTGGTCACCGGATGCGTGCGCAGCAGTTCGGGGACCATGTTCGGGCCGAGCTGCGTGCGCCGCCCCATGGTTTCGAAAAAGGCCGGCATGGCTTTCGGGTTGAACCCGGCGGAGGCGAGGATGCCGATGCCGACCCGGTCGGCTTCGTACTCGTTCTCGCGCGTGAAGCTGATCTGTGCCTGCGCGGCGAGGCCCTGGGCTGCCGAGATCGCCCCCATGGTCACGTCCGAGCCGCCGCCCGCCACCGAGCCGACGAGGATGGCCGCGAGCACCGCGGCGGCCGAGACGAGGCTGGTGCGCGATTGCGCCTCGATGCTGCGCGCGATGTGACGCTGGGTGACGTGAGCCACCTCGTGCGCCAGCACGCCTGCGAGCTCGCTCTCGTTGGCCGTCTCGAGCATGAGGCCCGAGTGGATGCCGATGAACCCGCCCGGCAGCGCGAAAGCATTGATGGCCGGGTCGTTGACCAGGAAGAAGCTGAAGTCGCGATTGCCGTCGTGCGCCTGGCTGGAGAGGCGCAGGCCCAGCGACTGCAGGTATTCGGTGGTCTCCGGGTCCTCGAGCACTCCCCCCGACTCGCGCAGGTCGCGCATCACCATGCGGCCGATGCGGTACTCGTCCTCGAGACTGAGCGTGGACTGCGCCGCGTTGCCCATCTCCGGAAGCTGGTCCTGCGTGTCCTGGGCGAGGAGGGGTGCAGGCAGCGCGAGCCACGCCGTCAGGGCGAAGCCTGCGAACAGGGCCTGGGCGCTACTGGATGCGGGACGAGGCATGTCGGTGTTGGACCGGGGCTGACCGGTGGGGTTCCGTGCCGCGGCCCGGCGCCCTAGAGTGTTTCCGACGCGAAGTCGGCCAGGCGGGATCGCTCGCCGCGCATCAGGGTCACGTGCCCGTAGTGACGCCAGCCGCGGAAGCGATTGACGACGTAGGTGAGCCCGCAGGTCGTTTCCGACAGGTACGGCGAGTCGATCTGGGCGATGTTGCCGAGGCACACGAGCTTGGTGCCGGGGCCTGCGCGGGTGACGAGCGCCTTCATCTGCTTCGGCGTCAGGTTCTGGGCCTCGTCCAGGATGATGTAGCGGTTGAGGAAGGTCCGTCCGCGCATGAAGTTGAGCGAGCGGATCTTGATGCGGTTGCGCAGCAGGTCGTTGGTCGCGGCGCGGCCCCAGCTGCCGCCTTCCTGGCTCTGGGTGAGTACCTCGAGGTTGTCCATGAGGGCGCCCATCCAGGGCTCCATCTTTTCCTCCTCGGTGCCCGGCAGGAAGCCGATGTCCTCCCCGAGCGGGATGGTGACGCGCGTCATGATGATCTCGTTGAACCGGTTGGTCTCGAGCGTCTGCGCGAGGCCGGCCGCGAGCGTGAGCAGCGTCTTGCCGGTGCCGGCCGGGCCGAGGATGGTGACCATGTCGATCTCGGGATCGAGCAGCAGGTTGAGCGCAAAGTTCTGCTCGCGGTTGCGGGCAGCGATGCCCCACACGCCGTGGCGCTCCTTGCGGAAGTCGCGCACCACCTCGAGCACGGCGGCATCGCCTTCGACGCGGCGCACGATGGCCTCGAGCCCGTGCTCGCCGCCCTGGTGGACGAACTGGTTGGGCGCCCAGCCCGCCGCCGCCTTGCCGCGGATGCGGTAGTAGGAGCGGCCCTGCTCGTGCCAGGACTCGAGGTTGCGGCCGGCGCGCTCCCAGAAGTTGGCGGGCAGCTCCTCGATGCCGGTGTAGAGAAGGTCCGCGTCCTCGATGGTCTTGTCGCTGTAGTAATCCTCGGCGTGCACGCCGATGATCGCGGCCTTGATGCGCAGGTTGATGTCCTTCGACACCAGCGTCACGCGCGCCTTCGGGTGCTCGCGCTGCAGCGCCACCGTGTGGGCGAGGATGGCGTTGTCGGCGCCATGGCCGGGAAGGGTGTCCGGCAAGCCCGTGGTCATCCGCCTGGTCTGGAAGAAGAGCCGGCCGGTGGGCGACTTCTTGCCGCCGTTGACGGCCTTCGCGGAGGGCAGCTCAAGCCCCTGGTCGATCTGCTGCTTGGTCGAGCTCGCCATCAGTTCGTCGAGGAAGCGGCTCACCTGGCGCACGTTGCGGGCGGCCTCCGAGACCCCCTTCTTGCCCGCGTCGAGCTCCTCGAGCACGATCATCGGGATGAAGATGTCGTGTTCCTCGAAGCGGAAGATGCACGTCGGGTCGTGCATCAGCACGTTGGTGTCGAGCAGGAAGATGCGGCGCTGGGCGGCCTTTTTCTTGGGCGGCAACGGCGGGCTCCGGATGGGAGTGTGAAGACCGGCGGAGGAATCAGAGGGCGCGGGCGGCCGCAAGGACTTCCTCGGCGTGCCCGTCGACCTTGACCTTGCGCCATTCGCGGCGCAGGACGCCCCCGGCGTCGACGAGGAAGGTGCTGCGCTCGACGCCCAGGTACTTCCTGCCGTACATGCTCTTTTCCTTGATCACGTCGAAGACCGCGCAGGCCACCTCGTCGACGTCCGCGAGCAGCTCGAACGGGAACTCGAACTTCGCCTTGAACCTGGCGTGGGAGGCCAGCGAGTCCGGCGAGACGCCCAGCACCTCGGTCTTCGCCTTGCGGAACTGCGGATAGAGGTCGCGGAAGGCGATGCCTTCCTTCGTGCAGCCCGAGGTGTTGTCGCGTGGGTAGAAGTAGACGACCAGGTTCCGGCCGGCGGCCGAGGCGGGCTTCCAGTCCTTGCCGGAGGTCGATGGGAGCGTGAATTCGGGCAGCTTGCTGCCGATCGCAGCGGTCTTGCGGGACATCGTGCTCGGCATGGGGCCTCAGGCTTTCAGGGGTTCGAGAATCGCGTCGAGGTTCAGGTGGTCACACAGGTCCATGAACTCCTCGCGCAGGGCCGCGATGTGGATGCGCGTCGGCACGAGCACGACCATGTAGACGGAAAACATCGGCGCGCCCGTGTGCGCGGCGTTGTAGGTACGTGTCGTGATGTCGCCGATGTCGATGCCTCGCGAGGAAAAGAACCCGGCCAGCGAATGCAGTACGCCGGGCTGGTCGAGGCAGACCACGTCCACCGTGTAGGACACCATGTCGGTGCGCGGTGGTCGCAACTCGGTGCGGCGGCTGGTGATCGTGAGACCGGAGGACTCGGCGAGCTTCGCGAGCTCGCCCTCCAGCTTGGCGAGCGTGTGCCAGTTGCCCGCGACCAGCATGAGTGTCGCGAACTCGTTGCCGAGCGCGGTCATGCGGCTTTCGAGGATGTTGCCCCCGCAGTCGACCACCACGCGCGTCAGGTCGTAAACCAGGCCGGTGCGGTCACTACCGATGGCGGAAATCGCAATGAGTTGGTTCATGGGGCCCAGGGGAGCAAGTGTAGCGGGGCGCAAGCTCGCCGTACACGTGGTTTTCTTGCGCCGCAAGGCGATGCGTGAGTAGCATCGCCGTTCGTCAGTCGAGGGGCACGAATGTTCAAGGGCAGCATCCCGGCGCTCGTCACGCCCATGCAGGGCGACGGCGCCATCGATTTCGAGGCCTGGGACGCGCTGCTGGATTTCCACGCCCGCGAGGGCTCGGACGGCGTGGTGGTCGGCGGCACGACCGGCGAATCGCCGGCGCTCGACCGTTCCGAGCTCGAGGGACTCATCCGGCGCGCCAAGCTCCGGCTGGCCGGTCGCATGCCGGTGATTGCCGGCAGCGGGACCAACGGCACCGCGAAGAGCGTCGCGCTGTCGCGCGTGGCGCAAGCCGCGGGCGCCGACGCGCTGTTGCTCGTCACTCCGTACTACAACAAGCCGACGCAGGAAGGGCTCTACCGGCATTTCACCGCGATCGCGGACGCCGTGGACGTTCCCGTAATCCTCTACAACGTGCCCGGGCGCACCGCGTGCGACCTGCTGCCCGAGACGGTCGTGCGGCTTTCCCGGCACCCGCGCATCGTCGGCGTGAAGGAGGCCACGGGCGACCTTTCCCGCGCCCGGCCGATCCTCGAAGGCTCGACGCCCGGGTTCGCGCTCCTGAGCGGCGACGACCCGTCGGTCGCCCAACTGATGCGGCTCGGCTGCTGCGGCGTGATTTCCGTGACGGCGAACGTGGCCGCCCGCGCGATGCACGACTTGTGCGCGGCGGCGCTCGCTGGCCGTCACGACGAAGCGGCCGCGATCGATGCCCGGCTCGGTCCACTGCACAGGGCACTGTTCGTCGAGCCCAATCCGATCCCGGTCAAGTGGGCCGTGCAACGGCTGGGACTCATCGGTCCGGGCATCCGACTGCCGCTCACGCCGCTCACGGAATCGAGGCGGGCCGAGGTCGAGGCGGCGATGCGATCCGCGGGCATCACGCTGCCCTGACGGCCACGGGGCTTTCCCGGCCCGGGCCGACCGTGTAGGCTCTCGACCCCTTCCAGCGGAGAGGTGGCCGAGCGGTCGAAGGCGCTGGACTGGAAATCCAGTTACATCTTCACGGGTGTACGTGGGTTCGAATCCCACCCTCTCCGCCAGCCTCGCCCGAATCCATGCGCGGCCTGATCGTACTGCTATCGGTTGTCGCGCTCGCGGCCTGCGCACGGGCGCCCGCGCCGCAGCGTTTCCAGGGTCCCACGATGGGCACCACCTACAACATCGAGGTGGCCGGACTGCCGCCCGGCGTGACCCGCGAGTCGCTGCAGTCCGCCATCGACGAAGTCCTCACCCTGGCGAATGCGCACCTGTCCACCTATGACCCTTCATCGGAGCTGTCGCGATTCAATGCGAGCGACGCGACCGACTGGGTCGACGCATCCCGGCCACTGTACGAGGTGCTCGCGATCGCACGGGAAGTGAGCGAGGCGACCGCGGGGGCGTTCGACGTCACGGTCGGTCCGCTGGTGCAGGCCTGGGGTTTCGGTGGTGGCAGTCAGGCTGCGCCGCCACCCGATGCGGTGGAGATCGCGCGCCTGCGCGAATCCGTCGGCTACGGCAGGCTCGAGCTGCGGGCGCAGGGGCCTCAGCTCCGCAAGTCGGCCGGCGCGCTGCGGATCGACGTCGACGCCATCGCGCCGGGCTGGGCCGTGGACGAGATCGCGGACCGCTTCGAGGCCATGGGCGTCCACGACTATCTCGTCGAGCTCGGCGGCGAAGTGCAGGGGCGAGGACGCAGCCCGGCGGGTCGTCCCTGGCGGGTGGCGGTCGAGGCTCCGCTGTCCGGCGAGCGGCGTCCCTATGCGTTGGTGGAACTCGACGCGATGGGTGTGTCGACGTCCGGGGATTACCGGGACTTCCGCATCCTGGCCGGCCGCAAGGTGTCGCACACCCTCGATCCGCGGAGCGGCGCTCCGGTCGAGCATGCCCTCGCCTCGGTCTGCGTCCTGCATGCCTCGACCGCCCGGGCGGACGCCTACGCGACTGCACTCATGGTGCTCGGGCCGGAAGAGGGCATGCAACTTGCGGAGCGACTCGGACTCGCGGCGCTCTTCATCGAGCGGACGGGAGCCGGCGGCGAATTCCGTGAACGAGCCACGCCTGCGTTCGAGCGCTTGCGACGGCCCCTGCGCTGACGGCTATCATCGGCCCATGGCTGAACAACCGACCCGCGTGCGCCGTCGGCCACACGCGGCTCCCCTGCTGATCCCGATCCTGATCGTGCTCGCGGCCGGCGCGGGCATTTTCTGGCTCGGCACGTGGGCGCGGACGACGGTGGTGATCCTGGTCCGGCACGCGGAGCCCGCACCCAC
Source organism: uncultured Gammaproteobacteria bacterium (assembly GCA_963778185.1). Lineage (GTDB taxonomy): Bacteria > Pseudomonadota > Gammaproteobacteria > Steroidobacterales > Steroidobacteraceae > RPQJ01. The sequence continues at coordinate 280,047 of CAVZTF010000001.1, read as the reverse complement.
GACCAGCGGCGACTCCGACTTGAGCCCCGCAGGCGAGAAGCGGGTCCGCGGATTGGGCGCGTATCTCGAGGACGTGCTGGCCGGCGGCAAGGTCGATCATCTCTATGCCGGCGATACGCGGCGGGCCCAGCAGACCGCCGCACCCATCGCCAACCAATTCAAGTTGCCGGTCAACCTGCTGGCCAGCAGCGACTGGGACGGCCTCGCGACACGCATCAAGCGAGAGCATCGCGGTGAAACAGTGGCCGTGGTCGGCTACGCCAGTACCTTGCCGGGCGTCGTGGACCGGCTGAGCGCTGCGCACGTCTCGCTGGCCGAGGACGAGTACGGCGAGATCTTCGTCGTGGTCATTCCGAGCCCGGGGCAGACGCGGGTGCTCAAGCTGCAGTATGGCGATGGGTCGACGGCTTCACGGCCGAACGACTCGCGCGGCGCAAAGTCCTTACACTGATTTCAACAAGTAACTGTAACTAACTGTTATTGAAGTTATTTAAGTCTTGCTCCCATGTCGATTGCCCGGCGCACGAACGCCTCGTGGGCCCCGATGCGCAGGTCGGCGAGCACCGAGTCCTTGATGACTCCGTCCTTGCCGATCAGGTAGGTGCCGCGCCGCACCCCGAAGCCGAGCGGACCGTCGAGGCCGTAGGCCTTCACGACCTTCTTGTCCGGATCTGCCAGCAGCGTGAAGTTGAGGTCGTGCTGGTCCGCGAAGCGGCGGTGCGAGGCGACGTCCTGCGGGCTCACCCCGACCACCCGCAGCCTGGCCTTCATCAGGTCCTGGTGCAGGTCGCGGAAACTGCAGGCCTCCTTGGTGCAGCCCGGCGTGAAGTCGGCGGGATAGAAATAGAGGATCAGCGGCCCGTCCGCGAGCAGCGACGCGAGCGTGTGCTTGCGGCCGTCCTGGTCGACGAGTTCGAAGGGCGGCGCCTTGCTGCCGTTGTCAAGCATGGTGATTGCCTCCGGCGGATTGCACCGCCCCTGAATAGTCCACTTCCATGACGAGATAGCCGCCGTCGTGCATGCCGCAGCGCCGGTAGGTTTGCTGTGCGCGATGGTTGTCACGGTCGACGTAGAGGCGCATGCCGCAGACGCCCGAGTCAGCCTTGGCGAGAGTCTCCACGTGCGCGTAGAGCGCGCGGAACACCCCGCAGCGACGGGCCCCGGGTTCGACGTAGACGCTCTGGATCCACCAGAACACGCCGTTGCGCCAGTCGCTCCATTCGTAGGTGATCATGAGCTGGCCCACCACGCGACTGTCCTGCTCGGCCACGAAATAACGGCCCCGGCCGGCATCGGCGAACACGGCGTGCGCACCCGCCCGGGCAGTCCCGGGATCGAGGCGCTTGTGCTCGGCCTCGAGGGCCATGGCGACGTTGTTGCTCGCGATGAGTGTCGGCATCGGCGGGATTCGCCGCTCGAACGGTCATGTTCATGCCCGGATCATACAAGGCTGCAAGCTTTGGTTGCGGGGCGCAGACCCGGTGCTACAATGCGCGCCCTTGCGTGGGGCGGTAGCTCAGCTGGGAGAGCGTCGCGTTCGCAATGCGAAGGTCGAGGGTTCGATCCCCTTCCGCTCCACCACGCATTCACGGCCGGGTTTTTGCCCGGCCGTTTTCTTTTACACTTGCACCCCGCGCGCCCCGGTAGCTCAGTGGATAGAGCAACCGCCTCCTAAGCGGTAGGTCGTCGGTTCAACTCCGGCCCGGGGCGCCACCTCAATTGTTCGGCGGCTGCCAGGCCTCGGAATATTTCAGGGATAGATCGGCTGCGTGTCGCAGGGCTTGCGCCGGGTCCTCGAATCGTCGGGGAAACTCTCGGGCCAGCCCGGCCGCGATTTCAGCCAATGACTCGCCCTTCGCCATCGCGTCGAGGGCCTGCAGGTCGACGCGTGCAGCCTCGCCAAGCGACGGCCGGTGGTCCGGTCGCGTTCGATCCAGGTCTTCCTTGAGTACAGGCCGGCTGGCGAAGGTCGACTGGGCGAAGGTCGCCTTGGGCCGGCCCTGTGCGTCTGCGACCCGGGTATTCCAGCGCAGGATGTATTTTCCGGCGACCAGGTTGGCGGCGAATTCGCCGCGCATGCTGTCTCCCTCAGCGATCGCCAGCGGGCGCTCCAGCGGGAAGAAAGCCCGTCCGTAGACGCGTTCAGGCAGCGTCGGCGCGTTGGAGCAGCGGATTCCCTCCGCGGTCTCGCTGTCGAACCAGACGTAGTATCCGTGCAGGATGCCCGCTCGCTCAGCCGTCCAGGCGCAGTCGCCGGACGCGTTCGGTGACTCACAGAGGTGGTAGTCGATCTCCGCCCAGGCCATCGGCGCAGCCAGGTAACGATCCTTCAGGATCGGCGCACTCGCGGCCCGCCACCATTGACTCGTCACGAATCGTCGGCCAGCCGTCAAATCGACGCCGGCCGCGTTGCTCTCCCAGGGGTTGGCGACATCCGCGTACTCGTCGGCAGCTTCGGCAGGAGCGGCAAAAACCGTGTCGCGGCGCGGAATCATCACGCCGGCTGACTTGAGGTGGCGACGGCGGGCATCGATCAGGGAACGGATATTGCCGGTATAGAAAGGCAGCGTGCCGTGCAGATCGCCGATCACGACGTCGACGCGTTCCGGCAATTCGATCTCCGTCGAGAGACCTCGACGCCAGACGATCCGCTCGCCGTCGGCTCGACGGCGAGCGCTCTGCCGACCGATTTCGATCGCGTCGTCCGGCTCGACGGCGTACACGCGCGTCGCACCCAGCTGGCAGGCCAGCAAGCTGAAGAAGCCCGGCCCCGAGCCGATGTCGAGCACGATGCTGCCGGGCCGGATCGCGCGGCGCATGGCATCGACGAAGGGCGCAGTGCGCGCCGTGTCGGCGATCATCCGGCCGTAGTCACGCACGGAATAGTTGTCGTCAGTGGACATGTGATCGGTACGTCGAACTCAGGCGGCCGACGAATCGCCGGCGACGCCTGCAAAGTGTCGCTCGATCCCGGCCACCAACTCCGCAGCGCGGCCGAAATCCCTGGGGTAATCGAGCGTAAACGTCGGCACCCGCGCGACGACCTCGCCGGCCAGCCCCAGAAGACGTTTGACGGCCTCGCGGTCCAGAATATCCAACTGGAAGCACTGTTCCATCAGCCGGATACAGGCAGTCGCGCGTGCCATCGGCGCGATCCTTACGTCGGTGCGCCCTGCGTCAGCGTCGCCGAGGAAATACACGGCTGCCACGCGGCCGCCGGCGGCCTGGCGGGAGACGTCCGGTATGGAGAACCGCGGCTTGTCAGAATACGAAGACAGGGGTGCGAGCGCCGTGTCGCCGGGGAAGAGCGCATCGACGCTGTCGGGCCGCAGCCGCAGGCTGGGATAGGTTGGGACCGCGCGCACCGCCTCGGGTGTCGGGCGCAGCATCAGGCAGTCGTCCGACAGGATCGCCCGACCGGTACGGAAAAACAGGCCAGCCAACGTGGACTTGCCGCGGCCGCTCTCGCCCACGAACAGGGCGATGTCGGGACCTAGCGCAATGCCGGCCGCGTGCACCACCAATTCGCCCTGCTGCGCGAGGCAGCGCGGCAAGACCTGATCTGCCAGCAGGTGTTCCAGGAATTCGGGAGCCACGTGACGATGTGGCCGCGCATCGATGCGCCTTGCGTCGCCGGAAATGGCGAAATCGCACTTTCGGGGAAAACGCAGCAGGTAGCCGGAGGGGGTCAGCGTCAAACTGATCACGGTGCGTTTCGCATCGTCCTGCCACTGGTGGCGCCACGCGCGAACGGCTCTCGGTCGCATCGGCCTGGGAACGCGCGTCACGGTCAGGATTGGCGCAATCGGGCCCGCCCGGCGCAGACGCAAAAGCGACAACGGAAGCGCCGAAGTGATCGGCATGTCGCCCAACAGGTAGTCGGCCATCAGAGGACAGCATCGGCGCGGACGACCCGCCGCGTCAAACGGAAGTCGCGCCGAGACCGCGGCAAAGCAGTGGGGACTGCCTTCAAACCCGGGTCAACACCCGGGCTTCAGTGGAACAGCCGGCCGTAATCCACCCTGAGGTAACCGTCCCATGTCGAGAGACGGCGTCCGGGTATTTTCCGGCCACTTCGTCGGCCATCACGCCGATATGGCGACCAGTGCCATACAGCTGGAAATGGCGCTTTGTAGCGGAACAGATAATGCCGAGCCCCAGCGGATGCCGGCCGACTTGACGATGTCTTCCTTCGCCCTGCGATCCGACATCATCGTCATGCCGAGCGCCCCATCCGCTCCCGTGCCACGGGTGGCGCTGCGCAGACTGCCGAGAATCTCGAGCCTGGGCGACCGATAAGGTGCCTTCGCTGGCTTTGGCTGGTGCGATTCCTTGGCGGTCTCAGGCTTGGAGTCGGTCATGAGATTGCTCTCCGGAAGTTTGCCGTCAGATTATAGCAGCCCGCCGCAGCGAGTCGCCGCTTCTCGCACTGCGTGACAGCCGAGCAAGGTCCAGACCTGCCAATCCGGCCAACCCGCGAGAAGTGGATTCTCGTAGTCCTGCAGTACCTTCAGGAGGCCTTCCGGCGATACCCAGTCGGAAAGATCCGCCAACGCCGCTGAAAGGCTATCGCGAATCTCCGCGGAACTCCAACGAAACGCGACCATGAAATCGGCCTTGGACGTCCGCCCTAGCACCGATTCGGGCAGCAGGGCGGTCATGGCAAGACGGTGCAGGGACTTGCTCGTGGCGCCGCTGCATCGCAGGCGCTCGGGCGTCGCAATTGCGAATTCGACGAGCCGCCTGTCCCAGAACGGTCGCCGGATCTCGAGACCTGCCCACGCGCAAAAACGCTCCTCCGATTCCCTGGCCAGCAACCCGTACGCGCCGTTCAGAGTCAGCAGCTGCGAGCGCTGCCCGGTCCGCGCCACGTTTGTGTCATCCGCGGACTGAATGGCGCGCCGTTGCGAGAAGCCGTTGTCGCATCGGTGCAGCCAGCCAGCCGTCATGCCCTGACCACCCGCGCCGAACTGTATGAATCGCGCGTCGCAGTCGGGCGGGCAGCAGTGGACCGACGCCGTAGCGAAAGCAGCGACCAGCATGCTTGCGGGATGCCGACCTCCCGGCTGTCCAGTTGCAGCCTCTGCCGCAGTTCCCCCCATTGCCTGCTGGCGATGGCTTCGGCGTAGTAGGTGCGGTAGCCGTCCAGCCATTCGTCGCCACCGGTACCCACGATCAGGCAGTTGGACCCGCGGCGCCGAGCTTCCTGCCGGATGCCCAGGCCCATCACGCCGTTGGGATATCCCGCCGGATAACCGTGGCGCCTGGCCCAGTCCTCATACCAGGCCAAGGGTTGCCGAGTCGGCGCGACTTCGGTGACCTCCTTGCCGACGTGACGCGCGACGGCTTGCGCGTAGTCCATCTCGTCGGCATCGCCGGCGCCGCGAAAATCCAGGGTGTAACCGTGCACGTCGGGCGCCGGCCATTCGCCCCGTCGCTGCAACTCGGCCGCGACCGCGAACAAGGCCGACGAGTCCAGGCCGCCGCTCACTTCGCAGGCGACCGGGCCGGATGAGTTCCCCATCCTGCGTACGACGTCGAACAGCAGGAATCGGTAATACTCGGCGTATTCGGCCATGCTGCGGCAGGGCAAGGTCATCGCGACATCGGGTCGCCAGTACTGCGACTTGCGGCAACCTTCGGCAGACACCACGAGCCGATGTGCCGGCGGCAGCCGCTGGATTCCCCTCCAGAAGGTGTCTTCGAGACTCATCCACTCCGACGCCAGGTGCTCGGCGACGAAGTCGAGATTCAGCTCCTTCTGGACCCAAGGCAGCGCCAACAGGGCGCTCACGTCGGACGCGAAGGCGAACGTGGTGCCGTTCCAGCAGTAGTGGAAGGGCTTGTTGCCGAGCCGGTCGCGGGCGCAGAACAGTTGCCTCTCGCGCGGGTCCCAGACGGTGAAGGCGAAGTCGCCCTCGATGCGGTCGAGCAGGGCAGGCCCCCACTGCTCATAAGCGCGCAGCACCAGTTCGCTGTCGGCACGGCTGTGCAGGATCGCGCCGCTGCCGCGCAATTCGCGCGCCAGTTCCGCCGCATTGTCGATACGGCCGTCGAGCACCAGCACCAGGCCGCGCTGCGCGTCGACGTACGGCTGGCGCTCTTCGGCGGACTCCCTGGTGGTTCGCAGCAGGCAGTGCCCGAATGCCGTCGACCCCTCCTGCCAGTGCGCAATTCCGTCTCGGCCACGACAGGCCATGCGAGCCGTCATGCACTCGATCAGGCCGGCTTGCACGGGCATCTGGTCGAAGTGGATGATGCCGGCAATGCCGCTCATGGCTCGGAGAGCATAACGTCCCCCAGGTTGCAGAACAGCGACTCGATGACCATCCACACTGCATGATCGACACTTTCTCAGGCATCGACGCCGAGTTGCTTCAACTGTTTCGCGATCCAGCCGGGTTTGCTGCCGGCAACCTCGAGCGTAGCGGACAGCGACGAACTGCTGGCAGCGGCGGAGCGGCACGGGGTCGCAGCGCTGCTGGCAGTGCGACTCGCCGATGCGCCGCCATCGCCGTTCCTCGATCGGCTGCGCGATTCCGCGCGCGGGGACGCAGTATGGGAGTTGGGCCACCGCAGGGCCTTGCTGGACGCGCTGTCATCGCTTGCGGCAGCCGGTGTCGAGCCCGTGCTTTTCAAGGGCACGGCCCTGGCCTATTCGTTGTACCCGAGTCCCGTGCTGCGCACGAGGGGCGATACGGACCTGATCGTGCCGCAGCATGAGCGTGCGCGAGTCACTGCTGTGTTGCAGGGTTGCGGTTTTTCGCCTGCAGTCGCGACACCCAGTTACCAGACCAGCTTTGCGCGTCGGGGCCCGGAGGGTTCGCAAGAGCTCGACGTGCATTGGCAGATCAACAACTCTGAAGTCCTGTCACGGCTATTCACGTACCAGGAGTTGCGCGCGGAAGCCGAAGTCCCTGCCTGCCCTTGCGCCCGACGCCCTGGCGGTCTCGCCCGTGCACGCGCTCCTGCTCGCGTGCATGCATCGTGGCACCCATCGCCACAATCCGTACTACGTATCCGGCGAGCCGCACACCGGCGGCGATCGGCTGATCTGGCTGTACGACCTGCACTTGCTGGCCGAATCTTTCGGTGAGCACGACTGGCAGTCGTTCATTGCCCGGGCCGATGCCAAGGGCCTGCGCGGAATCTGCGCGGATGGCCTGGCGACGGCGCACCAATGCTTTGCGACGAACGTCCCCGAGTACGCATTCGCGGCGCTTCGAACGCGATGATGTCCGGGAACCGGCCTCGGACTACCTTGCGCGCGAGTGTGGCGCGCCAGCTATGGCTGGATTTTCGGGCGCGACCCGGGATCGGGAGCAAGGCGCGCTACCTGCGCGACCTGGTGTTCCCGCCCGCCGAGTTCATGCGGAGCAAGTTTGCCGGCGAGCGCGGACAGTGGCTTCCCTGGCTCTATGCACGTCGAGCTGTCGCCGGTGCCTGGCGGCGGCTGCATGGCAGGGTAATCTGAGGGCGGCGTAAAGCGTGCTAACGCAGGGCGGCCGAGCTTTGGGGCCGCGACTGCAAGGGCAGATGTTGCAAGGGCGCCTGCGCGAGCGTGTGACCGTCCAACTCGACCCAGGCGTGAGCGTCGAACTGACCGCCATCCTTGCGGACGCCGACCTTCAGCACCGCATCCAGGCCGCGTCGCCGCAGCAAGGCCCTCACCAGCATCGCTTGTGACAGGCAGCGCGCCTGGAGGATGCCGCGTCGGCCGGCGATGGCCGCGAGATGAGCCAGCCGATCGGACTGCTGCAGTTCGGCGGCAGCAGGCGGGTGAATCGCCCTGGGCTTGATCGCGCGTGACAGCCAGGACGCCGTCCGCTGCGCACCAATGCACCGCAGCGATGTCTCGACCACCGGCAGACCGCAGGCCAGCCCCAGCAGCCTTCGCTGGTCGGTACCGCTCAACGCCCGCCATGCCGCAAGGCGTCCGGGCATCTCAGCGCACCACCACGAGTCCAGCGTCCGCCATGCGTTCGACCAGGGAGAGCAGGTCGCGCTCGAGCACCTCGGCCTCGACTTCGTATTCGTCGCTGAGAATGTCGAAGGCCCGCTTCAAGCCGGGGTCTTCGTTCAGCAGGATCCAGATCCGTGTACCGACCGCATCGAGTCCGAAGTAACTTTCGCTGGCGAGCTTCAACAGCACGGCTTCGCCGCCCACTTCCTGGAACAGGACGTCATCGGAGGGCCTGGCCTGGTGTGATAGCGTTAGGTTCATGCGATCGAAAGCGACTGTGTTGCGCGGGCATCTTAGCCGAAGTCATGGCGACCGGCGCCGTCCCGGCCAACCTGGCCCGGCCGGCACGGAGATGCCTTTCCTCTGGCGGATGCTGGCGCCATACCGTGGTGCCTTGCTGCTGGCCGTGGCCCTGCTCTTAGGTGAAAGCGTGGTCATGCTCACCATGCCCTGGTTCGCGGGCCGGGTGGCGCAGGCATTGCTCGGAGGCGTGGTGCCGGGCGAACTGCTGCTGGCCTGGCTCGGCGTGCTGACAGTTCAGGCGGGATTGTCGTTCGGGAACGGTGTGGTGCTCGGCAGCACCAGCTCGCGAGTGGTGGCCGACCTCGGCTCCCGGGTCTACGACCATCTGCAGTCCCTGCCCTTGAGCTGGCACCAGGAACGCAAGCGCGGCGAGATTCTCGCGTTGCTGGTCAACGATGTCTGGCGGATCAACAGCTTCCTGACCGGGGTGCTGACGCCCTTGCTGCCCTTGCTGGTGACCTGCGTCGGTGCCCTGGTCCTGCTGGTGCGGATCGACCTGCGGGTCGGGTTGGCCGTGGCGGTCGCGGTGCCGCTCCTCACCGTCCTCGTGAAGCTGCTGACCAGGGGTGTGCGGCCGCTGGCTCAGGCTCACCTGCACGAGGATGCGGTCAAGTACGGCATGGCCGAGCAGAATCTGGCGACCTTGCCTTTGATCAAAGCCTACACACGCGAAGGCGAGGAGTCGGCCCGATATTCGGTCCAGGGCGACAAGGTGCGGATGCTCGAGGTCCGGCAGCAGCGGATCGTGTCGCTGCTGACCCCGGCCGTGCGCTGGCTGGCCGCGACGGCGGTGCTCGGCCTGCTCTGGGTAGGCAGCCAGGGCGTTGCATCGGGCATCCTTACCGCCCCTGAACTGGTCAGCCTGTTGCTCTACGGCATGCTGTTGACTCAGCCCGTCAGTCAGTTGGCCGGCGTCTACGGTCAGCTCCAGCATTCCCGGGGGGCGGTGCAACGCCTGATGGCCGCGATGGCCGAGGCACCCGAGCCCGACGACGGTGATCGCGAGCCCGCGACGGTCAGTGGCAGGATCGCCTTCGAATCAGTGTCGTTTGCTTATCCGGGCAGGGCCGTGGTGTTTGCCGATCTCGACCTGGAGATTCGTGCGGGCGAGACCGTCGCCATCACCGGTCCGAACGGCGCGGGCAAGAGCACGCTGGCTCACCTGCTGATGCGCTTCGCCGATCCTTCCGCGGGCCGCATTACGCTCGACGGCATCGATGTGCGCGAGTTTTCGCTGCGCAACCTGCGCGCCCACATCGGGCTGGTCAGCCAGCACGTGCTGCTGCTCAATGCCACGGTGGCCGAGAACATCGGTTACGGCCGCTACGGAGCCGACCGGGAACAGATCGAACAGGCTGCGCGCGCGGCACATGCGCACGAGTTCATCGACCAGCTGCCGCAAGGCTACGAAACCTTGATCGGCGACGAGGGCCTGCGCTTGTCCGGCGGTCAGCGCCAGCGAATCAGCCTTGCCCGGGCGCTGCTGAAGGACCCTGCCATCCTCATCCTGGACGAGGCCACGTCCATGTTCGATCCCGCGGGCGAACGCGGTTTCATCGCCGAATGCCACGAGCTGCTGCGTTCGCGAACCGTGTTGCTGATCACGCATCGACCGGCGAGCCTGGCGCTGGCCGATCGCGTGCTTCAGCTCGACCAGGGCGAACTGCGTGACGAGGGCGTGCTGCGCGGGCTTACAAGAAAGCCGTCAAGCTGATCGTGATCTCCAGGTTCTGAGTCACCTGGCTACGTCCGAGCAGGTCGGTCTTGAACATGCGGTCCCGCGCGTCGACGTGCACCGCCAGCCATTCATTCACCAGCAGGCGCAGGCCGGTTCCGACGGTCGCCGTAAAGCGATCGTCACCGGCAAAACGGGTGTTGCCGACACCCATCGTCACGTACAAGGCGCCCGGCATTGCGCGTTTGCGGCCGAAGAACGCCTCAACGGGCAGCACGTTCCAGCCAACGGACAGGTCGTAGTACGTGAGCTTGCGCTGGTCGTCGGTAAGCAACTGCGTCGCGCCGGTCGGGAGCTCGTAACTTGTCTTCCCGGTCTGGGTCATCCCGACGACGGCCTCGGCGAAAATGTCTTCGTTGACGTGGTAGGCAATGCGGGAGCCAAAGACCATGTGCGAGCCGAAATCCTCGATGCTGGTCGTGCCGATGAAGGTGCCGATCTCGAAATTCTCCTTGGGGACGGCGATGGGTTTGACAACCCGTCGCTCGACTTCCGGCTCGACGACCTGCGGCGCCTGCGCGGATCCGCCAACGGCTTCGGCCTGGCTCTGGGCGTGCGCACCGGGTGCGGCCAGTGCGCCGCTGGCAACGGCGACGCTCAGAAGAAATAGGTGAGGCCTGCGATCCATTCGTCCTTCTCCTCGTGGTCGTCGCCGCTTGTGAACACGACGAAACGGCGGCATTCCGCCTGCATCAGGAATCGGTCAGGCGCCGCGTGTTCTCGAGCTGCGAGCGGTGGACCCAGCCGCGCTGGCCGCGGGCGGTTCGCACCTCGATCCAGTCCGTCCGTTGCCGCAACAACTCGATCGTCACGCCGCGCTCCACCGAGATAGTGATCGGGAAGCCGCGGCCAGGACCGGTGTGGAGATCGATGTACGCCTCCTTGACCACGACTTCAATCGGTGCCCGCGCGTCTGCCGGCGCGACGGCCAGCATTCCCAACAGGAGGCAACCTACGGTCAGGGTCCGAAGCATGGGCTCAACTTACGGGTGCCAGGGACGGATCATCGAAATATTGTGCACTAGAATCAACCCATACCAGACCAGCTTCAACTCCGCGGGGGTCAGGCGCCCGTCGTGGCGCCCGCCACGGGTGCCCTGGCCCCCGATTTCGTCCTCGAGGACGTCCGCGGTCACAATCCCAGGCTGTCGGAGTATCGTGGCGAGACCGTGGTAATCTCATCCTGGGCGAGCTGGTGTGGCCATTGCCGCGAGTCGCTGTCACAGTTGAACGCCATTGCGTCCCTGCCAGGCGTCGCTGCGCCTGTCGTTTCCCATGCTCGTCGACGCCGAACAGTCGGCGGGACGTCTCTACCGCGTCGATCACCCGCCGCTCACGTTGCTGGTCGATCGCGACGGCCGGGTGCGTGGCGCCTGGGCGGGGGACACGAACCCGATGCCTGAGCTGGCACGGCAGATCTAAGGAGCTGCAAAGCCAATGACTTCGAATATGCGGGTGACTGGGCGCCGGTGGCTGCTGGCGGCGACCGCGTTCGCTGCCATCGGAGCGGCATTGACCGCCGGGCGCGCGCACGCCGAGGCACCTCCGGCGGCCGAGCAGGCCCGCGGTGTGGATCAGGACGTTCAGGTCCTCAAGAAGCAACTGGTCGACCTCAACCGGGACCTGTTCAAGCTGGAAGAGGAATTGCTCTACCCGGCCAGCACGCAGGTCGCCGTGTTCCTCTCGGTGGACGTCGGTACGTTCTTCGCTCTCGATTCGGTGACGCTGAAGGTCGACGACAAGGAAGTGGCGCACTACCTCTACACCGATCGCGAAGTGCAGGCGCTGCATCGCGGTAGTGTGCAGAAGTTGTATCTCGGCAACCTGAAGGCCGGCACGCACGATATCGTCGCGTTCTTCACGGGCAAGGGCCCGCACGACCGCGACTACCGTCGTGGCGCCGCGCTCACGTTCGACAAGGAGGTCGGCGCGAAGTACATCGAGTTGCGTATCAGCGACCAAGTGGCCGCGCTTGGGCCCGAGTTCGTTGTGCGCCAGTGGGAGTGAGGCAGGCGTCCTCCTGATGACCGTTGCGCGTTTCCACCACTGGCTCTCGTTCGTCGCGGCTGCGTCGATAGCCGTGATTGCGGGCCCCGCGCGCGCGGACGACGTGACCCGCGACCTGCCTCCCCCGATGAAGCTGCGCGACCTGGACTACGGCGACGTCCTGTTCCACTTCTTCCAGGACGATTACTTCGAAGCCATCGTACGGCTCGAAGTCTCGCGCGATTTCGGCCGCATCCCGAATCACGAGGCCGAGGCCGAGCTGCTGTCGGGCGGTCTGTACCTGTCTCTCGGCCTGTACGACGAAGCCGACACGATTTTCAATCGGCTGCTGGCGGCACCGGTGCCGCAGTCCGTGAGCGACCGCGCCTTTTTCTACCTGGCCCGCAGCGGGTACCAGCGTGGCTTCGTCGACGACGCATGGCGCAACCTGGAGCGGATCCGGGGCCCGTTGCCGGGCAACCTCGACCCTGAACGTCGGCTGCTTGCATCCAATGTGCTCATGGCACAGGGCCGATACGGCGAAGCGGTGGTACAGCTGACAGGCTGGACCGACCAGGACGGCTGGTCGGACTATGCGCGCTTCAATGTGGGGGTCGCGCTCATCCGTTCCGGGCACACCGAACTTGGCCGTGATTTCCTCGGCAAGGTCGGCGGCATGCCGGCCGCGACGGAAGAACAGCTTGCGCTGCGTGATCGAGCCAACCTGGCCCTCGGTTTCGCTTCGCTGCAGCAGCATGATGCCGAGGGTGCGGTGGCGGCGCTGAACCGTGTGCGCCTCGACGGCCCGTTCACCAACCGTGCGCTGCTCGGGGTCGGCTGGGCGGAATCGGACGCCAGGCGACCCGAGCGCGCCCTCGCGCCGTGGCTCGCGCTGCGCAACAGCAAGGTGTTCGATTCGGCCGTGCAGGAATCCTTCCTCGCCGTTCCCTACGCGTACACGCAACTCGCTGCGAATGGCCAGGCCGCGCAGCAGTACCAGCTGGCGGTGCAGGCGTATGCCGCGGAGGGCAAGCGCATCGACGAGTCCATTGCCGCGATTCGCCAGGGCGGCTTCCTCGATTCGATTCTCGAGGCCGTGCCGCGCACGAACGATGTGGGTTGGTTCTGGCAGCTGCAGAAGGTGCCGGACGCGCCGCATACTCGCTATCTCTACCAGCTGCTGGCTTCGCACGAGTTCCAGGAAGGCCTGAAGAACTACCGTGACCTGCGCATCATGCAGCGCAACCTCGATCGCTGGCGCGACTCGCTCGAAGCCTTCGACGACATGATCTCCGCGCGCGAGCAGGCCATGATCGATCTCGAAGCGCGCAAGCAGGCGTTGCTGGCCGGGACCGACATTCCCGCGTTCGAACAGCGGCTGGCCGAACTCGTCGCGCGAGCCTCGGCCCTCGAGTCCGGCCGCACGGGCCTGCGTGAGACGGCGGATGCGCTGGCGGAAGCCAGGCTGCGGCTCGGCCTGTTGCAGGGAGGCGGCGCAGCGGCTCCGCGCGACGCGGCGGGCTTCGGTCAGCGGGTCGCGGGCCTTGCGGCGCGCATCGACGAAATCACGCCGCGCATCGACGCGACGGCTGCCGCGCAGGAGCGCGTTCTCGCGGGCATCGCCGTCAACGAACTCGAGGTGCAGAAACGCCGGCTCGCGAACTTCGCGACCCAGGCTCAATTCGCACTGGCTTCCCTGCATGACGGCGCGGCCGCCGCCGGCACCCAGTGAAGTGGCCGATCGCGTGGCTGGTGATCGTGCTGCAGTCGCCCTGGTCGCAGCAGGCCGAGGCTGCACGCAAGCCGGCGCAACCGTCACCGCCGACCGTGCAGGACCTTCCAACCCCCGCAGTGCCGATCGATCGCGCGCTGCCGGTGACGGCCGATCCGGACCAGGCGGCGCGCAGCTACGAGGATTTCCTGAAGCTCGAGGGTTCCGACCCGGCGCTGCGGGCCAAGGCGCTGCGTCGTGTCGGCGATCTGCGGCTGGCGGAGGCTGAGTCGCTGCGCGGCGAAGAAGGCGCGTCGAGCGCGGCCGCCGTGGCGGCGGCCAGGCAGGCGATCGCCGCATACCAGCGCCTGCTCAAGGAATATCCCGAGTATCCGTCGACGGATGCCGTGCTCTACCAGCTGGCTCGAGCCTGCGAAACCGCGGGGGATCCGGCGCAGGTATTGACCACGCTCGATGAACTCGTCACACGTTACCCGAAGACGTCCCACTATGACGAGGCTCAGTTCCGTCGAGGTGAAACGTCCTTCAGCCTGCAGCGGTACGCCGATGCGGAGCGGGCGTACGCCGCCGTACTCGCGCTGGAGCCGAAGTCTGAGTTCGACGAACAGGCGCTCTATAAGCGCGGCTGGTCGCTCTTCAAGCTGTCGCGGGACCAGGAGAGCAGCGAGTCGTTCCTGACGCTGCTCGATCGAGTGCTCGTCGTCGACGGCAAGGTTCGGCCGCTGTCACAGCTCTCGCGTCCGGAGCGCGAGCTGACCGAAGACACGTTGCGGGCGTTGAGCCTGATGTTCATCGCGTCGGACGGGCCGGTTTCCCTGCAGGCTGCGCTGGCCGCGCACGGCACCGTGCCCTACGAATCGCAGTTGTACGGCGCGCTCGGCGAACTGTACGTCGAGAAGGAGCGCTACCAGGACGGGGCCGAGGCCTATCGCGCCTTCTCGCGGCGCCAGCCGATGAGTCCGGACGCCCCGCTGTTCCTCGGCCGTGCCACCGAAGCCAATGCCAAGGGTGGTTTCACCTCGCGGGTGCTTGAATCGAAGGCGGAGCTGGTCGAGCAGTACGGCCCGAAGAGCACCTACTGGCGGGCGCACCCCACCGACCTCGATCCGCAGGTCAGCACGGCCGTGCAGGCGAATCTGCTCGACCTCGCACATCACTACCACGCGCTGGCGCAGAAGGGCGGCTCGGCGGCCGATCGCGACGCCGCGGTGCGCTGGTATCGCGAGTACCTCGACGCCTTCAATTCGGCGCCGCAGGCACCGGCGACGCGCCTGATGCTTGCCGACGTGCTCTTCGACGGCGCGCGTTTCAGCGAAGCGGCGGCCGAGTACGAGCTGGCTGCCTATTCCTACGCCCAGGCTCCCGAAGCGGGTCGCGCCGGGTACGCGGCACTCATCGCCTACGACAAGGCCGAGGCGCTCCTGCCCGAGGCGGAGCGTCCTGCGCTGCGTTTGCGCGCCATCGATTCGTCGTTGCGCTTCGCCAGCACGTTCCCGAACCACGCCGAGACTCCAGGCGTCCTGGCGCGCACCACCAAGGCCCTGTTCGACGCCGGCGACCGGGACCGCGCCGTGGCAGTCGCGCACCAGGTGCTCTCGCTCGGTCCTCGTGCGGACGTGGGGCAGCAGCGCGTCGCCTGGACGGTACTCGCACACTCGTATTTCGATTCCGGTCGTTTTGCGGAGGCCGAGAAGGCTTATGCGGAAGTCGCGTCACGCCTGCCCGCGAACGACCCGCAGATGGCCGAGATTACGGAGCGCCGCGCCGCGTCGGTCTACCGGCAAGCCGAGGCCAGGCAGGCTGGCGGCGACACCGCCGGTGCCGTGCGGGAGTACCTCCGCGTTGCATCGGTGGCGCCCGCGACGCCGGCTCGCGCCAAGGCGGAGTTCGATGCGGCGACCTTGCTGCTCACGGCGAGGCAGTGGGAGCAGGCCGCGACCGTGCTCGAGAACTTCCGCCGCGATCACCCGCAGCACGAGTTGCAGCCGGAGGTCACACGCAAGCTGGCGGTCGCGTATCTCGAGGGCGGCCAGCAACGCAAGGCCGCCATCGAGTTGGAACGCGTCGCTGCGCGTGATGCGGAGGATTCGGAGGTTCGCCGCGCTGCGCTGTGGCAGGCGGCCGAGCTCTATCGCAGCAGCGGCGACACCACGTCCGCCGCGCGCGCGTATGCCGATTACGTCAAGCGCTACCCGGCTCCCTTCGACGTGGCCCTCGAGGCCCGGCGCGAACTCGCGGAGCTTGCGACCAGGACGGGCAACCCAGCGGCTCGCCAGCAATGGTTGCAGGAGATCGTGAGCGCGGATGCAGCCGCAGGCGCGGCCCGCACGGATCGAAGCCGCTTCCTGGCGGCGAATGCCGCCCTGGAACTCGCCAGGCCGCTCGACAGCGCGGCGCGCGCCATCCGCCTGGCGATCCCGCTCGACAAGTCGCTTCGAGCCAAGCGCAACGCCATGGAGGCAGCGCTTGGGGCGTACGGCAAGGTCGAGGACTACGGCGTTGCGTCGGTATCGACAGCGGCCACCTACGCGATGGCCGATCTCTACCGGCACCTCGGCAAGTCATTGCTCGATTCGGAGCGGCCGCGCAAACTTTCGGCTGAGGAACTCGAGCAGTACGACATCTTGCTGGAGGAGCAGGCTTTCCCGTTCGAGGAGAACGCGATCGGCACCCACGCACGAAATACGCGGCGCGCGGCTGCGGGGACCTGGGACTCATGGATCGAGAAGAGCTATGCGGACCTTGCGGTGATGCAACCGGGCCGCTACGCGCGCCTGGAGACCACCGAGGGTCCGGACGCGCCTGCCACGGCGGCGCCCGCAGTTGCCGGGCAGTTCGCGGCGGCGCGAGTCGCGCTCGACGCGGGGCGCTACGACGAGGCGCGGCAGCTCTTCGAGGCGGCACTGGCGGCCTATCCGGTGAATGCCCCGGCGTTGAACCGGCTGGGATTGGCAAATCGCAAGCTCGGTCGCCTTGGCGTGGCGCGCGGGGCCTACGAAAGCGCAATCCTCATCGACCCGGCCTTCGCCGATGCGCAGCGCAATCTCGCTATCCTCCTCGACCTGTACGTCGCTGACCCGGCCGGTGCCTTGCCTCATTACGAGCGCTACCAGACCTTGACCAGCGGCGCGGACACCCAGGTCGCGGGCTGGTTGACCGAACTCAGGACGCGCCTCGGCCAGGCGCCGCGTGAAGTGGAGTCCCAGCCATGACCGGAAAAACCGCGCTGATGGTCATCTCAGGCCTGTTGGCACAGGGCCCGGCATTTGCCGCCGACCCCGCCCCGGCCACCGCGAAGCCGTCGGTCCAGCAGCCGGCTGCAACGGCCGCGCCGTCCAGGGCGAAGGGAGCCGTGGACCGACTGCAACTCGATCCGACCGCCATCACGGGCAACCGGGAATTGCCGAAGGTGATGAACATCGTCCCCTGGAAGGCGGCAGAGCCGCCAAGCGGGCCGGACCGGCCTCTCAACAGCCTCGTCGAGGAGGTGCTTTCTCCCCTCGACCGTGACGAATTTCGACGCGAGACCACCTACTACCGCGACCTGACGGGACAAAGTGCACCCGTCGTTGCCCCCGGAGCCACCCAGCCATGAACTCACTCGACCTGGTCCTCAACTTCTTCAAGCAAGGCGGGGCCTTCCTGTACCCCATCGCTGCCGTGTTCGCGATCGGCCTCGCCATTGCGATCGAACGCTTCGTCTTCCTGAGTCGTGTCGCCAGCGGCAACAAGCGCCTGTGGGCGGAACTTGCCCCGCTGCTGCAGTCCGGCGACATCAGCAAGGCCATGCAGGTGGCCGAGGGCACGGACTCGGCGCTCTCCACGATCATGCGCTACGGTTTGTCGCGCATGTCGACGGCCCGCCGTCGCGACGACATCGAGAAGGCCATGGAAGAGAGCCTGATCGAAGTCATCCCGCGGCTCGAGAAACGCACCCACTACCTGGCGACGCTCGCCAACATCGGCATGCTGATGGGCCTGCTCGGCACGGTCATCGGCCTGATCCGCGCATTCGCCGCGGTGGCCAGCGTCAATCCGGCGGAGAAGGCCAGCATGCTCTCGGCCAGCATCTCGGTCGCCATGAACAACACGGCCCTCGGCCTGGCGCTCGCGATCACCCTGCTGCTCTGCCACATGTACCTCGAGACCAAGACCACGGAACTCGTGGACAGCCTCGAGGTGGCGACTGTCAAGTTCCTCAACACGGTGGACGAAGTCCGCCCGGCGACCGAGACCGGTACCTATCGCGTGCCTGAAGGCGTCCGCGGGACCGCGCTCACATGAACAAGGGTTCCAGGCTCGCACGCCGCCAGAGGCGCCACCACGCGCGCTACCGCGGCCGCAATGACCTGAACATCGTGCCGATGCTGGACGTGATGGTGATCCTCACGTTCTTCCTGATCTTCACGGCCGTGTTCTCGAAGACCAGGGTGGTCGAAGTGAACCTGCCCGGCCCGCAAGTGCAGGCGCCGCCGACCGTGCCCACGCTGGAACTCGAAGTGATCCTGCGCCGTAACGGTATCGAGGTGGCGGATCGGAATGTCGGCGTGCTGCGGACGATTCCGCTGACCGCGACGGGTTACCAGGATGCCCTGCGCCTGTCGGAGCACCTCGTCGATATCAAGAACCGTTTTCCAGACAAGGTGAACGCGACCCTCCTGGTTGCGGATGACGTGGACTACGACACGATCGTGCAGGTGATGGACGCCATGCGCGTCCAGCAGAAGGTCGAGGGCACGAAGGTGTCGAGCACGACGCTCTTCCCGCAGATCTCCCTGGGAGACGCACCGGCAGCGGACGTGCCGGCAGGAGATGCACCGTAATGATCGGCAAGGGACTGCGGCGCAACAGGCGCCATGGCAAGCGCGGCGGGGGACACGGGCCGCTGGCGCTGATACCGATGATCGACATGTTGACGATCCTCGTGGTGTACCTGCTGGTGCACACGGCCGACATGGAGATCCTGCCGAATTCCAGGAACATCACCATTCCCCTGTCGAGTTCCGAGCAGAAGCCGCGCGAAACGACCGTCGTGATGGTGACGCGCGACATGCTGTACGTGAACGGCGAACCAGTGCTGTCGGTGGCCGAACTCGGTGCCGCTCCTGATCCGGTGGTCGAGGTGCTGCGCGCAGCGCTCGGGCGTCAGGCCGCGGGTGTGATGGCGGGCTCGGAGGCGCGCCGCGAGGTCACCGTGATGGCAGAGAAGAGCCTGCCTTATTCGGTCCTGCGCAAGATCGTCGCGAGCAGTTCGGCGGCCGACTACACCAAGGTTTCCCTCGCGGTGGTCGAGCGTGAATTGAGTTACACGGGTCACTCCGGGGCCTGAGGGACGAGCCGATGAGCACCATCGCCCCCAATTACCGATCTTTCCAGCTGCCGTGGACGCCGTCCGAGGCCGAGGAGCGGCTGTTCCGACGGATCGTCGGCGCGACCATCGGCTTGTTCATCGCCTTCGGAATCGTGATCCCGTTGCTGCCCCAGCCTCCGGTGATCCAGCCGCTCGAGCCCGAGGAATCACAGCGCATCGTCGAATTCATCCTGACGCAGCCCAAACCGCCTCCAATCGAGGCACCGAAGCCGATCGAGGTGCCGAAGGCGCAGACGAAGGAGGTGACGCCCGTGCCGGTGGCCAGGGTCGTCCCCAAGCCTGATCCGCGCAAGAAGGCGGCAGAAAGCGGGTTGCTGGCGCTCGCCGACGAATTGGCCGACCTGCGCGACATGGACGTGGATCGCGACATCAAGGACACGCCGCTCAACGCTGGCGTGGGCGACAAGGCCCGCGTCGACCGGAATATCCTGACCGCCAGCGTGGGGACGAACAGCGGTGGGATCGCCGTGTCCAGGGCCTCCAGTGGCTTCGGCGGCGGGTCCACCGGGTTGAAGGGCAACACGACGGCTCGCGTGGCCTCCACCATCGCGGGCTCGAACGCGCCCGAGGCGACTCGCAGCGGCAAGAGCGGCAAGGCATCGCGTACCCGCGAAGAGATCGAACTGGTCTTTGACAAGAACAAGTCCGCGATTTACGCCATGTACAGCCGCGCGCTCCGTGACAATCCGGCCCTGCAGGGCAAGGTGGTCCTCGAAGTGACCATCGCCCCGTCCGGCGAAGTCACCCAATGCCGCGTAATTTCCAGCGAACTGGGCGATCCAGAGCTCGAGCGCAAGCTGGTGGCCCGCGTGAAGATGTTCCGCTTCGAGAGCCGGGACGTCGCCACGATGACGACCACCAAGCCGATCGAGTTCTTCCCCGCCTGAGCGGGCCTCGAACCGGTTTGGCAACCCCTCGTATTGTCTTGATTCTAAATGGTCTTTCACGCACTCTGTGCCCCGCTGCATAGAGAGAGTAGCTTCAGGGATGAGTACCTGGTTCGTTGTGCATACCAAGCCGAGACAGGAGGCCGTCGCCCAGGCCCAGCTTGAGCGGCAGGGTTACCCGGTCTATTTCCCGCGCCTGTGCCTGCCGCGCCTGCGCCGGTCGCGCTGGTCGGACGTCATCGAGCCCCTGTTTCCCCGCTACCTGTTCGTCGGCCTGGAGGTGGGTGAGCAGGCGCTGGCCCCGATCCGCTCGACCCGGGGTGTGAGCACCGTCCTGCGGTTCGGCGACCGGTACGCCGAGGTGCCGATGGCGCTGATCGATGTCCTGCGGGAACGGGCTGATGAGTCCGGCCTGCACGTGCTGGCGGATCCGGGCTTCCACAAGGGCGATCGGCTCCATATCATCGCCGGTCCGTTCCAGGGGTTCGAGGCAGTCTTTGAAGCGGCAGCCGGTGCCGATCGGGTGCGAGTCCTGCTCGAGGTGCTCGGTGCCGCGGCGTCGGTCACCTTGCCCAAGGCTTGCATGGTTCCGGCCTTGAAGCGGGCCGGCGCCGGGCGGTGACGAGGTGCCCGAGGCAGGGCCTGGCGATGCGGTTGCCGGCAGCACGTTGCTGGTCTGCACGGCGAACATCTGCCGCAGCCCGATGGCCGAGGCCCTGTGGCGTGACGCGGCGGCCAGGCTGCGTCGCACATTGCCGGTCTTTTCGGCTGGGCTCGATGCGTTACCGGGCCGGCCGGCAGACCCGGCCTGCGTGGAACTTCTCGCCGAACGCGGGATCGATCTGGCGGAGCACCGGGCGACGAGATTCACGCCGGCGGACGCCACGCGGCACGAACTGGTGCTGGTCATGGAGCAGGAGCACGCCTGGCGCATCATGTCGGCCGAGCCGACACTGGCGGGTCGTGTGCACCTGCTCGGGCGCTGGGGTGCTGGACCGATCGAGGATCCCTACGGGGCGAGCCGTTCGGAATATGAAGATTGCCTGGCGCGACTGGAACAGTCGGTCGTTGCCTGGCTCAACAGGATAGTCATCAGACACGATGCGACCAGGACTGGATAAAATGAGTTTTCGACGCATGCCGCTGGCTGCGGCCGCATGCGTCCTGATGGCAGTCGCGCTGCTCGGCGGCTGCCGCAGCGCGAGCATCAATGAATCCTCGGTGGAGCAGGCCAACGAACGGCCCCCGACCCAGCCGGCGACCGGCGGCTTGCCCGCGGTTCCGGTGATGGGCTCGACGGACTATCGCGTCGGGCCGCTCGACGTGCTGGACGTCGAGGTGTTCGGGGTGCCGGACCTGACGAAGTCCGTGCGCGTCAGCGTCGGTGGTGAATTCACCCTGCCGCTCGTCGGCACGGTCCCGGCGTCGGGCAAGACCGTCGGCGAACTCGAAACCGAAATCGCCAAGCGCCTCGAGGATGGCTTCATGGAGAACCCGCAGGTCACGGTGTTCGTGAAGGAATACATGAGTCAGCGGGTGACCGTGGAAGGCGCAGTGCGCGAACCCGGCATCTATTCGCTCACCGGTCGCACGTCGCTGCTGCAGATCATCGCCATCTCGAAAGGGCTCGACGAGCTGGCGAACCCGAAAGGCATCGTGATCTATCGCAACATGGACGGCAGACGCTATGCGGCTGCGTTCGACATTCGCGAAATTCGCGCGGGGCGCCTCGTCGATCCCGAAGTGCTCGGCAGCGACATCGTGGTGGTGGACTTCTCCGGCGCGTCGCTCGAACCTGAGAGACTTCCTGTACACCGTGCCGGTCCTCGCGCTGTTCGTGGTGCTGTGACGATGGCTGACCGAACCCAACGACCCGCGCGACGAGAATCTCGAACGCCTGCCCTACAAGGCGCCGCGCCGGCGTGCCCTCGCGGAATCCGGGTCCAGCGAGCTCGGCCTGCCGTTGCCCCCGGATGCGCGCGACGACGAGGAGCAGGAATTCACCCTGCGCGACGCGTGGCACGTCCTTGCCAAGCGCCGCTGGACGGTGCTCGGGTGCACCGCGCTGGTCACGGCGGTCGCGCTGATCTGGGCCCTGCTGCAGACGCCGCTGTATCGCTCCACCGCCACGCTGCAGATCGAGAGTTCGGCGCTGCGCATCGTGAAGATGGAAGGCGTCGAGGCCGTCGATGCCAGCGGCGACTTCATGAGCACCCAGATCGAGTTGCTCAAGAGCCGCGCCCTGGTGCTGCGCGCAGTGCGCCAGCTGGGGCTGGTGTCCGACGAGGCATTCCAGAACGCGGTGTCGCGGCCGGGCGGAATCGCCGGCATCGTGAGCCTCTTCCGCGGCAAGGATGCCAAGCCTGCCGCCACCACCCGGAGCCTCGAGAGCCGCGAGGCCGAGGCCGTGGATCGTGTCATGGGCAATCGCCAGGTCGAGGTCGTCGGTTACTCGCAACTCGCGACACGTGAGTTTCGTGAGCCCCGACCCGCGCGTCGCCGAGCGGGTCAGCAACGGCCTGGCCCAGGCCTTCATGGAGGCCAACCTGAGCCGCCGCGAGGAGAATTCGAAGTACGCTCGCACCTTCCTCGAGGATCGGCTCTCGCAGCTCAAGCTCAAGCTCGAGGACAGCGAGCGCGCGCTCATCCGGTTTGCGCAGGAGCAGCGGCTGGCGAGCGTGGACCAGAACACGTCGCTCGCCAGTGCCAACCTGGAGCAGCTGAACAACGCGCTGGGCACCGCGACGGCGGACCGCATCCGCGCCGAGTCGGTCTGGCGGCAGGCGCAGGTCGTGGGCGGGCTCTCGTCCGACGCGCTGAAGAGCCCCATGCTCGACAAGCTGCGCGAGACGCGCGGCGACCTCAAGGCCGAGTACGAAGCGAAGCGCGCGACGTTCAAGCCGGACTATCCCGAGATGCAGCAGCTCGCTCGCCGCATCGCCGAGGTGGAGGCGCGCATCAAGGAGGAGGCCGGGGCCTATGCGACCGCAGCGCAGGCCGAGTACGAGGCTGCACGCGCCAACGAAACGCTGCTGCGCGAGCAGGTGGCGGCATTGCAATCGGAATTGCTCGACCTGCAGGGCCGCAGCGTGCAGTTCAACATCCTGAAGCGCGAGTCCGACACCAACCGCCAGCTCTACGACGCCCTGCTGCAGCGTTACAAGGAAATCGGCGTTGCCGGCGGCGGCGCCTCCAACAACGTCTCCATGGTCGACCCGGCGCTGCCCGGTTACCGCTTCAAGCCCGATATCCGCCGCAGCGCGCTGATCGGCTTGCTGCTGGGCCTGATGCTCAGCTTCGCGCTCGCCTTCCTGCTCGAGCGCCTCGACGAGACGATCAAGACGCCGGAGGACATCGAGCGGCACCTGCGGCTGCCGGTGATCGGCATCGTGCCCAAGGTGGGCGAGGGCTCGCTCGATGCGATGGCCGAGGACACCCGCTCGTCCGTTCTCCGAGGCCTACCGTTCGTCTGCGCACGGGCCTGCAGTACGCCACGGAAGCGGGCGCGCCGAAGATCCTGCTCGTGACGAGCGCCGTGGCCGGCGAGGGCAAGACCACGACCGCGCTGATGCTTGCGCGCAAGTTCGCGCAACTGGGCGTGAAGGTGCTGCTGATCGACGCGGACCTGCGCAAGCCTTCGCTGCACAAGCGCCTCAACGTGGACAACGGGACGGGCCTCAGCGAGTACCTCGCGGGCGAAACCGACGGGCCCGAAATGTTCAAGCCGACGACGCAGGCGAACCTGACCGTGGTGACCTCCGGAGCGACACCGTCCAATCCGGCGGAACTTCTCTCCGCTGCGCGGTTCCGCTCCCTGCTCACGGTCGCCGCGCACACCTTCGACCAGGTCATCATCGACGGCCCGCCGCTGCTCGGTCTGGCCGACGTGCCGATCATTGCCAACGCGGCCGACGGCACGCTGATCGTGATCGAGGCCGGCCGCGCACGGATCGGCGTCCTGCGCGGCGCGATGAAGCGCCTGTTTGCCGTGCGCGCGCGGATCACCGGCGCGCTGCTGGTGAAGTACGACCCGAAGGCCGCCGGTCACGGTTACGGACACGGCTATGGCTACGGCTACGGCTACTCGGACTATTACTACCACTACTCGGACGGCTCGGATGGCCGGCGGTTGAAGCGGCTCTGACCCATGCCGTCTGATGCCTTGCGATCCCGATCCCGGGGGCTAATCGTCGCGGCGTCGTGTGCAATCGCACTGTTTGCAGCCTGGCGCATCGTCAGCCTGGCGATCGCCGATTTCTACGCGGACTCGGACCCTGCGCGCGCCCTCCAATGGCGGCCGGCGCATCCGGACGCGTTGTTGCGGCTTGCCGAGAAGAACGTCGCAGGCCGGCAATTCGATGCAGCAGAGGCGCTCGCGAAACGCGCGCTCGCTCGCGAACCCTCTCGATGGCCGTGCATATCGAGTGCTGGCCGATGCGGCCTCGGCACGCGGCGATCGCGAGCGCCAGCAGGCGCTGATCGCGCTGGCGGTGCAGCACGCGCCGCGCGACATCGCGGCCCGCGCCTGGGCGGCACAGATCGCGCTCGAGCGGGGCGACGCCGCGGCCGCTGTCGCGCACTACGATCGCATCCTGAGAGTGGCGCCTGGAGCGCAGGCCAAGGTGTTCCCGGTGCTCTCGGGTCTTGCGGCGACGCCGGGCGCGCGCGAGGCAATGGTGTCCAGGCTGGCGGAGCAACCACCGTGGCGAACGGAGTTGCTCGGGTACTTTGCGTCCACGGCGCCCACTGCGGACGACCTGCCACCGGTTTTCGAGGGACTGCGGGCCCGAGGCGGTCTCAGCCCGGACGAGAACGCGGCGCTGGTCGGGAGGTTCGTGCGCGACCGGCGCTGGGACCAGGCCTTCGTGGCGTGGGCAGGCGGGTTGTCGGCCGCGCAGCTGTCCGCGCTTGGAACACCCGTCAATCGCGGTTTCGAGGAACAGGCGCCGCCGAGCGGCCCATTCGAGTGGAATATCGGGCGCGTGTCGGGCGTGGACGCCGGCATCCGCCCGTCGCCGGACGGGCAAGGCCATGCGCTGCGCATCGAGTTCCAGGGGCGGCGCAGCGCGTTCCGTGACGTGCGTCAACTTCTGCTGCTGCCGCCGGGCAGGGGCTACCAGCTAAAGTGGCGCAGCCGGTTCGACGGACTCCAGGCGTCACGCGGCTTGCGCTGGACGGTGACCTGCGCGGACGGCACGGCAGGGGTGATCCTCGCCACCGAGCCATCCACTGGTTCGTCGCCCTGGCGCACGCACGCGGTCGCATTCGATGTGCCGGCCGATTGCCCGGCCCAGTGGCTCACGCTGGAGCTCGATGCCCGCATCGCCGCCGAGACCCAGGCGATGGGCACCGCCTGGTTCGATGACGTGGAAGTGGTATCCCGGGACGCGGGCACGGTCGATTTGCCCAAGTCGTGATACATTTGGCCCCAGTCTCTGTCGGATCTGGAGTACAGGCATGACCGGTAAGGTTCGCTTCGCGACGATCGCGGCAGTGGCATTGCTGACCGCGGCCAGTGCGTCGGCCCAGCAGGCGACCACGGCGACTGCCCCGGAATCCGTCCCGCAGGCGGCTGGCGCGCCAGCGACGGCACCGGCGAGCACGTCGGAAGTGGCTACCGTCAAGTCGACGAACGGCAAGGTGCTGCTGAACCGCGCCACGGCCTACGATCCGGCGGCCAAGGACCAGCGTCTGCTCAAGGGAGACCGGTTGGTCGTGCTCGAAGGCGGCGCGATCACCGTGCGGTTCGACGATGGCTGCGAGCAGACCATCGACGACGCGTCGGTCTACACCGTGCCTGCCACGCCGCCGTGCGGAGTCGCCGCCACCGATCGGGGCATGCGCGCGCCGGTCCAGACGCGCGGCAGCCCCGGCTGCCGGTAGCAGTGAGTACCTGAAGTGGGGCGTGGTCGGCTTGGGGGTCGTGACGCCGCTCATCCTCCTGAGCAACAGCTCCTCGGGCACGCCGATCAGTCCCTGACCCGGATGCGGCAGGGCTCGCACGCTGACGCGAGCGGCGCCACGCGCTTTCTTTTCGCGCTGAGCGCGGTCACCCTGGTGCTCGCCCTGTTCCTGGGCGGCGGGCAGGGCTCGGTCGGCGAGCAACTGCTGTCATTGCCCGGCCTCGCTTTGATCCTCATCGCTGGCATTCGCATCGGCACCTCGGACGTGCGGCGCGACCGCGCCCGGTGGTTCTGGCTGTTGCCTGCCGGGCTCATCGTGTTGCCGCTGCTGCAGCTGGTGCCTTTGCCGTATTCCGCATGGACGATGTTGCCCGGGCGGGGCGCCGTGGCCGCGGGACTGGCGACGGCGGGCGTTGCGCCGGCCGCGGGCGCCTGGACGCTCGTGCCGTTCGCAACCGAGCAGCATCCTGTGGTCTGCGCTCGTTCCAGCCGGCGTGTTCATGTCGGCGGTGGCGCTGCACGGCTCCCAGCGGCGGACGCATGGTGGGGATCGTGCTCGCCTTTGCGGCCATCAGTGCGTCTGATCGGGCTCTGGCAGATCATGGAAGGGCCGGACAGCGCGCTCTACCTGTATCGCATCACGAACGAAGGCGAGGCGGTCGGACTGTTCGCCAATCGCAATCACCTCGCCGGGCTGCTGGCCGCCTCGCTGCCGGTCGCCGCCGGCATGCTGGCCGACCGCCTGCGCCACCACCCGCACGGCATGCGTGATCTGCGCGTGTGGCTGCTGACGACCCTTGATCGTGCTGCTCGCCGTGAGCGCGACGGCGACGCACTCGCGCGCAGGCTTCGGGCTGCTCATGGTGAGTGTTCTTGCGACGCGCGGCGGTGCTGCTGCGAGCACGGTCGCAGGGACCGTGGGCCGGCGCCCAGCCACTGGCTGCGGGTCAGCGCGCTGATCGCCGGCCTGCTGATCGTGCAGTTCACGCTGTACGGCCTGCTGGTGCGGCTGGACTCCGATCCGCTCGATGACCACCGCTGGAAGCTGGCCGCGAATACGCTGCAGGCGGCGGAGCCCGCTCGAGGCACGGGATTCGGGACTCGGCTCGTTCCTGTACGCCTACGACGAGATCGGCGACGAGAGCGCCGACATCGAGCCGTACGTGAACCACGCGCACGACGATTATGTCGAACTGTGGCTCGAGGGTGGCCTGCCTGCCGCTGGCGCTGACTGCGGCTGCACTTGGCCTGATTGGTTGGCAGCTGCGCAAGTACGTGCGCGGTCGACGAAGAGGGACGGCGCAACGAGATGCAATACCGAGGCTTGAAGCTCGGTGCGTCGCTATCGCTGCTCCTCATCGCGCTGCACTCGATCGTGGACTATCCGTTGCGAACGCTGACGATCGCCACCTACGCGAGCCTGCTCGCGGCCGTGCTGCTGGGCTCCGTCCGTCGTCGCCGGCCCGTCCGAGACGGTTGGGTGGAAAAATCGGTGCGAACCGATTAGAGTGGGGCGCGTGTTCAATCGTTGAACACGGCCTGACTGCCGCTGCTTCACGCAGTACACGGCAGTGCGGTAGCCATTCCGCACCTTACCCACGATGGATGAAATTCACCTTCGCCTGCTCAAGGCGATCCAGGCCAATCCGCAAGCGACGCAGCGCGAGCTGTCGGAGTCGCTGGGCGTCAGCCTGGGCAAGGCGCATTACTGCCTGCGGGCGCTGGTGGACAAGGGCTGGGTCAAGGCCCACAACTTCCGCGCTAACCCAACAAGCTCGGCTACGCTACCTGTTGACGCGCCGCGGATCGATGCCAAGGCGCGGCTGACCGTGCGGTTCCTGCGCCGCAAGCTCGATGAATACGATGTGCTGCGGGCGGAGATCGATCTGCTGCGGCGTGAAGTCGAAGCCTGGAAGGGCAATGAGCGATCATGCGCACCTGCGACTCCCATAAACACACCTTAGTTACTGGTGGGGCTGAATCTGGGGTCCACATCTCATCAGCTGGTTGCAAGGACACGCGCGTTTCGAATTCATCGGTCACTTCTTCAGCTTTCCGCTCCTCATGGAGGTGGCAAGATCTACAATCTCGCCTGCCAGGCGAGCCCGATCCACTACCGGCACTGTTCGCCGTAGCGGAAACATTACATCGGCCTTGTCAGGCAGTGCCCCGCCGACTGGCAATCCGCAGTCCGGCTGGACGAAGGTCATCAAGTACACCATTGTTCATTTCGACGGACTACTGAACGAGGTTTGGTTTGGACCCGATAGCTATGCTGCGGGTCGTGAGGCGCGAATTCCTGGCGCTGCGGGAGCGAGCATTCGTTCGCAACGTGATGACGGTTGCGATGGGCACGGCACTGTCTCAGGCGATCGCGATGGCGTTTTCGCCGCTGATTACTCGGCTATATGGGCCCGAAGCGTTTGGCCTTCAAAGCGTGTTTGTTACCGTGGTGGGGCTCGTGTCTACGGTGGCGGCGTTAGGTTATCCAACCGCGATCGTCCTGCCTCCGATCTGATGTCGAAGCGAAAGCTGTCGCGCGCCTTAGCCTCTACCTCGGACTCGGTGTGTCAGTCCTGGCAGGAATCCTGCTGCTGCTTTGGGGCGACGCATTCCTGGCGCTGCCGATGCAGAGTCCATCGCAGGTTTAAGGATGCTGATCCCTGCGGCGGTCATGATTGGGGTGGTCAGCGGTGTTCTCGGCCAATGGTTGATCCGCAAGAAAGCTTTCGGTGTGACCGCCCGCTACAGTGTGTTGACTGCGTTTCTGGTGAGTGGCGGTAAGTTTGTATTCGGTCTCCTGCATCCTACCGCGCTTGTGCTCATCGTGACCAATATGCTCGGCGGTCTGATCGGGGCCGGCTTGACCTTTCTCGGTTGGCGAAGGGTGCGGGTCTCGTCGACGGAAGCCCAAGTATCGGCCGAGCCGGTGGTGACAGCGCTCGACATGGCAAAGGCGCACCGGGACTTCCCTTTATGGCGCACGCCTCGAAATCTGATCGATTCTGTCTCACAAGGGCTGCCGACGCTGTTGCTGGCAGTGTTCTTTGGCGCAAGTGCAGCAGGACACTACGGGATCTCCATTGCTGTGCTTGGTGTGCCTGCAGGGCTGATCGGCATGTCGATGATGTCGGTCTTCTACCCGCGTATCAATGAAGCCATACACCATGGCGAGAATGCGCAGTCGCTGATCGTTCGCGCGACCGTCAGCATGAGCGCAGCGGGCGGGTTGCCGTTCGTCGTGGTCATGCTGGCAGGCCCAATGCTGTTTTCATTCGTTTTTGGGTCAGACTGGCGCCAATCGGGCGTCTATGCGCAACTGCTGGCGCCGTGGCTATTCCTTCAGTTGGTAAGCAAGCCGACGGTGGCGGCGATTCCTGCGTTGCGGCTTCAACGCGGGTTTCTCGTTTACGAGTTGTTTAACACGGGCAGCAAGCTGCTCGCCCTTTGGGTGGGATTTCGCCTCTTGGGGTCCGACGTCGCTGCAATTGCAATGTTTTCATTGGTCGGAGTCGCAGCTTATCTCTGGCTAATCTTCTGGGTGGTCAAACGCAGTTCAACCGTATCCGTCACGAAGATTCGAAACGTAGATGAAACAAGTCGACAAATCCCACAGAACTGATTCTAGTAATCGAAACAGCCGGTTAAGTGGAGCCTCTGCCTGATGCGAGCAAGGATACCGCCCTGGGAGGAGGGGACCCAGGAGGAAGATAAGCCGCCGCAATCACTTTGCAGTATTCAAGGCCAAGGTGGCGCTCGCCGCCGTGAAGGGCGTGGCGAGGTTGGCTGTGACTTGCTGGGTGATTTTCGGACCGTTTGATTCTTGGGAAGATGGCTCCCGGGCACTCTACGGCTGGCGCAGGCGCTACGGCACGCTGGCGCCGGCGGACGTGAGGCGGCTGCGTCAACTGGAGCACGAGAACGCTCGGCTCAAGAAGCTGGTGGCGGATCGCGATCTCGAGCTCGATGTGATGCGGGAGATCAGCCGAAAAAAATGGTCAGCGCGCAGGTTCGGCGACGACAGGTGGAGTACGCGCAGGCAGCGCGGGCTGTCGTCGCGACGAGCGTGCGCGCTGCTGTCGGTGGCGAGGTCGACGATGGGGTACGAGTCACGCCTGGCGGCCAAGGACGCGCCCGTGGTCGCGGCAATGCGAGCGCTGTCGGCGCAGTACCCGCGCTTCGGCTATCGGTGTATCCACGTGTTCCTGGAGCCGCCAGGGTCACGTCATGAGTCCCGATCGTGCCCATCGGCTGTGGCGTCAGGAGGGCCTGCAGGTGCCGCGGCATCGGCCACGGCGGCGGATTTCGACGGGTCGGCCCCGACCGCTGCTGCCGGAGCGCGTCAATCATGTCTGGACGTACGACTTCGTCTTCGACGCCTGCGCCAACGGCCAGCAGCTGAAGTGCCTGACGGTGGTCGACGAGTACACCCGGGACTGCCTGGCCATCGACGTCGCCGGTGGCATCCGCTCCGGTCGGGTGATCGAGGTCCTGGCGCAGCTGATCAGCGTGCACGGCGCGCCGCAGTACCTGCGCTCCGAC
Organism: uncultured Gammaproteobacteria bacterium; assembly: GCA_963778185.1. Taxonomy (GTDB): domain Bacteria; phylum Pseudomonadota; class Gammaproteobacteria; order Steroidobacterales; family Steroidobacteraceae; genus RPQJ01. The sequence goes on along the minus strand of CAVZTF010000001.1, from coordinate 249,625 downwards.
CATGGGCCGGAGTTCGTCGCGACCGCCTTGCTGCGCTGGTTGGCGAAGGCCAACATCGAGACCGCGCTGATCGAGCCGGGCAAGCCTTGGCAGAACGGTCTCGGCGAGAGCTTCAACGGCAAGTTCCGCGACGAGTGCCTGAGCCTGGAGTGGTTCCGGAACCGGACTGATGCGAAGATCGTGATCGAAGCTGGCGGCGTCACTACAACGAGGTTCGACCGCATTCGAGTCTCGGCAACCTGACGCCGGCAGAGTTCAAGCGACAGTGTTCAACAACCCGCCCGGCGGAGGCCATCTGCCAAGTCTGAGATGGTCCGAAGAAAGCCGGCAGGTCAGCTGAGCATACGCAGCGTGTTGACGTTCATCCGAAGCAGATCACGCAGTATAAATCGCAGCTGCTCGAGCGGGCCGCCGACGTGCTCGCTTCGACCGCCGAGCGCCGCGCAGAGGCCGACGCGGTGCCCTTGAAGGATCTGCACGCCAAGATCGGCCAGCAGGTCCTGGAGACTGATTTTCTAGCCGGCGCGCTCGGGCGGCTTTCCGGGTCGGGCGCAAAGCGATGATTAACGCGACCGACGAGTTGAGCCTGACCCGCCAGACCGAGTTGCTCGATCTGTCGCGCGCCTCGCTTTACGAATGACCCGTGCCGGCGTCGGTGGCCGATCTGCGGCTAAAGTGCCGGATCGACGAGCTTGACCTGGAGCCGCCGTTCCTCGGCAACCGCATGCTGCGCGACTTGGTGGTACAGGAGGGCTTCGTCGTCGGGTGCAAGCACGTGGCGACGCTGATGCGGAATATGGAATTTGTGGCGATCTATCGGCGAGCCAACACCAGTCGCCGCTATCCGCGCCATCCGATGTTCCCGTATTTGGAGTTCCCAGGGTTTGGTGGACACCGGATAGCATGAGGGTAGCACCGGAGGTCCGCACTGATGTCCACACGATTGAGCGCCGGTCGCGTTCGCGCGACCTACGAGTTCATCAAGGCCCATCGGCACGAGTACAGCGTCGAAACGATGTGTCGCGTGCTCGAGGTCGCCGCCAGCGGCTACTACGACTGGCTGAAGCAGCCGGTCTCGAAGCGAGCACAAGAGGACGCCCGGCTGCTGCGCCTGATCCGCGCGTCGTTCGTCGCGAGTCACGGCATCTACGGCGCGCCGCGCGTCTTCCTCGATCTGCGTGAAGCGGGAGAGACCTGCAGCAAGCATCGCGTCGCGCGACTGATGCGAGAGGCCGGTCTGCGCGCGCTGCACGGCTATCGCACCCGACGCTGGGCGGTCGGCAAGCCGTCGGTCCTGATTCCGAACCTCCTGCAGCGACAGTTCACGGTGACACGCCGCAACAAGGCCTGGGTGACCGACATCACCTACATTCGGACGTGGCAGGGCTGGCTGTACCTGGCCGTCGTCATGGATCTGTTCTCGCGCAAGATCGTCGGCTGGGCCGCGGGCCCGACGATTCACCGCGAGCTCGTGCTCAACGCCGTCCTGATGGCCGTGCGTCGACGACGACCGCGCGGCACGCTCATTCACTCCGATCAGGGCACCCAGTACGGCAGCGACGCGTGGCGGCGCTTCTGCCGTTCCAATCACCTCGAGCCGAGCATGAGCCGCAAGGGCAACTGCTGGGACAACGCCGTCGCCGAGTCCTTCTTCAGCAGCCTGAAGAAAGAGCGGATCAAGAAGCACATCTACAAGAACCGCGAGCTGGCGATCGCGGACGTGGCCGACTACATCGACACCTTCTACAATCGAACCCGCCGTCACAGTCACCTCGGCGGTGTGAGCCCCGAGCAGTTCGAGGCGGCTCACAAGCCAAGCGGCGAGGTGTCCACTAAATCCTGGGAACTCCATGCAAGGAAAGACACCTGTAGGCAATTGGCGCGATATCAGTATCGAGCCCAACGCGGATTCTGTACATCTTTATCTAAAAGAAACCATATTGAGCGCCAAGGTAGGGCGCGTCGAGGACATCCAGCAATTCACGCAGGAATCTGTTCGTGGATTATCGGTTCTCGATATAGGTGTGGTGGGGCATACGATTGCGCGCGCAGATGATCCTGAGTGGAAGCACAGCCGCTTAAGAAGAGTGGCGTCCCGTATCGTGGGGATTGATATTCTGGAGCAGCCCATTAGGGATCTGCAGAACCGTGGCTACGATGTAAGGCTGGTCGACGCAACAAGTGACGTCGATCTAGGCGAAAGATTCGATCGCGTTGTGATAGGTGACGTAATTGAGCATGTGGACAACCCGGTAGCTCTACTGCGGTTTGCGCTGCGTCATCTGGAGCCTGACGGTTGCATTATTTGCACAACGCCAAATCCGTTTTATGTAGGAAACGTCCTTAGGATACTTCGCGACGGCGTCTACATAGCCAATGCTGAACACGTGACTTGGATCACGCCAACTATGGCGCTCGAGCTGGCGCATCGCGCTGGTGGCAGCTTGCATAGCTATTGGCATGCAAGCGGAAAAGGCAATACGGCGCTGCGCCGAGCGTTGATAGCTACTCTAAAAGCTATAAATGTCGTCAATCTGGAGTTTTTTGCTAGGTCGTATGTCTACATCTTTGAGAGAAGCTCTGGCTAGGGGATTTCCAAACCTCCCGCGCAGAATCCCGCCTATTGTTCGCGGAGATCGAAGCCGCGATTTCTAGTTACGAACGAGCCTAAGAGGGGCCGAAGGACAGCAGTTGGCTGCACCACCAAACCCTGGATCACGTGTACTTCCAATCCCTGTCGCTCGCGGCGGCGGCCTGAGCCGCAGAACTCCACTTGGCTGGACCGCAACAATCGTCCAAGAAAGCAGGGCCACCTCCGCGATTGTCGAAGCGGGGCGCTGCTTCATCGCATCTTCGGCTTTCCTGTCTGATCGAGTTCTTTGCCTAGCACGTTCGGTCACGGGTCGGAACTCGTGAGGTAATTGAATGAAACAACTATTGAAGAGTTTGGCCAATGCGACCGGGTTCGAGGTCACGAGACGTGGAAATAGCCACGGTTCACTGGACTTTCATTTAAGAAGCCTCTTCGAGAAGTACCAGATCGACTGCGTTCTTGATGTTGGTGCAAATAGGGGCCAATTCGGAGAGTTTCTTCGGCGCGCTGGATACCGCGGCTGGATTGTGTCGTTCGAGCCCGTCAGGTCAGTCTTCGAGGATTTGGAAAGACGGGCGAAAGCAGGAGAAAAATGGATTGCTTATAATTTCGCACTTGGGGACACCACGGAAAAGCGAAGCATTAACGTATACAGTAGTTCGATGTTCTCGTCTTTCTTGGCGGCGAACACGACATTCAAAGACGATTTGGCAATCCCTTGAGAGCGTGAATCAGGAGGATGTGTCTGTCGTGACTTTGGATAGCATTTTTGAGCCGCTTGTCGCCCAGAAGACAGGCAGGCGGAACTGCTATCTAAAAATGGATACACAAGGCTACGACTTGAACGTGTTCCGCGGCTGTCTCAAGAGCCGCCCATACATACAAGCGCTTCAGACAGAACTATCACTTATCCACGTATACGACGACATGCCCCAATCCCTACGACGTACTGAATGAACTTCATGGAAGCGGCTTTTTTGTTAGCGGACTGTATCCCATAAACAGGGATCAATCGCTGGCGGTGATTGAGTATGACTGTGTGCTGGTAAAGAGACCCGGCGGCACGACGATCTAGAGTCTTTGCGATAGGGTTTCGTGGAATCGTCGTCGCTAATTGGATAGACGTAGTCGCGATCGCCGCAAAAAGCAGGCGGCTCACCGAGGCCATGTGCCAAGTCTGAAATGGTCCGAAGAGTGGCCGGTCAACTTTGCCTTAAGCGTTAATCGGTCTGGAGACGATGGTTAAGTACCAATTAGGTGACTCGACTGTGATGCTGGTAACCAATGCATTTCAGGATTCACCTGCGGGCGGAAGAGAATTATTGTCGAAGCTAAACTACGATGCGCTCAAGGAAGTCATTGGCGACCGCTTGGTGGTCTTGGAGTTGGCCCGTTCCCGCCTTCGCGGATTTGCGGCGATTTTCAAAGCTTTCAGGGGCTGCATTGATGGACTAACCGACTCTGTTTTTCAGGAAGCATTACAAACGATACGGGCGAAAAACGTCACGGCGATTTTCATCAATGGCTCCAATCTCGGTGAGTTGGCCAAGCGGGTCAAACGCCAGTTCCCGCAGGTTGAGGTCACTACGTTTTTCCACAATGTGGAAGCTCGGTTTTTTCTCGGTTCGCTCAAGCAAGCCAAGACAGCGCGCGCGGCTGCCGTACTCATTACCAACTATCTTGCGGAGCGCAAAGCCGTGCGTGCCAGTGACAAGCTCATATGCTTGAGCGAACGGGATAGCCGACTACTTGGCAGGCTATATGGCCGTACTGCGACCCATATATCGCCAATAGCGCTGCATGACAATCTGCCACCTGATTACGACTCGCCCCGTAGCGCGCCTGCGGAAAAGTATGCATTGTTTGTGGGCGGTACGTTCTATGCCAATCGTGCCGGAATAACGTGGTTCGTCAGACATGTTTCGCCATGGATTCGAATCAAGACGTGCATTGTTGGGCGCGGATTTGAGGGTTTCGCCAGTGAATTGGAACGAGACGGCGGAGTGAAGGTCATTGGCGCCGTCGACGACCTCGGTGAGTGGTATCGGAATGCACACTTCGTAATTGCACCGATTTTCGATGGATCTGGAATGAAGACCAAAGTTGCTGAGGCACTCATGCATGGCAAGAAAATCATAGGCACGCCTGAGGCATTTGCTGGCTATGAGGACGTTAGCCATGAATCTGGCTGGATCTGCCGTACTGCCGAAGACTTCATTCATGCCATTAACCAAGCGACGAGTTCGATTGTAGATTTATATGACCCGGGGATGCGCGCACTCTACTTGCAAAAGTATTCGTTTCCGGCAGCGCGCCTACGCCTCGAGCGAATCTTGAATTCTTAGTCAATTGAACTTGTTACAAAGGCGTCAGCGTCTTGGCGGATAATTTGAAAACTCTCTTTCGTGATGCGATTCCTCTTCGATATCAGGTGCCATTAAAGTATTGGTACCAGTGGGTTCGAGGATCGCTTGAAGAGGAGATGAAGCTGCTGGGATCGCTGGTCAAGACAGATGATCTGGCAGTTGATGTCGGCGGCAATCGCGGAATCTATGCCTACCATCTCTGGAGGCTTGGAGCCAGGGTCGAGGTATTCGAGCCGAATCCGCGATGTTGCCTCGTTCTGCAGGGATGGGCGGGAAGGCAAGAAAGCGGTGAATGTTCATCCAGTGGCGCTCTCTAGTCGAGATGGGGCCGGTAGCCTACACATCCCGGTCGACGAATCAGGCGTTGAACATGATGCGTCTGCTTCCATCGAGAATATTGCGTTCGCGCAGGCTCGCCATCAGCTAGTGCCACTGCGTTCGCTCGATGCCTATCGGTTTGAGGGGGTAGCTCTGGTCAAGATTGATGTTGAGGGGCACGAGTACAGCGTGATAGAGGGCGCGGAAAAGACTATTGCAGCGTCAAGACCTGCATTGTTGATTGAGATAGAGCAGCGGCACATCCGCAGACCGATTGCTGAGGTTTTCGAAAAAATTGAGGCATTTGGATACCAGGGCTTTTTCATGGGCAAGCGGGCGACGCCTTTGGATGAATTCACGATGACGCGTCATCAGTCCATGGAAAGCTTCGGCGGGTCGCGAGGTACGTACATCAACAACTTTCTGTTTCTCCATAGAGACAAAGTGGCTAATGGCGTGTATCACGCACCAATGGGGCGAAAGTTTTCGAAATGAGGATAGTGTTATTACGCCCCTTTATGCGATTGCCGGCGTGCCCGGCAGTACTGTAGGTTTGCCCGTGCTTTGGCGGAAAATGGGCACGACGTTGATTTGCTAGTCGGCTATGTCATCGACAATACAAGTTGCCCTCAGTGGATGGAGTCAACGTCCGCATACTCAATAAAAGGCATGTCAAAGGCATGCTGGTCTCGATTTGGAAGTATCTAAAGGTGGTCCAGCCCGAAATAGTGTTTTCGGCTGAAGACCATCTCAGCACCGTGGTATTGCTCGCTGCAATCGGCTCAGGCACCAAGGCAAAGATCAGCGGCTCGTCGCGAGTGACGCCATTCGACACCTATCCGAAGTGCCCTTGCGAAGCGATGGGTGCTCAAACCACTGATGCGCGCGGTCATGTAGCGAGCAGACGCATTGACCTGCGTATCGAAGGACATGGTGGAGCAATATCGCACGATATTCGGTTCGACACCCCATATAGACGTGTACAACATCGTCGATGAAACTAAGTCTCGCCAACGTATGCGAGAGCCGGTCGGTCATGAGCTGGCTGCTGAATGATGACTGTCCTGTGCTAGTCGCGGCAGGTCGTCTGGCGCCCTGGAAGGGATTCGACGACCTGATTAGGGCGATGAAGGACTATCCCGAACCGCCAAGCCCGATTGATAATTCTGGGAGACGGGCCGACCCGCGCCGCCTTGAGACGCTGATCCACGATAACGGCCTGGAGCGTCGGTGAGCCTGCAGGTCTATGTAGCGAACCCCTTAAAGTACTATCGACATGCCGACGTGTTCGTCCTGTCATCGCGTGTCGAGGGTCTTCCGAATGTCTTGGTCGAGGCGATGATGTGCGGTTGCACCCCGGTCGCCACGGATTGCCCGACTGGCCCGCGAGAAGTCTGCTACATGACAAGTATGGTTACCTCGTTCCCGTGCGAGATCCGGTCGCCTTGGCATCGGCAATTGAACGGGCGATAAATCGTCCTATACCAGGAGACCTTCTTGAAGAGGCTATCCGCCCTTTCCAACAGGGCGCCGTGATAGACAGACATTTCGAGGTGTTGGCAGACTTGAAACGCGATGATTAGACGCGGAAGGTGACGTCTTGAGAATTGGCCTGAATGCGACTTGCTTCAATGACAGGCCGTCAGGTGCAAGACAAAGATTCGTCGGGATATACGGAGAACTGGTCAAGCGTCTTCCGGATTCCGAGTTCGTTGTCTACGAACCGGTGGATGTGGCTGTCGGCAGTTGGTTTGGCGGTGCGGCCAACGTCGCTATCAGGCGCACGCCGGTTCCTAGCGCCGGACGCGCGCGAAAGTTCATCAGCGGTCTTGCATTCTGGCGCTCAAGCTTCCGAAGCGAGCGCTTCGATGTCTTTGAGCAGTTCAACCTGCCTATGGTAAGACCTCGGAAGCTGGCACTTTGACGATCCATGACATCCGAGGGCTAGGCCCGGAGTCAGGTGTTCTTGAACGCGAGTTCTTCAGATCGGTGGTCGGGCGATCCCTTAGGATGGCGGATCACATTGTTACGGTTTCCGAGGTGATGAGAGACGAGATCATCGATTCTTTCCCTGGAACCCCGATATCGGTGATTTACAACGGGATAAATGCCTCCGCATTCACGTGTGCTTCAGAGTCTGATTTGCTCGCGTTTCGTCAAGAAATTCCGTTTGCCGCAGGAATTCATCCTATCTGTAGGGCACCTTGAGAGACGAAAGAACTATCTCAGACTGGTGGATGCAGTGTCACGGCTTCGCGATCGAGGTTCTTCCTGTTACCTAGTGATAATTGGTAATGACAGCGGGGAGAAACGCGCGATTGAGCGGAGGGTCGAGTCGGCGAATCTCGCTGGACGGGTAAGGATCCTATCCTCCCTCAGTGATTATGAACTTCGCTGCGCGTACCGACTCGCAGCCTGTTGGTATTTCCATCTTATTACGAGGGCTTTGGTATCCCGATCCTTGAAGCGATGGCCGCGCGATGCCCGATGGTGTCAGCGACATTCCCGTCTTTCGGGAGATCACCGAAGACAGAATGATCTACTTTTCCCCGAAAGACAGTGAGTCGATGGCCGATGCAATTGAGAATGTTTTGTCGTCGCGGCAGGAGCAACGGAGAATAGTGAAATACGGCGACAATCGTGTCCAAGCATTTTCGTTTGAGTGTCGAGCTGCACAGGCTGAGCGTCTGTACAGAACATTGATGTAGTCGGCTTTGTATTGGCTCTCTTGAGCGATTTGAGCGGTCTGAAAACATGTGTGGAGTAGCCGGATTCGTGTCCGGCGCTGGCGTTCGACCTGAGCCCCTTGAGAGGGTCGCCAGCTTGATGTCCGATGCCCTTACACATCGTGGGCCTGATGACACTGGCATTTGGGTCGATGAAGTCGCAGGGATTGCTCTGGCTCATCGCCGCCTGTCGATCCTCGATCTCTCCGCCGCCGGCCACCAGCCGATGATTCGCCTTGGGTCGCTACGTCATCGCGTTCAACGGCGAGATCTACAACCACCTCGACCTGCGCAAGCGGTTGGAGTCTCAAGCGCAAGCCCCGGCCTGGCGCGGACATTCCGATACGGAAACCCTCCTGGCGTGCTTCGCGGCGTGGGGTGTCGAACGAACGCTCGAGGCGACCGTCGGCATGTTTGCGTTGTCGCTCTGGGATCGTGCGGAGAGCGTGTTGTGGCTGGCCCGCGACCGCCTGGGCGAGAAGCCGCTTTACTACGGTTGGCAGGGTGAGACGTTCCTGTTCGCGTCCGAACCGAAGGCGTTGCTGCCGCACCCGAATTTTTCTGCGCGGATTTCGCGCACCGCAATTGCGCTGCTGCTGCGCTACAATTGCATCCCTGCGCCATTCAGCATCTACGAAGGCATCCGCAAGTTGCCGCCGGGCCAATTGCTCCGCGTGGGCACCTCCCAGGCGTCGGTGCCGGACAGTGCTGTGCCGCAGCCCTGGTGGACGTTGGCAGACGTCATCACGGCGGGCATTGCGGAGCCGTTCACCGGTGACGTCGAGGAGGCGATCGCGGAAACCGAGCGGGCCCTTGCCCGTGCAGTCCGCGACCAGATGATCTCCGACGTGCCGCTCGGCGCCTTCCTGAGCGGGGGAGTCGACAGCAGCACCGTCGTGGCGTTGATGCAGGCCGCGACCGGTCAACGCGTCCGGACTTTCACCATCGGATTCGAAGACTCCGGCTTCGACGAGGCCGATCACGCAAGGGCCGTGGCGGGTCACCTTGGCACGGAGCATCACGAGATCCGCGTGCGTGCGCAGGATGCGCTCGACGTCGTGCCCACAGTTGCCGTCCATCTACTGCGAACCGTTCGCGGACAGTTCCCAGATTCCCACCTTCCTGGTCAGCCGGCTGCACGCGCCAGCACGTCACGGTCGCGCTCAGCGGCGACGGGGGTGACGAGGTATTCGGCGGATACAATCGCTATTTGAACGCGCTCGATACTTGGCAGTCGATGCGGCGAGTGCCGAAGCTGGGCCGCCGCATCGCGTCGGCGACGCTGCGGGCCGTTCCAGCGGCCGGCTGGGGCGCTGCGTCCTCGCTCGCGGGTGCAGTCGCTTTGTCGCATGGCGCTCTGCGTTATGCCGGCGACAAGGCGCAGAAGCTGGCGTCGGTATTGCTCGTGGAGAACGTGCCAGCCTTCTATCGGCAGTTGCGGACCCACTGGCCGAATCCGGATGACGTAGTCATTGGCGCGGGAGAGCCGGCAATGCCGTTTGCGGATGCGGATGGACTTGTGCCGGACGCAGCCCCGCGGCACTGGATGATGGCGCAGGATGCGCAGTCCTACCTGCCCGACGACATTCTCGTGAAGGTCGACCGGGCGGCGATGGCCAACAGCCTGGAGACACGTGTGCCGTTGCTCGATCACCGGGTCGTCGAAGTCGCGTGGCGCATGCCCCTCGAATACAAGATCCGCAACGGGCAGGGCAAGTGGCTGCTTCGAGAAGTGCTGTACCGGCACGTTCCCCGTGCGTTGGTCGAACGTCCCAAGACTGGTTTCACGCTGCCGCTGGATGCCTGGTTGCGGGGTCCCTTGCGCGATTGGGCCGAGTCGCTGCTCGATCCGGCAAGGCTGGCACGTGAAGGTTATTTCCGTCCGGACCCGATCCGGGAGGCGTGGAAGCGGCACCTGTCGGGTCGGAGCAGCGCGCACTACCAGCTGTGGGACGTTTTAATGTTCCAGGCGTGGCTCGCAGATTCCTCGAGGGCGGCCTGAAATGTGGCCTTACTGGTTCATGTTCTTGGTGCCCGCGCTGCTGGCAATTCAGGCGACCAGGCACCGGGTGGCGGTCCGGACGGGCATGAGGTCCCTCGCCGTCCCTGTGTCGTGGCTGCTGGTCGGGCTCGTGATTGCAGTGCTGATCGGCTGGCGGTACGAGGTCGGCGGGGATTGGACGACCTACATCAGAATCTTTCGGGACGCCACCAGATGGGACCTGCCGACCGCCCTGGAGTTCGGCGACCCCGGCTACCAGCTGCTGAACTGGTATGCCGCGGACCTTGGACTGAGCTTCTACTCGGTCAATTTGGTCAGTGGCCTGATCTTCGCGGCGGGGCTCGTCGTTTTCTGCCGCAGCCTTCCGCGGCCGTGGCTGGCACTTGCAGTGGCGGTGCCGTATCTCGTAATCGTGGTGGCCATGGGCTATACGCGCCAGAGCGTCGCGCTGGGCCTGGCCATGCTCAGTCTCGTGGCCCTGGGCAGGCGGAGGCCGCAGTACTTCATCTTGTTCACGGTGCTCGCGGCGACCTTTCACAAGTCGGCCGTGCTGCTGCTGCCGATTGCCGCACTGGCAGCGACACGCAACAGACTTGCGGCGGCATTGTGGGTCGGGGTGATCACGGCAGGGGCCTATTACCTGCTGCTGGAAGATGCGGTCGAGAGCCTCTATACGAACTACGTGCTTGCGGGCTACGAATCCCAGGGGGCGCTGGTTCGTCTCGTCATGAACGCGCTGCCTGCGGTAATCCTGATCGTCTTTCACAGGCGCTTCGAATTCGTGAGGTCCGAGCAGAGGCTCTGGATGTGGTTCAGCATCATCTCGCTGGTGCTGCTGGCGGTGTACTTCGTGTCGCCGTCCAGTACCGCCGTGGATCGCATGGCGCTCTACATGCTGCCGCTGCAACTCGTGGTCTTTTCGCACCTGCCCGACGTCCTGGGCCGGCGCGGCGGGCGCAACGATGCAGTGGTGACGGGCGTGCTGGCCTACTACGCGGCAGTCCTGTACGTGTGGCTGGACTACGCCACCCATGCGCAGTACTGGGTTCCCTACCAGTTCTATCCCTTGGTCGCCGATTAGCCTGTCCTAGCCATCTCGCTGATGCACATCACCGTCGTTTTCCGCACCGCCTGCCATCGGTTCCACCCGCTCGAGGCTGCCCTTTGAGGGTCCTGCTCTTCGCCAACACGGAGTGGTACCTCTACAACTTTCGGCGCTCGCTGGCCTCGGCACTGCGCGATGCAGGGCACGACGTGCTGTTGGTGTCGCCGCCCGGTCCTTACGGCGAGCGCTTGAGGGCCCTTGGGTTCCGGTGGGATCCGGTGCCGATGCAGCGCCGCAGCGTGAACCCTGTGCGCGAGCTGGCATTGATCGCGTGGCTACGACGGTTCATTGCCCGGGAGCGGGTGGACCTCGTGCACGGCTTCACCATCAAGTGCGCGGTTTACGGCTCGCTCGCGGCGCGCTGGGCGGGCGTGCCGCGACGGGTCAACGCGGTGGCCGGCATGGGTTACGTGTTCACGAGCGGCGATCTGCTGGCCCGCGCGCTGCGGCCGGTCGTTCGCACGCTGCTGCGGGTGGCGCTCGAAGGGCCCGATGCCCGGCTGATCCTGCAGAACCCCGACGACGCGGCATTGTTCCGACAGGCCCGGCTCGTCGATGAGTCGCGGGTACGGCTGATCCCGGGTTCCGGCGTGGACTGTCGACGATTCACGCCCGTCGAGCCGGCAGTGCCTAGCGGAGGGTGATGGCGCGAGATTTCGAGTGCTGCTGGCAGCGCGCCTGCTGTGGGACAAGGGAATCGCGGAATACGTGGAAGCGGCGCGGCGGCTGCGGAGCGAAGGCCACGCGGTCGATTTTCTTCTCGCGGGCGACCCCGATCCCGGGAATCCAGCCGCGGTGCCGGAGGCTGCGGTCCGCCAGTGGTCCGAGGAAGGCATCGTGACGTGGCTTGGTCACGTCGATGACATGCCGTCCTTGCTGCGCTCGGTACAGGTCGTCGCGCTGCCCAGTTATCGCGAAGGCTTGCCGAAGGGCTTGATCGAGGCGGCGGCCTGCGGACTGCCGCTGGTGACCACCGACGTGCCGGGCTGCCGTGAGGTGGTCACGGATGGTGTCGACGGCCTGCTGGTGCCGGTCAAGGATGCCAATGCGCTTGCAGCAGCGATCCTGCGGCTCCAGGGGGACGCAGACCTCCGGCGGCGACTCGGTGCGGCCGCTCGCGTGAAGGCCGAACAGGAGTTCGATGAGCGCATCGTCGTCGGGCGGACCTTGGCTGTGTATCGGGAGCTGTCTCCGCTTGTCTAGTCGGAAGCTGCAGCGTGGCCGGTGTCCGTGGTCGGTGTCACTGGTCGGTGTCAGGTTTGCAAGATGAGCAAGATGGGCCAGATGTGCCAGATGGGCGAGACACGCGGGACGGGCCGGACGCGAGAACGAGAAGCCTCGGGTAGGAAGTGAAATTCGCGCCTATTGCTCTCGCGGCGAGCGCCGGCTTGGTAGCCATGTCGGTTGGCCTGCCGAATACGGAATTGTCGTGGTTGCGTGCCGAGTATCGCTGGCTGGGAACTCCGTTGAACTGGATCGAACATCAGTGGCCTGATTTCGGGGTGGTCCATGCAGCCCTGTTTGCACTGCTGGGAGCCTCGGCTTGTGCGACCTGGCCGCGGGCCAGCCTGTGGAGACTGGCGGTCGGGCTCTTTGCGTTCGGATGCGGCAGCGAGCTGCTGCAGGCTTGGGTTCCCGGCCGAACACCCATGGTCAGGGATCTGCTGGACGATTTCATCGGCGCGGCCTTCGGCGTCGGGATTGGCTCGCTGATCAGAATCTGGCAGGTGCCCCGGCAGGTGTCAGGTTTGCAAGATGGGCAAGATGCGCAAGACCGGCAGGACGGGCCGGGCGCTCGGCAGCGGCCGGGATAGGGGCCGGACAGGGTCTGGCGCAGGGCGCGGGGGTGTCAGACATTCTGTGTGCGAGGCCGGCACTCACGCCGCCGCTCCAGTGAATCGCTCACCGTAGACGATGGCGAACTGGTTAATCTCCTCCGTCCGTTCCTTGGCCGATCGCCGCCTCTATCACGCCGGCAAGGCGCCGCTCGTCGTCCTGAGTGGCGGCAGCGACCCCACGGTCAGCGCAATGTCGGAAGCCGAGGCGATGCAGCTCTTTCTGCGCGATCTAGGCGTGCCGGATTCGGCCATGCTGCTCGAGACCCACAGCCGCAACACGCGAGAAAACGCAAGGTATTCAGCTCAACTGCTTGACGCCCGCAAGATGCATCACATCCTGCTCGTAACGTCGGCCCTGCACATGGATCGCGCCATGGGCGAGTTCGCTGCGCAGGGTCTGGACGTCACGCCTGCGGTGACTGATGTGGAGGCGGTGCCGGCGCCAGCCGATCTGTGGCGCTATCTGCCCGACGCCGAGGCATTATCCGCCAGTGCCCGTGCGCTTAAAGAAAGGGTCGGGCAGTGGGTGGTCATCGTTCGCCGGGCCACGCGGACGGCGCCGGGGTAACTCGTCTGAGTAAGGTAGTTCCAGGCCTTCCTGCCTCGCCGCGTGCGCCCGCACGCGTGCACGAGTCGAGAAACAGATCTCGAGCATGGTGGCGGTCGTCAGGATCGCCGCGGCGATCGCCCACAGCCACAAGCCATCTACGCCGGCTCTCGGGAGCAACACGCCCGTCAGTGTGGCGGCCTGCGGACACACCCAGGTAGACGAGGGCGATCTGGGTGGGGGAGAACCCCGCCACCAGCAGCCGGTGATGAATGTGCCCGCGATCCGCGGAGAGCGGTGACACCCGCTGCACGATGCGACGGGCGCAGGTGGTCGCCAGGTCCATCAGCGGTATGAGCGTGAGCAATGCCACTGCGCCTGGCAGCAGCGGGCCGTCCCGGCCGGAGGCCTGTATCAGGATGGCCGCGGTGAATAGCGCGACGAACAGCACGCCGCCGTTGCCCATGAAGACACGCAGGCGCGAACGTGCGGCCGACTTGACCGGCCAGTTGAAGAGCAGGAAGCCGAAAACGGTCGCGGCCAGCATGCCGGCGCCCCAACTGAGCGGCGCATCGGCAATGAAGGCGATCGCAACCAATGGCGGAAGCAGCACGCTGCCCAGCAGGCCGTCGGCGCCGTCCACCATGTTGCAGGCATTGAGGAAGGAGACGATCACCAGCACGGTGAATGGCACCGATGCCTGGCCGAGTTCACCCAGCGCGCCCAGCGACTCGACCCGGAAGTGGCCCACGTAGACCAGGGTGAGTGCCGCGACCAGCTGGGCGATCATGCGCGTGCCAGCTCTCAGTTCCACCCGATCGTCGACGATGCCTACCGCGAGCAATCCGGTGGCGGTGAACAGCACCACCCACCACTGGGGCTGAATCGAAACCGTCTGGATTGCGGCCGCGCACAGCATGGTGGGCACGATCACCAGCATGAACGCGACACCGCCAGCGAGCGGGACGGACTCGCCGTGCTGCTTGCGCTCGCTCGGGTGATCCACCAGCCGCAACTTGCGGCAGACCGGGCGCAGCAGCACGAGCAGGCCCGCCGTGACGACCGCCAGCCCGGCCCAAGTGGCGATGAGGCCTACTTCCATGTGAAATATACTTGCGGCATCAACGAGCCCGCGGTTGGGGGGGACATGCCAGACGGGTTACATCTGGTTCCTCTCGACACTCAGGATCTGACAGGCAGCACGAAACCTCGTGCCCCAACCCCCCCGGGAGGCCCGTCAGTCCTGCTCGGCATGTTACAGCAGGCGGACCCCGAGTCATCTCCCAAAATGGCCCCGGCCGCAAAGTTTTTCCCGGTCGCGCCTCCTGAGCGGCAGGTCGTCGGGTCGACTCCGGCCCCGGGGCGCCACTCCACACCCCCCGAGCCGCTTTTCGCTAGACTACCCGGCCTTTCAGACCGGGTCCCGACGGATCCGGACGTGCGCGCAATCCGAAGTGTCCACCTGCGATGAGTGAACTGAAAGCCATGCTGCCCCCGACGCCTCTCTCGGCGGGCAATGCCGCGTACATCGAGGAGATGTACGACCGTTTCCTGGCGGACCCCGAACTGGTCGAGCCGCGCTGGCGTGACTACTTCGCGGCGCTGGGCGGTCTCGGCACGGACGTGGCGCACGGTCCCATCGTCGCGGACCTCGAGCGACGTGCTTACGCCCCAAGGGCTGCTGCAGCCGTCGCGGCAGCGCCCGCGCCGGGAGCGGAAGGCGCGGCGAAGCAGGGTGCGGTCTCCCGGCTGATCCAGATCTACGCCAATCGCGGCCACCTGGTCGCCAACATCGATCCGCTCGGGCTGCTGGTGCGGCCGACGCCGAAGGTGCTCGGGCTCGATTATTTCGGCCTCACCGAGACCGACCTCGACACCGAGTTCGTCACGGGCAGCCGCAACGAGGCGATCAAGCCGCGCCTCAGGCTGCGCGACCTGATCGCCCAGCTGCGGCACATCTACTGCGGCACCATCGGCGCCGAGTTCGCGCACGTCTCGGACACCGACGAGCGGCTGTGGCTGCAGGACCGCTTCCAGGTCGGGCGGACGCGCCAGCACTTCACCGTGGAGGAGAAGAAGGACATCCTCTGGAACCTGACGATGGGCGAGGGCCTCGAGCGCTACCTCGCCACGCGCTACCCGGCGCAGAAGCGTTTCTCGCTCGAGGGCGGCGACAGCCTGATCCCGCTGCTCGAGGACATGATCCAGACGGGTGGCGTGTACGGCATCGAGGACATCGTGATCGGCATGGCCCATCGCGGCCGGCTCAACGTGCTGGTGAACGTGCTCGGCAAGTCGCCGGCGGAACTGTTCTCCGAGTTCGAAGGCAAGTACGACCTCGCGAAGCTGAAGGGCTCGGGCGACGTCAAGTATCACAAGGGCTTCTCCTGCGACGTGACGACGCCGGGCGGCAACGTCCACGTCGCGCTCGCGTTCAACCCCTCGCACCTCGAGATCGTCAACCCGGTCGTCGAGGGCTCGGTGCGCGCGCGCCAGGAGCGCCGCGGCGACCTCGCCGGCGACAAGGTCATGGCGGTCCTCATCCACGGCGATGCGGCGTTTGCCGGCGCAGGGCGTGGTCGCGGAGACGCTGCAGATGTCGCAGGTGCGCGCCTTCAGCACCGGCGGCACGCTGCACATCGTCGTCAACAACCAGGTCGGCTTCACGACGCACGACCCGCGCGACACGCGCTCGACGCTCTACTGCAGCGACATCGCGAAGATGCTCGAGGCGCCGATCCTGCACGTGAACGGCGACGACCCGGAGGCGGTGGTGTTCGCGGCGCGGTTCGCGCTCGACTACCGCCTCAAGTTTCGCAAGGACATCGTGATCGACCTGGTGTGCTACCGCCGGCTCGGCCACAACGAGGCCGACGAGCCCGCGGCGACGCAGCCGGTGATGTACGCGGCGATCCGCGCGAAGCCCACCACGCGCCAGCTCTACTCAGAGCAGCTCGTGAGAGAGGGTGTGATCCAGCCGGCCGACGCCGACGCCATGACCGAGCGCTACCGGCTCGGCCTCGACGAAGGCAAGCCGCAGGCGCACCAGGTGCTCGGGCTGATCGGCAATAAGCACACCATCGACTGGTCGAAGTACCACGACGTCGACTGGACGGACCCGGTCGCCACCGGCGTGAAGCCCGAGGTCCTGCGCGACCTCGCCGCGAAGGCCACGACTTTCCCGGACGGCTTCGTGCTGCACCGGCAGGTTCAGAAGATCATGGACGACCGCCGCAGGATGGCGGCTGGCCAGGCGATGGTCGACTGGGGCTTTGCCGAGACGCTGGCCTACGCCTCGCTGCTGGACCAGGGCTATGAGATCCGCCTCACCGGCCAGGACACCGCACGCGGCACGTTCTTCCACCGCCACGCGGTGGGCCACGACCAGAAGACCGGCGCGACCTACATCCCGCTCAAGCACGTCAAGCCCGGCCAGCCGCGCTTCCGCGTCACCGACTCGCTGCTCTCCGAGGAGGCCGTGCTCGGCTTCGAGTACGGCTACTCCACGACCGACCCCAACTGCCTCGTGATCTGGGAAGGCCAGTTCGGCGACTTCGTGAACGGCGCGCAGGTCGTCATCGACCAGTTCATCAGCTCGGGCGAGTCGAAGTGGGGCCGCATCAGCGGCCTGACGCTGTTCCTGCCGCACGGCTACGAAGGGCAGGGGCCGGAGCACTCCTCCGCGCGCCTCGAGCGTTTCCTGCAGCTCTGCGCCGAGAACAACATGTCGGTCTGCGTGCCGTCCACGCCCGCGCAGATGTTCCACATGCTGCGCCGGCAGATGCTGCGCGAGTTCCGCAAGCCGCTCGTCGTCATGACGCCGAAGAGCCTGCTGCGGCACAAGCTCTCGGTCTCGGCGCTCGAGGACCTCGGCCGCGGCCACTTCCAGAACGTGATCGACGAGATCGACGACCTGCCGTCGTCCGCGGTGCGGCGCGTCGTGTTCTGCGCCGGCAAGGTCTACTTCGACCTGCTCGAGGCGCGCCGCGCGGACGAGGTGCGCGACGTCGCGATCGTACGCATCGAGCAGCTCTATCCGTTCCCGGCCGAGCAGTATGCCGCCGTGCTGCGACGCTACCCGAACGCCAACGAGGTGGTGTGGTGCCAGGAGGAGCCGCAGAACCAGGGCGCCTGGTACCAGGTCCGCCACCGCCTGCAGGAGCCGCTCACCCACAAGCAGGAACTGCTCTACTCCGGGCGCGCGCCCGCAGCCGCGCCGGCCACCGGGATCCCGCAACTCCACAACCAGCAGCAACACGGCCTCGTGGCTGCCGCGCTCACCGCCACCACCAAAGTCGAGTCGGCGCGCGTAACCACCAAGCTGCGCGCAACCGGCAGCAGGAAACGTCCATGACGATCGAAGTACGCGTTCCCCAGCTCCCTGAATCCGTCGCGGACGCCACGCTCGTGGCGTGGCACAAGCAGCCGGGCGACGCCGTGACCCGCGACGAGAACCTCGTCGACCTCGAGACCGACAAGGTCGTGCTCGAGGTTCCGGCGCCGAGCGCCGGCGTGATCAAGGAACTCAAGGCGCAGAACGGCGCGACCGTCACCAGCGGCCAGCTGCTCGCGATCCTCGAGGAGGGCGCCGTCGCGGCGGCCGTGCCGGCCAAGGCGGCCGGCCCGGCTGCGAAGACGGACGAAATGGGCGCGGCGGCGGCGGGCGGCGACAAGCTGGCGCCGTCGGTGCGCCGTCTCGTCGAGGAACACAAGCTCGACACCGGCGCCATTCCCGGCAGCGGCCGCGACGGCCGCATCACCAAGGCGGACGTGCTGACGCACCTGTCGGCGAAGGAAGCCGCGCCCGCGCCGCCCGCCAGAACGGCTGCACCGGCCGCGCCGGCGGCAGTGGCGGCAGCGGCGAGCCCGGCGTTGGCTGGGTCACGCGAGGAACGCCGGGTGCCCATGACCCGCCTGCGAGCGCGCATCGCGGAGCGTCTGGTGCAGGCGCAATCGACCGCCGCGATGCTCACCACCTTCAACGAGGTCGACCTCAAGGCCGTGAACGAGCTGCGCGCCCGCTACAAGGAGCGCTTCGAGAAGCAGCACGGCGCGCGCCTCGGCTTCATGAGCTTCTTCGTCAAGGCGAGCGTCGAGGCACTGCGCCGCTTCCCGCTGGTCAACGCCTCGATCGACGGCAACGACATCGTCTACCACGAGTACTACGACATCGGCGTGGCGGTTTCGACCGACCGCGGCCTCATCGTCCCGGTGCTGCGCAATGCGGACGCGATGGCCTTCGGCGACATCGAGAAGGCCGTCGTCGGCTACGCGAATCGTGCCCGCGAAGGCTCCATCACGCTCGAGGAACTGACCGGCGGCACCTTCACGATCACCAATGGCGGCGTGTTCGGCTCGCTGCTCTCGACGCCCATCCTCAACATGCCGCAGAGCGCCATCCTCGGCATGCACAAGATCCAGGAGCGTCCCGTCGTGGTGGACGGCCAGGTGGTCGTGCGGCCGATGATGTACCTCGCGCTCAGCTACGACCACCGCATCATCGACGGACGCGATGCCGTCCAGTTCCTGGTCGCGATCAAGGACGCGCTCGAGGATCCGGCGCGGTTGCTGCTGCAAGTCTGAAAGCCAGGGAGTAGTTGCCCATGTCTGATTCCTACGACGTCATCGTCATCGGCGCCGGTCCCGCCGGCTATCCCTGCGCGATCCGGGCCGGGCAGAACGGGCTCAAGGTCGCCTGCATCGACGAGTGGCAGAACCACGACGGCAGCCGCACCTTCGGCGGCACCTGCGTGAACGCGGGCTGTATCCCCTCGAAGGCGCTGCTCGAGTCGACCGAGCTCTACCACAAGGCGGCCAGCGAGTTCGGCGCCCACGGCATCAAGGTCGGCGGACTCGAGTTCGACGTCGCGACCATGCAGAAGCGCAAGGCGAAGATCGTCAAGGCCTCCACGCAGGGCATCGCCGGCCTGCTGAAGGGAGCGGGTGCGGTGGCCCTGCAGGGGCACGGCCGCCTGCTGCCGGGCAACAAGGTCGAGTACACGGCCGCCGACGGCACGAAGCAGGAACTCTCGGCGAAGAACGTCGTGCTCGCGAGCGGTTCCGTGCCCATGGAATTGAAGTCGATGCCGTTCGACGGCAAGGGCATCGTCGACTCCTGGGGAGCACTCGAGTTCGACGCGGTCCCGAAGCGGCTCGGCGTGATCGGCGCGGGCGTCATCGGGCTCGAACTCGGCAGCGTCTGGCGGCGGCTCGGCGCGGAAGTGGTCGTGCTCGAGGCGCTCGAGCAGTTCCTGTTCATGGCCGACGGGCAGGTGGCCAAGGAAGCCCTCAAGCACCTCAGGAAGCAGGGCCTCGACATCCGGCTCGGCGCGAAAGTCACCGGCGCGAAGCAGGGCAAGGACGGTGTCACGCTCGAGTACGCCGACGCCTCGGGCCCGCAGACCGTCGTCGTCGACAAGGTCGTCGTCGCGATCGGTCGACGTCCGTACACCGCGAACCTGCTCGCCGAGGGCACCGGGGTCGAGCTCGACGAGCGCGGCTTCGTCAAGGTGGACCACGAGTGCCGCACGGCCGTTCCCAATGTCTGGGCCATCGGTGACGTGGTGCGCGGCCCCATGCTCGCGCACAAGGGCAAGGAGGAGGGCGTGATGGTCGGCGACCTGATCGCGGGCCTCGTCTCCGAGGTCAACTACAAGGCCATCCCCTCCGTCATCTACACGGCCCCCGAGATCGCCTGGGTCGGGCAAACGGAGGAAGAGGTCAAGCAGGGCGGTCGCGCCTACAAGGTCGGCAGCTTCCCGTTCATGGCGAGCGGGCGCGCGCGCGCGATGGAAGCCACGGCGGGCTTCTGCAAGGTGATCTCCGCCGTGGATGACGACGAGATCCTCGGCGTGCACATCATCGGCCCGATGGCGGGCGAGCTCATCGCCGAGGCGGTGCTCGCGCTCGAATACTCCGCGAGCACCGAGGACCTGCAGCGCACGATGCACGCCCACCCGACGCTGAGCGAGGCGCTGCACGAGGCGGCGCTCGGCGCGGACAAGCGCGCGATCGACTTCCCGAATCGCTGAGCCGCTCAGCCGTCGGCGCCCGCGGCCGGCGGCCCGTCGACGAAGACGCGGAACGTCACGTCGCGGGCGCGCCATGCCTCGGCCGCGTCGCGCAGGATCGAGATCGCG
Organism: uncultured Gammaproteobacteria bacterium; assembly: GCA_963778185.1. Lineage (GTDB taxonomy): Bacteria > Pseudomonadota > Gammaproteobacteria > Steroidobacterales > Steroidobacteraceae > RPQJ01. The sequence continues at coordinate 228,991 of CAVZTF010000001.1, read as the reverse complement.
GTGTCGAGTGCTTCGGGAGCGTCGCGCCGCATTGCTCCGGCGTGCTCGAACACGAGCACATGGCCCCCGCCCGGGCGCCAGCCGAGGTCCGCGAGGCAGTCGTGGAAGGCGTCCCAGTTGCCGCCAAACCAGGCCGGGAACTCGAGCGTCATCGCCGTTCGTTGCAGAAACGCGGCCTTGTCGCCGCAATCCGCAAGGTCTATTCGCACCGCGTCGAGCCCGAGCGACGCCGCGAGGCGGCAGAGCGCGGCGGCCGCCTCCGGAGTCACCGGCAGCACCTGGACGTGGGATTCGCCGGCCTCGGTCGGCGGGGGCCCTGCGGCGATCATCGGTGCACCTCCACGCGGCGGAAACTGCGGTAGTGATCGTCCGTGTAATAGTAGACCTCGGGGGGATCGCCGCCGCTGACGATGCGTCGCGCGCCACGATCCGGCGAGCCCGGGGTTTCGACCGTGTATTCGCGATAATAACCACGCGGCTGGTCGGGAAGGCGCCGCTCGCGATTCTGGAACACGCTGCCGTCGCGGTCGTACGGGAACGGGCCGCCACGCGCGATGGTTTCGAGCGTCGCGACGGCCTCGGGCGGCAGGAACCGTGGATACCGGGGGACGTCGGCCGTCGTCCCGGAGGCCGGTGCCTCCCCCGGGGTGAGTGGCGCCCCGTCACCCGGCGAGCGGGACGACCACCACTCGAGGGCCAGCACGACCCCCAACAGCAGCACCGCGACGCGTATCCAGCGGCTCATGCGGATTCAGTGCCTACGCCGGGCGCTGATCACGTTCGGCAGGCCCGCGATCCGACCCAGCAGCCGGCTCAGCTCGTCGAGGCCGTGGACGTAGACGGTGATGTCCATCGCGGCGATGTTGTCGTCGGGATCGGTCGCCGTGTTCATTGCATGGATGTTGACGTGGGAGTCGGCCAGCACGCCGGTGATGTCGCGCACGAGGCCCCGGCGATCGTGGGCCTTGATGCTCACCGCCACCGGGAACGTGCGTTCCTCGGAGGGCCGTCCCCAGTCCACCGCCAGCACGCGCTGGGGCTGGGCGTCGCGCAGCCGCAGCAGGTTTGCGCAGTCCGCACGGTGGATGCTGACACCGCGGCCGAGCGTGATGTAGCCCGCGATCGCCTCGGGCGGCACCGGCCGGCAGCAGCGCGCGAAGCTGCTCAGCAGGTCGCCGACGCCGTCGATGACCATCCCCGTCGCCTTGCCCGCCTCGCCGCCGTGCCGCAGGGCACGCGGCGGCTTGGGCGGCTCTTTCTCCTGCAGGCGGCGCTGGATCGCGCCGGCCACCTGCGCCAGGGTCAGGTCGCCCTCGCCGAGACCCAGGAACAGCGCCTCGGCGTCCGGCAAGCCGAGCTCGACGAGCACCTCCGGCAGCGGCGGCGCCCGCACGCCCAGCCGCTCCACCTCGCGCTCGAACATCTGCCGTCCCTGCTCGCGGTTCTGCCCCTCGTCCAGTTTGCGGAACCAACCGCGCACCTTGGCGCGGTTGCGCGGCGAGACCAGGAAACCGAGCGACGGCACCAGCCAGTCGCGGCTCGGGGCCGGGTGCTTGCCGGGGATGATCTCGACGGTGTCGCCGTTCATGAGCGGGTGATCGAGCTGCACCATGCGCCCGTTGACTCGCGCACCGCGGCAACGGTGCCCGAGGTTCGTGTGCACGTGATAGGCGAAATCGAGCGGCGTGGCGCCGCGCGGCAGGTCCACGACCTCGCCGCGCGGGCTCAGCGCGTAGACGCGGTCCTCGAAGATCTCGGCCTGCAGCCCGTCCAGCAGGTCGGGCTCCAGTCCCTCGCGGGACGAGGGCTCGAGCAGCTCGCGCAGCCAGTTGATCTTCTGCTGGAAGCCGGACGCCGCCTTGCGGCCTTCCTTGTACTGCCAGTGAGCGGCCACGCCGAGTTCGGCGTGCTCGTGCATCTCGCGGGTGCGGATCTGCACCTCGAGCGGAAAGCGGTTCGGGCCGATCACCGCCGTGTGCAGCGAACGGTAGTTGTTCTCCTTGGGCGTGGCGATGTAGTCGTCGAACTCGCCCGGGATGTACTGCCAGAGGCCGTGCACGATGCCGAGCGCCGCGTAGCAGTCGGCGACGGATTCGACCGTGACGCGCACGGCGAGCACGTCCATGACCTGCTCGAAGGCGAGTCCCTTGCGCTGCATCTTCCGCCAGATGCTGTAGATGTGCTTGGGCCGGCCCGTGATTTCGCCGGACACGCCGGCCGCGTCCAGTTCACGCGCGAGGTCACGCTTCACGTCCTCGATGTAGCGCTCGCGATCGTCGCGCTTCACCCGCAGCCAGCGCGCGATCCGCTTGTACTCGGCCGGCTCGCTGTAGCGGAAGGCGAGGTCCTCGAGCTCCCACTTGATGTGCCAGATGCCGAGGCGACTGGCGAGCGGGGCGTAGATCTCGCGCGTCTCCAGGGCGGCGCGACGCTGCTCGGACACCTCTGCATCCTTCAGGTTGCGCAGGCGCACGAGCTGCAGCGCGAGCCGCAGCAGCACCAGGCGCACGTCGGAGGCGAGCGCGAGCAGCAGCTTGCGCAGGCCCTCGGCCTGCTCGGGCTTCAGGGCCTGGCCGGGATTCCAGTCGGCCGGGATGCCGCTGCCCCCGACGCGCTCGATCTCGCGCGCCATGCGCAGCGCCGTCTCGCCGGCGACGGACTGCACCTCGGCATCGTCCACGCCGCCGGCCTCGAGCCAGGGGACCAGCAGCGCCGCGAGCAGCACGTCCTCGTCCGCCTGCAACTGGTCGAGCACGCCGGCCACCGCGAGGGCACGGGCGATCGCCGGCGCGGGCGCGCGGGCGCGTAACTCGGCCAGCGCTGCCTTGAGGCGCGGCGACTTGGCATCGACATCGAATTCGGCGGGTTTCACGGCGTGCGCTATCATACCCCGCCGTTCCCGAGGACCCCCCGTGAGGTGAGTGCTTGCCCAGGCTGAATCGTGGTGGCCGGCGCTGGGCGCTCCCGGCGCGAGTAACCGTGACGCGCGGCGAGTCCGTGCGCATCCTCGGCCTCGATCCCGGCTCCCAGGCCACGGGTTTCGGCGTCATCGACTGGATCGACGGCGACGCGCGCTACGTGGCGAGCGGAGCCATCCGCACCAGCGGCCGGGAGTTCCCGCCGCGCCTGCGCCAGATCTTCGAGGGCGTGCTCGCGCTGATGAGCGAGTACCGCCCGGGCGAAGTGGCGATCGAGCGGGTCTTCATGCACCGTAATGCCGACAGCGCGCTCAAACTCGGCCAGGCACGCGGAGCCGCCTTGTGCGCGGCCTTCGCGCACGATCCGGCGGTGTTCGAGTACGCCCCGCGCGAAGTGAAGCTCGCCGTGGTCGGGCAAGGCGGGGCGCAGAAGGACCAGGTGCAGTTGATGGTGCGGGCGCTGCTCAAGCTGCAGGGCGAACTCGGGGCGGATGCGGCCGACGCGATCGGCATCGCGCTCTGCCACGCCTATTCCCGGCAGGCGCGCCTCGCGGTCGCGAGCGGCGCGCAGCCGGTGGCGCGCCCGTGATCGGCTTCCTGCGCGGGCGGCTCGCCGCGAAGCACCCGCCGCAGCTGCTCATCGACGTGGGCGGTGTCGGCTACGAGGTCGAGGCGCCGATGTCCACGTTCTACGGGCTGCCCGGCGTCGGCGCGGAGGTGAGCCTGCACACGCACCTCGTCGTGCGCGAGGATGCGCACGTGCTGTACGGCTTCGGCACCGAGCGCGAGCGCAGCCTCTTCCGCGAGCTGATCAAGGTCTCGGGCGTGGGTCCACGCATCGCGCTCGGCATCCTCTCGGGCGCGAGCGTGGACGAGTTCCACCGTTCGGTAGAGACCGAGGATGTCGCCTCGCTGGTGCGAATCCCCGGCATCGGTCGCAAGACGGCCGAGCGCCTGGTGATCGAGATGCGCGACCGCCTGAAGGTGCTTGCCGGGCCCGCCTTCGTGGCGGGCGGGCTGGCGGCGCCAGGCGCGACGGCGAGCCCGGTGTCGGAGGCGTTCAGCGCATTGGTGGCGCTCGGCTACAAGCCCGCCGAGGTCACCCGCCTGCTGCAGAAGGTGGACCCGGCCATGACCTCCACCGAGGAAATCATCCGTCACGCCCTGCGGGCTGCCGCGACGTGAGCCGGGAGTACGCCGCATGATCGAGCAGGACCGCGTCATCTCCGCCGGCGTCCAGCGCGACGAGGAGGCCTACGATCGCGCCGTGCGCCCGAAGACCCTCGCCGACTACGTGGGCCAGCCGGCGATGAAGGCGCAGATGGAGATCTTCATCGCCGCGGCCCGCAACCGCCGCGAGTCCCTCGACCACGTGCTGATCTTCGGCCCGCCCGGCCTCGGCAAGACGACGCTCGCGCACGTGATCGCGAACGAGCTCGGGGTCGGATTCAAGCAGACCTCGGGGCCGGTCCTCGAGCGGCCGGGCGACCTCGCGGCGCTGCTGACCAACCTGCAGGCGAACGAGATCCTGTTCGTGGACGAGATCCACCGCCTGAGCCCGGTGGTCGAGGAGATCCTCTATCCGGCACTCGAGGACTTCCAGCTCGACATCATGATCGGGGAAGGCCCGGGCGCGCGCTCGATCAAGATCGACCTGCCGCCGTTCACGCTGGTGGGCGCGACCACGCGCGCGGGGCTGCTCACCTCGCCGCTGCGCGACCGCTTCGGCATCGTCCAGCGTCTGGAGTTCTATGGCCACGAGGAACTGCAGCGCATCGTCGAGCGATCGGCGCGCATCCTCGGAGTGCCCACCGACGAGGCGGGCGCCGCGCGCATCGCCCAGCGCTCGCGGGGCACGCCGCGCATCGCGAATCGACTGCTGCGCCGCGTTCGCGACTTCGCGGAGGTCAAGGCGCAGGGGCGCGTCACGGACGCGGTCGCGCAAGCGGCGCTGGACCTGCTCGACGTCGACCCGCAGGGCTTCGACCCGATGGACCGCCGCCTGATGCTGACCATCATCGAGAAATTCGAGGGCGGGCCGGTGGGCGTCGACAGCCTCGCGGCCGCGATCGGCGAGGAGCGCGGCACGATCGAGGACGTCATCGAGCCGTTCCTGATCCAGCAGGGCTACGTCATGCGGACCGCGCGCGGTCGCGTAGCGACGCGCGCCGCCTACCTTCACTTCGGCCTCACGCCGCCCGCCCTCGAGCGCACGGGCGGCACGCTGGGCCTGTTCGAGAGCTGAGGACCACGCATGATTGGCGAGCATTCCGTCCTGGACCTGGTATTGCAGGCGAGCCTGATCGTGCAGCTGGTCATGGCGCTGCTGGTGGCGGCGTCGGTCGTCTCGTGGGCCATCATCCTGCGCAAGGGCCGGCTGCTGAAGGACGAGCGGCTTGCGGCCGACCGCTTCGAGGAGGACTTCTGGTCCGGCGGCGACCTGGCGGCGCTCTACAAGTCGCTGGAGAAGGCGGCCCCCACCGGCATGGCGGGGGTGTTCGTGGCCGGCTTCCGCGAGTTCTCGCGGCTGCGCCAGCAGGTGGGGATGGCGGGCGACCAGCTGCTCGAGGGCAGCCGGCGCGCAATGAGGGTGGCGCAGCTGCGCGAAACGGACCGCCTCGAGCAGAATCTCTCGACGCTCGCCACCATCGGATCGACGAGTCCGTACGTGGGCCTGTTCGGCACGGTGTGGGGCATCATGAGCGCGTTCCAGGGACTCGGGAACGTGCAACAGGCGACCCTCGCGATGGTGGCGCCCGGCATCGCCGAGGCGCTGATCGCCACGGCCATGGGCCTCTTCGCGGCGATTCCGGCGGTGATCGGCTACAACCGCGATGCCGACCAGGTCGGCCGGCTCGAGTTGCGCTACGACGCCTTCATGGAAGAGTTCTCGACCATCCTGCAGCGCCACGCCGGGGCGCAGGGCTGAGCCATGGCGCAGGTGTTGCGCAGGCGCGGGCGGCGGCTGATGGGCGAGATCAACGTCGTGCCCTACATCGACGTGATGCTGGTGCTGCTCATCATCTTCATGGTGACCGCCCCGATGCTGAGCCAGGGCATCAAGGTCGACCTGCCCAAGGCCGGCGCGGAGCCGATCGAGCCCGACGACCTCGAGCCTCTGGTGCTCAGCATCGATCGCGAGGGGCGGCTGTTCGTCAACCTCGGCGACGCGGACGCGCCGCAAGCGCCCGAGCGCATCCTCGAAATCGCCTCCGCGGCCCTGCGCCGGGAACCTGAGCGCCCGGTGCTGGTCAAGGCAGATACGGCCGTGGCGTATGGTCGGGTCGTGGAGGGCATGGTCCTGTTACAGCAGTCGGGTGCGAAGAAGGTCGGTTTCATCACCGAGCCCTTGCCGGCAGACTCGCGCAAGCGCGAGAAGACCTGAGCGATGCCGGCGTTCGTACGCGAGCACCTGCGCCCGCTCATGGGATCCGCGGGCCTGCACCTGCTGCTGCTCGCGCTGCTCGCGGGCGCCGCGTTGCACTGGACGGCGGACCAGCCACCCGTGCAACTCGCGATCGAGGGCGTCGTCGTGGATGCCAGGGACCTGCCGAGGTCCGTCCTCGCGGGCAAGCCGTTGCCCGAGCCGCCGCGACCCGATCTCAAGGCCGCCGAGGAAGCCCGCGCAGCGGAACGCGCCGCCGCAGAAGCGCGGGTTGCGCGCGAGAAGGCGGTGGCGGAGGAGCGCAAGTCGGCAGAGGCCGAGCACAAGCGCCTGGCCGACGAGACGGCCCGCAAGCAAGCGGCTGCCGAGGCCGATCGCAGGCAAGCAGCCGAGGCGGACGCCCGGTCCAGGGCGGAGACCGAACGCAAGCGCGAGGACCAGGAGAAGGCAGCGCGGGACGCGAAGCTGCAAACCGAGCGCGAGGCGGAACTGCGACGTCAGCTTGCAGCGGAGGAGGAGGCTGCGGCGGTCGCGCGCTCCGGCGTGGTGGACGAGTACCGCGCACTCCTCATCCAGTCGATCGAGCGCAACTGGATCCGGCCGCCATCGGCGCGCGCCGGCCTCGAGTGCACGCTCCTCGTCAACCAGGCGGCCGGCGGCACGGTGATCGACGTGCAGCTCGGCGCCTGCAATGGCGACCAGGCGGTGCGTGAATCAATCACCAACGCCGTGTATCGTGCCTCGCCACTGCCGGCCCCGCGCGACCCGCGGGCGTTCGAGCGGCGGCTGCAGATCGTGTTCAAGCCCACGGAGTAGAGGTGTCGATGCAAGCAGGGGTAATCGGATCGCGCAGGCCGTGGCCCGCGCTCGCGGCAATGGCCTTCGGGCTGCTGGCCATGGCGGGCCCGAGCCGGGCACAACTCAGGCTCGACATCACGCAGGGCGTGCGCGACGCCGTGCCGATCGCGGTCGTGCCGTTCGGCGGGCAGGGCGAGGGCGCCGCCACGGACGTCGCCGAGGTCGTCGCCAACGACCTGCGCCTGAGCGGCCGCTTCGCGCCGCTCGAGCGCCAGGACATGGTCGCCCGGCCCGTGATCGGCTCCGACATCCGCTTCCAGGACTGGCGGCTGCTCAAGTCCGACTTCATCGTCGTCGGCCGCGTCGAGCCCGACGGCCCGGGGTCCGCGGTCACGTTCGAGCTCTTCAATGTCCAGACGGGACAGGCGCTTCTGACCCAGCGGCTGCCGTCGGGGGCACGCAACCTGCGGGCGACGGCCCACCGCCTCTCCGACATGATCTTCGAGCGGCTGACCGGCATCCCGGGAGCGTTTTCGACCCGCATAGCCTATGTCACAGTGGAGGGCCGCCCGCCGGCCCAGCGTTCCCGCCTCGTGGTCGCCGATGCCGACGGCTTCAACCCGCGCACGGTGATGGAGTCGGCCGAGCCGATCATGTCGCCGGCCTGGTCGCCCGATGGCCAGAGCCTCGCGTACGTCTCGTTCGAGGGCAAGGCGTCCGCCATCTACGTGCAGCGCCTCGCCACCGGCGAGCGGCGGCGCGTTTCGGCGCGCTCTGGCATCAACGGCGCGCCCGCCTTCGCACCGGATGGCCGCAAGCTGGCGCTCACGCTGTCCCGCGACGGCAATCTGGACATCTACACCCTCGAGCTCGCGACCCAGACCCTGACGCGCGTGACATCCGATTCGGCCATCGACACGGAACCGGAGTGGTCCGCGGACGGTCAGAGTCTCTACTTCACGTCCGATCGTGGCGGCAGCGCGCAGGTCTATCGGGTACCGCTCGACGAGGCTCGCAAGGCCGAGCGCATCACGTTTACGAACGGCTACAACGCGCGTCCACGGCTGTCCCCGGACGGCAGGGAACTCGCCATGGTGACGCTCGATCGCGGCGGCTACCGCATCGCGGTCATGGACCTGAAGACCCGCAACCTGCGCGTGTTGACGAATGCGCGCCAGGACGAGTCGCCGAGCTTCGCGCCGAATGGCGCGACGGTCATCTACGCGACCCAGGAAAGCGGTCGCGGCGCGCTCGCCATGGTTTCCGCCGACGGCCGCTTCCAGCAGCGGTTGAGCTCGGACAGCGGCGGCGTCCGCGAGCCCGTCTGGTCGCCGTTCCCGTCGCGCTGATGATCGCGGCATTTTCTTGTGGTAAAAGGCGCGCACTCTTTTAGGAGCCCGAAGCTAATGAAGTCCATGCACCTGTTGGCCGTCGCAGTCCTCGCCCTCAGCCTCACGGCCTGCCAGAAACCGAAGCAGGTCAAGCCCGAGGGGGAGGGCGCCGCCACGACGACCGGGACCGGTGGCGCCACGACCAGCGGCATCGGCAGCGAGACGGCCGGGCCGGGCACGGGCTCGGGACCGGCGCTCACCGCGCAACAGCAGGCGCTGGCCGACCTCAAGGCGAAGAGCACCCTCTACTTCGACTACGACAGCAGCGAGATCCGCGCCGAGTACATCGACGTGGTGGCTGCCCACGCGGGCTACCTCGTCAAGTACCCGGCGGCGCGCCTGCGCCTCGAGGGGCACACGGACGAGCGCGGCTCCCGCGAGTACAACATCGGCCTCGGCGAGCGTCGCGCGCAGACGGTGCGCCGCGCCCTCATGCTGCAGGGAGTGGCGGAGGCCCAGCTCGCCACGGTCAGCTACGGCGAGGAGCGTCCAGCCGTCGAGGGCGCAGAGGAAGCCGCCCATGCCCAGAACCGCCGAGTCGAGCTGGTCCATGTCCAGTGAAGCAAGGGTGATCCGTCCGTGGCTGGCGGCCGCAGCGGCCGGCCTGCTGCTCGTGGACGTCGCCGCGGCCGCCACCGCGAGCAACAAGGAGCTCGAGGAGCGCGCGAACGCGATGGATGCGCGGATCGCGACGGTCGAGCGCTCGACCCAGAGCCTCGTGCAGCTGCAGCAGCAGATCGAGACGGCGCGCCAGGAGCTGCGCACGCTGCGCGGCCAGATCGAGGAAGCGAAGCACGAACTCGATTCCACGCGACAGCAGCAGCGTGACCTCTATGCCGACCTCGACCGGCGGCTGCTGCTGATCGAGAACGCCGGCGGCGTCGCGTTGCCGGTCGGGGCCACCACCGCGCCGAGCCCGACCGACATCACCGCGGCCGACGAGACCACCGTCTACGGGGACGCCTTTGCGGCCCTGAAGGCCGGCCGCTACGAGGAAGCGGTGCGCGGCTTCCAGCTGTACCTCACGAAGTACCCACAGGGACCGCGCGCCGACAGCGCGACCTACTGGCTCGGCGAGGCGCAGTACGTGCAGAAGGACTACACGGCGGCGCTCAAGTCCTTCCAGTCGGTGGTGGGCGGCTTCCCGGACTCGCGCAAGGCCGGGGACGCGCTGCTCAAGGTGGGTTACTGCCAATACGAGCTCAAGGCGTTCCGCAATGCGCGCGCGACGCTCGAGAAGGTGCGCACCGGCTATCCCGGCACCGATGCCGCGAACCTCGCCGAGCAGCGCCTGACGAAGATGGACGTCGAGGGCCGGTGAGCCGACTCAAGGTCACGGAGACCTTCGTCTCGATCCAGGGCGAAGCCGATGCCGTCGGCTGGCCGACGCTGTTCATCCGCCTGACGGGCTGCCCGCTGCGCTGCGTCTACTGCGACACGCAGTATTCGTTCTACGGCGGGGAGTGGCGCACCGTCGCCGAATTGCTCGCGATCGCGCGGGGCAGCGGCGTGCGCCACGTCTGCGTGACGGGCGGCGAGCCGCTGGCGCAGAAATCCTGCCTCGACCTGCTCACCGCGCTGTGCGACGCGGGGTTCAGCGTGTCGCTCGAGACGAGCGGTGCGATGGACGTGGCGCCGGTCGACCCGCGCGTGAGTCGCGTCGTCGACATCAAGGCCCCGGGCTCGGGCGAATCCACGCGCAACCGCATCGCCAACCTGCCGCTGCTCGGGGCGCAGGACCAGGTCAAGGTCGTGCTGTGCTCGCGAGCCGACTACGAGTGGACACGGGCGCTGCTGGCCGAGCACGCCGCCGACATCGGCTGCCAGGTGCTGGTTTCCCCGAGCTGGGGGCAACTCGAGCCGCGCGAGCTCGCGGAGTGGATCCTCGCCGACCGTCTCGACGTCCGCCTGCAGGTGCAGTTGCACAAGGTCCTGTGGGGCAACGAGCCCGGCCGATGAACGCCGCAACGCCCGCCGTCGTGCTGCTGTCCGGCGGTCTCGATTCCGCCACCTGCCTCGCGATCGCGCGCGCGGAAGGGTTCGCCTGCCATGCGCTCAGTTTTGCGTACGGCCAGCGCCACGAGGTGGAATTGCGTGCGGCGGAAGGGGTCGCGAAGGAGATCGGCGCGGTACAACACCGCGTAATGCGCATCGACCTCGCGGCCTTCGGCGGTTCGGCCCTGACCGATCCGACCCTCGCCGTGCCGGAGTCGCCGGGCGCGGGTATCCCGATCACCTACGTGCCGGCGCGCAACACCGTCTTCCTGTCGTTCGCGCTCGCCTGGAGCGAGGTGCTCGGTGCGCACGACATCTTCATCGGCGTGAACTCGGTCGACTACTCCGGCTACCCGGATTGCCGGCCGGAGTTCATCGCGGCCTTCGAGGCCATGGCAAACCTCGCAACCCGCGAGGGCGTCGAAGGGACCCTGCGGCTCAGGATCCGTACCCCGCTCATCGACCTCGGCAAGGGCGAGATCATCCGGCAGGGGCTCGCGCTGGGCGTCGACTATTCGCGCACGGTCTCCTGCTACCAGGCTGACGAGCAGGGCGCGGCTTGCGGCAAGTGCGACGCCTGCCGGCTGCGAAGGGCCGGCTTCGAGGCCGCGGGCGTCGCGGACCCCACCCGCTACCGGTGATCCCGGCGGGTCGATCCGCTATCATTCGCGCCCCTTCCCCCCGGGCGGGCCGTTAGCTCAGCGGTAGAGCAGCTGGCTTTTAACCAGTTGGTCGATGGTTCGATCCCATCACGGCCCACCAAATCAAATAGTTACGTGCGATTCCGAAAAAGAGTCGCAGCATCAGTGGCTAGAGAAATACAGCTCCGCATCGAAGGCGGCAGCGCTTTCGCTGGAAACCGTCGTCGGCTGCTTCGAGCCGCCATCACGACGTAGCCATGGGCGGCGCCGGGGGCGTCCCCGTGGCCCCTGGCATTGGCATGTTGCGCCGCACCTGCATTACCATCGCGGCCTTATAGTTTCACATGAAACGATTATTCCGGCGGGGGATACCCAGATGCCCGACCTGTTCGACAATCCGATGGGCACCGACGGCTTCGAGTTTGTCGAGTACACGGCGCCGGACCCGGTGCTGCTGCGCTCGCTGTTCGAGCGCATGGGCTTTCCGGTCGCGGCGCGACACCGCAGCAAGAACGTCACGCTGCACAAGCAGGGCGACATCAACTTCATCATCAACGCCGAGCCGGGCGGCTTCGGCCAGCGCTTCGCCCAGCAGCACGGGCCCTCCGCCTGCGCGATGGCTTTTCGCGTCAAGGATGCCGCGGCGGCTTTCAGGCGCGCGGTGGAACTCGGCGCCACTCCGGTGAAGGCGCCGGTCGGGCCGATGGAACTCAACATCCCGGCCATCGAAGGCATCGGCGGCAGCATCATCCATCTCGTGGACCGCTACGGCGAGCGCACCATCTACGACGTCGACTTCGTGCCCGTGCAGGCGCCCACGCCGAGCCGCTCGGCGGGCCTCGCGGTCATCGACCACCTGACGCACAACGTGCAGCGCGGCAACATGGACAAGTGGTCCGGCTTCTACGAGCGTCTGTTCAACTTCCGCGAGATCCGCTACTTCGACATCGAGGGACGCAAGACGGGGCTCCTGAGCCGCGCGATGACGAGTCCGTGCGGCAAGATCCGCATCCCGATCAACGAGTCGCAGGACGACAGGTCGCAGATCGAGGAGTACCTGCGCGAGTACCACGGCGAGGGCATCCAGCACATCGCGCTCGCGACCGACGACATCTACGGCACGGTGGACCAGCTGCGCCGCAACGGCATCGAATTCCAGGACACGCCCGACACCTACTACGAGGGCGTGAACGCCCGCGTGCTCGGGCACCGCGAGTCGCTCGAGGAACTCGAGCGCCGCCGCATCCTGATGGACGGCAGCGCGAAGGACGGCATCCTGCTGCAGATCTTCACGAAGAACGTGATCGGTCCGATCTTCTTCGAGATCATCCAGCGCAAGGGCAACGAGGGCTTCGGCGAGGGCAACTTCCGCGCGCTGTTCGAGTCCATCGAGCTCGACCAGGAACGACGGGGAGTGATCTGAAGGGGAGGGCCGGCATGAAACGATACATTCCCGTTTCGCGCGTCGAAGGGACGGCGTCGCGGCAGGCGCACTGCGACCTGCCGGAGGGCACCTACGAACGCGAAATGAGCAAGGAGGGCTTCTTCGGCCCGGCCGCGTTCTTCCATCACCGCCATCCGCCGACGGGCTGGACCGACTTCAGCGGGCCGCTGCGACCGCGGGCCTTCGACCTCACGAAGTTGCCGACGCAGCCGGGCGGCCCGTGGTCGGCGCCGACCGCGCTCGCCAACGCCCATTGCCGCATCCGCTACTGGCGGATGGCGGGCTCGATGGAGCGCCTCGCGCGCAACGCGGACGGCGACGATCTCCTGTTCGTGCACGCGGGCGCCGGGCACCTCCACTGCGACTTCGGCCACCTCGAGTTTGCGGCCGGGGACTACCTCGTCCTGCCGCGCGGAACCCTGTGGCGGCTCGAGTCCGGCGGCCCGGTCGACCTGCTGATGGTCGAGGCGACCAACGCCAGCTACACGCTGCCCGACAAGGGCCTGGCCGGGAACCATGCCATCTTCGACCCGGCCCTGCTCGACACGCCGCGCATCGACGAGGCGTTCCTCGCGCAGCAGGCGGGGCGGGCGGACTGGCAGGTGGAGGTCAAGCGGCGCAACGAGGTGTCCCTCATCACCTACCCGTTCAACCCGCTGGATGCGATCGGCTGGCACGGCGAGCTGTCGGTGGTGCGGATCAACGTGAAGCACATCCGTCCGCTGATGAGCCACCGCTATCACCTGCCGCCCTCGGCGCACACCACGTTCCTGTCGAACCGGTTCGTCGTGTGCACCTTCGCGCCGCGCCCCTTCGAGAGCGACCCCGGCGCGCTCAAGGTCCCGTTCTTCCACAGCAACGACGACTACGACGAGGTCATCTTCTACCATGCAGGCGACTTCTTCAGCCGCGACAACATTCATCCGGGCATGGTCACCTTCCATCCGGGCGGGTTCACGCACGGCCCGCACCCGAAGGCCCTGACGCGCATGTTCCAGCAGGCGAAGCCCGCCACCGAGGAGTACGCGGTCATGATCGACACCCGCGATGCGCTCGACGTCGCACCCGGTGCGCAGGCCGTCGAGTGGCTGGGCTACGTGGACAGCTGGAAGGGATGACGAAGTGAAGCTCGCCACCCTCGACGACGGCACCCGCGACGGACAGCTGCTCATCGTCAGCCGCGACCTCGTGCGCGCGCTGCCCGTGCCACACATCGCACCGACGCTGCAGGCAGCGCTGGACGACTGGAACGTGATCGCGCCGCGGCTCGAGCAAGCGGCCGCCGGGTTCGAGGCGGGCCGGGGCGCCGGCGGCTTCAGCTTCGACGCCACGCGCGTAAGGTCGCCGCTGCCGCGCGCCTACCACTGGGTGGACGGCTCCGCGTACGTCAACCACGTCGAGCTGGTGCGCAAGGCGCGCGGCGCGGAAATGCCGCCGAGCTTCTGGACCGACCCGCTCGTCTACCAGGGCGGCAGCGACGATTTCCTCGCGCCGACGGCCGATGCGCCGTTCCCGAGCGAGGAGTTCGGCATCGACCTCGAAGCCGAGGTGGCCGTGGTGACGGACGACGTGGCCATGGGCACGGACGCCGCCGACGCCCGAAGGCACATCAGGCTCGTGATGCTGGTGAACGACTGGTCGCTGCGCAACCTGATCCCGGCCGAGCTCGCCAAGGGCTTCGGCTTCTACCAGTCGAAGCCCGCGACGGCGTTCTCGCCCTGCGCCGTGACCCCGGACGAGCTCGGCGACGCCTGGGACGGTGGCAAGGCCAGCCTGCCGCTCGTCTCGCACGTGAACGGCCAGCTGCTCGGCCGTCCCGAAGCCGGCACGGACATGACCTTCGACTTCCCGACGCTGATCGCCCACGTGGCGAAGACCCGGCGTCTCGGTGCCGGCGCCATCATCGGGTCCGGCACGGTGTCCAACCATGACCGCAGCCGCGGCTCCTCGTGCATCGCGGAACGGCGCATGCTGGAACAGATCGAGCATGGGCGGCCGCTCACGCCGTTCCTGGCCTTCGGCGACCACGTCCGCATCGAGATGCTCGACCGGACCGGGGCGAGCATCTTCGGCGCAATCGACCAGCGGGTCGTCCCAGCGCGCCCCGCCACGTAGAAGCCGCGTAGAATTCGCCGGATGTTTGCCGAAATCGAGCCACTGCCCCCGGATACGATCCTGGGCGTCACCGCCGCGTTCCATCGCGACACCTCGCCTCTCAAGGTCGACCTTGGCGTCGGCGTGTACCGAGACGAGGCGGGCAACACGCCGGTGCCCGCGGCGGTGCGCGCAGCCGAGACGGCCGTGCTGGCCGAGCAGACCAGCAAGACCTACGTCGGTCCGGCCGGCAACCCGGAGTTCAACGCGCAGACCGCCCGTCTCGCGCTCGGCCCGCTGGCGGGCGCCCTCGGTGAACGGATCGCGACCATCCAGACCGTCGGCGGTTGCGGGGCGCTCAGGCTCGGCGCCGAGCTGGTCCGCGTGGCCGACCCCGAGGCCGTGATCCACGTGAGCGACCCGACCTGGGCCAACCACGAGCCGCTGGTCGGCTCGGTCGGGCTGCCCCTGCGGCGCTACCCGTATTTCGACCCGGTGACGCACGGCGTCGCCTTCGATCAGCTGCTCGATCACGTCGCGGCACTGCCGGCCGGATCGGTGGTGCTCCTGCACGGCTGCTGCCACAACCCGACCGGCGCCGATCTCGACGCGGCCCAGTGGTTGGCGCTCGCTGGAGTCATCGAGCGCCGCGGCCTGCTGCCATTCGTGGACCTCGCCTACCAGGGCCTGGGCGACGACATCGAGAGCGACGTGGCGGGCCTGCGGATTCTCGCCGCACGCCTCCCCGAGTTGCTGCTTGCGGTCTCCTGCTCGAAGAACTTCGGCCTGTACCGCGAACGCACCGGCGCTCTGATCGCGCTGGCGGCGAACGCTGCGTCGGCCGCCGCCATCGGGAGCCAGCTGCAGCGAGTGGCGCGGCGGATGTATTCGATGCCGCCGGACCACGGCGCGGCCGTCGCGGCGCGCGTGCTCTGCGATCCGGGGCTGCGCACGCTGTGGGAGCAGGAGGTCGCGGCAATGACGACCCGCATGAAGTCGTTGCGGACGCTGCTCGCGGGGCGGCTCGCCGCCCGGCGGCCGGACCTCGACTTCTCCTGGCTCGAGCGGCATCGCGGCATGTTCTCGCTGATCGGGCTCGACGCCGCGGCCACGGCCGCGCTGAGCGCGCGGCGCCACGTCTACACCCCGCCGGACGGCCGCGTGAACGTCGCGGGGGTCAGCCCGTCGAACGTGGACTACGTCGCCGAGAGCATCGTCTCGCTGCTGCCCCGGGGCGCATGAAGCTCTGCCCGAAGATCATCCTCGAGGGGACGCGGCTCACCCACAAGACCGACATCGCCTTCGCGCTGAACGAGCATCCGCGAGTGGTGGGGCCGCGCAGGTACCGCTACCACTCTCCGCTGATCTCGGCCGAGTGGTGTGCCTTCACCAATTTTCCGTGGGGTCGCGGGCTGATCAACTTCGAGCCCGCGGAAGAGTCGCTCGCGATGGAGACCTACGCCACCTGGGCGCGGCTCTTCGAACTGCAGCGCTACTACTCCTGGATCATCGATCGCTTCCACGTCTCGACCATCGTGTACCAGCGTCGCGAGCGCCGGCGCACGTACGACTTCGGCTGGCTGGAGGATCGCCTGCGGCCACTGGGATTCCGCCTGGTGTTGTGCGTCCGCAGCCCGGAGTCCTTCGCGGCGGCGCGCGAGGAGCGCCTGAAGGTCTCGGGGAACCCGGGACAGTACGACCACCTCGAGGCGTTCGTCGCCGAGCAGGGCGAGATGCGAGCGGCGGTGAGCGCCTCGCGCCTGCCGTCGCTCGAAGTGGACGTCTCGAACGGAGATGTCGGCGGCGCGACCGAACGCATCGCGGACTGGCTCGCAGCCACCGGCGGCTTGTACGCCCCGGACTAGCCGCAACGCACCCCTTGCTATAGAATCGCGGGTCCGGGGGCTGGGCGATCATGTAACTCACTGATTCGCGTCGGTTCCTGGCCGGGCAGGCAGGCTCCACGAGCGGGGCTGAGCCGGTACGGCGGGAGATTCGCCAGAGAAATCCCCCACAGCGGGGATTTTTCTTTTGCGGCGGACGGGCTTGCCCGCGCCGGCCGCGAAGCAACGAATGGGCCGCCGGCCCATTTTTCGTTTCTGCGCCGAGCGCAAGGACGGTTGCATGCTCAGGGACACGCTGGTGGCGCTGGTTCGCCCCGTGATCGAGGGACTGGGCTACGAGCTCTGGGATCTCGAGTACTCGCCGGGCCGTGGCAACGGCTACGTGCGCGTGTACATCGACGCGGCGGCGGGCATCACGCTCGACGACTGCGAGCGCGTGAGCCGGGCGGTGAGCGAGTTGCTGGACGTCGAGGACCCCGTGCCGGGCCAGTACGCCCTCGAGGTGTCCTCGCCCGGGCTGGAGCGTCCGCTCAGGACGGCCGAGCAGTTCGGGCGCTACGTCGGCGAGACCGTGTTCGTGGAGACGCTGCAGCCGCTCGACGGGCAGCGCCGCTACAAGGGGCCGCTGGTGGCGGCGGGCCCGGAGACGATCGAGGTGGAGGTGGACGGCCGGCGCTGCGTGCTGCCGGTCGCCGGAATTCGCAGGGCGCACCTGGCGCCGGACATCTGATCCCCGCAAGTCGGGAGGACGCGAGATGAACAAGGAAATCCTGATGGTCGTGGACGCCGTCTCCAACGAGAAGGGCGTCGACAAGGAAGTCATCTTCGAGGCACTCGAAGCCGCGCTCGCGTCCGCCACGCGCAAGAAGTACGGCGAGGACATGGACGTGCGGGTCGCGATCAACCGCAAGACGGGCGACTACGACACCTACCGCCGCTGGAAGGTCTTTGCCGACGACTCGACCGAGCTCGAGTTCCCGGAGAAGGAACTGCGCCTCGAGGACGCGCTCGACGTCACGCCCGACGCCGAGCCTGGCGGCTTCGTCGAGTCCCCGCTCGAGTCGGTGGCTTTCGGGCGCATCGCCGCGCAGACCGCCAAGCAGGTCATCGTGCAGAAGGTGCGCGAGGCCGAGCGGGCGCAGGTGGTCGAGCAGTACAAGGGCCGGGTCGGGCAGCTGGTCTCGGGCCTCGTCAAGCGCGTCGACCGCAACGGCATCTTCGTCGACCTTGGCGGCAACGCCGAGGGCTTCATCCCGCGCGAGTCGATGATCCCGCGCGAGCCCGTCCGCACCCAGGACCGCATCAAGGCCTTCCTCAAGGACGTGCGCTCCGAGCCGCGCGGCCCGCAGCTGTTCCTGAGCCGCACGGCCCCCGAGTTCCTGATCGAGCTGTTCAAGCTCGAGGTGCCCGAAGTGGGCCAGAGCCTGATCAACATCCTCGGCGCCGCCCGCGACCCGGGCGCGCGCGCCAAGATCGCCGTGCGCAGCAACGACCCGCGCATCGACCCGGTCGGCGCCTGCGTCGGCATGCGCGGCTCGCGCGTGCAGGCGGTCTCGAACGAAATCGCCGGCGAGCGCGTGGACATCATTCCGTTCGACGACAACTCGGCGCAGTTCGTCATCAACGCGATGGCGCCGGCCGAGGTCAGCTCGATCGTCGTCGACGAGGAGTCCCACAGCATGGACATCGCGGTGGCCGAGGACAAGCTGTCGCAGGCCATCGGCCGCGGCGGGCAGAACATCCGCCTCGCGAGCGAGCTCACCGGCTGGAAGCTCAACATCATGAGCGAGCAGGCGGCGGAGGAGAAGAGCGAGTCCGAGCAGCGCGAGCTGCGCGACCTCTTCATGAAGCAGCTCGACGTCGACGAGGACGTGGCCGCGATCCTGGTGCAGGAGGGCTTCTCCAGCATCGAGGAAATCGCCTACGTGCCGCAGTCCGAGATCGAGGGCATCGAGGAGTTCGACGAGAACATCGTGCAGGAGCTCAGGAACCGCGCCCGCGACGTGCTGCTCACGCAGGCCATCGCGAGCGAGGAGTCCTCCGAGGGCTCGCCCGCCGACGACCTGCTCGAGGTCGAGGGCATGGACGAGGAACTCGCGGCCGAACTCGCGCGCCACGGCGTGCTCACCCGCGAGGACCTCGCCGAGCAGTCGGTGGACGAACTCGCCGAGATTCCCAACCTCGACCCGCGGCGCGCCGGCGAGCTGATCCTGGCCGCGCGCAAGCACTGGTTCGAGCAGGCGCAACAGGCCTGACCGGAGGACTCCATGGCGGAAGTGACAGTCAGTCAGTTTGCCGATGTGCTCAAGGTCCCGGTCGAGCGGCTGATCACGCAGCTCGGCGAGGCCGGCATCAAGGTCTCGGGCGCCGACGACGTCGTCAGTGACGAGGCGAAGATGGAATTGCTGACGCACCTGCGCCGCGCGCACGGTCGCGAGCAGCAGGATACGGCGGCGCCGCGCAAGATCACGCTGAAGCGCAAGTCGCAGCAGGAGATCAAGCTCGCCTCCACGCAGGGTCGCGCACGCACGGTCAACGTCGAGGTCCGCGTCAAGAAGACCTACCTCAACCGCACCGTGCTCGAGGAAGAGCAGCGGCAGCGCCAGGACGAACTCGACCGCCAGCGGCAGGCCGAGGAGGCCGTGCGCCTCGAGGCCGAGCGCCGCGAGAGCGCGAAGCACGACGCAGAGCGCCTCGAGCGCGAACGCCTCGAGCAGGAGGCGCAGCGCCGCGCCACCGAGGAGGCGCGACTGCGCGCCGAGGAGGACGCGCGCCGCGACCAGGATTCGCGCGAGCGGGCGCGGGCGGAGCGCGAACGCGCCGAGCCGGAGAAGCCGGTCGCCGAGCCGGCGCACGTCGTCGCGCCGCCGAAGCCCAAGGCGCCGGAGCCGGTCGAGGACCGCAAGGGCGCGACCACCAAGTACGGGCGGCAGGAACTGCACGTCGGCGCCGCCGCCAGCGCACGGCTCAAGAAGCGGCAGAGCACCAGCCGTTACCGCCGGCCCGTCCACGTCAGCTTCGACTCGCGCGGCGGCGGCTTCGAGCAGCCAACGGCGCCGGTCAAGCGCGACGTGCAGCTGCCCGAGTCGATCACCGTCGGCGAGCTGGCCAACCGCATGGCCGTGAAGGCCAACGAGGTGATCAAGACGATGATGAAGATGGGCGTGATGGCCACCATCAACCAGCCCATCGACCAGGACACGGCCCAGCTGGTGGTCGAGGAGTTCGGCCACACCGCGGTGCGACTCAAGGAGGACGCGCTCGAGGAGACGTTGCAGACCAAGACGGGCGAGCTCGAACTGCTGCCGCGCCCGCCGGTCGTGACCATCATGGGCCACGTCGACCATGGCAAGACCTCGCTGCTCGACTACATCCGCCGCGCCAAGGTCGCGGCGGGCGAGGCGGGCGGCATCACGCAGCACATCGGCGCCTACCAGGTCGACACCGCCAAGGGCTCGATCACGTTCATCGACACCCCCGGCCACGCGGCCTTCACGGCGATGCGCGCCCGCGGCGCCCACGTGACCGACATCGTGGTGCTGGTGGTCGCGGCGGACGACGGCGTCATGCCGCAGACGATCGAGGCGATCCAGCATGCCCGCGCGGCGAACGTCGCGATGGTCGTCGCGGTCAACAAGATCGACAAGCACGATGCCGACCCGGATCGAGTGCGCAACGACCTCGGCAAGCAGAACGTGATCCCCGAGGAATGGGGCGGCGACACGATGTTCGTCAACGTGTCGGCGCGCACCGGCGCCGGCGTCGACCAGCTGCTCGAGAGCATCCTGCTGCAGGCCGAGGTGCTCGACCTCAAGTCTCCACACGAGGGCCCCGCCGTCGGCGTGGTGCTCGAGTCCAGCATCGAGAAGGGCCGCGGCGCCGTGGCCACGGTGCTCGTCAAGCGCGGCACGATGCGCACGGGCGACCCGATCATCGCCGGCCAGGAATTCGGCCGCGTGCGCGCGCTCTTCGACGCCACCGGCAAGCAGGTGCAGTCGGCGGGTCCCTCGGTGCCGGTGGCCGTGCTCGGGCTGTCGGACGCGCCGAACGCCGGCGACGACATGCTCGTGGTGGAGAGCGAGCGCAAGGCCCGCGAGGTCGCCCTCTACCGCCAGGGCAAGTACCGGGACGTGCGGCTCGCCGGCGCCACGAAGAAGGCCGAGGACGTCTTCTCGCAGCTGGCGGAGCAGGCGGGCGCCGCCATCCAGATCATCGTCAAGGCGGACGTGCAGGGCAGCGCCGAGGCGCTGCGCGACTCGCTCTCGAAGCTCGGCACCGACGAGGTGGCGGTCAAGGTCATCGCGAGCGGCGTGGGCGGCATCACGGAGTCGGACGTGACCCTGGCCGCAGCCTCCAACGCCCGCGTCATCGGCTTCAACGTCCGCGCGGACGCGGCGGCACGCAACGCCATGAAGGACTCGGGCGTGGACGTGCGCTACTACAGCATCATCTACGAGGCGATCGACGACGTTAAGCTCGCGATGTCAGGCATGCTGAAGCCCGAGATCAAGGAGCAGATCGTCGGCCTCGCCGAGGTGCGCGAGGTGTTCCGCTCGAGCAAGTTCGGCACCGTGGCCGGTTGCCTGGTCGTCGAGGGCGTCATCAAGCGCGGCAACCCCGTGCGCGTGCTGCGCGACAACGTGGTGATCCACCAGGGCGAGCTCGATTCGCTGCGCCGTTTCAAGGACGACGTGGGCGAGGTGCGGGCCGGTACCGAGTGCGGCATCGGCGTGGTGAAGTACAACGACATCCGGGCGGGCGACCAGGTCGAGTGCTTCGCAAGGGTGGAGGTCGCGCGCAGCGCGTGACGAGCCCCCATGCCGCGTGAAGTCCCGCGCGCCCGGCGCGTCGCCGAGCAGGTGCAGCGAACGCTGGCCGAGATGCTGCGTCGCGAGGTGCGCGACCCGCGCCTGAAGCCGGTGACGATCACGCACGTGCGCATGTCGCCCGACCTGTCGCACGCCTGGGTCTATTTCGAGCTGCTGACCGGTGACTCGCACGACCCCGGGCAGCTCGAGATCCTCGAGGAGGCGGCCCGCTACCTGCGCGGTCCGCTCGGTCGGGCCCTGCGCCTGCGGATCGCCCCGCACATCCATTTCCAGCCCGACGAGGAACTCGAGCGCGGCCACCGCCTCGACAGCCTCATCACGCGCGCGGTGCGCGACGACCAGTCCCGGCACGGCGACGACGGCGAGGGTCCGGGCGAAGAGGACAAGTGAGGGGCACCGGTCCAGGCCAGCGCCGGACGTGGCGCCGGGTCGACGGCATCGTGCTGCTCGACAAGCCCGCCGGCGCGAGTTCCACCCAGGCCCTGCAGCGTGTGCGCCGCCTGCTGCAGGCGGCCAAGGCCGGCCACGCCGGCACCCTCGATCCCATGGCGACCGGCATGCTGCCGCTGTGCTTCGGGCAGGCCACCAAGGCGAGTGGCTCGCTGCTGGGCTCGGCGAAGGCCTATCGCGCCTGCGTGAGGCTCGGGGCCGCCACCGACACCGGCGATGCCGAGGGCTCGGTCGTGCAGGAGCGCCCGGTACCCGTGCTCGATCGTGCACAGGTCCTGGGCGTACTCGAGGCACTGGTCGGCCCGGGCACCCAGGTGCCGCCCATGTACTCGGCGCTCAAGCACCAGGGCCGCCCCCTGTACGAGCTGGCCCGGCGCGGGGAGGTCGTGCCGCGGCCACCGCGCCCCATCACGATCATTCGCATCGAACTGAAGCACCTCGCGCCAGACGCGATCGAATTCGAGGTCGAGTGTTCCAAGGGAACCTACGTCCGGGTGCTCGGCGAGGAAATCGCCCGGCGGCTCGGGACCCTGGGGCACCTCGCGGCCCTGCGCAGGCTGTGGGTCGAGCCCTTCGCGGGCGATACCATGGTGAGCCTGGAGGACATCGAGCGCTGGGAGGCCGCGGAACCCCGGGGTAGCCCGCCGGCGTGGCTGCTGCCGGTCGACGTGGCCTTCCGCAGCCTGCCCCGGATCGACCTGTCGGCCCTCGACGCCGCGCACCTGTGCCAGGGACGCGTAATCGAGATCCCGCCGGGAACCGAGCCAGCGCCACGGGTCGCGGCCTATGACCCGGACGGCGGCTTCCTCGGCATCGTCGCGATCGGCGCGGATCGCCGTGCCCGCACCGTGCGACTGTTCGTTCCGGGCGGCCCCGACGAGGACACAGGAACCGCTTGAGAAATCAGCCGCTTGCCGGGTAAAATGCGCGGCTCAGTACAAGGGCATACACAAAGGTTTCGAGGACACTCAACGATGGCACTGTCCACCGAGCGCAAGAGCGAGATCGTCGGCGGTTACCGCCGCAACGCGACGGACACCGGTTCACCGGAAGTCCAGATCGCACTCCTTTCCGCGCGCATCAACGAACTCGGCGAACACTTCACCGCGCACAAGCGCGACCACGCCTCGCGTCGCGGGCTCCTGAAGCTCGTCACGCAGCGTCGCAAGCTCCTCGATTACCTCAAGGAGACTGACGTGGCGCGTTACCAGGACGTCGTCGCCCGACTCGGCCTGCGCCGCTGACCGACCCAGAATCCGGCCCGCATCGCGGGCCGCATTCTTTTCCGCCATCCCCACGCTCTCGCAGCACTGGACACAATCGTGAACGTCCACAAAAAGTCATTTCAGTATGGTCCGCACTCCGTAACGCTCGAGACCGGGCGTCTCGCCCGCCAGGCCGACGGCTCGTGCCTCGTCTGCATGGGCGACACCGTCGTCCTCGTGACCGCCGTCGGCCGCAAGGCCGCCGACGCCAACAAGGATTTCTTCCCGCTCACCGTCAACTACGTCGAGAAGACGTACGCGGCCGGCCGCATCCCCGGCGGCTTCTTCAAGCGCGAGGGCCGGCCCTCCGAGAAGGAGACGCTCACCTCCCGCCTGATCGACCGCCCGATCCGCCCGCTGTTCCCGGACGGGTTCTACAACGAGGTGCAGGTCGTGGCGACGGTCGTCTCGCTCGACCCGGAGATCGACTCCGACATCCCGGCGATGCTTGGCGCCTCCGCGGCGCTCGCGCTCTCCGGCATCCCGTTTCGCGGCCCGATCGGCGCCGCCAGGGTCGGCTACCGTGACGGCCAGTACCTGCTGAACCCACCGCACAAGGACCTGCAGACCTGCAAGCTGGACCTCGTCGTGGCCGGCACCGCCGACGCGGTGCTGATGGTCGAGTCCGAGGCGAAGATGCTGCCCGAGGACGTGATGCTCGGCGCCGTGGTGTTCGGCCACGAGCAGATGCAGGTCGCGATCAAGGCCATCAAGGAACTCGCCGCCGAGGCGGGCAAGCCGGCCTGGGACTGGGCGCCGCCCGCCCTGGACGAGGACCTCGTCAAGGCCGTGGCCGCGCTGGCCGAGGCGGAGCTCGCCAAGGCCTACTCGATCATCGAGAAGCAGGCGCGCTACACGCGCATCGGCGAGATCAAGAAGGCCGCGGTCGAGGCGCTGGCCTCGGGCGATGCGCCGAAGTTCACGCCCCGCAAGGTGACTGACGAGATCGGCCGCCTCGAGTACAACCTCGTGCGCCGCCGCATCCTCGCGGGCGAGCCGCGCATCGACGGCCGTGACATGAACACCGTGCGCAAGATTACGGTGCAGACCGGCGTGCTGCCCCGCACCCACGGCTCGGCGCTCTTCACGCGCGGCGAGACGCAGGCGCTCGTGACGACCACGCTCGGCACCGGCCGCGACGCGCAGATCATCGATGCGCTCGCGGGCGAGCGCAAGGAACCGTTCATGATGCACTACAACTTCCCGCCGTTCTCGGTGGGCGAGACGGGCATGATGGGCTCGCCGAAGCGCCGCGAGATCGGCCACGGCAACCTCGCGCGCCGCGGCGTCAGCGCCGTGATGCCCGAGATGGGCAGCTTCCCCTACATCATTCGCGTGGTCTCCGAGATCCTCGAGTCCAACGGTTCGAGCTCGATGGCCTCGGTCTGCGGCACCAGCCTCGCGCTGATGGACGCGGGCGTGCCGATCACGGCGCCGGTGGCGGGCGTGGCCATGGGCCTCGTGCTCGAGGACGGCAAGTTCGAGGTTCTCACCGACATCCTCGGCGACGAGGATCACCTCGGCGACATGGACTTCAAGGTCGCCGGCAGCGCCACGGGCGTCACCGCCCTGCAGATGGACATCAAGATCGAGGGCATCACCAGGGAAATCATGAAGGTCGCCCTCGACCGTGCGCTTGCCGCGCGGCTGCACATCCTCGGCGAGATGAACAAGGTCATCACCGAGGCGCGGCCCAAGATGTCCGAGTGGGCGCCCACCATCATCACGATGAAGATCGACCCCGAGAAGATCCGCGAGGTCATCGGCAAGGGCGGCGCGGTCATCCGCGGCATCACCGAGGAGACCGGCGCCACCATCGACATCGAGAACGACGGCACCGTCAAGATCGCCTCGGTGAACGGCGCGGCCGGTCGCGAGGCGCAGAAGCGCATCGAGCTGATCACCTCCGAGGTCGAGGTCGGCGCGGTCTACGAGGGCAAGGTCGTGCGCCTGATGGACTTCGGAGCGTTCGTGCAGATCCTGCCGGGCAAGGACGGCCTGGTGCACATCTCGCAGATTTCCGAGGAACGCGTCGAGCGCGTGAGCGACAAGCTCAAGGAAGGCGACGTCGTGCGCGTAAAGGTGCTCGAGGTCGACCGCCAGGGGCGAGTGCGCCTGTCGATGCGCAACGTCGAGGCTTAATCCTTCTCGTCGCGGCCCCACGGACGGGGCAGGCGACTGAAGACTTCCTCCTGCAGCGCCTTCCAGCGCTGGTAGTTCTTCTGCGCGACCGCGGTCACGGTCTCGAGCGGGTCGATGCCGACCACGCTCTTGAAGCGGTCGCGGATCTCGCGCTGCTCGCGCGCGAAGAGCTGGATGCTCTCGTCGAGGTAGCGCCCGACGAAGTCGTGCAGTCCGCTGCCGTAGGTGCGGATGACCTGCGAGAGGAAGTCGCGGCTCATCAGCGCCTCGCCCGCGCCTTCCTGTTCGGCGATCACCTGCAGCAGGATGCTGCGCGTGATGTCCTGCTGCGTCTTGCGCTCCAGCACGACGAAGTCCACCCGCTCGACCACCAGCCGGCGGATGTCGTTCAGGGTGACGTAGCGGCTCTCGACCGTGTCGTAGAGCCGGCGGTTCGGATACTTGCGGATGACCCGCGGGCCCGCCTTGCCGCCGTCCGGTCCGGCACCGCGCGCTCGCTTCGTCTTCGCCTTCGTCGTCATGGGCTGTGGTCCTTAGATCTTCCGCCGCATCACGCCTGCAAACCGCTCCGGGCCCCAGTGCGCCTGGCCCCATTGCAGGACTTCCGCGGCCGTCGCGCGCCGCAAGCCGGCCGGCGGCTCCTGACCGAGGAAGTCGAGGACCGCCGTGAGTTGTGCTCCCGGGGCGGCCTCGGCCAGCACGGGGGCATCGGCCGACTTCGAGAGCTTACGGCCACGTTCGTCCACGGCAAGTGGGACATGCATGTACGCAGGTCGCGATAAGCCGAGTGCCTCCTGCAGCAGGATCTGCCGCGGGGTGCTTTCCAGCAGGTCTACACCCCGGACTATGTCCAGAATGCCCTGGTGCGCGTCGTCGACGACGACGGCCAGCTGGTAGGCATGGAGCCCGTCACGCCTCCGTAGCACGAAGTCCCCGTTGGCCTGCGCCACGTTGGCCGACTGCGGGCCCTGGGCACGGTCGATGAACTCGACCACCCTGTCCGGTGCCCGGAAACGCAATGCGTGGCTGCCGGTGAACCCCTCGGGGGCGCCGACGCACTCCGGCGGGTGGTAGAGGTCCTCGTCCGGCGGACGGTCCCGGTTCCCGGGCAGGGCGGCGAGCGCCGAGCGTGAGCAGGTACAGCGGCGCAGCAGGCGTGCTGCCAGCAGACGGTCGATCGCCTCCTGGTAGGCCCCCGCCCGGGAGCTCTGGCGCAGCACGGTGCCGTCCCAGTGCAAGCCCAGCCGGTCGAGGTCGTGCAGGATGGAGTCCGCGGCACCGGGTCGCTCGCGGGGCGGATCGAGGTCCTCGATGCGGACCAGCCACTCGCCGCGGTGGGCGCGGGCGTCGAGGTAGCTCGCAACGGCCGCCACCAGGGAGCCGAAATGGAGGGAACCGCTCGGCGAGGGCGCAAAGCGCCCCCGGTAGGGGCGTGCGGGCTCAGCGATAGTCGTCGCGGTCGCCGAACTGCTTCTCGCGTCGCTCACGGCGTTCCTGCGCCTCGACGCTCAGGGTCGCGACCGGGCGGGCCTCGAGGCGCTTCACTCCGATCGGCTCACCGGTTTCGAGGCAGAAACCGTAGCTGCCGTCCTCGATGCGCTTCAGCGCCTCGTCGATCTTGCGGATCAGCTTGCGCTCGCGGTCGCGCGTGCGCAGTTCCAGGCTGAACTCGGACTCCTGCGTGGCGCGGTCGTTCGGGTCGGGGAAATTGGACGCCTCGTCCTTCATGTGGAGCATCGTTCGGTCCACTTCCTGCATCAGGTCCCGCTTCCAGCTGCTCAGGATCGTGCGGAAATGCTCGAGCTGCTCCTTGCTCATGTACTCCTCGCCCTTGCGAGAGACGTACGGCTGGACGTTGCGCGGGCCGGACAGCAGGCTCGCCCCGGCCTCGAGAGCCTCGGGTTCGTCCTGCGCCGTCGTCGGCTTCGCGACCAGCTTGACCGGGGCCGCGGGCCTGGCCCGATGCACGGTCTTGACGGCGGGCCTGGCCGCCGGAGCCTTCGGAGCGGCGGCCTTGCGCGGCACCACCTTGGCCTTGGCCGCGGCCCTGGCCGCAGGCTTGACGGCCGGCTTGGCCGCGGGCTTGGCCGCGGGCTTGGCCGCGGGCTTGGCAGAAACTGTCTTCCTGGCCGCGGTCGGCTTGCCAGACGGCTTCTTTACAGGCATCTCGGACTCCGGGGACACAGCGAAGGACGCGGGATTATACAGACCGAGCGCCCGCGGTCCACCCGTCTGCAACGGCCGGGTCCGGGCACTGCCCGAGCGGCCTCGTGGGCTTTCGCAGTGCTGTGAGGCGGGTCACTTTCTTTTAAACTCCGCGCTTCTCCTTCCTGCCCCCCTCCCGCGGGTGAATGATGCGCCTGACCAAGATCAAGCTGGCCGGATTCAAGTCCTTCGTGGATCCCACGGCGATCAGCTTCCCGAGCAGCCTGGTGGGCGTGGTCGGCCCGAACGGCTGCGGCAAGTCGAACATCATCGACGCGGTACGCTGGGTGATGGGCGAGATTTCGGCGAAGCACCTGCGCGGCGACTCGATGGCCGACGTGATCTTCAACGGCTCGAGTTCGCGCAAGCCCGTCGGCAACGCGTCGGTCGAGCTCGTCTTCGACAATTCCGACGGCAAGCTCGGCGGCGAGTACGCGAGCTACGCCGAGGTCTCGCTGAAGCGCGTGGTGTCCCGCGACGGCACCTCGTCGTATTTCCTGAACGGAGTGCGCTGCCGCCGCAAGGACATCACGCAGCTGTTCCTCGGCACGGGCCTCGGTTCCCGCAGCTACGCGATCATCGAGCAGAACATGATCTCACGCGTCATCGAGGCCAAGGCCGACGAGATGCGCGCATTCCTCGAGGAGGCGGCCGGCATCTCGCGCTACAAGGAACGGCGGCGCGAAACCGAAAGTCGCATCGGCCACACGCGCGAGAACCTCGCGCGCCTCTCCGACCTGCGCGACGAAGTCGAGAAGCAGCTGCGCCACCTGCAGCGCCAGGCCGCGACCGCGCGGCGCTACCAGGCGCTCAAGCAGGACGAACGCCAGCTGCACGCGGAGCTGCTCGCGCTGCGACTGCGCGAGGTCGAATCCGAGGCCGGTGCCCGCCAGGCGATCCTGTCCGAGCGCGACCTCGCGCTGCAGGCCGCGCTCGCCGGGCAGCGCTCGATCGAGGCGTCCATCGAACGGGCGCGCCAGGAACACGACGCCCGCGCACAGGTACTCTCCGAGGTCCAGGGACGGTACTACCAGGTCGGCGCGGAGATCTCGCGCACCGAGCAGGCGATCGATCACGCACGCGAAATCCGCAGCCGCCAGCGCCAGGAACTCGAGCAGGTCGGCAACGGCCTGCAGGAAGCCGGCGCGCACCGCGTGCGGGACCTCGAGCAGGCCGCGGCGCTCGAGGCCGCGCTGGCGGAGCTCGGTCCGGGCCTCGAGACGGCGCGCGCTGCCGAGGAGGCCGCCATCGCCAGTCTCGCGACGGCGGAATCCGCGATGCAGGAATGGCAGGAGCGTTGGGAGGGGTTCAACCAGTCGCTGCGCTCCGCCTCGTCGTCGGCCGAGGCCGAGCGGGCGCGCCTGGAGGAGATGGACAACCAGCTGCGTCGCCTGATGGCGCAACGGGAGCGGGCCGGGCAGGAGCACGGCACGTTGAGGGCGGCGGATGTCGCGGCGACCCTGGCCGAGATCGAGCGTTCCGAGGCGTCCGCGCGGGCCGGCCTCGACGAGACTCGGCAGCGCGTCGAGCAGCTGCGCGTGTCATTGCAGAGCGAGCGCACACGCGAGCGCGAGCTCGCCGAGGCGGCGCAGGCCGCCCGGCGCGAGACCCAGGACGTGGAAGGCCGCATCGTCTCCCTCGAGGCCCTGCAGCGCGCCGCGCTGGGCCAGGGGCAGGGCAAGGTGGTGGACTGGTTGCAGTCGCGGGGACTGGAGCGCCAGCCGCGCCTCGCGCAGCAGCTGTCGGTGGACGCGGGCTGGGAGCGGGCGGTCGAGACGGTGCTCGGCTCCTATCTCGAGGCGGTGTGCGTCGACTCCATCGATGACGTCGCGGGCATGCTCGAGAGCCTGTCGTCGGGCACGGTGACGTTCTTCGCGGGCAGCGAGGGGCCGGCGGCCTCCGGCCACGGCCTCGAGGGGCTGCGCGCGCGCGTGCAGGGGCCGTCCGGCCTCGATGCGTTGCTCGAAGGGATCCTCGCGACGGAGACGCTCGCCGATGCGCTCGCCGCGCGGCCGAAGCTGCGCGCCGGCCAGTCGGTGATCACGCAGCAGGGAATCTGGATCGGCCCGGACTGGTTGCGCGTGAGCCGCGACCGCGACGCGCACGAAGGCGTCATCGAGCGCGAGCAGGAGCTGCGCCGGCAACGCGCCGGGCTCGAGCAGCAGCAGGCGCGCCTGGGCGGGCTCGACGAGGAACTCGAGGCGCTCAGGAGCCGCGTGCGGGACATCGAGGACCGCATCGCGGACGAGCAGTCCCAGCTGTCGCGCGGTAGCGCGGAGCACATGAACCTGCGATCGCAGCTCGACGGCCTGCGGGCCCGTGCCGAGCAGCGCAGCGCCCGCATGCAGCAGCTCGCGGGCGAACTCGCGGAGCTCGAGGGCGCGCTCGAGACTGCGAACGCCGGCAATCGTTCCACCCGCGCGAGGCTGGAGGAGGCCGTCGACGCGATGGCCGAGCTCGAGGAGCGACGCCGCGCCCTCGAGTCCGAGCGCGACCTGCTGCGCCAGCACCTCGCGGACGCGAGGACCGGCGCCGAGCAGCATCGCACGGCGGCCCGCGAGGCTGCGATCCACGTCGAGTCGCGCCGCACCAGCCACCAGTCGCTGCTCGCGGGCCTTGCACGCCTCGACGGACAGATTGCGCAGTTCGCCTCTCGCCGTGCCGACCTCGATGCGCAGCTCGAGTCGGGCGCGAGCGTGGAGGGTGAATTGAAGGGGGTGCTCGAGCGGGCGCTCCAGGACCGCGTCGCGGTCGAACAGGAACTCGCCGCTGCACGCCGCGAGATGGAGACGCTCGATGCCAGCCTGCGCGAGCTCGACGAGCGACGCCTGGGCGCCGAGTCGGTGGTGCAGGATGCGCGAGACCTGCTCGAGAACGTCAAGTTCTCGGTACAGGAGCTCAAGGTGCGGCGCGAGTCGCTGCTCGAGCAGTTCGTCGCGACCCGGCTCGAGCTCGGCGAGGTGACGGCAGCCCTGGTCGAGGACGCCAACGTCACCGCGTGGGAGCAGCGCCTGGCCGAGGCCGGCGAGAAGATCGAGCGACTCGGCCAGGTGAACCTCGCGGCCATCGACGAGTTCCGCGAGCAGTCGGAGCGCAAGGAGTACCTCGACCGCCAGTTCGCCGACCTCACCGACGCGCTCACGACGCTCGAGGACGCGATGCGCAAGATCGACCGCGAGACGCGCAGCCGGTTCCAGGACACCTTCGACCGGGTCAATGCCGGCTTGAAGGACAAGTTCCCGCGCCTGTTCGGCGGCGGACACGCCTATCTCGAACTCGTCGGCGAGGACGTGCTCGAGTCGGGCGTGGCGATCATGGCGCGCCCCCCGGGCAAGCGGAACAGCTCGATCAGCCAGTTGTCGGGCGGCGAGAAGGCGCTCACTGCCGTGGCACTCGTCTTCTCGATCTTCGAGCTGAATCCGGCGCCGTTCTGCCTGCTCGACGAGGTGGACGCCCCGCTCGACGAGAACAACGTCGGCCGCTTCTGCGACATCGTGCGCGAGATGTCGAGCCGCGTGCAGTTCATCTTCGTCACGCACAACAAGTCGACGATGGAACTCGCCAACCAGCTGCTCGGCGTGACGATGAACGAACCGGGCGTGTCGCGCCTGGTCGCGGTGGACGTCGAGGAAGCCATGCGCATGGCGGCGAGCTGACGAGGGCCCATGACCGAACTGCGCTGGATATTGCTCGGCGCCGGCGTCCTGATGCTGGCTGGGCTGTACCTGTGGGGCACGCGAGCGCGCCGCCGCTCCGCCGCTCCCGACGTCGAGCATCCCACGCGGATCGAGTCGGCTCCGCTCGCCCCGTCCCTCCCGGTGGCACCGGTCGCTCCGGCCGCGATGCCGCCGGCGAGCGCCCGCGTCGAACCACAGGTGCACCTCGATGACGAGCGACCACCCGCGCTGGGCCACGCCACACCACGCCGCGAGCCCACGTTCACGCGGGACATCGAGCCCGAGGTCCCGGCGCCCGAAGAACCGACGATCGATGAGACGCCGGCGACGCGGTCGCAACGAATCGTCGCCGTGCGGGTCACGGCGCGCCCTCCCGAGCGCTTCGAAGGCTCGCGGCTGCACGAGGCCGTGTTGGCCGAGGGGATGGAGTTCGGCCGCTACGGCATCTTCCACCGCCTCGATCCATCCGGGCGACCGATCTTCAGCATGGCGAGCCTCGTCGAGCCCGGAACCTTCGACCCGCGGACGATGTCGGGGGACGTCTATCCCGGCATCGCGCTCTTTGCCGTGCTGCCCGGCCCGGTGCCGGCCCAGCAGGCGTTCGAGGAACTGGTGGCGACCGCGCACTCGCTGGCCGGGCGGCTCGGCGGTGGCCTGCAGGACGACCGCGGCGTGTCCCTGAGCATGCAGCGCGTCGCGACCCTGCGCGAGGAGATGCTGGACTTCGATCGCGCCCATCACGCGCACCCGGGACACTGACGGCCCGCGGCCATGGGCGCCCGCGACGACGCAAGACGCATTCGCGAGCTGCGCGAGCAGATCGAGCACCACGACTTCCGCTACTACATCCTCGACGACCCCGAAGTCTCCGACGCTCGCTACGACGCGTTGATGCGCGAGCTCGTGTCGCTGGAGGCCGCGCATCCCGACCTCGTCACGCCCGACTCCCCGACGCAGCGCGTGGGCGGGCAGGGCGACCGCCAGTTCGCCGAGGTCGTGCACGCCGCGCCGATGCTGTCGCTGGAGAACGGCTTCAGTGAGCAGGACGTGCTCGATTTCGACCGCCGCGCGCGCGAGCGCCTCGACGTGGAGGTGATCGAATACTCCGCGGAACCGAAGATCGACGGGCTCGCCATCAGCGTGCGCTACGAGAAGGGCCGGCTCGTCCAGGCAGCGACGCGGGGCGACGGCACGCGGGGCGAGGACGTCCTCGCCAACGTCCGCACGATCCGCTCGGTGCCGCTCACGCTGCGCGGGCGGGCCCTGCCCGGGGTGCTCGAGGTGCGTGGCGAAGTGTTCATGACGCGCAGGTCCTTCGAGCAGTTGAACCGGCGCGCGGCCGAGCAGGGCGGCAAGACCTTCGTCAACCCCCGCAACGCCGCCGCCGGCAGCCTGCGGCAGCTCGATCCGCGTATCACGGCCAGCCGCTCGCTCGATCTCTACTTCTACGGCCTCGGGGCCATCGACGGCTGGACGATGCCACGCCGCCACAGCGAAGTGCTCGCTGCGCTGCGAGCGTTCGGCCTCAGGACCTGCCCGCAGATCGCCGTCGTGCCCGGTGCACCCGGCTGCCTCGGCTACTACGAGCGGATCGGCCAGCGCCGCGACCAGCTCGGCTACGACATCGACGGCGTCGTCTACAAGGTCGACCGCCTGGACTGGCAACGCGACCTTGGCTACGTCGCCCGCGCACCACGCTGGGCGCTTGCGCACAAGTTTCCGGCGCAGGAGGAGACGACGACGGTCCGCGACGTCGAGTTCCAGGTCGGCCGCACGGGGGCGCTCACCCCCGTCGCCCGGCTCGAGCCCGTGTTCGTTGGCGGGGTGACGGTGAGCAACGTAACGCTGCACAACATGGACGAGCTCGCGCGCAAGGACGTGCGCATCGGCGACACGGTGGTGGTGCGCCGCGCGGGCGACGTGATCCCGGAAGTCGTGCGCGTGATCGCGGACCTGCGCCCGCGCGACGCGCGCGCCGTGGAACTGCCGGCGCGCTGCCCGGTGTGCGGATCGCACGTGACGCGCGCCGAGGGAGAGGCGGTGGCGCGCTGCACCGGCGGACTCGTCTGCCAGGCGCAGCGCCGCGAGGCGATCCGCCACTTCGCGTCGCGTCGCGCCATGGATGTCGACGGACTGGGCGACAAGCTCGTCGAGCAACTCGTCGACGCCGGTCGCGTCACGACGCCGGCCGACCTCTACACGCTCACGGCGGAGGAGCTGGCGGGACTCGAGCGCATGGGCGGGAAGTCGGCCGCGAACCTCGTTGCGGCGCTCGAGCGCAGCAAGCACACGACGCTCGCGCGTTTCCTGTTCGCGCTCGGCATCCGCGACGTGGGCGAAGCGACGGCGCTCGCGCTGGCGGAGCACTTCGGCAGCCTCGCGCCGCTTGAATCGGCCGATCTCGAGGAAATCCAGCAGGTGCGCGACGTGGGCCCCGTGGTCGCGGCGCACCTGCACGACTTCTTCGCCGAACCCCGCAACCGCGAGGTGATCGCCGAGTTGCGCCGGCACGGCGTGTCCTGGCCGGAGGGCCAGCGGACGCGCAGTGCGTCCGGCGGGCCGCTGGAGGACGAGGTCGTCGTCATCACCGGAACGCTCGCGTCCATGACCCGCGACGAGGCACGTTCCGCCGCGCGCGCCGCCGGCGCCATCGTCACGGATTCGGTCTCGCGCAAGACTACGCTGCTCGTGGTCGGCGCCGAGGCGGGCTCGAAGCT
Organism: uncultured Gammaproteobacteria bacterium; assembly: GCA_963778185.1. Classification (GTDB taxonomy): domain Bacteria; phylum Pseudomonadota; class Gammaproteobacteria; order Steroidobacterales; family Steroidobacteraceae; genus RPQJ01. The sequence goes on along the minus strand of CAVZTF010000001.1, from coordinate 195,196 downwards.
GCGCAAGGCGCAGGAACTCGGTGTGTCGGTGATCGACGAGGACGAGTTCAAGCGCCGGCTGGGCTGGGCGGCGGCCAAGTGACGGGACGCGCCGCCCGCCCGCCGGCCGCAGGAATGCTCGGCTACGCGTTCGGGCGGCTGCTCGGGCTCGTGCCGACGCTGTTCCTGATCGTGACGGCAGCGTTCTTCCTGATGCGGCTCGCGCCCGGCGGGCCGTTCGACGAGGAGCAGGCTGTCCCGGCGGAAATCACCGCCAATCTCCAGGCCGCCTACGGGCTCGACCAGCCCATCCACGTTCAGTACGGCCGGTACCTTGCCGGGCTGCTGCATGCCGACCTCGGACCGTCGTTCAAGATGAAGGACTTCACCGTCGCCGAGCTGATCGCGCGCGGCCTGCCGGTCACGCTGACGATCGGCGCGGCAGCGCTGCTCGCTGCTCTCGGCCTCGGAGTGCCGCTCGGGCTGCTGGCGGCGCGCAGGCAGAACGGCTGGGTCGATCACGCCGTGATGGGCGTTGCGCTCGCTGGCATCGCCGTGCCAAATTTCGTCGTGGCACCCGTACTCGCGCTCGCCTTCGGCATCGGCCTCGGCTGGCTGCCGGTGGCGGGCTGGGAACCGGGCAGCGTGCGGCACATGGTGCTGCCCGTCGTCACGCTCGCCTTGCCTTTCGTCGCCTACGTGGCGCGCCTGACGCGCGGGAGCCTGCTCGAGGTGCTGCAGGCGCCGTACATCCGCACGGCACGCGCCAAGGGGCTCGGCACGGCCGCGATCCTCCGGCGCCATGCCCTGAAACCGACGTTGTTGCCGGTGGTGAGTTTCCTCGGGCCCGCCGCCGCGGGGCTGCTGACCGGCTCGCTGGTCGTGGAGCAGGTCTTTGGCCTGCCGGGCGTCGGACGTTATTTCGTCCAGGGCGCGATCAATCGCGACTACACGCTCGTCATGGGCATGGTGATCTTCTATGCCGCGCTCGTGCTCGTGCTGAACCTGCTGGTGGACCTGCTGTACGGCTGGCTCGACCCGAGGATCCGGCATGGCTGAGGGCGCCCGCAGCCTGTGGAGCGACGCCTGGCGGCGCCTGCGGCGCAACCGGGCCGCTGTCGCGGCCATGGCCGTGCTCGGCCTCCTGCTGCTCGTGTCGCTCATCGGCCCCTTGCTGAGCGCCTACCCGCTTGACCAGGTCGACTGGTCGCTGAGCCCGCTCACCACGCCGCCCGACTTGGCGAACGGCCACTGGTTCGGCACCGACAGCAACGGCCGCGACCTGTTCGTGCGCGTGTGGCGCGGCACGCAGGTTTCGCTGCTGGTGGCGCTCCTCGCCACGGCCGTGAGCCTGGTGATCGGTGTCGCGTGGGGCGCCACGGCCGGTTACCTCGGCGGCCGGGCCGACGGCTGGATGATGCGCTTCGTCGACGTGCTGTACGCGCTGCCCTACATGTTCTTCGTCATCATCCTGACGGTGGTGTTCGGCCGCAGCCTGTTCCTCATCTTCCTCGCGATCGGCGCGGTCGGCTGGCTCACGATGGCGCGCATCGTGCGCGGCCAGGCGCTCGCGCTGCGCCACCGGGCGTTCGTGGACGCGGCGGTCACGCTCGGCCTGCCGGCGCACCGCATCATCGTCCGGCACATCATTCCCAACGTGCTCGGCGTCGTGGTCGTGTACGCGACCCTGACCGTGCCGCAGGTGATCCTCTTCGAGAGCTTCCTGAGCTTCCTCGGGCTCGGCGTGCAGGAACCGCTCACGAGCCTCGGCCGCCTGGTGGCCGAGGGCGCCACGGAAATGGAAACCGCGCCGTGGCAGCTGCTGGTACCGTCGGCCGTGCTGGCGCTGCTGCTGCTGTGCCTGAACTTCCTGGGCGACGGCCTGCGTGACGCGCTCGATCCGAGGCAGCGCTGAGATGGACGCCGCCCCGCTGCTCGCGATCGACGACCTGCGCGTCGACTTCGACACGGAGGAGGGCCCGGTGCGCGTCGTGACGGGCGTGTCCTTCGCCGTGTGCGCCGGCGAGTGCCTCGCCGTGGTGGGAGAGTCGGGGTCCGGCAAGAGCCAGTCGTTCCTCGCCTGCCTCGGGCTGCTCGCGGCGAACGGCCGTGCGAGCGGGTCGGCGCGATTCGAGGGCCGGGAACTCGTGGGTGCATCCGAAGCCGAGCTCGAGGCAGTCCGCGGAATCCGCATCGGGATGGTCTTCCAGGACCCGATGAACGCGCTCACGCCGCACCTGCGCATCGGACGCCAACTCACCGAGGTGCTGGCGGATCGCGGGCTGATGGAACCTGCCCGGGCGCGCGAGCGAGCGATCGAGTTGCTGGAATCCGTCGGCATCCCGGATCCCGAGACGCGCCTCGAGCAATACCCGCACGAGCTGTCGGGCGGGCAGCAGCAGCGCGTCGCGATCGCGATGGCGCTCATGACCGGGCCGGCGCTGCTCGTCGCGGACGAGCCGACCACGGCCCTCGACGTCACCGTGCAGGCCCAGGTGATCGAGGTGCTCCGCGGCTTCCGCCGCCGCGGCCTCGCGCTCGTGCTCGTCACCCACGACCTCGGCGTCGTGGCCGGCATCGCGGACCGGGTCGCAGTGATGTACGCGGGACGGATCGTCGAGAGCGCGCCGGTCGACGCCCTGTTCAACGCGCCCGCGCATCCCTACACGGCAGCGCTGCTCGAGTCGGTTCCGCGCATCGAAGCCGGGCCCGTGCGACGCCTGGTCGGCATACCGGGACAGCCGCCGCGGCCGTCCGAGCGCGGTCCGGGCTGCGCGTTCGAGCCACGCTGCGTGCAGGCCCGCGACCTGTGCCGTCGCGTCGATCCCGAGTCGCGCGCTCGAGGCCTGCGCACGGTCGCCTGTCACGCACCGTTGCCGGACGGGTGGGGCGCTTGAGCGCGCCCCTGCTCCAGGTGCGCGGCCTGAGCGTCGACTATCCCGCGCGTCGTGCCGCGCCGTGGTCTGCGGCGCAGCCTGTCCACGCGCTGCAGCAGGTGGACCTCGAACTGCATGAGGGTGGCTCGCTCGGTATCGTCGGCGAATCCGGCTGCGGCAAATCGACGCTCGCGCGCGCGATCCTGGGACTCGTGCGGCTGGCGGCGGGCCAGGTCGCGTGGCGCGGACGGCCGGTGGATTACGACGATCGCCTGCGCATGCGCGAGCTGCGCCGCGAACTGCAGGTCGTGTTCCAGGATCCGTTCGGCAGCCTCGATCCGCGCATGAATGCGGGCGCGAGCGTGGCCGAGGCGCTCGAGGCGCTGGAGGGCGTCAAGGACCGCAAGGTCGCCCGCGAGCGCGTGGCGGCGGCCCTGGAGGAGGTGGGGCTGGCCGCGGAACTCGCCAGCCGCTATCCGCACGAATTGAGCGGTGGCCAGTGCCAGCGCGTGGCGATCGCACGCGCCACCATTGCCCGGCCCCGGCTCCTCATCTGCGACGAGGCCGTGAGCGCGCTCGACGTGTCGGTCCAGGCGCAGATCGTGAACCTGCTGCGCGACCTGGCCGAGCGCCACCGGATGGCGCTGCTGTTCATCAGCCACAACCTTGCCGTCGTGCGGCACCTGTGCGGGGAGGTGGCCGTGCTGAGCCAGGGCCGGGTCGTCGAGCGGGCAGCCTGCGAGGAGTTGTTCGCAAGGCCACGGCATCCCTACACGCGGGAACTGCTCGCGGCGGTGCCGCCGCCGGACCCTGGCCGGGCACGGTCCAGGGGGCGTGGGGCGGGCTGACGGCCCCTCGCGCGGGCATACGTCTTTGCCGGGATTGTCGGCCCACTGACGCTGTGATTACCTTTCCGGCAATTCTGCATACGCTCGGACCGGCCATGACCGTCGACCTCGGACTGCTAGTCCTCACCGCCGCCTCCATCGGCTTCGTGCATACCCTGCTGGGCCCGGACCACTACCTGCCGTTTGTCGCGATGTCGGCGGCGCGCGGCTGGACCACGCGCAAGACGCTCTGGATCACCTCCCTTTGCGGCCTGGGGCACGTGCTCGGCTCGGTCGTCATCGGCGCCGTCGGCATCGCCGTCGGCATCTCCCTGTACAAGCTCGAGTGGCTCGAGGGCGTGCGGGGCGACGTGGCGGCCTGGCTGCTGACGGGATTCGGCCTTGCGTACCTCGCCTGGGGCCTCAAGAAGGCGTGGCGATCGCGGCCGCACACGCACCAGCACGTGCACGTCGACGGCACGCTGCACCGGCACGAACATGGGCACGAGGGAGGGCACCTGCACCCGCACGTGGATGCCCGCAAGGCACGCAGCATCACGCCCTGGGCGTTGTTCGTGATCTTCGTGCTCGGGCCCTGCGAACCGCTGATCCCGATCCTGATGTACCCCGCCTCGCAGCACAGCGTGTGGGGCACGGTGGCCGTGGTGATGGCGTTCGGAGCCACGACCCTCGCCACGATGCTGACGGTGGTCTACCTCGCCCAGCGCGGCCTCGCGTTCCTGCCGCTCGACACCGCCGAGCGCTATTCCCATGCGTTCGCCGGCGCCGCGCTCAGCCTCTGCGGGCTGGGAATCGTGTTCCTGGGCCTGTGAATGGCGGGTCCGCTGCGGGGGATCGTCGTCCTTGACCTGAGCCGCATCCTCGCGGGCCCGTGGGCCACGCAGGTGCTCGCTGACTACGGCGCGGAGGTCATCAAGGTCGAGCATCCGCGCGGCGGCGACGACACGCGCAAGTGGGGGCCGCCTTACCTCAGGGACACCGCCGGCCGCGAGACGGCCGAATCCGCCTACTACCTCGCGGCCAATCGCGGCAAGCGCTCGGTGGCGATCGACCTCGCGGCGCCGGAAGGCCAGGCGCTGGTGCGCAGGCTCGCCGCCGGTGCCGACGTCGTGGTCGAGAACTTCAAGGTCGGGGGCCTCGCGAAGTACGGCCTCGCCTACGCCGACCTCGAGCCGTTCAACCAACGCCTCGTCTACCTGTCGATCTCCGCCTTCGGGCAGGACGGGCCCGAGGCCGCGGGCCCCGGTTACGACGCGATGGTCCAGGCCATGGGCGGGCTCATGAGCCTCACCGGCGTCCCGGATGGCGAGCCGGGGGCCGGGCCACAGAAGGTCGGCGTCGCCGTCGCCGACCTGATGTGCGGCATGTATGCGGTCTCGGCGATCCTCGCCGCGCTCCACGAGCGGCACGCATCCGGGCGAGGCCAGTACATCGACCTCGCGTTGCTCGACAGCCAGGTCGCCTGGCTCGCGAACCAGAACATGAATTACCTCGTGACGGGACAGCCGCCACGACGGCAGGGCACGGCACACCCGAACATCGTTCCCTACCAGTCGTTCGCCACGGCCGACGGTTACCTCATGCTGGCAATCGGCAACGACACGCAGTTCGCGCGCTACTGCGACGTGGCGGGTTGCCCCGGACTCGCGGCCGACACACGGTATGCGACCAACGGCGAGCGAGTTGCAAACAGGCGGGCGCTGGTGGCGGAGATCGAGCGGCGCATGCGCGAGCGCACGACCGGGGAGTGGCTGCGAGCGCTCCGCGCGGCCCAGGTGCCCTGCGGACCGATCAACGACCTCGAGCAGGTCTTCGACGAGCCGCAGGTGCGCCACCGTGGCATGCGCCTCGACCTGCCGCACCCGCTGGCCGGCCGCGCCCCCGGCGTGCGTAATCCCGTCCGTTTTTCGCGCACCCCGCTCGAGTACGAGCACGCCCCGCCGTTGCTCGGGGCCGACACGGATGCGGTCCTCGCCGAGCGCCTCGGACTGGATGCCACGGCCCTGCAACGCCTGCGGGATCGCCACGTGATCGCGTGAAGCGCGTCCTGTGCACGGTCGGGGCGCCCGGTCCATAATCAGAGGTCAGGTATTGCAGGTCCCTCCCATGCCCACCCGAATGATCCGACCGAGCCCCGGCCTCGCCAACGTACGCTACGAGATCCGTGGCCGGCTGGCCCGGCGCGCCCACGAGATGGAACGTCTCGGCCACGACATCGTCTCGCTCAACATCGGCAACCCCGGGGCCTTCGGCTTCCGCACGCCCGAGACCATGCGCCTCGCCATGATCGAGAACCTGCGCCTGGCCGAGGGCTACAGCCACCAGAAGGGCATCTTCCCGGCCCGCGAGGCCGTGGTGATGCAGCAGCAGGAGCGCGGCGTGCGAGCCGTGACGGCGGACGACGTGTTCATCGGCAACGGAGTGAGCGAACTCATCGACCTCACGCTGCGCGCGCTGCTCGCGGCGGACGAGGAAGTGCTGGTGCCGAGCCCCGACTATCCGTTGTGGACGGCCGCCGTGAACCTGAACCGGGGCCGCGCGGTGCACTATCCGTGCCGGCCGGAACGGGGTTTCATCCCCAATCCGGAGGAGATCGAGGCGCTCATCACCAAGCGCACGCGCGCCATCGTGGTGATCAATCCGAACAATCCGACAGGCGCCGTCTATCCGCGCGCCGTGCTCGAGGAGATCGCGCACATCGCCGAGAAGTACCACCTGCTGGTGCTCGCGGACGAGATCTACGACCAGATGGCCTATGACGGCGCGGAATTCGTGCCGATGGCGACCCTGGTGCAGAACACCTTGTGCGGCACGCTGAGCGGTCTGTCCAAGGTCTATCGCGCCTGCGGCTACCGTGTCGGCTGGGCGGTGTTCTCGGGGGACGTCGAGCACTCGCGGGAATACCTCTCGGCGCTCGAACTGCTCTCGTCGTTGCGCCTGTGCAGCAACGTGCCGGGGCAGTGGGCCGTGCAGACGGCGCTCGGCGGCTACCAGAGCATCCGGGAACTGGTGAGTCCCGGCGGACGGCTCTACGAGTCGCGCCAGGCCATCATCGAAGCAGTCGGCCGCAGCAGGTTCCTGCACCTCTCGCCGCCGATGGGAGCGATGTACGCGTTCGTCGGGGTGCAGGCCGAGAAGCTGCCCGACTTCGACGACCAGCAGTTCGCGCTGGACCTGCTCGAGCACAAGCACGTACTGGTCGCGCCCGGGTCGAGCTTCAACGTTCCCTACCGCAATCACTTCCGGATCACGAACCTGCCCGAGCGGCAGCTCATCGCCGACGTGTTCGCGCGCATGGAAGACCTGCTTGCGAGCTACGCGGCGGGCGAGCAGCCATCGTTGCGGGGAAATCCGGCGCTGCGCGTGGTCGAGAAGACCGGCCACCACTGATGGCTGACCAGCGCGAGGAGGCCACCTGGGTCACGCCGACCCGGCGCCTCGCGCATCACCTGCACCTGCGCCACGACGAGTCCTGCCTTGCACGCGGACTCGACGTGTGGCGCACTCCGGACATCGTCACCTGGAGCGAACTGGTCCAGCGCATGTTCGAGCTGGACCGGCAGGCCGGGCGCCTTTGCGGCCGCTGGTTGCCTGCCACCGCCGCGCAACTGGTCTGGGAACGCATCGTCCGGCGCGACCCCTCGGCCGCTGCGCTGGTGTCCGCTGCCGGCGTCGCAAGGGCTGCCTACCGGTCCTGGCAGCGCATGCACGCGTACCGGATTCCGTCCTCCGCGCTCGCTGGCGAGGGCAGTCCCGAGGCGGAGGCCTTCGACCGCTGGGTGGCGAAGTACGGCGAATGGCTGGACGCCAGGGGCTGGCTGGACCCGTCGCTCGCCCCGGTCATCGTCACGGCCGGGGCCGCCGGTTCGCGGCTCGAATTCGTGGGCTTCGATGCGCTGACGCCCGCCCAGGAGGAATTCCGGGCGCGCATGGTCGCCGCCGGTGTCGAGGTCGTGGATGTGCCACCGGAGCCGCGCCGTGGCGAGAGTGCGTGGGTCCCGTGCGCCGACCGGCGCGACGAAATCGCCACCGCGGCCCGCTGGGCGGCGCAACGCCTCGACCGGGGGCCCGCGAGACTCGCCATCGTGGTCCCCGACCTCGCGCAGCGCCGGGACGAGGTGAGGCGAACCATCGAACGCGTGCTGGTGCCCGCGGCGAGCATGGCGGGCGGGCCGGCTCCCGAGTCCGCGGCGTTCGAGCTTGCGGCGGCACGCGCACTCGCAAGTCGCGCGATCGTCGCGGCGGCCCTCGATGCGGTCGATGCATTCGCGGGCCGGCAGGACCTGGGCCGCGCGAGCCGGCTGCTGCGCAGCCCGTTCCTGCGCGGTGCCACGGCCGAAGCCGACGCACGTGCCCGCCTCGATGCGCGCATCCGGCGCAACGAAGCCGCCGACCTCGGACTCGAGCGCCTGGCACGGCTGGCCGGGGAGCGCGATTGCCCGGCCCTCGCCGACGCGCTGCAGGCGGCCCTGCAGCAGTCGCGCGAATGGGCCCGGGCCTGGCTGCCGAACCGCTGGGCGCGGGCGTTCTTCGACCTGCTGGCCGCACTGGGCTGGCCCGGCGAGGATCTCGACAGCAGTGAGCACCAGGCAAGCGTCCGGTGGGCGGGGCTGATCGCGGAGTTCGGCGCCTGCGACGACTACGTGGGCGCCCTTGGGCCCGGCGAGGCGGCCGGGCTCCTGCGCGAGATGGCGCAGAGCGTGTTGTTCGAATCCGAGGAACTGCGCGTACCGCTGCTGGTGATCGATGCCGAGACCTGCGCCGGCATGAGTTTCGACGCGCTGTGGGTCTGCGGACTCGACGACGCACGCTGGCCCCCGCCGGCGTCCCCGGACCCGTTCCTGCCGCGCACGTGGCAGGTGCGCCAGCGGTTGAGCGGATGCACCGCCGATATCGCCAGGGACGAGGCGCGTCGCCTGCTCGCTCGCCTCCGCGGCAGCGCCGACGAGGTGATCCTGAGCGTGCCGCAGTTCGACGACGATGCGCCGCTGCTCGCGAGCCCGCTGCTCGACGGGGTGCCGCGGCGGGAACTGCCGGAGCTCTGGCGGGGTCCCGCGATGGCTGCCTTGACCTATGCCGGACGACCGCCGCTGGAATCGTGCATCGACGGCAGCCTGCCGGCGATCGGCGCCGACGAGGCGGGACGCGGCGGAGCCCGGCTGCTCGAGTTGCAGGCCGCATGCCCGTTTCGCGCGCAGGTCGAGCTGCGCCTCGGAGCTCGTGCGCTCGAGGAGACGGAACTCGGCGTCGATGCCGCGGCGCGCGGCGACCTGGTGCACGCCGTGCTCGCGAGACTCTGGCGGGAACTCGGCGACAGCGCTCGCCTGCGCGCGCTGACCGCCGAGGAGGCGCGGACGACGGTGCGCAGAACCATCGACGCGGAACTGGCCGCCTCGCACCACAGGGTGGAAGGAGTGCGGCGACGGCTGCTGGAAATCGAGGCCCAATGGCTCGAGGCGCGCGCGCTGGAACTGCTCGAGCAGGAGCGCGCGCGACCGGACTTCTCGGTCGAGGCGGTGGAGCAGGGCGTCGCGGTCACGCTCGGCGGACTGACGCTCGACCTGCGCCCCGACCGAGTCGACCGTCTCGGCGACGGCAGCCTGGCCGTCATCGACTACAAGACGGGCGCGGATGCCGAGACCAAGGCGTGGGTCGACGAGCGGCCCAAGCTGCCGCAACTGCCGCTCTATGCGACCGCGCTCGGCGCAGAGCGCGTCGGGGCCGTCGCCTTTGCGCGCGTAAGAACCGGCGACACCGGTTTCGCGGGCCTTGCGCACGACGCCAGCGCGTTTCCTGGCCTCAAGAGCCCCGGCGGGAGGGGCTGGCCCAAAGACCTCGGCGACTGGCAGGACACGCTGGCTGCGTGGCGGCGACGGCTCACGGCGCTTGCGGTCGAGCACGCGAGTGGCGACGCCCGGCTCGCACCCGACCCGCGGCACGCCTGCGAGTACTGTCATCTCGAGGCGATGTGCCGCATCGGCGAAACGAACTCGGGCCGGGGCGGCGAGGCGGTGAGCGATGACTGACCTGCGCGCCGCCGACGAGTCTGCGCGCGAGCGTGCCCTCCACGTGGAGCGCAGCTTCATCGTCCAGGCGCCCGCCGGGTCCGGCAAGACGGAACTGCTGACACGTCGCTTTCTCGCGCTGTTGTCGGCGGTCGAGCAGCCGGAGTCGGTGCTCGCAATCACATTCACGCGCAAGGCGGCCGCCGAGATGAGGAGTCGCATCCTCGGCGCGTTGCGCGATGCCGGGCGATCGCTCGACGAAGTGAAGCCTCACTATCGGCGCACGCTCGAACTCGCGCGCGCGGTACTGGCCGCGGACGCCCGGCGGGGCTGGTCGTTGCTCGCGAACCCGGGACGGCTGCGCATCCAGACCATCGATGCACTCAACCTCGGGCTGGCACGGCGCCTGCCGGTGCTCTCGGGCCTGGGATCCGGGCTCGGCATCCAGGAGGACGCCACCGAGCTCTACGCACTTGCGGCGGAGCGGCTGCTCGAGCACCTGCCGGCCGGGGAGCCTCGCCATGCCGACGCCGTCGCCACGGTGCTGGCGCACGTCGACAACCGCGTGCCACGCTTCGTTGCCCTGGTCGTCGAGATGCTCACGCGGCGCGAGTCCTGGCTGCCAGTGCTGCCGGACGTGCTCGAGGACGCCGGCGCGGAAGCGAGCATGCGCGAGCAACTGGAGTCGGCACGGCGCGCGCTGGTGGCGGCGCAGCTCGCGGAACTGCGGCGCGCGTTCCCGGACGGCCTGTTGAGGGAAGCGGCCACCGTCGCGCACGAGGCGGCGCGCGTGCTCGACACGGCCGCACTGGATTCGCCGATCCTCGCGTGGAGGGACGGCGCGGACCTGCCCGGCGACACCCCCGAATCCAGGGCGCGCTGGCAGGGACTCGCCCGGCTGCTGCTGACGGACGGCGGCACGCCGCGCAGGAAGTTCGACTACAAGCTCGGCCTGCTGCCCGGTCCGGAAGGCAGGCCGCTCAAGGCGCGCGCCACGGCGGTGACCGAGGCGCTGGCGGACGACGATGCGCTCTGCCAGAGCCTGGCGGACGTGCGCGAGTTGCCCTCGCCGCAGTACGACACGCGCGAGTGGCAGGTGCTCAGGGCGCTGCTCATCGTGCTGCGACTCGCGGCGGCCGAGCTCGAGGTGGTCTTCGCCGAACGCAAGTCCGCCGACTACCCGCGATTCGCCGCCGCCGCGCGGCAGGCGCTCGGCACGCCGGACGCCCCGACCGACACGGCCCTCGCACTGGATGCAACTCTGCGCCACGTGCTGGTGGACGAGTTCCAGGACACCTCCGAGGCGCAGGTCAGCCTGCTCGCGAGCCTCACGGCGGGCTGGCAGCAGGGCGACGGCCGCACGCTATTCCTGGTCGGCGACCCGATGCAGTCGATCTACCGCTTTCGCAATGCCGAGGTCGGCCTGTTCCTGGGCGTGCGCGACCGGGGCCTCGGCGACCTGCGGCCCGAACCGCTGGTGCTGTCGGTGAACTTCCGCTCGACCCGCCCGGTCATCGACTGGATCAACGAGAGTTTTGCGCGGGTGCTGCCTGCGCAGGACGACATACTGCGCGGCGCCGTGAGCTACGCCCCGAGCGCCTGTCCGGAGAATGCGGGCGCGGACGGCGGCGTGACCGTGCACGCGCTCTTCAGGCGCAGCCGTGTCTACGAGGCGAGCCTCGTGGCCGACATCGTGCAGCAGCGACTCGTGGCGGACGGTGAGGGGCGCATCGGCATCATCGTGCAGGCCCGCAACCACCTCGTGAACATCGTCGCCGAGCTCGCGAGGCGCCAGATACCCTACCAGGCCACGGACATCGATCCGCTCGCCGCGCGGCCGATCGTCCTCGACCTGCTCGCGCTCACGCGCGCGATCGCGCACGCGGCAGACCGTCCCGCATGGCTCGCCGTCCTGCGTGCTCCGTGGTGCGGCCTGGCGCTCGAGGAGCTGCACGCACTGTGCGCCGACGACCGCGAGTCCACGGTCGCGCACCTGCTCGCGGACCCGGCACTGCGTGGGCGCCTTGCGCCTGACGCACGCGCGCGCCTCGAACGCGCGTGGACGGTCCTCGGGGCGGCTCCGGCGGAACTGCGCCGTTACGGCCTGCGCGACAGTGTGGAGCGTGCCTGGCTCGCGCTCGGCGGGCCGGCGACCGCGCAATCGACCATCGCGCTCGACGAGGCCCAGGCCTATTTCGACGAGCTGGCCGAGCTCGAGTCGCGTGGCACGGCAGGTCCCGTCGATCTCGCCGCGCTCGCGAATGCGCTCGAGAAACTCTATGCACCGTCGCGACCGGGTCCGGCGACGCGCGTCGAGCTCCTGACCATCCACAAGGCCAAGGGCCTGCAGTACGCGACGGTGATCGTGCCGGGCCTCGACCGCCAGCTGAGCGGCGACCGGCGGCGGCTGCTGCAGTGGACCAAGTTGCCCACGCAGGAGCGCGGGAACCTCGTCATCGCACCGCTCGCCGGCAGCGGGGACGACCCGAACCTGCTCTATGCGTGGCTGGAGCGGCTCGAGCGCGAGAAGCTGCAGCAGGAGAGGCGGCGCCTGCTGTACGTCGCAGCGACGCGTGCCGAGCGCGAGCTGCACCTGTTCGGCAGCTGCAAGTTGAGCGACGGCGGGCAATCGCAGGAGATCATGCGCCCCGCGTCCGGAGTCGCGCTCGGCATGCTCTGGCCCGCCGTGCAGACCGTGTTCGAGCGGCGGCTCGCCGAGGTCGGCTCGGTCGAAGGCGAGCCCGAGCCCGGGATCGACCGTGACCCCCGGTTGCGGCGTGTGCCGGCCGACTGGCGCGTTCCCGAGCCACCGGCCGCGCCGCGCATCCAATCGCGCACGCTCGCGCGCGCGTCGGCGCCCACGGTCGAGTTCGACTGGGCGAGCGAAACCGCCCGCCATGTCGGCACGGTCGTGCATCGGGAGCTGCAGCGTCTCGCGCGCGGGGTCGACGCGCCGGATCCGGCCACGGACGCATCCCGCCAACGCTGTGCACACGAACTCGCGGAACTCGGCGTCCCAGGCGATCACCGCGCCGAGGCCGTGAATCGCGTCGTCGCGGCCGTGCAGCGTGCGCGCGCCGACGAGCGGGGTCGCTGGCTGCTCGACCCGTCGCATCGCGCAGCGGCCACCGAGCTCGCGCTCGCCGGGTTCGTCGGCGGAGAGGTCGTGCACGTGATCGTCGACCGGACCTTCATCGACGCCGGCGGCACGCGCTGGATCGTGGACTACAAGACCAGCCGTCACGAGGGCGCCGGACTCGACGAGTTCCTCGACAGCGAGCAGGAGCGTTACCGGCCGCAGCTCGAGCGGTACGCGGAACTCGTGCGGCGCCTCGGGCCGGAACCCCTCAGGCTCGGGCTCTACTTTCCGCTGCTCGCCGCCTGGCGGGAGTGGTCCTAGAGGGTACCGCTCACGCTGAACGGGCGTCGGCCAGCCGCATCCGCCGGGCCGAGCAGTTGCAGCGATCGCTCGAGCCCGGGCGGGATCGCGCCACGCGGTGCCAGGGTTCCCTCGAGAAGGAAACTGCGATCGCGCGACAGCGTGAGCCGCGCGTCCACGGAAAACGGGCCAGCCCGGTCGGTGACGCGGCCGGTGAGAGCGTCGCCCGCACCAGGTGCGTCCTGCGGGTCCGGCATGACCACGTCGAACGTGCCGGCCGGCGCATTGCGCGGCGGCGGCGCCACGAGATCCTGCATGAGGAGCGTGCCGCGCAGCAATGTGGGCCAGCCGTCGCGCAGGACAAGTTCGTCCACTGCAGCCGAGACGCGGCCGCGCCAGCCTTTGGGCAAACCGATGGGAAACGCGGCCAGCGCCTCCACGGGAAGGTCGGCGCGCAACGCTTCGAAGCTCAACTCGCCGCCGAAAGTGGCGGCGACGCGCGAGTTGACCGAGCCGTCGACTCGCGCAAGGTTCACGTCGCCGGCGATTCGTCCGCGCAGCAACTGGGTAGGGGTGACGTTCCAGCGGGCATCACCGAGGGGCGCTCCGCGCCATGCGAGGCCGTCCGCACGGCCGGACCAGATCGTGCCCGACAGGGTGGTTGCCTGGAGGCCAGCGCGCAGCAGGTAACCGGAGAGGACGGCAGCGGGCAGGGTCGCCAACGCGAACGCAAGCGCCGCAAGCAGGCCGAGGGCGATCAGCCAGCCGACCTTTCTCCTGGGCTGCGGCGCTCGCGGCGCCGACCGGTCAGGGACCGGCCGCGCCATGGGCCAGCGAAAGGCTCGCATTCACGAGTCCCGGGGGACCCGCGGCGTCGATCGTGGCTGACTCGATGGTCACGCCGTGCTGCTGCTGGAGCAGCGCGAGCCAGGTCACCAGAGCGTCGAATGGCGCCGCCTCGAGCCGCAGGCGAAGGCCGTGCTCGCCGGACGGGCTCTGGTCGCGCAGTGCACTGCCGAGCCCGGCCTGCCGTCCGGTGCGATCGACCAGCACGACCAGGGATTCGCCGCTCGCCGCTGCGCCGCCCGAGGCGGCGGCCGCCATGGCCTGGGGCGCCACCTGGCGCATCCAGGCAAGGTCGGCGCCTTTCTGCTCGATGCGCGCTGCACGCCGCGCATTCATCGACTGCAGCGGCATCACGACGACCAGGTACACGAGTGCGACTGCCAGCAGCGCGCCGGCCGCGTAGACCAGCTTGCGTTCACGCGGCGCGAGATTTTCGAGCCAGTCGCGTGCGTTCATGACTGGCCGAGCCTCACCTGCAGGCGGCCTTCGTGGACGTCCCCGCGCGGCGTCGCCGATTGCAGCTCGGCCGTGACGCCGTCGCGCGTCAGGCCCTGCTTGATCGCATCGAGCGCCTCGACGGTCGGGGCGACGAGCCTCAGGTCGAGGGCATTGCCGCGGTAACTCATGGCCTCGATGCGAGCCGCGGGCGACTGCGCCATCGCCTGCGCCAGCGCCGACATCGCCGGCAGCAGGGCACCCTGTGCGGCCGTGCCCGCGCCGATCATCCCCTGGATCTGGGCCCGCGGATCCACGACCTTCTGCCCGGGCAGCACCTGCGCGAATACTTCAGCGATCTGCGCGTCGAGCTGCTTCTCGGCCGTCGAGAGCTTGTAGAGCGACAAGGCCTGGCCCGCCAGGAACACGAGCACGACTGCGGCGGCGAGAGCAGCCGGCACGCGCCATTCCCGCAACCGGTTGCCGATCGTCGAACTCGGCGCGTAGGAGCCCTGCAGCAGGTTGATGCCCGGCGCGCTCACCGCCTGCGCCGCGAGCAGCGGCAGCGGGCCGTCCGGCATCAGCTTCACCTGCAGGCTCGCGGTGCGCGCTCGCAGCCCCTCGATGAGTTCGCGCTGCCGCTCGTACTCGGCG
The DNA here is from genome assembly GCA_963778185.1 of uncultured Gammaproteobacteria bacterium. Lineage (GTDB taxonomy): Bacteria > Pseudomonadota > Gammaproteobacteria > Steroidobacterales > Steroidobacteraceae > RPQJ01. Next base: position 180,174 of record CAVZTF010000001.1, on the reverse strand, counting down.
GCACCCGCGTAGAACGTGACGTGCTCGCCGGCTTCGGCCGCCTCGCCCAGCGCGAGTTCGAGGGCCGGCGCGAGCGGCTCGGCATCGAGCGCGTAGGGCACGGCATCGGCCCGCCGCACGAACAAGGTCGCGTCGTCGAGCAGCAGCGTGCAGCCGTTCGGCGACAGCGGCACGGCGAGGGTGTCCGGCTGCGCGGCGGCGGGTTCAATCCCCGCCGCGGCGCAGGCGCCGAGCCAGCGTTCGAGCAGCGGGCGGGCCACGACCGCGACCGGCGTGCCCACCGAGCCGGCGCTGCGCGTGCCGACGGCGAAATGCAGTCCCTCGACGTCGGAGGCGAGCTGCTCCTCGAGTGCGAACGGCACGGCTTGCGCGACGCGGGCGCCGCCGCGGAGGGGGAGTTCGGGTTCGGCCAGGGTGATCTCGCCGCCGGGCAGGAGCAACAGCACGCGGCGTCCCGGCGCGAGGTTGAGCGCGTCGGCGACCGGCCCGCTGTGGACCGGGCCGGAGCGCGCGCCGTTCGCGTCCACGATCAGCCACGACGCCGGCGCCTCCTCGAGGGCTCGGAGCCGGATCACCAGGGTCTCTGACATCGGTCCTCGGGACGAATCATTCGCTGCCGAAACTGCGCAGCTGCGGCCTCACCGTACCGGTGCCGCCGCGCGCGAGGAGACTGTACAGGGTGAACTGGGTGGTGCCAATAGTCACCCATACGGTCGCGCGGAAGTAATTGCTCGATTCCGTGAGCGAGTTCTTGACCTTGTCGTACGCCTCGTCGCCGAGGGCCCCGCGCAGTTCCTCGAGCGAGGGGAAACAGGCATCCTTGCGACGGTCCGCGAGGTCCTTGGGATTGACCCCGAACTCTCGCGTGTTGTCGCTCAGCGCGTCGAGCACGATGCCGGGCGCCGTGCATACGTTGAGCTTGGTGCCGACGGGCAGCGCGGTCACGAAGGGCTTGAGCTTCGCATAGCGCTCGGCGCCGAATCCCGGCAGCACCATCATTTCGCTCGCACGCGTGATCGGCATGTTGGCCGCAAGGTGCGCCGGGCTCTGCCCGGTGTAGACGCTGTCCTCCGCGCCGTCGGGAAAACCGGGTTGCGCGTCCAGGTCGATCCAGTCCGCCATGGCGGTGGCCCAGGAGGTCTCGAGGTCGAGCGACGCCAATATGCGCTCGAGCTGCTTGACGGCATCCGGGTTCGTCGTGCCGTCCTGCAGCACGAGGTTGTTCAGGTTGAAGCGTCCCTGCTGGTCCTCGAGGCGGCCCTCGACGATCCCGTCCTCGATCGGCAGCGGCGGGAGCGGCCTCGCCCACGTCTCGCCGAGATGGTCGGTCTTCGACTCCTGGGCGTCCTTGCGCAGGAAGTCCGCGGCCCAGGCCTCGGCGCCGAGCGCGATCTCGTACCCCTGGTCGAGCGCGAAGAGCGTCGCGCTGCGCCGCTGGTCGAGCATGCCGCGGAATCCCACGTTGACGGCGAGCATGGTCGCGAGCGCCACGATCAGCACCGCCGTGATCAGCGCCACGCCCCGTTGACCGCGTGGGTTCATCCGCCCACCTCGACGAGGCGCTTCAATACTCCCCAGTCCTCGAGCTCGAGCGTGACCTCGACTGCGGCGGGGCGGCTGCGCTCGTCGGCCGCGGTGCCCGATTCGCTCGCGGGCCAGCGGTCCACCCAGTTGCGGTCGGCGGTCAGGAAGCGGAACTTCACCGAACGCACCTTGCCGAGCAGGTTGCGGCGCGTCGGCTCGAGGGTGAGCGTGCGGTCGAGGACGGCCCAGTGGTCGCGCCACAGCCCGTCCTGGTCGAGTCGATAGGCCACTCGCTGCAAGGTCGGGCGGGGAATGCCGGCCGTGTTGCTCCAGCCCGATCGCGTGAACATCAAGCCGTATTCCACCGAGTCGCCCGCGAGAATCGCCGGCAGCCGCGCGTCGCCCAGGGGCTCGCGGATCGGCCGTGGCTCGATCTGCGCGAGATCCTGCGCGAGGGTCTGCATGGCGCGCTGCACTTCGCGCACCCGCTCCATGCGCTGCTCGAAGTACTCGCTCTGGTGCTGCAGCTGCGTGTAGCCACTCAACGCGAGGGCGCCCACGATCGTGAAGATCGCGATGGCGACGAGCAGCTCCATCAGCGTGAAGCCGCGAACCCGTCGAACGTGGCGCCCGATGATCACTCCTCGTCGTCCGTGGGATCCGTCGCCGGATTGCCCGCGGGCGGCGCCTGGTTGTCGCCGTCCTTCTCGTCGTCGCCTCCGCTGCCGGACGGCCCGCCGGTGCCGTCGGCGCCGCTCCAGGCCAGCGTGCCCCCGCCGGCCGCGCCGATCGCGGTGCCATAGAAGCCCGCCACGGTCACCAGCGCGCTGTCCTCCGGGGCGTCGGCGGCCCGCACCGACACGTCCATGCGGCGCAGGCTGTCGACCTGCGTCTGCGTGACCTTCACGGTGTAGCGCCAGCGCTGCCCGGCATACTCGAGCTCGTCGGAGGTCTCGCCGGTGTCCGGCGGCGTCCCCAGCAGCCGACGCTCCGTGATGAGGTTCATCGCGATCCAGTGGGCGAGGGTCTTCTCGCGCAGGTAAGTGCCGTTGCGCGCGGTCTGGGTCACCGCCTCGATGACCCCGAGCATGCCGAGCGCGACGATGACGAGGGCGGCGAGCACCTCGATCAGGGTGAAGCCCCGGACGCGACACTCAGCCGCGCGCGCGATCATCATCGGCCTCGCTTATTTCGATCGCGCCTTCCACGGTTCCGGAGATGCGGCGCTCCTCCAGCGTGCCGTCGCGCCGCAGGACGATCTCGAACGGGACGAGGTCCCCCGACGCCTGCACGACGACCTGGGGCGCGGGAGGCGTGCGCTCGGTCGGCGCGCTGCGCGAAACGAGCTGCACCTGGCGCGACTCGAGGAACAGCGTAGCCGTGAGGCCTTCGGGCAGCGTTCGCTCGCGCAGCAACGGGTCGCCGCTGACGAGGTCCCAGCGCTCGTAGCGCCCGTCGTAGTGCAGGAAATCGTAGCCGCGCACGTCGATACGCAGGCCCACGTCGCGACCCTCGAGGATCGCGTCCTCGCGAGCCTGGCTCAGCACCGCCTGCAGCCGGCGGGCTTCCTCGTCCATTTCGTGGTCGCCGCCGAGGACGTTGATCGAGACCACGGCGATGCTGGTGAGGATGCCGATAATGACGACGACGACCAGCACCTCGAGCAGCGTGAAGCCCGCCGCCCGTGTCGCCGCACCCCGCGGGCGCAATGGATTACTCGATGTTCCAGTTGCCGATGTCGGCATCGGGGCCCTCGCCACCCGGCTGGCCGTCCGCGCCCAGGGTGTAGAGGTCGTAGTCGCCGTGGGAACCGGGCGCGATGTAGGCGTAGTCGTTGCCCCAGGGGTCCTTCTTCAGGCCGTCGATGTAACCGCCTTCCTTCCAGTTGCGGATGTTCGGGTCCATGGGCTTGGTCACCAGCGACTCGAGGCCCTGCTCGGTCGTCGGGTAGCGGAAGTTGTCCATGCGATAGAGGTTGAGCGCCGTCTCGTAGGCGCGGATGTCCTGCCGCGCCTTGGTGACGCGCGCGTCGTCGACGCGGCGGATCACGTTCGGGGCCACCAGCGCGGCCAGGATGCCGAGGATGACCACCACGACCATGATCTCGATCAGGGTGAAGCCCGAATGGTGCCGTCGGCCGACGGTCACGGCGGAAAATGAGTTCATCGCGTGTGGGAAGCTCTGGCTGTAGAGTGGTCGAATCATAACAAATCGCGGCGTGCGCCCTCCGTCCTTGCTCGATCGACTCCTCAAACTGCGCCCCGCGGACTGGGTCCTGCCGGGCCTGGTCGCGGTCCTCGCGGTAGCGATCCACGCCGCTGGACCGACGTTTGCCGGGATCCTGCGCTACGACCGTGCGGCGGTCCTCAACGGCCAGGCCTGGCGGCTGTTGACGGGTCACCTCGTGCACGCCGACGCGATGCACCTCGCCTGGAACCTCGCCGGACTGCTGCTGGTGTGGTTCCTGTTCGCGCGGGACCACTCCGCGCGGGACTGGTTCGTGATCCTGCTGGCTTCGACCATCGCCGTCGACCTCGGGTTCCTGCTGCTCGAGCCCGACCTCGCCTGGTATGTCGGATTCTCGGGCGTGCTGCACGGTTGCATGGCGGCCGGCCTCGTGGCGTGGCTCGTGACCACGCGAGACCCGCTCACGGCATTCGTGGCGACGCTGTTCGTGGCGAAGCTCGCCTGGGAGCACGTCGTCGGGCCACTGCCCATCACGGGCGGCTCGATCTCCCTGCCGGTGATCTATGAGGCCCACAGCTATGGTGCCGTGGGCGGCGCGCTCGCCGGTCTCGGGATCTTCCTGCGACGGCACGGGCGGGACCGGTCGCTATAATCCGCCGGCCGGGCGGGGCGGCCGCCGACCACGGGGTACAGCATGTCATTGGCGTTCGTCTTTCCGGGGCAGGGCTCCCAATCGGTGGGAATGCTTCACGCGCTGGCGGAGGCCGAGCCCGTGGTGCAGGAGACGTTCGCGGAGGCTTCCGAGGTGCTGGATTACGACCTCTGGGCGCTGTGCCAGCAGGGGCCGGAAGCCGATCTCGGGGCCACCGAGCGCACGCAGCCGGCGATGCTGGCCGCCGGCGTAGCGACCTGGCGGACCTGGTGCCGGCACGGCGGACCGCCGCCCGTCGCAATGGCCGGGCACAGCCTGGGCGAGTACACGGCGCTGGTGTGCTCCGAAGCGCTCGACTTCCGCGCGGCCGTCGACCTGGTGCGCTACCGCGGCCAGGTGATGCAGCAGGCCGTGCCGCTGGGGCAGGGCGCGATGGCGGCGATCCTCGGGCTCGACGATGCCGACATCGAGGCCGCGTGCCGCCAGGCGGAGCAGGGCGAGGTCGTCGAGGCAGTGAATTTCAATTCCCCCGGGCAGGTCGTGATTGCCGGTCACGCGACCGCGGTCGCCCGGGCCGTCGAGGCTGCGAAGGCGCGGGGCGCGAAGCGCGCCGTCGTCCTGCCGGTGAGCGTGCCGTCGCACAGCCGGCTGATGGTCGGGGCAGCCGAGAAGTTCGCCGCCCGTCTCGCCGGCATCGACATGCGATTGCCGAACGTGCCCGCCGTGTACACGGTGGACGTGCGGACGCACCAGAGCCCGGACGGCATCCGCCAGTCGCTCAAGGAGCAGCTCTACAAGCCGGTGCGCTGGGCGGACACGGTGCGCGCCATGCTCGCGAGCGGCGTCACGACATTCGTGGAGTGCGGTCCGGGCAAGGTGCTCACCTCGCTCAACCGGCGCATCGAGCGCCGTGCCGACCTCGCCATGCTCGCGATCGAAGACCCGTCGTCCCTCGCCGCGGCGCTCGCGGCCTGCCAGGAGAGAGCCCATGCTTGAGAACGAATTGGCCCTCGTCACGGGCGCCTCCCGGGGCATCGGGCGCGCGATCGCGCTCGAGCTCGGCCGTCGCGGTGCGCGGGTGATCGGCACGGCGACGACCGAGCAGGGTGCGCAGTCGGTCACTGACGCACTCGAGCAGGCGGGAATCGCGGGGCGCGGCGTGGTGCTCGACGTCTCCTCCGGCGAGGCCGTGGAGCGGTGCTTCAAGGAAGTGGAGGCCGCCGAGAGAACGCCGTCCGTCCTGGTGAACAACGCCGGCGTGACTCGCGACGGCCTGCTGATGCGCATGAGTGCCGACGACTGGCAGACGGTCATCGAAACGGACCTGTCCGCGATCTACCGCACCTGCAAGGCCGTGATGCGCGGGATGATGAAGGCGCGGCGCGGTCGCATCGTCAACATCGCCTCGGTGGTCGGCGTGATGGGGAACGCCGGGCAATGCAATTACGCCGCCGCCAAGGCGGGCATGATCGGCTTTTCGAAGAGTCTCGCGCGCGAGGTCGGATCGCGCGGCATTACGGTAAATGTCGTGGCGCCCGGCTTCATCGCGACCGACATGACCGGGGTGCTCGGCGAGGAGCAGCGCAAGGCGCTGATGGGCCAGGTTCCGCTCGGGCGGCTCGGCTCGACCGAGGACATCGCGCATGCCGTCGCTTTCCTCGCCTCCCCCGAAGCGGGCTACATCACCGGAGAAACGCTCCACGTGAACGGTGGCATGTATATGATTTGATTCGTATATTTGTCTAATTGGACCCCATCCGGCCCTTAACTTAGAATACGCCGCCCATACCAGGCGCCCAGCGGGGCGGACTGGCTGGACCGTTTGCAACAGAGGACTCCAAAGACAATGAGCAGTATCGAACAGCGGGTGAAGGCGATCGTTGCCGAGCAGCTGGGGGTCAAGGAAGAGGAAGTCACCAACGACTCGTCCTTCGTCGACGACCTTGGCGCCGATTCGCTCGACACCGTCGAGCTCGTGATGGCGCTCGAGGAGGAGTTCGAGACCGAGATCCCGGACGAGGACGCCGAGAAGATCACGACCGTCCAGCAGGCGATCGACTATATCAACGAGCGCCGCAGCCAGGCCTGAGCCGCGGCACACCCGCTCCGCCACGGACGGCGGCTGCGGAGTCTTCCCACATTGCCTGGGCAGGGGGTCGAGCTTGACGAAGCGCAGGGTCGTCGTCACGGGTCTGGGAATCGTTTCTCCGCTCGGCAGCAGCGTCGCCATCGCCTGGGACGGCATCTGCAACGGCCGCAGCGGCATACGCACCCTCACGCGGTTCGACGTCGGCGCATTCCCCTGCCGCATCGGCGGTGAGGTCACCGGCTTCAACGCCGAGGACTACCTGGCCGCCAAGGACGTGCGCAGGTTCGATCCCTTCGTGCCCTACGGATTCGCCGCCGGCTTGCAGGCGATGCGCGAGTGCGGCATCGAGGTGAACGAGGCCAATGCGCCGCGCATCGGCGTCGTGATGGGCGCCGGCATCGGCGGCCTGCACACCATCGAGGAAAACACGGGCAAGTGGCTCGAGGCGAAGTCGCCCCGCAAGATCTCGCCGTTCTTCATCCCGGGCAGCATCATCAATGCCGCCGCCGGCCAGGTCTCGATCCACTTCGGGATCAAGGGCCCCAACCTTGCGCTGGTCACGGCCTGCACGACCTCGACGCATGCGATCGGCATCGCGGCGCGCACCATCCAGTACGGCGACGCCGACGCGATGATCGCCGGCGGCGCCGAAATGGCGTTCACGCCGCTCGGCCTCGGCGCCTTCGGCCAGGCCAAGGCGCTTTCGCTGCGCAACGACGAGCCCGAGCGCGCCAGCCGGCCCTGGGACCGCGACCGCGACGGCTTCGTGATGGCGGAGGGCGCCGGTGCCGTCGTGCTCGAGGAATACGAGCATGCGCGGGCCCGCGGCGCGCACATCTACGCTGAATTCGCCGGCTTCGGCATGAGCAGCGACGCGTACCACATCACGTCACCGCCGGAGGACGGCGAGGGCGCCCGGCTCGCGATGGTCAACGCCGTCCGCGACGCGGGCGTGGCCCCGTCGGACGTCCAGTACATCAACGCCCACGCGACCTCCACCGAACTCGGCGACCGCGCCGAGACCGTGGCGATCAAGCGTGCGTTCGGCGATCACGCGCATCGACTGGCGGTGAGTTCCACCAAGTCGATGATCGGACACATGCTCGGCGCCGCAGGCGTGGTCGAGGCGATCTTCAGCATCCTCGCGATCCGCGACGGCATCCTGCCGCCGACGATCAACCTCGAGAATCCCGATCCCGCCTGCGACCTCGACTACGTCCCAGGGTCCGCGCGCGAGGCCCCCGTGCGCACGGTGCTGTCGAACTCGTTCGGCTTCGGCGGCACGAACGGCAGCCTCGTCTTCCGCGCGCTGCAGTGAGGTCGGGCGGGGGAGCCGCCATCCTGCACGCGGACACCCTGCTCGCGCTCCACGAGCGATTTCCGGATCGCTACCCCGTGCTGCTCGAAAGCATGGGCAGCCGCGGATCCCTCGGCCGTTACGACCTGCTGATGGCGCTGCCGGGCGAGCGCCTGACCCGCGCGGCGAGCGGGCGCCTGCAGGGACGGGCGAGTGACGCGTCCGGCCGGTTTCTCGATGCACTGGACGACTGGTGGCAGGCCGAAGCCGGCCGGGGAACGAGGTCCGCGGCAGCACCTTTCACCGGTGGCTGGTTCCTGTACCTCGGCTACGAACTCGCCGACGAGATCGAGCCCAGCCTGCGGCTCAGGACACCGCGCACGGCTCGTGCCGTGGCCTGGCGCATGCGCGGGGCGGTCGTGCGCGACCGGGCCAGCGGCGCTGTGACCTGCCACGCCGAGGGCGAGGGCACCGGGGACCTGCGGCGCCAGTTCGAGGCGGACCTCGCAGGCCTCGAGGCCGGGGCGGCGCCCGTGACGCCTGCCGTGCCGACCGGGGTCGAGGAGCAGCCGCCGGAGATCTTCCTGCACGGCGTCGAGCGGGCGCTCGACGCGATCGCCCGCGGTGACGTCTACCAGGTGAACCTGTCGCGTGCATGGCGGGCCACGATGCCGCCCGGCGCGACGACCGCGGGACTGTACCGCCGCCTGCGCCGGGCGAATCCCGCGCCGTTCGCCGGCGTGGCAGAGCTCGGCGACTTCGCCTTGTTGAGTTCCTCTCCCGAGCGGCTGTTGCGCATCGAGGACGGCGTGGCCAGCACGCGTCCCATCGCCGGCACGCGGCCGCGCGGCACGACGTCGGACGCCGACGCTTCATTGCGGGAGGAACTGCGCTTGAACGAGAAGGAGCGCGCGGAACACGTCATGCTCGTGGACCTGGAGCGCAACGACCTCGGGCGCATCTGCCGCGGCGGCAGCGTCCGTGTCGACGAATTCATGAGCATCGAGAGCTACGCCACCGTGCACCACATCGTGTCCAACGTACGCGGCGACCTGCGGCCCGACGTCACGCCCGGCCAGGCGATTGCCGCCGTGTTTCCCGGCGGTACCATCACCGGCTGCCCGAAGGTGCGCTGCATGCAGCTGCTGGCCGAGTTCGAATCGGAGCCACGCGAGGCGTATACCGGTTCCATGGGTTACCTGGGCCTGGACGGCACGCTCGACCTGAACATCCTGATCCGCACGCTCACGGTGTCGGACGGCATCGTCACGTTCCGCACCGGCGCGGGCATCGTCGCCGATTCGCAGCCCACGGCGGAACTCGCCGAGACACGCGCCAAGGCACAGGGCATGCTGCGGGCCATGGAGGGCCACGCATGATCGGCCGGCGGCTGGTGAATGGAGCGGAGGCGACCGGCGTCGCGGCGGACGATCGCGGCCTGCAGTACGGCGACGGACTCTTCGAAACCATGTCCGCGGCGGACGGCCGTATCCGGCACTTCGGCCTGCACATGGCACGGCTCGAGGAAGGTTGCTTCAGGCTCGGCATCCCCATGCCCGCCGCGGGCGTGATCGAGCTGGACTGCCGCCGCGCGCTCGAGGGCCTCGGCGCCGCCACCGTCAAGCTCATCATCACGCGCGGACCCGGTCCGCGCAGCTACCGTCCGCCCGCCGACCCGACGGTCTCACGCATCGTGACCTCGTCCGCCGGGCGGCCGCGTACCGACTCCACGCCGCTCACCTTGCGGGTCTGCGAGACGCGGCTCGGCCTGAACCCGCAGCTCGCCGGAATGAAGCACCTCAATCGCCTCGAACAGGTGCTGGCCTGCGCTGAATGGGACGACCCGGACATCGCCGAGGGCCTGATGCTTTCGCTCGACGGCCGGCTCGTCTGCGCGACCGCCGCCAACCTTTTCGTGGTGCGCGACGGCCACCTGCGCACCCCCGACATCCGCGACTGCGGCGTGGCCGGCGTCATGCGCGGCCTGGTGCTCGAGGCCGCTCGCCACCTGCAGGTCCCGAGCTCGGTCGAAGACCTGCCGCCGGAGAGCCTCGCCGAGGCGGACGAGGTGTTCATCACGAACGCCGTCACCGGCATCCGGCCCGTCGGCGAGGTGCTCGGTGCCGGACGCTGGCCGGAGGGCGACATCACGCGGGCGCTGGCCGACCACATCGCGAGGCTGGACGGTTGAGTCTGCGGCGGCTCGTTGTGCTGCTGCTGGTGCTCGTGGCCGCCGCGGTCGCGACGGCCTGGGTCGTATTCGACCGCTGGCTCGCTGCGCCGCTCAGGATCGGGGCAGAGGGGCTGCAGATCGAGATACCGCGCGGACAGCCGCTGGCCGTGACGGCGCGCGAACTCGCTGTCCGCGGCGTGCTGGAGCACCCGCGATGGCTCACCGCGTATGCGCGGCTCACCGGCGCCGACGGCCGCATCCGCGCCGGCGAGTACGCAGTCGCGCCGGGCACCACGCCCGCGGGCCTGATCGCGCTGTTCGAGTCGGGCAAGGTCGTGCAGCACACGATCACCATCGTCGAGGGCTCGACCATCCGCGACATGCGCGCGGCGCTAGCACGCGAGCCGCACCTGAAGCAGACGCTCGCCGGGCAGGGCGACGATGCGCTGATGCGGGCGCTCGGCGAGCCGGGGCAGCGGCCCGAGGGGCTCTTCTTCCCCGACACCTACCTGTTCGGCAAGGACACGACGGACCTGCAGATCCTGCGCCAGGCACGCGATCGAATGAGCAGGGAACTCGACGCGGCGTGGCAGGCGCGCGCCGACGACCTGCCGTTGGCAACGCCCTACGAGGCGTTGATCCTGGCGTCGATCGTGGAAAAGGAAACCGCGCTCGCGTCGGAACGTCCCCGCATCGCCGGCGTGTTCACCGAGCGCCTGCGCCGCGGAATGCGGCTGCAGACCGACCCGACCGTGATCTACGGCCTCGGCGAGGCGTTCGACGGTAACCTGCGCCGCTCCGATCTCGAGCGCGACGGGCCGTACAATACGTACACCCGCGCCGGCCTGCCGCCGACGCCGATCGCACTGCCCGGCGCCGAGGCGTTGCGCGCGGCGGTGCGGCCCGACGAGCGTGGCGAACTGTTCTTCGTCGCAACGGGGCTTCCGGACGGCAGCCATGCATTCTCGCGCACGCTCGCGCAGCACGAAGCGGCCCTGGAGGAGTACCTGGTGCGTTATCGACGACGAAACCCGGAGCGCTGAATGCGCGGTCGATTCATCACCTTCGAAGGCGGCGAGGGCGTGGGCAAGACCACGCAGCTCGCCCGCGTGGCGACCTGGCTGCAGGCGCGAAGCGTGCAGGTGGTGTGCACCCGCGAGCCGGGCGGCACGCCGCGGGCCGAGCGGCTGCGACACGTGCTGCTCGACCGCGACGAGGAGCCGATGCCGGAGTCCTGCGAATTGCTGCTCATGTTCGCGGCGCGCGCCACGCACCTCGCGAATCTCGTGCGGCCGTCCATGGATCGCGGGGCCTGGGTGCTGTGCGACCGCTTCACCGACGCGACGTATGCCTACCAGGGCGGTGGGCGCGGCGTCCCCCGCCGGGACATCGACGCGCTGGTCGGCATCGTGCACCCGGACCTGCAGCCCGACTTGACGATCCTGCTCGATGCGCCGGTGGCCACCGGCCTGGGGCGCGCGCAGACGCGCAATGGCGCGGATGGGCCTGACCGATTCGAGGCGGAGCGACGCGAGTTCTTCGAGCGCGTGCGATCGACCTACCTCGATCGCGCGGCGCGCGAGCCGCGGCGATTCCGCGTGGTGGATGCCACCGGGACGGTCGACGCCGTCGAACGGGCGATTCGCGCCAGCCTCGAAGACCTGCTCGGCGCAACGCGATGACGGACGAGACCCGGGCGACCACGCCAGCGCAGATCCCGTTGATGCTGCCGTGGCATGAACAGGGCCGCGAGCGCATCGCCGCCGCGATGCGGGGCGGGCGGCTGCCGCACGCGGTCCTGCTGCATGGCCCGCGCGGAGTGGGCAAGGAGATTTTCGCCGCTGCGCTCGCCGCGGCGCTCTTTTGCACGGGACGCGGCGACGAGCTCAAGGCCTGCGGCGCTTGCCCGGAATGCGCCCTGTGCCGCGCCGGGTCGCATCCCGACCTCTACTGGCTGCGGCCGCTCGAGGACAAGAAATCCATTTCGGTGGACCAGGTGCGCGAGGCCTGCGACCAGCTCGGCATGACGAGCATGCGGCGCGGCTATCGCATCGGCATCGTGGCGCCCGCCCAGGCGATGACCATGAACGCGCAGAACGCGTTGCTCAAGACGCTGGAGGAACCGGCGCCGCGCACGCTGCTCGTGCTGGTAACGGCGCGGCCATCGGCGCTGGTCGCGACCCTGCGCAGCCGCTGCCAGCGCATCGAGATCGCGCGTCCCCCGGCGCAGCAGTCCCTCGACTGGCTGGCGCGCGAGCTCGGCCACCCGGTCCCGGGCGGACTGCTCGATATCGCGGGCGGCGCGCCGCTCAGGGCGCTCCAGATCGCCCCGCACTTCGAAGCGCTCGAGGCACAGATGGCGCGCCTGCTCGACGACCTGTTCGCCGGCCGCGCGGAGCCGACGCGTTGCGCCGAGCAGATGCTGGGCGAGGGGCTGCCCGTCCGACTCGACTGGCTGGAGTCGTGGCTCGCGCGGTCGCTCGCACGGCGCACGCTGGGCGATGCGACGCGCCTCACGGTTCCGGGCGGCCCGGTGTTGCAAAGGGTGGCCGCGGAAGTGAACATAAGCGCCGCGTTCCGGATGGTGGATCGGCTGCGAGAGGCCCGGCGGCTCCTGGAGGGGTCGGCGGCCGCGCAGCTGGTGGTCGAGGCGTTCCTCGTCGATCTCACCGCCGCCGTCGGTCGCAGAGGAGTGGTGTGATGGCCGTTGCACGGCAGCCGAACAAGCCCGGTCTCCTGACGCTCACCATCAAGGACAAGAGCGCCCTCTACCTTGCGTACATGCCGTTCGTGAAGAACGGCGGCCTGTTCATCCCCACGAGCAGCAACTACCGCCTCGGCGACGAGGTGTTCATGCTGCTCAACCTCATGGGCGAGGACGAGAAGCTGCCCGTGGCGGGCCGCGTGATCTGGATGACGCCCAAGGGCGCGCAGGGCAAGCGCACGGCCGGCATCGGCGTGCAGTTCAGCGAGCAGGACCGGGGCAACACCCAGCGCAAGATCGAGTCCTACCTGGCCGGCGCCCTCGGCGGCGACAAGGCAACCCACACCATGTGACGGCCGGCCGCACGGCCGGCGTCCCGTTACTGGCCCCCGCCGCCGCCGCCGCCGGGGATGGTGATCAGTGCCTCGGCGAGATCCGTCGCGGCAATGCCTCCCCGCAGCACCGAAGCCTCGAGCCCGCGCTCGTTCAGGATGTAGGCGGCGGCCGAACTGCGGCGGCCGTTGTCGCAGCAGACGACGTAGGGCACGTCCGGATCCAGCGTCTTGAGCTTCAGCCGCACGAAATAGAGCGGCACGTTCAGCGCACCCGGGAAATGGCAGTGCTCGAACTCGCTCGGCAGCCGCACGTCCAGCCAGCGGCCGCCCGCGGCGACGACGCCGGCCCCGGCCTCGTAGTCGACCCAGTTCAGCATCGGCTCGTTGAGCAGGCTGTTGAAGTCGTCCTTGCCGAGCCGCATCAGCACGCCATCGCTCAGCATCGTGACGGTGGCGTTGCGACGTGCGCCCGAGATCAGCGCCTCCTCGCCGAAGGTGTCGCCCATGCCGAGCTCGGCGAGCCGGATGCCTTCGCGATTGAGCGGCGTCTCGCGCGTCACGACGCAGCGGCCGCTCACGATCGCGTAGAAGAAATCGCCCTCGTCGCCCTGGCGGATCACGGTGTCGCCCAGCGAGTAGTTCACTCGCTGCATGCGCATGAATACCGCCTGCAGGTTGGCCGGGGGGATCTTGTGGAAGGCGCGGCTCTGCAGCAGGAGGGTCATCCAGTCGTCGCCCGAGACGCCGCCGGCCTTGAGCTCGCCCACTTCGTAGGTCCCGGTCTGGTCCCAGGTGAGCAGCACGTCGAGCAGGTCGCTGTCGATCGCCAGGTACTCGATGCGATCGGAGGCGACACGGGCCGAGCAGCGGCGCGGCAGCACCGGGGCGATGGGGTGGCGCGCGTCCGGGCTGCCCGCGACGATGCTGCCGACGATGCGGCCTGCGGCGAGCAATTCCACCGTGCCCGACACGAGGTAGTAGGTGCGCTTGTCGGTGTCGCCTTCCTTGAAGAGCAGGCGGCCCTGGCTCATGTCGCGCAGGGTGGTCTTGCGGGCGAGCGCGCGCAGGTTCTCGCCCTTCAAGCCGTCGAGTGGCGAAAAAGTGCGCAGGACGGCGAGTTCGAGGGGCGCGGAATCCGTCATTTGGTGGGCGTTTTCAAGGGTTCGCGATGGTATCACAGCGTGCCGCGCAGGAACGCCTGCCAGCCTTGATCCGGGCGGAAGCGCACGCCGTGCCGGGCCTCGAGTTCGCGCAACCGTGCGTGCACGACCTCGGCGCCGCGCTCTCTCGCGTAGCGCAGCGGGCCACCGCGGAATGGCGCGAATCCCGAGCCGAAGATGACGCCGGCGTCGACGAGGTCCGCGTCCGCCACCACGCCCTCGCGCAGGATGGCGATGGCTTCATTGACCATCGGCAGCATCAGGCGATCCTCGAGGTCCGCCGGGGCCTCGCCGGTCGCGGCTGGCTTCACGGCCTTGCCGTCCCGCCACGCGTAGAGGCCGGAGCCGGACTTGCGTCCGAGCTGGCCGGCGGCCACCAGTTCCGCAACGGCTTCCGGCGCCGGGCGCCCGAACGCTTGCGCGAGAATCCGCCCGACGTGCAGGCACACGTCGAGCCCGACGGTGTCGGCGAGCTCGATCGGGCCCATGGGCATGCCGAAGTCCGTCGCGACCGCGTCGATGACCGCAAGCGGCAGGCCTTCCTGCGCGGCGAGCATCGCCTCCGTGAGGTAGGGCATCAGGATGCGGTTCACCAGGAACCCGGGAGCACTGCGGCACGGCAGCGGCAGCTTGTCCACCGCGCGCGCGAAGGCGAGGGCGGCGGCGCGCGCCTCCGGCCGCGTCTGCGTGGACTCGATCACCTCGACGAGCGGCATCTGCGCCACCGGATTGAAGAAGTGCAGGCCGACCAGCCGCCCCGGATCGACGAGGCCCGCCGCCAGCTCCTCCAGCATGATGCTCGAGGTGTTGGTGGCGAGGATCGCTTCGCGCCGCATCCGTGGCTCGAGCTCCGCGTACAGCTCGCGCTTGGCCGCCGCGCTTTCGAAGATCGCCTCGATGACGACGTCCGCGCGCTCGACGCCGACACCTGCGACGTCGCCCGCGAGCCGCGCCATCGCCTCCTCCGCCTGGCCGGGAACGCGCTGCCGCTTGTCGAAGAACGCCCGGGCGCGCTCGAGCGCCGGTTTCACCAGGTCTTCCGCGCGGTCCTGCAGCGTGACCGTGAACCCGCGCAGGGCGCACCACGCTGCAATGTCCCCGCCCATTACGCCGGCGCCGACGACGTGCACGTGACCGCCGCGGGGGATCTCCCGTCCGCCGAGCCCCTTCATGCGCTCCTGCAGGAAGAACACCCGCACCAGGTTGCGCGAGGTCGGGCTGCAGACCAGCCGCGCCACGGACTGGGCCTCGGCCTCGTACGCGGTCTGCGGGTCGGCGCCGTGGCGCCGCCAGAGGTCGATCACGGCGTACGGCGCGGGGTAGTGTGCCCGCCGGGCGCGCCTGGCGACCTGCTGCTCGATCTTCGGCGCGACGAAGGGCCGCACCGGCGCGAGCGACAGCAGGCGCTGCACGAGGGGCGGTCGGCGGGGCGAGACGGGCTCGAGCACCAGCACTCGTGCCGCCTCGCGCAGCTTGTCCGCCGGCACCACGCGATCGACGAGGCCGAGCTTCAAGGCCTTGTCGGGCCGGTGGTTGCGGCCCGTGAGCATCATGTCCATCGCCGCCGTCACGCCGAGCAG
This sequence comes from uncultured Gammaproteobacteria bacterium, assembly GCA_963778185.1. GTDB lineage: Bacteria > Pseudomonadota > Gammaproteobacteria > Steroidobacterales > Steroidobacteraceae > RPQJ01. Next base: position 164,473 of record CAVZTF010000001.1, on the reverse strand, counting down.
GCGGACCGAACGTACCGTGCCGCCGAAGCCGGGGTGGATGCCGAGCATCACTTCGGGCAAACCAAGCGTCGCCTTCGGATCATCCACGCATACCCGGTAGCGGCACGCGAGCGCGAGCTCGAGACCGCCGCCGAGGCAGTAGCCGTTGATCGCCGCGACGGTCGGAAACGGCAGTCGCTCGAGCCGGTCGAGGACTGCGTGCGCGGCGCGCACGAACGGCACCGCCTCCTCGGGCGAGCGCACGGAGGAGAACTCGGTGATGTCTGCACCGGCGATGAATCCCGCCTTTCCCGAGGTGACCACGAGGCCGCGCGGCGACTGCCGCTCGATCTCGCCGAGCTTCGCATCGAGCTGCTCCATCGCCTCGCGTCCCAGCGAGTTGGCGCTCGCCCCGGGCTTGTCGAAGGTGAGCCACGCGATGCGCCCGGCATCCAGGACGAGCGACCACTGCGGGCCGCCCGTCACGCTTGCTGTCGTCATGAAGTCTCCTCGCAGGCCGGTCAGGCGGCGACGCGTTTCTCGCCGGTGAGGCGGAAGTCGCAGATGAGGGGGCGATGGTCGGAAAAGGTGACGCTCGGCACCTCGAACGACTCGATCTCGATGCCGCGTGAATGCAGGATGAAATCGAGCTCCATGCGCGGGCGTCGCGCGGGGTAGGAGGGCAGGCCTTCGCGGTTGGCGCTCTGGAGAGCGCTCGCCTCCATGAAAAGTGCGATCTCGTGCTCGCCCCAGAAGGTGTTGAAGTCGCCGGCCACGATCACCGGCTTCGGCGAGCGCTTCACCAGTTCGAACAGATGGCGCAGCTGCACGGCGCGGTGGCGGAACTTGAGCGACAGGTGCACGAGGAACACGCACAGGTCGTCGAGCTCGAGCTCGATGATCAGGCGCTTGATCCCCGTGTCGAAGTAGTGGAAGCGCTCGCCCTCGACGCGTGGAGCCGCGAGGAAGGCATTGCCCTGCTTGTTGACGATCGGCACCAGCTGGTTGAGCGAGCCGGTCCCGTACTTGCACTGGTAGATGGAGTAGTGGCCGAGGGAATCGGCGATCACCTGCGCCTGGTTCACCCGGCCGGTGCGGATCGAGCCCGAGTCCACCTCGACAAGGCCGACGATGTCCGGGTCGGCGCCCTTGATGAACCGCGTTATGTCCTGCAGCACGCGAGGGTTGCTGCGCAGGTAGCCAGCGCCCGGGATCGGCAGGTGGAAGGCGGCGCCGGTGCCCGTGGCGTAGCGGATGTTATACAGCAGGAAGCGCATTCGATTGCAATGTTACAGCTAAGCTACACTACGCGCCGGAAGCCAGCCGCCGCCCGGCAACGGAGGTTCCGTGAGCAGCGTATCTCAGAAGAACCCGATCCGGTTGTACGTCTGTCACGCATACAGGGAAGACGACGACTACCTGCGCATTTTCGAGTACCTCGAGAGCGCGGACAACTTCTTCTATCGCAACACCAGCACGCCGGACAAACGACCGCAGGGCGACAAGGAAGCCATTCGCGACGACCTTCGCAGGCAGATCGTCGAGGCCGAGGCCGTGCTGCTGCCCGCGCAGCTATACCGCAAGCACGTCGACTCGGTGGAGTTCCAGCTGCACTGCGCCAAGGCCTACGACAAGCCAGTGATCGTGCTCGAGCCGTTCGGCACGCACGAGACCATCGCGCCGACGGTGCTGGAACTGGGTGACGAAGTGGTGCCCTGGGACCAGCGGCAGCTGGTCGACGCGATCAAGCGCCAGGCGCGTCACGAGGAAACGACGCGCTTCGACACGATCGAATTCAAGCTCGATTGAGGAACGTCGGAATCTCGTCGTCGCTGTCGTCGTCGCCGGCCACGAGGCGCAGCTGACGCGCGCCGGCCACCGGCTCGCGGCCGTCGCTGCCGGCCATCGCGACGAGCATCTCGAGCACCCGGGCCGCGCACGCCCCGGCTTCGACCTCCGACATCTTCCGTACGCTGGCCACGACGGCGTTCAAGCCACCCGCGGCCTTGACGTTGCTGAGCGCCGCGGACAGTTCCACGAACGACTGCTGGATTTCGGGGGGAAGCGTCCGGGCGTCGACGGCGTGCAGATGACCGACGTATGCGTCCGCCAGCCGCTGCTTGACCGCACCCGGTCCGACCAGAACGGCGGCCGCCTGCCGCATGTGCTCCCAGTTCGATGGCATAGCCTCACCCCGCAATCGGCGTTGACCCCAATCTTTCCTTGTTTTTCAGAGGTCTACGCCGGATACATAATGTGAAATCCCCGCCGGCCAGCCTCTGAAATTCTCGTTGAATCATGAGGCTACGCCCGGAATATACGCCGCTGCCGAGGAATTTCAACGAGGCCGCTGAATCCGATGCCTTGGTGCGCCCCATGTACGTGCCTCACATGACAATCTGGTTCAACTCGCCCCGCTGGTAACGCTCGGCCATTTTCTCGAGCGGTAGCGGCTTGATCCTGGAGGCCTGGCCCGCGCAGCCGAACGCCTCGTAGCGCAGCTTGCAGACGCCCTTGGCGGCCTTCTGCGCATCCGCGAGGAACTTGCGCGGGTCGAACTCCGAGGGCTTCTCGGCCATGTGCTTGCGCATTGCGCCCGTCATGGCGAGACGGATGTCCGTGTCGATGTTCACCTTGCGCACGCCGTGCTTGATGCCCGTGACGATCTCCTCGACCGGCACCCCGTAGGTCTCCTTCATCTGGCCGCCGTGCTGGCGGATGACCTCGAGCCACTCCTGCGGCACGCTCGAGGAGCCGTGCATCACCAGATGCGTGTTCGGGATGCGCGCGTGGATCTCCTTGATACGCTGGATTGCGAGGATGTCGCCGGTGGGCTTGCGCGTGAACTTGTAGGCGCCGTGCGAGGTGCCGATGGCGATGGCCAGCGCGTCACACTGGGTCTTCTGCACGAAGTCAGCGGCCTGGTCCGGATCCGTGAGCAACTGCTCGCGGGTCATGGTGCCCTCGGCGCCGTGCCCGTCCTCCTTGTCGCCGCGCATGGTCTCGAGTGACCCGAGCACGCCGAGCTCCGCCTCGACGGTCACGCCGATCGCGTGGGAGAAATCGACTACCTTGCGCGAGGTCTCGACGTTGTACTCGTAGGAGGAGGGGCTCTTGCCGTCCTCCATCAGCGAGCCGTCCATCATGACACTGGAGAAGCCCGAGCGGATGGCGCCCATGCACACCGCGGGCGACTGGCCGTGGTCCTGGTGCATGACCACCGGGATGTGAGGGTAGGCCTCGATCGCGGCCTGGATCAGGTGGCGCAGGAACGCCTCACCCGCGTATTTCCGCGCCCCCGCCGAGCCCTGCATGATGACCGGGCTGTCGAGTTCGTCGGCCGCCTCCATGATGGCGCGCACCTGCTCGAGGTTGTTGACGTTGAAGGCGGGAAGTCCGTAGCCGTTCTCGGCAGCATGGTCGAGCAGCTGGCGCATCGAAACGAGGGGCATGAATCGTCTCCTTCGGTCTGGCGGGGAATTCGCGGACGCTGCAACTGCGCCCCACGACCGTTCAATCTACCCCACGCCAGGGCGCTGCGAGCTTGCGGACTTCCGCAGTTCGCCGGGTGTATAAAGCCTGGAAGTCTCTGTGCCGCCGGGGAGAAAAGCGATGAACGCTCCGCGAAATATTGCGGACCTGCTGGGACGCGTGCTCATGTCGGTGATCTTCGTGGTGTCCGGCCTGCAGCAGGCCGCGAACTACGTCGGCACGCAGGCCTACATGCAGCTGCACGGCGTGCTCGGCGCATCCCTGCCGGCCGTCATCGCCTTCGAGATCGTCGCCGCCGTCACGCTCGCCGCTGGCTACAAGACGCGCGCGACCGCCTGGCTGCTCGCGACGTTCACGCTGCTGGCGGCCTTCCTGTTCCACACGGACGGCGACACCCCGGCGCAGGCCATCCACTTCATGAAGAACCTCGCGATGGCCGGCGGCTTCCTGGTCGTGCTGGCGCACGGGGCGGGCGACTGGTCGCTCGACGCCTACACGGAGCGCAAGGAAGGCAGTCCGTGACGACCGACGCGAGCTTCCAGCTGGATGGCGGCTGCGACTGCCGCTGCATCCGCTTCGTGCGCGTCGGCACGCCCGCGATGCCCGAGTACCACGACCGCAAACAGGTTTGGACCGCGGAGAGCCTTGAGCGGCGTCGCGTCCTGCAAGGGCGTTGATTGCCGAAATCACGGCGATGCGCGACCATCCGGCGACATTGGCAATCGAGGGCCCGCAATGACACCCGTCAAGATCGTGGCGATCGTGCTGATCGCGGCCGGCGTGCTGGGGCTGGTGTACGGCGGTTTCAGCTACACCAGGGAAACGCACGGAACGAAGATCGGGCCGATCGAGCTGTCGGTGAAGGAGAAAGAGCGGGTCAACGTCCCGGTGTGGGCGGGCGTCGGGGCGATCGTGATCGGCAGTGCGCTGCTGCTGGTGGGCGGCCGCAAGCGCTAGGACCCCGCGAGGAATTGCCGCAAGGCCTGCACCGTCGCGGCCGGGTCTTCCTCGTGCGGCGTATGCCCGAGCCCTGGAAACGTGACGAGCCGGCTGCCGGGGATGTCGCGATGAAACAGCTCAGCGTGCGCCGGGGGAATCAGCCGGTCGAGTTCGCCCCACAGGATGAGGGTCGATACTCGTAGGTTTCGTATCCGTTCGTGGCCCGGCCCGTGTGGCGCCTGCCGGAACCGCTGCGCCAACGCCTCGCGGTTGCCCTCACGCGTAGTGATGTCGAAATACCTGTCGACCAGCTCGGGCGTGACTTTCGTCGGGTCACCATAGACGTTTCGCAGGCTCGATTCGACCATGCCACGCGGCAGCGTCACCAGCATGAGGTCCCTCAGGACCGGGACCTGCGCGACGCGGAATGCGATTGGCACGGACTCGGACTCGAGCGGGTAGCCAGCCGCATCCACCAGGACCAGACTCTCGACGCGCGCCGTGCCGGGGGACAGGGCGGTTTCCCAGGCGATCTGCCCGCCGAACGAGTTGCCGGCCAGCACGCAATGCTCGACGCCGAGCCGGTCGAGCAGCGCAGTCGTGAAGCGAACGTAACTCGCGATCGTGTAGTCGCCGTCGGGCGCCGGCCCGGTGAGGCCGAAGCCCGGCAGGTCGACGCGGATGACGCGCCGGTCGCTGGCGAGCGCCGCCACCCAGCCGTCCCAGGTATGCAGCGAGGACGACGTGCCGTGCAGCAGCACGATCGGCACCGGGTCCGTGCGCACGCCTTCGTCGCGCAGGTGCACCTTCATTCCGGCCACGTCGACGAACTGGGAGGGAGGCGGGGCCCATCGAGCCGCGAGCTCGTCCACCGGCCGATCGGGCGCCCACGTCGCCAACACGAAACCGAGCACCAGCAGCACCAGCGCCCCGATGGCGAGCGACAGGAGCCTCACTGGCGTCGCATCCCTGCGGGTCAGCGCGGTGTGGCTTGCCCGGCCAGGCTGCCGCTCCGGTCGACGTCCAGTTCGACCGGAGCTCCATCGACGTCGAGCACCAGGGTCTGCCGGGCCACGGTGACATTCATCGAGATGCGGTTCGGCATCCCGCCGTTGATGTTGTCCTTCGAGGCCGTCCCGGCAGGCGGCGGCGACGTCGCGGGCGGCGGCGGGGCCTCACGGCCGCGAACGTTGCCGATCGAATTCTTCACCGTTTCGTGTTTGCTGGTGCCGACACCCGTGGCGACTGCGGAACCAGCCGCATGGAGGCCTGCATTCACCTTCTCGCCGAACGTCGCGCCTTGCGTCTGCCTGGCGACCGTGGTGGACGACACCATCAGCCGATAGCGGCCGGGCTGCAATCCCTCGGCGCGAAACGAGCCGTCGGCTGCGAGAGGCACCGCGAAACCGTCGCCTCCCGACAGGGGTGCGAGAAGGACGGACTTCGCGCTGACGACGGCACCGCCGGGCAAGCTGCCTGCCGCCACCGGTTGGGCGGCCCGAACGGAGGAGGGCGCGGCGGTCACTTGCGCCAGGGCGGGGAGACTCATTCCTGCCAGACCGACGCCCAGGAGCACGGCGGACAGGGCCACGGGAGAACGCAGGTATCGGTCATTCATGGCATGCGAATACCTCGGGTCGCGGGAAATCGCAAGTGAGGCCGCAAGGATTCACGAGCAAGTTCCGGATCGCTGGCGTAGGCCGGCGACGCCATCCTGCTCGCCACCCGATACTCAGGAGGCCCCCATGGACTACAGGATTACCGGCCTGCCGATCGAGCAGTTCGCCCCACTCTTCGGCATGGATGACGAGGCGCTGCGCCGGGCAGGCGTCCGGCGTTGCGTCGCGGACATGCCCAACGACTACCCGTGCCGGATCACCCTCGAGGATGCGATGCCGGGAGAGGAGCTGCTGCTGCTCACCTACGCACACCAGCCCGCCGGAGGCGCCTATGCAGCGTCGGGGCCGATCTTCGTCCGTCGCAATGCCCTGGCGACTCGCGTGGTCGTGAATACCGTGCCCGAGCAACAGCGCCGGCGGCTGCTGTCCGTGCGTGCCTACGACCATCGCGACTGGCTCGTGGATGCGGATGTGACCCCGGGCAGCGATCTCGAGTCACTGATCCAGCGGCTCTTCGCGCGACCGGAGGTCAGTTACCTGCACGCGCACAGCGCGCGCTACGGCTGCTACTCGTGTCGCATCGATCGCCTGCCCGCGGCGGACCGCTATACTTCGACCGCATGAGCACCGAAACCAGCGGCACCACGGCCTGCCTCGGCTATGCGGCGAGCGAGGCCGCGAGCCCGTTGCGGCCCCACAGCTTCACGCGGCGCGCACTGCGGCACGACGATGTCCGAATCGCCATCCGGTACTGCGGCGTGTGCCACTCGGACCTTCACCAGGCGCGCAACGACTGGCGCAACACCGTATACCCGTGCGTGCCGGGCCACGAGATCGTCGGCCAGGTGACGGCGGTCGGGACAGGCGTAAACCGTCACGCGGTGGGCGACTGGGTGGCCGTCGGCTGCCTCGTGGACAGCTGCCGCGACTGCAGCGAGTGCAACGACGGCCGCGAGCAGTACTGCCGCAAGGGTTCGACGTTGACCTACAACGGTAAGGACCGCAGGACCGGTGAGCCGACCCTGGGCGGCTATTCCTCGCATGTCGTCGTGCGCGAGGAATTCGTGCTGCGGCTGCCGGCCGGGCTCGATCCGGCCCGCGCGGCGCCCCTGCTGTGCGCCGGCATCACGACCTATTCACCGCTGCGGCACTGGCGTGCCGGGCCAGGCTCGAAAGTCGCCATTGTCGGGCTCGGCGGCCTCGGTCACATGGGCGTCAAGCTCGCCCGTGCCATGGGCGCGGAGGTCACCGTCGTGACCCGCTCGGGCGCCAAGGCCGCCGAAGCCGCGATACTCGGCGCGGACCGCACGTTGCTTTCGACGGACCCGGACGCCATGCGCGCGGCGGCGGGCAGTTTCGATTTCGTGCTCGACACGATCCCGGTCGTGCACGAGGTGGATTCCTACCTGCGGCTCGTGCGTCCACAGGGCGCGATGGTCCTGGTGGGCGTCATCGATACAGTCCCGGCCTTCCGCAGCGGGCTGCTGATCGGCGGACGCAAGACGCTCTCCGGGTCGGCGATCGGCGGCATTGCCGAGACCCAGGAACTGCTCGATTTCTGCGCGGCGAAGGGCGTCGTCGCCGATTGCGAGATGACCTCGATGCAGGCGATCAACGAGGCGTTCCTGCGCATGGAACGGGGCGACGTGCGCTATCGCTTCGTCATCGACATGCAGTCGCTGGGGCAGGGTGCCACCGCCGCCTGACGCAGGTTGAATACGGATGCCGCCCGCCCGGGACCGTCCGCTAAGATCGCTGCCATGGCGAAGATCCTGCTGACTTACTACGGCGTCTACGGACATACCCGCAAGATCTGCGAGCGGCTGCAGGCGGAGCTGGCAAGCCTCGGCGAACATGCCGACGTCGCGCCACTCGCCGGCGGTGGCGTGGACCCGACCGCCTACGACGCGGTCATCATCGGGGCGAGCATTCGCAACGGCAAGCACAACCCTGCGGTGTTCGACTTCATCCGCACCCACCAGGCGCTGCTCGAGTCGAAGCCGAGCGGCTTCTTCTCCGTGAACCTGGTCGCGCGCAAGCCTGCCAAGAACACGCCCGCCACCAATCCCTACGTCAAGGCGTTCCTCGGCCGCATTGCCTGGAAACCGAAGCTCGTCGGCGTGTTCGGCGGGGACCTCGATTACCAGCGCTACGGCGCCATGGATCGCAACATCATCCGCTTCATCATGTGGATGACCCGCGGACCGACCGATCCGCACACCAGGGTCGAGTACACCGACTGGGACGAGGTGCGCCGGTTTGCGGGCCGCATCGCGGCGCTCGCGGCGGGGCGGGCAAGCTGACGCCGCCGATGGGTACGCTGTTCGAGAGGCTGGCGGGCCGCCAGCATCTGGCGGTGGCACTGCTGTCGGCCTGGCTGATCCTCACCAGCCCCTGGGTCGCCATGCTCCGCGCGGTCGCGCGCAACGCGAGCCTGCTGGATTACAGCCACGTCGCATTGGGCTTCGTCACGCTGTTCCTGGCGATTACCTACACGGTCTCATGCACGCGCGCCGGACGCTGGCGCCAGTATTTCCCCTGGGCCGCAGGCGAGGTCGGCACCGTCGGACGGGACATCGGCGGCCTGCTGCGTGGACGGATCCCGGTCGCCGAAGGCGGGGGACTCTTTGCACTGATCGAGGGCGTGCTGCTGGTGCTGTTGCTTGGGACAGCGGCCACTGGCGCGGCTTGGTACTTCACGCAAGGCTCGAGCGAGGCGATTGCCTGGCGCGCTAGTCACATCCATGCCGCGCGCTGGCTGGCCGGCACGATCGTCCTGCACGTCTTCACCGTGTCGCTGCACCTGCTGGACCTCGTGCGCGACTGAAGCCGCGGCGAGATCATTGCAGGGTCAGCCTGCCATCCCCCACGAACACGAACGGCGCCCAGTAGAACGGGTGCGAATATTCCGGGTAGGTCGCCCGGAATTTCCGCATGGCGTCCCTCAGCGCGAGCGCCAGTGCCTGCTTGCCCTCGCGGGCACTGGTGACGGTGCTCACCGACAACTCGGTGGCGGCCATGGATGCCACCGGCCAATGGGAGACGAGCAGTGATCGCGCACCGGCCGACGTGAAGCTCTGGCTCAGCCCGGTGAAACTCGCGCCGCGAGGGCGGCCGTCGGACGTCGCCGTGTTGCAGGCCGACAGGATGACCAGGCGGCTGTCGAGGTCGATGTCGGCGATCTCGCGCGCGGTCAGCAGTGACTGCAGGGGATCCGCACTCGGATCGGTCGCGGCCAGCAGCAGGGATGGGTCCGAGACTCCAGTGATCTCGCTCGCGACGAAGCCATGGGTCGCAAACGATACGATCTCGCCGCCCTGCTCGAGCAGCGCCAACACCTTCGGCTTGGAAGCCTGTGCGCCCAGGAGCAGGGCGGACTTGTCGCGGCCCAGGACCTCCGCCAGGCCCCGCAGTTCATCGGCCGCCTCCGGAAGCTTGGGCAGGTTCGCCAGGGCGACCCCGTCGAGACCTCCCGCCAACTCCATGGAACGCGCCTGGCGGGCGCCTTGCACTTCGGCCAGCGACAGTTGCGGGGCGCCGACACCGACGAACGTGTAGGTCTGCGGCGGCGCCGGGCGCGACCCCCGAAAGACCCAGAACAGGTAGGGCTCGGGCAACACGGACACGCCGAAGCGATCGGCGAACCAGGATAGCCGGGCCAACTCGGCGGGATCACCCATCGTCGGCCGGGCCGGCGCCTTGTCGATCAAGAGCGACGGAGGCACGCCGGCCATGTCGGGGCCGCTGTACCAGAACACGTGCTTCCTGCCCGCCAAGGCCGGGGCGATCAGAGCGACCGTCCGGCTGTAGAGTTCGAACGATGCCGCGGCATCGAATGGCTTGACGCTGATCCCGGGCTTCGCGTCGATCGGCAGTATCGACGCACGCAGGCGACGAACGAGATCGCGAAGCTCGGCCCGGGACAGGTCGGACCGCTCCAGTACGGCGCCCGTCCGCGTGATGCCGTACACGAGCACCGACGCGTCGGTGGGCAGTATCGCGACGAGGGCCTCGTCGTCCTTCAGCAGGGATTGCGCCGCCGCCAGGGGACCGGGCGAACCCAGCAGGAGTCCACGCAGGTCCGGCGCCCTGGACCAGATGAACTTGCGAAACTCGAAGACGGAATTGGTCGACTCGTTGTAACTGACGTCGAGACCGACGAACGTGTCGCGCAGGACAGCGTCGGCCGCCGCGTCGCGATAGCCCGCCCGGTAGATTCTTTCCAGGGCCCTGCGGATGGCAAGAGAGGGATCGGCCTGCATGGTCAGGAAGCGCAGGATGTCGTCCCGCGTCTTCGGGTCCCCGCGTGAGCGGCGGACGAATCCCTTCATCGTGGCTGCCGATACGCTGGCGTGGGAATGAAGCTGCAGGCCCTTGAAGGCCAGGTCGACGATCTCCGCACGACTGGCCGGCAATGCGGCTGCGAGGCGGCCCATCGTGTCGAGCCAATCCTCGAGTTTGGACTGCTGCGCCAGGCGGGACCGCATGTCGCCGATGGGCGCCGTCTGCGATTGCTCCAGGAACCTGTCCAGCATCGGCTTGTAGGAATCGTGATAATCCCGGCCTGCCGCGGCCTTGTCGTACTTCCAGACGTAGTCCTGCGCCGCCATCCCCTCCGGGTCGTGATCCAGCGTGGTCAGGGCCGCACGCAGGAACGGTATCGACACGAAATCCTGTTGCGCCGAGCGACGCGCGCCGGTCACGGTCGCAACGTACCAGTCCTGTTCGGCTTGCCCACCGTCCCCGAGTCTTGCCTGCGCCAGCGGGGCCAGCCGGGAATAAATGGCGTACTGCACTTCCGCGTCGACCGTCGCGGGCGGCGGGCCGAACTCCTGCAGCATCGCGTTCGCAAGGGCCGCGGCACCGTCCTTACCGGAGAGCGCGCTTGCGCTGTCGAACAGCACCGGGAAGTTGCTCCAACTGGCCTCGGGCGAGGCGCGCTTCCCGCGCGACAGCCGCAGGGCATTGGCATCCCTGGCCAGTTGCAGCGCGCGAGCGGCATCGCCCTGCGTGCTGAACCCATGAGCGGCGGCCGCCAACAGGCGAGCCGCCCGTTCGGGATCCTGGCCCTTGACCTTCTCGCCTCGCAGATAGGCCAGCGCGGCCAGTTGGCGCACCGTTTCGGACCGCGCGCCGTGACTTGCCTCGCGGATGGCGTGAACCAGCGGCAAGTCTTCGACGGACGGGCCGGGCGGCGCCGCGCCGTATTCCCGGATCAGGTTCTTGCCGACCTCGCCCAGCGCCTGGGGATCATCCATCTCCACGTTGCTGCTGAGCAGGGCCGCATGAGCGCAGAGGTAGAGCTGGCGCATGGCCAGCGGCTGGGCCGCATGTTCCTTCTTCGCCGTGATCGCGGCGTGGAGGATGGCCTGCTGGCGCAATTCCTGGTCGTTGCTCGAATCGGCCTCGTAGGCGACGGCGCCGAGCATCAGCAGGTGCTTCTGCAGTCGCTCGGTCGGAGTCGACGTCGCCGATTTCCAGTAGGCCGGGTCATTCCCGCGGCCGAAGGCCATCCGCAGCGATGCGCGCTCCGCCGCACTCGCCAGCCGCGTGCAGTACAACTGGTGCTCCGCGCTTTCGATCCACGTCTCGGCGCCGGCCGGTCCTGGCGACAACAGGAGCACGAACAGGACGGCGCGCCAGGACATCACATCTTGGTGCATTCCATCTTTTCGCCCATCAGGCTGGCCTCCAGCGTATCGCCGTTCCTGGTGAACACGATGCCCTCACCATTGGAGTCGGTCACCGATACCTTGTCGCCGTCGACCTCGTACTTGGCGGGCATTTCCATGCCCATGAAGGTGACGTACGCCTTGCCATCGCCCTTGAAGCTCAGCTTCTCGTACAGGCACTTCTCGCCGCCGTAGTCGCCCGACGGGCCTGAACCACAGCCGGCCAGGATCACGGCCGACATCACGACCAGTTGCTTGTGCATCGCGGCTTCTCCCTGCTTCTTGTTGGAAATCCCACGCTTCTTCGGCGCACTGGCTCGTAATACCTGCGGTCATGCCGCGTGTCAATTGCCGCCTTGGCAAGTGCCGCGGATCGATTTTCCGCGACAGGGCCGCGCCGGCCTATTTGCGCTGTCCGCGCACCTGCACGATTCCCACGGCCAGGAAGAACACGGCGGGCCAGAAGGTGAAGAGCCACAAGGCTAGCCCGGCATCAACAGCGGCGGAGCCGCCCAGGCCCCCAGCGCGGCGAGCAGGACCGAGGCGCCGAGCGGCACCGACCCCAGCGCGAAGAGCGCTATCGCAATCCGCACCCAGCGATTACCGAGATACGACTTCATGCTGCAGGCGAAAACCGCTCCCGCAACCAACGCCCCACGACCACGAGTTCCTCCGCGCACACCTCGTGCTGCATCGGATACTCGTGCCACTCGACCGCATAGCCCTGCGCCCTGAGTGCGTCGCGTGACTCGGAGCCCATGGATGACAGGACCACGGGATCCATGCGGCCGTGACACATCAGGATCGGCACGTTCGCATTCGCGGACGACTTCTCGGACGCCAGTGCGCCCGGAAAGGGCAGGTAGGTGGACAGCGCCAGTATTCCGGCGAGGTTGTGCGGATGGCGCAGCCCCGCATGCAGCGCCACGGCACCGCCCTGCGAGAACCCTGCCAGCACTACCCGCGAGGCCGGGACGCCGAGCTCGACTTCTCGCCGGAGGTACTGCTCGACCCGCCGCGCGGACTCGTCGAGGCCCGACGCATCCGCGCGACCCTCGGGCGTGAACGACTTAATGTCGTACCACGCGCGCATCACGTAGCCATTGTTCACGGTGACAGGCCGCAGCGGCGCGTGCGGGAAGGTGAATCGCACAGGCAGCGACTCGGGCAGGCCGAGCTCGCCCACGATCGGCACGAAATCCCAGCCATCCGCCCCGAGACCGTGCAACAGGACGACACTTGCCACGGCAGGCGCAGGGGGCTCGAGCGTGACCTCGTATTCGGTCTGCTGCTGCGAGTAATTCACGCCGGATTATTGCCGGGCCGTTCGACGCCCAGCTTCGCACGCACGAACTCGACGATACCGCGGCACTTGGCCGGCAGCCAACGGATCCGCTTGCCGCCCGGCTCCAGTGGGGCATACGGCATCAGCAGCATCATTCCGAGGTAGACGAGGATCATCCCGCCGCCGGTGCCGAGCAACAACAGCACGGCGATGACGCGCAGCAGCGTCACGTCCAGTCGGAAATACTGTGCGACCCCCAGGCACACGCCGCTGATCACGGCGCCTTCGCTGACCTGCTGCAGGGGCCGCGTGGCATCCCGCGCGACTTGCCTCGACGCGGTCCCGGCGCCCGGCACCTGCACCGCCCCGATTTCGTCCAGTGCCGGTTGCAGCTGCGCCAGCGTAACCACGGTCTGGCCCGGACCCATGCGTCGCGCGCACTGGTCGGCCACGGCCTGTTCCAGGTCGCCCAGGATCTCCTGCGGGTCGGGGTCACCCTCGAGCAGTCCCGCCGATTCGGCGAGGTAGTGCTCGAGGCGCGCATACGCCGCCTCGTCGAACTGGAGCGTGCTGCGATTCAGGCTGACGGTGACGGAGATGCGTTTCATGGCTCAGTTCCCGATCTCGGCAATGGTACGGTTGATGCGGTGCCAGTACTCGACGAGTGCAGCGAGCTGCGCCTTGCCGGCGTCAGTCAGGCGATAGTACTTGCGCGGCGGACCGGCGTCGGATTCCTGCCATTCGTACAGCACGAGTTCCTCCCGACGCAGTTTGCTCAGCAGGGGATAGAGCGTGCCTTCCTGCGTGGCGAACTCCGTGCCGGACAGGCGGCGCAGGATGTCCGGCACGTACACACTTTGGGCGCCGACGATCTTCAGCACCAGGAATTCGAGCAGGCCCTTGCGGATCGGGGCGAGCTTGGGTTCGACAGACATAGTTTCCATAACAGGTACCTTGTCTGATCAAGGTACCTGCTTTCCGGCTGCACGTCAATTCCCGCGGCTGGCGTACCCCCCGTTACCATAACGACCCCCGCAAACCGGAGTGCCCCGTGGCCGGCGCCAGCCTATTTGCCCTGCTCGACGACATTGCCAACATCCTGGACGACGTTGCGCTCCTGACCAAGGTCGCCACCAAGAAGACGGCCGGGGTTCTTGGGGACGACCTCGCGCTCAATGCCCAGCAGGTCGCGGGGGTTCGCGCGGACCGCGAGTTGCCCGTCGTTTGGGACGTCGCCAAGGGATCGCTCGTCAACAAGGCGATCCTGGTGCCCGCCGCCCTTGGAATCAGCGCAGTCGCGCCCCGGGCGATCGTGCCGTTGCTGATGATTGGCGGCCTGTTCCTGTGCTACGAGGGTTTCGAGAAGATCTGGCACAGCGTGATGCACCGGGCAGACCGGCAGTCCCGCGTTGATGAACTGCGTAAAGCGCTCGAGGACCCGGCGCTCGACCTGCGCACCGTCGAGAAGGACAAGATCAAGGGAGCGGTGCGCACCGATTTCATCCTCTCGGCGGAGATCATCGTCATCGCGCTCGGTTCCGTCGCGGCGGCGAGCTTCGGCATTCAAGTCGCGGCGCTCGTCAGCATCGCGCTGCTGATGACCGTGGGCGTCTACGGCCTGGTCGCGGCCATCGTGAAGCTCGACGACGTCGGGCTCCATCTGGCAGCCCGGAACGGCGAGGGCGCCCTGCCGACGACGTCGCGCTGGCTGGGGCGCGGCATCCTCTGGTTCGCGCCGTGGCTGATGAAGCTGCTGTCAATCGCCGGGACGGCCGCGATGTTCCTCGTCGGCGGCGGAATCCTCGCGCACGGAATTCCTGCGATCGAGCACTGGATCGCTGCCTTCCGCGAGGGCGCATCCGGAATCGTCGCAGCCATTGCCCCGGCGCTCGCCGGTGCGATTATCGGTATCGTGGCGGGAGCCGTGACAGCGGTGATCGTCGGGATCGGTCGGAAGGCGTGGCGGGCCTCCAGATCCGTCACGGCAGGTTGAGCCAGGATCCGCCGTTCAGCTCTTCAGGTCGCGTAACTCGGATCCATGCGGTCGAGCTTGCGCAAGAGCGCCGGCCACGCCACCCCGGCGCCGAGGCCCGCCGTCACCGTCTGCATGACCTGGGCCATCCCGTGGAGGATCGCCGGGTTCACGTGGATGAGCTCCCCGCCGGCCTGGGCGTCGATCTGGATGCGGCAGGTGTTCTCGAACACGTACATGAACAGGAACGCCTCCGGCACCGTCCGGCCGACGGTCAGCAACCCGTGGTTGCGCAGCACCAGGTAGTTCGCGTGACCGAGGTCCGACTGCAGGCGCGGCTTCTCCTCGTCACGCAACGCTACTCCCTCGTAGTCGTGGTACGCGAGCGAAGACAGCACGAACGTGGACTGCTGGCTGATTGGGAGCACGCCGCATTTCTGTGCGCTCACCGCGACACCCGCGCGGGAGTGCGTATGCAGCACGCAGCCGGCGTCCTCGCGCACCTGGTGAATGGCACTGTGGATGACGAAGCCGGCGGGGTTGACCGGGAACGCCGAATCGCTGAGCTTCCCGCATTCCTGGTCGACCTTCACCAGCGACGAGGCCGTTATCTCGTCGAACAGCAGCCCGTACGGGTTGATCAGGAAGTGGTGCTCGGGCCCTGGAATTCGCGCGCTGACGTGCGTGAACACCAGGTCGCTCCACCCGTAGGCGGCCACGAGGCGATAGCACGCGGCGAGATCGCATCGCAGTTGCCACTCTGCGGCGCTGACCTTGTCCCTGAGCGAAGCGATCTGCATGACGGTCTCCCTGCGGCGTGGCTGCTGGGCGGCCCGGGGAGTGTAGCCACGCCCCGTTCATCGCGCACGCCGCACGCTTCGTCGAAGTGGTGTTCCCTCCGCTGCAACCCGCATACAGAATCCGGCATCTCACAACCATGAACGTGAGAGGCGCCATCCCGGCGCACCCAGGAGGATTGTCATGTACGCCGTTGCTTTCGTGATGCTGCTCTCGATCGCCCTCTACCTGCTGCAGCAGTTCGACGAGCCGGTCTGGTAGGGCGCCGGAGCCTGGATGGCCGTCCGCCGCCAACGCAGCGGACGGCCAGCGATGCCGTTCAGCGATGGATGAATCTCGTCGCCACCGCGCCGTGATCCGACGGCCACAGCCCGCGCCCGTGCGGTGCCAGCCGATAGTTCGCCGTCGCGCCAAGAACCCGTGCATCCTGCACTCGTGACGGAACCTCCCGCACGAAGATGTGATCGATGCGCACAGTCAGCGCGGACGGAAGGTTCCGCAGGTCCTCCGCCTGGCAGCAGGTCAGCCCTGCGACCGAACCCGGCCGCAGCAGCCAGCCGTCCGTGAGACCCGCAAGCAGTGCCTGCGTATACGGTGTCGGCAGCGGATCGGCGGCCTCGTTCGGATCGGAGTTGAAGTCGCCCGCCATGATGAGCGTGCGCGTCCCGGGCGTCGCCATTACCTTCCCAAGCAGCTCCTGCATCTGCGCCGCCTGGACGAACGCCGGAATCGGCGGATCGCGCACCTCGAGATGCGTGTTGACGAAGCGGTAGCCGCGATCGTCGATGGTCACGTCCACCGCGATGTAGCCTCGCTCCACGCGCCCGAGTGGAATGCCGGAAACGTCAGGCAGCGGCACGGCATGGAAGTAGTTGCAGCCATCGTCCGACACTGGTCCGTCGCAGGTGAAGGTGACCGCTTGCACGTCTTCAGCGATGTCGCTGCGCGCCAGGATCATGTCCCGGTCCGTCGCGCGCAGCAGCGCCGGGTAGCCGTTGATCGTGAACGGGATCCCGGTGAACGGCCCGAAGCTCTGCAGGTCCAGATTCGTGACCTGTGCCTTCGGAACATAGCGGGTGCCGAGTGCCGCAAGTGTCAGGTCGCGATGGTCCGCGAACGCTGCGCGGATCGAGCCGTCGTCGCAACCCAGGCCCGGGACCTCGGGGACACCCGGATACGGGGCGCACTCGAATTTCCACACCTCCTGCAGCGCGACCAGCTCCGGACCTCGTTCGAGAATCTCTCGTGCGAGCACCAGGATGCGCTCCGGCGTGCGACTGGCCGCGATGTCCTGCAGGGCATTGACCACTTCGGTGTTGAAATCCCCGTTGCCGCCTGCGGCGGCGATCAGGGGAGCGAGATTGGCGCCCAGGTACTGGTTCTGGGTCATCACCTGGATCTCGGCCGCTGAGGCGACAGCGCCCCACGCAAGGATGGCGGCGCCTAGAGACGCACGGATCAGATGCTTCATATTTGTACCCTCGGCTGAAATTGCCGCGGGATCCGGCGAGCAGCAGGTGCCTGCGCCCTCGACGGGCGTGCTGGCCGTCCCGTGTCGTATACCGTGCGCCTCGTGCGGTCTCCGACGCAATACCCTCTTGCCGAAGCTGCTGCGGCGGGTCAGGCCGCCTCGAGCCGGGCCTCTGCCGCCGCGATCATGGCCTTGAAACGCGGGTCGTCGCGGAGGGGATCGAGGTCCGGGTCGGCCTTGGCATGATTCAGCAGGCCAATCGAAATCCGGGCGAAGAGGGGACCCAGCAGATCGAGAGCCGCATCGGTGTCTTTCAACTGGGTGGTCAGCGCGCAGGCAAAGTTGTAGCGCATGTTCGTGTTATCGGGGTCTATCAGCAGCGCCCGGCTCATCCATCCCTTGGCGCTTTCGGCCTGACCGAGCAGGGCCAGTGCGTAACAGCAGAAACCCATGGCCGCGCCGTTACTCGGGTCCTGCGCCAGGGTCTTCTGGGCGCGTGACAGCGTTACCTGTGCAGCACGATGAGCAGCCGCGCTGTCGCCGACGCCGATGTAGCAGGTCATCAGCATGTTCGCGGAACTGACATCCGTCTCCATCAGTGCCAGCGCCTTCTCGAAGTGGAGGATGGCTTCCTGCAGGCGCTTCTGTCGGAATCGCAGGTACGCGGCGGCCCTGTTGACTTCGTAGGACTCGGGGTCGAGGCGCAGCGCGACGTCGATTTCCGTCGATGCGTCGTCGTGCCGACCACCCTCCGAGAGAATTCGCGCCTTGACGGCGTGGGCCTCGGCCAGGTTCCTGTCGAGTGCAAGCGCCCGTTCGGCCGCGACCAGTCCGTCATCGCCATGCCCGCCGTTCGTGAAGCGGACGAGCATCTGCCCGAGGGCCATCAGCGCCCATGCGCGCGCATAGCCGGGATCGATCTCGGTGGCGCGGCTGCACAGGCGGATGATCGCTTCGTTCCGCCGCACGTCGTATTCATTGCCGGTTCCGTAGTGCTGCCGCGCCATCAGGTAGAGGTTGTACGCCTCCACGTTATCGGTACCGCGCTGCTCGATGGCCTTCTTTTCCTCTGGCAGCAGCTTCAGCTTCAGCGCCTTGACGATCGCCTCGGAGATCTCGTCCTGCAGGGCAAAGATGTCGTTCAAGTCGCGATCGTAGCGTTCGGCCCAGATCTGGCCGCCGCTACTGCCCTCGATCAACTGGGCGGTGATCCGTACCCGGCCTCCCGCTCTACGCACGCTCCCCTCGAGCACGTGGCTGACCTTGAGTTGTCGAGCCACCTGCGTCACGTCGACGTTCTTGCCCTTGAAGGTGAACGCCGTATTGCGTGCGACCACGAACAGTGCCGAGACCTTGTTCAGGTCGGTGATGATGTCCTCGCTGATGCCGTCGCTGAAATATTCCTGTTCGGCATCGCCGCTCATGTTGGCGAAGGGCAGGACGCAGATCGCCAAGCGAGCTGCGGACTCAGCGGCGGACCTCGCCGCATTCGCATCCGCGATTCCGGATTGCGGCGCTCCCTGGCGCGCGATCATCGCCGTGAGCGCGCGCAGCAACCCCTGGAACGGCGGACTTCGCGGATCCTCCTGCCAGCCATCGAGGTCGGTCGTGTGGATCGCCCGCACGTCCATCGGCATCCGAGCCTCCTGGAAGCGTACGGGAACCAGCGTGCCCCGGTCGGCCGCCTCGCGCGCCTCGCCGCGGACCCAGCGCGATATCACCGAGGCTGGAGTCCAGACCACGATCACGGCCCGGGCGACCTTGAGTTCCGCCTCGATCTGGTCGTCAAACTGCTGCCCGGCATCGATCTCCGGGTCCCACCAGACCGACCAGCCATTCGCCTCGATCGCAGCGACCAGCGGCGCCACAAGCGCCTTGTCGCTGCGAGCATACGAAACGAAGACGTCGGCCATGCTGCGTGAACCTCATCCGGTGAGTCGCCGCAACAACGCTGCGGCGCCGTAGCTTAACCCGCCTCGGGAACGACGTCCGGCTTGCCGGAAAGGATCATGGGCACCCCCGACCGCTCAATTGGTCTACCGGCGCCGCATGAGCCGCTGGACTCAGGCCGTGAGGGGCCTCCATCGGCGAGCGAAATGCTGACAGTGCGTGCGGGTGGCAGCATCATCCAGAGGCTGTACGTGACCCGCGATTGCCACGGCAAGGGTGTCGCGCACGACCTCATGAGTGACTGCATGCAAGAAATGACAATGCATCGGTCAGACGTGGCCTGGCTTGGCGTGTGGGAGCGCAATCCAGGAGCGATCGCCTTCTACATGAAATTCGGGTTTCTCGAGGTGGGTGCGCACGTCTTTCCATTGGGAAGCGACCCCCAGCGCAACATAGTCATGGCCGGGCCAGTGACCGATTCACCACCGAGTGGCCGCGGGACGAGCTGCCAGCGGGATCAATGTCCCGCGTCCGCGATGAGCATCGTCGTGCGGCTTGCGTGACGTCAACGACCGACGGGCGTCGGTCCGCGTGGCTTGGCGACGGAGCCTTTGTCAACGGCCTTCATGTATCCCTTCGCGTCCATGGCATCGCCGGCCCATTCGCTCTTCGTCCTGCACACCTTG
Organism: uncultured Gammaproteobacteria bacterium; assembly: GCA_963778185.1. Classification (GTDB taxonomy): domain Bacteria; phylum Pseudomonadota; class Gammaproteobacteria; order Steroidobacterales; family Steroidobacteraceae; genus RPQJ01. The sequence continues at coordinate 144,670 of CAVZTF010000001.1, read as the reverse complement.
TTCGACTTCAGGCGGCTGCCGGTGGTCGGAACGGTTTTGCAGATCACGGGATCGGGATCTTCGTTGGCCTCCGCTTCCTTTGCCGGGCTGTCGTCGGCGGCGTTCCCAACATTGGCTGGCCATGCGATCGCAACGGCCAGAGCACAGACTGCCGTCCAGGTCATCCACACGCTGCGTGTCATGATGCCTCCCGATTCCAGGTTTGCTGGTGCGGCTTTGTGCCTCAGCGGGATCGGTCGGAGTCTGCCATGCCCGCGCCGGCGTTGGTACCGGCAGGCTGACGGCGTGCGTGCCACGAGTGTGGTGCGAGCTGGTCGAGGCGTGGGGCATCCCGGTGACGCTTGGGGCTACAAGGTACGCATAATGTATATTATGTTAAGTTACAACCACCGTTCCTGTGCGGATCACGATGTACCGCTGCACTGAGACCCAGCCAGGGCCCGCCGCATCGGTGTCATCTACCTCGGAGTTGCCCTGCACTTTTTCTCGCGCGCTCGACCACCAGTTACTTCTCATCCGCAAAAACCACGCGGATATCCGAACGCGACGCAGACTGCCACTGAGTCTGCGTCACCAGCCACTTCCGGACGAACTCCGCGACCGTCTGCCGCGCGTCCTCCCTCTGCAGCTTGATATAGGTCGGCATCACGGCCTTGCTTGCGAGCCTTGCCGTGATCGACCTCTCGAGGTCATTGAGGTCGCCGGTCCCCGTAAACACCGACCAGACCCCCGAGGCTTCCTTTTCCATGCGTTCCAGATCCACCGCCACCGGCAGGCTCGGTTTGACCACGGGCGCCACGACCGTAAATGCATCGCCACTCCTCAACACCCTCCACTCCGGCGCCAGCTCAATGTGGTAGCGATACACGGCCGGCACCCGAATCCTCGCCATCGTCCTGGCGACCTCAACCCCCAGCACCGATCGCACGAATGTCGTGTCGAACACCTCCGTTGCTCGAATCCGCGAAACCTCGAGCAGCCCACCCTTGGTCCGCATAACCAGGATCTCTTCGGGTGCCGAGGACCGCACCTCGCCCATGGTGCGTGACCAGGGCTTGTAGTTCATGACCTTCATGTAGCCAAACGCCAGCGCTGCGCCAACGCACATCGCCAACACGGTCATCAGCAGCGGCCTCATCACAGGCAGCAGCTTACCGCAGCGTAACCACTGAAGGGCCCCGAGCCTGCCTCGAGCATCCAACCGGGCGGCCGCCACGAACAATGTAAAGTGTTGCCCCGGAACCGCCCCTCCCGGCCGGCGCGACGCAGTCCATGCTTGATACCAGACACGCTTCCTGGAGTTCAGCCGTGACCCGATCCTCGATCCTCGTTCCGAGCGCGTTGGCAATCGTCGCCGTAATGCTCGTCGCCATTCCCGCCCGGGCGGCCGACTGCCCCGCGTTCCTCAACCACGAGTTCAAGAGACTGCACTCCTCGCAAAGCGTCAACCTCTGCGCAGAGAACGCCGGCAAGCCGCTGCTGATCGTCAACACTGCGAGCCACTGCGGCTACACGTCGCAGTTCAAGGGTCTCGAAGCGCTGCACCGGAAATACAAGGATCGCGGCCTGGTGGTGGTCGGATTCGCCTCCGACGACTTCAATCAGGAAGCAAAGGACGAGGCCGAGGCCGCCGACATCTGCTACATCAACTACGGCGTCACCTTCACGATGCTGGCGCCGTCATCGGTCAAGGGACGCGACGCCAATGCCGTTTTCCAGGAACTCGTGCGCCGCTCGGGCGAGCCCACCTGGAACTTCAACAAGTACCTGGTGAGCGCCGACGGAAAGGTCGTGCAGCACTTCGAGAGCAGCGTGACTCCGGACTCGACCAGGCTCAGTCAGGCGATCGAGAGGCTGCTCCCATAGGCCTGGCCCCGCGTCGTCGATCAACGATGCACCTCCGCCCTGCAAGCGGCGCCGGCGCGCTCGACCAGGCCAGCATTCTCCAATGGCTTGCCATGGCGATACTGGGCATGCTCGCCGCCTGTACCTCCGGTCCGCGTGCACGACCGCCGGAGACCGGCCCGGACGGCAGTGTGGTCCGCGAGCACTCCCGCTGGGTGCCGGTCCGGTGGCAGGAACTGCCGGGTTGGAACGAAGACACGACACGGGCCGCCTGGCCCGCCTTGCTGCAGGGCTGCCAGCGCCCGCCTCCGGTTTGGTCCGGGCTCTGTGCCGATGCTCAACGGCAACCACCTCGCGACGACGTCGAGATTCGCGCTTGGCTGATGCGCCACCTGCAGCCGTACCGCGTCGAGTCGGCTGACGGCGGCACGGGTGGCCTCATCACCGGCTACTACGAGCCGCTCATCGACGCGGGACGCCTGCCGCAGGGTCCGTACCGCGTGGCGCTTTACGCGCCACCCGCTGACCTTGCGACGCGCCGGCCGTACTGGACGCGCCAGCAGCTGCAGACTCTGCCGGAGGCGCAGGCGTCACTGCGCGGACGCGAAATCGCCTACGTCGCGGACCCGCTCGACGCACTGGTGCTGCAGATCCAGGGCTCTGGTCGGCTCCGCATTACGGAGTCCGACGGCCGCGTCCGCACGACGCGCCTCGCCTACGCCGGCCACAACGATCATCCGTATCGCTCGGTCGGCCGCTGGCTGATCGACCAGGGCGAGCTACCGAAGGACCAGGCGACGTGGCCCGCGATCAAGGATTGGGCGCAACGCAACCCGGCGCGCATCGACGAGCTGCTGTGGGCGAATCCGCGCTACGTGTTCTTCCGTGAGGAACCCCTCCCGGATCCCACGCTCGGCCCGCGCGGCGCACAGGGCGTGCCGCTGACACCCGGCCGCTCGATCGCCGTGGATCCGAAGAGCGTGCCCTACGGCACCCCCGTCTGGATCGACACGACCGAGCCGCGCTCGAGTGCTCCGCTGCGTCGGCTGGTACTGGCGCAGGACACCGGCAGTGCAATCGTGGGTGCCGTGCGTGCCGACTACTTCTGGGGCTGGGACGGCGACGCTGCCGAGCAGGCCGGGCGCATGCGGCAATCGCTGCGCATGTGGGTGCTCTGGCCCCGCAAGTCGACCGACTGAGGCGGCTATTCGCTGGCCACCGGCCGAAACAGAGACTTCGCCGTGCGCCCGACCATGCGGCACACCACCGCATCAAACGCACCGCCGACCACGCCGCCCACGACCGGAATGAGTTTCGGCAACTGCGCCACGCTGCGCCCGCCCGCCTTGGTGAGAAGCTGCAGGCCGATCCGCTTGTTGACCTCGACCAGTGCGCGACCCGGAACCTGCTTGATCGCACGGTTCGGGAGCTTGCCTCCCAGGTTGATCCCGACGTCCTCCATGGCTTTCCTGGCAACGTCGCCGGCGAGGCTCAGCAGCACCATGGTCCGCACGCGGTCCTCGCCAAGGTCGTGGCCGTAGATCCGCGCGATCGCACCCGCCATCCGGGCCTGGATCAGCCAGGACGCCCCGAGCGCGGATGGAATGGCCACTGGCAGGGTTATGAACCCGCCGAGACCGGTGATGAACCCGCTCGTGAAGTTCTTGGTCGTCTCCCAGTTGATCAGCGAGTCGACACGTTCGTCATGCGTCTCGTAGCCCTGGTCGATCAGGTACTCGGTTGCCAGGTTGTCCGCGCTCGACAAGGGCGGCACCCCGCCCAGCCCCTTGTCCAGCAGGTAGCCCACGAGCCGGTTCGCCGACGCCACAGTTGGTGCGCGATGCGTCATCTCGTTGCAGCAGGGCTCGTGAACCTGATCACTTAGCGGAGCCCGAGGACGTGCCGCCCGTACGCGTCGACGTCTTCCCAGTTCGTGTAGTCGATCACCGTCCGGCGGTCGGTCGGGCCGTGCGTCATCTTCATGATCATCTGGATCATCAGGACGTCGTACCAGCGCCACGCGGGGTAATCGACCTTGCCTGCAATGACCTTCAGGTCCTTCGGCTTCCAGGGCGACAGCTGCAGGAACTTCTGCATGTAGCGATTCCCTTCGACCGTCGCCTTGGCGGGCGTGCGCGCGACCACCGAGACGTTGAAGAAGCTGGTCGGCTTCGCATCGAGCTGTGCCTTGTGCTCACGAATGAATTCGAGGAACGCCTTGTCGTAGGTTCCGTAGATCACGGGTGCGCCGAGCACGACGACGCCGTATCGGTTCCAGTCGACACCCTCGTGTACCGCTTCCTTGATCTCCATCATGTCCGCCCGACCGCCCGCGACGGCGATGGCGTCGCAGATCCGTCGGGCCACGCGAGCCGTATGCCCGCGCTGGCTGAAATACAACACCAGTACCGATTCCACGCCTTGGCCTCGTTGTCGCGGCCGTTCCAGGGGCGGCCTTCCCACGGAGACTATGAGCCAGCCGCCACGGTCGTGGAACCCGCAGACATCCCAGCGCCCGTTCGCTTTTGCGAAGGTACGCCGCAGGTCTGCCCCCGGCCCGCCACACCGGCCGCCCTGTACCGCTTCTGTACAAATCCCGCCATCGGATCCCCGAGATGCGCGATCGGTCATCCATTCGGGCGCCTTCGACCGGTAGCATGATTCGTCCACACCCGTCCGCCCGTCCCGAGGATCATGCAATACCCGTCATTCGCGGAGTACTCCGAGGCCCTCCAGGCCAGCCTGGCCCGGGCGCTGTCGGACCCGCTGCTTGCCCGAGGCACGCTCCGGCTGCACGGGCCCGGCCAGCCCGTCGCGCACAGCGGCAGCTTCGCGCTGACCTTCGAGGTCTCCGTCGACGGCAAGACCTACGCGGTCCGCTGCTTCCACAAGTACTCCGATTCGCTGCACGAGCGTTACCGCGCCATTGGCGAGCTCCTGAGGTCGATCCGCAGCCCGCATTTCGTGGATTTCGACTTCCAGCCGTCCGGGATCACGACCGAGAGCGGCACCTATCCCATCGTCCGCATGGAGTGGGCGGAAGGACCGACGCTCGCCTCGTTCGTGGCCAACCGCCACCACGACGCGGCCGCACTCCAGCAACTGCGAGCGTCGCTGCGCATGCTGGCGGCCCACCTGAAGAAGCACGGCATCGCGCACGGCGACATACAGCCGAGCAACATCATCTTGCAGGGCACCGGTGATCTGCGGCTGATCGACTACGACGGAATGTTCGTGCCGGGGCTCGCACCAATGCAGAGCGCCGAGCTCGGCCAGCGCAATTTCCAGCATCCCTGGCGCCGCCCCTGGCATTTCGACGCCGGCCTCGACGCGTTCGCGTTTGCCCTGAGCGACCTCGCGCTCGACGCGCTCTGCAGGCGCCCCGAGCTCTGGGACGAGACCGGCAGCGACACCGACGCCTTCATCCTGCGGGCCGACGATCTCGCGGATCCGGCGGGTTCACCGGTCTTCAAGCGGCTGGCGTCGGTCCCGGGACTGCAGAAGCGGGTCAAGCGATTGGCCGCCATCTGCGTGTCGCCGTACGACCGCATCCCGTCCTTCGAGGATTTCCTGGCAGGCCGCCACATTCCGCCGGTCGCGGTCGTGTTCTCGGGAAAGACGGCGCTGCCGTCGCGCCGCACGTACGTTTCGGTGAACGAAATCGTCGATGGGTCGAACTTCGCGCGCTGCTGCAGCCATGTCGGCGATCGCGTCGAGCTGATCGGCAAGGTCGTTCGTGTCGCGATGAATCGCGTGCCTCACCTCGACGCAGACTGCCTGCGAGTCGAATTCGCCGAGCACTCGCATGACATGGTGTGTCTGAAGATCTGGCCGGATGCCCGTGCCGCGCTCGACGCGGTCCCCGACGAATCGTGGGTCGGCCAATGGGTGTCGGCGGTCGGGCTCGTCGATCCCGTCCATAGCATCGGGGATGGTGAGCAGCGCCAGAAGGACGTTTCGATTTCGATCGCGGACCAATCGCAACTGCAGAGGCTCACGCAGGACGAGGCCCGATATCGACTGCGTGGTTACCGCGGACAGGGCCACGCCGCCCTGGACATGACGGGCGCAGTCCGGACGGACCGGGTCGTCACCGAAGCGGCTCCGCGACCGACGCCAGTACAGCCGCCGCCACCTGCACCCGTCCCGCCTCCGCCGCCCGTGCTGCTGGCACCGGTCAACATCAGGGCCGGGCGCGAGAGCCGGCCCCGACGCACGAGGTGGCTGGCAGCCACCATCGTTGGCGCCTTGGCTGTCTTCGCATTCGTATCGATGCGCGATTCGTCGGAGGAACTCGCCGGCGAGACCGGGTTGAATGCACTCGTGACCGGCGAATCGTCGCGACCTCGTGCTGCGCCGAAGGCCGAGCTGCGACCTGCGTGGCAGCGTTTCGACAGCCGGCTGGAGTCTCAGGAAGACCTGGACACGGTCGGCTTTCCGGTCAAGACGGCGGCTGGAATGCTGGATCTGGGAACCCGCACGGAATCCGGGCGCCCCTTGCTGCTCGGTGGAAAACCCGTGCTGGGGCTGCGCGACGATGCGATCACGCTGGCCCATCGCACCGTCTTTTCGGACCGCGAGATCATCGTGGGATTCACTCGATGCGAAGGCGCTGCATTTCCCTGCGGTGTCAGGCAGCCCTTCTGGCTCGAACTTCGCTCCGGCTTGCCACCGAACGCCTGGCTGGTGCCGGGACTGTGGGTCAGCACCGGCGCCGGGGAGGTCACGGCGAGCGAGGCTGGCGTGCGCGTCGAGCTCGGCATGTGGAACGGCGAACGCCGCAATGCAACGTTGACTGCAGCCGGCAATGTCGAGGTTGCGCGGACGCGCGAGCCGGTCCAGCCCCTCGATCGCGATGACTGCGCGACCGTCGCCAGGTCCGCCGAGGCCTGCGCTGCCAGCCGGGACTGCAGCTCGTTCGAGGCCAGTGCGCAGCTGATCCCGTCGGCCACCTCGGCGCGCCTGAATCGGCTGTACCATGAATCGACCGGTTTCGACGCGGCGGCGTTCCGGGACCTGTGCGTGCAGAGCTGCCAACTCGGCCTGACGCCGAGCCGCGGCTTCATTCGCCGGCACGTCTGCAGCGGCGCGCCCCCCGGCCAATGGTCGGCGTACGACTCGGCGGCGAGCCTCGTTGACTGAGCCGAAAGTTAGTGGGTATACCTCACTCGACCTTGACGCGCACCAGCATGTCGCAGCGCGGGCAGCGCGATGTCGTGACTTCCTCGAGCTCGAACCAGCGTCGGCCGCACTCGCAGCGAATCTCCAGGATCCATTGCCCCGTGGCGCGCCCGAGGCGCTCCTCGGCCACTTCGATGCCTTCGGGCATGCGGGTGACTTTCGGCAGGCGTACGGTGTCGCCGAGCTCGTCCTCCACCTCGTCCTGACCGGGCTCGCCAGCGGGCCGGAACAGCCTGGCGGAGGAGATCATCTCCTCGTCGTCTTCCAGCCAGACAGTCTGGCCTGCAGGATCGCTCGGGTCTCGGCTGGTCATGGGGTTGCCCTCGCTGCCCATACTTTAATCCCGCGAGGCGGCTGGGTGGCAAGTAATCGTCGTCAATCAGTGCCCCGCCCGGGCCGGCCTGGCAGTGTTTGCCATCAGGCGGTCGGGCGGGGAACATTATGGTCGACGAGGGCGTCTCACCTCTTGCGTCCTCACTTGCGCAACGGTCGGGACCGCACCCCTGTCCGGCCACAAGGAGTAACCCCATGACCTCGAGGATTCTTGCGGCGTTCGCCGCACTGGCCATCGCCTGCGCCACGCCCGCGCTTGCGCAGAAGACCGCGGGCGACGTCATCGACGACAACACGATCAACGCCAGCGTCAAGGCGGCGCTGGTCGGCGACAGGACGACCGACGCGGGCAAGATCAACGTCGAGACCTACAAGGGCGTGGTGCTCCTGAGCGGCTTCGTGCCCGACCAGGGCCAGAAGAACGCGGCCGCCAGGCTCGCGGCCGGTGTCTCGGGCGTGAAGGAGGTCAAGAACAACATCGCCATCGGCGCCAGCCAGCCGGTCGGCCAGAAGCTCGACGACAGCGTGCTCACGGGACGGGTGAAGTCGGCGTTGGTCGATACCAAGGACGTGAAGTCGGGCCAGATCAACGTCGAGTCGAACGACGGCGTGGTCCAGCTGAGCGGCTTCGTCACTTCGGGCGCCATGCGCGATCGGGCCATCAAGGTGGCGTCCGCTGTCGAGGGCGTGAAGCGCGTCGACAACGCGCTGCTGATCAAGCCGCAGGAGTGACCCCCGCCGGCGACGCCCACCAGGCAACCATGTGGACGCGTCCCGTGCGCACGTCGCACAGGGCGCGCCTCACCTGCCCTTCCGCCGTCCATTCCTTGATGGCCACCCGGCCGGGCAGCTGCACCGGCGTGAGGAACTGAGTCTCGATGCGCGTGCCGTGCGGAATGGCCGGAGGCGGCGCCTGCGCGAGGCTCGTCGCGAGCGACCACATGCCGTGCCCGATTGCGCCGCGCAGGCCGAAGAACCGTGCCGCGCGATCGTTCAGGTGTATCGGGTTGTAGTCTCCCGACACGCGTGCGTAGGACCATGCCGTCGCGAGGGTCACGTTCATTTCGGCCCGCACCGCGCTGTCGCTGGGAGCCTTCGGCGGACGTGGTGGCCGGCCACCGGTGCGCTCGGCCGATTCCGGCCAGCGTGACATGAATACGCAGGTCTCCCGCCAGGCGGCCTGCCCGTCGCTCGAAATCTCCGTCGCCACGTCGAAGGCGAGGCCCGCGTCCGTACGCCGGTAATTCCCTGCCGTGACGGCTATCGAAAGCGGTCGGCCCGGCTGCAGATCCGCGCGGCTCTCGATGACGTTCGAGAGATGGATCAGGCCCATCGGGCGCAGCGGAAAGCGTGCTTCGGCGAAGATGCGAAGGTGGATCGGCATCGCCAGCACGTGCGGATAGGTGATTGGGACGCCCGGCCCGAAGCCGCACAGGGCGGAGTACCGCGCCACGGCGGGTGCGTCGATCACGACACCCTCCACGCTGCAACGGATCTCCGCAGGCCCGGTGACGGCCGTCACCTCCGGCCTGCGCCTCAACAGCACCCACGGATAGCTGCCGAGTATCGAGGGCAGCCTGTGCGACCGACGCTCGATGCGCTCCGTCACAGGCTAGGGTGATACCTTGTTGATTACGATCGCCACATCGGGCGCGGCGCCCTTCTTGTGGGTCGCCTCGCCGATCAGGTCCCCGCTCGCGGTGACGGCGGTGCCGCCGAAGGCCACGCGCGCGACGACCTGCACGTCATCGACCGAGGACAGGTCGCGGCCTTCGATCATGGTGTTCGCGTCGCTCAGGACCACCGTGGTCGGCAATTCGTCGCTGGTCATTCGTACGGCCGCGATCGGCGGGCCCGGGATGCCCGGCTGCCGCGCGCTGACGAAGAGCAACGTCCCGGACTTGAGCTTGCCGGTCAGCGCAGGATCGACCGACAGCGCCACCCGTATCGTGCGACCGACGGGCGCCGGGGCCTCCGACGACGCGGCGCCCCCCATGCCACCGCCCATGCCCGTGCCAGCCGCGGGAGCCGCGGCCGCCGCCATCGAGCCGGCAGGCGCCTCGGCACCGATGGCCTGCAGCTGCGACACGATGATCTGCCGGATCTCGTCCGGCGGGTTCGTCTCGAGCAGCTTCGTCCAGTTGGCCTTGGCGGTCGCCGTGTCGCCGCCCCGCGCCGCCAGCACGCCGGCGTACCAGAGTGCCTTCTGGTTCATCGGGTCGGCCGCAAGTGCGGCGTCGATGATCTGCCTGGCCCGCTCCCGGCCGGCCGGGTCGTCGGTCAGGGCGAGCGCCTCGGCGAGGTCGAGCAGCAGTCCCGCGTCGTTGCCGCCGGAGATCTCGTTCGCCTTGCCGTAGGCCTCTGCCGCCTTGGCCGGCTGCCCGGAAACCAGGTAGGTGCGCCCAAGCATGCGCCAGCCCTCCAGGTCGCTGGGATTGGCCGCGAGCTTCGCTTCGAGCTGCGTCGTGACCTCCGCCATGGATCCCGCGTCACCAGCGGCATTGTGCCCCGCCGGGGCCGCAGCGGCCGCCTGGGGATTGTCCCAGGGGAAATTCGAGAGGCCGCCATACAGCGCGGCGGCCGCGAGCGGCAGCGCGATGACGAGCGCCGCCGTGGACACGGTGGCCTTGCCCGGGACGGGCTCGCCCTTGGCGGCGGCGGACACGTTGCGCACCAGCGGAAGCACGACGAGCGCCACCGCCGCCACGAGCATGGCGACGCAGATCAGGATGAATGGGGTCACGATTGGCCGGCCTCCGGGCCTGCAGGGTCAGTGTCAGTTTCCGCGGCCCGACGCCGCACCACGCGCACGACGCCGAATGCGCCGACGACGAGCAGCAGCACGGGCGCCGCCCACAGCAGGAAGTTCGCCGCCGTCATGCGCGGCCGATACAGCACGAAGTCGCCGTAGCGATCGATCATGAATTCGCGGATCTCGGCGTCGGTCTTGCCGGCAGCGATCATCTCGCGGACTTCGCGGCGCAGATCGGAGGCGAGCGTGGCGTTCGAGTCGGCAATGGTCTGGTTCTGGCAGACGAGGCAGCGCAGTTCGCGGTTGATGCCCTCGTAGCGTTCCTGGAGCACCGGGTCGTCGAACGCGCGCTCCGTATCGATGGCGAACGCGCCCGTGGCCAGGGCGAGCCCGGCCGCGAACAGCACGGCGCGCAACAGGTTGCTCATCACGATTACGTCCCCTTTGCCGCGCGCGACGCTTCGATACGCGGCAGGAATTCCTTGGCCCAGGTCTCCAGGGTCATGGGTGCGATGTGCTTGTAGAGCACCGTGCCGTCGGGACCGATCAGGAAGGTCTCGGGTGCGCCGTAGACGCCCCAGTCGATGGCCGTCCGGCCGTCGCGATCCTCGGCCACCACCGCGTACGGGTTGCCGAGCTGCCTGAGCCACCGCTGCGCGGCCGCGTTGTCGTCCTTCCAGTTGAGTCCCACCAGCGGCACCGCGTTCTGCTTCGCGATCGCCAGCAGCGTGTCGTGCTCCTCGCGGCAGCCACCGCACCACGTGCCCCAGACGTTGAGCACCCAGGGCTGGCCCTTCAGTTCCTCGGTGGACACCGGATAGGTCGCGTCCTGCAGGCTCGGCAGCGAGAACGCCGGCGCCGGCTTGCCGATCAGCGGCGACGGGACGTAGGACGGATCACGCTGCAGACCGACGAACAGGAACGCCGCCAGCAACAGGAACAGGCCGAACGGAACGATGAACTTCCACATGGTCTTGTCTCGCTCAGCGGGCCGTCGCCGGGCTGCCGGCACGCACCTTCTCGTCCACCGTCTCGCGCCGCGGTCGGTAACGCCGGTCGCTGACCGCGACGATGCCGCCCAGCGCCATCACCAGGCATCCCAGCCAGATGAAGCGGACCATCGGCTTGTACTGCACACGCACGCTCCAGGCGCCGTCACCGAGGTCCTCGCCCATGGCGACGAACAGGTCGCGGTTCCAGTCGACCTCGATGCCGGCCTCGGTCATCGGGCTGCGTTGCACGCGATAGACCCGCTTCTGCGGGTGCAGCGTGGCGACGTGCTCGCCAGCCCGGGTGACGACCACCTCGGACTCGACCGCGTTGTAGTTCGGGCCGTCGACCGGTCGCGTGCTCTTGAAGTCGAACTGGTAGCCCTGCATCGTCACACTCTCGCCGGGCCGCAGGGCGACGTCCTTCTCGATGCGGTAGCTCTGCGTCACGGTGACGCCGATCGCGAACAGGCCCACGCCGATGTGCGCGATCGTCATGCCGAGCACGCCGCGCGAGAGCGACTGCTTGTTGCGCAGGCGCTCGAAGGGCTCGTACAGCGAGGACAGGATGACCCACATGCCGGCCGTGAGCCCCACTGCGGTCATGACGTGGAAGGAACCGTAGGCGACCGGCGGCACGATGAAGCCGAAAGCGAGCGCCGCGACGAACAGCACGACCAGCGGCCGCTTCATGTCCTCGAGCTTCCCTTTCTTCCACACCGCGTGCATGCCGATGGCCATCAGGAACAGCAGCGGCAGGGTCGGGACCAGGAACACCTTTTCGAAGTACGGTGGTCCCACCGAGATCTTGCCCATGTTGAGCGCGTCGAGGAACAGCGGGTAGAGCGTTCCGATCAGGATCAGCGCGGCCGCCACCAGCAGCAGCAGGTTGTTGAAGAGGATGAAGGACTCGCGCGCGGTGGTATCGAAGCCGCCCTTCGCACGCAGCGAGGGTCCGCGCCAGGCGAACAGCGCGAGCGAGCCGCCGATGCACACGCCCAGGAAGGTGAGGATGAACAGGCCGCGGCTCGGGTCACTTGCGAACGCATGCACCGACACCAGCACGCCGGAGCGCACCAGGAACGTGCCGAGCAGGCTCAGTGAGAACGCGGTGATCGCGAGCAGCAGCGTCCAGCTCTTGAAGAGACCGCGCTTCTCCGTGACCGCAAGCGAGTGGATCAGCGCCGTGCCCACCAGCCACGGCATGAAGGAGGCGTTCTCGACCGGGTCCCAGAACCACCAGCCGCCCCAGCCGAGCTCGTAGTAGGCCCACCAGCTGCCGAGCGCGATGCCGACGGTCAGGAACATCCAGGAGACCGTGGTCCAGGGCCGCGCCCAGCGTGCCCACTTCTCGTCGAGCCTGCCCTCGAGCAGCGCGGCGACCGCAAAGGCGAAGGCGACGGAAAAGCCGACGTAGCCGATGTAGAGCATCGGCGGGTGGATGGCGAGCGCCGGGTCCTGCAGCAGGGGATTCAAGTCGCGGCCGTCCACGGCCGCCGGGATCATGCGCTCGAAGGGACTCGAGGTCATGAGGATGAAGAGCTGGAAGCCGACGCTCACGATGCCCAGCACGCCGAGCACGCGCGCGGCGAAGGTCTCCGGCATGCTGCGACTGAACACGCCCACCGCCACCGACCAGGTCGACAGGGCCAGCGCCCACAGCAGCAACGAGCCCTCGTGCGCGCCCCAGACCGCCGTGAAGCGGTAGAAGGTCGGCAACTCCGAATTCGAGTTGTTCGCGACGTAGAGGACCGAGAAGTCGTTCTTGTAGAACGCCCAGCACAGCACGGCGAACGACAGGACCACGAACACCCACTGCCCGGTGACGGCAGGACGCGCCGCGGCCATCCAGCGCCGGTTGCCGAAATGCGCGCCGGCGAGGCCGAACCACGACTGCGCGATGGCCAGCAGCACCGAGATGATCAGTGCGAAGAGCCCCAGTTCTATGACCATGCGATCCTCCCTTTACAGATCGCGGCTCAGGTGCCGGACTGGTTCATGGCCTGCGCGGCATCCGCATGCGGCTGCAGGCTGTCCTTGACCTCGGGCGGCATGTAGTTCTCGTCGTGCTTGGCGAGGACTTCCTCGGCGACGAACAGGCCGTCGCCGCCAAGCTTGCCGCGCGCGATGATGCCCTGCCCTTCGCGGAACAGGTCCGGCAGCACGCCCGTGTAGCTCACGCCGATGGTGTTGGCGAAATCGGTGAGCGTGAAGCGCACCTCGAGGCTGCCCGGGGCGCGCTTGACGCTCCCGGTCTCGACGAGTCCGCCGACGCGGAACGACCGCGCGTCCGGAGCTTCCCCCGCGTGGATCTGCGTGGGGCTGTAGTAGTACAGCAGGTTCTTCTGGAAGGCCTGCAGGGCGAACGCCGTGGCGATGCCGACACCGGCGAGGATCGCGATCACCGTGACCATGCGTTTCTTACGTGGCGTCATTTGCGGATCTCCTTAGTCGGCCGACAGGCGGCGGCGGGCACTCGCCTGCTCGTCCGCTTCACTGCGCCGTGCACTCCACCAGTTCCAGACCAGCACGACGGTGGTTAGACCGTACGCGGTCCAAACATATCCCGCGTAACCGCCCATTTTAAGAAATTCTGCCAAGTCCATGATTTATCTGGTCTCCTTGAGCCAGGATGCGTTCCGCTCGCGGCGCAGGATCTCGCCCCGCAGGCGCCGGCAGATGGCCCAGCCGAAATACAGCTGGAACCCGGCCATCATGATGAACAGCGGAATCAGCATCGCAATGTCGATCGAAGGCTTGTCGAGCTTGGTGACGCTGGCCGGCTGGTGCAGCGTCGTCCACCACTCCACCGAGTAATGGATGATCGGCACGTTGATCACGCCCACGATCGCAAGCACGGCGCTCGCGCGATCGGCCCGCTGCGGGTCGTCGAAGGACGCGCGCAGGGCCATGTAGCCCAGGTACAGGAACAGCAGGATCAGCTCGGAGGTGAGCCTGGCGTCCCAGACCCACCAGGTGCCCCACATCGGCTTGCCCCAGATCGAGCCCGAGGCCAGGGCCAGGAAGGTGAAGGAGGCGCCGATCGGGGCCGCGGCCGCCGCGGCGGCGTGCGCGAGCTTGATGCGCCAGATCAGTCCGATGCCGGCCGCGACCGCCATCACCACGTAGGTGAACATGGACATCCAGGCGCTCGGGGCGTGGACGTACAGGATGCGGAAGGCGTCGCCCTGCTGGTAGTCGGCCGGAGCCTTCACGAGCCCCCACCACGCCGCCAGCAGGATCAGGCCGAGCGCCGGCCACCCGAACCAGGGTGCGAGGGTGCCGAGCAGCCGGTAGGCATGCGGCGGCGAGGCGAACTTGTGCAACCACGTCCACATCATCAACTCTCCACGCTGATCCGGATCGCCGCCGCCATCGCCAGGGGTCCGAGGCTGAGCGCCAGGAAGAAGATGGCCGCAAGCAGCTGCAGCGGCCCCGAGGGCGAATCCCCGTCCATTACCATGGTCACGGCCCGCGATCCGAAGATCAGCAGCGGCATCGCGAGCGGCAGTACCAGCAGCGACAGCAGCACGCTGCCGCGCCGCACCCCGACCGTGAGCGCCGCCCCGATCCCGCCGAGAATGCTGAGCGTCGCCGTACCGAGCAGCAGCGACAGCATCAGCGTACCCCAGGCGGCGAACGGCAGGCCGAGAGCCGTGCCGACGATTGGCGACATGACGACCAGCGGCAGTCCGGTGAGCACCCAGTGCGAGGCCACCTTGGCCAGCAGCAGCCACCCGAGCGGCTGCCCGGACATTACCCATTGTTCCATCGTGCCGTCTTCGACATCCGAGCGGAACAAGGATTCAAGTGCGAGCAGCGATGACAGCAGCGCCGCCACCCAGACCACGCCCCCGGAAATCTTCTGCAGCTCGCTCAGGTCGGGCGTCGTGGCGAGGGGAAACAGCGTAGTGACCACCACGTAGAAGATCAGCGGCTGCGTGACCTCGTCCCAGCGGCGCCAGGCGAGCATGAGGTCGCGCCGGAAGACCAGCTGGACGGCCTTGGAGGTCGCCGCACGCTCCATCAGTCGAGCTCCAGTCGGCGCAGCCAGGGCTGGTCGTCGAGCAGGCGCTGGTGCGCCGCCGCCAGCGCCAGCCCGCCGCGCGTGACGTGCTCCGTGATCAGTTCCTCGACCAGCGCGATGCCCGCGGTGTCGAGGTTGGTCACGGGTTCGTCCAGGATCCACAGCGCGGCGTCGGCGAGCAGCAGGCGTGCAAGCGCGAGGCGCCGCTTCTGGCCGGCAGACAGCGAGCGAGCCTGCAGGTCCCGTCGCGAGAGAATGCCCACGCGGTCGAGTGCCGCGTCGATGTCCACGGGGGCGAGTGCCTGGCGCAGGCCGGCCAGGAATTGCAGGTTCTCGTACGAGGTGAGATCGGCCTTCAGTGAGTTCAGGTGGCCGAGGTAGCACATCTCGGAGTGGAACTCGTCGCTGGCCCCGCGCAGCGACTTCCCCCGCCACTCGATTTCGCCATTCTCGGCCGGCAGCAGGCCGCACACGATGCGCAGCAACGTCGTCTTGCCGACGCCGTTCGGCCCCGTGATCTTCAGGAACTCGCCGGCACGCACGGCAAAGGACACGTCCCGCAGGATGTGCCTTTCACCACGCCAGCAGTTGACAGCTCGAGCCTCGAGCACGGCCCCTTCGGGCAACATCGATCCTCCGCGTCCACCGTCCCGGTCGGTCGCCCGGATCCGGGGCCGAGACGCGACTAAGTGGCCGCGGAGTCTAGCAAACCTCGACTCAGTCCAGTGCTGCGGGTTGCCGAAGGGACGGCTCCTCGAGCGGCTCGAGCAGTACGAGGTCCGCCCCCTCCTCTACGCGATCACCCGGCTTGACCGAGACGGATTTCACCGTTCCGTCCCAGGGTGCGGCCAGGGAGTGCTCCATCTTCATGGCCTCGAGCACGACCAGGACGGCGCCCGCCTTGACCGGGTCGCCAGGCTGTATCCGCACGTCGAGCACGTGGCCTGGCATCGGGGCGCGGAAATGCCCCTCGTGCTCGGCCGAGGCGTGGTGCTCGGCGCCGGTGTCGGTGGCGAACTCGAAATGCAGGCACTGGCGGCGCACGGACACGCCCCCGTCGCGCGCCTCGACGCGGGCCGTGAATGGGTGGCCGTCGATACGCCCGGCAATCTGCTCGCTGGCACGTTCGCGGATCTCGAGCTTGTGGCTGTGGCCCGCGAGGCCCACCTCCAGCCCGGTCGAGACCGGCCGGATGCGCAGCCAGTGCCGCTCGTCTCCCAGCCGAAGCGGTAGCCGGATCACGGGCGGGGCGTTCAGGCGGAATCCTGCGTCCGGCTCCCAGGGCGTGGCGGCTGCGGCGATGAGCCAGGCTTCGGTGGTCTCGCCGGGCGGCACGCTGCCCGAGGGCTGCAGTTCCTGCTCGAGCAGCCGGGTGCTCACGTCGCCGGTGCGCACGGCCGGCGCACCGAGGATTTCCCAGAGGAAGCGCGCATTCGTGCGGACGCCCTCGACCTCGGTGGCCTCGAGCGCCTCGCGCAGGCGATCCATTGCGCCCCCGCGGTCCGGCGCCCACGCGATGAGCTTGGCGAGCATCGGGTCGTAATGCACGGTCACCTCGTCGCCCTCGTGCACGCCGGTGTCCACCCGCACGTGCCCGCCCGGCGCCGGGAATCGAAGCCGGTGCAGGCGACCCGTGGACGGCAGGAAGCCCTTGTCCGGGTCCTCCGCATACAGCCGCGCCTCGACCGCGTGGCCACGGCTCGTGATCGCGGACTGCGCGAGCGGCAGGGGCTCGCCGCTCGCAACGCGCAGTTGCCACTCGACGAGGTCGAGACCGGTGATCATCTCGGTGACCGGGTGCTCGACCTGCAGGCGGGTGTTCATCTCGAGGAAGAAGAACTCGCGGCCGTCGTAGAGGAACTCGACCGTGCCAGCGCCCTCGTAACCCACGGCACGTGCCGCGGCGACGGCCGCCGCACCCATCGCCTCGCGTGTATGGCCGGCGAGGCCCGGCGCAGGCGCCTCCTCGATCACCTTCTGGTGGCGCCGCTGCAACGAGCAGTCGCGCTCGAACAGGTGCACCGCTGCGCCGTGGCGGTCAGCGAAGACCTGGATCTCGACGTGGCGGCCCTTCTCGACGAAGCGCTCGAGCAGGACTCGATCATCACCGAACGACTTGCTCGCCTCGCGACGCGCGCCCGCCAGGGACTCCGCCAGTTCGCCCGCGGCCCGCACGATGCGCATGCCCTTGCCGCCGCCGCCCGCCGTGGGCTTGATCAGCAGCGGGAAGCCGAGGCGGTGCGCCTCCTGCTCCAGTCGCTCGAACGACTGCTCCTCGTCGTCATAGCCCGGCAGCACCGGCACGCCCGCCGCCGCCATGAGTCGACGCGCCTCGCTCTTGGATCCCATGCGCAGGATCGCCTCCTCGGGCGGACCGACGAAGACCACGCCCGCCTCGCGGCAGGCCCGCGCGAAGGCCGCGTTCTCCGCAAGGAATCCGTACCCCGGATGGATGGCGGCCGCACGCGTGTCACGCGCGGCTTGCAGGATGCGCTCGACGTTCAGGTAGCTGTCGCGCGCGGCCGCCGGCCCCACCAGCACGGATTCGTCCGCGAGTCGCACGTGCAGGGCCTCGCGATCGGCCTCGGAACAGACGGCAATGGTGCGCAGGCCCAGCCGGCGCGCCGTGCGGATCACGCGACAAGCGATCTCACCACGATTTGCGATCAGGACGCTGACGAGCATGGGCTTTCCTACATCCGGAAGATGCCGTACGGGGACTCGCCCTCGTCCGGGCGACAGGTGGTGGCCGCGAGCGCGAGCTTGAGAACCTCGCGGGTGTCCGCCGGGTCGATGACGCCGTCGTCCCACAGGCGTGCGCTCGCGTAATAGGGATGCCCCTGGGTGTCGTACTGCTGGCGGATCTCCGCGCGAAAAGCCGCCTCCTCCGCCTCGGGCCACTCCTCGCCGCGGCGCTGCATGCCCTCGCGCCTGACGATCGCGAGCACCGTGGCAGCCTGCTCGCCACCCATCACCGAAATACGCGCATTGGGCCAGCTCCACAGGAAGCGGCCGCCATAGGCGCGCCCGCACATCGCGTAATTGCCGGCTCCGAACGAGCCGCCGATCAGCACCGTGAGCTTGGGCACCGACGCGCAGGCCACGGCCGTCACCATCTTGGCGCCGTCGCGTGCGATGCCGCCGGCCTCGACCTTGCGGCCGACCATGAAACCGCTGATGTTCTGCAGGAACAGCAGTGGCACGCGCCGGCGGTTGCAGAGTTCCACGAAGTGCGCGCCCTTGAGCGCTGACTCGGAAAACAGCACGCCGTTGTTCGCGACGATGCCCACCGGATAGCCGCCGATGCGCGCGAAGCCGCAGACCAGCGTCGTGCCATAGAGCGCCTTGAATTCGTCGAGCTCCGAGCCGTCGACGAGGCGTGCAATCACTTCGCGGACATCGTAGGGATGGCGCGTGTCACGTGGAACGATGCCGTAGAGATCCTCGGCTGCGTGCCGCGGCGCATGCTCGGGCCCCGGCGGCGGCTGCGAGCCGCGGCGATTCAGGTTCGCCACCAGCCTGCGCGCCATCCAGAGTGCGTGCGCGTCGTTGTCGGCGAGGTGATCCACGACGCCCGATTGCCGGGCGTGGACGTCGCCGCCCCCCAGTGTCTCGGCGTCCACGCGTTCGCCCGTCGCCGCCTGCACGAGTGGCGGGCCGCCGAGGAAGATCGTGCCCTGCTCGCGGACGATGATGGATTCGTCGCACATGGCCGGCACGTAGGCGCCGCCGGCCGTGCACGAGCCCATCACCACCGCGAGCTGCGGAATGCCGCGCGCCGACAGCTGCGCCTGGTTGTAGAAGATGCGCCCGAAGTGCTCGCGATCCGGAAAGACGTCGTCCTGGCGCGGCAGGAACGCACCGCCGGAGTCCACCAGATACACGCACGGCAGGCGATTCTCGAGCGCAATGTCCTGGGCGCGCAGGTGCTTCTTGACCGTGAGCGGGTAATAGGTGCCGCCCTTCACGGTCGCGTCGTTGCCGACGATCATGCATTCGAGGCCGGCCACGCGGCCGATGCCGGCGACCAGCCCTGCGGACGGGATCCAGTCGTCGTACATGCCGTGGGCCGCGAGCTGGCCCACTTCCAGGAACGGCGAACCCGGATCCAGCAGGCGATCGATGCGATCGCGCACGAACATCTTGCCGCGCCCCTCGTGCTGCCTGCGGGCGGCGGCCGAGCCGCCCTCGGCGACCCTGGCCGCCAGTTCCCTCAGGCCCGCCGCGAGGCCGCGATTGGCCTCCGCATTGGCCGTGAACTCGGCGGACGAACGATTGATCCGGCTTTCAATGACGCTCACGTCGGCTGCCTCCCGCGCGGGCTCAGCGGCCGCGCGCCGCGGCCAGGATGCGCTCGGCCTGGCGCAGGTGCGGCCTGTCGAGCATGCCGCCCTCGAACGAGACGGCGCCCGTGCCTGGCGAGGCCCGGAAAGCCGCGAGCACCCGCTCCGCCCAGCTCACCTCGTCCTCCGACGGGCTGAATGCCGCGTGGATCGGCGCCACTTGCGCCGGATGAATCGCAAGTTTCCCTGCAAAGCCCTGCCGGCGCGACGCGCGCGCACGCCTCTCGATCGCGGCCGCGTCCTTGAACTCGGTGTCGATCGTGTCGATGGCCGGTACGCCCGCGGCGGCAGCGGCAAGCAGGCACATCGAGCGGGCGAGCTCATAAGTGAACTCGTACGCGCCGTCGGGCGACTTGTTGCCGGCGGCGCCGAGGTCCGCGGCAAGGTCCTCCGCGCCCCAGGTGAGTCCCGCGACTCGCGCCGGCAGGTCCGCAAAGCTCGCGGCCTTGAGCAGGGCGCCGGCGCTTTCGGTGATGAGCGGCAGGAGCTTCACGCTGTCCCGCGCGAATCCGCAGCGCACCTCGTGGGCCTCGAGCCAGTGGCTCGCCCGGTGCACGTCGGCGCCGTCGCGCGCCTTGGGCAGCAGGATGCCGTCGGGCCGTCCGTCGATGATGGCCGCGAGGTCCAGCAACGCGTCATCGGTATCGACCGGGTTGATGCGAACCCACACCGGCACGCCGCGCCCCGCGCCGGCGAGGCAGGACGCGATCTCGCGTCTCGCCTGCGGCCGCCTCCCGGGCGTCACCGCGTCCTCGAGGTCGAGGATGACGGCGTCGGCGCCGCTCGCCGCGGCCTTGGCGAAACGCTCCGGGCGGTCGCCCGGCACGAACAGCATCGAGCGCATCAGCCCACCGCCTTGCGCTTCATGAGCGCGGTTCGCTTGCACACGGCCACTTCCTCATTGCGCTGGTTGAAACAGCGGTGCACGAACACGACGATGCCGGCGTCGGGCCGGGAGCGGCTTTCGCGCATGTCGTGCACGATGGTCTCGGTGCGCAGCGTGTCGCCCGGGTACACCGGCTTCGGGAAGCGCACCTCGTCCCAACCGAGGTTGGCGACCGTCGTACCGAGGGTCGTGTCGGCCACCGAGACGCCGACCATCAGGCTCAGCGTGAAGCAGCTGTTCACGATTCGGCTGCCGAACTCCGTGCCCTTCATGTACTCCTCGTCGAGGTGCAACGCCGCCGGGTTGTGCGTCAGCGCACTGAAGATGAGGTTGTCGGCCTCGGTCACCGTCCGCCGCAGCACGTGCTCGAAGCGCATCCCTACGGTGAATTCCTCGTAGAAAAGACCGCCCATGGCCATGGTCGCGCCCTCACGCAGTGGCCGCGAAGATCTCGCGGCCGATGAGCATGCGCCGGATTTCGCTGGTGCCGGCCCCGATCTCGTAGAGCTTCGCGTCGCGCAGGATGCGGCCCGCCGGGAAGTCGTTGATGTAGCCGTTGCCGCCAAGGGCCTGGATCGCCTCGAGCGCCACGCGGGTCGCCTGCTCGGAGGCAAGCAGGATGCAGCCCGCGGCGTCCATGCGCGTGGTCTGGCCGCGGTCGCACGCCCTTGCCACTGCATAGACGTAGGCCCGGCAGGAACTCGTCGCCGTGTACATGTCGGCGAGCTTGCCCTGCATCAGCTGGAAGGTGCCGATCGGCTGGCCGAACTGCTTGCGCTCGTGCACGTAGGGGACCACGAGGTCGAGGCTCGCGCGCATCAGGCCGAGCGGCCCGCCCGACAGCACCACCCGCTCGTAGTCGAGCCCGCTCATGAGCACCTTCGCGCCGCCGCCGACCGGGCCCATCACGTTCTCGACGGGTACTTCGCAGTCCGCGAACACGAGCTCGCAGGTGTCGGAGCCGCGCATGCCGAGCTTGTCGAGCTTCTGCGCCGTGGAAAAGCCCTTGCAGCCCTTTTCGATGATGAAGGCAGTGACGCCCGGCGTTCCGGCAGCCGCATCCACCTTCGCATAGACCACGAGCACGTCGGCCGTGGGACCGTTCGTGATCCACATCTTGTTGCCGTTCAGCATCCAGCGGTCGCCGCGGCGGTCCGCGCGCAGGCGCATGCTCATCACGTCCGAGCCCGCGCCCGGCTCGCTCATCGCGAGCGCGCCCAGGTGTTCGCCATTCACCAGTTTCGGCAGGTAGCGATCCTTCTGTTCCTGCGAGCCCCAGCGGTGCAGCTGGTTGACGCACAGGTTGGAGTGCGCGCCGTAGGAGAGGCCGACGGAACCCGACGCGCGGCTGATCTCCTCCATCGCCACGACGTGCGCGAGATAGCCCAGCCCGGAGCCGCCCCACTCCGGCCCGACGGTGAGGCCGAGCAGGCCGAGCTCGCCGAGCTTCGGCCACAGGTCGCGCGGGAACTGGTTGCTGCGATCGATCTCCTCGGCGCGCGGCGCGATCTCGCTCTCCGCAAAGGACCTCACCGTTTCCCGCAGCAGGTCGATGTCTTCACCCAGGCCGAAATCGAACTCGAGCACGGTCGTCTCCTTGCCGGCTTGCCATCCGGACAGCGTGCGGTATATTGTCCGACAATCGGATGGTACGTCAAATGCCGCGCACGACCCGCCTCCCCTCCAAGGACACCCTGTTCGAGCCGCTGGTGCCGCAGCCGGCCTACGGGCGCGTCGCCGCCGCCATCGAGCAGAAGATCCTCAAGCGTTCGCTGAAGACCGGCGACCTGCTGCCGACCGAAACCGAGCTTGCGCGGCAATTCGACGTGAACCGCTCCACCGTCCGGGAAGCCGTTCGCAGGCTCGAGTCGGCCGGGCTCGTCGGGCGCTCGAGCGGCAGCAAGCGCCTGCGCGTCACGCGTCCCGGGCATGCCGAGACCGCGTCGCGCGTGAGCCGCGCGCTGGCGCTCGACGACGTCACGTTCATCGAGTTGTGGGAAGCCATGCTCGCGGTCGCGCCACGCACGGCCGCGATCGCCGCGGCGCGTGGCCGCGCCGAAGATCTCGCGCGCCTCGAGGAATGCATCGGGGCGGTCGAGGTCGCGCGTGGCTCCGAGGGAGCCGTCGCGGGTGTCGTGGAATTCTTCGGCACATTGGCCGCCGCCAGCGGTAATCGCGTGCTGATGCTCGCCATGCAGCCCGTCACGCGACTCCTCGCCCCTTCCCTGCGCCGCATGATCGACCGGGTGCCGCAGGGGCGCTCGCGCATCCTGGTCGCCCAGCGCTGCATCGTCGAGGCACTGCGTAAGCAGGATGCCGCCGAGGCGGAATCCTGGATGACGCGGCACGTCCAGGACTTCCGGCGGGGTTACGAGATCGCCGGCATCGCCCTCGACACTCGCGCCGCCGAAACCTGATCCTCGCACGCCGGCGTGCGCGGCGATTCCCTTCGCTTATGTGAACACCGTCACACAATGCGTGTGCACGGCGCTAGTCTCGATCCCGGCCATAACAAGAAGACAGGGGATCGAGCCCATGAATGCGCTCCGTCACTCCGCAAACCGGCTGCTCACGAGCTCGTTGATCCTGTATCTCGTGGCGGCCGTGACACATCGCGCATGGCTGCTGCTCAACTCGGACGTGAGCCAGCTGCTACGCAGGTTGCATTGAGTCGAGCGCTGGTGCCCCGGACAGGAGTCGAACCTGTACCTCCTTGCGGAGAACGGATTTTAAGTCCGTAGCGTCTACCAGTTCCGCCACCGGGGCCGCGCTGCCCAGCGAAAGCCTCTGCAAGTGTAAGTCAACGGCCAGGCCCCTGCCGACGCCGGCCGTGGCAGACTGCGGCCTCCAGCCTCCAAGGGACGGACAGCGCGTGTTCAGCAACCCTGCTTGGTTCATGTTGGCATTGGTCGGCTGTCTCGGTGGCTGCACGGCCACGAAATCCTTCGAACCGGATGCACGGTCGCCCTTCGTCGCGGTCATCGAGCGCGCCTCGCCAACCGTCGTTTCCGTCTCAGGACCGCAGGGCAGCCTTGGCACCGGGTTCCTCGTCGATGTCGAGGGCCATGTCCTGACGGCTGCGCATGTCGTGCGCGCGGCTGGGGAATCCTGTCGTGTTCGCGCGGGTGAGCGCGATCACGCAGCCAGGCTCGTGGTGATCGACGAGGAACAGGATCTAGCCCTGTTGTCGGTCGACGAGCTGCGGAACCGCCCGTTCGTCGAGTTCGATCCCACGGTCGTCGTCGGGGAATGGGTCGTCGTGCTCGGCAACCCGTTCGGTTCCGGCATAACGGCCGCGGCCGGAATCGTCGGCAGCGCACCCGGCGCACTGCAACGGCCGAACGCGCTGAAGGAACTGATCCAGCTCGATGCCGCCATCAACCCGGGCAACTCGGGCGGGCCGGTGTTCAATCGTGACGGGCGTGTGATCGGGATGGCGACAGCGGCGATTCCCGGCGGCGCTGGAATCGGTTTCGCGGTACCGTCCAGCCGGCTGCAAGTCTTCCTCGCGCGCGGCGGCGTCGACGTGAAGTCGCGGTGACCCAGGGGCCGGCGTTCGACGCCGGCCCCGTCATCGGCGTCAGCCGCCGGTGAAGTTGGCCAGGAACGAGGCCCAGGCGCCGGTATCGAGATTGTTCGATATGACCAGCACCGGGTGGATCGCGAGGCCTCCCGGCTGTCTCACCGAGCTGAACCCCGAGTTGTAGATCAGCGACTTGCACCCCGAGAACTCGTCGAAAATGTCGAGCAGGCATCCGTTCTCGACCGAATCAGGCAACTGGTTCGCCTCCTGCACCGCGGTCACGGCGCCCTCGGCGGCTTCCTTGATGCCCTGGAGGAAGTCGTAGACGTCCTGCAGGCTCTCGATGTTCGCGGGATTGAAGCTCTCGATGAGTTCCTGCGCCGCGAGCAGGCCGGCCGGCCCGACCAGGTAGACGTCGTTGCGCAGCGGGGTGTCCGCGGCGCCGATCATCTCGATGTCGCTGCCTGGCAGGTTGTACGCATGGAACGACAGCGAGCCCCCCGTGCGGATGCCGACCATGTTCGCGAAGTTCGCGTAGTCCGTCAGGATGTTGTCGATGACGAGCAACACCATCCACCGCGACACCTCGGCCATGAGGGGTCCGTAGATCCGGTTCACGAGATTCATCTGCAGGCTCGAACCACCGACGAGGCCGACCAGGCCGAAGAATGCCGGCTGGCCCTGCTCGTAGAACGCGGCGGTGCCATGCAGTCCGGCGAAACGCACTTCACCCGGCTGGCTGAGCCGCTCGTAGAACCCGTCGGTCGTCGGCGCGTTCGACACCAGTCCCTGTGCCACCAGGACCGCGTTGGTCCGATTGACCACGGCATGCAGATATCGCGGGAACGTATTCGCCAGCATGTTGTTCAGCGCCGGGGCGTTCCGCACGATGCCGTGGGCAGTAACGTTCAGCGCCGCCAGCTGCGTCTGCAATGCGGTCAACTCGGTATTCAGCTGGTTCAGCCTCGCCTCGTCGTCCGTCGCGGAGGCCGGATTCAAGGTGTTGTAGAAGGTGATGATCTCGTTCAGCTTGTTGTTGATCTGCGTGACTAGTGTCGTGAACGTCGCGTCCGCCGCGGTTTGCGGAAAGCCCGCGGCCGTCAGCTGACTGAGCGTCGGCAGGAAGCCGGTATCCGGCGTGACGGGCGTGCTGCGCCGCAGCTCGTCCAGGTTGACGGCATTCCGCGCGGCCAGCAGTGCGGCGTTGATCGCCGGAATCGCGGCCGTATTGCCGCTCTGCACCGCGGCCGCCAGCGCCTCGAGAGTGTCGCCGCTCGTCGCGATGCCGCTTGCCAGCGTCGCGTACTTCGCGATGTTCGGAGACTGCGTGGCGTTCTGCACGACCGCGAATCGCAAGGTCGCCGTCACCGCCGTGCCATTCACGGTGCCGCGGAGCTGGTAGGAACCGCGCGTGGTGGCATCCGTGACGATCTGCAACCCGTTGATGCCCGGGATGACGCCGCTGGTCTGGTCAGGATTGAACAGGATTTCGAAAGTCACCCCGGGCGCCGGCACGACCACGCCACCCCCGTTGTCCAGGACCACCGCCGTAATGGTTATCGTGCCGCCAGCGTCGATGACGAACTGACTGAGATCGAGCGCCAGCGTTGCAGCATTGCTGGACGGTCCACTCGACACCACCAGGTTCACGGCAGAGCCGAGGTTGGCCTGCGTACCTCCAACCGGGTTCTGGCTGATCACGTTACCTGCAGGGACGTTGACGCTGCTCTGCTGCGTCACGGTGCCGACCACCAGGCCGGCGTTCGTGATCGCTGTGCTGGCCGCAGCCTGCGACAGGCCGACGACGTTCGGCACGGCCACCTGCGCTGGGCCGCTGGAGATGACGAGATTCACGGCCGAGCCGACGTTGGCCTGCGCGCCACCCGCCGGGTTCTGGCTGATCACGTTACCCGCCGGGACGTTGGCGCTGCTCTGCTGCGTCACGGTGCCGACCACCAGGCCGGCATTCGTGATTGCTGTGCTGGCCGCAGCCTGCGACAGGCCGACGACGTTGGGTACCGCCACCTGCGCCGGGCCGCTCGACACGACGAGATTCACGGCCGAGCCGACGTTGGCCT
The DNA here is from genome assembly GCA_963778185.1 of uncultured Gammaproteobacteria bacterium. Taxonomy (GTDB): domain Bacteria; phylum Pseudomonadota; class Gammaproteobacteria; order Steroidobacterales; family Steroidobacteraceae; genus RPQJ01. Next base: position 118,713 of record CAVZTF010000001.1, on the reverse strand, counting down.
GCGCACCGCCCGCCGGGTTCTGGCTGATGACATTGCCCGCCGGGACGTTGGCGCTGCTCTGCTGCGTCACGGTGCCGACCACCAGGCCGGCATTCGTGATCGCGGTGGTCGCGGCGGCTTGCGACAGGCCGACCACGTTGGGTACGGCCACCTGCGCTGGGCCGCTGGAGATGACGAGATTCACGGCCGAGCCGACGTTGGCCTGCGCACCGCCCGCCGGGTTCTGGCTGATCACGTTACCCGCCGGGACGTTGACGCTGCTCTGCTGCGTCACGGTGCCGACCACCAGCCCGGCATTCGTGATTGCTGTGCTGGCCGCAGCCTGCGACAGCCCAACGACGTTCGGTACCGCCACCTGCGCCGGGCCGCTGGAGATGACGAGATTCACGGCCGAGCCGACGTTGGCCTGCACGCCGCCCGCCGGGTTCTGGCTGATCACGTTGCCCGCCGGGACGTTGGCGCTGCTCTGCTGCGTCACGGTGCCGACCACCAGCCCGGCATTCGTGATCGCTGTGCTGGCCGCAGCCTGCGACAGGCCGACGACGTTCGGCACGGCCACCTGCGCCGGGCCGCTGGAGATGACGAGATTCACGGCCGAGCCGACGTTCGCCTGCACGCCGCCCGCCGGGTTCTGGCTGATCACGTTACCCGCCGGGACGTTGACGCTGCTCTGCTGCGTCACGGTGCCGACCACCAGGCCGGCGTTCGTGATTGCCGTGCTGGCCGCAGCCTGCGACAGGCCGACCACGTTGGGCACGGCCACCTGCGCTGGGCCGCTGGAGACGACGAGATTCACGGCCGAGCCGACGTTGGCCTGCGCGCCACCGGCCGGGTTCTGGCTGATCACGTTGCCCGCCGGGACGTTCGCGCTGCTCTGCTGCGTCACGGTGCCGACCACCAGGCCGGCATTCGTGATCGCGGTAGTCGCGGCGGCTTGCGACAAGCCGACGACGTTCGGCACGGCCACCTGCGCTGGGCCGCTGGAGATGACGAGATTCACGGCCGAGCCGACGTTGGCCTGCGCGCCACCCGCCGGGTTCTGGCTGATCACGTTGCCCGCAGGGACGTTGACGCTGCTCTGCTGCGTCACGGTGCCGACCACCAGGCCGGCGTTCGTGATTGCTGTGCTCGCCGCCGCCTGCGACAGCCCGACGACGTTCGGCACGGCCACCTGCGCCGGGCCGCTGGAGATGACGAGATTCACGGCCGAGCCGACGTTGGCCTGCGCACCACCCGCCGGGTTCTGGCTGATGACGTTGCCCGCCGGGACGTTGGCGCTGCTCTGCTGCGTTACGGTGCCGACCACCAGGCCGGCATTCGTGATCGCAGTGCTCGCGGCGGCCTGCGACAGGCCAACCACGTTGGGTACCGCCACCTGCGCCGGGCCGCTCGAGACGACGAGATTTACGGCCGAGCCGACGTTCGCCTGCGCACCACCCGCCGGGTTCTGGCTGATGACATTGCCCGCCGGAACGTTGGCGCTGCTCTGCTGCGTCACCGTGCCGACCACCAGGCCGGCATTCGTGATCGCTGTGCTCGCCGCAGCCTGCGACAGGCCAACCACGTTGGGTACCGCCACCTGCGCCGGGCCGCTGGAGATGACGAGATTCACGGCCGAGCCGACGTTCGCCTGCGCGCCACCCGCCGGGTTCTGGCTGATGACATTGCCCGCCGGGACGTTGGCGCTGCTCTGCTGCGTCACGGTGCCGACCACCAGGCCCGCATTCGTGATCGCGGTGGTCGCGGCGGCTTGCGACAAGCCAACCACGTTAGGCACCGCAATTATTGCCGTGCCGACGACGGTCCATGAGAGATTGGCTCGACTGAACGCTACCCGTCGGTCCTGCCGCAGGGTGAAGGTGTCGACGCTTGTCCTCGTCGAACTCGCAGCCAGGTCGCCAAGCGAGACGCTGTCATCCAGGATGACGGTCGCAGGCGTGCTACTGGCAACCGTGGCGACCGCAGCAGCCAATGCCGGCTGGCCGTTCTGTACCCGGATCCGGTACGTGTAGTCCATCGTCGTCCGGCCCGAACGAACCTTGCTTACGAGCGTCAGTCCCGTGACGGTCGCGTCCGCCCATGCGGCGGGGGACGATGCGGGCAGAGCGACTGCGAACAGAACAAGGTACGCGACCGCGGACCAAAGGAACCTGGCTTTCACGGCGATCTCCCCCGGCAGAATCGATCAGGCGCGCAGCTGTTTCGACTTGCGCGATAGGCGCATGCCAAGCAGTCCGAGACCGAGCAATGCGAGCGTCCCTGGCTCGGGGACGGGCGTTCCGGCGGACCGGGTGCTCCCCGACTCCAGCGTCTCGAACGAAAGCGGATCGATGATCGCGAAATCCTGAGAGCCCGGGGCACCCTGTCCCAGCCAGTCGAATCGGACGGAGAATCCTGCGAGCAGCGAATTCGGTGCTATGCCGGCGCCCAGCGCCAGCGAGTCGAGCCAACCGTCGTCCGGGATTTCAGTATCCGGTTCGACGACGAGGCTATCCCAGCCGACCGGCGTCCCGGACACCGACAGGTTCTCGTAGACGCCGGGCGCGAAGAAGATCGAGAACTCCTCGATGTCCGCACCCAGCGAGTCGTTCGCGACCTCGTAGTCGTATTGCCAGGTGTTCCCGCCGACATTGGTGGCGTCGAAGGTGATCACGGCCGCGGCCGCTTGCATGACGGGTGCCAGCGATGCCAGCAGGCAAGCAGAGACGGTGGCAAGCGAGGAAACTCGTGGGCGAATCATCTTATTGTTCTCCTGCGCAATCGAGGCTTGACGCCTTCCGAAGGGTCCGCACGGCGGCCCATGCCGCATCCCCCAATCCGTGCGTCGGTCTTTCGTCGCGTATACGCCCGGCTCGAAGGCGCAGTCAACTTCGCGCTGGAACTCGTTGATTATTGGCGGCTTAACGGCATCGGACCGCGCATTATTGTCGTGTCGCCGCGCTTTACAGAAAGCGCGGCCGCGATCACGCAAAGCGGACGAGTTTGATCGCCTGCTCCGGGCACGCCTCGACGCACAGCGCGCATGCGCGACAGGCAGCCTCGTTCTTCAGAAACGACTGTTTCCAGCCGTGCCCGAACCCCTTCAACTTGCCTCGCCAGGACAGCCCGCTGCGCTCCTGCGGCGGGAGCACACCGATTTCGAACACATCGTAGGGGCACACCGCGACGCAATCCGCCTTGCCTTCGCAACGATTGCGGTCGATGGAGGGTCGGAACTCGCCCGCAGCCGGTCGGCAATTCTTCGTGTCTGCGTTCATGGACGACTTCACAAGGGTGACGGGGCGATTGTGCACCAATACGGGGCGAGGCCACGACCAGACGGTGGCGTCCAGCGAGTCATTCCGCCCCGTGCAGCCGGGCCGGCGGCGTCGGCGCGACCGTCAGCAGCATTCCCATGCTGACCAGTACCACCACCACTCCGACAACCTGCAACAGGTCGATCGCCTCGCCCAGGAAATGCCATCCGAGGAACACCGTCGCGACCGGGCCGACGACTCCCGCCTGCGCCGTGAGGCCCGGGCCCACCCGATTCACCGCGGCCATGATCAACAGCATCGGCACGAAGGTACACAGGCTCGCATTCAACAGGCTCAGCCCATAGACCTCCGCACTCTGGCTGACGAGGCCCCGCGGGTTCGTGACCAGCACCTGCAGGACACAAAAGAACGTCGACGACGCGCTGGCGTACGCGACCAGGCGAATGCTACCGACCCGATTCACGATCTCCCCGGCGTAGATCAGGTAGATCGCGTAGGTGACCGCGCACAGGAACACGAGGCTGCTGCCCAGGGCGGCGCGCTGGCCGTCCAGGCGGACATCGTGCAGGAAGACGAGCGCCACGCCCGTGTAAGCGATTCCCATGACCAGCCACTGCCTGGAATCGACGCGCTTCTTGAAGGCGAGGGCCGAGATTACCAGGACGAGCGTCGGGTTCAGGTACAGGATGATCCTCTCGAGGCCGACGGAGATGTACTGGAGTCCGAGAAAATCGAGGTAGCTCGACAGGTAGTAGCCGATGAACCCCAGCGCCAGCATGGTGACGAGGTCCTTGCGCTGCACGGGCACCGGGTTGCGGGTGGCCGTGTACCACCACACGGCACCCCAGAAGAACGGCAGCGAGAACACCATGCGCAGCGCGAGCACCGTCTCCGCATCGGCGCCGTACTGGTAGCAGAGCTTCACCACGATCGCCTTCGCGGAGAACAGCACTGCGCCCAGTCCGGCGAGGAGAATGGCGGGTCTCTGGCCGTCCCTCGAGGTCACGGGGTGACTCGGCCGTGGATGGATGGGCACGATGTGTGGAGGTCAGAGTGCATTCCTCGTATGGTGCTACATGGTTGCAGCGCGTAACGCAGGTGCAGTTCGATGACGACGAATACACGACTGGGCGAAGCGGAAATTCGGGCGCGGGCGCTCGCGCGCTGGGAAAGCGAAGGCGGCGCGCTGGCACAAACGGGCTCTTCCGACTCGATCGACGACTCGGAGTTACGCATCCTCGCGCGTCTCGGTGCCGCCCTGCTCGACGAATGGCAGCAATTGCCATCCGGCCTGCAGCACGCGCTGGCAGTGCGCGCGGCGAAGCTTGGCGCTCCAGGGGACCATGCCCGCGTTCGGGAGAATGTGGCGCGTTTCCTGCGCGATCATCGCGATCAGTGTTGATCGCGCGCCGCCTGTCCTAGCCTGCCTCGCCCGCGGCTTCAGGCTGGAACGGTACGTCAACGATGCGGTAACGCTGCCGCTCCCCGCCAGGCAGTTCCCAGTCGATCGACTGGCCTACGCGCAGCCCGAGGAGCGCCGTTCCGATCGGAACCAGAACCGAGATCCTGCCTGCGTCGATATCGGCGTTTCCCGGATACACGAGCGTGACCTCGCGCCGCTCGCCGGTGGTCACGTTCTCAAAGACCACGCGGGAATTCATGGTGACTACGTCTTCGGGAATCTCCTTCCGCGGCACCACATTCGCGCGCACCAGCTCACTTTCCAGTTTCTCGAGGCCCTTGCCAGGCTGCGCTTCGACCAGCCTGAGCAGGCGGTCCATGTCGTCCTGCGTGAGATAGAGTTGAGGCAATTCGGCCATCGGGTGCTCCGTCATGAATTGGCGGCGGTCTGTAATCGCCATGGTACCCGCACCGACCGCGATGGTCGCGAGCCCCCAATGAGCCGACATGGCTCGCAATGGTCGGATGTAGCTGATCCGTGCAGCGGCATGGCCGATTCCTGGCCGGAACCAGCGCCTCCCCCGGTAGAACTGAAAGGCTTGGCGAGAATTGGAGGCTAGGGTCGGAATCGAACCGGCGTACACGGCTTTGCAGGCCGCTGCATGACCACTCTGCCACCTAGCCTCAGAAGCACGTAACCCCGGGGGTCGCCCGGGGTTACCTCTGGGAAACTGGAGCGGGAAACGAGACTCGAACTCGCGACCCCGACCTTGGCAAGGTCGTGCTCTACCAACTGAGCTATTCCCGCGCGGGCATTCCACCGGGGCCCAGGCCCCCGTGGAACGCGAATTTTCAAAGACTTAAGGGACGCTGTCAAGGGACAGGGTTACGACGCAGCTCCGGCCAGGCCGCCTGCAGGTAGCTCACCATGGACCAGAGCGTCAGCACCCCGGCCAGGACCAGCAGGATGACCCCCAGCTCGTACACCGGCAGGCCGAACAGGTCCGTGCGGAACATCATCATGCTGAGACCCGTCATCTGCAGGATGGTCTTGAACTTGCCCATTCCCGAGACGGCCACCTTCGCCCGGGCGCCGAGGTGGGCCATCCACTCGCGCAGCGCCGACACCGTGATCTCGCGGCCGATAATGACCACCGCGGTGATCACGATGAGCGGACGGGTGTCGTGCCCGACGAGCAGCACCAGGGCCGTGGCGACCATCAGCTTGTCGGCGACTGGATCGAGGAATTCTCCCAGCGGCGTGGTGATCCCCATGCGCCGTGCGAGGTAGCCGTCCAGCGAATCGGTGATCGCCGCGGCGATGAACACGATGGCCGCGAGCGGGTTCGACCAGGGATGGGTCCAGTAGAAGAGCGCCACCACCAGCGGCACGGCCACGATGCGGCCGACCGTGAGGATGTTGGGTAGGCTGGCGAGGCTCACGATTTTTCTTAAGGACCCGGGTTCATCCGTTCGTAGATTCGCTCGGCCAGGGGCCGACTGATGCCGTGCACCTTCGCAAGGTCCTCGACCGACGCCTGGCGTACGCCCTGCAAGCCGCCAAACGCCGTCAACAGCTCGCGGCGGCGGGCCGGACCGAGCCCGGGGATCTCCTCGAGCAGCGATTCGCGCCGCGTGCGGTCGCGGGCCTTGCGGTGCCCGGCGATCGCGAATCGATGCGCCTCGTCGCGCACCCGCTGGATGAGTCGCAGCGCAGGCGAGTCCGCAGCCAGTATAAGCGGCGTGTCCTGACCGGCCAAGAACAGGCGTTCCTGCCCGACGCGCCGGTCAGCTCCCTTGGCCACGCCGAGCGTGACCGCGGGTGCCGCGCCCACGGCCTCCAGAGCATCGAGCGCGGCCCGCAGTTGCCCCGTCCCCCCATCGATGAGGAGCACGTCGGGCATCGGCGACTCGCCACGCAGCACCCTCGTGAAGTGCCGTTCGACGGCCTGCCGCATGCCTGCATAATCGTCTCCCGGCGTCAGTCCGCGCAGGTTGAAGCGGCGATAGTCGCTCTTGACCGGTCCCTCCGGACCCATCACCACGCAGGAAGCGATCGCAGACTCGCCCATCGTGTGGCTCACGTCGAAGCATTCGATGCGCGTCGGCGCCCGTCCGAGCTGCAGTTCCCCGCCCAGCGCCTCGAACTGCTCGTCGAGCCCCGCACGGCTCGCGGCCTTCATCTTCAACCCGAGCGCGGCATTGGTGCGTGCCATCTCGAGCCATCGTGCCCGAGTGCCGCGCACGCTCCCGCGGATCGCCACGGCACGGCCCACGCGCTCCTGCAGCGCCTGCTCGAGCAGGTCGGCGTCCTCGACCGGGTGGCTCACGACGATCTCGTCCGGGGTCTCGCGCGCGAGGTAGTACTGCTCGAGAAACGCCCCGAGTGCCTCGCCCTCCCCCGCGATTCCGCCCTTCGGGAAGAAATTGGTGCTGCCGAGGTTGCGCCCGCCGCGCACGAATACGACCGAGACGCAGTAGTCCGGACCGCTGCCCGCGATTGCGACCACGTCGATGTCCTGCCCCGCCATGCGCGTCATCGACTGGCTGGCCTGGATCTGCTTCAGCATCGCGATCCGGTCGCGCAGCCGCGCCGCGTCCTCGAACTGAAGCCGCTCCGCGGCCGCGTCCATGCGCCGGCCGAGGTCGGCGATCACCTCCATGTTGCGACCCTCGAGCACCTTGACCGCGTCTGCGACGTCCTCGGCATAGCGCTCCTGCGACACATACCCCACGCACGGGCCCGAGCAGCGCTGGATCTGGTACTGCAGGCAGGGCCGTGAACGATTGGCGAAGAACGCGTCCTCGCAGGGCCGGATGCGGAACAGCTTCTGCAGCAGCAGGAGGGTCTCGCGCGTCGCGACCGAGTTCGGGTACGGGCCGAAGAACCGCCCGGGCAGCTTGCGCGTGCCGCGGAAGAACGTGAGCCGCGGATACTCGTGCGCCGTGAGGTGGATGTACGGAAAGCTCTTGTCGTCCTTCAGCAGGACGTTGTAGCGCGGCCGGTGGCGCTTGATGAGGTTGAACTCGAGCAGCAGCGCCTCGGTCTCCGACGCCGTGACCGTGATCTCCACTCGCTTCACCTGCGCGAGCAACGCGTGGGTCTTGTCAGCGTGCGCCCGGCCGTGGAAGTAGCTCGAGACGCGGTTCTTCAGGTGCCGTGCCTTGCCGACGTAGAGAATGGTGTCGTCGGCGCCGAGCATGCGGTAGACGCCGGGCCTGGCCGGGAGGGCCGCGAGAAAGCTCTGCAGGTCGAAGGGCGCCGCGTTGACCACGCGGGAAGTCTAGTCACCTTGCGGCGAGCTTGCTCGCGCGGCCGACGACTTCCCTGAACATCTCGCCGGTCAGCCTCCGGGTCTGCGTGTTGTACCGGCTGCAGTGGTAGGAATCGACCAGCACCCGCCCGTTGGGCAGGACGTGCTCCGCGGCATGGCCGAACCGATGGACCGAGGCCTTGAGCCCATGGGCGCGCAGCACGGCGCCGTGGGCGATGGCGCCGAGCGCGAGGACCACGGCGTGAGGCTCGAGCGCGCGCAGTTCCGCGGCCAGGAAGGCGTTGCAGGTCGCGATCTCCGCCGGCGTGGGCTTGTTGGCCGGGGGCACGCACTTCACGGCGTTCGTGATCCGGCAGCCGACCAGTCTCAGGCCGTCGTCGCGGGCGAGGGACTCGGGCCCGGTCGCCCAGCCAAACCGGTGGAGGGTCGCGTACAGCAGCACGCCGGCATAGTCGCCGGTGAAGGGTCGCCCGGTCGCGTTGGCGCCGTGGAATCCGGGCGCCAGGCCGACGACGAGGAGGCGCGGCCGCTCATCGCCGAAGGGCGCGACGGGCGCGCAGTGATACGTCGGGTGACGCGCCTTGCCCTCCACGAGGAAGGCCGCCAGCCGCGGGCAGCGGCGGCAACCCGCGTCGAACTCATTCATCCACGTGGCGGACGTCGAGGTTCTGGCGTCCCGCCTTCGATCACTCCGAAGTTCGCCGGGATGATCGCGTAGAACGCCTTCACCTGCTCACGCTGCAACAGCTCGAGGAGCTGGCGGGCCTCGTCCTCGGTGACGATGAACTCGACCTCGACCGCGAGCGAGCCGGCGAGCTCGAAGAAGCGCTCCTCCTGCAGCACGTGGTGGCGGCCAAAGCCTGCCATCGCCTTGAAGGCCGAGCCGCCCCGGACGCCCAGGCGGTTCGCCTGGTCGAGGAGCCACTCCCAGAGCGGCCGGCCTTGATGGCGGTCGTTCTCGTGCACGTAGAAGCGGCAGAATTGACCTTGCATGACGAGTGCTCCCGCAATCCTCAGCCCCGGAACCAGTTGACCGTACCGATGCCGGCCAGCGTCATGACGAGCGAACCACCGAGGTGCGTCGCCGCGGCACCCAGCGCCCACAGGCTGCGCCCTTGCTGCAGCAGCGTGACGAGCTCGGCCGAGAACGTCGAAAACGTCGTCAGTCCGCCGCAGAATCCGGTGATGATGAGCAGTCGCCACTCCGGCGAGATGGCTGGATAGGTGGCGAAGAACGCGACTGCGAGGCCGACGACGTAGCCACCCACCAGGTTGGCGGTCAGGGTGCCGGGTGGAATCGCCGGGAAAAGACTGTTGAGCTGCGCGCCGAGCCACCAGCGCAACAGGGCGCCGACACTCGCACCCAGGCAGACGGCCATCACCGACTTCCACATGATTGCTGTCCTCGCCGACGCCCTGGACAAGCGGCCCGGGCGGTCGCCCGCCCGGGCCGCGATCACTCGGTTGCCGTCAGCGGTCAGTGATGTGCACCACCCGTCGCGAACTGCTCCTCCTCCGTCGAGCCGTGCATCGCGGTCGTCGACGAATGCCCGCCCTGGATCACCTGGGTCACCTCGTCGAAGTAGCCCGTGCCCACTTCCTGCTGGTGCGACACGAAGCTGTAGCCGCGGTCGCGCGCCGCGAACTCGGGCTCCTGCACCTTCTCGACGTAGGCCGTCATGCCGATCTTCGCGTATTCCTGCGCGAGGTCGAACATGTTGAACCACATCGAGTGGATGCCGGCCAGCGTGATGAACTGGTACTTGTAGCCCATGGCGCCCAGCTCGCGCTGGAACCTGGCGATGGTCGCGTCGTCGAGGTTCTTCTTCCAGTTGAACGACGGCGAGCAGTTGTAGGCGAGCAGCTTGCCCGGGTACTTCGCGCGGATCGCCTCGGCAAATTTCTTCGCGAAGCCGAGGTCCGGCTTGCCCGTCTCGCACCACACCATGTCCGCGTACGGCGCATAGGCGAGGCCGCGCGAGATGGACTGCTCGACGCCCGGCTTGGTGCGATAGAAGCCCTCGGGCGTGCGCTCGCCGGTGCAGAACGGCTTGTCGTTCTCGTCGACGTCGCTCGTCAGCAGGTCGGCCGCCTCTGCGTCCGTGCGCGCGAGCACGATCGTCGGCACGCCCATCACGTCCGCCGCGAGGCGCGCGGCGAGAAGCTTCTGCACCGCCTCCTGCGTCGGCACCAGCACCTTGCCGCCCATGTGGCCGCACTTCTTGACCGAGGCCAGCTGGTCCTCGAAGTGCACGCCCGCGGCGCCCGGCGCGGATCATCGCCTTCATCAGCTCGAAGGCGTTCAGCACGCCACCGAAGCCGGCCTCTGCGTCCGCCACGATCGGGGCGAAGAAGTCCACGTAGTCCTTCGAGCCCGGCGCGATGCCCTTGGCGCACTGGATCTCATCCGCCCGCTTGAACGTCGAGTTGATGCGCTCGACTACCTTCGGCACCGAGTCCACCGGATACAGGGACTGGTCGGGGTACATGGTCATGTAGCTGTTGTTATCCGCGGCGACCTGCCAGCCCGAGAGGTAGATGGCCTTGATGCCGGCCTTCACCTGCTGCATCGCCTGCCCGGCCGTGAGCGCGCCGAGGCAGTTTACGTACGGCTCGGTGGTCACCAGCTGCCACAGCTTCTCGGCGCCGAGGCGCGCGAGCGTCTGCTCGATGAGGACGCTGCCGCGCAGGCGCACGACGTCGTCGGCGGTGTAGGTGCGCTTGATCCCCTTCCAGCGGGGATTGGTCTCCCAATCCTTGCGCAGTGCCTGGGCTGCCTGTTTGGTCATTTCACGGTCCTCGTGTGTGCGTATTCGGTCAATCGATGGCCCGGTAGGCGGGCAACGTGAGGAAAGTCTCGAAGGTCTCGGCCGTCGTGATCGCGTCGATGATCCCGGCCGCGCGCTCGTAGTTGCCGGAGGCGTAGGCCGCCTCTCCCAGCTGCGCGCGCAGCTTCGCGAGTTCCTCGCGGGTGATCTGCCGGAAGAGCTCGACGGTGACCTTGCGGCCGTCGTCCAGGACGCCCTTCGGATGGCGGATCCACTGCCAGACCTGCGCGCGCGCGATCTCCGCGGTGGCGGCGTCCTCCATCAGGTTGTGGATCGGCACGCAGCCGTTGCCGCCGAGCCAGGAGGCCATGTACTGGATCGAGACGTCCACGTTGTTGCGCAGCCCGGTCTCCGTGACCGTGCCGTCGGGCACCTCGAGGAGGTCGGCGGCCGCGACGTGCACCTCGTCGAGCTTGCGGTGCAGCTGGTTCGGGGTCGGCATGAGCCGGTCGAAGATCTCCATCGCCACCGGCACCAGGCCCGGATGGGCGACCCAGGTGCCGTCGTGCCCGTCGCCCGCCTCGCGCTCCTTGTCGGCGCGCACCTTGGCGATGGCGGCCTCGTTCGCGGCCGCGTCGTTCTTGATGGGGATCTGGGCCGCCATGCCGCCCATGGCGAAGGCGCCGCGGCGGTGCGTGGTCTTGATCAGCAGCTTCGAGTACGAGCGCAGGAAGTGCGTCGTCATCGTCACCTGCCCGCGGTCCGGCAGCACGAACCCGGGGTCGCGGCTGAATTTCTTGATGAAGCTGAAGATGTAGTCCCAGCGCCCGCAGTTGAGGCCGACGATGTAGTCGCGCAGTTCCCAGAGGATCTCGTCCATCTCGAAGGCGGCGAGGATCGTCTCGATGAGCACCGTCACCTTGATGGTCTGCGGCGCGAGCCCGAGGCGCGCCTCGGCGTGGCGGAAGACCTCCGCCCACAGCCGCGACTCGAGGTGGCTCTCGGTCTTCGGCAGGTAGAAGTACGGTCCGGTCCCGCGGCGCTTCAGTTCCGCGTGGTTGTGGTACAGGTACAGGCCGAAGTCCACGAACGCGCCCGCCACCAGCTTGCCGTCGAGCGAGATGTGCTTTTCGTAGAGATGCCAGCCGCGCGGCCTGACGATCAGCGTGGCGATCGTCGGATTGAGCCTGTACTGCTTGCCCTCGGGGCTCGTGAAATCGATGCGCCGCGCGACGGCGTCACGCAGGTTGACCTGGCCCTGCACGACGTTGTCCCACGTCGGCGTCATGGAGTCCTCGCAGTCCGCCATGAACACCTTTGCGCCGGAGTTGAGCGCGTTGATGATCATCTTGCGATCCGTGGGACCGGTGATCTCGACCCGGCGGTCCTGCAGGTCGGCCGGGATGGCCGTCACGTGCCACTCGTGTTCGCGGATGGCCCGCGTCTCGGGCAGGAAGTCCGGCAGCTTGCCGGCGTCGATCTCCTTCTGACGCAGCTCGCGGCGGGCGAGCAGTTCCTCGACGCGCGGCCCGAACTTGCGGGCGAGTTCGACGACGAACTCCATGGCATCGCGGGTCAGGACGGTCTCGTAGCCCGGGCGCACGGTTCCGGATACCGCGCAGCCCGGCGGCAGATCGAGCGTAGGCTTTGTGCTCAAGGCTTGCTCCAGGATGCGGCGACGCCCGGACGGGGTCCGCGACCGAGCGACGCGATGTTGCAGCGCAATATGGAGGATAGACTTGCCGCGCCGCCATCGGCAAGCGCTAATTTCCACGATGATGCGTCTGATACTGCTTAACAAGCCCTTCCACGTGCTGCCGCAGTTCACCAGCCCCGACGAGCGGCGCTGCCTGCGCGACCTGCTGCCCATCCGGGACGTCTACCCTGCCGGGCGCCTCGACTACGACAGCGAAGGCCTCATGGTGCTGACCGATTTCGGCCCCTGGCAGGCGCGCATCAGCCAGCCCGGCGCGCCCTACCCGAAGGTCTACTTCGCGCAGGTGGAAGGCACACCCGGGGAAACCGCCCTCGAGGCGCTGCGCAGGGGCGTGGTGTTGAACGACGGTCCCACCCTGCCCGCCCGCGCGCAGCAGGTGCCGGAGCCGGGCTGGCTGTGGCCACGCGATCCGCCGATACGCTCGCGCCGGGCCATCCCGACCGGCTGGATCGAACTCGAGATCAAGGAAGGCCGCAACCGGCAGGTGCGCCGCATGACGGCGGCCGCCGGGCACCCGACCCTGCGCCTGATCCGATGGGCCGTCGGACCGTGGAACCTTGAGGGCCTGTCGCCGGGCGAGTGGCGGGAAGTGCCACGGAGCGATGCCGAAACCCAGCTCGAAGAGGGCCGCAAGCGCTGAACCGTGACCCCGGGCACGCCGTTGACGCCCCCGCGGGGATTAAGTTCGGCGGGGTCGCTACCCTGAGGAGACGCGATGAAGGCTTTCGTGCCCCTGCTCGCCGCCGGCGGACTGCTGCTCGCCGGATGCTCGACGACGACGTTGAACGAGGACGAATGCCGCACCGTGGACTGGCGCACCGTGGGCTACGAGGATGGCGTCGCGGGCCGTTCCGGCGAGCGCATCGGCCAGCACCGCAAAGCCTGTGCCGAACACGGCGTCACCCCGGACCTCGAAGCCTATCGCGCGGGACGGGCGGACGGCCTGCGCGAGTTCTGCCAGCCGCACAACGGCTACCGTGCCGGCGTGAACGGCACGGCCTACTACGACAGCTGCCCGGCCGACCTCGCCCCGGCTTTCGTCGAGGCCTACGACTCCGGCCGGGCGCTCTACCTGCGCACCCGCCGCGTCGCGGATGCCGAGTCCGCAATCGAGTACCGCCGCCAGGAGATCGTGCGGCTCGAGGATACCGTGGCCCGGCGGACGTTCGTCCTGGTCGGCGAAGCGTCGACCCCGGAAGAACGCGCGCAGGCCCTGCTCGACACCAAGCAGGTCGCCGAGCGAATCGGGCGCCTCAAGGCGGAGATTTCCGAGCTCGAGAAGGAGCGCGCCCGCGCCCAGCACGAGCTCGACACGTACCGCGCTACGGTCGCCTCGGCATACTGAGCCTGCTCAGGCGGCGCGCGCGTTCGCCGCGATCCGCATTGCCAGCTCCAGCGCCTGCTCGTAGTTGAGCCGCGGATCCACCTGCGTGCGATAGGCGCGGCCGAGGTCCGCGTCCGCCAGGCCGCGCGCCCCGCCGGTGCATTCCGTCACGTCGTCGCCGGTGAGTTCGAAATGAACTCCGCCGAGGTAGCTGCCGAGCTCACGGTGGATACGGAACGCGCTCTCGAGTTCGCCGACGATGTTCTCGAACCGCCGCGTCTTGACCCCGGTCTTCGTCGCCTCGGTGTTGCCGTGCATCGGGTCGCAGATCCACAGCACCGGCGTCCCCGTCGCACGCACGTCCTCGATCAGTCGCGGCAGGGTGTCCTCGATCTGCCTTGCGCCCATGCGGTGGATGAGCACGAGCCGGCCGGGCTCGCGGTCCGGATTCAGCACTTCGCACAGCCCCTGCACCCAGTCCCGGCCCATCGTGGGACCGACCTTGACGCCGATCGGGTTCGCGATGCCGCGGCAATACTCGACGTGCGCGCCGTCCAGCGTGGCGGTGCGCATGCCGATCCACGGCAGGTGCGTCGACAGGTTGTACCAGCGCCCCCTCCGCTCGAGGTAGCGGGTCTGCGCCTGCTCGTAGTGCAGGTGCAGCGCCTCGTGGCTCGCATAGAACGGTGCGCGGCTCGCCTCGTGGATGCGACTGCCGCTCATCGCCTCGTAGAAATCGAGCGAGTCGGAGATCGACGCCACGAGCTGGCGGTACTGGTCGCGCCACGGCGAGTGCGGCACGAATCCCAGGTCCCAGTATTCCGGGTGATGCAGGTCGGCGAAGCCGCCGTCGATCAGCGCGCGGATGAAGTTGAGCGTGAGCGCGGCGCGCTCGTAGCCGCGCAGGAGCAGCTCGGGATCGGGCTCGCGGTCGGCGGCGGTGAAGCCCGGGCGATTGACGATGTCGCCGCGGTAGCTCGGCAGCGTCACGCCGTCGCGCGTCTCGGTGTCGGCCGAGCGCGGCTTGGCGTACTGGCCGGCGAAACGCCCGACCCGGATCACCGGCTTCTTGAGCCCGTGCAGCAGCACGAGGCTCATCTGCAGCAGGATCTTGAGCTTGCGGGCGATCTGGTCCGACTCGCAGTCGGCGAAGGACTCCGCGCAGTCGCCGCCCTGCAGCAGGAAACGCTGCCCGAGCTGCGCCTCGGCGATCTGCTGCTTGAGCGCCTCCACCTCCCAGGACACCACGATCGGCGGCAGGCGCGACAGCGCGGCCACCGCGCTCTGCAGCGCCTGCGGATCGCGGTACGCGGCCTGCTGCTCCGCGGGCTTCTGCAACCAGCTCTCGGGGGACCAGCCGGCGCGTGGGGTGGGATGCGTCATCCGCCAATCGTACCCCGGATCGTTGCACCGCAAAAGAAACGGGCGTGACGCCTCGCGGCCGTTTCGTCAGAATCGCGCACCTCGACGAATCCGGAGTTCACGCATGCACAAGGTCCTGATACTCGGCGCGGGCAAGATCGGCTCGCTGATCTGCGGGCTGCTGGCGGAGTCGGGCGACTACGACGTCCACGTCGCCGACGTCAGCGCCGAGGTCGCGCGCTCCGTCGTCGACGCGCACCGCCTCGACAACCTGCACTCGCACGGCATCGACGCCCGCGACCCCGCCGCACTGGCCGCGCAACTGCGCGCCCATCCCGTCGAGGCGGTGATCTCGAGCCTGCCGTTCTACTGCAACGTCGCGGTCGCGGAAGCGGCCAAGGCGGCCGGCGCGCATTACTTCGACCTCACCGAGGACGTCGCCGTGACCCGCGCGGTGCGCAAGCTGGCCGACGGCGCCGACCATGCCTTCGTGCCGCAATGCGGCCTCGCGCCCGGTTTCATCAGCATCGCCGCCAACGAGCTGATCAAGCACTTCGACGAGCTGCGCAGCGTCAAGCTGCGCGTCGGCGCCCTGCCGCAGCACCCGAACAACGTGCTCAAGTACTCGCTCACCTGGTCCACCGAGGGGCTCATCAACGAGTACGGCAATCCCTGCGAAGCCATCGTGGAAGGCCGCGCCACCGAGGTGGCTCCGCTGGAGGGCCTCGAGGAGATCGAGATCGACGGCACGGCCTACGAGGCGTTCAACACCTCCGGAGGCCTCGGCTCGCTCGGCGAGACCCACGGCCAGCGCGCCGAAGCCATGGACTACAAGACCATCCGCTACCCCGGGCACTGCGCACAGATGCGCCTGCTGATGAACGACCTCAAGCTGAACCAGGACCGCGGCACGCTGAAGCGGATCCTGGAGAACGCCGTGCCACAGACCCTGCAGGACGTGGTGATCGTCTACGTGGCGGTGACCGGCCGCCAGGGAGGCGAGCTGCGCGAGGAAAACTACGTGAGCAAGATCTACCCGCAGGTCATCGCCGGCAGGCTGTGGTCCGCGATCCAGGTGACGACCGCGGCGGGCGTCACTGCGGTCGTCGACCTCGTGTTGCGCACGCCGGGCCGTTACCGCGGCTTCGTCCGCCAGGAGGACTTCAGCCTCGTCGACGTACTGGACAACCGCTACGGCAAGCACTACGCCAACGGCGGCGGCAAGGATGTCTCCGGCCGCATGGTGGTCGCCGGGAAGACCGGCCAGCAACGCTCGACCGACGGGAGACCGTCATGAACACGGTACTCGCCAACCTGGGGCTCACCGAGCTCAACGCCGGGACGTGGTCGTCGAACGGCGGCTGGCTGTCGGACCCATCGGCGCCGCGCGTCGAATCGATCAATCCCGCGACGGGCCTCGCCCTGGCAAGCGTGGTCGGGACCACGCCCGCGCAGTACGAGCAGCTGATGGCCGCGGCCCGGGAGGTGGCGCTCGCGTGGCGCAAGGTGCCTGCGCCGAAGCGCGGCGAGGCGGTGCGTCTCGTCGGCGACGAGCTGCGCCGGCACAAGTCCGACCTCGGCAGCCTCGTCTCCCTCGAGATGGGCAAGATCAAGGCCGAGGGCGACGGCGAGGTGCAGGAAATGATCGACATCGCCGACTTCGCCGTCGGCCAGTCGCGCATGCTCTACGGGCTCTCGATGCACTCGGAGCGGCCGAGCCACCGCATGTTCGAGCAGTGGCACCCGCTCGGCGTCGTCGGGGTCATCAGCGCATTCAACTTCCCGGTGGCGGTGTGGGCCTGGAACGCCTTCCTCGCGGCCATCTGTGGCAACGTGACGGTGTGGAAGCCCTCGCTCAAGACGGCGCTCTGCGCAGTCGCGGTACAGCGGCTCTGCAACCAGGTGCTCGAACGCAACGGCTATCCCGGAATATTCCAGCTGTTCGTCGACGCCGGGCACGAGATCGCCACGCGTTTCGTCGACGACCGTCGCGTCGACCTCGTCTCGTTCACCGGCTCGACCCACGTCGGCCGCGACGTCGGCCAGCGCGTCGCCCGTCGCCTCGGCAAGAGCCTGCTCGAGCTCGGCGGCAACAATGCGATCATCGTCGACGAGCACGCCAACCTCGACCTCGCAGTGACCTCGATCGTGTTCGGCGCGGTCGGCACCGCCGGCCAGCGCTGCACCTCGACGCGCCGCGTCTTCGTGCACGAATCGCGGCTTGGGGAGCTCGAACGGCGGCTTGCGACCGCGTACCGGCAGGTGCGCATCGGCGACCCGCTCGAGGCCGGCACGCTCATGGGCCCGCTCATCGATGCCTCGGCGGTCAAGGCCTTCGAATCGGCGGTGGCGCAAGCGGTGGCGAGCGGCGGGACGTTGCTCGTGGGAGGCAAGGTGCTGGACCGCCCCGGGCACTTCGTCGAGCCCGCGATCGTCCGAGCTCGCCACGACTGGGAGATCGTGCGCACCGAGACCTTCGGCCCGATCCTCTACCTCGTGCCGTTCAAGTCGCTCGACGAGGCCATCGCCATGCAGAACGACGTGGCACACGGCCTGTCGTCGGCGATCTTCACCGACCGCCTGCAGCACGCCGAGCGCTTCCTGTCGGCGTCGGGCTCGGACTGCGGCATCGCCAACGTCAACATCGGCACGTCCGGCGCCGAGATCGGGGGCGCCTTCGGTGGCGAGAAGGACACGGGCGGCGGACGCGAATCGGGATCCGATGCCTGGAAGACCTACATGCGGCGCCAGACCTGCACGGTGAACTGGGGCACGGAACTGCCGCTGGCGCAGGGCATCAACTTCGACGTCTCGGCCTGACCGCTCAACGGCGGGTGGCGAGGTCCTCGTAGAGGATGCGTACGAAGCGCTCGGCCGTCACCGACCCCTTGCCGTAGCGGTCGTCGAAAGCCTCCGTGGGGCGGGCAGCGAGCACCTCCTCGACGCTCATGCCCTGCTCCACCAGTTCGCGCACGCGCCGGCCGGCGCCCACCAGCATGTCGCGGTAGGCGGCGAGTTCCGCCCGGCTGGAGACCGGGCCGTGGCCCGGGATGACGACGGTCTGGGCATCGGCGCGCGATAGCGCGCCCTCGATGGCCGCGACCATTCCGGCGAGCGATCCACCATTCGCGAGATCCACGAAGGGATACGAGCCGTTGTAGTACACGTCGCCGAGGTGCACGGCGTTGGCATCTTCCCACCACAGGACCAGGTCGCCGTCCGTGTGCCCGCCGGCGATGTGCACCATCCGCAGGCTGTCGCCGTTCAGGTGCAACGTGGCGTCGTCCGGGAAGGTGAGGGCCGGCAACGCCGCGCGGGGGCTGGCGGGGATCCTGATCGCGTATTCCGCCGAGACCTGGGCGGTGGCCATGGCGTCGCGCGTGCCAGGGTGCGCCAGGATGACGGCGCCCGAGCGGCCCGCAAGTTCGTTGCCTCCCGTGTGGTCGGGATGCCAGTGGGTGTTCACGATGAAGCGCACCGGACCCGGCGCAATGCGGGCCACGGCATCCAGCATCTGCGCGGCCTGGGAGCCGAGTCCGCTGTCCACCAGCACGATACCGTCCTGCCCCGTCCACACCGCGACGTTCCCGCCGTCCCCGGTCACCACGTACAGCCCTGGCCTCACCTGCTGCGTCTGCAGCTCGGCCGCAGCCTGCGCGGGCACGATGGGAAGCAGCGCGCCGCACAGGCCGGCAACGACGAGGCGGTGAAGCATGATGCGCATGGCGACTCGACTCCTGTGGCCCCAGTATACGGCGCGACGCGGCGGGTGCAGACCGCTGCTATTATCGAGGCATGGACGCGCCATCGCCTGTCCATCCGCGCCGGGCGCTCGCCTGGTCGCTCGTCGCGATCGCCGGCTGGATGCTGCACGGGCAGGCCGTGCCCCAGGGAACGTCGGCGGTGCTGCTGCCGGTCAACGGTCCCATCGGTCCGGCCACCAGCGATTTCTTCGTGCGGACGCTCGAGGAGGCTGTGCAGACGGGTGCGCCCCTCGTCATCGTCAGCCTCGACACCCCCGGCGGCCTCGACAGCTCGATGCGCGACATGGTGCAGGCGATCCTCGCCTCCGAAGTGCCCGTCGTCACCTACGTTTCGCCGAGCGGAGCGCGTGCCGCGAGCGCCGGCACGTTTCTCATGTATGCGAGCCACGTGGCGGCAATGGCGCCGGCGACCAATCTCGGCGCAGCGACGCCCGTGCAGATCGGCGGTGCCCCCGGCGGCAGCGCGAAGCCGGACGACGGGGAGGACACGCCCGGGCAGGCGCCGTCGGCGTCGGCGCTCGAACGCAAGGCAGTGAACGATGCCGTCGCCTACCTCCGCAGCCTCGCCGAACTCAGGGGCCGCAACGCGGACTGGGCGGAGAGCGCAGTGCGCACGGGCGCGAGCCTTGCCGCGAACGAGGCGCTTGCCGCGGGCGTGATCGACCTCGTCGCGGCGGACCTGCCGCAACTGCTCGCCGCGCTCGATGGGCGCAAGGTGAAGGTCCGGTCGCGCGAGGTGGTGCTGCAGACCAGTGGACTGTTGTTGCGCGAAGTGCTTCCCGACTGGCGCACCGAACTGCTGTCGCTGATCACCAACCCGAACGTGGCATACCTGCTGATGTTGATCGGCATCTACGGGCTGCTGCTCGAGGGGTACAACCCGGGGACGGTGCTGCCTGGCGTGGTCGGCGCCATCTGCCTGCTGCTGGCCCTCTTCGCCTTCCAGGTCCTGTCGGTCAACTATGCCGGGCTCGCGCTCATCGCACTCGGCGTCCTGCTGATCGTCGCCGAGACGTTCGTGCCCTCGTTCGGCACGCTCGGGCTCGGCGGCATCGTCGCCTTCGTCATCGGCTCGGTGATGCTGCTCGACGAGGACGTGCCGGGCTTCGGCATCGCGTGGCAGGCCATCGGCGCGATGGGGCTTGCCGGCGCGCTGTTGCTGCTCGGGATCGTGTCGTTCGCCGTCCGCGCCCGGCGCCGGCCGGTGGTGAGCGGCGCCGAGGGACTGTTGCGCGAGGAGGCGCGCGCGCTCGAATCGTTCGAACGGCAAGGCATGGTGCACGTCCACGGTGAGACCTGGTCGGCAGTGACGCGCGTGCCGGTGCGCCAGGGCCAGCGCCTGCGGATCGTCAGGGTGGACGGATTGACGCTGGAAGTGGAACCGGCGCCGGACTGAACCAGGAGAGTACTACGATGTTCAATCTCACGACCCTGGCCTTCGTGGCCGTGCTGCTGGTCATCATGGCCACGCAGATCTTCAAGGTCCTGAACGAGTACGAGCGCGGCGTGGTTTTCACTTTCGGCAGGTTCACCGGGGTGAAGGGGCCCGGCCTCATCATCCTGATCCCGCTGGTGCAGCGCATGGTCAAAGTGGACCTGCGCGTGAACGTGCTCGACGTGCCGACGCAGGACGTCATCTCGCGCGACAACGTGTCGGTGAAGGTCAACGCCGTCATCTACTTCCGCGTCGTCGACCCTGCCAAGGCGATCATCCAGGTGGCCGTGCCGTTCGAGGCCACGAGCCAGCTCGCGCAGACCACGCTGCGCTCGGTGCTCGGCCAGCACGAGCTCGACGAGATGCTCTCCCAGCGCGAGAAGCTGAACGTGGACATCCAGCGCATCCTCGACCAGGCGACCGACGCCTGGGGCATCAAGGTCGCGAACGTCGAGATCAAGCACGTGGACCTTGACGAAAGCATGATCCGCGCCATCGCCAAGCAGGCGGAGGCGGAGCGCACGCGCCGCGCCAAGATCATCCATGCGGAGGGCGAGAAACAGGCGGCCGCGCAGCTCGTGGAGGCCGCGCAGATCCTCGGCACCGACGCGAAGGCACTGCAGCTTCGCTACCTGCAGACCATCGCGGACATGTCGAGCGAGAAGACCAGCACCATCGTGTTCCCGATCCCGATCGACATCATCCGGCCGTTCCTCGACGCCAGGAAGGACTGAACGTCCTCGCGCAGGCGCCATCGCCCTCAGGCCCGCCCCGCCTCCCGGCGTGCGAGACGGACCTGCTCGTCGAGGCGCTTGGCCGAAACCGGCGCCAGCGTGCGCAGCTCCTGCGCGAAGAGCGACACGCGGAACTCCTCCAGCATCCAGCGCAGGCGCTCGCGCTCCACGGCCGGCCGCCCGGTGTCCACGGCCGCGTCGAGCTCGTGCAGCGCCGCCTCGTAGACCACGATCTGCGCCTGCAGCCTGCGGTCACGTTCCGCGTCATTGCGCAGGCGCTCCAGTCGCCTCGCGGCGGCCCGCAGGTACTTGGGCAACTGGTGGAACCAGGGCTCCGGCGTGTGCCGCACCCAGCCCGGTGAGAGCCGTGACTGGAGCTGTCGCTCCGCGGCCTCGCGAGTCGCCGCGAACGCGGGAGTGGCGAGCGGGCCGAGCGCCGCACGCGCGTCCTTGAATGCAAGCAGCGCAGCCTTCGCCACCCGGGCTACCTCGACGCCGCAATCGGCGACGCGCGACCGGCTGGCTGCGAGCCGAGCCTCGAATTGCGCGAGGGTGCGCGGCAGGTCGTCGCCCGTGACCGCCATCGAATCCGCCACGGCCCGGTCCGCAATTTCCTCGAACAGCCACTTGCCCATGCCCGCCGTCGCCGCCAGCAAGGCGAGGTCGTGATCGGTCGCACAACTGCGCCGGACGAGGTCATGCTGCTGCGGCATGGCCAGCGCCGCCAGCCGCGTGACGCCGTCACGCGTCTTCGCGATCGCCTGTTGGGGACCTGCAAAGAGGCGCAGTCGGACCGCGGCGCCGGCCTCCTCGATGCCTGGATACATGCGCAGGGTTACACCCGCCGATCGTACCCGGACCTCCTGCGGGATCTCGCCGAAGTCCCAGCGCCGTACCCCCTCACGCTCCCACGCATGGCCGGGCTCCGCGATGGTGGCAGCGTGCCCGGCCGTGCGCAGGTTGCGGCGCAAATCGTCGAGATCGCGCCCTCTGGCGAGTTCGCGTCCGCCCGCCTCCAGCACGCGGACCGCGAGACGCAACCAGGGCGGCAACGCGACCGCCTCGATCTGCGCCGCGTCGGTCGACTGGCCGGCCGTGCGGGTCACGAAGCCCGCCAGCTGGGCCGGCAGCGATCCTTCACCCGGTGTCGCTTCGGCGAGGAAGCGGCCTGCGGCATCCGGGATCGGCACCAGCGCGCGGCGCAGGTCCTTCGACAGGCCGCGCAGCAGCGCGATCACCTTTTCGCGCAGCATCCCCGGCACCAGCCACTCGACGCGCTCGGCGTGCAGGGCACCCAGCAGCGGCAGCGGCACGTCCAGCGTGACGCCATCGTCCGGGCTCGTCGGATCGAAGGCGTAGGCGAGCCTGAGCTCGTTGCCGTCCACGAGCCAGGTGTCCGGGTAGTCGGACCGCGCGAATGCCGGCAGCGGCTGTGCCAGCAGGATGCCCCGCGGCGCATCCAGCAGGCGTGGACTACGGCGCTGCTCGACGTGCCACCAGCGTTCGAAGCTGCGCGTGGTGGCCACCGACTCGGGGATGCGTTCGAGGTAGAACTGCGCGAGCGCATCGTCGCTCGCCAGCAGGTCACGCCGCCGGAGCCTGGCCTCGATGCCTTCGATCTCCTCGCGCGCCCGGTCGTTGTGGTCCAGGAACTCCGCGCGCAACGTCGACTGCCGGCGTACCAGCGCCTCCTCGACGAAGACGCGCCGCGCCGTCGCGGGGTCCACGCTGGCGAAATTCACCATCCGGCCGCTCGAGAGCACGCGGCCGTACAGCGATACCGTCTCGCGCGCCACCACCATGCCGCGTTCCGGCACCCAGTGCGCCTCGCTGAACGTACGCCGCACGAGGTGCGCACCGGCGGACTCGATCCACGCGGGCTGCACCTGGGCGACCATCCGGGCGTAGAGCCGCTGCGTCTCGACCAGGCTCGCGGCGACGATCCAGCGCGGTGAGCGCTTCTGCAGGGGTGTTCCCGGGGCGATGACGAACCTCGCGTCGCGCGCGCCGAGGTAGGTGCGTCCCTCGTCCAGCACGCCGATCCCGCCGAGGAAGCCGCTCAGGATCGCCTGGTGCAGGAGGCTGCCGGCGGCCGGCTGTTCGTTGGCACCCAGCTGCTGGGCTGCCGTCATGTCGCGAAGCTGCTCGTGCAGGTCCTGCCACTCGCGCAGCCGCAGGTACGAGAGGAAATTCTCCCTGCACCAGCGCCGGAGCGCCCGGTTGCCTCCGCCTGCCTGGTCGCGCGCGGCCGTCCACAGGTTCAGCACGCCGATGAAGTCCGAGCGCTCGTCGGCGAACCGGGCGTGTCGTTCGTCCGCCGCCTCCGCCTTGTCCGCCGGCCGCTCCCGCGGATCCTGGATGCTCAGGAACGCGGCGAGCACCAGCGCCTCGGTGAGACAGCCGAGCCGGCCCGCCTCGATCAGGATGCGGGCGAGGCGCGGGTCGACCGGCAAACCGGCCATCTGCCTGCCGAGACGCGTGATGCGGCGCTCCCCGTCGACCGCGCTCAGTTCCTGCAGCAGGCGGTAACCGTCGTTGAGCAGGCGCGTGTCCGGCGCGTCGAGGAACGGAAAGTCCTCGGGGGCACCGAGGCTGAGCGCAGCCATCTGCAGGATCAGGCTCGCGAGGTTGGTGCGGAGGATCTCGGGATCCGTGTACTGCGGGCGCGCCGCAAGGTCCTCCTCGGAATAGAGCCGGATGCAGATGCCCTCCCCCACCCGGCCACAGCGGCCCTTGCGCTGGTCCGCGCTTGCGCGCGAGACGGGCTCGATGGGCAGGCGCTGGAACTTCGCCCGCGGGCTGTAGCGGCTCACCCGGGCAAGCCCGCTGTCGACGACGAAGCGAACGCCGGGAATCGTGAGCGAGGTCTCGGCGACGTTCGTGGCCAGCACCACCCGCCGCCGGTCGTGCGGCGCGAAGATGCGTTCCTGTTCCGCGCCGGAGAGCCGCGCATACAGCGGCAGCACGTCCCAATCGCGTCCCGCGCCGCGCGACAGGAAATCGCGCGACTCGGCGATCTGCTTCTCCCCGGGCAGGAACACCAGCGCATCGCCGCGCAGGCCGCGACCGTCGCGATCGAGTTCGTCGAGCGCCGCGGCGACGGCCTCCGGCAACGACGGCGCCTCGGCGTCCTCCTCCTGCAGGGGCCGGTAGCGCACTTCGACCGGATAGGCGCGGCCCTCGACGTCGATCACCGGCGCACCGTCGAAGAACTCGGCGAAACGCCTCGTCTCGATGGTTGCCGAGGTCACGATCACCCGCAGCTCGGTCCTGCGACGCACCAGGCCCTTGCACACGCCGAGCAGGAAGTCGACGTTGAGGTTGCGCTCGTGCGCCTCGTCGAGGATCAGCGTGTCGTAGCGCTCGAGCAGCGGATCGCTCTCCAGTTCCCTGAGCAGCAGTCCGTCCGTCATGAGCTTGACGAGCGTGCGCGGGCTCGTGCGATCGACGAAGCGGACCTGGTAGCCGACGAGCTCGCCCGTGGACGAGCCGATCTCGGCGGCGACGCGGTTGGCGAGCGCCTGCGCCGCGATGCGCCGTGGCTGCGTGTGGCCGATCATGCCGGCCGTGCCGCGACCCATCTCGAGGCAGATCTTCGGCAGCTGGGTGCTCTTGCCGCTGCCGGTGGCGCCGCTCACGATCGTGACCGGGGAGGCGGCGATCGCGGCGGCGATGTCGGCGCGACGCGCGTGCACCGGCAGGGTCTCGTCGTAGCGGATCGCGGGAATCGAGGCGCGCCGCGCCGCGACCTGCGCGACGGAACCGCGCAGCTGTCCCTCGAGCCGCTCGAACTCCCGCTCGTCGGTCCTCGCGCCGCGTCGCGCCAGCCGGTCGATCCACGCCGTGAGCCTGCGGCGATCGCGTAGCAGGCTGCCGTCGAGCGAGTCGCGCAGCGCCGCCACGCGCGCCGTCAACCGATCTCCTGCTTGGCCCTGGCCCATGCGGCCTCCAGGTCAGCCGCCTCCACCTCCAACGGCTGCAGCCCGTGCGCGCCGAGCTGCGCCTCCAGGTGGCGGAAGCGGCGCTCGAACTTCGCCCCCGCATCGCGCAGTGCCCCTTCGGGATCGACCCGCAGGTGCCGCGCCGCCTGGGCGATGCTGAACAGCAAGTCGCCGAGTTCCTCGCGCACGTGCGGGTCGTCGCCGGCGGCGATTGCCTGCCGCAGCTCCCCGACCTCCTCGAGCACCTTGTCGAGCACGCCGGTGACGTCCTGCCAGTCGAAGCCGACGCGCGCCGCGCGCTGCCCGAGCTTGGCGGCGCGAGTGAGCGCCGGAAGTCCCAGCGCCACGCCGTCGAGTGCGCCCGCAGGGTGCCCCGCGGCGCCCCGCTCGGCCGCCTTGTGCATTTCCCAGGCCGCGGTCTGTTCCGCGGCGTTGCCGATGGTCGCGTCGCCGAACACGTGCGGATGCCGCCGCTCGAGCTTGTCGGCGATGGCGGCGGCGACGTCCGCGAAGGCGAAGAGGCCCTGCTCCTCGGCGATGCGCGCCTGGAAGACCACCTGGAAGAGCAGGTCCCCCAGCTCGTCGCGGACCTGCGCCGCCTCACCGCGCGCGATCGCGTCGGCCAGCTCGTAGGCCTCCTCGATGCTGTGCGGTGCGATCGTGGCCCAGGTCTGCTCACGGTCCCAGGGACAGCCACGCTCGGGATCCCGCAGCCGGGCCATGATGTGGAGCAGACGCGCGATGGACATCGCTCAGTCCTCCCGGACGAGTCGGTACAGCGACATCACCATGCCCGCGGTGGCGCCCCAGATGTTGCGGCCCTGGTAGGGGATGTCGTGCGCAATGAACGAGTGGCCGCCGAACCTGCGCTCGCGCACCACGTGGTTGGCGGCATCGAGCACGTACTCGAGCGGGACCTCGAACACGTCGTCGACCTCGGTCGCGTCGAGCCGCAGCTCGAAGCCCGGCCGCACGAAGGCGACCACCGGCGTCACCGTGTAGCCCGAGATCACCAGGTGATCGTGCAGGTACCCCGCGAGCGTGACGTACTCGCGGTCGAGCCCGATCTCCTCCTCGGTCTCGCGCAGCGCAGCCTCCCAGGCCCCGGCGTCCCCCGCCTCCATGCGACCGCCCGGAAAGCTGATCTGCCCGGGGTGGTTCTTCAGGTGCGACGCGCGCTGGGTGAGGAGCAGCGTGAGCCCGAGGGGCCGGTCCACGATGGGCATGAGCACCGCCGCGCGGTGCATCTCCGCCGGGAAGCTGCTGCGGAGCTCGGCGAACTGCTCGTCCGTGATCTTCGAGGCCCACGGCCAGCGTGGCGCTGCGCCGGGGGTGCTGCCGCGCAGGCGCAATTCGATCGTCTGCCGGAGGTCGCGGCCGTGGTGTTGCGGGCGGGCGGTCAATCAGCCTCCCGAATCGCCGCTTCGCACCCCGCCACGGGTGAGGTTGGCTGGATCGAGCAGCCTTGCCAGCCGTTCCTCGCCGAGGTCGGTCATCTCGGCGGCCACCTCGCGCACCGGACGGTTCTCCGCATACGCGCGCTTGGCGATCGCCGCGGCCTTGTCGTAGCCGATCACCGGGTTCAGCGCCGTGACCAGCATCGGGTTGCGATCGAGGGCCGCCGCGACCTGGCGCGAATTCACCGCGAAGCCGGCGATTGCGCTGCGGGCCAGGGTGCGGGACGCGTTCGCGAGCAACTCGCTGCTCTGCAGCAGGTTGAACGCGATCACGGGCAGCATCACGTTCAGCTGGAAATTGCCCGACTGGCCCGCGACGGTCACGGTCAGGTCGTTGCCGATCACCTGCGCGGCCACCATCGCGACCGCTTCCGGCACCACCGGATTGACCTTGCCGGGCATGATGCTGCTGCCCGGCTGCAGCGCGGGCAAAGCGATTTCCGCGAGACCCGCGAGCGGGCCACTGTTCATCCAGCGCAGGTCGTTCGAGATCTTCATCAGGCTCACGGCCAGCGTACGCAGGTGCCCGGAGACCTCGACGGCCGTGTCCTGCGAGGCGAGCGCCGCGCGCAGGTCGCGGCTCGTCCGCAGGTCGAGACCCGTCTGCCGCGACAGCAGCACGGCGAACTTCGCGGCAAACTCGGGTGGCGCATTGACGCCGGTGCCGACCGCCGTCCCGCCCTGGGCGAGGCAGTGGAGCCGGGTGCGCACGGACTGCAGGCGGGCGATGCCGTCGTCGACCTGCGTGCGCCACGCCCCCATCTCCTGGCCGAGCGTGAGCGGCATGGCGTCCATCAGGTGCGTGCGGCCGGTCTTGACGATATCGCCGACGTCGCCGGCCTTGCGGCCGATCGTCTCGGCGAGCTCCTTCAACGCCGGCAACAGCTGCTCGCCGATGGCGAGCGCGGCGCTCAGGTGGATCACGGTGGGGACGACGTCGTTGCTGCTCTGACTGCGGTTGACGTCGTCGTTCGGGTGCACCGGCGAGCCGCCCGAATACTGCGTGGCGAGGCGCGCGATCACCTCGTTCGCGTTCATGTTGCTGCTGGTGCCCGAGCCGGTCTGGAAGACGTCCACCGGGAAGTGGGCGTCGTGCCGTCCCTCGGCGACCTCGAGCGCGGCCCGCTGGATCGCGAAGGCGCGCACCCGGTCGAGGTCGCCGAGCTCGAGGTTCGCGCCCGCCGCGGCCCATTTCACCAGGCCCAGCGCGCGGATGAATCCACGCGGCATGACGAGGCCGCTGATGGGGAAGTTCTGGATCGCGCGCTGGGTCTGCGCGCCCCACAGCGCCCAGGCCGGGACGCGCAGCTCGCCCATGCTGTCGCGCTCCACGCGAAACTCGTCTGCGGACATGCGGTTCGGCTCCGGAGAGTACACAGGCGCCTTGCAGGGGCCCTGCGGTATCATCCGGAATCGTAACACCTCCCGGATTCCCGCATGAGCCTCACCCCCCTGACGGCACTGTCTCCGGTGGACGGACGCTACGCCTCCCGTTGCACCGAATTGCGCGAGCTCTTCAGCGAGGCCGGGCTGATCCGGGCGCGGGTGCGCGTGGAGATCGCCTGGCTGCAGGTGCTTGCGGCGCACCCGGGCGTGCCGGAGCTCAAGAGCCTCTCCGCCGACGACCTTGCGGTGGCGGCTCGCATCTCCTCCGGCTTCGGCGAGGCGGACGCCGCCGCCGTCAAGGCCATCGAGCGCGAGACCAACCACGACGTCAAGTCGGTCGAGTACTTCATCAAGGGGCGCCTCGGCGAGCACGCGGCGTGGCGGCCGCGGCTCGAGTTCGTTCACTTCGCCTGTACCTCCGAGGACATCAACAACCTCTCCTATGCCCTGCTCGGCCACGACGCGCGCGGGCAGGTGCTGCTGCCGCGCATCGACACGCTCGTGGACGGCCTGCGCGCGATGGCCCACGCGCATGCCGACGACGCGATGATGTCCCGGACCCACGGCCAGCCGGCGACGCCGACGACGCTCGGCAAGGAGGTCGCCGTGTTTGCGCACCGCCTCCGCCAGTCGCGCGACGTGCTGGCGAAAGTGCCGATCCGCGGCAAGATGAACGGCGCCGTCGGCAACTTCAACGCGCACGTGGCCGCCTACCCGGACATCGACTGGGCGTCGCTCACGCGCCGGTTCGTCGAGTCGCTCGGGCTCGTCTTCAATCCGTACACGACGCAGATCGAACCGCACGACTGGATGGCGGAGTACTTCGACGCGCTCGCCCGCTGCAACTCCGTGCAGGTCGACCTGTGCCGCGACTTCTGGAGCTACATCTCCATCGGCTACTTCCGCCAGAAGGTGGTGGCCGGCGAGGTCGGGTCCTCGACGATGCCGCACAAGGTCAACCCGATCGACTTCGAGAATGCCGAGGGCAATTTCGGCGTCGCCAATGCCCTGCTGCGCTTCATGGCCGACAAGCTTCCCGTCTCGCGCTGGCAGCGCGACCTGACCGACTCGACCGTGCAGCGCAACATCGGCGTCGCCCTCGCGCACGCGGACCTCGCCGTGCAGTCGGTCCTGCGCGGGCTCGCGCGGCTCGAGGTGTCGCGCGACCGGCTCGCCGCGGACCTCGACGCCAACTGGGAACTGCTCGCCGAGCCGATCCAGACGGTGATGCGCCGCTACGCCGTCCCCGACGCGTACGAGCAGTTGAAGGCGCTCACGCGCGGTCGCAGCGTCGACGCGGCCGCGGTGGCGAAATTCGTCGACGGACTGCCGATTCCCGACGCCGAGAAGCGCCGCCTGTGCGCCATGACGCCCGCGAGCTACCTGGGCCTCGCCGCGAAGCTCGCCCGCGGCGTCTGAACGCGTGCCCGTGCCCGCGCCGTTTACCATAAGCCCGGCCCACTGGGCCCGCGACCGCACGGCAATCGAGTCCGTGCGCCGCGCGGTGTTCATCGTCGAACAGGGCGTCCCCGAGCACGAAGAGTGGGATTGCGCGGATGCGGGCTGCCGGCACGTGCTCGCCCTCACGGCAAAACGTGACGCAGTTGGCACGGGAAGGCTCGAACCCACCGGTAAGATTGGCCGCGTCGCAGTACTGCCGCAGTACCGCGGCAGCGGGGTCGGCAGCGCGATCGTGAGCCACCTCGTGAACCTGGCCACCGGACTGGGTCTCACGCAGGTCTACCTTCACGCGCAGACGACGGCGCTGGGTTTCTACGAGCGGCTGGGCTTTCGGGTCGAGGGGCCCGAGTTCGACGAGGTAGGCATTCCTCACCGGCGCATGAGCCTGGGGATCGAGCAAAGAGATGAACAACAGGCTGGACGTCACCGGAACCCGAAGCATCCTCTCGACGCTCGATGAATATCGCGCGGCCGTCGCCGAGATTGCGACGCGCGCCAATCGCACACTGTCGATCTACACGCCCGACCTCGAGCCGCAACTCTACGACCAGGACATGTTCCTCGAGCCGCTGAAGCGGCTGGTGCTCGCGCGCAGCCACGCGCGCCTGCGCGTGCTGATCTCGGACCCGGCGCGCGCGGCACGCGAGGGCAACCGTTTCATGCAGATGGCACGCCGCCTCACGAGCTACATCGACCTGCGCAACGTCGCGACCGAGTTCCGCAGCAACCCCTGCTCGTTCATCGTGGCCGACGACAAGGCCATCGCCTATCGCCAGCAGGCGTCGCGTTGGGACGGCATCGTCGAGTTCAACGACAAAGAGATCGTGCGCCGCTACCTCGACTACTTCGACTCGGTGTGGGCCGGCAGCCAGATCCAGCCCGAGTTGCGGGCCACGGCCATCGATTTCTAGTCGGTATAATGCCGGGCATGGTCTGGAAACCCGACGTCACCGTCGCGGCCGTCGCCGAGCGTGACGGACAATTCCTCGTCGTCGAAGAACGCGCCAGCGGGCGTGTCGTCATCAACCAGCCTGCGGGTCACCTGGAAGACGGCGAAACGTTCATCGATGCGGTCGTACGCGAGACGCTCGAGGAGACCGCCTGGCAGTTCGAGCCGCAGGCCGTCGTGGGCGTCTACGTCTGGCGCCCCCAGCATCTCTCGCGAACCTTCCTGCGCATCGCGTTCGCCGGCGAGCTCCGCTGTCACGACCCGGCCCGGTCCCTCGACCACGGCATCCTGCGCACGCGTTGGCTGAACCGTGACCAACTGGCCGCGCCACAGGTGCGCTTGCGCAGCCCGATGGTCTTGCAGTGCGTCGACGATTACCTCGCGGGCGTGCGGCATCCGTTGTCGCTCATCAGCCACCTGATCCCTGCTCCCTCCTCGCTCGCCGCCAGCGGCTGACGCCGTCGCGCGTTGCGTTGCTCGCGCGGGGTTCGTTCCGGACGGGGCGCACCTTCCCGAACACGCCGTGAACCCGTCCCTGGGGGCTCCGGGCGCGCCGTCCATGGCGCGCACGGGTTCGGCAAGGTGCGCCCCGTCCGGAACGAACCCCGTACTCGATCGCGCTGACGCGATTGGCTGCGCGAGTTGGGGCGATGTCCGCGGAACCGTGCGCGGCATGGACGCCGCGCCCGGAGCCCCCAGGGAAGGGTTTACGGCGTTTCCGCGGACATCGCCCCAACTCGCGCAGACCGGGCGAACACGAACTGGCGACGCAGGACAGCGCAGCGACCGCGCTAGAATCCCGCGCATGCCAAACACCGCACGCGTCGTGCTCGGGATCTCCGGCGGAGTCGACTCCGCCGTGGCCGCAGCATTGCTCAAGGACGCGGGTCATGAGGTCCACGCCCTGTTCATGCGGAACTGGGACGACGACGAGGACGGTTACTGCACCGCCGCGGCCGACCTGCAGGACGCGCGCCGCGTCTGCGACGACCTCGGCATCCCACTGCACACCGTCAATTTCGCCGCAGAGTACCGCGAGCGCGTGTTCCGGCATTTCCTCGACGAACTGGCGGCCGGCCGCACGCCGAACCCGGACGTCGCCTGCAACCGCGAGATCAAGTTCGGCGTGTGCTTCGAGCACGCGCGCCGGCTCGGCGCCGAGTGGTTCGCGACCGGGCACTACGCACGCACGGCCGTCGTAGACGATCGCCCGCGACTGCTGCGCGCCGCCGATCGCTCGAAGGACCAGTCCTACTTCCTGCACACGGTGCCGGGCGAGCTGCTCGCGCGCACGCTGTTCCCGATCGGTGCGCTGCCCAAGGCCGAGGTGCGCCGCATCGCGCATGAACGCGCCCTGCCCGTGCACGACAAGCGCGACAGCACCGGCATCTGTTTCATCGGCGAGCGCCCGTTCGCCGAGTTCCTGGCGCGCTACCTCCCGGCGCAACCGGGCGACATCGAGACGCCGGAGGGGCGCCGGCTCGGTGCCCATCGCGGCCTCATGTACTACACGCTCGGCCAGCGGCAGGGGCTCGAACTCGGCGGGGTCCGCGGCGCGGCCGAGGCACCCTGGTACGTGGCGACCAAGGACCTCGAGCGAAACGTGCTCGTCGTCGTGCAGGACCACGATCACCCGCTGCTGCTCTCGCGCGAGGTCCGGACCGAACGCGCGCACTGGATCGCCGGTACCCCGCCCGGCGAACGCTTCGCCTGCACGGTGAAGACCCGCTACCGGCAGCCGGACCAGGCCTGCGAGGTGGTCGTTGGCAGCGACGGCGGCTGCCGCATCCTCACCGCCGAACCGCAGCGGGCCGTCACCCCGGGGCAGTCGGCCGTGCTCTACGACGGCGAAACCTGCCTGGGCGGGGCGGTCATCACCCTCGCGTCCGCCTGAACCCCCGCCACGGGGCGTCGATCACCCGTTATAATTCCGCGGCTAAGTCGGGCCCGTTCGAGTCCCCGGAGGTTCCATGAAAGACAGCTTCAAGACCCGCCAGACGCTGGCGGTGGGCGGCCAGTCCCACGAGATCTTCAGCCTGCCCGCGATCAAGGGCCACGATCTGGGGCGCCTGCCCTTCTCGCTCAAGATACTGCTCGAGAACCTCCTGCGCTTCGAGGACGGCGTCAACGTCACGCGCGACGACATCGAGGCGCTGCTCAAGTGGGACGCCAAGGCGGCCCCGAGCCACGAGATCGCGTTCACGCCGGCGCGCGTCATCATGCAGGACTTCACCGGCGTCCCGGTCGTGGTCGACCTCGCCGCGATGCGCGAGGCCATGACGCGGCTCGGCGGCAACCCCGACGAGATCAACCCGCTCGCCCCGGCCGAACTCGTCATCGACCATTCCGTGCAGGTCGACGAATACGGCACGGCGGACTCGCTGCGCAAGAACAACGCCATCGAGTTCGCTCGCAACGGCGAACGCTATTCCTTCCTGCGCTGGGGCCAGACGGCGTTCAGCAACTTCAAGGTCGTGCCGCCCAACACCGGCATCGTGCACCAGGTCAACCTCGAGCACCTCGCGCGCGTCGTGTTCGCCGAGGACAAGGGCGGCGTCAGGCGCGCCTATCCCGACACCCTCGTCGGCACCGACTCGCACACGACGATGGTCAACGGCCTCGGCGTGCTCGGCTGGGGCGTGGGCGGCATCGAGGCCGAGGCCGCCATGCTCGGCCAGCCGATCACGATGCTGATCCCGCAGGTCATCGGCTTCCGCCTCAAGGGCGCCCTGCCCGCCGGCGCCACGGCCACCGACCTCGTGCTCACGGTCACCGAGATGCTGCGCAAGAAGGGCGTCGTCGACAAGTTCGTCGAGTTCTTCGGCGACGGCCTCGCCGCCCTGCCGCTCGCCGACCGCGCCACCATCGCCAACATGGCGCCGGAGTTCGGCAGCACCTGCGGCATCTTCCCCATCGACGAGGAGACGATCCGCTACCTCGAGCTCACGGGCCGCACCGCCGAGCAGATCGCGCTGGTCGAGGCCTATGCCAGGGCGCAGGGCATGTGGCGAACCAACGGCATGCGCGAGGCCGACTACACCGACGTGCTCGAGCTCGACCTCGCCACGGTCGAACCCAGCCTCGCGGGCCCGAAGCGCCCGCAGGATCGCGTGCCGCTGCGCGTCTCGAAGGACACCTACCGCAAGCACCTCGCCAAGATGGCCGAGGAGCGCGCGCAGAAGAACCCCACGGCGACCGGCAAGGCGACGGGTCGCCGCCGGCGGCAAGTCCTTCGAGGTGGACGACGGCGCCGTGCTGATCGCGGCCATCACGAGCTGCACGAACACCTCCAACCCGGCGGTGCTCATCGGCGCGGGATTGCTCGCCCGCAACGCGCATCGACGCGGCCTCAGCGCCAGGCCCTGGGTGAAGACCAGCCTCGCGCCCGGCTCGCGCGTCGTGACCGACTACCTGCAGAAGGCCGGCGTACTCGCCGACCTCGAAGCCGTCGGCTTCTACGTCGTGGGCTACGGCTGCACGACCTGCATCGGCAACTCCGGGCCCCTGAAGCCGGAGATATCCGACGCCGTGAAGGCGGGCGACGTCGTCGCGACCTCGGTGCTGTCGGGCAACCGCAACTTCGAGGGTCGCGTCCACGCCGAGGTGAAGATGAACTTCCTCGCCTCCCCGCCGCTGGTCGTGGCGTATGCGCTCGCCGGCACGATGGACATCGACCTGAACGCGGAGCCGCTCGGCACGGGTACCGACGGCAAGCCCGTCTTCCTCAAGGACATCTGGCCGTCGGCCCAGGAAATCCAGCAGACCATCGCCACCTCGGTCACCTCGGGCATGTTCAAGAAGGGCTACGCGAGCGTGTTCGCGGGCGACGAGAACTGGAACAGCATCAAGGTTCCGCAAGCCAGGGTCTACCAGTGGGATTCCACGTCGACCTACGTGCGCAACCCGCCGTACTTCGAGGGCATGACCATGACCCCGCGGCGGTCGCCGACATCCGCGGCGCGCGCGTGCTGGCGGTGCTCGGCGATTCGGTGACCACCGACCACATCTCCCCCGCGGGCAACATCTCCAAGACGAGCCCGGCCGCGAAGTACCTGATGGCGCAGGGCGTGCAGCCGGTGGACTTCAACTCCTACGGCGCCCGCCGCGGCAACCACGAGGTGATGATGCGCGGCACGTTCGCCAACATCCGCCTGCGCAACCTGCTGGCACCCGGCACGGAAGGCGGCGTGAGCGTGCACATCCCGACGGGCGAGCAGATGTCCATCTACGACGCCGCGATGAAGTACAAGTCCGAAGGGACACCGCTGGTCGTCATCGCCGGCAAGGAATACGGCACGGGCTCGTCGCGGGACTGGGCGGCCAAGGGCACCATGCTGCTCGGCGTGCGCGCGGTCATCGCCGAGAGCTTCGAGCGCATCCATCGCTCGAACCTGATCGGCATGGGCGTGCTGCCGCTGCAGTTCAAGGACGGCGAGCACGCGCAGGGCCTCGGGCTCACGGGCAAGGAGACCTACGAGATCATCGGCCTGAACGGCGGCGCAGCCCGGATGGTCACCGTGGTCGCCACGCCGGCCTCGGGCACGCCCGTCAAGTTCGAGGTGCGCGTGCGCATCGACACGCCGAAGGAGCGCGAGTACTACCAGCACGGCGGCATCCTGCAGTACGTGGTGCGGCAGCTGGCCGGGTCCGGGAAAGCGGCCTGACGACGGGGACGAATGCAAGGGGGTAGCGGACGGTGCACGACGACCCCGCTGCCGCCCTCGCCGACGTGATCGGGCGGGCGGCCTTCGCACTGCACAAGGCGCGGCACGTGTGCGTGCTGACGGGCGCGGGGATGTCCGCGGAAAGCGGCATCCCGACGTTTCGCGAGGCGCTGTCGGGCCTTTGGTCGCGCTTCCGTCCCGAGGAGCTCGCGACGCCCGAGGCCTTCGAGCGCGACCCCGAGCTCGTCTGGCGTTGGTACGAGTGGCGCCGTGAGCTGGTGCGCCGGTCGGAGCCCAATCCCGGGCATTACGCCCTCGCGGAGCTCGCAAGGCGGGTGCCTCGTCTCACGCTCGTAACGCAGAACGTCGATGGCCTGCACCAGCGCGCGGGCAGCGACGCCATCGAGTACCACGGCAACATCCTGCGCGACCGCTGCACGCGCGAGGCGGCCGTCACCGCGCGCGCCGACTGGTCGGCCAGCGGGCTGCCGGAATGCGCCTCCTGCGGCGCGCTGCTGCGCCCCGACGTCGTCTGGTTCGGCGAGCCGATCCCCGGCGGGCCCATGCTGCAGGCCGCGGACGCCGCGAGTCGCTGCGACGTATTCTTCTCGATCGGCACCTCTGCGCTGGTGTACCCGGCGGCCGGACTCGCGGAAGCGGCACTCAGGTCCGGCGCGACGGTGATCGAGATCAACCCGAATCCCACCGACCTCACGCCGCACGCACACCTGGCGCTGCAGGGCCCGTCCGGTCGATTGTTGCCCGCCCTGCTGCAGGTCCTGCACGCCGGCTAGGGACTCGATCGCGACGCTCAGATCCTGCCGATTGCGAGCAATCCTCCGAGCACCAGCAGCGCCACGACCAGCGTCTCCGCCAGGACCAGCGCGATCGGCCGCCAGCCGACGCGTGCCAGGTCGCCGAGCGAGGTCTTGGTGCCGAGCGCGGCGATCGCGGTGACCAGGCACCAGCGCGAGCCTTCCTGCAGCCCCGCGTTCACCGCCTGCGGCACCCAGCCGGTGGAATTGACCGCCACCAGCACGGCGAACGCGATCAGGAAGAATGGCAGCAGCGGTGGGCGCGTGGTCACTTCGCCGGCCGCGTGCCTCGTGTGGAACAGGAAAGAGATCACCAGGACCGCGGGCAGCAGGAGTGCCACGCGAAACAGCTTCACGATCGTCGCCGTATCGCCGGCGTCGGTGGATATCGTGTAGCCGGCGCCGACGACCTGGGCCACGTCGTGGATGGTCGCGCCGAGGAAGATTCCCGCGGTGTGCGGGTCGAAGCCCAGCGCCGCCGTGACGATCGGGTACAGGATCATCGCGATGGTCGACAACGCGGTAACGCTCACCACGGTCATTACCGTGTCGCGCTCGTGCGACGGGCCGCGCGGCAGCACGGACGCGATGGCAAGCGCCGCGGAAGCACCGCAGATCGCCACGGCACCGCCGGTGAGGGCGCCGAAACCGGTCTCGAGGCGCAGGCTGCGGGACAGTACCCACCCGGTAGCGATGGTGAGGGCGACCGCGACGGCCGTAATCGCCAGGACCCCGAATCCAAGGGACTGCACCTGGTCGAAGGTGATGCGCATGCCGAGCAACGCGACGCCGATCCGCAGTATGGTGCGGGACGCGAACTCGATGCCGGGCTTGCAGCGGGCGTCCGTCGAGAGGAAGTTGACGGCGATGCCGAGCAGCAGCGCGAACAGCATGACGGGCGCCCCGTAATGCTCCGAAAGCCAGGAGGCCGCGAGCGCGACGAGGGCCGCGATGACGATTCCCGGGGTGAGTTCACGCACCCGGGCGACGATACGATCGGTGGTGGTCATCCGATCAAGGTTAACCCGCCGGGGTTCGGTAAGAAACGCGGGCCTGGGACGGTCCAGTCATCATGAGCAAGCATCCGCCAGACCTGCCGTTGCCCTCCGAGATCACCCCCGAGCACATCTACCTGAGCCGGAGGAGCGTTGTCGCGGGCCTGGCGGCCACGGGCGTCGTGGCAGCCTTGCCGAGCGCACGCGCGGCCGACCTTGCGCCGTTTCGACGCAATGCCGCGCTGAGCACGACGGAGTCAGCCAATTCTTTCGAAGATATAACGACTTACAACAACTTCTACGAATTCGGCACAAGTAAGGAGGACCCCGCCAGGAACGCTGGCGGGTTCCGTCCCCGGCCGTGGAGCGTGACGGTGTCGGGCGAGGCCGCGCGGACGGGCACCTACACCCTGGAGGACATCCTCAAGCCCCATCCGCTCGAGGAACGCATCTACCGCCTGCGTTGCGTCGAGGCCTGGTCCATGGTCATCCCCTGGGTGGGGTTCCCGCTCGGCGAGTTGCTCCGCCGCTTCGAGCCCACGTCGAAGGCAAAATACGTCGCGTTCAAGACCGTGCAGCGGCCGAAGGAAATGCCGGGCCAGCGCTTTCCCGTGCTCGACTGGCCGTACGTCGAGGGCCTGCGCATGGACGAGGCGATGCACCCGCTCGCGATGCTGGCCGTGGGTCTCTACGGTCGCGTCCTGCCCAACCAGAACGGCGCCCCGCTCAGGCTGGTCGTGCCGTGGAAATACGGGTTCAAGAGCATCAAGTCGATCGTCGAGATCCGCTTTACCGCGACCCAGCCGCCAACCTCCTGGAACCGCTCGGCGCCGCAGGAATACGGCTTCCTTGCCAACGTGAACCCCGCCGTCGATCATCCGCGCTGGAGCCAGGCGAAGGAACGGCGCATCGGCAGCGGGGTCTTCGCACCGCGCCAGCCGACGCTGCTTTTCAACGGCTATGCCAGCCAGGTGGCGGGGCTCTACAAGGGCATGGACCTCACCCGGAACTTCTGAGCCCCAGCCATGCGCCGCTACGCCAAGCCCCTGGTCTTCGTCGCCTGCTCCGTGCCGCTCGCGTGGCTGCTCGTGCGCGCGTTCGGGCTCGCCGGCACGGGCCTCGGGCCCAACCCGGTCGACGAGATCATGGACCGGCTCGGCGAGTGGGGCTTGCGGCTGCTGATCGCGACACTCTGCATCTCGCCGCTGGCCGTCGAACTGCGCAAGCCCTGGCTCATGGGACTGCGCCGCATGCTGGGGCTCTTCGCCTTCACCTACCTGTGCCTGCACTTCCTCAACTGGCTGGTGCTGGACCAATGGTTCGACCTGCGCGCGATCGGCGCGGACATCGCCAAGCGGCCCTACATCACCGTGGGCTTCAGTGCGTTCCTGCTGCTGGCGCCCCTGGCGGTCACCTCGACCAGGGGCTGGATGCGGCGGCTTGGCCATCGCTGGCACAGCCTGCACCGACTGGTCTACCCGGCCGCCATCCTCGGCTGCGCGCACTTCTGGTGGCAGGTCAAGGCCGACTGGCGCGAGCCGCTGCTCTACGCTTCGATCCTCGCGGTGCTGCTCGGCTGGCGGTTGCGACGGGCCAGGCCCCAGGTATGGGCGAAGACCGCGCCCAGGATGACCGCCACCCCGAGATAGAACGAGCCGGAGAGTTCGCGCTGCTCGCCGAGCAGGACGATGGCGAGCAGGATCGCGTACACGGGCTCCAGGCTCACCGCGAGCTGTGCGGTGAAGGCACTCGTATGGCGCAGCGCGTGCAGCGCCAGGGCGAACGGCAGCAGCGTGCACCCGATCGCGAGCAGCGTGAGCAGCAGCGCGTCGCGGCCATCCGGCATCGCGACCAGCGGTCCGCCCCCCGGCAGCAGGGTCGCCACCAGTGTCAGGAACAGCGTGCCGGCCGCGAGCTCGACACCGGTGACGACGAGCGGGTCGGCGCGTTCGACATGTCGCTTGTTCAGCGAGCCGAAGATGGCGACGAGGAGCGCCGAGAGCACTCCGACCGCGATGCCGAGCCGCATACCGTCCGGCGTGCCGCCGATGACGAGCGCCACGCCCGGCAGCGCGAGGACGCCGATCGCAAGCTCACGGGGCTCGAACGGTCGGCGCACGATCCACGGCTCGATGACGGCCAGGAATATCGGCCCGGTCGCCATGCACGTGGCGGCGACCGAGGCGTTGGCGAGCTTGATCGCCCCGTAGAAGGTGAGCCAGTGCAGCGCCACGATGCAGCCGATTCCCGCGAAGACGGCGAGCGTGCGCGCATCGGTCCGGCCGAGCTCCCGCCACGCCCTGGGCCACAGGGCGACGGCTGCCACCACGATCACCATCCGCCACCACACGAGGTCCAGGGCCGGCAGGCTGATCAGCTTGCCGAGGATGGCCGTGAATCCCCACAGCAGGACGCAGAAGTGGATCTGCAGCAGCGCCTTGCGCTCGGGGGCCATGGCAGGCGCGCTGCGACGCCTGCAACTAGGCGAGGGTGCCCTTCGCGCGGATCATCCGTTGCACCAGCTCGAGTGCCGTCGCGTCGCAGGGCGGCAGTTCGACGTCACTGGTCTGCTTTGGCGTGACGCGATCTCCCCAGCGCACCAGGTGTGCGCACCACGTCAGGCCGGCGCCGAACGCCGGCAGCAGCAGCAGGTTGCCCGGCTGGACGCGGCCCTCCTCCAGCGCCTCGACCAGCGCCACGGGGACGGTCCCGGCCGACATGTTGCCGTAGCGATGCACGTTCACGAATACGCGGTCCATCGGGACGCCGGCTCGCTTGGCGACCGCCTCGATGATGCGCAGGTTGGCCTGGTGAGGGATGACCAGCGCGATGTCGTCCGGCGTAACCTGCCGGGCCTCCAGCACGTCCGCGCAAGCACCCGCCATGCTGAGCACGGCGCGCTTGAAGATCTCCTGTCCCTCGAAGGTCCACGCAGTGTCGCCGTAGATGCGGCCCTTGTTCACGTAGCGGCCGCCCATGCCCTCCACCACCAGCGTATCGCGTCCGTCGCTGTCGCAGCCGAGCCGCTCTGCAAGCAGGCCCTCCTCCTGGTCCGTCGCCTGGAGCACGACCGCAGCGCAGCCGTCGCCGAACAGCACGCACGTGCCGCGGTTCTGCCAGTCCAGGAAGCCGCTGATGAGCTCGCCCCCGACCACCACGGCATTGCGCACCACGCCCGTGCGGATGAACGCATTGGCGGTGCTGAGCGCATAGAGAAAGCTGGTGCAGGCCGTATTGACGTCCATGGAGGCGGCCCGCTTCGCGCCCAGCCGCACCTGCAGTCCCGACGCCTGGTTCGGCACCTGGTCGTCGTAGCTGCAGCTGCCGACGACGATCAACTCGACCTCCGCCGGGTCCAGCCCCGCGGCCGCCAGCGCCCGCATCGAGGCAACGTACACGAGGTCGGCGAGCGGCACGTGCGAGATGCGTCGCTCCCGGATGCCCGTGCGGCTGGTGATCCACTCGTCGTTGGTGTCGAGGAAGGTGGCGAGGTCGTCGTTGGTCAGGACGGCCGGCGGCAGGCATTTGCCCCAGCCCGTGATGGCGGCATAGGTCACCGGGTCCACCCTTCGAGAAGAAGTTCGAGGGCGTAACTTTACCAGCTCGCGAGGGCCGGCACGGGAACCCGGCCGACCCGCCACGGTCTCACGGCTGTCCGCAATGTCGGTCGATTCGGGTTGCGGAATGCCAAACAGGTAGAATGCGCGGATACCGGCCCCTGGACAGGCTTGCGAGGAAGACGATGAAGAAGAGAAACCTGGTTCTGATGGCTGCGCTTGCCGCAGCCGGTCTGGTGACCGTCGCCGGCGGCACGCTGGCTCCCGCGGTGGCCGTGGCGGCACAGCCGGCCAACAAGCTGGGTGCCAAGATCGTGAAGCCGCTGAAGGCCGCCCAGGACGCGATGAATGCCAAGAACTGGGACGAGGCCGCTGCGGCCCTCGTCGAGGCGCGCGCCGTCGAGCCCAAGACGCCGTACGAGGCCTTCATGGTCGACGAAATCGGCTGGTACGTCCTGCTGCAGAAAAAGGATTACGCAGGATCCGCCGCGGCCCTCGAGCGTGCCGTGGCGGCCGGATTCGTGGACCCAGCCGCCGCTCCGCAGCGGCTGAGGGCCCTCGCGCAGCTGAATTACCAGGTCCAGGACTACGGCAAGGCCATCCAGTTCGGTACGCAGTACCTCGAGGGTACTCCGGGCGACGAGGACATCAGTGTGCTGGTCGCGCAGTCCTACCTGATGAAGAAGGACTACGCCGGCACACGGGCTTTCGTGCAGAAAGCCACCGCTGGCACCGCGAAGCCCAGCGAGCAGATGCTGATGCTCGGCCTGCGCAGCAACTACGAACTCAATGACCGCCCGGCGACGGTGCAGTCGCTCGAGGCGCTGGTTCGCCATTACCCGCAGCCCAAGTACTGGGAAGACCTGCTCACCAACCAGCTCTACCAGACCAAGGGCGACCGCGAGATGCGCGCCCTTTACCGGCTGATCGACGACACCCGCACGCTCGACAAGGCCGACGAGTACTCCGAGATGGCGAGTACTCTCATCACGGCCGGTTACCCGACCGAGTCCAAGCAGGTCCTGGAGCGAGGGCTCGCGGCGAACGTATTCACCGGCGAGGCGAAGACCCGCGCGCAGGCCGACCTCGCTCGTGCCAGGGCCGGCGCGGACGCCGACAGCAAGGAACTGCCAGGCGCGGACAAGGCGCTCGCCGCCGCGAAGACCGGCAATGAAATGGTGGCCATGGGCAAGCTGTTCTTCAGCGTCGGCGACTACGCGAAGGCCGCGAATGCGATCCAGAAGGGCCTGGCCAAGGGCGGCGTCGTCGATGTGGAGGACGCCAACGCCCTGCTGGGCATCGCGCAGGCGCGCTCCGGCAAGTCTGCCGAAGCGAGGGCTGCCTTCGACGCGATCAAGGACCCCAAGCTGGTCGAGATCGCGAAGCTCTGGAAGCTCCATCTCGACACCCAGGCGTTGCCAGCAGCGCCGGCCGCACCCGCACCGGCGCCGACGGGCTGACCGGCGCGCGAGGGCACCCCGGGCTCAACGCGCCCGGAGTTTCCAGAGGCGACCGACCTCGGCGAACTGCGGGTCCTTGATCCCGTCGAACGCCTTGGCGGCCTCGGCAATCTTGCCCTGCCGCACGAGCGCGACGCCGAGCGTCATGTGGGCGTTGTCGATGTCGCCCGCCCCGCCCCTGGCGATGCTCTTGCGCAGGGCATCCGCCGCGTTGGCATAGTCGCCGGCGCTGAAGATAGAGCTGGCCGACCTTGTACATGTCTTCGCCCGTCTTCGCGGCGGCCAGGGTCGCAGGCGCCTTGGCCAGCGCCTGGCGCTCGGTGTCGGCCCGGCGCTTGGCGGCCTCCAGCGTACGCTGTGCGCGACCCTGCTCGGCGCCCTGGAACAGGTTGGCCGCGAGACCCTTCTCGATGATGCGCTGCCCCTCGATCGCATAGCCGCCGACGACGAGCGCCTGCGACATGTCCGTGTACTGCCGGGCCTTGGTCAGCGTGCC
This sequence comes from uncultured Gammaproteobacteria bacterium, assembly GCA_963778185.1. Lineage (GTDB taxonomy): Bacteria > Pseudomonadota > Gammaproteobacteria > Steroidobacterales > Steroidobacteraceae > RPQJ01. The sequence goes on along the minus strand of CAVZTF010000001.1, from coordinate 76,495 downwards.
CACGTCCTCCGCAAGCCGGTAGAGCGCCAGCAGCTCGTGGTCGTGCTTGGCCACGGACAGGTACCCGTCGAGCAGGCGGTCCCACGTCTCCGGGCTCGGGTAGTACTTGAGAAGCTGCTCCAGCGCCTTGGCGGTGCCGGCCTGGTCCTTGATCTCGTAGTTGCTGCGCAGGACCAGCTGCAGGAGGTCTTCGCTCGGCCGCTGGCTGCCCTTGAGCAGGCGCTCGGCGGCGGTGATCGCGTTCTTGTAGTCCTTCTGCTGGTAATACCCGTTGGCGACGAGCAGTTGCATCTCGCCGTCGCCGGGCACGGACTTCAGGTACTGGTTGGCGGCCTGGATCGCCTTGCCGTACGAGCCGGCACGGAAGTAGAGCTGCGCCAGCGTCTTGGTCCGCTGCACCTTCTCCCCGCCAGGCATCTGGCCGGAAGCCATCTGCTGCTCGAGCAGCCGCGCCGCATCGGCGTTGCGGCCCTGCTGCAGGTAGACGTACCACAGCAGCTCGTTGATCTTGTAGGACTCGAAGGCCGTCTTCGAATCGACCGCCTGGGCCTGCTTGATGGCGGCCAGCGCGGCATCCCAGCGCTTCTTCTGGATGGCTTCCTGGGCGGTCTTGAGGTGCTTGCCAACGTTGACGCCGACCTTCTGCTGCGCCACCGCCACCGCCGGAACGAGCAGCCCGGCCGCGGTTCCGGCCACACCGAAGAACGCCAGGCTGGCGCTCAGGACGAACGTCGCTTTCCTCATCAGTCGCCTCACTCGGGGCGTATGGGGGCCCCACTTGTGAGAAAGCTGCCGGACTTGTTAGTTCCGGCAGCTCCCATGATTTCCAGTCGGCCGGCGCTCCCGCCCGGGGAGCACGGCCGGGTTCACATGAACTGCTCGTTGCCCACGAAGCCGATCTTGCGCATCCCGTTGCGCTGGGCCGACGCGAGCACGCGCGCGACGACGTCGTAGTCGGCGCGCTTGCTCGGGCGGATGTGCAGTTCCGGCTGCGGGTCGTTGACGGCCTCGCGGTGGAAGTACGCGTCCAGCGTGTCGAAATCCGGCACGGGATTGCCGTTCCACAGCACGGTCCCGTCGAAGTCGATCTCGAGCTGGATGATCACCGGCTCGGCCAGCGAGGGCGCGTTCGACGCCCGCGGCATGTCCAGCTTCACCGCGTGCGTCATCACCGGGATGGTGATGATGAACATGACCAGCAGCACGAGGAGGACGTCGATCAACGGGGTCATGTTGATGTCCATCATCGGCTCGGCCTCGCCGACGCCACCTGTAGTCATTGACATTCGAATAACTCCCGGAGGTGGCCGTCAGCGCGCCAGGCCGCGGTCGGGCTCGGTGATGAAGCCGACCTTCTGGATGCCGCCGCGCTGGCACAGCACGATGACGCGGCCGATGAACTCGTACTTCGTCTTCTTGTCGCCACGCAGGTGGATCTCGGGCTGCGGATCCAGCACCGCCACGGACTTGATCCGCTCGAGCAACGCGTCCTGCGTCGGGACCAGCGCCGTGTTCCAGAACACGTTGCCATCGGCGTCCACGGCGATGTTGACGTTTTCCGGCTTGGTCTGGGTCGGGATGTTGGCCGCCTTCGGCAGTTCCACCTTGACCGACTGCGTGATCACCGGGATGGTGATCAGGAAGATGATCAGCAGCACCAGCATCACGTCCACGAGGGGAGTGACGTTGATTTCCGAGATCGACTTCTCGTCGTCGCCCGCGTCAGCTATCGACATGCTCATGGTGCCTGCCTCCGGCGGCTCGCGACCGGACTACTTCTTGGGACCGCCGGAGATGACCTTCGCGCCGGCGCCCTCGATGCGCGAGCCGCTCACGATCACCTGCTCGAGGTCGGCCGAGAACAGCTTGACCCGCTCCATGATCTGCTTGTTGCGGCCCAGCAGGTAGTTGTAGCCGAGCACCGCGGGCACCGCGACCGCGAGGCCGACGGCCGTCATGATCAGCGCCTCGCCGACCGGGCCGGCCACCTTGTCGATGCTCGCCTGGCCGGCGACACCGATCGACACGAGCGCGTGGTAGATGCCCCACACGGTGCCGAACAGCCCGATGAACGGGGCGGTCGAACCGGTGGTCGCCAGGAACGGCAGCGCGGTCTGCAGGGCACTGCTGATGCGCGCGACGCCGCGGGCGATCACGTTGTCGATCCACTCGTGCAGCGGGACCTGCTGCGTCAGGCGCGAGTCGTGGTGCTCGGCGGCGTCGATGGCTTCCGCGGCGATCGCCTTGAAGATGTTGCCCTTGCCCGTGAGCTTGCCGAGCCCGCTCTTGATGTTGTCCGCGGCCCAGAACGCCTTCTCGGCCTCGTGCGCCTGCTTCAGCAGCCGGCGCTGCTCCCACCACTTGGTGAAGATGATGAACCAGGAGTAGGCGGACATGAGGACCAGCAGGACCAGCACGCCCTTGGTGACGTAGTCGCCTTGCGCCCACATTGCCTGGATGCCGTACGGGTTGTCGACGGAGACGGTTTCAGTGGCCATGGAACTCTCTTCCTTTAACGAATCGGTTGCAGTGTCTGGGCTTGCTCGAACGGCGGCGTGCGGAGCCGGCGCGTCAGTCAGTCAGGCGGAACGTCACGGCGAAGGTGTGCCACATGGCGACGGGCTTGCCGTCCTCCTTGCCGGGGACGAAGCGCCAATTGCGCTGCACCTCGCGGACCGCGGCCTCGTCGAGCTTGTCGAAGCCGCTGCTCTTTACCACTTCGACCTGGCTGCAGCGGCCGTCCGCACCGACGTAGGCGCGCAGGGTGACGGTGCCGGCCTCGCCCGCGCGGCGCGACGCCGGCGGATACTCGGGCAATGGAGTGCGAGCGCCGCGGCCCTGGGTGGACGGCGGGCTCTTGACGACCGCCTTCTCGACCGGCTTCGGTGCCGGCGGCGGCGGCGCGGCGACCGGTCGCTCGGTCGTCACGTTGCTGATGGCGGTGGTCGGCCCGCTGTCGACCGGGACGTCGATCGAGATTTCCGGCGGCGGCACGTAGGGCGGCGGCGTCTCGATGTCTGGCGGCGGCGGCGGCGGCTCCTTGTCCTCGTCCGGGAGCTCGTCGATGATCTTGGTCTCGACGGGGCCCACCACGACTTCGACGATCTTGGCACCCAGGCCCGACGCCAGCACCCAGAAGAACCCCATGTGGAGCAGGACGACGAGCACGAACGCGAGCGTTCGCTTGCTGTTCTTCGCCGGATCGTCGATTGAATACGTGTACGCCACATCCCCTCCGTCGCCACGGGGTTTTTTTTCAACGCAAGTGCCCGGAGCCTAGCGATAGCCAACCGGGGCTGCCGACAGTACAAGAGCCCGCCCGCAGCCGCAACCCCTCCTGCGGGCGCGAACTTTAACCACCCAGCCCGTTCAACTCAATAGCAAAAAGCGTGCGGCGGCGGTCACCTCGGCCGTCCTGGCGCGGCGGTCCCGCGATCGGTCACCGCGCCGAACGAAGCGCTGCTCACCAGCTGCGCGTACTTGGCCAGCACGCCCCGCGTGGCGTATGGCGCCGGCGCGGTCCACCTCGCACGGCGGCGTGCGAGCTCCTCGTCCGCGACGTGCAGGTTCATCTCGCGTTTCGTCGCGTCGATGCTGATCGCGTCACCGTCCTGCACCAGCGCCAGCGGGCCGCCGGCCGCCGCCTCCGGCGACACGTGGCCGACCACGAAACCGTGGCTGCCGCCCGAGAAACGCCCGTCCGTGATCAGCGCGACCTTGTCGCCGAGCCCCTTGCCCATGATCGCGGCGGTGGGACTCAGCATTTCGCGCATTCCAGGCCCGCCGCGCGGGCCTTCGTAGCGCACGACGATGACGTCGCCGGCCTCGATGGTGCCGTCGAGGATCGCCTGCAGCGTCGCCTCCTCGCCGTCGAATACCCGCGCGCGCCCTGAGAACTCGAGCCCCTCCTTGCCGGTGATCTTCGCCACCGCACCCTCGGGAGCGAGGTTGCCGTAGAGCACCACGAGGTGGCTGTCGGCCTTGATCGGATTCGCGAGCGGCCGGACGATCTCCTGGCGGTCCGGGTAAGGCTTCACGCCCTTCAGGTTCTGCGCGATCGTCCTGCCCGTCACCGTCAGGCAGCCGCCGTGCAGCAGCCCGGCGCCGAGCAGGGTCTTCATGAGCGGCTGGATGCCGCCAATGCGGATCAATTCGGACATCGAGTAGCGACCGCTCGGCCTCAGGTCCGCGAGCACCGGCACCCGGGCGCCGATGCGCGTGAAATCGTCGAGCTCGAGCTTCACGCCGGCGGCGTGCGCGATGGCGAGCAGGTGCAGCACGGCGTTGGTCGAGCCGCCGAGCGCGATGGTGACGACGACGGCGTTCTCGAACGCCTCCGGGCTCAGGATGTCGGACGGCTTGATGCCGCGGCGGATCAGGTCCACCACCACCTTGCCGGCGCGCTCCGCATCCTGCCTCTTGTTGCGCGAGACGGCTTCCTGCGCCGAGCTGTTGGCAAGGCTCATGCCGAGCGCCTCGATCGCCGAGGCCATGGTGTTGGCGGTGTACATGCCGCCGCAGCTGCCGGGCCCCGGGATCGCGGTACGCTCCACCTCGCGCAGCTTGCGATCCGAAACGGCGCCGCTCGCGTGACCGCCCACCGCCTCGAACACCGACACGATGTCGCGCCGCTCCTCGCCCGGGCGGATCGTGCCGCCGTACACGAACACCGCCGGCCGGTCGAGCCGGGCCATCGCCATCATGCAGCCCGGCATGTTCTTGTCGCAGCCGCCGATCGCGACCAGGCCGTCGAAGCCCTGCGCTCCCACCACCGTCTCGATCGAGTCGGCGATCACCTCGCGCGACACGAGCGAATAGCGCATGCCCGGCGTGCCCATCGAGATTCCGTCGGACACGGTGATCGTGCCGAACACGGTGCTCTTGCCGCCGGCCGCGTCGGCGCCCTTCGCCGCCGCGTCGGCCAGCCGGTCGATGTGCATGTTGCAGGGCGTAAGGTTGCTCCACGTCGAGGCGATTCCGACCTGCGGCCGCTTGAAGTCACGGTCGTCGTAGCCGACCGCCCGCAGCATCGCCCGGCTCGGAGTCTGCTTGACGCCGTCGAACACGAGGCGTGAGTAGGCGCGCGGGTCGACCTTCTTGCGGGGCATGCTCGGGACTCCTTCGGTGAGCCTGTCATTTTGCGACTTTGCCGGGCGCGGGTCACGCGGGGCGGGCAGCGTCCGGACGAGAGCGGCGCATGAGCGAGAACTGCCATGCGCCCGCGATGACCAGCGCCACCGGCAGCGTCAGCGACCAGGTGCCGGCGCCCGGGCTCAGCCGCTCGAGCAGGTGGTAAGCCACGATTGCGAGCGGCGGCGCAAGCAGGCCGCGCAGACCCGTGAGCGTGACGTGCAGCGCCATGTAGCGGGTCTCCTCGCCGGGTGGGGCGAAGTCGTTGTGCCCGAGCGACCAGCCGAGGCTGCCCGCGGCGTACGAGACGCCGAGCAGGGCCGCACCGGGCCACAGCAGTAGCGGCGCGCGCGCGAGGACCGCCGTGGCGAGCAACGCAGCCGCCGCGACCGCTATCCAGCCATGCACGGAGCGGAACACGATCACGTGATGCCGGTCCAGGAAGCGCGCCCAGGGTTGGATCGCCAGCGGCATCACGAGGATCGGCACCGCGGTCGTCACCGCGACCTGCGTCAGTTCGGAGACCCGCAGCACGTCGTCGAGGCAAACGACCAGGAGCGGCGTGAGCGCCAGCAGCCCGGCCCCGAACAGCGACATGGCGAACATGTAGTGGCGGAAGCCGGCGTCGCTCGCGAGCAGGTGGCGGATGCCCGCCAGGTCGAAGCGCGCGCCCTCGGCGAGTCGCGAGCGCTCCGACTCGAGCAGCTGCTGCTCGCGCCGCACCCGGAAACGGCGGAACGTCACTGCGCCGGCCACGCCGCAGGCAGCGGCCGCGGCGATCGCGACGCGGAACCAGGGCCCTGCCTGCTCCAGCAGCCAGCCGAGCAGGAGCCCCGAGGCCGCCAGCGCGAGCGAGCCGTTCACCATGATGCGGCCGGTGATTCGCGCGCGCAGGTGACGCGGGTAGTTGACGCTCCAGATCACCGACCGGACGGTGTCGACGCCGGCCCACAGCAGGCGGGACGCGCAATAGAGGAGCAGGAACGCAATGAGCCCCGCTCCTCCCCGGGGGAGCAGCGCCAGCGCCCCGACGCACCCCGCGATCGCGAACAGCAGCGGCTGCAGGAACTGGACCTTCGGGTGGCCCTGCGCGCGGCGGGCATAAAAGAGACTGGCGAGGTTGGACCACGCGGGCGCCGAGGTCACCAGCGCGACGACGAGGTCGACCATGATGCCGTGCACGGTCGTCCCGAACAGCGAGCGGACCATGACGGCGGCCGTGCCGCCCTCGATGATCCCGAGGCACAGGTAGATCAGCGTCCAGGCGCGACGCTCGAATCCCAGGTCCATGGGGCGCGTCGCCTCGGGTCTAGCCGAAGCGCTCGGCCAGCAGCGCGTACAGGGCGCGCACCGCCTGCGGCTCCGCGCCGACGGGACGGCCCGGGCGCTCCCTGGGGTTCCAGGCGTAGAGATCGACGTGCAGCCAGTCGCGGGTCGCGGTGACGAACCGCCTCAGGAACAGGCCGCCGATGACGGCGCCCGCGAACGTGGACGGCGATACGTTGTTGAAGTCCGCCACCTTGCTCGCGAATTCGTCGTCGTAACCGTCCCACAGCGGCATCGGCCACAACGGGTCGGCCAGCGCACGGCCGTGGCGCTGCAGCGCGTCCACGGTGCCCGGCTGGGTGCCGAACAGCGCGGGCAGTTCCGGACCGAGCGCGATCCGCGCGGCACCCGTGAGCGTCGCCATATCGACGAGCAGCTCGGGCTGCTCCGCGTCGCCGGCCGCGAGCGCGTCGGCGAGCACCAGGCGGCCCTCGGCGTCCGTATTGCCGACCTCGACCGTGAGGCCCTTGCGCGTGCGCAGCACGTCGCCGGGCCGGTAGGCGTTGCCGGCGACCGCGTTCTCGACCGCGGGAACGAGGACGCGCAGCCGCACCGGCAGCGCGCTCTCCATGACCATGCGCGCCAGCGCGAGGACGCAGGCCGCGCCGCCCATGTCCTTCTTCATGAGCAGCATGCCCTGCGGGTTCTTGAGGTCGAGACCGCCCGAGTCGAAGCAGACGCCCTTGCCGACGAGGGTGACCCTGGGCGCCGCCGGATCCCCCCAGCTGAAGTCGACGAGTCGCGGCGCCGAGTCCGCGGCCTGCCCGACCGCATGAATGGCGGGATAGCCCTCGCGCAGGGCCTCGCCGCTGACGATTCGACCCTGCGCGCCACAGCGCGTCGCCATCTCCAATGCCTCGTCCGCGAGGCGCACGGGCGTCAGGTCTCCGGCCGGCGTATTGATAAGGTCGCGCGCCATCGCGAGCGCCGCCGACATGCGGCGTACGTAGCTCATGTCCGCAAGCTGCGGTGGCACCAGCGACGACGCGCCGGGCGCACGCGGCTTGCTGCGAAAGCGCTCGAAGCGGTAACTGCCGTGCGCCCAGCCGATGCCCGCCGCCGTCGCGGCCGGCGCTGGCAGCGCGGTCTCGAGGCGCCAGGCGCCGTTCGGCAGCCGGTCCGGTGCGCCGGCGACGTGCCAGGGTTCGAGGTTCTCCAGGGAGGCCAGCGGGCCGAGGCCGAGTACCGCCCCGCGCACGCGCCCGTCCGCGGCGGCCAGGACGGCGACCTGGTTGCGCTCGGCACGAAAACCGGTGGCCGACAGCCAGGCCCTCGTCGCCGCGTCCTGCCCGGCGAGCCAGTTTTCCAGGTCGCGCTCGGCGACCAGCCAGAGCGGCGTTGCGGCCGCGGTGTCGCGATCTTCGAACATGGGGCCAAGCTTAGCGGAGTTTCATTTTGCAGTGCGGTTGACAATACGCCGCCCCCTGTGCTGCCATAGTTCACTCTCGCCGATCGTTCCAAGCAGGCTATCGATGGAGTTCGAGGTTCGCACCGCTCCTGAGCTTTCCCCGGCCACCCGACTGCCGGGCCTGCTGCCTTCCCTGCTGGCGCTGCTTCCCCACCGGAGGTGCGGGGCCCCGGCCTGAAGGCGCTTAGGCGCAGACGGACACCAGGAACCCCGCACCGGACCCGATCCGGCGCGGGGTTCTGCGTTTATAGAGTCACGTTTTCACTGTCTATCCCGAGGAGTTACAGATGCGCGCGTATTCGAAGAAAGACGTCGACAGGAAAGCCCTGAAGGGTGCCCGGATCGCCGTGGTCGGCTACGGGAGCCAGGGTCGCGCACACGCGCTCAACCTGAAGGACTCGGGCTACGACGTGGTGATCGGCGTGCGCAAGGGCGACAGCTGGAAGCAGGCGAAGAAGGACGGGCTCGCCGTCCAGGCGCCGGCCGAGGCCGTCAAGGGCGCGACCCTGGTCGCACTGCTCACGCCCGACACCAGCCAGGCCGACAACTACAAGGAGATCCTGCCGAATCTCGGGCAGGGCACCACGCTGCTCTTCGCGCACGGCTTCAACATCCACTTCAAGCAGATCAAGCCGCGCAAGGACCTCGACGTGGTGCTGATCGCGCCGAAGGGCCCGGGCGGTTTGGTGCGCCGCCAGTACCAGGAAGGCCGCGGCGTGCCCTGCCTGATCGCGGTCGCGCAGGATGCCTCCGGCAGGGCCAAGGCCAAGGCGCTCGCCTACGCCGACGGCATCGGCGGCACGCGCGCCGCCGTCATCGAGACGACGTTCAAGGAAGAGACCGAGACCGACCTGTTCGGCGAGCAGGCCGTGCTGTGCGGCGGCGCCACGGAGCTGGTGTTGAAGGGCTTCGAGACGCTGACCGAAGCCGGCTACCAGCCGGAGGTCGCCTACTACGAGTGCCTGCACGAGTTGAAGCTGATCGTGGACCTGCTGCACGAGGGCGGGCTCGCCAAGATGCACAAGTACATTTCGCACACCGCCAAGTGGGGCGACCTGACGCGCGGCCCGCGCGTGGTGAACGCCGCCACCAAGAAGGAGATGAAGAAGATCCTCAAGGAAGTGCAGGACGGCACGTTCGCGCGCCAGTGGATCCGCGAGAACAAGACCGGCCGCAGGAAGTACGACGCGCTGATGAAGAAGGACCTCGCGCACCCGATCGAGAAGGTCGGCGTGCAGTTGCGCGCCCACATGCCCTGGTTGAACGAAGGAAAATAGCCGTCATGTCCAGCCCCGCCCCCGCCCGGGACCCGAACCGCGTGCTGATCTTCGACACGACGCTGCGCGACGGCGAGCAATCGCCCGGCTGCAGCATGACCCAGCCGGAGAAGCTGCGGCTCGCGCGGGCGCTGGCGGAGCTGGGCGTGGACGTCATCGAAGCCGGCTTCCCGGCCGCCTCGCGCGGCGACTGGGAAGCCGTGCACGAGATCGCCCGCGAGGTGCGCGGGCCGGTCATCGCCGGCCTGGCCCGTTGCAATCGGGAGGACATCGACAAGGCCTGGAGCGCCGTCAGGGAAGCGGCCCGTCCACGCCTGCACGTGTTCCTCGCGACCAGCGCCATCCATCGACAGCACAAGCTCAACATGGCGAAGGAGGAGATCATCCACACCGCCGTGCAGGGCGTGAGCTATGCGCGCAGCCTGTGCGAGGACATCGAGTTCTCGCCGGAGGACGCCTCGCGCACCGAGCTCGAGTTCCTGCGCGAAGTGGTCGAGGCCGTGATCGAGGCCGGCGCCACGACCATCAACGTCCCGGACACCGTGGGCTATACCGTGCCCGAGGAATTCCACGAGGTCTTCGACTTCCTCAGGAAGAACGTCAAGGGCGCCGACCGCGTGACCTTCAGCGTCCACTGCCACGACGACCTCGGCATGGCGGTCGCCAACAGCATGGCGGCCGTGCGCGCCGGCGCGCGCCAGGTGGAGTGCACCATCAACGGCATCGGCGAGCGCGCAGGCAACTGCTCGCTCGAAGAGATCGTCATGGCGATCAAGACCCGCGAGGGGCTGTTCGGCCTGAAGACGGGCATCGACACGAAGCGGCTCTTCCCGACCAGCCGCCTGCTCTCGAGCATCACCGGCATGCCCATCCCGCGCAACAAGGCGGTGGTCGGCGAGAATGCGTTCGCCCACGAGTCGGGCATCCACCAGCACGGCATGCTGAAGCACCACTCGACCTACGAAATCATGCGCCCGGAGGACGTGGGCCTCTCGCGCACCAACCTCGTGCTCGGCAAGCACAGCGGCCGTGCGGCGCTGCGCGAGCGCATCAAGGAACTCGGCTTCGAGTTGAGCGATGCCGAGCTCGCCCGCGTCTTCGAGGACTTCAAGGCGCTCGCGGACAAGAAGAAGGAACTCTTCGACGGCGACCTCGAGGCCCTGGTGCTGAAGGCCGACTTCGGCGCGAGTGGCCCCTGGCACCTCGAGAGCCTGCACGCGATCAGCGACTCGGCCGGGGGCGCCATGGCGCGCGTCGGGCTGCGCCACAACGACGGTCGCCTGGTGTCCCGCGAGGAGACGGGCGACGGCCCGGTCGCCGCGGCCTTCAGGGCGATCGAGGTCGCGACGGGAGTGCCGGTCACGCTGCGGAAGTTCGAGGTGCGCAGCGTCTCCATGGGCGAGGACGCCCAGGGCGAGGCCGTCGTCATCGTCGAGCACAACGAGCGGTCCTATCGCGGCTCGAGCGTCACCACCGACATCGTCGAATCGGGCGTGCGCGCCTTCCTCGAGGTGGTCAACCAGATCGAGTCGACACGCGCGGGGGTCGCGCGCGCGGAGCACCGCTCACTCGCGGCCGAGGAAGCCGCTTCCAGCATCTGAACGCACTGCGAACACCGGAGCCCGAATGACCGCGAAGACCCTGTTCCAGAAGGTCTGGGAACGGCACGTAGTCGTGCCCGAGACCCCGGACACCCCGGCCGTCCTGTACATCGACCTGCACCTCGTCCACGAGGTCACCTCGCCCCAGGCCTTCTCCGTGCTGCGCGAGCGCGGCCTCGCGGTCCGCCGCAAGGATCGCACGCTCGCGACCATGGACCACTCGACGCCCACGGACACGGCGCAGATTTTCGGCGGCGTGCCGATCGCGCTGGAGTCCGCCGCGAAGCAGGTCCGCCAGCTCGAGGTGAACTGCGCCGAGTTCGGCGTCGAGCTGCTCGGCCTCAGGGACCCGCGCCGCGGCATCGTGCACATCATCGGGCCGGAGCTCGGCGCGTCGCAGCCCGGCATGACGATCGTCTGCGGCGACAGCCACACCAGCACGCACGGCGCGTTCGGCGCACTCGCCTTCGGCATCGGCACCACCGAGGTCGGCTACGTGCTCGCGACCCAGTGCCTGCTGCAGCGCAAGCCCAGCACGCTCGCGATCGAGGTCGCCGGGCGGCTCGGTCCCGGCGTCACGGCGAAGGACCTCGTGCTCGCGATCATCGGCCGCATCGGCGTGAACGGCGGCACCGGCCACGTGATCGAGTACCGGGGCCCCGCCATCGAGGCGCTGTCGATGGACGAGCGCATGACCCTGTGCAACATGGCCATCGAGGCCGGAGCGCGCGCCGGACTGGTCGCACCCGACGAGACGACGTTCGCATACCTGCAGGGCCGGCCACGCGCGCCGCAGGGCGAGGCCTGGGATCGTGCCGTGGCCGACTGGCGCACGCTGCGCACCGACGCGGGCGCGACGTTCGACCGGACGGTGCACCTCGACGCCGGCGCGGTCGAGCCGATGATCACCTACGGCACCAACCCGGGCATGGTCGCTCCCGTGTCGGGCCGGGTTCCGGAGCGACCGGGCGACGCCGTGTTCGCCAGGTCGCTCGCCTACATGGGGCTGGAGCCGGGCGAGTCGCTGCGCGACAAGCCGGTGCAGGTGGTCTTCATCGGCAGCTGCACCAACGCGCGGATCTCGGACCTCGAACTCGCCGCGAAGGTGTTCGCCGGACGCAAGGTGGCGCCGGGCGTGCGGGCGCTGGTGGTACCCGGCTCGCAGCAGATCAAGCGCGAAGCGGAAGCGCGCGGCCTCGCGCAGGTGTTCCTGGAGGCAGGCGCCGAATGGCGCGAGTCGGGCTGTTCCATGTGCCTCGGCATGAACGGCGACCTCGTCCCGAAGGGCAGCTACTGCGTGAGCACCAGCAATCGCAATTTCGAGGGCCGGCAGGGAGCGGGCGCGCGCACGCTGCTCGCGAGCCCGGCCACGGCGGCCGCTGCCGCCGTGCGGGGGCGGATCACGGACCCACGCGAATTCATTCACTGAGGCCGACATGGACCCCATCACCGTCATACGCTCGCGCACGGTCGTGATGCCGTCGACGAACATCGACACCGACCAGATCATCCCGGCGCGCTTCCTCACCACCACGACGCGCGAGGGACTCGGCAGCGCACTGTTCACGGACTGGCGCTACGACGCGAACGGCGCGCCGCGCCCGGATTTCCCGCTGAACCGCCCGGAGGCCCGCGGCTGCCAGATCCTCATCGCCGGGCGCAACATCGGCTGCGGCTCGTCGCGCGAGCACGCTCCCTGGGCGCTGCTCGACTACGGATTCCGCGCCGTCGTGAGCAGCGAGATCGCCGACATCTTCCGCAACAACAGCCTCAAGAACGGCCTGCTGCCGGTGGTCGTCGACGACGCCACGCACGAGTGGCTGCTCGCGCACCCCGGCATCGAGCTCACGATCGACCTGCCCTCCGCCACCCTGCGGATGCCGGACGGTCGCGAGATCGGATTTCCGATCGAGGCCTTCGCACGCTACTGCCTGGTGAACGGCGTGGACGAGCTGGGCTACCTGCTCGGCCGGTCGCAGGCGATCGAGGCCTACGAGAGTCGCGTGGCATGAAGGCTCGCATCGCGGTGCTCGGGGGCGACGGCATCGGGCCGGAGGTCACGGCCGAGGCGGTACGCGTGCTCGAGGCCGTGGCCCGGCGCTCCGGGCACGAGTTCGAGTTCGTCGAGGCGCTGATCGGCGGGATCGCCATCGATGCGAGCGGTTCCCCCCTGCCGCCGCGCACCATCGACACCTGTCGCGGCAGTGATGCGGTGCTGCTCGGCGCCGTCGGCGGGCCGAAGTGGTCCGACCCGTCCGCGCGCGTGCGCCCCGAGCAGGGGCTGCTCGAGTTGCGCCGCACGCTCGGCCTATTCGCCAACCTGCGACCGGTCAAGACCCAGCGCGCGATGCTCGACGCCTCGCCCCTGAAGCCCGAGGTCGTCGAGGGCGTCGACATCATGGTGGTGCGTGAACTGACCGGCGGCATCTATTTCGGCCGCAAGACTCGTACCGCGCACGAGGCGGAGGACGTCTGCAGCTACACCACGGCGGAAATCGAGCGCGTGACCCGCATGGCCGGGCGACTGGCCATGGGCCGGCGCAAGCGCATCGTGTCGGTGGACAAGGCCAACGTGCTCGAGACCTCGCGGCTGTGGCGCACGGTGGTCGAGCGGGTGATCCGGACCGGGTTTCCCGACGTTGAACTCGAGCACATGCTGGTCGATGCCGCGGCGATGCACCTCCTGCGCCGCCCGACCAGCTTCGACGTGCTGCTCACCGAGAACATGTTCGGCGACATCCTCACCGACGAGGCCTCGATGCTGGTCGGATCGCTCGGCCTGTTGCCGTCCGCGTCGCTGGGGGAAGGAACGGTCGGATTGTACGAGCCGATCCACGGCTCGGCGCCCGACATCGCGGGTCGCGGCATCGCCAACCCGATCGGTACGGTGCTGAGCGCCGCCATGCTGCTCAGGCATTCGCTCGCGCTCGAGGCGGAGGCGCAGGCCGTCGAAGCCGCCGTGGCGGGGGTCCTGGCGGATGGCCTGAGAACGGCGGACATCGCCGGACCCGGGGTTGCCGCGGTGGGGAGCCGGGCGGCCGGCGACGCGATTATCCAGCGTCTTTGAGCGCCGCTATTTTTTACATAAAAACAACGACTTACAAGATTGTTTAACGTACTTACATAAACCCAGGGCGATGCCAGGGCAAATCCCCGGTCCCCGCCCGAAATCGACTGTACAAGGGCCGGAAAGCCGGGGTTATACTGCGCGTCCGCGAGCGATCCCCGATCCCCCGCGCCCTTTGGTTCGCAAAGCTTTTCACGTCGAGTGATGAGGACTTGAGTCGGGTTAGTCTTTGCCTCAAGGATTGAGGCAACTCGGGTCCTGTCTCGAAAGGCCGGCTTCACTGCCGGCCTTTCTTTTTTGTACCGTCCACTGCGCGACCTGAAGCCGGCAACGCAAGTGAAGCAGCGCGCCCGACCCCAGCCATCGATCCGCAGGCCGCGATTGCCGTGGACGTTGCTGGCCCTGTCGCTGGTGCCCCTCCTTGCGATGCGCTCTCCTGAAGCACGGGCTGAAGACGAGGAAGCTCGCCCGCCGGCCCTCGTCGCCGCCGCCTCCGACCTCAAGTTCGCGCTCGATGAAATCCTGCTGAGGTTTCGTGCCGACACCGGCTTCGCAGTGAGCGTGACCTACGGCTCGTCCGGCAACTTCGCGAGGCAGATCGCCCAGGGTGCGCCGTTCGAACTCTTCTTTTCGGCGGACGAGGCGCTGGTGCAGTCGCTGGCCGCGAGGGGGTTCACGCGCGGAACGGGGGACCTGTATGGCATCGGCCGGATCGTCGTGTTCGCCCCGCACGACTCGCCACTCGTTCCCGACCCGCGCCTCGAGAACCTCGGGCAGCGCCTTGCCGACGGCAGTGCCGGGCGCTTCGCCATCGCCAATCCCGAGCACGCGCCCTACGGCCGCGCCGCGGAACAGGCGTTGCGGGCCCTCGGCCTGTGGGAGGCCGCCCGCCCGACGCTCGTGCTGGGCGAGAACATCGCGCAGGCGACCCAGTTCGCGGCCGGCGGCAGTACCGACGGCGGGATCATCGCTTACTCGCTCGCGCTCGCGCCCTCGATCCGCACGCGTGGGTCGTTCGCGCTGATCCCGGACACGCTGCACGCGCCGCTGCGCCAGCGCATGGTCCTGCTGAACGGCGCTTCGCCCGCGGCCGAACGGCTTTACGCGTACATGCGCACGACCGGCAGCCGTGAGATCCTCTCACGCTACGGTTTCGTACTGCCGGCGGAGTGATCGGTGTGGACTGGACGGCCTTCGGATTGTCGGTTCAGCTCGGCCTCTGCACGCTCGCGATCCTGCTGCCGGTCGCGTTCCTGCTGGCACGCTGGCTGGCCTTCGGTCGCTTCCGCGGCCGCGGTTTCGTCGAAGCGATCGTCGCCCTGCCGCTGATCCTCCCGCCCACGGTCGTCGGCTTCTACCTGCTCACCGCGTTCGGCGGGCACACGGCGCCCGGCCAGGCATTCCAGGCGCTGCTCGGCCACACGCTCGCCTTCAGCTTCGAGGGCCTCGTGCTCGCCTCCGTGCTCGTCAACCTGCCCTTCGCGGTGCAGCCGATGCAGAACGCGCTCGCCGCGATCCCGTCCAACGTGCGGGACGCCGCGCGCTGTTGCGGGCTCACACCGGCCGCGACGATCCGCCGCATCGAGCTGCCACTCGCCCTGCCCGGCCTTGCCACCGCCGCCGTGCTGACCTTTGCGCACACGCTCGGCGAGTTCGGCGTGGTGCTCATGGTCGGCGGTTCCATCCCGGGCGAGACGCGCACCATCGCCATTGCCATCTACGACCGGGTCCAGGCATTCGACGACCGCTCGGCCGGCATCATGGCGCTCGTGCTGCTCGTGATCTCCGTGCTCGCCCTCGGCATCACCAACACGCTGGCCCGGCGCGTGGGCCGGCACGATTGACGCGATGAACCACGGCGAGGAATTGCGGGTCCGGCTGCGGCAGGCCGCGCCCATTGCGCTCGACGTGGACTTCGTCGTGCCGGGCGGCTCCATCACCGCGCTGTTCGGGCCTTCGGGCAGTGGCAAGACGACGGTGTTGCGCTCGATCGCGGGCCTGTACTCCCCGCGCGAGGCGGAGGTGACCTGGGGCGATACCCGCTGGACCGACAACGGCCGCGGATTCTCGCTGCCAACCCATCGACGGCCCATCGGCTTCGTGTTCCAGGACTACGCGCTCTTTCCCCACCTCACGGTGCGCGAACAGGTCTCGCTGGCGCTCGGCCAGCGTCCGCCGGCCACGCGCAGCGCGAGGATCGAGGAACTGCTGTCCCTCACGCGTCTCGAGGGGCTCGGCGACCGCAAGCCCGGCGGACTGTCCGGCGGGCAGCAGCAACGGGTGGCGCTCGCCCGTGCACTGGCGCGGGATCCTGCGGTACTACTGCTCGACGAGCCGTTTGCCGCCGTGGATCTCGCGCTGCGCGACTCGCTGCGTCATGAACTGCGGACCCTGCAACGGCAGCTGTCGCTCACCGTGTTGATCGTCACCCACGACTTCCAGGACGTCGCGCGGCTCGCCAGCCGGATCGTGGTGCTCGATCGCGGCGCCATGACCGCCGCGACCTCGGTCGAGGACATCGCTGCGTCGAACGCCCTGTCCGGCATCGGCGACCACTGGGATCCCGGAATTGCGCTGGATGCCACCGTGGCGAGCCACGATTCCGCGCGGCAACTCACGCACCTGCAGGCGCGCGAGCTGCGAGTGGCCGTCCCGACGATCGATGCGCCGCCGGGCGCCCTCGTTCGCATCCAGATCCCGGCGCGCGAGGTGATCCTGGCCAGCCGCCGGCCCGAGGGCCTGTCGCTGCACAACGTGCTCGAGGCGCGGGTGCTGGGCGTCGAGCCGTCGTCTCACCCGGCGCTGCGGCTCGTGCGCCTGGAGGTCGGCAGCACACGCCTGCTGTCGCTGGTCACCGTCGATGCCGTGCGCAGCCTGGCGCTCGAGCCCGACGCTCCCGTGCTCGCCCTCGTCAAGGCGGTCTCCGTGGAAGCGTTCACCTGATCGCGGCCAGCGCCTGCGCCAGGTCCTGCAGCAGGTCGTCGGCCGCCTCGATGCCCACGGACAGCCGCACCAGCGCGTCGGATATGCCGGCGCGGGCGCGCGCCTCCGCCGACATGGCGGCGTGCGTCATGCTGGCCGGGTGGGCGACGAGGCTCTCGACGCCGCCCAGCGACTCCGCCAGCGAGAACAACCGCAAGGCGCCCAGGAACGCGCGTACCTCGCCGATGCCGCCCCGCAACTCGAAGCTGACCATGGCGCCGAACCCCTGCTGCTGCCGGCGGGCGACCGCGTGGCCGGGATGCGTTTCGAGGCCCGGGTAGTGGACCCTGGCGACCGCGGGATGCCCGGCGAGCAGGCGCACGACCTCGGCCGCGTTCTCGCCGTGGGCGCGCATCCGGGCGTGCAGCGTGCGCAGGCCACGCAGCGTGAGGTAGCTGTCGAACGGCGCCCCGGTGGCGCCGACGCAGTTGGCCCACCACGCGAGCTTCTCGTGCAGGTCCGCGTTCGCCGCGACGACCGCTCCACCGACCACGTCGCTGTGTCCATTGAGGTACTTGGTCGTCGAATGCACGCACGAGGTCCGACCCCAGCGCGAGCGGCTGCTGCCACACCGGCGACAGGAAGGTGTTGTCCGCGACGACCAGCGCCCCGGCCGCGCGGCCCGCCGCGGCGACGCGCGCGACGTCGGTGATGCGCAGCAGCGGGTTGCTCGGCGTCTCGATCCACACCAGCGCCGGGTGGCTCGCGAGTGCCGCGTCGAGTTCCTGCGGCTGCTGGAAGTCCACGAAGCGGACATCGAGCGAGCCGCGCTCGTGCAGCGCGTTGAAGAGCCGGTAGGTGCCGCCGTAGCAGTCGTGCGGCACGACCGCGACCTGCCCGGGCTCGAGCAGCTGGGTCACCAGCGAGACCGCCGCCATGCCCGACGAAACGACCACTGCACCGACTCCACCCTCGAGTTCCGCAAGCGCGCCGGCGAGCGCGTCGCGCGTCGGATTGCCGGAGCGCGAGTAGTCGTAGGTGCGCTTCTCGCCGTAGCCCGCGAAGGAGAACGTCGAGGTGAGGTGGATGGGCGGCACGACCGCGCCGAACTGGGTATCGGTGTCCAGGGCGGCGCGCACGGCGCGGGTCTGCTGCGTGGTGTCTTTGCTCATGCTCGATCGAGTGCCTGCGCGAACACGTCGCGCAGCACCTCTGTCTCCTTCAGGAAGGCGTCGTGGCCATAGATTGAACTGATTTCGACCAGCCGGCAGGTGCCGCCGTGCCGGTCGCGCAGGTAGCGCATTTCGCTCACCGGTACCAGCTGGTCTTCTTCCACGGCGACCAGCGTGGTCGGCACGCGGATGGCGCCCGGATCGACGCGGTGCAGGTCGATCGACTCGGACAGGCAGACGAACGCCTCGGGCTTGTACTGGGCGGCATAAACCTCGCCGCGTGCCATCAGGTAGGACTCGACCGGAAAGCGGAACTCGCCGTCCTTGAGTTCCGCCGGCCCCGGGAATCGGTCCTCGAACTCGCGGGCCGACCGGTAGGTGGCCATCGCGAGTGCGCGGGCCAGCACGAGACCGCGCGGGCCCTCGCCGTGGCCGAGTGCATAGCGCACGATCGCACGCTGCACGCTGCGCCAGGCCGTGGACATCGGGTGCGTGCGATGCGCGGCGCTGATCACGACGGCGTGGTCCAGCCGCTCCGGCTTCCGCTCGGCCAGCGCCAGCGTGACCATGCCGCCATAGGAGGCCCCGACGCTGGCGCGCAAGCGGCCGACCCCCAGGTGATCGAGCAGGCTCGTGAGCACCCGCGCCTGGTCGTAGGCGCTCACGCTCGGAAAGATCTCGCCCTGCGCCGGACCGGTCGTGCGGTGACTGCCGCCGAGGAAATCCATGCCGAGCACGCGATAGCGGTCGGTATCGAGTGCACGACCGGGACCGACGACGGATTCCCACCAGCCCGCCGACTCCCCTGGCAGCGCGAACACGTGCCGTCCGGCCGAGATGCCGCCGAGCAGCGCCACGACCGGCGCGCCCTGGGCCCCGGCCAGCCGGTAGGCGACGTCGACGGAGGGAAGACGGCCGCCGAAATGCAGCTCGAACGGCCCCGGCAGCGCCAGCACGCCGTGCCGGCACTCGTACCCCGCGGGCAGGCTCCCGGCGGGCTCGTCAGGTTCGATGAGTGCCGCTGGCGGCATCGGGCGCAACTCCACGCGCGGCACCCTGGCCGCAACAGGCTTCGAAACTCCCGGGAGCTACCCTCGTGGTTGCCGCGACCAACACCCCCGGCGAACCGGGGCAGCCTCGCGGCAACTCATCTTCCGGCGGACGCACGTCCCCGTGGAGTTGGCACCTTTGCGGGCGGGTTGGGCCCGATGGTTGCCCCGGCTTCAAAGGGCCATTCCCTCAGCCGGTCTCGATGAGCGCGCGCAGTGTAGGTGGCGCCCTGCCGCAGCGTCAAGGACCGGCCGGGCGCGGCTTGCGCGCGACGTCATATTGTACTAACGTGCTATCACACTAAGACGCCGGGACCGACGTGAAGAACCACCGCAACATCACTGCCCGCCAGGAAGCCGCCGCCGAGCGGGCGCTCTTCCAGGCCGTGCTGACCCTGCGCTCCAGCGAGGAGTGCCGGGATTTCTTCCGCGACCTCTGCACCCCGGCGGAACTGCAGGCGCTCGCCGACCGCTGGGCCGTGGTTGGCCTCCTGCAGCAGGGCATTCCCTACCGCGAGATCCACCGGGTCACCGGCGTCAGCGTGACCACCGTCGGGCGCGTCGCCCGTTACCTCGCTGCCGGCAACGGCGGCTATGCCCTCGCCGCAAGGCGCATCGCGGAGAGATGACATGGACCGCCAGCAACGCCTCCGGATCGCCGTCCAGAAATCCGGCCGCCTGACCGACGATTCCCTGGACCTGCTGGCCCGCTGCGGCCTCAAGTACAGCCGCGGCAAGGACCAGCTGATGTGCTACGGCGAGAACATGCCGCTCGACGTGCTGTTCGTGCGCGACGACGACATCCCCGACCTCGTGCAGGAGGACGTCTGCGACCTCGGCATCGTGGGCCTCAACGTCATCGAGGAGAAGCGCCTCGCCATGGCGGCCCGCGGCACGCAGGCGCGTTTCGAGCTCATCCAGCGGCTCGAGTACGGGCGCTGCCGCCTGTCGCTCGCCGTGCCGGACGAGTTTCCCTACGCGGGCCTGAAGAGCCTGGCGGGGAAGCGCATCGCCACCACCTACCCGCAGACGCTGGCGCGCTTCCTGCGCGAGAACTCGATCGAGGCCGAGATCGTGACGCTCTCGGGCGCGGTCGAGATTGCCCCGCGCCTCGGCCGGGCCGACCTGATCTGCGACCTCGTGTCCACCGGCTCGACGCTCAGTGCCAACCACCTCCGTGAGGTCACCCCGGTCCTCGAGAGCCAGGCCGCGCTGATCCGCACGCCCGTGCAGCTGCCGGACGAGAAGGCCGACTGGGTGCGCCGCCTGCTGCTGCGCATCGATGGCGTGCAGCAGGTCCGCGAGAGCAAGTACATCATGCTGCACGCACCGCGCTCGGCGCTGCCGCAGATCAAGAAGCTGCTGCCGGGCAGCGAGTCGCCGACGGTAATCCCGCTCGACGGCGCCGGCGACAAGGTCGCGGTGCACGCCGTTTGCCGCGAAAACGTGTTCTGGGAAACCCTGGAAAGCCTGAAGGCCGCTGGGGCCAGCGCCGTGCTGGTGCTGCCGGTGGAGAAGATGCTGGCATGAACGCTCCACTGGCCATCCACGACTGGGCCACGCTCGGCGCGGACGAACGCCGCGAGCTGCTGCGTCGACCGGCGCAACGCGACAGCGAGGCCCTGCTGGCCAAGGCCGCCCGCATCGTGAACGACGTGCGCTCGCGCGGCGACGCCGCCCTGCGCGAATACACGGAGACCCTCGACGGCGTGCGACTCGAATCGTTCGAGGTCAGCGCGGCAGAGTTCACGGCAGCGGAAGCCGCGCTCACCCCCGAACAGCACGAGGCATTGCGCCGCGCCATCGGCACGGTCACTCGTTTTCACGAGGCGCAGACGCTCGAGCCCTTGAGTATCGAGACCTCGCCCGGCGTGACCTGTGAGCGCATGGTCGTGCCCTTGAACGCGGTCGGCCTGTACGTGCCCGCGGGCACCGCGCCCCTCCCCTCCACGGCCATCATGCTCGCGATCCCGGCACGCATCGCCGGTTGCCCGGTGCGCGTGATGTGCACGCCCCCACGCCGCGACGGCCTGGCCGACCCGGCGGTGCTCACGGCCGCGCGCCTCTGCGGCGTCGAGCGCGTGTTCAAGCTCGGCGGCGCGCAGGCGGTCGCGGCGCTCGCCTACGGCACCGGGAGCGTGCCCAGGGTGGACAAGATCTTTGGTCCCGGCAATTCCTGGGTCACGGCGGCGAAGCAGATCGTCGCCGCCGATGCGGACGGCGCCGCGCTCGACATGCCGGCGGGCCCCTCCGAGGTGCTGGTCATCGCCGACGGGACGGCGCGACCCGAGTTCGTCGCCGCCGACCTGCTCGCCCAGGCCGAGCACAGCGAGGACGCGCAGGTGGTGCTCGTCACGACCTCGGCGGACACGGCGCGCGACTGCATCGCCGCGGTTGGCCGCCAGATGGCCGTGCTGCCGCGCCGCCAGATCACCGAGCGCTCGATCGCGGGCAGTCGCGTACTGCTGGTGCCCGATCTCGAGACCGCCTTCGACGTGAGCAACGCCTACGCGCCCGAGCACCTGATCCTGCAGATCGAATCGCCCCGCCGCTGGCTGCCCCGCGTCCGCAACGCCGGCTCGGTGTTCCTCGGCGCGTGGACACCCGAGACCATGGGCGATTACTGCAGCGGCACGAACCACGTGCTGCCCACGTACGGTCACGCGCGCGCCTACAGCGGCCTCGGCGTGCTCGACTTCGTCAAGCGCATCACGGTCCAGGAAGTCACGCCGCGCGGGCTGGCCGACCTCGGCCTCACCGCCCGCACCCTGGCCCGCCTCGAGTCCCTGGACGCGCACGCCAACGCCGTCACTGTCCGGCTCGATGCGATCGCTCGGGAGGAGGCGACGTGAGTTCCGTCCTGTCGCTGGCACGGCCCGACATCCTCGAGCTGCAGCCCTACCAGCACGCCGCCTGGGATCCGTCGCTCGAGCGCCTGCACGCCAACGAGATGCCGTGGCGCGCCCAGGGCGACAACTCGGCCGCGGGCCTCAACCGCTATCCGGAGCCGCAACCGAAGGCGCTCGTCGAGCGCATGGCGCAGCTCTACGACGTTTCCGCGCAGCAGGTGCTCATCGGCCGTGGCAGCGACGAGGCGATCGACCTGCTGGTGCGCGCGTTCTGCCGTGCCGGTGTCGACCAGGCCGTCATCTGCCCGCCGACCTTCGGCTTCTACAAGGTCGCGGCCCGCATCCAGGGGGCGCGCGTCGTCGAGGTGCCGCTGCTCACCGAGGGCTTCTCCCTTGCGGCGAAAGCCGTGATCGAGGCCGGCCGCGCCGCGAAGATCGTCTTCCTCTGTTCGCCCAACAACCCGACCGGCAACCTGCTCGACGAAGAGGCGATGCTCCGCATCTGCCGCGAGCTCGCGGCCACCTCGCTCGTGTGCGTGGACGAGGCCTACATCGAGTTCGCCGGCCGCGCGAGCCTTGCGTCCCGGCTCGCGGAGTTCCCGAACCTCGTGATCCTGCGCACCCTGTCCAAGGCTTACGCACTTGCCGGCGCGCGACTCGGCACGCTGATCGCGGGCGAGGAAATCGTCGGACTCCTGAAGCGCATCATCCCGCCCTACGCGATTCCCGCCTCGACGATCGAGGACGTGCTCAGGCTCACGGAAGCCCCGCAACGGGCGATGGCGGCCGACCGCATCCGCACGATCCTCGCCGAGCGAGCGCGCGTTCAACAGCGGCTCGAGTCCGCGCCGACGGTCGTGCGGGTGTTCCCGTCGGACGCGAACTTCCTGCTGGTCGAGTGCCGCGATGCCCGGCGCTTCCTCGCGGCCGGCCGGTCCGCGGGACTCCTGGTGCGCGACTTCAGCAGCGCCCCCGGCCTGGCCAACTGCCTGCGGATCACCATCGGTACGCCCGAGCAGAACGAGCGCCTCCTCGGCGCAGTGGAGCGCCCATGAGCCCCGAACGCATCCTGTTCATCGACCGCGACGGCACGCTGATCGAGGAACCGGCCGACGAGCAGGTGGACAGCCTCGCCAAGCTCAAGCTGTTGCCGGGCGTGATCCCGGCGCTGCTCGACCTCAAGCACGCCGGCTACCGGTTCGTGCTGGTGAGCAACCAGGACGGGCTCGGCACCGACTCGTTCCCGGAGCACACGTTCCACGAGCCGCAGAACTTCCTGCGCGACCTGCTGGTCTCGCAGGGCATCGAGTTCGACGCGGAGTTCTTCTGCCCGCACTTTCCGCAGGACGACTGCGAGTGCCGCAAGCCGCGCACCGGGCTGCTGACCGCCTTTCTCGCGGAACGCGAGCTCGACCGCGCGTGCAGCTTCGTGATCGGCGACCGCCAGACCGACCTCGACCTCGCCGCGAACCTGCGTATCGATGGCGTGCGCGTGCGCCTGGACGGCGGCGATGGCGAGACCTGGCCTGCGATCGCCGCGCGCCTGGTGGCGCTGGCCCGGCCGCAACGCACCGCGACCGTCACGCGCCGGACGCGCGAGACGGATATCACCGTCAAGGTGAATCTCGACCGCGAGCTGCCCGTGTCCATCGCGACCGGCATCGGCTTCTACGACCACATGCTCGAGCAGGTCGCGCGTCACGGCGGTTTCTCGCTCGAACTGCAGTGCAAGGGCGACCTCGAGATCGACGAGCACCACACCGTCGAGGACTGCGCCCTCGCCCTCGGCCAGGCCTTGCGGGAGGCCCTGGGCGACAAGCGCGGAATCGGTCGTTACGGCTTCGTGCTGCCGATGGACGAGGCGCTGTCGCAGGTGGCCATCGACCTGTCCGGCCGCTCGTATGCCGTCTTCACCGGGCGATTCGACCGGGAGAGCGTGGGCGGGCTGCCGACCGAGCTGGTGCCGCACTTCTTCCGCTCGCTGGCCGACAGCCTCGGCGCCGCCATCCACGTCGAGGTCCGGGGCGAGAACACCCACCACATGGTCGAGGCCTGCTTCAAGGGCGTCGGACGCGCGCTGCGCCGCGCCTTCCGCGTGCGGGGCACCGAGCTCCCGAGCAGCAAGGGCGTGCTGTGAGGCACGGGACGTGAGCGACGTCGCGATCATTGACTACGGCGGCGGCAACATCGCCTCGCTGCGCTTCGCCCTCGAGCGGCTCGGCGCGAGCTCGCACCTCACGGCCGATCCGGCCGAGCTGCGTGCGGCTGAGCGCGTGATCCTGCCCGGCGTCGGCGCCGCGGCCGACGCGATGTCCCGCCTGCAGGTGCTCGACCTCGTGGACCTCATCCCGCAGCTCACGCAACCGGTGCTCGGCATTTGCCTCGGCATGCAGCTCCTGTTCGCGAGCAGCGAAGAAGGTGACGACGGCGAGGACACCGACTGCCTCGGCATCATCACCGAGCGGGTGGCACTCCTTCCCCGGCGCACCGACTACCCGGTCCCGCACATGGGCTGGAACCAGCTCAGGATCCGCACGCCCTCGCCGCTCCTGGCCGACGTCCAGGACGGCGACTACGTCTACTTCGTGCACAGCTTCGCTGCGCCCGTGGGCCCGTGGTCGCTCGCAACGACCGACTACGGCGGCGAGTTCTCCGCGGCCGTCCGTCACGAGAACTTCTACGGCGTGCAGTTCCATCCCGAGCGCTCGGCACGGGTCGGCAGCCGCGTGCTGTCAGCATTCCTGGGGATTGCCTGATGTTGCTCATCCCCGCCATCGACCTGCGCGGCGGACGCTGCGTGCGCCTGCTGCAGGGCCGCTTCGACGCGGAAAAGGTCTACTCCGACGATCCCGTGGAGATCCTGCGGCGCTACCTGGCGCTCGGGGCACGACGCGTCCACGTCGTCGATCTCGACGGAGCGCGCGACGGCTCGCAGGGCAATCGCGCGGCCATCGCGCGGCTCGCTGCAGAGTCCGGCGCAGCCCTGCAGGTGGGCGGTGGCGTGCGCAGCCGCGCCGTCGCAGACGAGCTGCTGGCACTCGGGGTCGAGCGGGTCGTCGTGGGCAGCGTCGCGGTGACGCAGCCGGTCGAAGTGGCGTCCTGGCTGCAGCAGCTCGGGCCCGACACGGTGGTGCTCGCCTTCGACGTGCGCATCGACGACGGCGGCACGCCGCGCCTCGCCACCCACGGCTGGGAGAATCAGACCGAGGCAAGCCTGTGGGACGCTGTCGAGCGCTATTCCCGGCACGGGCTGCGTCACGTGCTCTGCACGGACGTGGCCCGCGACGGAGCGCTCTCGGGCCCCAACGTCGGGCTGTACGCCGAAGCGGTGCGGCGCTTTCCGTCGATCGATTGGCAGGCCTCGGGCGGCGTGAGCGTCGCCGCGGACCTGCACGAGCTCGCGCGGACCGCCGTGGCTGCCGTGATCAGCGGACGCGCACTGCTCGAAGGCCGCCTTACGCAACAGGAGCTCGCGCCATTCTTGCCAAGCGAATAATCCCCTGCCTCGACGTTCGCGACGGACAGGTCGTCAAGGGCGTGCGCTTTCGCGACCACAAGGTCGTGGGCGACATCCTCGAGCTCGCGGCCCGCTATCGCGAGGAAGGCGCCGACGAGCTCGTCTTCTACGACATCACGGCGAGCCCGGAGGGCCGTTCCGTCGACCGCAGCTGGATATCGCGGGTCGCGCGCGTGCTCGACATCCCGTTCTGCGTCGCGGGCGGCATCCGCAGCGTAGCCGACGCCGAGGGCGTGCTGAACGCCGGCGCGGAGAAGGTTTCGGTGAACTCCCCGGCGCTGGCCAACCCGGCGCTGGTGGACGAGCTGGCCAGGCGCTTCGGCTCGCAGTGCGTCGTGGTCGGGGTGGACAGCCAGACGGTCGGCCCGGACTTCGTCGTCTACCAGTACACCGGCGACCCGAACCGCTCGCATTCGACGGCGCGGCATACGCTAGACTGGGTGACAGAAGTACAGGACCGGGGCGCGGGGGAAATCGTGTTGAACTGCATGGCGAGCGACGGCGTTCGCTCGGGTTACGATGTCGAGCAGCTGCGCCAGGTGCGCAAGGCCTGCCGCGTGCCGCTCATCGCCTCCGGCGGCGCGGGCACACGCGAGCATTTCGCGGACGTCTTCGAACAGGCACGCGTGGACGGCGCACTGGCCGCCAGCGTGTTCCACAGCGGCGCCATCCCCATCCCGGAGCTGAAGCAGTACCTGCGTGAGCGGCACATCGAGGTGAGGTCGTGACTCCCGAGAAGATCCGCGCGCTCGACTGGAGCAAGGACAACGGCCTGCTGCCGGCGATCGTGCAGCACGCCCGCACCGGCCGCGTGCTGATGCTGGGCTACATGAACCAGGAGACGCTTCGGGAGACGCTGGAAGGCGGCCGGGTGGTCTTCTACAGTCGCTCGCGCGGCGAGCGCTGGCTCAAGGGCGAGACCTCCGGGCACTACCTGAACGTGGTGCAGGTGAGCGCCGACTGCGACGACGACGCGTTGCTGGTGCTCGCCGAACCGATCGGGCCCACCTGCCACAAGGGCACGCCGTCCTGCTTCGCGGAGGCCGACGCGACCGACGGCCAGCGCCTCGCCTTCCTCTCCATCCTCGAACGCACCATCGCGCAACGCATCGCCGATCAACCGGACGGCAGCTACACCGCCCGCCTGTTCGCGCAGGGGCCGAACCGCATCGCACAGAAGCTCGGCGAGGAAGGCGTCGAGACGGCGCTCGCCGCCGTCACGCGGGACGACCAGGGCGTGATCGGCGAATGCGCCGACCTGATCTATCACCTGCTGGTACTGCTCAAGTCGCGCAACCTGACCCTGGCGGACGTCGTGCAGGAACTAGGCTCGCGGCACACCTCGCGGCCCTGAGCCGGTTCTCGCAAGCCATAACATCAACCCCGCCGCCACGGCCGTGACGGCCGCCGCTGCCGAAAAGGCAGTGCCCGATCCGAGCGTTTCCCAGAGCACGCCGAAAATCATCGCGCCGGGCAGCACGAGCAGCCCGCCCGACAGGTGGTAGAGGCCATAGGCGGTGCCCCGCTCCGTCGCCGCGGCGTGATCTCCGATCAGCGAGCGCTCGGCCGGCTCCGTGATCGCCAGCGTCGCTGAGTAGGCGATGAACAGCACCCACACGCCGACAGTCCCCGGATTCGCAAACGCCAGCAGCAGGAGCACCGCCACGCGCGCCGACCAGCCGCCGAGCAGGAGCGGCACGCGACCGAACCGATCCGAGAGCACGCCGGCCGGCATCGCGATCGTCATCTTGGCGAGGCTCGCCGCGGCCCAGACGAGCGGCACCCAGGTCACGGCCATTCCCGCTTCCGTGGCCCAGAGCACGACGAAGACCTCGGGCACGCTCGCGAGCGCCAGCAGTCCCGCGGCGACGATCATCGCCTTGAGCCGGCCGTGCAACGCGTTCCAGCTGAAACGTTCGGGTGTCGCACGCGCCTGACGCTGGCCCGGCCGGCAACCCGAACACCAGCAGCGCGATCACGAACGCGCCCGGCACCGCCGAGGCGAGGAACACGTGTTTCAGGTCGGCCTGCATCGACAACAAGCCGAACGCGAGCAGTGGACCGATGACGGCGCCCGCGTGGTCCATCGAGCGATGGAAGCCGAAGGCCCGGCCGCGCTGCCCAGGGCCGACCGCACCGGCGATGAACGCATCGCGCGGCGCGGTGCGCAGCCCCTTGCCGACACGATCGAGGAAACGGAACAGGAGCACGGCGGCCCATCCGGTCGCGAGCCCGATCAACGGCCGGGTCACGTTTGACAGCCCGTAGCCGCCGACCACCAGCCCTTTCGCCGAGACCCCGCGATCCGCGAGCCGGCCCGACACCAGCTTGAGCACGCTGGCCGTGGCCTCCGCGAGCCCTTCGACGAAACCAACGATCGCGGGGCCTGCACCGAGTGTCGCCGTGAGGAAGATCGGCAGCAGCGGCGTGATCATCTCGCTCGCCGCGTCGTTCAGCAGCGACACGAGCCCCAGCACGATCACCGTGCGAGGGAGTGCGCCACCGAACCGATTCATTGCCACGTCGTCGAGGATAGCTTCAATCCTCAACTCCAGCGTCACGTTTCCGCGGAAACGTCGGCGCTGCCTGCACCTGCTCCTGGGCCTTGGCCCGTTCGACCCGGCCATCAGCAGATCGATGGCGAGACCGTGATCCATGCGTCTCGCCGCGCCAACGAGTCACGGCTGTGTGTGCATCGACGTGAATGCCGTGCCCGGTGTGGGTCGCGACGAGCCGCGTCCAGTCGCCCAGAGGCCGGGTGCAACCGGGCGCGCAGGCATGCAGCGCCTCGCCACTGGGCTTCACGAATCGCCAGGCGCCGTCGTCGAGACGCTGGATGACGATGCCGCCCTCGTGCACCGCACGATGATGTGCGCGGCACAGCGAAACGAGATTCGACAGCTTCGTCTCGCCGCCCTCGGCCCAGTGCTGGATGTGGTGACCGTCGACGTAACGCTTGTGCGTACAGCCGGGGAACACGCAACCCTGGTCGCGTGATTTCAACGCACGACGCAGCGCAGGCGGGATGGTGCGCGTCTTGCGACCGACGTCGAGCGGCTCGCCGTCGACGCCTTCGACGATCCTCACGACGCTCGCGTCGCACGACAGGCGGCGCGCGGTCTCGACTGGAATCGCCGGGCCGTCGTCGAGCTCGCAACGGCCGCTGTCCCGCGCCTGCAGCGTCTCCGCATCCACGTGCACCACGATGTGGTGGCGCTCGCCCCCGTTCAGCGCCTCCGGCCCATGCTTGAGGAAGCTCTCGGCCACGAGGCCGAGCGCATCGGCGCGGCGTGCGACGATCGGCCGGTTTCCGCGGAAACGTCCAGACGCGGCGCATCAGGATCCTCGGCATCGGCAAGTCGCGCATCGCCGCCTCGAGCGCGCCGAGCACGATCGCCCCGGTCTCGGCCGGCAGCCGCGCCTTGAGCACGAGCGAACCGTCGTCGTCGTACGAATACGTGAGCCGACGGCCGGAGTGCTGCCGCGCCTCACGTGACAACTCGGCCGCTTCCTGCACGCGCCGGAACTGGCGCACGACGGTCTCGACGTGATGCGCCGTGCCGTGCAGCGCGATCGTGAGCAGCAGTCGCTCGGTCGCGGGACAGGCGACGCGAGTGAGCGCGCGCACCTTCGAATAGCTGAGCTCGCCCCGGCCCATGGCCGCACCGATCGCGGGCAGCTGCTCGAGCGCATGAGCCACGCGGACCTTTTCCCGGGCCGCGCCCATGTCGATGCCGCACTTCCAGTTGAGCCAGTGCGCGCACGACTGGGTGAGGCCGTCGTGCCATCCCTTGCGCCGGTCGAACTCGGCGATGAGTGCCAGCCAGCGCCGGTTGGCGGCGTTCAAGTGGCCCGCCAGTTCCGTGATCCGGGCCTCCAGTTCGGCGTTCGAGAGCCCTGCTCTCTCGTCCGCGAATGCGCCGTTCATAGCCTGCTCCATCAGACTGTTGTTATATCCAGTATTCTACCTAAAACCCTATAACTTGCAATAGCTTATGCAGTAAACAATGACCCTGTTCGATTTGATTCCGGGGGCGCTCCCGCGCCGCCGTGGGGCCAGGTCGCGGGCGGCCACCCGCGAGAATGTGAAGCTCAGCCCGCGAGGATCCGCAGCATGCGACGGATCGGCTCGGCCGCACCCCACAGCAGCTGGTCGCCGACCGTGAATGCGGAGATGTACTCACCGCCCATGGCGAGCTTGCGGACGCGGCCGATGGGCACCTCGAGCGTGCCGCTCACGCGCGCCGGAGAGAGTTCGCGGATCGAGGCCTCGCGAGTGTTCGGCACCAGCCGCACCCAGTCGTTGCCGCCCGCGATGATGCGCTCGATCTCGACAAGCGGCAGGTCGCGCGTCAGCTTGATGGTCATCGCCTGGCTGTGGCAACGCATGGCCCCGATGCGCACGCAGATGCCCTCGACGGGGATCGGGTGCGCGCGGCGCCCGAGGATCTTGTTGGTCTCGGCGCTGCCCTTCCACTCCTCGCGGCTCTGGCCGTTGCCGAGGTCCTTGTCGATCCAGGGGATGAGGCTGCCGGCCAGCGGCGCGCCGAACTGCGCCTGCGGGAAACCGGGCGAGCGAAGCTGCTCGGTCACCGTCCGGTCGATGTCGAGGATGGCGCTCGCCTTGTCGCCCAGCATCGCGGCCGCCGAGGCGTGCACGGCGCCCATCTGCTCGACCAGCTCGCGCATGTTCTGCGCGCCGGCGCCGGAGGCCGCCTGGTAGGTCATGGACGTGATCCACTCGACCAGCCCCTCGCGCAGCAGTCCGCCGAGCGCCATCAGCATCAGCGACACGGTGCAGTTGCCGCCGATGTAGTCGCGGATGCCGGCGCGCAGCCCGGCGTCGATCACGTCGCGATTGACCGGGTCGAGGATGATGAGCGCGTCGTCCTTCATGCGCAGGGCGGAGGCCGCGTCGATCCAGTAGCCCTGCCAGCCGGCCGCGCGCAGCTGCGGGTGGATCGCGTTCGTGTAGTCGCCGCCCTGGCAGGTCACGATCACGTCGCAGGCCGCGAGCGCCTCGAGGTCGTTCGCGTCGAGCAGGCGTCCCGCGCCGCGTCCCACGTCCGGGGCCGCGCCGCCCGCCTGGGACGTGCTGAAGAACACCGGCTCGACGTGGTCGAAATCGCGCTCGGCGCCCATGCGCTGCATGAGCACCGATCCCACCATTCCGCGCCAGCCGACGATGCCAGTCTTCACGGTCCCGCCTCCGCCGCGCTAGACCAGTACTTCCTGCGCGGGCTCGCGCAGATTGTACGACGAACTCATCACGTGCCCGTACGCGCCCGCGGTCGCGATCAGCAGCGTATCGCCCTCGAACGTCGGCGGCAGCAGCCGCTCGTACCCGAGGACGTCCGCCGACTCGCAGATCGGCCCCACGACGTTGTACACCTCGGTGCCCGGCTCGCCGAAGCGGCTCAGGTTCACGATGTCGTGGTGCGACCCGTAGAGCGCGGGCCGGATGAGCGAATTCATGCCGGTCGCGACGCCGACGTACTTCACGGCGCCCTTGCCCTTGAGCTGCGTGACCTGCGCCAGCAGCACACCCGCCTGCGCCACGAGGAAGCGGCCCGGCTCGAGCCAGATCGCGAGCTGCGGCCACTTCACGCGCAGGTCGTCGATCACGCCCTGCAGCTGCGCGAGGTCCACGGGTACCTGCCCGGGCTTCTCGGGCACACCGAAGCCGCCGCCGAGGTCGATGACGCGCGCGTCCGGGAAGCGACGGGCGAGATCGCCGAGCAGCTGGCCCACCTGTTGCCAGTTGCGCACGTCGAACACGCCGCTGCCCGTGTGGGCGTGCAGGCCGATGACCCTCACGCCCGTGGCGGCGAGCAACCGGTCCAGCTCGTCGAGCTCGAAGAGCGGAATGCCGAACTTCGAATGCACGCCCGCCGTGCGCACGTGGTCGTGGTGACCGCGGCCGAAGTTGGTGTCGACGCGCACGAGCACGTCACGGCCGCGGAACAGCTCCGGCCAGGCGCGCAACGGGTACAGGTTGTCGAGCGTCACGTAGATGCCCTGCGCGAACGCCCATTCGTACTCGGAGCGCGGCGCGAAGTTCGGCGTGAACAGCAGCTTGCCGCGATCGATGCCCGGCACCACCTCGAGCACGCGCTCGCACTCGCCCTGCGACACGCACTCGAACCCGAGCCCGAGCTCCGCGAAGCTCTTCAGGATGTCCGGGTGCGGATTGGCCTTGATCGCGTAGAACACACGCTCGACCCCGTCGATGGCCAGCAGCTGGCGCGCGGTCCGGTCGAGCGTGGCGCGGTCGTAGACATAGGCGCAGCCACGCTCGCGCGAGATCCGCTGCAACTCCCCGCGACGCCCTTCCCACCACGGCGGACCGCCCGCAGGGATCGCAGCCCGCAGGCCGTAGATCTGCTCCCAGGTGGGCCCCAGCACGTGGTCCGACGGGGCGTTGCGCACGATCACGTCGTGCAGCCGGCTCACCAGGCGATCGCCCTGCTCCTCGTCGACGACGAAGGTGATGTTGAGGTCGTTCGCGGCCTGGGTCACCAGGTAGATGCGCTGTTCCTCGAAGAGCTCGAGCGCATCCCCCAGGCGGTGCAGGGTCGCGCGGATGCTGCGTCCGACGAGGCTCACGGCCGAGCAGGGCCCGATCACCTCGACGCGGCACAGGCGCGACAGCGAGTTCACCAGCGCGTCGAGCGCGTGCGCATCGAGCGCGTTGGCCGCGGGATCGAGCGACAGCGTCACCGTGGTCTCGGAGGTCGAGACGAGGTCCACCGACAGGCCGTGGTCCTTGAACACCGCGAAGGCGTCCGAGAGGAATCCCACCTGGTGCCACATCCCGAGCGTTTCCAGCGAGATGAGCGTGATGCCTTTCTTGGTGCACACCGCCTTGACGCGCGCGCCGCCGTCGCCGCCCGTGGCGGTGATGACCGTGCCGTCGAACTCGGGATGCTGCGTCGCGTGCACCGAAACCGGAATGGAGTACTGCTTGGCGGGCAGGATGCAGCGCGGGTGCAGCACCTTGGCGCCGCTGCTCGCGATTTCCTGGGCCTCGTCGTAGTCGAGCGACTTGAGCAGCCGCGCGTTCGGCACCTGGCGCGGGTTCGCCGTGAACATGCCCGGCACGTCGGTCCAGATCTCGAGGCGGCGCGCGCGCAGCTTGGCCGCGAAGTAGCTGCCCGAGGTGTCCGAGCCGCCGCGACCGAGCAGCACCGTCTCGCCCTTGGCGTCGCTCGCGATGAAACCCTGCGTGAGCAGCACGCTGCCGCCCGCGGCGAGGCGCTGCTGCAGGTCCGGGTCGGGCTCGAAGTTGCACGTGGCCGACAGGTAGCTCGCGCGCGCCGAGGCTCCGGGGCGCTCTTCCGCGTGCAGCAGCGTGCGTGCGTCGAGCCATTGCACGTCGAGGCCTTCCGAGGCGAGGAACGCCGCGCCGATGCGCGTCGCCATGAGTTCGCCGGTCGCCATGACGCGCGCGCGCAGCCGGTCGCTGACCTCCCCGATCAGGTGGATGCCCGAAGCCATCTTCTGCAGGTCGGCGAGGTGGTGCTCGAGCTCGGCGCTGATGGGAATGCCGAGGTCGCGCGACAGGTCGGCGTGCCGGCGCTCGATCTGCTCCATCACCGGCTCCCAGTCGCCGGTCAGTGCCTTGGCGAGCAATTGCTCGAGGCGGTCGGTGATGCCGGACAGCGCCGAGTGCACGATCACCGGCCGCAATCCCTCGTCGAGCCGTGCGCGCACGACGCCCGCGACGTTCTTCCAGTTGCTGACGCTCGAGACGCTGGTGCCGCCGAACTTCAGGACGACCCAGTGGGATTCAGGCGTGGTGGTCATCGAGCGGTCCCCGGAGCGGCTCCCGGAGTCGGGGGCCGGGGCACATTTAGAATGGAAATCAAACGTCGTCGAAAAGGTCCTTCAGTTCCTTCTGAAGACGTTTCTCGGCCAGGACGTCCTCGAGTTTGCTCCACGCGGCCTTGCCGCGCTTCACGGCGGCCGCCTGCTTGCGCCGATCGGCGCGATCGATGAAGCGGTCGTAATCCTCTTCCTCGGCGCCCGCCACGAACTCTTCGTCGAGGTCGAAATGTTCCTCGTCTCGTTCCATGTCACGACCCTGAGAAAACCCTGAATTTTCAACGCGCTGCCCGAATGTCCGGGCGCAAGGGTGCGAACTATATACGAATCGCGAGGCTTCTCAAGGGGTCCTTATTGCGGCGCAATGGAATGCGATGCGACCCTGTCCTTTCTGCTTCTAAATCATCGGCTTGGATCAGCGATGAATGACGGTGATC
Source organism: uncultured Gammaproteobacteria bacterium (assembly GCA_963778185.1). GTDB lineage: Bacteria > Pseudomonadota > Gammaproteobacteria > Steroidobacterales > Steroidobacteraceae > RPQJ01. Next base: position 42,916 of record CAVZTF010000001.1, on the reverse strand, counting down.
GGCGCCCCGCGGTCGAGTCCCAGCCCCTCCGCGGCGCTCTGCTCCGCGCGGGCGATCTCGACGACGCCAAACGAATTCACCAGCGCCAGGTACTCGCCCGGCCGGACGTCGGCATAGGTTCGGCGCAGGGGCAACTCCTTGCCCGGGACCCGCACCACGGCGTGCGGGATGCCGTTCAGTAGCTTCGCGTCGATGTTGGTGATCAGGTTGCCGAAGTGATCGATCGTGACGACCGAGCCCGTCACCTGCCCCGGTCCGACGACGGGCTCCTCGAGCCAGCCGGGGATCAATTCGGGCACGACGGGCCCGAGGTCCGACGGCTGGATGCGGCCCGCGGCCAGCTCCGCGGCCATCGGGGCGAAGATGTCGCGCCCGTGGAAAGTCGCGCTCGGGGTGCCGATGTGGATGCGCGCGAGCGCCTTCGGCTCGACCCGCCGCAGCGTGACTGCCCCCGCGCTCTCGACGACGTTGCCGAGCAAGCCGTTGTCAGGCGCCAGGAACACGTGGCCTTCGCATTCGACGATGGCGATGTCGCGAGCGGTGCCGACACCGGGGTCCACCACGGCCACGTGCACCGTGCCCGGCGGAAAGTAGCGGAACGAGCGCGCGAGCCAGAACCCGGCCTCGGCAGGCCAGTGCGCAAGCACCTCGTGCGTGAGGTCGACGATGCGCACCTCGCGGAACCGCACCAGCAGCTGCCCCTTCATGACCCCGACGAACGGGTCCCGCAGGCCGAAGTCCGTGGTCAGCGTCACCACGCCCGATGCCGCGATTCGCGCCATCCGTTCACTCACGATTGCCTGCTCCCCCGGTCCGACCCGCAACGCGCGGAAGACGACAGGGTAAACTCCCGCGCAACCCACCGCCACGCGATCCGATGCCCTACCTCTACCTCGTGCGCCACGCGCAGCCGGATTTCGTCGGCCACTACGACTCCGTCACCCGTCTCGGGCCACGAGCAGTCCGCGTGGCTGGGCGAGCACTTTGCGACGCGCGGCCTGCGCTTCGCGCGCGTGATCTGCGGGACCCTCGAGCGACAGCGCGGCACCCTCGACACGATCCTGAAGCGCCTGCCGGCGGCGCCCGATCGCCTCGGCGACGCGCGTTTCAATGAATATGACCCGACGAGCGTGCTGGCGAACTTCCATGCCGGCGACGACGACCGTGCGCTGCGCGCCAGGGGCGACCGCCGCGGCTACTTCATGGCGGTCCGCGAGGCGTTGCTCGCGTGGTCGCGCCACCAGGGCCCGGTGCCGGGCGGCGAAACGTGGGGGGAATTCGGCGAGCGCGTCGCGGGAGCCGTCGCGACGGCCTGCGAGGGGCTCGAGGCGTCGGACCCGGTGCTGGTGGTGACCTCAGGCGGCGTGATCGGCCGGCTCGTGGCGGAAACCCTGGGCGCCGGGCCGGAGGCCGCCATCCAGCTCAACCTGCAGACCCGCAACACCGGGATCACCGAACTCATCTGCGGCCGCACCGCCACGCGCGTGGTGGCGTTCAACGCCGTGCCGCATCTCGAGCGCCCGGACCGCGCGCACGCGGTCACGCACTCCTAGCCGGGCCTCAGACTTTCTTGATCAGCGCGGCAAGGCTGCCGACGTCGATGCTGCCGGCCTTGCGCTCGATCTCGCCCTGGTAACGCGGCGCGAGGCCGCGCGCCTCCTCGAGCAGCGAGGCAAACGTCTGTTTCAGCGTCGCCGTGTCGAGCGTGCGGCCACCGGCGTAATAGCGCTGCGCGACGCGGCCGAGTGCGTACGTCGTCGCGAACGTGAAACCGGAACTCGCCGCCTGCCGCCCGACCGAGCGCCCCAGACCGCCGCCGAGCCCGCCCAGCAGGCCACCGAGCAGCTTGCGGCCGAACTGCTCGAGGTACTGCCCCGTGAGGCCGACACCGAGCGTGGCGAGGAAATCCCTGGCGTGAGTGCGGTCCATCTCGTAGCCGTGCGCCTTGCCGATGCGATAGACGAGGCGCAGTTGCAGCGGAATGATGGCCATCGAGGCGATCGACTCCGGCAGCAGTTCGAGAGCAGCGTTGGTGATGGACGCGTTGAGGACCAACTTGTCCATCTCGGCGTCGGACAGGTTGGCCTTGCCGAGCACGGTGCCGGTGACCGGGGCACCCGCCGCGGGTGCGTCGGCCGCGAAGGCTGCGTCCGCCACCTCGTCGGCACCGGTATTCAGCTTGACGGCAACCGGTGCAGGCAGGTTCAACGCCGTGGCCAGCGTCGCCAGGAATTGCGACTCCGCCGGGCCCTGCGCGCCGTCCGCGTCGCACACGCCGACGGCCATCTCGTAGGCGAGCTGCCGCGACTCCTGCGTCTGCAGGGTCTCCGCAACCTTCGCGAGGTCGGGCTTGGCGAGCAGCACGTCACGGTAGAGCCCCGGCAGGTCGAAGCCCGTCTCGGGACCGAGCGCGTCGGCGACGCGCTTCACCGCGGCACGCTCGCGGTCATCCTTGAGGCCGTCGGCAAAGGCGGCCATCAACGCAATCGTCAGGACCGACTTCGTTTCCTGTTCGTTCATGTGCGCCTGACTCATGGGGACTGGGGTTTGGAAGCTGGTCGGAGCGCCGAGATTCGAACTCGGGACCCCTTGCACCCCATGCAAGTGCGCTACCAGACTGCGCCACGCTCCGACCGGGCGCGGATTATAGCTCAGCGCCGGAGCGTCTTCAGCAGTTCCTCGAGCTCGCCGCGCAATTGCCGCGCGAGCTGGTGGCTCTGCGTGACGTCCTCGCGCGCCTCCTCGCCGTCGAGGCGATTGCGCGCGCCGCCGATGGTGAAGCCCTGGTCGTAGAGCAGCGCGCGGATCTGGCGGATCACCAGCACGTCCTGGCGCTGGTAGTAGCGACGGTTGCCGCGGCGCTTGACGGGCTTGAGCTGGGGGAACTCCTGCTCCCAGTAACGGAGCACGTGCGGCTTCACGCCGCAGAGCTCGCTCACTTCGCCGATGGTGAAGTAGCGCTTGCCCGGGATCGCCGGAAGCTCGGCGTTATTGCTGGGTTCCAGCATACGCCTCCACTCTCGCCTTCAGCTTCTGCCCCGGACGGAACGTAACCACGCGTCGTGCGCTGATCGGAATCTCCTCGCCCGTCTTCGGATTGCGACCCGGGCGCTGGTTCTTGCTGCGCAGGTCGAAGTTGCCGAACCCCGAAAGCTTCACCTGCTCGCCGGCCGCGAGCGACGCGCGCAGCTCCTCGAAGAACAGGTCCACGAGCTCGCGTGCCTCGCGCTTGTTGAGCCCGAGCTGGTCGAACAGTGCTTCCGCGATTTCAGCCTTGGTCAATGCCATCTTTATTTGTCTCGTATCGCGGCGCCTTGCTCCCGCTCCAGGTCCCCAACGACCCGCGCCACGACGGCATCTGTGTCTGCGTCGGTAAGGGTGCGTGAAATATCCTGTAAATTCAAGCCTATCGCCACGCTTTTGCTACCCGGCGTGATGCCGCTGCCGCGGTAGACGTCGAAGACCACCAGGCCGGTGAGCAGCGCGCCCGCGCTCGTCCGGACCGAGTCCAGAAGTGCCTGCACCGAGACCGACTCGTCCACGACCATGGCGAGGTCGCGCCGGACCGCAGGAAACCGCGAAATTTCACGATGCAACGGCACCGCCGCCGCCAGCCCGGGCTCGATCTCGAGCTCGAACACCAGGGCGGAATATGTCAATTCGAGCCGGCTCTCGACCTCGGGGTGGAGCCGCCCGATCCAGCCGACGGCGCGGTCGCCGCGAAAAATTCGCGCCGACTGCCCCGGGTGCAACGCGGGGTGCCGGGCCGCAACGAAACGAAAATCCTCGAACGCGCCCGTCGCGCGCAGCAGCGCCTCGACGTCGGACTTCACGTCGAAGAAGTCGACGGCCACGGGCTTCGCGCCCCACTGCTCCGACAGCACCGGCCCGGCGGCGATGCCGGCGACGACCGCGACTTCGTCGAGCGACGCGCCATCCAGGAGGTACTTGCGGCCGATCTCGAACAGCCGCACGCGCGGCTGCTGGCGGCGCTGGTTCTCCGCAAGCGCCTTCGCGAGCCCGGGCCACAGCGAAAGCCGCATGGCCGCGAGGTCCGCCGCGATCGGATTGGCGAGCGTGAGGGCGTCCTCGCCCGGGCAGAAGATCGACTGCACGGCCGGATCGACGAAGCTGTAGGTGATCGCTTCCCAGTAGCCACGCTGCACCAGCAGGTCCGCGGCCGCTTCCGCGGAGACTCGCGTCTCGGTGAGCGCGCGCAGCGGCTGGCTGACGTAGGGATCCGCCTCCGGCACGTTGTTGAAGCCGTGGATGCGCGCAACCTCCTCGATCAGGTCTTCCTCGATGGCGATGTCGAATCGCCACGGAGGCGCCGTCACCTGCCAGGCCGCGCCGCTCGTATCGACCCGCATGCCGAGCTTGCCGAGGATGCGCGCCATCTCCGCGTCGGCGATGTCGGCACCGATCACGGCCCGCGCCCGTGACGGCCGGAATGCAACCGGCAGCCGGCGCGGCAGTTCGGCCGCAAGCTCGGTGACTTCGACCGGGCCCGCGACGCCCCCCGCGCATTCGAGCAGCAGCGCCGTCGCGCGCTCGATGGCGCGCTCCTGCAGGGTCGGGTCCACGCCGCGCTCGAAGCGCTGCGAGGCGTCCGTCACCAGTCCGTAGCGGCGTCCGCGGCCGGCCACGGCGTCCGGCAGGAAGAACGCGACCTCGAGCAGCACGTCGGAGGTGTCCTCGCCGATGCCCGAGTGATCGCCGCCCATGACGCCCGCCAGCGCAAGCGGCTTCGCCCGGTCGGCGATGACCATCACCGTCTCGTCGAGCGTGACCTCGCGGCCGTCGAGCAGCTTGAGCGTTTCCCCGGCCCGCGCGCGACGCACGACGATCGAGCCGTCGAGCTCCCGCAGGTCGTAGGCGTGCATCGGCTGGCCGAGTTCGAGCATGACGTAGTTGGTGACGTCCACGACGGCGCTGATCGGCCGCAGGCCCGCCCGGCGCAGGCGCTCGCGCATCCAGAGCGGGGCCGACGCATTCGGCCGCACGCCGCGGACGACGCGGGCCGCGAACCTGGCGCAGCCGGCGCCCGCTGCGAGCTCGACCGGAAAGCGCTCCGCCGACTGCGGCTTCACCGCCGCCGACGACGGCTCGACCAGGGTGGCGCCGGTGAGCACGGCGAGATCACGCGCCACGCCCAGCACGCTCATGCAGTCGCCGCGATTCGGCGTCAGGTTGATCTCGAGGACCGTGTCCTCGAGCGCGAGCGCCGTCGTGAGCGGCGTGCCGGTGACGAGCTCGGCGGGCAGATCCATGAGGCCGCTCGCGTCCTCCGAGAGCCCGAGTTCGCGTGCCGAGCAGAGCATGCCGAACGACTCGACGCCGCGCAGCTTCGCCTTGCGGATCTCCATGCCGCCCGGCAGCGTCGCGCCGATCGTCGCGAGCGGGGCCTTCATGCCCTGACGCACGTTCGGCGCGCCGCAGACGATCTGCACGGTCTCGGTGCCGGTGCTGACCTGGCACAGGCTCAGGGAATCCGCATCGGGGTGCCTGCCACACTCGACGACCTCACCCACGATCACGCCGGCCAGCGGCGGCGCAGCGGGCTCGACCGCCTCGACCTCGAGACCGGCCATGGTGAGGCGCGCGGCCACGTCCCTCGCTTCGAGCGAGGTCCCGAGCATTTCCCCCAGCCACTGGACACTGACTCGCATGGTGCAGCCCCTCGTCTCAGCCGAACTGGCGCAGGAAGCGCAGGTCGTTCTCGAAGTACAGGCGGATGTCGTTCACGTTGTAGCGCAGCATGGCGAGGCGCTCGAAACCCATGCCGAACGCGTATCCCGTGTACCGCTCGCTGTCGATGCCGACGTTGCGCAGCACGTTCGGGTGCACCATGCCGCAACCGGCGATCTCCAGCCAGCCCGTGCCCTTGCAGACCCGGCAACCCTTGCCGCTGCAGAACACGCACTCGATGTCCACCTCGGCCGAGGGCTCCGTGAACGGGAAGTACGAGGGACGGAAGCGGATGCCGAGCTTGCGCTCGAAGAACCGCTCGACGAACTCGTGCAGCACCGATTTCAGGTGCGCGAGGCTCACGCCTTCGTCCACCACCAGCCCCTCGAGCTGGTGGAACATCGGCGTGTGCGTCATGTCGGAATCGCAACGGTAGACACGCCCCGGCATGATCATCCTGAGCGGCGGCTTCTCGCGCAGCATCGCACGCACCTGCACGGGCGAGGTGTGCGTGCGCAGCAGGCGGCCGTCCGGGAAGTAAAAGGTGTCGTGCATCGCCCGCGCCGGGTGGTTGGCGGGAATGTTGAGCGCCTCGAAGTTGTGCCAGTCGTCCTCGACCTCGGGGCCTTCCTCGACCGAAAACCCTGCGTTGCGGAACAGCGCCTCGATGCGCCGCCGCGCCCGCGTGAGCGGGTGCAGCCCGCCAGGTTGCTGGCCGCGCCCGGGCTGGGTGACGTCGATGCGGCCGGCGGCGAGCTTGCGCTCGAGCTCGGCCCGCTCGAGCTCGAGCTTGCGCGAATCGATCAGCGCGCCGATCTCGTCGCGCACGGCGTTGATGCGCGCGCCGGCCTCGCGACGCTCGTCGGGCGCGAGCGCTCCGAGTGACTTCAGCTGCGCCGTGATCGCGCCCTTCTTGCCGAAGAACTCGACCTTGAGGGTCTCGAGGTCGGCGAGGCTCGTGGACGCCGCGACGCCCGCGCGCGCCGCATCGGCGAGTTGCTGCAGGTCGGTGGTGGATTCGCTCATCGCGCCTCAGGTTTCCCACGCAGACAAAAAAGAGGCCGGGCCGCTTGCGCGCCCCGGCCTCGACCTTGCGTCCGATGCGCGGCCCGCGCCGCGCTCGCAGCGATCAGGTCCCGAGACTCGCCTTGGCCTGCTCGGTGAGCTTGCCGAACGCCTCGATGTCGTGCACCGCGAGGTCCGCGAGGGACTTGCGGTCGATCTCGAGGCCGGCGGCCTTCAGGCCCGCCATCAGGCGACTGTAGGACATGTCGAACCCGCGCGCCGCCGCGTTGATGCGCGTGATCCACAGGGCGCGGAAGTCGCGCTTCTTGGCCTTGCGGTCGCGGTAGGCGTACTGGCCGGCCTTGATGACGGCCTGCTTCGCCGTGCGGTAGACCTTGCGGCGTGCGTTGTAGTAACCCTTCGCCTTGGCGAGGACCTTCTTGTGTCGGCGTCCAGCGATGACGCCACGCTTAACTCGTGCCATGGGTCACCTCGCTCAGGCGTGGGGAAGAAGTCTGTCGAGCCGCACCAGGTCCTGCTTGGCGACCATGGTGCTGCCGCGCAGCTGACGCTTACGCTTGCTCGTCTTCTTGGTGAGGATGTGTCGCTTCTGCGACTGGCCGCGCTTGAAGCCTTTCGCAGTCTTGCGAAAACGCTTCGCCGCAGCCCGGTTGGTCTTCAACTTGGGCATGTCGACTCCTGTTTGTATAGCCCGTTTCACCGCGGGCGAACCCGTGGATCGAGGGCGAAGCGCGGCAAATGCCGCCCTTACTTCTTCTTCGGCCCCATCATCATGACCATCTGCCGGCCTTCCATCAGCGGGTGCTGTTCGACCACCGCGTACGGCGCGAGGTCGTTCTGCAACCGAATCAGCATTTGCCGGCCGAGATCGGTGTGGGCCATCTCACGACCACGGAACCTCAGGGTTACCTTGGCCTTGTCACCTTCCTCGAAAAAGCGAATCAGGTTTCGCAACTTGATCTGATAGTCGCCTTCGTCGGTTCCGGGACGAAACTTCACTTCCTTGACCTGGATCTGCTTCTGCTTCTTCTTCGCTGCGTGGGTCTTCTTGTTCGTTTCGAACACGAATTTCCCGTAGTCGATGATGCGGCAGACCGGAGGTTCCGCGGTCGGCGAAACCTCCACCAGGTCGAGTTCCTGCGAGGCAGCGAGCTGCAGCGCGTCGTAACGGCTCATGACTCCCACCTGCTCGCCGTCTGCGCCGATGATGCGCAACTGCGGGGCGGTGATCTCGTCGTTGCGCTTTACGCGCTTGGTCGGTGGAGCAGCGATGCGTCATACCTCCAAATTAATACGGCCGTGGCTCGCGACTTCCCCGGCAAGTCTCGCAGCGAACGTCTCGAGAGACATCGCTCCGAGATCCTTGCCGCTGCGCGTGCGCACGGCCAACGAATTCGACCCCGACTCGCGGTCGCCCGCGACCAGCAGGTACGGGACCCGCTGCAGGGTGTGCTCGCGGATTTTAAAGCCGACTTTCTCGTTACGCAAATCCGTTTCGACCCGAAGCCCCTGATTTTTCAGGAATTCAGCCGCCCGGGCGCAATATTCCGCTTGTCCATCCGTGATATTCATGACCACGGCCTGGACCGGGGCCAGCCAGGCCGGGAAGCGCCCGGCGTGGTTTTCGATCAGGATCCCGATGAAGCGCTCGAAGGACCCGAGGATCGCCCGGTGCAGCATCACCGGCCGGTGGGCCGCGCCGTCCTCGCCGATGTACTCGGCCCCGAGACGCTCCGGCAGGATGAAATCGACCTGCAGCGTGCCGCACTGCCAGTCGCGGCCGATGGCGTCGCGCAGCACGAACTCGAGCTTGGGGCCGTAGAAGGCACCCTCCCCCGGGTTCAACGTGTAGGTGAGTCCGGCGGCCTCGACGGCGCTGCGCAGGGCCTCCTCGGACTTGTCCCAGGTCTCGTCGCTGCCCGCACGCTTGGCCGGGCGGTCCGAGAACTTGACCGCGATCTCCGTGAAGCCGAAGTCCGCGTACACGCTCTTGAGCAGGTCGCAGAAGGCGACCGTCTCGGAGTTGACCTGCTCCTCGGTGCAGAAGATGTGCGCGTCGTCCTGCGTGAACGCGCGCACCCGCATCAGCCCGTGCAGCGCGCCCGAGGGCTCGTTGCGGTGACAGGCGCCGAACTCCGCCATGCGCAGCGGCAGGTCGCGGTACGACTTGATGCCCTGCCGATAGATCAGCACGTGACCCGGGCAGTTCATCGGCTTCACCGCGAGCGTGCGCTCCTCGGACGTGGCGATGAACATGTAGGGGGCGTAGTTCTCCCAGTGCCCCGACTTCTCCCACAGCGCTCGATCGATCAGCTGTGGCGTGCGCACCTCGACGTAGCCCGCCCCGGCGAGACGGTCGCGCACGTACTGCTCGATCGTGCGCCACAGCGTCCAGCCCTTCGGGTGCCAGAAGACGCTGCCGACGGCCTCTTCCTGCGTGTGGAACAGGCCGAGCTCGCGCCCGACGCGCCGGTGGTCGCGCTTCTCGGCTTCCTCGAGGCGCGTGAGGTATGCCTTGAGCTGCTTCTCGTCCGGCCAGGCGGTGCCGTAGATGCGCTGAAGCATCGCGTTCTTCGAATCGCCGCGCCAGTACGCGCCCGCGACCTTCATCAGCTTGAACGCGCCGAGCTTGCCCGTGCTCGGCACGTGCGGCCCACGGCAGAGATCGAACCACTCGCCCTGCCCGTAGAGGCTGATGTCCTCGTTCGCGGGAATGCTCGCGATGATCTCGGCCTTGTAGTGCTCGCCGATGCGCTTGAAGGTCTCGACGGCCTCGTCGCGCGGCATGACGCGCCGCCTCACGGGCAGGTCGGCCTTCGCGAGTTCGTGCATCTTCGCCTCGAACTTCGCGAGGTCTTCCGGCGTGAAGGGCCGGCTGAAGGCGAAGTCGTAGTAGAAGCCGTCCTCGATGACCGGGCCGATGGTCACCTGCGCGTCCGGGTAGACGGCCTGCACGGCCTGCGCGAGCAGGTGCGCCGTCGAGTGGCGGATGATCTCGAGACCTTCAGGATCCCGGCCCGTCACGATGGCGAGCTTCGCGTCGGCCTCGATCGGGAACGAGGTGTCGACCAGCCGGCCGTCCACCTTGCCCGCGAGCGCGGCCTTGGCGAGGCCCGGGCCGATGTCGGCCGCCACCTGCGCCACCGTGACCGGTTGGGCATAGGTTCGCTGGCTGCCATCGGGCAGGGTAATGACGGGCATACGGATCCTTGGCTGGCCAGGGTCTGGTGGGCGCACGTGGGATCGAACCACGGACCCCTACCATGTCAAGGTAGTGCTCTACCGCTGAGCTATGCGCCCTCAAACGAGCCGCGGAGGATACAGGAAACGGAAGGCGGGAGGCTAGGGGAAGGAGGGCTGAGGGCTGAGGGCTGTGGGCTGAGGCTGCGGAGGCTGAGGCCGGCCGCCGCGCAGGCGGTCTTGCACAAAGGATGTTGTGCGCATATGTTATGCGCACAGCATTTGAACCCGGAGTCCGCGCATGAGCTGGCGTCCGCGACGAGATCAAGTCCCGCGGCAAGAAGGCGGTCAACCTCAGCGTCGATGCCGCACTGCTGCGAGCGGCCCGTGAGCAGGACATCAACCTGTCCGCCACCCTGGAGCGCGCGTTGGCCGATGCGCTGCGCCAGAGCCGGCGCGAGCGCTGGCTGGCCGACAACCGGCCGGGCATCGATGCCTACAATGAGCAGGTCAGCCGGCACGGCGTGTTCGCCGACACCCTGCGCAGCTTCTGACGATTGGCCGCCTCGATGCCGCAGTTCACGGTGTACCGCAATCTGAACGCCGCCACTCGGGGGCGGTTCCCGCTGCTACTCGATGTGCAGACCGACCTGCTCGACGGGCTCGACACGCGTGTCGTGATTCCGCTGGCACCGGCCACGCCGACTGCGAAGCGCACGTCGATGCAGACGCTCACTCCGATTTGCACGGTGGACGGACGGGACTATGTTGCCGTCACTCCGCAATTGGCCGGCATCGCGAAGAAGGAACTCGGCCCTCCGGTGGCCGACCTCTCGCCGCAACGCCAGTCCCTCATTGCAGCGCTCGACCTTCTCTTCACCGGCATCTGAACACGCCGCCAGCCGACGACATCCCGATCAACGCAGGTCGTACCAGACGCCTCGTCCGCTGCCATGCTGGTTCAATGTCCCGCGTTCGACCAGTGCCCGGAGGTGCTGCTTGAGTGTGTTGCGGCTGGCCCCGGTCAGCTTGATGATCTCGCCGATGGTGACGCGGCCATGCTCCCGCGCAAACTCGACAATGCGCAGTGACAGCGCCGGCATGGATGCCAGCACGATCTTCTCTCGCGCGACCTTCGTCTCCAGTCGCCGGACCTGCTCGGCCAGGGAACGAAGGAAGAAGTCGAGCCACGGCTGCCAATTCGGCGCATCGCTGCGGATCGTGCCCTGAGTCTGTCGCAGTGCCAGGTAGTAGGCCTCCTTGCTCTGCTCGACCACGCTCTCCAACGAGCTGTACGGGACGTAGGCGTAGCCCGCCTGCATGAGCAGTAACGTCGTCAGTACTCGACTCAGCCGGCCGTTGCCATCCTGGAACGGATGGATCTCCAGAAATACCACGATGCACAGCGCGACAATCAGCAACGGATGCAGGCGGGCCGCTTCACGCTCCTCGTCGACCCAAGCCACCAGTTCCGTCATCAGGCGGGGGGTATCGAAGGGCGTGGCCGTCTGGAACACGATGCCGATCTGCACGCCGTTCTCATCGTAGGCGGCGACGCTATTCGGGTTCGTCTTATAGCGGCCACGATGCCAGGCGTCCTTCTCGCTGTAGCGCAACAGGACCTGGTGCAATTGCCTGATGAGGTTCTCGGTGAACGGGATGTCCTGCCACGACGAGAACACCAGATCCATCAGCTCCGCATAGCCGGCCACTTCCTGCTCGTCGCGAGTCGCGAAGGACTTGAGATCTCGAGCCTCGACAGTAATTGCTCCACCTCCCGGTCGGACAGCTTGCTGCCCTCGATGCGAGTGGAGGAGCCGATGCTTTCGATGGTGGCCACGCGTCGCAAGGCCGACAGGCGATCCGGCGCGAGCGTGCCAAGGGCGCGCCAGGCTCCTTTGAATTCGTCGATCCTGGCAATCAAGCCCAGGATTTCCGGGGTGATCTGGAGGGTGTCGGCTCGTACCATGAACCAATACTACACCCATTTACACCCAATCTTGGCGCTGCGTATCCCGTCGCAATGCCCGGAACGGCAGTCGTGCTAGGGTGCGACCGTTTTTAGCCACCCTGAACTGGCACGCGTGAAAGAGGCCCCGTCCCGGACCGTCATTGCCCTCGCCGGCCTCGCCGTCCTGGCGGCCGTCTTCGTCGCGGGCGTGCTCATGGCCAAGCGGGACTTGTTCCCCAGCCGGGTCGTCGTCGGCATCGAGAAGAAGATCGGGGGCGTGATCGCGGGGTTCCTGCCCGAGCAACCAACGCCGGACCGGAACGTCGCCAGCACCTTCCTCGACCTGCGGCTGCATACCGTCAAGGTGCCCGTGGACCGGCAAGGCGCCGGCGGCGGCCTGACCTCAGCGGGTGACTCGCTGCTCCTGCTCACGCACGACGGGGCGATCTGGTCGATCGACGGTACGACGCCGCAGCGCACGCGCATCGCCACCCCGGACAACCACTTCGCGGACTACAAGGCGGCCGCCGAAACCGGCAAGTTCAAGCACCTGAAGCACGCCCCCGAGTTCTTCCGATACAACCACATCCTCCACGTCGAGCACGAGTCGGAGGAATTCCTCGTCGTCTCCTACACCGAGTGGCGCCCCGAGCTCGAGTGCTACGGGACCGCGCTGGCCCGCCTGAAACTCGACGCACCGGACTCCAACCTGGCCACCCTCGTGGCTGAACCCGAGGACTGGGACGTCTTTTTCCGAACCCGACCGTGCCTGCCGCTGAAGGAGACCATGCGCGCGCTCGAGGGCCACATGGCCGGCGGACGGATGGCCTACGCCGCGCCCGGCAAGATCATCCTCGGCAGCGGCGACTATCACTGGGACGGCCTGTATGCGCCCGACGCGCTGCCCCAGGGCACGGACAACGATTACGGAAAGGTCATCGAGATCGACGTTCTCACCGGCGAGTCGCGCCACCTGTCCATCGGGAACCGCAACGTCCAGGGCGTCATGGTCGATCGCACCGGGCGCATCTGGGCGGTGGAACACGGCCCCCGGGGCGGCGACGAACTCAACCTGGTGGAGGCAGGACGCAACTTCGGCTGGCCGCTGGCCACGCTGGGCACGCGCTACAACAAGCTGCCCTGGCCGACCACCGCACCCCACGGCCGTCACGACGGCTTCGACGCGCCCGTCCACGCCTGGGTGCCGTCGATCGGCATCTCGAACCTCGTCCAGGTCACGGGCTTCGACTCCACCTGGGACGGCGACTTTCTCGTCGCCTCGCTCAAGGCCGGCACGCTGTTCCGGCTGCGCGAGACGGACGGCCGCATCCTGTTCGCCGAGCCGATCGAGATCGGCGAGCGCATGCGCTACGTGCACCAGCACACGGACGGGCGGATCGTGCTCTGGACGGACGACGCCGAGCTGGTCTTCGTCACGAAGGCCGCCGCGTCGCAGTCGTTTGCCTACCTCGAGGAAGCGATCGGGGCCCTGGACCTCGAACCGCAGCGCAAGGCCGGGCTGTCGAGCGCGATCTTGGGCTGCGCCGAGTGCCACTCGTTCGATCCCGACGAGCACGGCGGCGCGCCGAGCCTGGCCAACGTCCACGGTCGCCCGACGGCCGCGACATCGTTTGCGGAGTACTCCGACGCGCTCCGATCACTCGGCGACACCTGGTCGGACGAGCGGATCGCGAGTTACCTGAGCGATCCGCAAAAGCATGCGCCGGGCACGACGATGCCCCATCCCGGCCTGTCTGCCGAAACCATCGCCGACCTCGTCTCGCTGTTGCGCAAGGCCAGCGCAGCGGAATAAGTGGACGACCTCAGTCGATGAGGTCCCCCGGCGTCGGCGGCAGCCGCGGCATCTGCTGCGTCGGGAACGGCCCCGTCAGCGACTCGAGGAACGACACGACGTCGTCGACCTGTGCGTCGGTGAGCGTCGCATTCAACTGCGCGCTCGCCATGATGCGGACCGCCTCACCCATCGTGTGGACCTGGCCGTTGTGGAAATACGGCGCGGTGAACACGAGGTTGCGCAGGCCGGGCACTCGCCACATGTTCTTGTCGGCGTCGTCCTTGGTGACGCTCGCGCGCCCCGTGTCGCTCAGGAAGTCGTACTTCGCGACGTATGGGCTGTCCGGGAAGGTCGGGAACTTCATGAAGAATCCCGTGCCCACCGGCAGTGGCGGTCCCGCGAAGGTCGGGCCCTGGTGGCAGCTGGTGCAGCCGATATCCGCGAAGGTCTGCAGACCGCGGGCCTGCTGCGCCGTGAGCGCCTTCGTGTCCCCCTTGGCGTACTTGTCGTACGCGCTGTTCGGCGTGATCAGCGTGCGCTCGTAGGCGGCGATGGCCTTGGCCGCGTTGTCCATGGTGACGGTCTCACCCGCTCCGAAGGCCTTTTCGAAGTACGGCTTGTAGCCCGGGATGTTCCGCACGCGGCCGATGACCGCGTCGAGATTGGGCATGCCCATCTCGATCGGGTTGGCCGGGGGACCCTTCGCCTGGTCCTCGAGCGTCGCCGCGCGCCCGTCCCAGAACTGGCTGGACAGGAACGCCGCGTTCCACACCGAGGGCGCATTGCGGCCGCCGACATGGCCGTGCACGCCGATGGAGGTCGGGCCGGTGGTCGTCGCCGCCTTCCATGACGTTGTGGCAGGAGAAGCACGACACGTTGCCGCTCGACGACAGGCGCGTGTCGAAATACAGCATCTTGCCGAGCTCGACCTTGCTCGGCGTGGTCAGGTTGTCGGCCGGCGCCGGGGCTACGTCCGGCAAGGCCTGCCAATCACCGGCCGCCGCCGAGGCCGTAGCGGTAAACAGGGTCGAAGTCAGGAGGACGACGGGAATCGCGAGGGAACGCATGGCTCACACCTTCCGAGGGGATTGTGAGCAATCACGCTAGTCCGACGGCCGCGGCCGCGTAAGTCGGAGAAATACCGGGAAATCACCCCGCCATCGCCCCCGGCGGGCCGAAAGCCTGGCCGCGCAGCTTCTCAATCTCATCCCGGATGCGCGCCGCCTCCTCGAACTCGAGGTTGCGGGCGTGGCGGTACATCTCCGCCTCGAGCTTCTTGATCTTCTTCATCGCCTGCTCGGGGCCGAGGATCACGGCCTCCTCTGCGCCCCGGGCGCCACGGCCGCCGCCGCGCGCGGAATCGCCGCGTGCGCCTTCCATGACGTCGCTCACCGCCTTGACGATGCTCTGCGGCGTGATGCCGTGCTCGACGTTGTACTCGACCTGTTTCGCGCGGCGGCGGTTGGTCTCCGCGAGCGCGCGCTCGATCGAGCCCGTGATGCGATCGGCATAGAGGATCGCGCGCCCATTCACGTGCCGAGCCGCCCGGCCGATGGTCTGGATGAGCGACCCCTCCGAGCGCAGGAAGCCTTCCTTGTCGGCATCGAGGATCGCCACCAGCGACACCTCGGGCATGTCGAGTCCCTCGCGCAGCAGGTTGATGCCCACCAGCACGTCGAACTTGCCGAGCCGCAGGTCGCGGATGATTTCCACCCGCTCCACGGTCTCGATGTCCGAGTGCAGGTAGCGCACGCGCACGCCGTGCTCGCCGAGGTAGTCGGTGAGGTCCTCGGCCATGCGCTTGGTGAGGGTCGTGATGAGCACACGCTCGTCGCGCGCCACGCGCAGGCCGATCTCCGACAGCACGTCGTCGACCTGGGTCCGCACCGGGCGGACCTCGACCTCGGGGTCCACGAGCCCCGTCGGCCGCACCACCTGCTCGACCACCTGCCCCGACTTGCGCGCCTCGTAGGGCCCCGGGGTTGCCGAGACGAAGATCATCTGCGGGGCGAGCGACTCCCACTCGTCGAAGCGCAGGGGCCGGTTGTCGAGTGCCGAGGGCAGCCGGAAGCCGTACTCGACCAGCGTCTCCTTGCGCGAGCGGTCGCCCTTGTACATGGCGCCGATCTGCGGGACGGTCACGTGGCTCTCGTCCACCACCAGCAGCGCACCCTTGGGCAGGTAGTCGAACAGGCACGGCGGCGGCTCGCCCGCTGCTCGGCCGGAGAGGTAACGCGAATAGTTCTCGATGCCCGCGCAGTAGCCGACCTCCATCATCATCTCGAGATCGAAGGTCGTGCGCTGCTCGAGCCGCTGGGCCTCGAGCAGCTTGTCACGCGCCCGCAGTTCCGCGAGGCGCTCGCGCAGCTCGTCGCGGATCTGCGCGATGGCGTGGTCGATGCGTTCCTTCGGCGTCACGTAGTGCGAGGACGGAAACACCGTCAGGCGCGGCACCCTGCGCAGCACCTCGCCCGTGAGCGGATCGAACCAGGAGAGTGCCTCGATCTCGTCGTCGAAGAGCTCGACGCGCACCGCCTCGCGCTCGGATTCGGCGGGGAAGATGTCGATGACGTCGCCGCGCACGCGATAGGTGCCTTGCGAGAGGTCGAGCTCGTTGCGCGTGTACTGCATGTCGGTGAGGCGGCGCAGCAGCTTGCGCTGGTCGATCCGCTCGCCGCGCACGAGGTGCAGCACCATGCTGAGGTAGGCCTGCGGGTCGCCGAGGCCGTAGATCGAGGAGACCGTCGCGACGATGATCGAGTCGGGCCGCTCGAGCAGCGCCTTGGTCGCGGAGAGGCGCATCTGCTCGATGTGCGCGTTCACCGAGGCGTCCTTCTCGATGTAGGTGTCGGAGGACGGGACGTAGGCCTCGGGCTGGTAGTAGTCGTAGTAGCTGACGAAGTACTCGACCGCGTTCTCGGGGAAGAATTCGCGGAACTCGCCGTAGAGCTGCGCCGCCAGCGTCTTGTTGTGGGCCATGACGAGCGCAGGGCGCTGCAGGCGGTCGATGACGTTTGCGATCGAGAACGTATTGTGCACGATCGCCCCGCCATGCCCGGCCAGAAAGGTCTCGGGGCCGGGTACCGACAAGTCGTATACATACGGATGGGAATATTCGGTCGGCCGTACGCTCTTGATCGGCGTCCAGCGAACAGCAGTCAGCCTGTCCAGAAGCCGCCAGGTGCTCCACCACGCGAAACCAGAAACCGGCTGACGGGCGGCGGCCTGCGGCCAGCGCGCTCAATAGTCGCTTCAGGAGTTTCCTGCTTGGCTTGCGCTGGCCGCTCTCGATCAGGCTGATCGCACTGTGCCTGACCCCACTCGCGGCCCCCAACTCCGACATCTTGAGCTTGAGTGCCTTTCGCAAGCCTCTCAGCGAGCTGGGACATATCGGCACCAGGTCCACGTTGGTGTTCGCTTCTCGCTCGAGCATGCTGCGCAGCCGCGCGGCCTTCTCCGGGTGATCGAATCCGATCGAACCGGCATACCGTCCGATATCCTCACTGCCGGACACACAGACATCGAAGTAAAGCCCCCCCGCATGCGCTGAGTTGGTGGCCCTCTTGCGTCGCTGTCTCAGCCGCGCATGGATGCCGAATCTCTTCAGCGCATACGCGAGATCCGACGCAAGAGCCCGACTCGCTGTCGTCGCGATCACCTCGCCATTGGACCCAACCGTCCCGTCACCGTCGAAGTACGCTCGCAACAGCGTTGCGAGAGAACCGTCCCCGAGTTGAGGCCAGAAGTCCGGGAGTCGTTTGACGTGCGCATTGGCACCGCACGACTTGCCAAGCAGGGATGTGAGAGCCTTCGACGAGACTGCGTAGTCGCTGCTGGCACGTACGAAGTACGGAAGCCCGAGGCTCGCAAGCGATGCTTCAATCTGCCGGCGCAGCAAGGGATGCCGGTTGGCGAGCAAGAAGTACTGCGCCTGACAGTTGCCCTCGGCGACGTAGTAGCCGAACAAGCGCAGCACCTCGTCGGTGAGCGGAAGCGCGGCCGGAATGCGGCAGCGCTCCTGCTTGCCGCCGACACTCCAGGTGTCCGCGCGCCCTGTTCGATAGAGTCCCAACTGCACGAATTGCCCGACCTTGATGCCGCGGCCATGTATACGCCTGCGAATCGCAAACAATTTGCCCCAGGGATTGACGCCACTGGACCTCATCACCGTGGTGAAATCGGACCGCCCGGCGCCCGAGACGTACTCGAGAACGGAGTCCTCGGCGAACACCGACAGTTTCGAATCGGAGAGGTAGGGCAAGACGTCAAGTACACGGAGATTATCGGTGCTGTCCAGCGATTCGGGAACGGGAAGATGGTCCGTCGTCAGGACGTCTTCGGATCGAACCAAGACAGGCACGCCATCACGCAGTACCCAGAGGTTGTGGTCGCCTGTGAGCGTAAGTACTCGACCGCAGCGCGTGGTCAATTCGAACATCCGCTGCGGCGCACGATGCCTCAGGAATGCGCCAACGCGGCTGAGGCCCGATGTGCCGCTGCGTACATCGAATGCGTGGGTCGAGAACGCCCTGCCGACGCAGGCGAGTCGTTCGGTCTCGCCCTCTGCCAGCGTCTCGGCGCCATGCTCGGCCAGCAATCCGTCAATGAACGGTCCCGCGCGGACGACCGATGCCCGGCTGTGTCCGCCGGAGTGTTCGACGACATAGATCTCGTCGTCGTAGCCCACGCTCTTTCCGCTTCCGGTGACGCCGAGCAGCGTCTGGTGGGCGAGCCCGCTCTCCAGTCCGTCGACTAGCTTCGCGATTGCGGCGGGCTGGTCACCCGCGGGGCGGTAATCGGATCGCAGGCTGAAACGTCTGGCTTCCATGAAAGTGCGGGTTGCGATCGAGCTTGGGGAGGTGGGGCCGAATCGCCTAAGATACGCGTTCCCCTCCCCCCTCGGAATACACCGTTGACCGTCGTACTCGCCGAGCGCCTGAAGCGCGTCAAACCCTCGCCCACCGTCGCCCTCACCGGCCGTGTCGCCAGGCTCAAGGCCGAGGGCCGCGACATCATCGGCCTTGGCGTGGGCGAGCCCGATTTCGACACGCCGGCGCACATCGCCGAGGCCGGCATCGAGGCCATCCGCAAGGGTTTCACGCGCTACACGGCCGTGGAAGGGATCCCGGACCTCAAGGACGCCATCATCGCGAAGTTCAAGCGCGACAACGGCATCGAATACACGCGCCCGCAGATCCTCGTCTCGACGGGCGCCAAGCAGACGATCTACAACCTGTTCATGGCGACGATCGACCCGGGCGACGAGGTCATCGTCCCCGCGCCCTACTGGGTCTCGTACCCCGACATGGCGCTGCTCGCCGAGGGCGTGCCCGTCACGCCGTACGCGGGCCCGGAGCAGGGCTACAAGATCACGCCCGCGCAGCTCGAGGCGGCCATCACGCCCAAGACGCGCATCTTCATGTTGAACAGCCCGAGCAACCCGACCGGCGCGGCCTACACCAACGCCGAGCTGCACTCGCTCGGCGCGGTCCTGCGCCGGCATCCCGACGTGCTGATCGCCACGGACGACATGTACGAGCACATCTACTGGGCGAAGGAGCCGTTCGCGAGCTTCCTCACCGCCTGCCCCGACCTCTACGGCCGCACCGTCACGATCAACGGAGTGTCGAAGGCCTACGCAATGACGGGCTGGCGCATCGGCTACTGCGGCGGCCCGGCGACGATCATCGACGCCATGTCCATGATCCAGAGCCAGAGCACCTCGAATCCGTCCTCCATCGCGCAGAAGGCGGCGGTCGTGGCGCTGAACAGCGACCAGTCCTGCGTCGCCGAGATGAACAGGCACTTCAAGGCGCGACACGACTTCTTCAACCAGGGACTCAACGCCCTGCCCGGGTTCCGGGTGCTGCCCGCCGCGGGGACGTTCTACGCGTTCTGCGACATTTCCGGGGCCATCAAGAATCTCGGCCTCGCCGACGACCACGAGTTCGCCGAGTTCCTGCTCGAGAAAGCGGGCGTCGCGGGCGTGCCGGGCACGGGCTTCGGCGCGCCGGGGCACATCCGTTTCTCGTTCGCCGTCAGCATGGAAACGCTCGAGAAGGCGCTCGAGCGCATGGGGAAGGCGCTGCGCGAGGGCTGAGGCCCCCGCGGGTCGGGTCAGCCCGCCAGGACTTTCTTCGCGACGGACGCGATCCGCTGCCCGAGATCGGGCGGCGAATGGCCGTGGGTCGGCAATGTCATGATGCGGCTGGCCACATCGCGGGCGCCGGGTGTCGGTCGTTGATCACGGGGAAGCCGCTTCGCCACCTCCGGCACGTCGATCAGAGCACTGGGATACGAGGCCGTGGCGCCGATCCCTGCTGCCTCCAGCGCCGCGATCAGCCCGGCGCGGCGATTCGCATCGACCAGCACGGGGTAGCGCGGATAGATCGGCTCGGCCCCGTCGAGCACTTGCGGCGTGACGATGCCGCGCACATCGGCCAGCGCGTCACGCAGCCGAGCCGCGTTGCGGATGCGGGTGCCGTTCATCTCGTCCAGGCGTTCCAGCTGCAGACTGGCCAGGCCGGCCAGCGAGCGGCTGAAGCGCGCAATCGGGAAGTCGGTCTCCCACGGAGTCAGCCCCAGGCCGAGCGGCAGCGTCCGCACCAGGCCATACAGCGCCGGCCGGAGCATCAGCGAGTACACCGGCAGCTTGAGCCAGGTCGCGAGCGTGGCCGATGGTTTCACTGCGAGCAGTCGGGCTGCCGCCTCGTCGAGCGCCTGCCCGAAGCTCGCGGAGTCCGCCACCAGCACCCCGCCCTGCAGCGTGGTGATGTTCTTGCCCTTGTCGAAGCTGTAGAGCCCGACGTCGCCGAAGCTGCCGACGGGTCGCCCCTGGTATCGCGCGCCCAGTGCCTGCGCGGCGTCATCCAGCATGAAGATGCCGTGCCTGCGCGCGAGATTCCTCCATCTCCTCGAGCGCGTTCGGCATGCCGTAAAGGTTGGCCGAGACGATCGCGAGCACGCGGCTGAAATCGACGCCGGCCAGCGAGTCGAAGTCCGGCGTAAACGTCGAGGGATCGACGTCGCAGATCCGCGGCACCAGGCCGGCACGCTCGACCGAGGCCGGCACCGAGTAGCAGGTATAGCCGGGGAAGATGACTTCGACCCGCCGCGGGTCGCGGGCCGCGAGCTTCATGGCCTCGAACGCCCACACCATCGCCGCGCGGCCGGTGGTGGTGAGCCATGCTCGCTTGCGGTCGCCGGCCTCGCAGAGCCTGGCCTTAAGTTGCTCGATGGCGTCGCTGCGGAGACTCCGCGCGGCGCCGCGCGTCAGGTCGCCGAGTGACAGGGAAATGCCCGCAGGCGCGACAAAGGCCATCGCGGCAGCGCCGGGTCAGGGAATGACTCGGGCGAGCGGCGGCCCAAGCACGCGCGTTGCCCACAACGGCAACTTCCGCCAGGTCGCGATCGCCAGCTGGAACTTCGGGTTGTCGACGTTGACAGCCGCCTTGTGGTCGCCCTTTGGGCGGTGGAAGTACCAGTAGAGCTGGCTCGCTTCCGCATTCCACTTCTTCTTGAACTGCTCCCCGCCCGAGCCAACGGTCGATCGCCCGAGGTGATATTGGCGAAAGCCCCGCTCGCAGGCGTCCTTGATCATCTCCCAGTACAGGACGTAATTCGCCTGGAGCTCGTGCCCCAGGGCGGTCGTGCCCGCCCACATGCCTTCGACCGTGCTGATGCAATAGCCGTTGAACGCGACGGCCACGGGCTCGTCGTTACGGTGGCAGACGAAGATGCGGGTGGCGTCCGGGAACGCGTCGAGGATCGCGGCGAAGAAATCCGGCGAATACAGGGGCGTTCCGAGGTCCCGGAACGAATGCTGCATCACGCTGTAGAACGCCGGCAGCAACTCGCGGCCGCCCGCCTTGACCGCCAGCCCGTCCTTGTACACGCGCCGGACCTGCGTCCGGTGCTTGGAGGTGAACTTCTTGAAGAGTTCCTCCGGATCGGCCTCGAGCTGAAGCGTCATGCTGATCTTGTGCAGTGACGGCGGTATGTCCGTGTCGAGCAGACTGTCGCAGCGCAGCTCGAGGTAGTCCGCGCGCAGTCGTACGGCCTGTTCCTTGGCGGCTTCGATCAGCCGCGTCGTTGTCTGGGCGTCGACGGCAATCGGCCCGCCGAAATTGACGAACGGCATCGAGCACAGGATGTCCCCGAAGATCCGGCTGCGCGTCAGTACCAGTGGGAGGACGCCCACGAGGGCCGCACCGTCACGCGCTTCGAGATACACGGCCGTGTGGCCGAACTTCTCCTCGTTCAGGCGCTTCCAGCCGTAGCAATGATAGAAGCTCGCATTGGGCTGCCCTTGCAGAAAGGCATCCCATTCCTCGCCCGATGCCTCGGGCCGAGCTTCCACGATTTGAACCCCCATCAGGTTTTCCCGTCGTCCACCAAGCCATGCTATTTCAGCGACATGGCGTGTTAGCTAGCGGCCGCTCGCATTTCTCTCGGATGTCTTATTCGAGTTCGGCGCTCTCGTCACATAAGTAAACACAGAATCGACGTCACTGCAAACGGGGTCGAGGGCGCCAGGGAGGTGCCGTCATTATATGTCAACCCCTGCCGTCAACGCCGCCGGCCGAGTTCGGCGACCGCGTACGTGGTCAGCGCCTGATAACCCGCCGCACTGACGTGACTGCCGTCTTCGGCTGTGAACTCAGCCTTGCGCGCGCCGCCCTCCGGAGCGAAGACCTTTTCGAAGTCCAGCAGGCGCAATCCTTCACGGGTCGCGAGTTGCCTCACGAACACGTTGAGATCGCGCACGTGCACGTTGACCTGCGCCGCATAACTTTCCTTGCCACGCAGGCGGCCCAACCACGCTCGGGCTTCGTTAATCAGCCCCGGACGCTCCCCAAACGGGATCTCCGTGGCGAGCATGACCTCGATGCCGGCCGCACGGGCCTGCTGGAGCATGACGAGGTAGTCCTCGCGAGCCGCCTTCTTCACGGCCTCCACGCGCTCCGGTGCGGAATTCTGCGTGATGTTGTTGATGTGTCCCCAGATCAGGACGACGTCCGGCTTGGCCGCCACGACGTCGCGCTGGAATCGCGCACGCATGCCTCCGGTCTGCTCGCCGCCCACGCCGCGATTGACGACGGTGTAACCGGGCAGCGGTGGCGTCCCCCACGACGCGGCGTAGGAAGCCCCGAGGATCACGAGCTTGCGCGGAGATTTGGACGTGTCGGTAGTCACGGAGGCCACTGCGGAGAAGCTGAGAAACGTGGCGGCCACCAGGAGAAGGATCGCCACAAAAAGCGGACCGCCTTGGCACGCACGCTGGTCGGGGATTGTCAGGCTGCGGAACACGCCCGGGTCACTTCGCCTGCAGGCGGCCGGCGATCTCGATGACCGAGCAATCCTCCGGGAGCGCCTGCGTCTCCGCGGCCATCTTCAGATTGCGGGCCGTGTCCCTGATGTCGTCGACCGTGTTCTCGTGGGACTCTTCGCCGATGCTGAAGACGACGTTGACGAGGCCGACCGAGATGACGTCGCCCGACTTCAAGACCGCCGTGTCGCAATTGCGGGCGTTGACCAGCAGCCCGTTGGCGCTGTGCAGGTCCTCGACGATGAAGCGCCCGGCGACCCGGTCGATCATCACGTGACGCCGGCTGATTTCCTTCTGCGGGATCACGAGGCTGTTGCCCGGGCCACGCCCGATGGTGAACGGCAAGTCCTTGATCTCGACCTTTGCAACGAGATTCCCCGCCGAGTAGGCGCGCACCCAGGCCTTGTCGCTTTCCGGAACCTCGGCCGGGGCGGCGACGTCGGCAACGGACTCCCGGATACCCGCCTCCTCCGGCCATCGCCAGCCCAGGTCCTTCACCACGTTCACCAGCGTTTCCATGTCGACCCGCGGCCGCGCGTCCACGCGGCAGACCATCAGTGCACTGTCGCACAGGGTATTGATCAGCCGGGGCGTCCCGAGCGTCAGGCGGTAGATCTCGCGCAGCGTTTCGGGCGCGAAAATCTTGTCTGCATCCCCGCCGGCGACGCGCAGTACGGTGACGGATGTACGCGGCCGTGTCGGCCTCGTCCAGGGGCCGCAGGCGCTGGCGTAGACGCGTCCTCTGCCGCAGCGGCGCGAGGCTCTCCTCGTCGATTACATCGTCAAGAGTCGGCTGGCCGGTGAGCGCGATGGACACGATGCGCCGGTCGTGCGAATCGATGGACGAGAGGAGGCGCAGCTCCTCGATCGCCGCCGAGCTCAGGTGCTGGGCCTCGTCCACGATGATGACGACGTGCCGCCCCGCCGTGTGCTGCTCGACGAAATAAGTCCGCAATTCGTCCAGCAGCTTGACCTTGCTGTTGCCGTAGTCCGGGATGCCGAACTCCGACAGCAGGGACTGCAGCAGCTCGATGTCGGACAGCGTCGTGTGTGACAGCCTCGCCACGACGTATTGCGGGCCCAGCTGCTCGAGCGCCGCATTCAGCACGGTCGTCTTGCCGGTGCCGATCTCGCCCGTGATGACCACGAAGCTGTCGCGGTTCATCAGGGCGAAGCGCACGTTGGCGACGGCGCGGGAATGCTGTTCCGTCAGGAACAGGAATTTCGGATCCGGCGCCAGGTCGAACGGCCTGCACTTAAGATGGAAGAACTCTTCGTACATCTCGCCCCTGGTCCCTGCGTTGCCGCCCGGCTCGCTGACTGCGACGTAGTATAGCCTTGGGTTTCGCGAGAACCCTTGAGAGGCCGGACGGTATCGATAGCCAGATCACAAATCACCCGGACGAAGGAGGAAGCGGCCCTGCCAGGCATGCGAACCGGTGTCGGAATTTCTTACAAGAGGCCGGCTATTCAACGCTAACGGCCGCGCGATTTGTTTTTTTATGACGCAATATCAATAACTTACAAACATAGGCACACTCCATGCATAGATTGGGGTGAACGAAGTCGGGCTTCGACCGTTTGGTCGACGGTCGCAACGCAGGCGCAGGAAGCAAATTGATGAAAGCTTTGAAGAGTCTTGGCATCCTCGCGGCATCCGCGGTCCTGTTCTCGGGCGCCGCCGAAGCCGTGACACTGACTGCAGGTCAGGCTGCCACCATCTCCTGGAGCGGCACATACGGTGGAGCCGCGTTGAATGCGTCGGCCACGTTTTCCTTGACGTCCATCAACGCGACGACCGCCGTCCTCAACGTCTCGATCGTAAACAACACTGCTGTCGAGCTCAGCCCGGAACAAACCGCCTGACCGCCTTCGGCATCGACAACATCAGCCCGAATATTTCGGGCGCCGGCATCAATCAGGACATCAGCGATGACGACGACTGGCGCGCGCGACGGAACGTCAATTTCCCCGGCTTCCAGAGAGTCGAACTCTGCCTCTACGCCGGCAGCACGTGCGCCGGTGGCAGCAGCAACGGGCTGATCGAAGGTGAGTCGGACTCCTTTGTCCTGACCCTGTCCGGCGCCTTCGGCAACAGCATCACGTTCGAGGGTTTCCCCAGCAAGTGGCAGGCCGTCGGTGCGAAGGGGCGGGTCCTTCGAGTTCGGCGGCTGCGTCGTCGGAAGCAACTGCGGCGGTTCCTCCGTTCCCGAACCCGGCCCGCTGGCCCTGTTCGGCCTTGGGCTGTTCGGACTGGCTCTGCGCCAGAGACGCCGTACGAACTGAGCCAAGCAATTTCTCGTCTTAAGAACCCCGCTTCGGCGGGGTTCTTGCTTTCTGCGTACTGTTCCCTCGAACCCCTGCCTCACTTCCTGGCGCGCAACGCCCCTGCAATGCTCCGTACGAACGCCGCAGCGGCGTAGGTCCGTCCCGACCTGCGTTCAGGTGGCCCCCGTCGTCCGTATACGCCGGCACGAGGCTGTCATGGGACACCCCATCCGACCTGAACGACTCGCGCCTTCCGTCCGGGTACGTGGACATGACTGCCGCCAGGTCGAAGATCGGATCGGCGGAATACCTCTCCCTCAGCCGCCGGTTGAACTCGTTTCTTGCCACGTTCGCGAGCTTGCTACGGTTGGGGCGCCCGAGCATTTCGCGCACCCAGATCCCTGGCCCGCCGGCGACCGACCGCAGGGGCGCGGTCACGTGGATGAACTTGACGTCGGGATGCCGCTGCTTGAGCTCATCCATCGTTCTCGAATAGGTCTCGAAGATCGCGCCCACGTCCGAACTGTCATTGAAGTCGACGTAGCAGAACTTGAAGAGCGCGACGTCGATGCGCCCACGCAGCTTCTGGTCGAGGATCCGCCGGAAGTCTTCACACTTGGAGGCCGGGTCTTCGTTCTTCCCGATGGCCGTGTGCAGCAGCACTCCCTGGCCCAACGGTGTGTCCAGCGATCCCAACTCGCCGATGCGGATCACGGGCCGGCCGACCTGCTTCTGCAGGTCCTCGAGCCCGTCCATGATGTTGCCGCCCACCGACTGGTGCCCGAAATAGACTCGCGCGGACGACACCAACTCGAGGTCTGCCTGCAACGAGTCACTGACGACCGCGGTCTGCACTGACTCACCTTCTGAGCAACCGAACACGGATGCCGTCATCGACAAACGAATAGCTCACCGGCCCGGGCAGGACCAGTGGTCCACTGAACTTCGAGGTTTGAGAGCTTAATTCCGCCGAGAGGCGGCTTTTCTGCGCGGAGCCAGCCACAGCCCGATCAGGCCCAGGCCAAGAAGCAGCGCTGCATCTGGCGCTGGTACGCTCCCGCCGCTCCGGGCGGCGGATGCGCTGCTGCCGTCGACCATACCGCTGCGGGCAACCCGTCCGAAAAACGTCAGCAGGCCTTGCTCGTACCCGGTAAAGCTGATGGCCCCACCCGCGTCGGTGAGAGGATCGGAAAAGTTCAGTCTCAGGGTCGTGCCGAGCGCACCCGTGGAACGGAACGAACTGGCCGTGCTGGACGAGCGTGCCGAGCCGTAGTAGTCGAGCGACCAGATGCTGACATCGCTGTAGGTGTTCGTCGACGCGTCATACGTGAACGAACCGATGGGGTTGTCGTAGAAGCCGTTGCCGGTCATGGAGTAAATGATCGGCACGGCATTGGCCGTCCCAGCGACCGAGACCAGCAGCATCGCGACAAGGAACAGCTTTGACTTCAATGTCATACTCCGGCGAACCTCTGACCGTATTCGACATAATGCAAGAACTATACCGCCTCTGCACTTGAGTATTAAAGTCAGTCACTTGACCCGGTCTACCCAGGGCCAGCAACCGGGCGACCGTAAATATTCCCGACAAACCACCCTGGTCAGCC
Organism: uncultured Gammaproteobacteria bacterium; assembly: GCA_963778185.1. Lineage (GTDB taxonomy): Bacteria > Pseudomonadota > Gammaproteobacteria > Steroidobacterales > Steroidobacteraceae > RPQJ01. The sequence goes on along the minus strand of CAVZTF010000001.1, from coordinate 16,073 downwards.
AGCACCCATGTCGTGAGAATCCAACACGGGAATGTGAAGGCTGTCCGGACACCGCAGCGCCTGCATATGTCAGATTACCGTTCCGTTACTCTGGCGGCGCGAGACGCCGCATTTGCCTTGGGAAGGACCTGATTGGACCTGCTTCACGAAATGCTCGAGGCGACCGCCGTCGCTCGTCCGGACGCCAGGGCGCTGACGGACCGCGTAGGCACGCTGTCGTATGCCCAGGTCGCGGAAGCGGTGGAAGCCGCGGCCTCCGGCCTGATCTGGCATGGGCTGCGCCGCGGCGACCGGGTGGCCGTCTGGCTACCCAAGCGATCGGAAAAAGTCATCGCACTCTACGGTGCCATACGTGCCGGCGGAGTGGCCGTCCCAGTCAATGCGCTGCTCAAGGCCCCGCAGGTCGCGCATGTCCTGCGCGATTCAGGCGCAAGGGTGCTGGTGACCACGACAGCCCGATTGGGCGACCTCGTCCGCGAGACATCGGATCTCACCGAGCTCCGCGTGGTGGTGACAGTGGACGGGCCGGCACCCGCCACGGTCGAGCGCCATGTCACGCTAGTCTGGGACGAACTGCTGGCAGCCCCACAAGTCAGCCCGCACCGTCGCATCGACATCGATGTCGCGGCTATCTTCTACACGTCCGGCAGCACGGGAAAGCCGAAGGGTGTCGTCCTTTCCCATCGCAACATGGTGGCCGGGGCGTGCAGCGTTTCGGGATACCTCGGCAACACGCCCGACGACCGGCTATTGGCCCTGCTCAGCCTCAGTTTCGACTACGGGTTCAGCCAGTTGTCCACGGCCTTCGCAGTGGGCGCGAGCGTCGTGCTGCTCGATTACCGGCTGCCGCAAGAGGTGCTGCTGACGCTCGAGCGGGAGCGCATCACCGGCCTCGCCGCCGTGCCGCCCATATGGATCCCGCTCGCGGACCTGCATTGGCCCGATGGGGCACGCGGCAACCTGCGGTACATCACCAACTCCGGCGGCACGATGCCCAAGGCAACGCTGACCAAGCTGCGGCAGGCGCTGCCGCAGACGCAGGTGTTCCTGATGTACGGGCTTACGGAGGCATTCCGGTCCACGTTCCTGCCGCCTGAAGCACTGGATGACCGACCTGACTCCATCGGCAAGGCGATTCCCGGAGCGGAGGTTCTCGTGCTGCGGCCCGACGGCACGCCGTGCGCGGAGGACGAACCGGGCGAGCTGGTGCACCGAGGCGCCCTGGTCTCGCTCGGCTACTGGAACGACCCGGAACGCACCGCACAGCGCTTCAGGCCCGTGCCGCCCGTGGTCGACGGCCTGCCGCTGGCCGAGCTTGCCGTGTGGTCCGGCGACATCGTGCGCCGCGACGCCGAGGGCTTCCTGTACTTCATCGGCCGTCGCGACGAGTTGATCAAGACCTCCGGCTATCGGGTGAGCCCGACCGAGGTGGAGGAAGAAGCGTACGCGACAGGCCTCGTGGCTGATGCAGTCGCCGTCGGCGTGCCGCACGCCCGGCTGGGGCACGGCATCGTGCTGGTCGCGTCGCCCCCCGCAGGGAGCCGAGCCGAATACGGACGCGCTGCTGGCGGCGCTGCGACGCCGACTGCCGCGGTACATGGTTCCCGCTCGCCATCGATTGGCGCGACGCCCTGCCCCGCACCGCGAACGGCAAGTTCGACCGGGCGGACTGCGGCAGGAACGTGATCGGTACTTCGCAGATGTCGAGCTGACGATCGAGTCTGCCCGATCGGCCCAGCTCACTTGGAGCATTGTCGGCAGCCGACGCAGAGATACGATCCTAGCCAGGGGATCGCGGCCGCGATCGTACTCTCCCGACGCTTGGCGGACGCTGCCGGTCGATCGCGCGCAATGGAATGCGCTCGTCGCCGAATCCCCGAGCGCCACGTATTCCAGACCTACGAGTGGTTCGAGTGCTGGTGGTCCGCCTTCGGCCAGGATCGCGAGTTGTTTCTCGTCACGGTGTGGGACGGTGATGCGCTCGCTGGCATAGCGCCACTCATGACCTTTCGCCGCGCTGGGCTTGCGCCGGCTCGAGTTTGTCGGAACTCCCGAATGCCGACTACCAGGACTTCATCCTCGGGCGAGCGTGCGGCCGAGTTGCTGCCGCTGCTCGCCCGCTACCTGTTCGAGCAGTCGCGACGAGTGGGACATGATGGTGCTTCGCAATGTACCGATGGAGTCGCCCACATTCGCGGCTGTTGCCAGTCATCATGCGTTCGCTCGGCCTCGGCGCGACCGATCTCGAGCGGGTCGCCTGTCCGACCTTCGAGATTGCCTCGCGTCCCGCCGAGATCCGGCAATGGCTCGATCGCTACAGCCTTCGGCGACGCCTCAAGCGGCTCGCAGCGTCACGGCGAACTTGACCTTCACACGATGCTCCACCATCGCGCAGGTGGAGCGTTACCTGCCACTGTTCTTCGAGCAGTACATCGAGCGACGCCGGGGTACGGCCGCCGCCGAGGTCATTCATTCGGCCCGAAGTCCGCACGTTCTATGCCGCGTTGGCCAAATCGATGCTCCCCGCCGGTTGGCTGCACTTCTCGGTTCTCGAGTGCGCCGGGCGGCCGGTCGCGTTTCATTTCGGCTTCGAGTTCGGCGATCGATTGTACTGGTACAAGCCCAGCTTCGATCCCGACGCTGGCACGACAGTCGCCCGGCAACGTCCTGCTGTCGTACCTGATACGAGACGCGCTGGAACGAGGACCTCGCGGAACTCGACTTCACGGTCGGCGCCGAGCCATTCAAGGACCGCTACACCAGCACACAACGCACCAACGCCAATCTGCGGATCTTCAGTCGGCGATGGCACTACTTGGCATTCATGAGCCTGATCCGGGCAAATCGCACATTGGTTCGATGGGGCCTAAGACCGCGCCCTGAGGGCACTCACGTCACCTGCGTCACGACTCACGCGTCGGACGCGTCACCGGGGACGGGGTCGCCCCAGTGGTCACTCCCGCTGCGAGCGAGACGCTGACGTCGTAGCGCCGCCTTCACGAGGCGCATGATCGAGACGCCGGCCGACTTGAGGCTCTTGCCATGCCTGGGACGAGCTGGCGGCGACCACGAAACCACTGCTGTCGCACGACTGGTTTGCCGCGGCGGCGGCCACGTTGCATCGCGAACAGCGGCTGCGGGTCGCTACCGTCTGGCGCGGCGACGACCTCGTGGCGGCGGCGCCGCTGGTCGAGGTTCGACGTGGCGGCACGCGTTGGCTCGAGTTCATCGGCAGCACCCGCTTTACGAGCCTTGCGACGTGCTTTTCCGTGACGCCGACGCACTTCGCGAACTTGGCGCGTTACCTGGTTGCACTGCGTCGTCCGATGGCCTTGCAGCGCGTGCCGGCCGAAGGCGAACTGGCGACGGTCCTGCGTGCAATCGCGGCGTCGGGATGCTACTGAGCGTGCGCAGTTCCCCGTGCCGCCGCGTAGACCTGCCGGACTCCTGGGACGCGTACCTGCAGGACGGTCGAGCGAATGCCGCGCCGGGTTTCCTCGCAAGCGAAGCGAAGCTTGCCAGCCGATGGCGTCGTCACTTTCGAATCGCTGACCCCGATCCGGCCGCGACCGGCCCCCTACTTGATGAATTCGTGGCGGTGGAGGCCTCGAGCTGGAAATGGCAGCCGGCAGCGCCCTTGTCGCCGCATCCGCGAATGGAGGAGTTCTTCCGTGAGGTGTTGCACCGCTTTGCCGCGCGCGGTCAGCTCTGGATGTGCTTCCTTCGCTGCGGAGGCCGCGCCGTGGCGGCGCAGCTCGGCCTGCTGCTATGCCGAGTCGCACCTGGGAGCTAAAGGTCGGTTACGACGCACGGTGGCGCGCGGCCTCCCCCGGCCGGCTGCTGCTGTGGGAAATGGTCCAGGATTCCCACATGCGGGGCCGCGAAGGCCTACGAGTTCCTGGGTGCCGGTGACGACCAACAGGTCGGCTGGAGCACCGGCGAGAAGCCTCTCCAGACTTTGATCTTCTATCCCCACTCCATTGGCGGCGCGGCTCGCGGCCACGACCGCACGGGTAGCGCTCTGGTCGGCGCACGACCAAGGGGCTCGCGTCGGCCTCGCAACGTCGACTGAGTCCATCGGACGTACGGCTTAGCCGTGCGGCCATCGCCCGCCTCGTGCTCGCGTGGATCGACATAGCGCACGCGCTCGAGGATCCGCGACCGCCCGACAGGTCGCGCAACCCCACGAGTAACCGGTACAGCAAGGCGCGAGGGGTCCGGTTGAATACGAGGACAGACGAGTGCCATCGAAGCTGGTCGGTCCACTGCTCCTCCCACGGTAGGGTTCCGCGGGGAAATCGAGGGTGCTGATGCCTTCGCCAATCAGACGTCTCGACCAGACGCGCGCGCAGCACGTGGCGGGACTCGAGCTGGCGAAACTCTCGTCGAAGCTGGTCTTCAGGTAGGAATAGCGATCCGCCGCCGTGATGCCGAGGTTGAAGGCGATCGGCGATCGTCCAGGTACATCAACATCAGGTGGAGTCGCCCGGTCCGTGAAGCACCGTCGCACAGCAGTCGATAGAACTCACGCTGATGCGGCACCGCTGAGATCGCCGTGCCATGGGCATGCTTCCAGCTGCGCTCCTCGATCACGAGCAGGTGGCTGTAGGCCTCGTCCACCCCCAGATCTGCTCCCGCCCGCAGCACGCCGACCTCCCAGCCGCTTCGAGCTGGCGAGTCTTCCTGCGCAATAGTTGCGAAACTTGCCGCTGCGGGCGGCGAGGAACTGCTGCATAGCTCTGCTCGAGATACAGGATGAACGACGGCTGCTCGCGTCGAATGCGATACGCCAGACCCGAGCCCGCGAGGTACCCGATGATCTGGCGCGCCATAGGGCTGGACTCGAGCAATCGGCCGATCCGCAGGATGTCCCAACGGCACGGCAGCTGCTGCGATGGCGGCGAAGAATGCCGGAACGATGGCCGGCTGGTCGGATGCGCGCAGGAAGTCGCTGTGTGCCGTCGTAAGCTCACACAGTGGATACAGCGTGGCGGCGTCGATCGGTCCTGCAATTCGCTCCCGCCGTATGACGGCGGGGATGATCGCCACGGCGCGAGCCGCGGAGCGCAATACGACGGCGAAGACCATATCCGACTCGCCACGTGTGTCGCCAGCACGCGCGCGTCCACTCCAGCGACGTGCTGGGCTCGCAAAGCCCGATGCGGTCGAGCGCCGCCCATTCGTCCGCGACTCATCGGGCCAATCTGCCGAAGATCCCAGACGACCTCCGCCCTGATCACGAGTCGGCCTTGCGCGACGTCAACGCCTGGCGAATGCTCATCAGCTTGAACGCCACTCGTCTCGCGATGCGTGCGGTGGGTAGGTCAGCGCGTACAACACGCGTTCGATCCTGGCCATACTGCCGGCACTTCTCAGGTAGCGCCTGGCGCGTACCGGGTAGTCACTGTTCTCGTGCGCGAGTCCCACCGTCATACGAAAGCAGCGGTACCGCCACGGCACGGCAAAGCCTGGCCAGTTGCCGATCGATCTTGCGCGGTTACGGGCAATAGAGATCGCGAATCGGCCTGAAGGTGATGCCTGGCGACACGCAGCAGGTCACGCTGGATCGTGATTGCCACTTTCCCGCCTTGGGGCCTGCGTGTCGTGGATATCTGATCCGAATGGTATCGAAGCTTGTAGGTCGGGCACGTCCATGAAGGCGACCTTCGCACTTCCTGCAGAGGCGCAAGGCGAACTCCAGGTCGTGAAACATCCCGAATCGCTCTCTCGCTGAAGACCCGTCTGTCTCGAGCAGTGACCGGCGGAACATCATGCTGTTGGTGAATACGACGGTATTGAACAGATACGCCTCGTAGATATCGCCCGAGATAGACCCTCCTGTCGGCCCAACTCGCGAGATCCGGATGGCCAACTCCCGCACGAGTCATGAGCTCAGGCAGTGGCCGACTCTCCGCAAACAGAGTTCCTCGTAATGCCATGCCCCTGCCCCGATACGCGGACGCATGGTATTTCTGCAGATGAAATTCATCCCAGAACCCGTTTTCGTCGAAGGCTGAGAAATTCGGAGTACACCATGCCGATGTCCGGCAACTCGTCGAGCAACTGCGCCTGCAGCTTGACCTTGAACGGATAATAGAGGTCGTCCGAGTCCAGCCAGGCGACGTATTCCCCGCGGGCCGCCCGCATCCCGACGTTGCGCGCCATCGCCGGACCCTGATTCGCGGTTCGGAAGAAGCGGATAGTGGACCGATATGGCGCCAGCGCTGACTCGGTGTCATCGGTCGACCCGTCGTCGACGACGATGATCTCCATGTCGGCGTAATTCCTGCGGCAAGCACGCTCTGAACGGCATCGACGACGATAGCGTCGGCGATTGTAGGTAGGTATGAGAACGCTGACTTTCATGGGCACGCGCGAGGATCAAGGCTCGCTCGCCGGATACCGGAGGACTCGAGAGTACCTCGTCGAACGGCGGTGCGGATCGATTTAACCTAACACACGCGCCGTTGCGTGGTCCCGGTCGGCGAACCCCGCCATTTGGGTCACAGGCCCGAATTTGCAGAGCAAGGAGTTGCGAACTGGGTCGCGCCTCCCGTTAGTGTCTGGCCGACCTTCGGCTGTCCGCGCCCTCCGCGGTTGGTGCGGCGGTCGATGCAGTCCGTCCTCTGATCCGCAGGCGCCGCATGATCCAAGCCTACAACACGTGCTGGTGCCGTCCGGATTCGCCACCCTCCTGTTCCTGGCCGGATTGGCGACCGTTCTCTTCCGGCGGACCCGGCGCATCGCGCAGCTGTTGCTTGCCGCATCCGCGGCGGTATTCCTGATCTTCAGCAACGGACTGATCGCGACGTTGCTGCTGAGTCCCACTGGAGTACGCATACCCTGCCCTGTCTGCGGACCCGCGCGATATCCGGACGCCAAGGCGATCGTCGTGCTGACGGCATATGCCGCCGACGATCCCCTCCTGCCGCTGAGCGGCAAGATGAACGGTTCGGCCGCCTTCCGAGTTCTCGAGGCTGCCAACCTGCGGTCCGCTCGACCCGACTGCCGCGTCATCGTTTCCGGATCGAAGGACCGCCGCCACGAATCATGGGACGAGCAACTGCGAGTGCTCGGCGTTCCCGAGGCCGTCTGACGATCGACGTCACGTCGAACAACACCGCCGCCAGCGCGAAACACCTCGCGTCGCTCATCGGCAACACAGCCGTTTCCTGGTCACCTCGGCCGGCCACATGAGGCGTGCCGTGGGTGTGTTCCGCAAGCACGGCATGGCTGCCGATTCCGGCACCCACGGACTACCAGCTGCCGAGAGATGCCCGGCACGCGTCCTGGACGACGAGCGCGGTGCACCTGCAGGCGTCGGATCTCGCCTTCCACGAGTACCTCGGGCTGGCGTGGTATCGACTGACGGGCCGGTCTTGAGCCGCCACGGTATCATCGCGCCGGCAAACGACATCAGGATCCCCTGATGCACGAGGACTATCAGTTCCTGGACCTCGAAGGCGAGCGTGTCTTCGCGGCGCTCCATCGGCCCGCAAGAGCCGCCGTCCCGAGCCATCGTGATGTGCCATCCGCTGGGCGAGGAGAAGCTCTGGGCGCACCGGGTGTTCGTGTCGTTCGCCCGCGAGCTCGCGGCGGCCGGCTTCGCCGTGCTGCGCTTCGACTTTCGCGGCGAAGGCGACAGCGACCGTGAATTCGAACAGAGCGGACTTCGAGACGCGCATCGAGGACGCCTGCTTGGCGGTCGACGCCGTTCGCGCACTGAATCCGTCGGTCGACGGAGGTGACCCTGCTCGGACTACGCTTCGGCGCCAGCGTCGCTGCGCGCCGTGGCCGCGACCGGAGCTGACGTATCCCGGCTGGTGCTGTGGGACCCGGTCATCGACGGAGCCGCGTACATGCAGACCGTCCTGCGACTCAACCTGATGTTCCAGATGGCGCTGCACCGCAAGGTCGTCGAGAACCGCGACGCGCTCGTGGCGCGGCTCGGCCGAGGCGAGACCGTCAACATCGAAGGCTACGAGCTCGCGAGCCTCTGTTCCGACAGGTATCGGAATTCCGGCTGCACGACGCGCTGCCGACGTTTCGCGGGGAGACTGCTGATCGTCCAGGTCAAGCCAGGGCGAGGCGCCGACGAAGCCGGAGCTTGCGGCGCTGGCGGAGGCATCGCCCGGTGCCGCTTGGTGACGGTGCAGGAGGAGCCGTTCTGGAAGGAGATCAAGACCTTCTACCAGCGCGCCCCGGAACTCACGCGCGTCAGTCTCGAGGCCCTGGGGGTCGCGCCGTGAGCGAATCCGATGCGTGTCCTTTCCGCAATCGCGCAGGGGCACCTGCTGCACGGGATCCTGCACGAGCCCGACCGCATCGGTCGCGCGCGGTGTCTGCGTCCTGCTGCTGTCGCCGGGCATCAAGGGGCGCGTCGGTCCGCACCGCCTCTACCTGAAGATCGCCGCGCGGCTGGTGCCACTGGGATTCCACGTCCTGCGGTTCGATTACTACGGCCTCGGCGATTCGGAGGGCGAACTCTCGGAGCGCCACCTCGCAGACATGTACAACTCCATCCAGGCCGGCCGCTACGTCGGCGACACGATCGCCGCGATGGACTGGATGCAGACGCGACTCGGCATCCGGCGATTCGTCGGATCCGGCCTGTGCGGGGGCTCGATCAGCGCGCTCGCGACGGCCGAGGTCGATTCGCGAATCGAGTGCCTGCTGGGCATGGGCCTGCCGACGGTCCTGGAGGGCGGCCCGGAGAACTGGGCCGAAGTCCTGACGCAGCAGCAACTCGAGTCGCTCCGCGGTCGCCTACCCCAGGAAGCTCGCACGATCCGAAGTCCCTGCGGCGCTTCCTCTCCGGTCAAGTCGAACTACCAGGTCATCTGGAAAGTCATCAAGCAATGGCCTCTCGAACGTCGGCGACGCCGGAATCGAGAGTTGGCCGACCAGGTCGGAAGCCGATCGCACGAATCCGCGTTTTGCGTCGGCGTTCATGGCCATGCTCGAGTCAGCGAGGCCGATGATGTTGTTCTTCAGCGGAGCGGACAGGCTGCGCTACCAGTTCGCCGAGAACTTCGAGAGTCACCACGAGGCGCGCCTCCGCGACCTCCGACATCTCTACGAGGTGCACGTCATCCCAAACGCGAACCACGTCTTCTCGGAACCGGCCTGGGTAGCCGAACTTCTGGAGGTCCGGAGCGGTGGCTCAACGCCCGCTACCCTGCCGCTAGTTGCCGACCGTTCGACCGGGTGACCAAGCCCGCGTCGTTCGTCCGTGTCGATCAGTTCAATGTTGAGGCCGCAGCCCGCGTAGCCAAACGCGATGAGGTGATCGTCGAATGCCTCCCCTGGAGCCGGGGCCGACAGGACTCGCAGCCCGCGGCCGCGAGGTCCTCGAGTGCTGTGGCGGTATCGTCGGTCCGGAAGCAAAGGTGATGCAAGCCCTCGCCCTTGCGCAGCGACGCCCACAACGGCGAGTCCTCGGACGAGGGCTCGATCAGCTTGATGTCGATCGACCCGGGCTTCGAGAGAAACACCACGTTTACCTTCTGCCGGGAATTGGTTACTCGCGCTGTCCTCCGCTTGTAGCCAAGAAGACAAGTGAGTTTCACAATTGCGGAATCGATCGAGCGCACCGCTATACAAACGTGGTCCAGTTCCATTCCTTACTCCACTTCGGAGCCGACGAACTTCAGTCAACTATAACTGCATGCGAGACAGTTTCCGATCTTCGGTCCTTACCACGGTGACGCCGTCCTTCGGAGCCCGCTTCCCTCACTACGGCGCTGATCTCGACCGAGGCCAGTCCGTCGGATACGGTCATCAGGACGCTTTCGTCGATACCGAGTTGGTACGCCTATGTTGGCACGACATTCAGCGGGCAAAAGGCAGGTCGAGTGAACATAGAACCACCGCTGGTTTCGCATTCCACAAGGCCGCAGGCTGAACAACATGAACTCTACCGACTGTCCGCTATTTTCGCTGGCTGCTTATCTGTTCGGTGCCGTCTATCGCACGAGCAGCGAATAAGCATGCGACGATTCGCTCACCATCGTTGCCCCACGCAACCACTTCCACGTCGATGCCTGCACTGTACGCAGTCCTCTGCGGCTGAAGGACAGCCGCTCCGTCACTGGCGTCGTTTACGCAGACGCGAGTCCAAGCATTCGGTAGGCGCCGCTGAAGTGCCGGCTACCGGTGTGCGCCCGCGCTTGCCGAAATCAACTTCGACGACGGGGGGCGCGACTTTGGTTGGCGGTCGTGGCGTCACAAGCTCGAATCAGTCCGCATTACCGGCGTCCACACCAGGAGACTTAATTGGGTTCGCTCGATGTACTCCTCGATACCGCGCGCCATGACTTGTTGGCCGGCCGGCGTGAAGTGCATGTCATGGCTGAAGTACAACGGGTCGCTGCCCGCGTACGACCTGAAGGCCGGAAACAGGTCCAGGAACTCGATGCCGTTGGCCTGCGCCAGCTCCCGGATGGTGTTCAAGCTCGTGTCGGACGGCTTCGCTCCTTCGGCATGAACACGTAGCGACCCGGCACCCACTCCGTCTCGCTGATCTGATGGGCCCACGGGTAGACCGTCAACAGGAACTCCATTCCGTGCTGATCCGCGTATGCCTTGATCCGCCGGAGACTGTCGAAGATGTCGTTCCACTGCTGCCGCCGGTCCACGTCGCCTTCCAGCGTGTGCGCAACGATCTCCGGGTCAGCTTCCATGACGACGTCACGAACCGTCAGCTCACGATGGCCGAGCGTGCGATTGGCGTAGAACAGTAGGACCCTCGTGAAGAACAGGTGCCGTCCCGTCCAGTCCCTCAACTTCTCGTACGACCGAATCATCGGCCGTACGCTGCGGCACGGCCACGACCTCGCCGTCCGTCTCCGAAGACGGCCTGCTGCCGGTAGGCGGCCTCCTGCACGAGGTCGCTCACGTCCAGATTGAGAATGACCAGGTCGGGCTGCAGTTGCGCCAGGTCCCGTCTTCAGCTGGATGAACGACAGGACCGGCGCATAGCTGTCGACGCCCGCATTCAACACCTCGAGCGGCCTGCCGCCGCAGGCAGCGAGCTTCTGCCGCAGCGATCGCTCCAGCAGAACCGAAGACGTCTGGTCGTCCTCGACACCCTTGCCCATGGTGAACGAGTCGCCCAGCATCACGATGCGATAGGTGCCCGCCGGCTTTCTCGACCGTCGTGTCGCGGCCGCGCAGTCCGAGGTTGTTGACCCTCTGCACGTACGCGAAGTCGCGCTGCCGGAACTCGGCGTGCGAATTGGGCACCAGCTTGTGGTGCCGATACTCATCCGGAACCAGCGGCGGCGACAGCGGCTTGATCAGGATCCAGCCTGCCGACCACGTCGATGACGACATAGGCGAGCAGCGGCGGAGACCGCCCCAGCCAGACCTTGGCCACAGTTTCCTTGTGGCGCGTCCGCGACAGCAGCAGCGTCGCCAGCAGGCTGAGGAACAAGACGCCGAGCACGCACACGGCAACCAGCGCGGCCGGCCCGAGGGAGCCCTCGACCACCAACTGCTGGATACAGCATCGCCGCAAGCGCGGCGCCCGTCATCACCAGCAGCGCGAGACGAACCTTCTCATTGCTCGCCCCACGTCACACGTGCCTGCCGACCGATGTCGCAACCGCAGCACGTCGCGGCGCTGGCCGCCACGCCCCGTGCCGCATCGCTTCGCGGCGCCGAGGCCGCCTAGAAAATCGTGTAGATGAACGGCGCCAGCGCCGAGCCCTTGCGCGAAGATCAACAGCCCGCCCAGCACGACCATGACGATGATCACCGGCAGCAGCCACCACTTCTTGCGTTCCCGCATGTAGTGCCACAGCTCGCTCAACAGACCCATGTGGTTACCCCTCAGAATTGTCGTGTCAGGTTGCCGCGGCTGCGACCCGCCGGCGCGCGGCTGCCAGAAGCCGGTGTCGCCCGGGCGATGCACGAGCGGATTTCCGCCGAAGAGCACGCCGCAGCGACGCCGAACGGCGTCAGCACCAGCAGGTACATCACGCCCATGACGATCGGCGTCGTGACCTTCGAGATCGCGTGGGCGAGCCGCATCCAGCCGCGCTCGACCGGCCCGAGCTGTCGCGGGAACGAGCAGCGCCGGCCAGCGCCAGCGCGCCGCCCAGCGCGCCAAGTACCGCCGCCGTCTTCAGGTGCCCGCGCCACCAGAGAAAGGCCGCGAGCGCGAGGAATGCGCCGCCGACCGTCAGGCCGAACCGGCGCCCCTGCGCCGCCGTCAGTCCAGCTGGAATTCCTGTTGCCATTCCTGCGTCTCCTTCCATTCAGGCTGCGCGGACTTCTCGAGCACGAACGGACCGAGCACGAGCACGTCGATGTGCGTGCGCATGAAGCACCGGTAGGCGTCCTCCGGCGTGCAGACGATCGGCTCGCCGCGCACGTTGAACGAAGTATTGACGACCACGGCACAACCCGTGCGCCGCTCGAACGCCTTGATCAGGTCGTAGTACCGGCCGTTGCTTCCTTCGTGACCGTCTGGACGCGCGCCGAGTAGTCGATGTGCGTGACGGCCGGAATGTCCGAGCGCGGCACGTTCAGTTTGTCGATGCCCCAGAGTTCGTGCTGCGCGGCCGTCAGCGGGATGCAGCGCTCCTTCTTCACCGGCGCGACCAGCAGCATGTACGGCGAATCCGCGTCGAGTTCGAAGTAGTCGGACACCCGCTCGCGCAACACCGACGGCGCGAACGGACGGAATCCTTCGCGGAACTTGATCTTGATGTTCATCTGCGCCTGCATGCGCGGGCTGCGCGGATCGCCCAGGATGCTGCGGGCGCCGAGCGAGCGAGGACCGAACTCCATGCGCCCGTCGAACCAGCCGACGATCCGCTCCTCGGCCAGGTGCGCCGCCACCCGGTCGAACAGCTCCGGATCCGCCATACGCTCGTACGACGGCGCCGACCGACTTCAGGTACGCCTCGATCTGTTCGGGCGAGAACGCCGGCCCGAGGTACGAACCCTTCATCGAGTCGCGGCCGGCCGTCACCGTGCGCGGTTGCCCGAGATGCCGGTGGTGGATGAGCTGCGCCACGCCGAGCGCGCCGCCCGCATCGCCCGCGGCCGGCTGGATCCAGATCTCCTTGAACGGCCCCTCGCGCAGCAGGCGGCCGTTGCCGACGCAATTGAGCGCCACGCCGCCGGCGAGACACAGCCGATCGAGGCCGGTCAGCTTGTGCGCCGTGCGCGCCATGCGCAGCATCACCTCCTCGCACACCACCTGCACCGACCGCGCGAGATCCATCTCGCGCTGCGTCAGCTTCGACTCCGGCACCCGCGGCGGACCGCCGAACAGCTCGTCGAAGGCCTCGTTCGTCATCGTCAGGCCGGTGAGGTAGTTGAAGTACTTCTGGTTCAGGCGGAACGAGCCGTCCTCCCGCAGATCCATCAGCTCCTTGTAGATCAGGTCGACGTACTTCGGCTCGCCGTAGGGAGCGAGTCCCATGACCTTGTACTCGCCCGAGTTGACCTTGAAGCCCGTGTAGTAGGTGAAGGCGGAGTACAGCAGGCCGAGCGAATCCGGCCACTGCAGTTCGCTGAGCATCTCGATGTCGTTGCCACGGCCGACGCCGATCGAGGCCGTCGCCCACTCGCCGACACCGTCCATCGTGAGGATCGCCGCCTCCTCGAACGGCGACGGAAAGAACGCGCTGGCGGCGTGCGACTCGTGGTGCTCCGCGTAGAAGCACCTGCCCGTCGTAGCCGAGCGAATCCTTCAGCTGGCGATCGATGTAGAGCTTGTCCTTGATCCAGAGAGGACCCGCCATCAGGTAGGAACGGAAGCCCCGCGGCACGACGCCCATGTAGGTTTCGAGAATGCGCTCGAACTTGAGCAGCGGCTTGTCGTAGAAGCCGACGTGCGTCAGGTCGGACACCGCGATGCCCGCGGCCTCCAGGCAGTAGTTCACCGCTCGCTGCGGAAAGCTCGCGTCGCCCTTCTTGCGGGTGAATCGCTCTTCCTGGCATGCGGCGACGATCTCGCCATTGCGCAGCAGGCAGCCGCGCTGTCGTGGTAGTAGGCCGAGATCCCGAGTATGTACTGGTCGCTCATCTACGTATTTCTTCCCAGACTGAGCGACGCCGCTCCCTCCGGACGCGAACTCAGCCTCAAGTGTCCATAACCGCAGCAGAACCGTCAATCTGTGATGCAGTCGTGCGATCGGTCACCGCGCAACGGACGTGCAGCGATCGGCTTATGTCAGATCGGCCGGGGTACTGCGCTCGGCGCGGCCGGCGGCTTCTCGCGCCCGCTTCACGTATCGATCCATCGACTCCGGCAGGATCGCCCGGCCCTTCGTTCGCCGCAGCGTCTCGATGACCGTGCGCGCAAGCTGCGGATCGGTGATCAACGGCACGCCGTGATCGATGGCCGCACGCCGGATCCTGAAGCCGTCCGGCCGACCCTCATCGTCGTAGGTCCGGGGAATATTGATCACGAGATCAATCGAGCCCGCCTCGATCGCACGAATGGCGCTGTCCGCGCTCGCCTCAGTCTTGCCGACGACGTGGCAATCGACACCCATATCGCGCAGCATTCCGGCCGTTCCCGCGGTCGCAAAGATCGGCAGGCGCAATTCGTCCCGGATGATCAGCACCTCGTCGGCAAAGGCGAACTTCTCGACCTTTGGGCCCAGGGACAGCAGCACCCCGCGGCTGGGCACGCGGAACCCGGTCGAAATCAGCCCGAGCAGCAGCGCCTCGTGCATGTCGCTCGCGATGCAGCCAACCTCTCCCGTGCTGGCCATCTCGACGCCGAGCAGTGGGTCGGCCCCGTGCAGGCGCCCGAAGGAGAACATCGGCACCTTGACTCCGACGTAATTCAGCTCGAGCACGTTGACCGTCGCGTCGGTGCCGCAGCCGAGCATGCGCCGCATCGCCTCGCCCGCGAAATTGACGCCGAGCACCTTGGAGACGAACGGGAACGAACGCGACGCCCGCAGATTGCATTCGATGACCTTGACCTCGTTGTTCTTCGCCACGAACTGCACGTTGAACGGGCCAGTGATCTCCAGCGCCCTTGCGAGCTCGCCCGCGATATCGCGCGCCCGGCGAATGGTGGGCAGGTAGAGACTCTGCGGCGGCAGTACGAGCGTTGCGTCACCACTGTGGACACCGGCGTTCTCCACGTGCTCCGAAATCGCCCACAGCACCACCTGGCCGGCGTCGGCCACCGCATCGATCTCGATCTCCCGCGCGTGCGTCTCGAACTTGGAGACGACCACCGGATGATCCGGCGAAATGCGCTTCGCCCGTCCGAGAATCGCCTCGAACTGGTGGTGTTCGTGCGCCACGCTCATCGCCGCGCCACTCAGGACGTAGCTCGGACGGACGAGCACCGGGAACCCGCCGAGGCGCTCGACGACGCTGGCGGCGTCGCTCGCATCCTCCAGCGCTTCCCAGCGCGGCTGCGCAATCGACAGGGCGTCCAGCAGCGCGCTGAACTTCGAACGGTCCTCGGCGCGATCGATGTTGGCGGCCGTGGTTCCGAGTATCGGTATCCCGGCCTGCGACAGTCGTGACGCCAGGTTGTTCGGCAACTGCCCGCCCATGCTGACGACCACACCATGCGGGCGTTCACGATCGCAGAGTTCCAGCACGGACTCGAGGCTGATCTCGTCGAAGATCAACTGGTCGCACACGTCATAGTCGGTGCTGACCGTTTCCGGATTGAAGTTGACCATGACGGTCTCGAAGCCGGCGGCCGCGGCCGCCTTGGCCGCGTTGACGCAGCACCAGTCGAACTCGACGCTCGAACCGATGCGATAGGCGCCGGACCCCAGGATCAGGATCTTGCGACTGGACGAGACCGGGGCCTCGGACAGCAGTCGCGTGGTAGGTCGAATACATGTAGTTGGTCACCGCCGGGAACTCGGCGGCCGTCGTGTCGATCTGCGCCAGGTGCGGACGGATGTCGGCCGCGAGTCGAACCGCGCGGGTGGTTCCACGGGGCGACGCCGTCAGGTCGTCGAGCATCTGGTCCGAGAACCCGAGTTGCTTGGCGCGAAGGACGTCCGACGGCGTCGAGCGCCGCTTCTTGCGATGCGAACCCGGTGTGGCAGTCGACGATCTTCTCGATCTCGCGA